>NZ_LT629757.1:1352827-2705654 GCF_900104965.1 Nocardioides scoriae | reverse complement strand
CCCGACTCGCTGATCCGCCCCGCGTCGAGGACCCAGATCCGGTCGGCGTGGCGGACCGTGGAGAGCCGGTGGGCCACCACCAGGGCCGTCCGCTCGGCGGTCACCAGCCCCAGCGAGCGCTGGATCGCGGCCTCGGTCTCGTTGTCGACCGCCGAGGTGGCCTCGTCGAGGACCAGGACCGCGGGGTCGCGGAGCAGGGCGCGGGCCAGGGCGAGCCGCTGCCGCTGGCCGCCCGAGAGGGTGACGCCGCGCTCGCCGACCGGGGTGTCGTAGCCCTGCGGCATCGCCTCCACGAAGGCGGCCGCCTCGGCCGCGCGAGCCGCCTGCTCGACCTCCTCGCGGGTCGCGTCGGGGCGGCCGTAGGCGATGTTGTCGGCGACGCTGCCGGCGAAGAGGTAGACGTCCTGCGACACGTAGCCCAGCGCCCCGCGCAGCGTCGCCCAGTCGAGGTCGCGGGTGTCGGTGTCGTCGAGCAGGACCTGGCCCGCCCGGGTGTCCTCGAAGCGCAGCACCAGGCGCAGCAGCGTCGACTTGCCCGAGCCGGTCGGCCCGACCACGGCGTGGGTCTGGCCCGCGGGGACGACCAGGTCGATGCCGTGCAGGACGTCGGGCCCGTCGGCGTACCCCGCCCGGACGCCGCGCAGCTCGATCCGGCCCGCGGGCTCGTGCAGCAGCACCTCGCCCGGCTGCACCGTGACCGGCTCGTCGAGCAGCCGCAGGATCCGGCCGGCCGACGCACGGCCCCGCTGGTAGAGGTCCAGCACCTCCGCGACCGCCGTCAGCGGCCACAGCAGCCGCTGGGTCATGAAGACCAGCACCGAGTAGAGCCCCACCTCGAGGGTGCCGTCGAGCACCTGGAAGCCGCCGATGAGCAGCGTGCAGGTGAAGCCGGCCAGGATCGCGACCCGCACCAGCGGCACGAACGCCGCCGAGCTGCGGATCGCCGCCTCGTTGGCCGAGCGGTAGGCCAGCGAGGCCTCCTCGACCCGCTGCCGCTCGCGGTGCTCGGCGGTGAACGCCTTGATGGTGGTGATGCCGCCCAGGTTGGCGCTGAGCGTCCCGGACAGGTCGGCCACCGTCTCGCGCACCCGGGCGTAGAGCGGGTCGAGCCGCTTCTGGAACAGCAGGCTGCCCGCCACGATGAGCGGGATCGGGGCGAAGGCGAGCAGCAGCAGCGTCACCGACGACAGCGCGAACACGGCCCCGACCAGGAGCACGTTGAGCACCGTCTGCAGGATCGCCGGCGCGCCGACGTCGAGGAACCGCTCGAGCTGGTTGACGTCGTCGTTGAGCGTGGCCAGCGTCGTGCCCGCCGGCCGGGTCTCGTGCCAGGACACGTCGAGGTGCTGCACGTGGGAGTACGCCTCCACCCGCAGGTCGTGCTCGATCGACTGGGCCAGGTTGCGCCAGGTCAGGGCGGCGAGGTACTCGCTCGCCGACTCGACCAGCCACACCACCGCGTTGACCACCGCCAGCCACACCAGCTGCTCGTAGCGCGACTCAGCCCCCACGACGTCGGCCACGAACGACTGGTCGCCGCGCACCACGACGTCCACCGCCGCGCCGATGAGCAGCTCCGGCACCACGTCGGCCACCTTGTTGACCGTCGACAGCACGACCGCCGCCACCAGCCGGGCGCGGTAGCCGGCGTACCGCCTCGAGAGGGCGCGCAGCGGGGACGTCGGGGCGGCGGCAGGGGTCGTCACGAGGTCAAGGTTAGGTTCCCCTAACTCCACGCGCCCACCTCGGTCCCTGAGGAACGACGGGCCAGGCCGTTCGGTCCATGAGGACGACGGGCCAGGCCGTTCGGTCCCTGAGGAACGACGAAGTCGTGTCTCGAAGGGTCGGTCGGCTTCGAGACGGGCCGGGCGGCCCTCCTCAGCCAGCGACCGGCTCCGGTCCCTGAGGAGGGACGAAGTCCCGTCTCGAAGGGCCGCGCACCTCTTGGCCCCTGAGGGCGGCCCCTCGGTCCCTGAGGAACGACGGAGTCGTGTCTCGAAGGGCCGGTCCGCACCCCTCCGGGCGCGCCGGTAGCCCGACCAGCAGCGGGCTGGTCGGGTCCGGAGTGCTCAGGGTCGTCGCTGCCGCGGGATCGGTGGCGGGCTCGGGACGGTCGAGGCTGGCGACCGATCGGGCGGCCGCCGTGGGTGGGGCCGGGTCTCGTGGGTGTGCCCGGTCGGGCTGGTCCACCTGTACGACCCGTCGGGTCGGCGCTCGTAGCTCCAGTCGGTGTGGGTCTTGGCGCGGTGGTGGGTCCGGCACAAAGGCGCCAGGTTCGACAGGCGCGTCTGGCCCGGAGGGCCGCCGTCGTCCGGTGCGACCCAGGGCTCGATGTGGTCGAGGTCGGCGCGCCGTGAGTCGCGGCGGCAGCCGGGGAAGACGCAGGTGGCGTCGCGCAGGACGGCGGCCTCGCGCATCCAGCTCGGCGGGTCGTGGGCGTCGACTTCGCGGTGAGCAGTCAGGCCAGCAACGGATCCGGCGCTGGCGGCTGCGGCGTCGCTGGTCGGGATGGTGAGCACGGGTCGGATCCGGATGGTCCCGGTGCGGCCGGTGGTCCGGCGGACCCAGTCGGCGAGGACCTCGGTGGTGACCGCGCCGAGCCGTTCGACGGTCGCGGCGCCGGCCCCGGTGTCGTCGGCGGGTGCGAGGTCGGCGGGCGTGACGTGGACGACCAGCTCGACGGACCCGAGCGCGCCCCGGACGTGGTCGAGGTCGGTGGTCTCGCCGGCCAACAGGTCCAGGGCTTGCTGGGGGCTGGCGAGGAGTCCGGCGGCTCGGGCGCGACGGATGTCGAGGGTGTCGCGGTCGCCGAGGCGTCCGAGCTGGGTGGCGAGGTCGCTGAGGGTGTCGTCGAACGCGATCGCGTCGGGGGTGTCCATGGTCATGAGCACGTCGGTCGTCGCTGGGCTGGCCCCGGTGCGGAGCCACACACCACGGTGGGCGAGCTGGCGGCGTTCGTCCTCGCACGCGCGGTCGGGGTCGAAGTAGAGGCGGGCTTCGTCGACGAGGCGGCGGGCGTCGATCTTGCTGATCCTCGTGGGGGTGGCGGAGATGAGCCGGTCGGCGTGGGCGACGGCGTCGGGGCCGAGGTCGCGTGAGTCCTGCGCGATCCGCCGTGCCCGCCACGGCTCCACCCGCCCGGCCTGGAGGTGCGCCCACAGGCGAGGCAGGCGGTGGGTCAGGTCGAGGCCGTCGGCGATCAGGGCCCGGCCCGCGTCGAGGGTGATGCCGAGGGCGGCGGCGAGCTCGACGGGCGCGAACTCCGCACACTCCGGAGCACCCTCGCCGGCCAGCCTGGACGATCCCTCGGCCCAGAGGCCACCGCTCTGCGACCAGTCCGCGGCGTAGCCGTCATCCGGGACGGGGTGGAGCAGGGCCCACTCGACGGCGAGCTCGAGCTGGCGGACCTCGGCGGCATGGGCGGTCTGCCTGGCGCGGCGTGCTTCGTGGATGACCTGGTCTGCGGCGCCCCGGACCGGCGCACCACAGGCCTGCGGCACGGTGGGTGCCGGGCGGGTCGCGGTGGTGGCGGGCATGGCCCGATCCTAGCGCTTGGCGCCGACAATATCGATCACGTGTTCGATATGTGGGAGGCGGTCTGAGCGTGTTCTGGGGCGAGGGGTGGGCCCTTCGAGACGCGACTTCGTCGTTCCTCAGGGACCGAGGGGGGCTTGACTGTGTGGTCTCTTTCGAGACACGACGTCGTGGTTCTCAGGACCTCGACGCCTGCCCTGGTCCCTGCCTGCCGGCGCCAGTCTGGGCCGACGTGGGTCCCGTCCGCGGATCGTACGTACCTGTTGCGTGCGATCCGCGGACCAGGTGGTCGGGCCCTTCGAGACACGACTTCGTCGTTCCTGAGGGACCGAGAGGTGGCCCTTCGAGACGGGCCCAGCGGCCCTCCTCAGGGACCGAGGGGTGGGGGCCCTGCTCAGGGACCGAGGGGTGTGGGGGCCTTCGGGGGACGGCTTCGTCGTTCCTCGGGGACCGAGGGGCGGGGCGTGGACCAGACCACCCGGTGGCTTAACGCCGGCGAAACCTGGGGCATCCGGGGGCGAAACGCGGCCGACCTAGGTTCCTCGCACTCGGGTCACCTGTCCACGCCCCCACGTCGAGGAGCACCACTTGTCGCGCACGACCCCCTCCCTCCGTCCCGCCCGCACCACGAGCCGGGGGCGTCGCCACGCGATCACCGGTCTGCTCGCGGCCGGCGCCCTGGTGCTCACCGGCTGCGGGTCCTCGGACTCCGAGGAGAGCGCCTCCGGCGACTCCGGCAGCTCGGAGAAGGCCGACTTCGGCGACCTCACCCTGCAGCTGTCGTGGATCAAGAACGCCGAGTTCGCCGGTGAGTTCTTCGCCGACAGCAAGGGCTACTACACCGACGCCGGCTTCTCGAAGGTCGCGCTCGACCCGGGCCCGGGCCCCATCGAGACGCTGGTCGCGACCGGCGACGCCGACTTCGGCCTGAGCAACGCGGTCGCGACGGCGCAGGTCGTCTCCGAGGAGGAGGCGCCGCTGAAGATCGTCGGCACCAAGTTCCAGAAGAACCCCTTCACGATCCTCTCGCTCAAGGACGGCGCCGACATCACGACGCCCGAGGACCTGGTCGGCAAGAAGATCGGCGTGCAGGCCGGCGGCAACGAGACGCTGTTCGACGCGCTGCTCAAGGTCAACGGGATCGACCCGTCCGACGTCACCAAGGTGCCGGTGGAGTACGACTCGTCGCCGCTGGTCGACGGCGAGGTCGACGGCTTCCTGGCCTACCTGACCAACGAGTCCATCACCGTCTCGATGGACGGCAACGAGGTCTCCAACCTGCCCTTCGCCGACAACGGGCTGCCGTTCGTCGCCGAGAGCGTGATCACGACCGACGAGATGATCGCGGACGAGCCGGAGAAGGTGAAGGCCTTCCTCGAGGCCGAGATCCGCGGCTGGCAGGACGCGCTGGCCGACCCCGACGCGGGCGCGAAGCTCGCCGTCGACGACTACGGCAAGGACCTCGACCTCGACCTCGCCAAGGAGACCGAGCAGGCCGAGGTGCAGAGCGGCCTCATCGTCACCCCGGAGGTCGAGGACAACGGGCTGTTCACGATCTCCGACGACCTCGTCGAGGCCAACATGAAGACGCTGGAGGCGGCCGGGATCGACATCGAGGCCGACCAGCTCTTCGACCTCTCGCTGCTCGACGAGCTGCTGAAGGACAAGCCGGAGCTGACCGAGGTCCCCTGACCGGGCCCGACCCGACCGCCACGCCTACCCGGAGGACTCACCCGTGTCCGACACCCTGCACCACCACGCCGCGGCCGGTGCCGCGGGAGCCACCGGCTCCCGCGGCACCGGGGTGCGCATCGAGCACCTGACCAAGACCTTCAAGGTCGGCCGCGGCAGCGTCACCGCCCTCCAGGACACGACGCTGTTCACCGACAAGGGCAGCTTCCTGTCGCTGCTGGGCCCCTCGGGCTGCGGCAAGTCGACGATCCTGCGGATCCTGGCCGGCCTGGAGAAGCCGACGTCGGGCTCCGCCCTGGTCGAGGGGCGCACGCCGCTGGAGCTGCGCCGCGACCACAGCCTCGGCATCGCCTTCCAGGACTCCGCGCTGCTCCCGTGGCGCTCGGTGCTGTCCAACATCCGGCTGCCCTTCGAGGTGTCCGGCGCCAAGCCCGACGACGCGCTGGTCGCGGAGCTGGTGCGCCTGGTGGGCCTGGAGGGCTTCGAGAAGGCCAAGCCCGCCCAGCTCTCGGGCGGCATGCGCCAGCGGGTCTCGATCGCCCGCGCGCTGGTGGTGCAGCCCTCGGTGCTGCTGCTCGACGAGCCGTTCGGCGCGCTCGACGACATGACCCGCCAGCGCCTCAACGTCGAGCTGCTCCGCATCTGGACCGCGAAGCCCGCGACCACGCTCATGGTCACCCACGGGATCTCCGAGGCGATCTTCCTCTCCGACCGGGTCGCGGTGATGAGCGCGCGACCGGGCCGCGTGGTCGAGGTCATCGACGTCGACCTGCCCCGCCCCCGGCTGCCCGAGATGATGCGCACGCCGGAGTTCCACGCGCTGCACGACCGTGCCTCCGAGCTGCTCTTCGGCGCCCCGCAGGCGGGCTCGCCCGAGCAGCCGTCCGCCGAGCCGGTGTCCGGATGAGCGGCCTGCTCCCCGGCCGCGACACGCTCCGCTCGCTCGGCACCAGCCTGGCCGGTCTGGTCGCGCTGGTCGCCCTGTGGTGGCTGGGCACGCTGACGGTGCTCTCGGGCCTGCGGATCCCGTCGCCGGGTGCCGTGGTCGGCTCCGCCGTCGACGACGGCTGGTCCTTCTACGCGCTGCACTTCTCGATGACCCTGCAGGAGGCGGCCGTCGGGTTCGCCTACGGCACGATCGCGGCCGTCGTGCTGTCCTCGGTGGTGCTGCTGCTGCCCGTGCTCGAGCCGGTGATCATGCAGGTGGCCGTCATCAGCTACTGCATCCCGCTGGTCGCGATCGCCCCCGTGCTGTTCATCGTCATCGGCAACCCCGACGAGGGCACCCGCTCGGGCACCGCGACCGCCCTGGCCGCGATGTCGGTCTTCTTCACCACCGTCGTCGGCACCGTGCTCGGCCTGCGCTCGGCCGACCGCGCCAGCCTCGACGTCGTGCAGGTGTACGGCGGGGGCCGGCTCCGACAGCTGGTCACCGTGCAGCTCGTGGCCGCCCTGCCGGCCATCCTCGCGGCGCTGCGGATCGCCGCCCCGGCCGCCTTCCTCGGCGCGATCCTGGGGGAGTACGTCGGCGGCGTCGAGCGCGGTGTCGCCCTCATCCTCAAGATCGCCCAGCAGAACGTCGACGTCGAGCGCGCCTGGGCCGTCGGCATCGGCTGCGCGGTCGTCGCAGGCGTCGCGTTCGCGTTCTTCGGGCTGCTCGCGCGGCTGGTCACGCCGTGGTCGCGCGGAGCGGTCTCGTGAGCACCGCGCTGCTGCCCGGCGCCCCCGACCTCGGCGCGGCCGGCGGCTCGGGAGGCCCCGGACCGGGTCGCTCGGCCGGTCGGGCGCTGCTGCGCTCGGTGGTCGGCGCCGTGGCCACGATGGCGCTCGTGCTCGGCATCGTGGTGCTGCTGTGGGTGGCCGCGCTGCGGGTCTTCGACGTGTCGACGTACGTCGGGAAGGGTCCCGGCGAGGTCTGGACGATCCTCTTCGGCGAGGACGACTCGGCCGAGCTGCGGGGCGAGATCGCGGTGCTGCTGCGCGAGACGCTGGTCGACGCCGGCATCGGCTTCGTGGCCGGCATGGTCTCGGCGGTGCTGCTGGCGGTGGCGGTGGTCCGCTACCGCACCCTGGAGAGCGCCGTGATGCCCGTGGCGCTGATCCTGCAGACGGTGCCGCTCATCGCGCTGGCACCCCTGCTGATCCTGCTGGTCGGGCGGGGCTACGCCATCGTGGCGATGATGAGCACGATCGTGGTGCTCTTCCCGGCGCTGGTGAACATCGTGCTGGGGCTGCGCTCGGTCACCCCGCAGATGCGCGACCTGGTGCTCGTCTACGGCGGCTCGCCGACCACGGTGATGCGCAAGGTGGGCTTCCCCTCGGCGCTGCCGGCCTTCTTCGCCTCGGTCCGGATCGCCATCCCCGGCGCCATGACGGGGGCGCTCCTCGCGGAGTGGCTGGCCACCGGCAAGGGCATCGGGTACGCCGTCGTCTCGGCCGCCAGTCGGTCGCAGAACGGCCGCACCTGGGCGCTGGTCGTGGTCGTGACGCTGACCGCGCTGCTGCTCTACCTGGTCGCCCAGCTCGTCGAGGCGGTCGTGCTGAGCCGCTTCGGCGACGCGGCCGGCCGCTCCTGAGGCCACCGCCGTGACGTCACGCAGCCGTAACACCGCCGTCCTAGGCTCCTGCTCGCCCCACAGTTCCAACGGACACGATGGCGTCGACCGGCGCCGGGACACGGACACCTCCGGGAGCACGTCCCCCAGGAGAGCCATGTCCACGTTCACCGTCCCCACCGTCGACCTCGCGGCGTACGTCGCCCCGGCCAGCCGCGCCGCCCGGGCCGCGGTCGCCGCCGACCTCGACCGCGCCTGCCGCGAGGTCGGCTTCGTCCAGGTGCAGGGCCACGGCGTCCCCGCCGAGGTGATCGCCGGTCTGGCCTCGGCGATCGACGACTTCTTCGCCCTCGACGAGGTGGCCAAGCTGGCCGTGCGGGTCGACCCGGCCCTCAACCGCGGCTACACCCCGCCGCGCTCGGAGAGCCAGAGCCTCAGCCTGGGGGTGCAGCCGGCCAACCGGATGAACGACTTCTTCGAGGCCTTCGGCGTCGGCCGCGGTCTGGCCGACCACCCGGACGTGCCGGGGCTCGCCGCGCACGCCGGCCACTACGCCGAGAACACCTGGCCCGACGAGGACGTCCTGCCCGGCTTCCGGGCGCGGGTCGAGGCCTACCTGTGCGAGGCCGAGCGGGTGGCCACCACCCTGGTCGCCGTCGCCGAGGACGCCCTCGGCCTCGCCCGCGGCCGGCTGCAGGAGCTGAGCGACCACACCATCGGCGCCATGCGCCTGATCAACTACGCCCTGCCCGAGGACACCGACGTCGTGCTCGACGGCGACCTGCGGGGGATGGGTGAGCACACCGACTACGGCCTGCTCACCGTGCTGTGGGCCGACCGGGTGCCGGGCCTGCAGGTGCTGGGCCGCGACGGGGCGTGGCACGACGTGCAGCCCGACCCGGGCGCGCTGCTGGTCAACCTCGGCGACCTGACCGCGCGGCTGACCAACGACCAGTGGTCCTCGACGCTGCACCGCGTGGCCCCGCCCGTGGTCGACGGGCGGGTGCTGCGGCGCCGGTCGGCGGCGTACTTCCACGACGGCAACGCCGACGCCCGGGTCGCGCCGCTGCCCGGCTTCGTCGACGCCGAGCACCCCGCGCGCTACACCGAGGTCAGCGTCGACGAGCACGTATGGGCCAAGGTCGAGGGCTCCAACCTGGGCCGGCTCAACACCGCTGCGGGCCCCGAGCGCGCGCGGGTGCTGGGGGCGGCGCGATGACGGTCCCGACCGACGCCCCGTCGTACTCCCGCCCGACCGACCACGACCCCGAGGTGGAGCTGCTGGTCGCCGCCCTGCCCAAGATCAGCCTGCACTGCCACCTGATCGGGTCGGTCGCGGCGACCACCGTGGTCGACCTGGCCCGCAAGCACGGCGTCGGCCTGGAGGGCCGGACCGCGGACGACCTCTACGACCACGACAGCTACGAGGACCTCGGCGAGTTCCTGCGGGTGCTCGACCTGGTCGGCTCGGTGGTGCGCGACGTGGACGACTTCCACCGGATCACCTACGAGTCGCTGACCGACGGCGGCGCCGCCCACGGCGTGCTCCACCGGGAGATCCACCTCAGCCCGCCCGGTCACCCGGGCGTCGCCTACCCGACGATCCTCGACGGCGTGGTCGCCGGCATGCGCGACGCGCAGGCCGACACGGGCATCACCAGCGGCCTGGTCGTGGGGCTGTGCCGCGAGCGCAGCGGCGCCGACGCGCTCTCGCTCGTCGAGGAGGTGGTGCGCCACCGCCGCGACGAGGTCTGGGGCGTCGGCCTGGACTACGAGGAGGTCAAGGGCCCACCGGGCCTGTTCGTCGAGGCCTTCGCCGCGGCCGGTCGCGCCGGGCTGCGACGCACGGCGCACTCCGAGTCCGGCCCGCCGGCCCACGTCCTGACCCTGCTCGACGAGCTGGGCTGCGACCGGGTCGACCACGGCTACCACGTCGTCGACGACCCGGAGATCACCGCGCGCTGCGTCGAGGAGCGGGTGCCGTTCACCTGCACGCCTGTCAGCTCCGACATCGGCCGCTACTCCGGTTCCGGTGACGGCAGCCACCGCCGGATCGCCGAGATGGTCGAGGCCGGGCTGCTGGTGACGATCGACTCCGACGACCCGCCGATGTTCGGCACCGACCCCACCCACGACCACCGCGTGCTGGCCCACGCCCTGGGCTGGCGGCGCGAGGAGCTCGCGCAGCTGACGCTCAACGGCGTCGAGGCCAGCTGGCTCGACGCCAGCGGCCGGGCCGACCTGCGGGCCCGCGTCGAGGCGAGACTGGCCCTGACGCGCCCGACCGACGACACCCACGCTGAGGAGCAGCCATGAGCACGCCCGGTTTCCACGTCCCGACCGTCGACCTGTCCGCCTGGGTGGAGGAGGGGGACGAGGCCGCGAAGCAGGCGGCGGCGCAGGCCTTCGACGAGGCGGCGCGCACGGTCGGCTTCGTGCAGGTGGTGGGCCACGGGGTGCCCGAGGCCGTGCTCACCGACTTCGCCGCCGCGCTCGACGGCTTCTTCGGACAGCCGCTGGAGGCGAAGAAGCAGCTGCGCACCCCGCCCGAGGTCAACCGCGGCTACTCCCCGCCGAAGACCGAGTCGCTCTCGCTCAGCCTCGGTGTGGCCCCCTCCAACCGGATGCACGACTTCTTCGAGGCCTTCAACGTCGGCGTGGCGGTCTCCGACTTCCCGGGGCTCGACCTGCCGGTCGAGGACTACCCGGAGAACGTCTGGCCCGAGGTGCCCGGCTTCCGCGAGGCGGTCTCGGCGTACTTCGACGAGGCCTCGCGGGTCGCGGTCACCCTGACCGCGCTGTTCGAGGCGGCGCTGGGGCTGCCCGAGGGGTACGTCGACGCGTTCACCGACCACAGCGTCGACGTGCTGCGGATGAACAACTACGCCCTCGACCCCGGCGAGGTCGTCCTCGACGGCGAGCTGACCGGGATGGGCGCGCACACCGACTACGGCATCGTCACCGTGCTGTGGGCCGACCAGGTCGCGGGCCTGCAGGTGCTGGGCCACGACGGGGCCTGGAACGACGTGCTGCCGGCCGACGGCGCGCTGCTGGTCAACCTCGGCGACCTGATGGCGCGCTGGACCAACGACGCGTGGCGCTCCACCGTGCACCGCGTCAAGCCGCCGATCGTCGACGGCACCATCCGGCGGCGGCGCAGCGCGGCGTACTTCCACGACGGCAACATCGACGCCCTCATCTCCACGCTGCCCACCTGCGTCGGCGCGGGGTCGCCGTACGAGCCGATCACCGTCGGGGAGCACCTGCGGGCCAAGCTCGCCGGGTCGCGGGCGGGCGTCGCCAACACCGCCGCCGAGCGCGAGGCGGCCCGGGTGCTGGCCTCGGGCAGCCCCGGCTGAGCCGCCCGCGATGGCCTCGACCGCGCCCCGCAGGCGCTCGCTGTTCACCTCGCGGCTGGTCAACACCGCCGCCGAGGGCGAGCAGCCCGCGGTCGTCGAGGACCTCCGGCACGCCATCCTCGCGGGCGACGAGCCGCCCGGCACGCCGATCCCGATCGACGCGGTCGCGCGCTTCTTCGGCGTCAGCCCGATCCCGGTGCGCGAGGCGCTCAAGGTGCTCCTGGGGGAGGGGCTGGTGGAGCACGTCCCGCGCGTGGGGTACGCCGTGGCCAAGCTCGCCTTCGCCGAGTTCGCCGAGCTGTACGACGTGCGCGCGGCGCTGGAGGCCTCGGCGCTGCGGCAGTCGGTGCTGCGGGCGACGGCGGCCGACGACGTGGTGGTCCACGAGACCCACGCCGCGATGGGACGCGCCATGGCCAGCGGCGACGAGCGCGGCTACCACGCCGAGTCGCGCCGCTTCCACGTCGCGCTGATCGGGCCGGCCGGGATGCAGCGGCTGACCCACATGTACGAGTCGGCGTGGAACATGACCGAGCCCGCCCGCCCGATGTCGCGCGTCGAGGCCGGAGGTCGCTCGGTGTTCTACGACGACCACGACCGGATGCTGCACGCCTTCGTGGCCCGCGACGCCGACACCCTGGTCGCGGAGTCGGGCCGCCACTTCGGTCACCTCCGCGAGGCCATCGCGGCGTTTCGTGACGATCCAGACGTGTTCCGCCCGGTGTGACCGGCTCGTATATCCGTCCCGTGACACCGGGTTCACACGGGGCGCGCCGAGTCGAAACAGCCGCTTCCTAGCGTGCGACCACCGGGCCCCGAGGTGGGTCCCCCGCGATCGGCAGGTGTGGCCGTCGCGGTCCGTCGTCCCTCTCGAGGAGCACCCATGACCGAGCTCAGGCCGCAGGCCCCCGGAGTCCTCTCCGGCGTCCTGCCCGACGCCGCGCTGCGACCGGCAGCCGCCCCGCCCGGGGGTGCCGTCGTCAAGCCGGCCTACGACCCCCGGCTGACCAACGAGGACCTGGCGCCGCTCGAGGAGCAGACCTGGTCGACGTACAACATCTTCGCGTTCTGGATGAGCGACGTGCACAGCGTCGGCGGCTACGTCACCGCCGGCTCGCTGTTCGCGCTGGGCCTGACCAGCTGGCAGGTCTTCGTCTCGCTGATCGTCGGCATCCTGATCGTGCAGTTCTTCTGCAACCTGGTCGCCAAGCCCAGCCAGGTCGCGGGGGTGCCCTACCCGGTCATCAGCCGCGCGTCGTTCGGCGTCCTGGGCGCCAACATCCCCGCGATCATCCGGGGGCTGATCGCCGTCGCGTGGTACGGCGTGCAGACCTTCCTGGCGGCCGGCTCGCTCAGCATCGTGTTCCTCAAGCTGTGGCCCGGGCTGACCCCGTGGGCCGACGTCGACCAGCACGGCTTCCTCGGCCTCTCGGCACTGGGCTACCTGTCCTTCGCGATCCTGTGGGTCGCCCAGGCGGCGGTGTTCTGGCGCGGCATGGAGGCGATCCGGAAGTTCATCGACTTCTGCGGGCCCGCGGTCTACGTCGCGATGATCGCGGTCTGCCTCTACATGCTGGTCAAGGCCGACTGGGACGTCAGCTTCACCCTGTCCGACGACTCGCTCACGACCGGCCAGACGATCACGGCCATGCTCGGCGCGATCGCGCTGGTGGTCTCCTACTTCTCCGGCCCGATGCTCAACTTCGGCGACTTCAGCCGCTACGGCAAGAGCTTCGAGACGGTCAAGAAGGGCAACTTCTGGGGCCTGCCGGTCAACTTCTTGTTCTTCTCGGTCCTCGTGGTCGTCACGGCCTCGGCCACCGTGCCGGTCTTCGGCGAGCTCATCACCGACCCGGTGCACACGGTCGAGCGCATCGACACCTACACCGCGGTCCTGCTCGGCGGCCTCACCTTCGTGATCGCCACCGTCGGCATCAACATCGTGGCCAACTTCATCAGCCCGGCCTTCGACTTCTCCAACGTCGCGCCGCAGCGGATCAGCTGGCGGATGGGCGGCATGATCGCCGCCGTCGGGTCGGTGCTGCTGACCCCGTGGAACTGGTACTCCAACCCCGACGCCATCTTCTGGACCCTGGGCATGCTCGGCGCCCTCATCGGCCCGCTGTTCGGCATCCTCATCGCCGACTACTACGTGATCCGCAAGCAGCACGTCGTGGTGGACGACCTGTTCACCCTCGACGAGGGCGGGCGCTACTACTACTCCCGCGGCTACAACCCCGCCGCCGTGGTCTCGGTCGTGGTCTCCGGCGTGCTGGCCATCGTCTCGGTCGTGGTCCCCAAGCTCGGTGGTGTGGTCACCTGGCTGCCCGACTACAGCTGGTTCCTCGGCTGCGCGCTCGGCTTCGCGACGTACGTCGTGCTGGCCCGGCGGATGGGCGTCGGCGAGGTCGAGGCCACCGCGGTGCCGGCCCAGCGGGTCTCCGACTGATGCGGGTCCTGGTCGTCAACCCGAACACCACGGCGTCGATGACCACCGCGATCGGCGCGTGCGCCCGGGCCGTCGCCGGCCCGGGCGTCACCGTCGACGCGGTCAGCCCGGTGGCCGGGCCGGTCTCGATCGAGTCGCACCACGACGAGGTGATGGCCGCGCCCGGCGTGGTCGCCCGCGTCCTGGAGGGCGAGCTCGACGGGTACGACGGGTACGTCGTCGCCTGCTTCGGCGACCCGGCCCTGCTCGCCTGTCGCGAGGTGGCGCGTGGCCCGGTCGTGGGGATCGCCGAGGCGGCGATGCGCACGGCCGGCTACCTCGGGCGCTCCTTCAGCGTGGTGACCACCCTGGCCCGGACCATCGGGCACTCGCGCGACATCGCCCGCTCCTACGGCGTGGACGCGCTGTGTGCCGGGATCCACGCCTGCGAGGTCCCCGTCGTCGAGCTCGAGACCGACCCCGCTGCCCGGGCGCGGGTGCGCGACACCTGCCGGCGGGCGCTGGCCGCCGACGGCTCGGAGGTGCTGGTGCTGGGCTGTGCGGGCATGGCCGACCTCGCCGACGAGCTCTCGGTCGAGCTGGGCGTGCCGGTGGTCGACGGCGTCCGCGCGGCCGTCACCACCGTGGAGCAGCTGGTGCGCCTGGGCCTGCGGACCAGCAAGGTCGGCGAGCTGGCCCCGCCACCGGTGAAGGCCTACGCCTGAGCCGAGGCGACGTCCGGGTCCGCGGCCGTCTCCTGCGCGGCGGCCCGGGCGCTGGCCCGCGCGTGCAGCCACCCGACCAGCACCACGAGCAGCACCAGGCCGCCCTCGACGAACAGCCCGAGCGCGAGGCCCAGACCGAGGTCGAAGCGCAGCAGGGCCGCGCCGCTGAGGGCACCGAGGGTGATCAGCACGACCGCGGCGAGGCGGCGGCCGGTGCCGCCGCCCCGGCCGCTGCCGAGCACGGAGTCGGCGGCCAGGCCGGTGATGGTGGAGGTGACCACCACGGTGGTGACGTCCTTGACGGCGACGAAGCGGGCGGTGGCGGCCTGGACGCCCATCGCCGCGCCGAGGACGCCGGTGACCGAGAGCAGCACGGGCTCGGCCGGGTCGGGCACCAGCAGCAGCGCGACCGCCAGGCCGAGGACCAGCACGCCGACGAGGGCCAGCAGCACCGACGTGCGGCCGGTCCAGGCGTGGGCCGCGCCCTTGAGCACCCGGCCGCCCAGGGCGGCGCCGAGCATGAAGCCGCCGAGCGCGACCAGCGGACCGACCACGGGGAGGCCGTTGCCGCCGACCAGGGCCATGCCGAGGATGACCACGTTGCCGGTCATGTTGCCGGTGAAGACCCGGTCGAGGCCGAGGTAGCCGACGGCGTCGACGACCCCCGTGCCGAAGGTGAGCACCAGCATCAGCACGAGGTGCATGCGGTCGGCGGAGACGCGGGCGAGCAGCGGGGGGCGCGAGGTCACGCGAGGATCATCGCCGGTGACGAAGGCCACCGGAAACTCGCTGGGCCGGTGTCGGCGCCCGGCCGTACGCTTCTTCGGTGAGCCAGGACACCGACCTCGACCGCCCCGCCCCGACGCCCGGGGGCGGAGGTCCCGCCGGTGGCGGCCTCGACCGCGAGGTGCTCATGGTGGCCGGCGTCGTCGTGCTCGGCGCCATCATGTCGATCCTCGACATCACGGTCGTCTCGGTCGCGCTGCGGACCTTCCAGACCGAGTTCGACGCCACCGCCGCGCAGGTCGCCTGGACGATGACCGGCTACACCCTGGCCCTGGCCAGCGTGATCCCGCTGACCGGCTGGGCCGCCGACCGCTTCGGCACCAAGCGCCTCTACCTGCTGGCGGTGGGGCTGTTCACCGCCGGGTCGGTGCTGTGCGCCGCGGCCGACACCCTGGAGACGCTGGTGGCCTTCCGGGTGCTCCAGGGCCTCGGCGGCGGCATGCTGATGCCGCTCGGCATGACCATCCTGACCCGCGCGGCCGGCCCGGAGCGGATCGGTCGCGTGATGGCCGTCCTGGGCGTCCCGATGCTGCTCGGACCGATCTTCGGCCCCATCCTCGGCGGTTGGATGATCGACGCGTTCTCCTGGCACTGGATCTTCCTCATCAACCTGCCGATCGGCGCCGCGGCCCTCGTCTACGCCTGGGTCGTGCTGCCCGCCGACTCGGTGCAGCCGTCGGAGTCCTTCGACTTCGTGGGCATGCTGCTGCTCTCGCCCGGCCTGGCCGCCTTCCTCTACGGCGTCTCCTCGATCCCCGAGACCGGCACCTTCTTCGCCGCCCGGGTGATGGTCTGGACGCTCCTCGGCGTCGCCCTGATCGCCGCCTTCGTGCCCTGGGCGCTGCGCCGGGCCAACGTGCACCCGCTCATCGAGCTGCGGCTGCTGAAGAACAAGAACATGACCGTGGCCGTGATCGCGATGATGCTGTTCGCGATCGCGTTCTTCGGCGCCAGCCTGCTGTTCCCGCTCTACTTCCAGGAGGTCCGTGGCGAGTCGGCGCTGCGCTCGGGCCTGCTGCTCGCCCCGCAGGGCCTCGGCGCGATGCTGACGATGCCGCTCGCCGGCATGCTGGCCGACAAGATCGGGCCCGGCAAGATCGTGCTCACCGGCATCGGGGTCATCACCGTCGGCATGGGCCTGTTCGCGATGTTCGTCGGCGACGGCGCGAGCTACCTCGCGCTGATCGTGGCGCTGTTCGTGATGGGCTTGGGCATGGGCGCGACCATGATGCCGATCATGACCGCGGCCCTGGCCACGCTCTCGGCGCGCAACGTCGCCCGCGGCTCGACGTTCCTCAACATCACCCAGCAGGTGGCGGCCTCGATGGGCACCGCGCTGTTCTCGGTGCTGCTGACCAACGGGTTCAAGGACAGCCGGGCCATCTCGCTGGGCGGCGCCGTGCAGTCGCTGCGCGAGCAGCCCGACCTGCTGGCCCGCTTCCTGCGCGAGCAGGGCCTGACCCAGGCCGACCTGGCCGGCCTGCCCGCCCGCATCGTCACGGACATGGCCGACACCTTCAGCTGGGTCTTCTGGGTGGCGACCGCGCTGGTGGCGCTGTGCCTGGTGCCGGCCTTCTTCCTGCCCCGCACCAAGATCGAGCACGCCGAGACCGAGCAGCCCCTCCTCGTCGGTCACTGAGACCCGGCCCCACGACCGCTGTCGGGGGACGGGGCTAGGAGTCCAGGCCCAGGGCGAGGGGCAGGACCGGCCCCGAGCCGGCCCGGCGCAGCGCCCGGGCGGCCAGCGTCATGGTCCAGCCGGTGTCGACGAGGTCGTCGACGAGCAGCACCGGGCCCCCGTCGAGGTCGCCGTCGACCGCGAGCCGGAACCGCCGGTCGACGGCCGCCACGCGCTGCGCCGAGTTGGCCGAGCCGCGGCCGGGGCCGACCTGGGGGTCCACGATCTCGAAGCGGGCGACGAGCGGGATTCGCATGGTGCGGGCCATGCCCTCGGCCAGGTCGCGGGTCAGGGTGGGGCGGCGCTCGGACTCGACGTACGCCACGCCGGTGGGGCGCGCGGGCCACGCCGGGCTCCAGTCGCGCATCACCTCCATGACCGCATCGACCAGGGAGCGGGGGACCTCGCCGTCCTGGGCGTCGGCGGCGAACAGGCGGCGCAGCGCCTGGCCGTGGCCGAGGTCGGTGAGCCGGCCGACGGCCCGTCCCTCCTCGGCGGCCTGGTCGATGCGGCCCTTGAGCTCCAGCCCCATGGTCGGCAGCGCGGTCGGCCACATCTTGCGGGGCGCGATCGTGACGCCGGGCCGGCGCAGCTGCTCGCCGGCGGCCTCGACGGCGGCACCGGAGACGTCGGCGGGCAGGGTGAGCCCGCCGCAGTTGTCGCAGCGCCCGCAGTCGGCCGCGTCGGGGTCGTCGAGCTGGTCGCGCAGGAAGCGCATCCGGCAGCCCTCGGTGGCGACGTAGGCCAGCATCGCGGCCTGCTCCTCGCGGCGGGCCGCGGCGACCCGGTCGAATCGCTCCTGGTCGTAGACCCACTCCTGGCCCGTCGCGGTCCAGCCGCCGCGGACCCGGTCGACGGCCCCGTCGACGTCGAGCACCTTGAGCATCGTCTCGAGACGGGTGCGGCTCAGGTCGACCTGGGTCTCGAGCGCCGCGGTCGACATCGCGCCGCCGGCCGAGGACAGCGCGCCGAGGGTGGCGCGCACGTGCTGCTCGCCCGGGAAGGCCAGGGAGGCGAAGTAGCGCCAGATCTCGCGGTCCTCGAAGGCGGGCAGCAGCACCACGGTGGCGTCGTCGGTGCCGCGGCCGGCGCGGCCGACCTGCTGGTAGTAGGCGACCGGGGACGCGGGCGCTCCGACGTTGACGACGAACCCCAGCCGGGCGTCGAAGCCCATCCCGAGCGCGCTGGTGGCGACCAGGGCCTTGAGCCGCCCGGCCAGCAGGTCCTGCTCGAGGGAGAGCCGCTCGGTCGCCTCGGTCTGGCCGGAGTAGGCCGCGACCTGGTGGCCCCGCGAGCGCAGGTGCTCGGCGATCTCCTGGGTCGCAGCGACGGTCAGGGTGTAGACGATCCCCGAGCCCGGCAGCTCGTCGAGGTGGTCGGCCAGCCAGGCGAGGCGGTGCTCGGGTCGCTGCAGCTCGACCACGCCGAGGTGGAGCGACTCGCGGTCGAGCGTGCCGCGCAGCACCAGGACGTCCTGGCCCAGCTGCTCGGCGACGTCGTGGGTGACCCGGGAGTTGGCGGTCGCGGTCGTGGCCAGCACCGGGATGCCGGGCGGGAGGGTGGCCAGCATCTGCCGGATGCGGCGGTAGTCGGGCCGGAAGTCGTGGCCCCAGTCGGAGATGCAGTGGGCCTCGTCGACGACCAGCAGGCCGGCGGTCTCGGTCAGCTGCGGCAGCACCTGGTCGCGGAAGGCCGGGTTGTTGAGCCGCTCGGGGCTGACCAGCAGCACGTCGATCGCGCCGGCGTCGACCTGGGCGCGGATCGCCTCCCAGTCCTCCATGTTGGTGGAGTTGATGGTGGCGGCCTTGATGCCGGCCCGGTCGGCGGCCTCGATCTGGTTGCGCATCAGCGCCAGCAGCGGCGAGATGATGACGGTGGGGCCGGCCCCGAGCTCGCGCAGCAGGGCCGTGGCGACGAAGTAGACCGCCGACTTGCCCCACCCGGTGCGCTGCACCACGAGCGCGCGCCGCTGCTCGACGACCAGCGCCTCGATCGCGGACCACTGGTCGTCGTGGAGCCGGGCGTCGTCGGAGCCCACCAGGGCTCGCAGGTGGCGCTCGGCCTCGTCACGGGTGTCCATGCCGTCGGTTGTATCAACAGGCGGTGACAGCGGGACGGCTGCGTCCACAGCCCCGGCTCCCAGGTGGACCCCGGAGCCCTGCCGGCGGTGGCAGGTCGGCTCAGCCGCGGCGCACGACGACCGCGCCGGTGCTGGTCGCCACGGCGAGCAGCGAGGGGGTGAGCGCCACCTGGTAGGGCCAGTACGTCGTGCTGACGCCGTCGGTGGGCAGCGGCAGCGAGCGGCGGGTGCCGTCGCGCAGGTCGACAACGTGCAGCGCGCGGGTGCCGGCGACCAGCACGTGGTCGGCGTCGAGCAGCGGCACCGCGGCGAGGTCGGCGCCGTACGGCAGGAACTGCGGGGAGCGCGGCACCCGGAAGCCCCAGAGGCGGCGCCCGTCGTCGGTGGCGTACGCCGACCACCGTTCGCCGGCCCGCACCAGCACGCGCCCCGCCCGCACCGTGGCGTCGAAGGCCGCCCCGCCGGCGGGCAGCACCGACCAGGTCTGCCGGCCGCGGTCGTCGAGCGCGGCCAGCCGGACCTCGGTCCGGCCCCCGCGCCGTGCGGTCCAGCGGGCCACGACCGCGCGGTCGGCCGCCTCGTCGACGCCGACGACGTGCAGGCCGGACCCCCGCGGCTCGCTCCGCGTCCACCGGGCCTCCCCGGTGCGGGCGTCGAGCAGCCGCAGCGCCTCGCCCGCCGGGCGGCTCGCGAGCGCCGCCGGGTCGAGCAGGTCGTCGACGGCGGCGCCCCCCAGCAGCAGCCGGTCGGGGCCCCAGGAGGTCAGGGTGTCCGCGTCGCCGCTCGCCTGCTGCTCCCAGCCGGGCCCGTCGGCGCCCAGGCGCGCCAGCCGACCGCCCGCGCGCACGACCAGGCCGTCGTCGAGCAGCTGCGTCGAGACGGAGGCCGCCTCCGGGAGCGCCCCGCCGTCGAGCCGGGCGCACCACTCGCGACGGCCGGTGTCGGCGTCGAGCACGACCACCTCGGGGGCGCGGTCCTCGGGGCGGGTGACCACGACGTAGCGCTCCGCGTCCGCGTCGTACGCCGAGCGCTGCGTGCCCACCGCCACCCGCCAGCGCGGCGCCAGCGTGGTGTCGTCGAGCAGCGTCAGGTCGGGCGAGTCGCGCAGCCGCACCCCGAGGCCCTGCTCGAACCCGTCGACGCGCACCAGCTGCTCGTAGTCGTAGCCCACGGCCCCCAGCACCTCGCCCACCGGCGCAGCGTCGCGGGCCAGGGTGCGGACGAGCCGGTCGCGCCGCGGGTCGGGGTCGGCCCGCCGCTGGGCGGCGTCGAGGAAGGGGCTGCGGGCGTCGACGGCGGCGTACGACGTGACCTCGGCGCCGCAGGCCGGCGTCGGCTCGCGACGGGTCAGCCAGGTGCCGACACCGGCCCCGAGGACCGCCAGCACCAGCGCCACCACCAGCCACCGCCCCCGCACGGGGGTCAGCGTAGGGGCAGCCCCGGCGAGGGGGTCAGCCCCGACGGCGCCGGATCTCCTCGTTGATCGCCGGGACGACCTCGTGCATGTCGCCGACCACGGCGTAGGTCGCCTTGGTCATCATCGGCGCGTCGGGGTCGGTGTTGATGGCCACGATCACCTTGGAGCTCGCGCACCCGGCCCAGTGCTGGATCGCCCCGGAGATGCCGCACGGGAGGTAGACCTCGGGCGCGATCCGGCTGCCGGTCTGGCCGACCTGCTCGTGGTGGGGCCGCCAGCCGAGCGAGGTCACCACGCGGGAGACGCCGAGCTGCCCGCCGAGCAGCTCGGCGAGCTCGCTGACGTCGGCGAACCCCTCGGGCCCGCCCGCGCCGCGGCCGGCGCCGACCACGACGCGCGCCGACTTGAGGCTGTCGGCGCCGTCGGTGTCGACCGGCTCGGTCGAGACCGCCCGCACCACCAGGTCGGCGGGCGAGAGCTCGACCTCGAGCGGGGTGAGGGTGGCCGGGCCGGCCTGGTCGGCGGTCGCGGCCTCGACCGCGTGGCCGGCGACGGTGAACACCGCCGGGCGCTGGGAGAGCCGGACCTCCTCGAAGGCGGCCCCGCCGACGACCTGGCGGGTCACGGTGAAGGGCGAGAGGCCGCCGAAGGCGACCACGTTGGGCGCCATCGCGACGTCGAGCCGGGTGGCCACGCGGGCCATGACCTCGTTGCCGCGGTTGGTGCCGCCGGCGAGCAGCACCACCGCGCGGGTGGCCTCGCGGGCGGCCAGCACCGCGGAGGCGGCCGCGGCGCCGGAGAAGGCGTCGAAGTCGGGCGAGCCGGCGTGCAGCACGGTGCGGACGCCGGCCTCGGCGAGCTCCTTGGGCACCGAGTCGCCGATGGGTCCGGCCACGAGGGCGTCGACGGGGATGCCGCCACCGGCCTGCGCCAGCGACCGGGCGAGGGTGAGGGCCTCCAGGGAGACCTCGGCGACCACGCCGCCGGTCGTCTCGACGTACACCACGATCATCGGGCCACCCCCAGCTGGTGCAGCAGGTCGACGACGGCGGGTGCCGCCTCGGGTCCCTCGCCGAGCACGGTCGCGCTCGACGAGGTGGTCTCGGGCAGGGTCAGCCGCACCCGGCCGCTGCCGACGGGCTCGCCGGTCAGGGCACGCTGCTCGACGGCGATCTTCTTGGCCTTCATCCGCCCGGTGATGGTGGGGTAGCGCGGCTCGACCCCGCCCTCGAGGACGGTGACGACGGCGGGCGTCGGGACGGCGTACGTCTCCCGGCCCAGGGCGCCCTCGCCGACCAGCGTGGCGGTGCCGTCGGCCAGCGCGACCGACTTGATGCCGGTGACCACGGGCCGCTCGAGCTGGTGGGCCAGCCGGATGCCGACCTGGAAGTCGCCCGAGTCGGCGGCGTCGTTGCCGAGCAGGACCAGGTCGTAGGGGCCGTGCTCGGCCTCGTGGTCGCGCACGACCGCCGCGATCTCGCGGGCGACGTCGGCCGGGCCCAGCGCGACCGGGTCGGCCTCCACCAGGGTCGCCGCCGTGCAGCCGACCCCCAGCGCCGTGCGGAGCTGCTCGACCGCGTCGGCCGACCCGACGCTCAGCACGGTCGCCGAGCCGTCGGTGGCAGCGGCCAGCTGCACGGCGGTCTCGACGGCGCACAGGTCGTGGTTGGACAGGGTGTAGCCCACGAACCGGGCGTCGGCCGACTGGGCGTCCTCGCTCAGCAGCACCTCGCCGGAGAAATCCGGGACCCGCTTGACGCAGACCAGCACGCGCGCCATCAGCGCAGCCGCTCGTTGGCCGCGTCGAGCAGCGGCGTGGAGTCCACCGAGCCGACGGTGACGGGGTAGAGCTCCTCCATGTAGGACACCGCGAGCTCGTTGCCGAGACGGGCCTCCGCGGCGGGCAGGTACGCCAGCAGCACGTGCTTGCCCAGCGACGGCGCCGAGCCGGCGCTGGTGACGTAGGGGTGGTGGCCGTGCCCGTCGGTGAGGGTGCCGCCGTCGCGGGTCAGGATCGGCTCCCCGCCCAGCATGTAGCGCTTCACGCCGCTGGCCGAGGTGTGGTCGTCCACCGTCAGGGTGCACAGCGCGGTGGCAGGCTCCTGGTCGCGCTGCGCGAGGTAGGCCTCCTTGCCCACGAAGTCGGCGGCCTTCACCTTGGGCCGCTGCATGCCGGCCTCGACGATGGTGCGCTCGGCGTCGAGCTCGGCCCCGAAGGCGCGGTAGCCCTTCTCCAGGCGGCCGGTGGTGCCGTAGACGCCGATGCCGACCGGGCGGGCGCCGTGGTCGCGGCCGGCGGTCAGCAGCGCGTCCCACAGGGCGGCCGCCGCGCCGAACGGCACGTAGAGCTCCCAGCCGAGCTCCCCGACGTAGGAGATGCGCGAGGCCAGCACGGGGGCGTCGACGCCCTTGACGGTGATCTCGCGCGAGGTGAGGAAGCCGAAGCCGGCGGCGCTGAGGTCGTCCGAGGACAGCGAGGAGAGGATCTCGCGGGCCGCGGGACCCCACAGGCCGATCGTGGAGACCTGCTCGGTCACGTCGGCGAGCTCGGCGCCCTCGGCCAGGTGGTCGGTGAAGTGCTTGCGGTCGGCCATGCCGTGGGCGCCGCCGGTGACGACCCGGAAGTGGTCCTCGCCCAGCCGCATCACGGTGAGGTCGGAGACGAAGCCGCCCTTGGCGTCGAGGACCGGCGTGTAGACGACCTTGCCGACGGCCACGTCGCACTGCGCCACGCAGGTCTGCTGCACCGAGGCGAGCGCGCCCGGTCCGGTGACGTCGAAGATCGAGAACGCCGTCAGGTCGATGACGCCGGCGCGCTCGCGCATCACCAGGTGCTCGGCGTTGACGATCGGGCTCCACCAGCGGGAGTCCCACTCGTGCTCCCGGGGCATCACGCGGTCGGCGTACGTCTCGAGGAGGTCGGCGTTGGAGTCGTACCACCACGGCCGCTCCCAGCCGACGGTCTCGTGGAACACCGCGCCCAGCGCCTTCTGGGAGTCGGCCATGGGCGAGAAGCGGACGTCGCGGTCGGAGGCGTACTGCTCGCCGGGGTGGACGATGCCGTAGGTCTTGTTGAACGCCTCGCTGGTGCGGGCCCGGACGTGCTCGCGGGTGGTCTCGTGGGGGTGGAAGCGCGCGATGTCGCTGTGGTGCACGTCGATCTCGGAGTGGCCGTGGGTCATCCACTCCGCCACCGCGCGCCCGACGCCGGGCCCCTCCTTGATCCAGACCGCGGCCGAGACCCACAGCCCCTCGACCTCGCTCTCGCCGAGGATGGGGTTGCCGTCGGCGGTGAGCGACAGCAGGCCGTTGATGGCGTAGCGGATCTCCGCGCCCTCGGCGCCGAGCAGCTCCGGCATCAGCTCGAGGGCCTCCTCGAGCTGCTGGTCGAAGTCGTCCTCGGTGAACGGCATCTCCGTGGGCGAGAGCCGGGCCTGCTCGATCGAGGGGATCTCCTCGGGCTCGTGCAGGATCGGCCGGTGGGCGTAGGAGCCGACCTCCATGTCGGCGCCGTGCTGGCGCTCGTAGCAGAAGGTGTCCATGTCACGGATGATCGGGAAGGAGATCTCGCCCTCCTTCTCGGCCAGCTGGGGGCAGGGCCCGACCGAGATCATCTGGTGGACCGCCGGGGTCAGCGCGATCCGGATGCCCGCCATGTCGCCGAGCTTGGGGCTCCACACGCCGGCGGCGATCACGACGTACGACGCCTCGATGGTGCCCTGGTCGGTGACGACGCTGCGGATGCGTCGTCCGTGCTCGCCGTCCTCGACCACCAGGTCCTCGACCTCGGCGCCCGCGACGACGGTCAGCTCGCCGGTGGCCAGCGCCTGCTCGCGCATGATCGTGCCGGCCCGGAGGCTGTCGACCACGCCGACCGTGGGCGTCCAGAAGGCGCCGATGATCTGGTCGGGGTCGAGGAACGGCACCTTCTCGGCGACCTGCGCCGGGGTGACCAGCTCGGACTCGATGCCCCACGCCCGGGCGCTGGACATCCGGCGCCGCAGCTCCTCCATGCGCTCCTCGGTCCGGGCCACCTCGAAGCCGCCGGACTGGGTGAACACGCCCATCTCCTGGTACTGCCGGACCGAGTCCATCGTCAGGTCGGTGATCTCCCGGGAGTGGTCCACCGGGAAGATGAAGTTGCTCGCGTGGCCGGTCGAGCCGCCCGGGTTGGGCAGCGCTCCCTTGTCGAGCTGGACGACGTCCTTCCACCCCAGGCGGGTCAGGTGGTGCACCAGGCTGTTGCCGACGATGCCGGCCCCGATGACGACGACGTTGGCACGGGCGGGGACTCTGGCCACGGTGGCTCCCTAGCGGTGACGAGTTGCGTATGACGCAATGCAGTGCGTCATGTGGAACGACACGTCCATCGTCACCCCGCCCCGCGGAGGGTGTCAAGGCTCCGCGCCCCACGAGGCCGCCCGGCGGGCTCGGTCCCTCAGGAGGTCGCCGACCCCGGTCCCCGAGGAGGTCGCGGACCGGCCCCACCCTCAGGGACCGGCCCCACCTCAGGGACCGAAAAAGGCGGTGCCCCGCTGCCGGGTGTCGACAGCGGGGCACCGCGCTCGGTGCGTGGCGTGGGTCAGCTGCCCATCCATGCGTCGACCTTGTCGGGGTTCGCCTCGATCCACTTCTGGGCGGCGGCCTCGGGCTCGAGGCCGTCCTTGGCGATGTACTTGGCGACCTCGTTCTGGTCGTCGTTGGTCCAGCTGAAGTTCTTCACCAGGTCGACGGCGGGGGAGCCCTCCTCGACCCACTTCGTGGAGGCGATCTTCTTCAGCGTGGTCTCGGGGTAGTCGCAGGCGACCTTGGCGGGGTCGTCCTGGCAGCCGGCGGTGTAGTCGGGGAGCTTGACCTTCTCCAGCGGCACCTCGGCGAAGAGCCACTGCGGCTCGTAGAAGTAGCCGATGAGGAACTCCTTGTTCTTCTCCGCCTTCTCGAAGGCCTGGATGCTGGCGGCCTCGGAGCCGGAGAAGACGACCTTGAAGTTCAGGTCGAGATTGCTGACGATCGCCTCGTCGAACTGGACGTACGACGGGTCGGCGCCGAGGAACTGGCCCTTGTCGCCGGACTCGGAGGTCTTGAACTGCTCGGCGTACTTGTTGAGGTTCTGGTAGTCCAGGATGTCGGGGTACTTCTTCGCGAGCCACGGCGGGACGTACCAGCCGATGATCCCCTTGTTGCCGGTCGGGCCGAGGTCCTCGGCGCTGCCGTCGCCGGACTTGGCGAAGAACTTCTTCTCCAGGTCGGGGTGGCCCCAGTCCTCGATGACGACGTCGACGTCGCCGGTGCCGAAGCCCTGCCAGGAGACGTCCTCCTTGAGGTCCTTGTAGTTGACCGTGCAGCCGAGCTTCTCCTTGGCCAGGGTGCCGACCACGTAGGCGTCGGCCTGGAAGCCGACCCACGGGTTGACGGCCATGTTGAGCTCGCCGCAGTCACCGCTGGCGGCGGCGTTCTTCTCGTTCTCCTGGGTCTGCTCGTCGATCGAGCCGCCACTGCCGCAGCCGGCGAGCGCGAACGCCGCGCAGGCCATGAGCGCCGTGACGCGTCCGACCCTCCTGTTGGTCCTCATGGGTTCTCCGTCTCCTGGTCGAGATGACCGTCTGGTTGTTGCGACACCTGTGCGGCGAGGGGCGCCGCGCCCGAGAAGCTGGTCATCCTGCGACGGCGCTCGACGGACGTCTCAGAGGGACCTTCACGCCCTCACCCGTCCGCGCCGCCGCCCGCTGCCCGATCCGGTCGAGCATGATGCCGAGCAGGACGATCGTCAGGCCCGCCGCCGCGCCCTTGCCCCACTCCTCGCTGCGCGAGAAGCCGAGCACGACGTCGTAGCCGAGCGCGCCCGCGCCGACGAGGCCACCGATGACGACCATGGCGAGCACGTAGAGCAGGCCCTGGTTGGCGGCCAGCACCAGCGAGCCGCGGGCCATCGGCAGCTGCACCTGGGTGATCTCCTGCCACGAGGTGGTGCCCGTCGAGCGGGAGGCCTCCAGCGTGGTCTCGGGGACCGCCTTGACGCCGTCGGCGACCAGCTTGATGGCGGCGGGAGCGGCGTACACCAGGGCCGCGACGATGGCGGTGAACCGGGTCGAGCCGAACAGCGCCAGCACCGGGATCAGGTAGACGAACGCCGGGATCGTCTGACCGGCGTCGAGCAGCGGTCGCAGGGTGACGTCGACCCGGTGGCTGCGGGCCATCCAGACGCCGAAGACGATCGCGATCAGCATCACCAGGATGGTGGCGACCAGCACCATGTTGAGCGTCACCATGGCGTCGTTCCACAGGTCGAAGAACCAGATGCCGGCCAGGCAGACCACGGCCGGCAGCAGCGCCCGCAGGCCGCCGAGGGCGGCGGCGACCAGGGCGATGGCCAGGGCGGCCAGCCACCACGGCGACTCGGCCAGCAGGCTCTGCATCGGGTTGAGCAGGCCGTAGGTGACGGCGTTCTTGAACACCTCGCCGGGGCCGTCGAGCGCGCCGACGACCGAGCCGACGAAGGAGTCCAGGCCGTTGGCCAGGCTGGTGCCCCAGCCGGTCTCGGGGAACTCCGCGAGGTCGAGCACCGTGCGGGAGAGGTAGACGCAGACCAGCGCGACCACGGCGACGACGGCCAGCAGCACCTGGCGGGTGCGCCCGGTGAGGCCGTGGCCGCGGGCCGCGAGGTCGGCGCGCTCGCTGGCGGCGGTCGTGGTGCGGTCGAGCATGATCGCGGTCAGCACGATCAGCAGGCCCGGCACCAGGGAGCTGCCGACGTCGTTGCGGATCAGGCCCTGGAGGACCGGCTTGCCCAGCCCCGGCCCGTTGACGTACGACGCGATGATGGCCATCGAGAGCGCGGCCATCGTGGTCTGGTTGAGCCCGACGATGATCGTCTTGCGGGCCATCGGCAGCTGCACCTTGAGCAGCCGCTGCCAGCTGGTCTGGCCGGTGGAGTCGGTGGCCTCGATGGTCGTCGTCGAGACCGCGCTGATGCCGTAGCCGCCGATGCGGATGAGCGGCGGCAGGGCGTAGACGAGCGTGCAGACCACCGCGCCCGAGACGCCGATGCCGAAGAACAGCACGACCGGGATCAGGTAGACGAAGGTCGGCATCGTCTGCATCGCGTCGAGGACCGGGGTGATGACGGCCTTGGCCCGTCGGCTGGTGCCGACGGCGACCGCGAGCGGCATCCCGATCAGCACCGTGACGAAGACGGCGAGGCCGGTGACGAGCAGCAGGTCGATCGAGTCGGACCAGAAGCCCAGCAGGCCGTAGGCCAGGAAGGTGCCGGTCACCAGCAGCGAGATCCGCCAGTTGGCGACGGCGAGCGCCACCCAGGCGGCCAGCGCGGTGACGCCGAGCCAGCCGACCTGCGGCACCGGCCGGGGGAAGGCCGGCACCGAGACCAGGCGCTGCAGGAAGTCGAAGACGTTGCGGAAGCCCTCGGCGATGGCCGTCGTCAGCCCGATGACCGGGTTGGTGTCGCGGCTGGCCAGCACGGCGTCGCGGAAGCCGGTCAGGTCGTCGTGCAGCGGCGTGGAGTCGCGGCCGCGCAGCACCAGCGTGTCCTGGCCCCGGAAGACCGACCACAGCGCCACCCAGGCCACCACGACCGCGATCACGAGCACCCAGCGGGGGATGCCGCCGCCGAGGTCGCCGGAGCGGTCGGTCTCCTCCTTCTCCTGGGCGCGCACGGCGGTCCCCGCGGTCGTGCTCACCGGTGCGTCCCCGCCCCGGCGCCGCGGGTGCGCTGGGAGGGTGGCGCCTCCTCGGCGACGACCACCCGCAGGATCGCGTCGTCGTCGACGATGCCGACCAGCTTGCCGTCGTCGACCACGCGGACCGGGTGGTCCGAGGCGAGCGCGGCCTGCGCGGCCTCGCGCACGATCGTCGACGAGCTCATCACCGGGCCCTCGGAGGAGTCGTCGGGCCGCGGGTCGCGCATCACCCACTTGAGGGTGAGCACGTGGGAGCGCGGGACGTCGGAGGTGAAGTCGGCGACGTAGTCGTCGGCCGGGGCCCCCACCACCTCGTCGGGGGTGCCGATCTGCACGACCTCGCCGTCGCGCAGGATCATGATCCGGTCGCCGAGCTTGAGCGCCTCGGCGAGGTCGTGGGTGATGAAGACCATCGTCTTGCCGACCTCGTGGTGCAGCCGGATGACCTCGTTCTGCATGTCGCGGCGGATCAGCGGGTCGAGCGCCGAGAACGGCTCGTCGAACAGCAGCATCGAGGGGTCGCCGGCCAGCGCACGGGCCAGGCCGACCCGCTGCTGCATGCCGCCGGAGAGCTGGTCGGGGTAGCTGGTCTCGTAGCCCGCGAGGCCGACCAGCTCGACGACCTCGGCGGCCTTGGCGCGCCGCTCCTTCTTGCCCAGGCCGCGCACCTCGAGGCCGTAGGCGACGTTGTCGATGACCTGCTTGTGGGGCAGCAGGCCGAAGTGCTGGAAGACCATCGAGACCTGGGTGCGGCGCAGCTCGCGCAGCTGGGCCTCCGAGCAGCTGGTGACCTCGTCGTCCCCGATCCGCACGGTGCCGTGGGTGGGCTCGATGAGCCGGGTCAGGCACCGCACCAGGGTCGACTTGCCGGATCCCGAGAGGCCCATGACGACGAAGACCTCGCCGGGGTGGACGTCGAAGGAGACGTCCTTGACGCCCACCACGCAGCCGGTCTTGGCCTTGAGGTCGGCGCGGGAGAGCACGGCGTCGGGCGTGCCGATGATCTTGTCGGCCCGGGGCCCGAAGATCTTCCACAGGTTGCGGACCTCGAGCCCCGCGCTGCCGGAGCCGGAGCCACGGACGGCCGGGCCGGAGGTCTCGGGGGAGGGGCGGGCGTCGGTCGCGGTCATGGCGTGTCCTCACCGGTGGCGGAATGGGCGTCGGGCTGCAGGTCGTCCTGCCGGGCGGCGTGCGGGTGCTCCCGGGGGTGGATCGAGGGCGCGAAGGCGGCGGCGACGCGCGCGGGCGCGGGCTCGCCGTTGCGGGGGTCACCGGGCGGGAAGAGCGGCGAGTCGTCGCGGTGGCGGTAGTACGGCGTGTCGTCCGGCGCCAGGGGGGTGTTGCCGAGGATGAGGTCGGCGGCCTTCTCGGCGACCATCATCACGGGGGCGTAGATGTTGCCGTTGGTGACGTAGGGGAAGACGCTGGCGTCCACCACCCGCAGGCCCTCGACGCCGTGGACCCGCATCGAGTCGGGGTCGGTGACCGACATGTCGTCGACGCCCATCTTGGCCGTGCACGAGGGGTGCAGCGCGGTCTCGGCGTCCTTGCGGACCCAGTCGAGGATCTCCTCGTCGGACTCCACGCCCGGTCCCGGCGAGAGCTCGCCGCCGTTGAAGGGCGCGAAGGCGGGCTGGTTGAGGATCTCGCGGGCCACCCGGACCGCCTCGACCCACTCGCGGCGGTCGTTGGGGGTGGTGAGGTAGTTGAACAGCATCCGGGGCTTGTGGCGGGGGTCGGTGTCGTGGATGCGGACCCAGCCGCGGGTGTCGGCGTACATCGGGCCGATGTGCACCTGGTAGCCGTGGCCCTGGGTCGGCGCCGACCCGTCGTACCGGATGGCGACGGGGAGGAAGTGGAACATCAGGTTGGGCCAGTCGACGTCGTCGTTGCTGCGCGCGAAGCCGCCGCCCTCGAAGTGGTTGGTGGCGCCGAGGCCCTGGCGTCGGAAGAGCCAGTTGGCGGCGATGCCGGGCCGCTTGGGCCAGGTCAGGCCGGGGGCGATGGAGACGGGCAGCTGCGAGGCGTACTGGATGTAGACCTCGAGGTGGTCCTGGAGGTTCTCGCCGACGCCGGGCAGGTCGTGGACCACCTCGACGCCGAGCGGCTGCAGGTGGGCGGGGTCGCCGATGCCGGAGAGCTGCATCAGCTGCGGGGTGTTGATGGCGCCGCCGCACAGCACCACCTCGCCGGCGCCGACGTGGCGCTGGCTGCGCCCGGCGCGCAGGTAGTCCACGCCCGTCGCGCGGGTGCCCTCGAAGGTCACCCTCGTCGCCAGCGCGAGCGTCTCGACGCGCAGGTTGGGGCGGTCGAGGACGGGGTGGAGGTACGCGCGGGCCGCCGAGAGGCGGCGGCCGCGGTGCACGTTGCGGTCGAAGCGGGCGAAGCCCTCCTGGCGGTAGCCGTTGACGTCGTCGGTCAGCGGGTAGCCCGCCTGCTGCGCGGCCTCGAAGAAGGCGCCGAACAGCGGGTTGGTCGCCGGGCCGCGCTCGAGCACGAGCGGGCCGCTGCCCCCGCGCCAGCGGTCGGCGGCGCGGCGGCCGTCGACCATGAGGGTCTCCATGCGCTTGAAGTAGGGCAGGCAGTGGCGGTAGTCCCACTGCTCGAGGCCCTTGTCGCCGGCCCAGCGCTCGTAGTCGAGCGGGTTGCCGCGCTGGAAGATCATGCCGTTGATGGAGCTCGAGCCGCCGAGCACCTTGCCGCGTGCGTGGTAGACGCGGCGGCCGTGCATCTCGGGCTCGGGCTCGGTCTCGTAGCGCCAGTCGTAGAGGCGGCTGCCGATCGGGAACGGCAGCGCCGCCGGCATGTGCACGAAGGGGTCGATGCGCCAGTCGGAGTGACCCGCCTCGAGGACCAGCACGCTGGTGCCCGGGTCGGCGGAGAGCCGGTTGGCCAGCGCGCAGCCGGCCGAGCCACCGCCGACGATGACGAAGTCGTAGCGGTCGCGCCGCCGGCTCACGAGGTGCCGCCGAACCACTCGGACGCCGCCGGGGCGATGTTGTGCCACACGTGCTTGGTCTCCTGGTACTCCGCGAGGCCGTGCTGCCCGAGCTCGCGCCCGATGCCCGACTGCTTGTAGCCGCCCCACTCGGCCTGGGCGACGTAGGGGTGGTAGTCGTTGATCCAGACCGTGCCCATCCGCAGCCGAGCCGCGACCCGCTGCCCCCGGCCGGCGTCCTGGGTCCACACCGCGCCGGCGAGGCCGTAGATCGAGTCGTTGGCGATCCGGACCGCCTCGTCCTCGCCGATGAAGGTCTCGACGGTCAGCACCGGGCCGAACGACTCGTCCTGCGCCACGCTCATCCCGGAGTGGACGTCGCCGAGCACGGTGGGGGCGAAGAAGAACCCCTTCGCCAGGTCGCCGTCGGTGACGCGGTGGCCGCCGACCAGGACCGTGGCGCCCTCGGCGACCCCGGCCTCGACGTACGCCGTCACCTTGTCGAGGTGGGCCTGCGAGATCAGCGCCCCGGTCTCGGCGTCCTCGTCGAAGGGGCCGCCGAGCCGGATGTCGGCCGCCCGGCGGACGACCTCGGCGACGAAGTCCTCGGCGATCGTGTCCTCGACGAGCAGGCGGGCCCCGGCCGAGCAGACCTGGCCGGAGTGGAGGAAGACCGCGGTGAGCGCCATGTCGAGGGCGGCCTCGCGGTCGGCGTCGGCGAACACGACGTTGGGGTTCTTGCCGCCGAGCTCGAGGGCGATCTTCTTCACGGTCCCGGCGGCGGTGGCCATGATGCGCTTGCCGGTCTCGAGGCCGCCGGTGAAGGAGACCAGGTCGACGCGGGGGTCCTCGCTGAGGGCGGCCCCGGCGTTCGGCCCGTCACCGAGGACGAGGTTGCCGACGCCCGCGGGCAGCCCGGCCTCGTCGAGCAGCCGCACCAGGTGGACGGCGGTGGTGGGGGAGAGCTCGCTGGGCTTGAGCACGAAGGTGCAGCCCGCGGCCAGGGCCGGGGCGACCTTCCAGGAGACCTGCAGCAGGGGGTAGTTCCACGGGGTGATGAGCCCGCAGACGCCGACCGGCTCGTGGACGACCCGGCTGACGACACCGGGGTTGCCGGTGTCCACGACGCGGCCGGCGTCGGCGTCGGCGACGTGGCCGAAGTGGCGGAAGACGCTGGTGACGTCGTCGATGTCGAGCTCGCTCTCGACCAGCCGCTTGCCGGTGTCCAGGGACTCCATCCGGGCCAGGTCGGCCTTGTCGCGCTGCAGCAGGTCGGCGACGCGCAGCAGCAGGTCGCCGCGCTCGCGGGCGCTCGTGCGGGGCCAGGGCCCGTCGTCGAAGGCCGCGCGCGCGGCCGCGATCGCCGCCTCGGTGTCGACCCGGGTGGACTCGTCGACGCGCGCGACCAGCTCGCCGTCCGCCGGGCACCGGATGTCGCGGTGGCCGCCGTCCTTCGCAGCCACCCAGGATCCGCCGATGAAGTTCTCGGGCATGTCGGTCCGTCCTCGCCGACGTTGCGTCAGTCGCAACAGCTCGGCGTCATGTGAAACACAATGGTCAGGGGAGGGGGTGCCGTCAAGGCTCGACATCTGATCGGTACACACCGTTCTGGACCGGTGGTCGCGTCATCGGTGCCCCCATCCCAGCCGGTGGGACAGCTCGTCGGCCGCCTCGAGGAGCATCGGGACCACGGTCCCCATCCGCTCGTCGGTGAGCCGGAAGGTCGGGCCCGAGACGCTCAGCGAGCAGATGACGTCGCCGTGGGCGTTGCGCACCGGCGCCGCGATGGCGGCCAGGCCGACCTCGAGCTCGTCGACCGCGAGGGCGTACCCCTGGTCGCGCACCACCTCCAGCTCCTTGCGCAGCGCGCTGCGCGAGGTGATGGTGAGGCCGGTGTAGGACGGCAGCCCGCCGAGCAGCCGCTTGAGCTCGGCGTCGTCGAGCCAGGCCATCAGCACCTTGCCGTTGCTGGTCGCGTGCAGCGGGATGTGCTGGCCCACCCAGTTGTGGGGCTGCAGCGCGCTGGGGCCGGCCACCTGGTCGAGGTAGAGCGCGCTGCCGCCGCTCAGCGTCGCGATGTTGACGGTCTCGCCCGTGTCGGCGGCCAGCTGCTTGCACAGCGGCCGCGCCTCCTGCACGACGTCGAGCCGGGCGCTGGTCGCACCGGCGAGGCGGAGCAGCCCGACGCCGAGGCGGTACTTCCCCCGCCCCTCGACCTGCTCGACGAGGCCGTGCTGCTCCAGGGTCGCCACCAGCCGGAACGCCGTGCTCTTGTGGACCTCGAGCGCCCCGGCGATGTCGGTGACCCCCGACTCCCCCGAGCGGGCCAGGATCTCCAGGATCCGCAGCGCCCGGTCGACCGACTGCACGCCCCCCGCCGCCGGGCTCTCGACCTCCGCGTTGCTCATCACGCGAACCTAGACCGTGATGCGCAACCGTGGCTATGGGTGGCTGGGCGGGCAGTTTCCCCGGTCGACCGGGGAAACTGCCCGCGGAGTCGGACATGTCGCCCGCGAACGGGCAGTTTCCCCCGTCCAGACCGCCCGGTTCGTCCCGTCGTACGTCGGGCCGGGAGAATGGCGCGCATGCTCGCCCGCTACGCCACCCAGTGTGCCGCCTGCCAGTCCCGGATCGGGGTGGGGGAGGAGATCGTCCGGCCCGCCGGCGGCGCCGGCTGGGTCCACGTCGGCTGCCGGGGCGCGGCGGTCGAGGCGCCCGCGGGTGCCCCGGCGAAGAAGGCTGCGGCCCGGAAGAAGGCGCCGCGCGTGCAGGAGCCCGACGCCCCGGTGCCGGCCGGCACGACCGTGGTCTTCACCGACGGTGCCTGCCGCGGCAACCCCGGCCCGGGCGGTTGGGCGTGGGCGGTGCAGGACGGCCCCGAGGGCTCGGGCCACGACCCGGCGACGACCAACCAGCGCATGGAGGTGCGGGCGGCGTACGAGGCCATCGTCGCGCTGCCGGGGCCGCTGGTGGTGGTGAGCGACTCGACGTACGTCGTCAACTGCTTCAAGAACAGCTGGTGGGTCGGCTGGCGAGCGCGGGGCTGGGTCAACTCCGCCAAGAAGCCGGTGGCCAACCGCGACCTGTGGGAGCCGCTCATCGACCTCGTCGAGGAGCGGGGCGACGTGGAGTTCCGCTGGGTCAAGGGCCACTCCGGCCACCCGATGAACGACCGCGTCGACCAGCTCGCGGTCGAGGCGAGCCACCGGGCGGAGTAGCCGGCTATCGCGCAGACGCGCGGACACAAGTCGGGCGAGGCGCCCGCCAGACCGGGGTCAACCGGGCGATACCGGGCTTGTTGCGGAACTTGTGTCCGCGCGTCTGCGAGGCTCGGGGGCCTGCGGACCGGGCGCATCGGCCCCCACCGGGGGCGACCCGGCGGCGCCGAGGGGCAGCGTGAAGTGGAACGTCGAGCCGGTGCCGCACTCGCTCTCCACCCAGATCCGGCCGCCGTTGGCCTCGACGATGCGGCGCGTGATGGACAGGCCGAGGCCGGTGCCGGCGTGCTGGCGGGCGTCGTCGGGCTCGACCTGGTGGAAGCGGTCGAAGATCGCGTCGAGCTCGGTGGCGGGGATGCCGCGGCCGGTGTCGGTGACCGAGACCCGCCAGGCGTCGCCGTCGCAGGTGGTGGAGACGGTGACCGAGCCGCCGGGCGGGGTGAACTTCAGGGCGTTGCCGAGCAGGTTGACCACGGCCTGGGTGACGCGGTCGCCGTCGCACACGACGCGGGCCTCGACCGGCTCGACGCTCAGCGAGACGCCGGCCTCGCGGGCGAGGGGGGCCAGGGAGCCGGCGGCGTCGGTCAGCAGCAGGAAGACGTCGTGGCTGGCGGGGTCGAAGCCGAAGTCACCGCTCTGGAGCCGGTCGAGGTCGATGATGTCGTCGACGAGGCGCGACAGGCGCTCGCTGCCGCGGCTCGCCATCTCCACCACGGGCCGGGCGCGCTCGGGCAGCTCGCCCGCGTCGCCGTCGACGAGCAGCTCCAGGGAGCCGCGGATGGCGGTGAGCGGGGTCCGCAGCTCGTGGCTGACGGCCGAAACGAACTCCTGCTTCATGCCGTCGAGGCGGGCGTGCTCGGCGGTGAGGGCGCACAGCTCCTCGGTGCGCTCGGCGACCCGGCGCTCGAGGTCGCGGCGCAGCCCGAGGTTGTGCGTGGTCACCCTCAGCTGGCGCAGCCCGGTCAGCGCGAGCACCACCGCGGCCAGCGTCGCCTGGACGTCGTCGGCGATCCCCGCGACGAGGGCGGCGCCGAGCGCCACGAACGCCGCCAGGTCGGGCAGCAGCGGGGCGACCGGGCCGGACAGGTGGCGCTCGAGCACCCGGGAGCGGGTGTCGAGGGTGGCGGCCGCGAGGGCCGCACCGGCGAGCAGCAGCGCGGCGACGACGTACCCGAGCAGGTACTCGAGCCCCAGGTCCTCCCCGCGCACGCTGCTGAGCGCGAAGCCCTGGTCGGCGACCGCGAACGCGCAGAACGACAGCCCGATGAGGGCCACGTCGGCGCGCACCCGCCCGGTGCCGCGCAGCAGCAGCGCGGCCACCAGCGACAGGATCAGCACGTCCATCACCGGGTAGACGAGGAAGACGAAGGCCCGCGTGCCGGTCAGGGTGCGGGCCACCTCGCTGAGGCCGAGCAGGGTGCTGACCAGCAGCGCCGACGAGCCGACCACCAGCGCGTCGAGCAGCACCGCGCGCCAGGCGCGGCCCAGGCCGATCGCCATCGGGTACCCCACCAGGGCGTACGCCGCGGGCACGGCCGCCACGAGGTAGAGCGCGTCGGCCCACGACAGGGCGCGGTCGCCCTCGGACCCGCCGGCGGCCAGCCACTGGGTGGCGCCGACGGTGTTGAGCAGGATCATGGCGCACAGCAGCAACCAGGAGCGCCGCATCGCGCCCGAGCTGCGGCGGGCGGCGTACAGCGTGCAGGCGGAGGCGAACGCCGAGGTGACGACCGCGACCGAGTCGCTGGTGACCGGGCCCCAGCGGTGGTCGCCCAGGACCACGACGGAGGAGAGCGCGAGCAGCGCGAGGAGGACGAGCGCACCCGCGCCGAGCACGACCCGGTCGCGCACCGTGGCGGACCGGGGATCCACCGCCGTCATGGGTCCAGGGTGGCACCCGAAACACCCGAACAGTCCGAAATCTGACGAATAGTACGTTGGTGCCAACCCGACGGGGTGGCGTCCTCAGCGGAAGACGACGGTACGGTGCCCGTCGAGCCGCACCCGCGACTCGGAGTGCCAGCGCACGGCGCGCGAGAGCACTGCCGCCTCGACGTCACGGCCTGCGGCCACCAGCTGGGCCTGGTCGTGGTTGTGGTCGACGCGGATGACGTCCTGCTCGATGATCGGCCCCTCGTCGAGGTCGGCCGTGACGTAGTGCGCGGTCGCCCCGATCAGCTTCACGCCCCGGTCGAAGGCCTGGTGGTAGGGCTTGGCGCCCTTGAAGCTCGGCAGGAACGAGTGGTGGATGTTGATCGCCTGGCCCGAGAGCCGGCGGCAGACGTCGTCGGAGAGCACCTGCATGTAGCGCGCCAGCACGACGAGGTGGACGTCGAGCTCCTCGTGCAGCGCCATCAGCTCGGCCTCGGCCTCGGCCTTGGTGTCGGGGGTGACCGGGATGTGGCGGAACTCCAGGCCGTAGGACTCGACGAGCCGCTGGGCGTCGCGGTGGTTGGACACCACCACCGGGACGTCGACGTGCAGCGACCCGGTGGAGTGCCGGAAGAGCAGGTCGTTGAGGCAGTGCAGGTGCTTGCTGACCAGGATCATCGTGCGGTACGGCGCCTCGGCGTCCCACAGCTCGAAGGTCATCTCGAAGCGCCGCGCCACCTCGGCGAAGGCCACCCGGAGCGCCTCGGCCGTGGGCCGGGAGCCGGAGACGGCGGACGCCTCGGGGGTCATCGCGAAGTCGATGCGCATGAAGAACCGGCCGTTGAGCCGGTCACCGAACTGCTGGCTCTCCACGATGTTGCCGCCGTGCTGGACCAGGAACCCGGTGACGGCGTGGACGATGCCGGGTCGGTCGGGACAGTCCAGGGCGAGGACGAAGTCCCCCGAGGGGGGTCCGGCGTTCGCGGACGGGGGCGTGACCATCAGTCCCCGAGCTCCTTTCGGCGGCGTACGACGAACTCTTCCATCTCCTCGCGGATCGCCTCGTCGAGGGGCGGCTGCTCGTAGCTCGCCAGCTTGTCCTGGTAGATCTTCGTCGCCCGGGCGGCCGCGTCGTTGCCGCCGTTGCGCATCCACCGCTCGTAGTTCTCCGACGACGACAGCAGCGGCCGGTAGAAGCAGGTCCGGAAGCGCTCCATGGTGTGCATCGCGCCGAGGAAGTGGCCGCCGGCGCCGACCTCCTCGTGGGCGCCGAACGCCAGCGAGGCCTCGTCGATCTCGAGCGGGGTGAACTCCGCGTGCATCATCTGCAGCAGCTCGATGTCGACGATGAACTTCTCGTAGCCCGCGACCAGCCCGCCCTCGAGCCACCCGGCGGAGTGCATCACCCAGTTGGTGCCGGCCAGGAACGTCGGCAGCAGCGTCATCAGCGCCTCGTAGCCGGCCTGCGCGTCGGGCACCTGCGAGGAGGTGAGCGTGCCGCCGGAGCGGAACGGCAGCCCGAAGTGGCGGGCGATCTGGCCGGTGCACAGCAGGCCCATGCCGGACTCGGGGGTGCCGAAGGTGGGCGACCCGGACTGCATGTCGATGTTGGACAGGAACGACCCGAACACGACCGGGCAGCCCGGCCGGATCGTCTGGGCCAGGGCGATGCCGGTGAGCGCCTCGGCGATCTGCTGGACCAGCGCCGCCGGGATCGTCACCGGGCTCATCGCGCCCATGAGGATGAAGGGCGTGAGCACGACCGCCTGGTTGGCCTCGGCGTACTCGAACAGCGAGTCGAGCATCCGGTCGTCCCAGCGCAGCGGGGAGTTGCAGTTGATGAGCGAGATCAGCGCGGGGGTCTGCTCCATCCTGGCGCGGCCGGCCTCGCGGCCCTGGCCGCCGCCGAGCAGGATCGAGGTCAGCTCGATGGTGTCGATCGCGTTGGGGCCCGAGACGACGTTGCCCATGAAGGGCTTGTCGGTCAGCGTCGCCAGCGCGTAGGTCATGTCGAGGTGGCGGCTGTCGAGCGGGGCGTCGTTGGGCTCGCAGATGACGCCGCCGGCGGAGTCGAGCGTGGGGAACGACTGGGCCAGCTTGGTGAAGTTGCGGAAGTCCTCCATGGTGGCGTCGCGCCGCACCTGCCCCTCGCGGACGAACGGCGGGCCGTAGACCGCGCCGAAGGCCATCGCGTCGCCGCCGATGTGCAGGTCGTGCGCGGGGTTGCGGGCCTGCAGGTCGAACTCCCGGGGCGCCTTGGCCACCTGCTCGAGGATCCAGTCGGGGTCGAAGAAGACCTTGTCGCCCTCGATCTTCTGGCCGGCGGCGCCGAGCAGGTCGAGCGCGCGCTGGCTCATGAACTCCACCCCCAGCTCGGACACGAGCCGTCGCCACCCCTTGTCGAGGGTGGCCATGGCGTCCTGCGAGAGGACCTCGTAGCGGGGCATGCGGTTGCGGAACATGTCGGCTCCTGAACTGGCGCGGCTCGAGTGCTTGACCCTGGCTGTGCAGGAAACCTAGCCTCACCATGTGGGCAATGAGTTCCACATCGTGGGAGTCCCTGCGGGACAACCTTGGACCGGACCACGGAGGGCGGTCAAGCGTGACGGGCAGACCAGAGGCGATCGGCGCGAGCGGGACCCAGGCGGTCGACCGCGCGGCAGCGCTGCTCACCCGGGTCGTCGAGGCCGACGCCGCGGTCACCTTCGCCGAGCTCAGCGAGTCCTCGGGGCTGGCCCGGTCGACGACGTCGCGGTTGCTCGCCGCCCTGGAGCGCACCCGGCTGGTCACCCGCACCGCGCACGGGGAGTACGTCGGCGGCCCGCTGTTCGTGCTGTACGCCGCCCGCCACGACCGCCACCAGCAGCTCACCCGCCTGGCGCAGCCCGTCCTGGAGGAGGTGGGCGCCGCGACCGGCGAGACCGTCCACCTCGCGGTCGACAACGGCGGCCGGGTCGAGCACGTCGCCCAGGTCGACGGCACCTACCTGCTCGGCGCCCGCGACTGGAACGACGTCGAGGTCCCGCTGCACTGCTCGGCCCTGGGCAAGGTCCTGCTCGCCTGGAAGGTGCTCGAGCTCCCGGCCGGTCGGCTGCTCCAGCTGACCGACCAGACCATCACCACCCGCGTCGACCTCGAGGGCGACCTCGAGTGGGCGCGGCAGCGCGGCTACGCCGTCACCCACGACGAGCTCGAGGTCGGGCTCTCCGGTGTCGCCGCCCCTGTGTTCGGCCCCGACGACGACGTGGTCGCCGCGGTCGGTGTGTCCGGTCCCACGGCGCGGCTCGAGGCGCGCGCCGAGGAGATCGGACAGCTCCTGATCGACCACACGCAGGCGCTGACGAGGCGCCTGCGACCCGGCAGCTCCACCGGCAGCAGCACGAAAGGCGTGAGATGACACCCGAGGAGATCCTCAAGGGGCTCTACGACGAGACCCTGGTCGGCAACGGGCCCAAGGTCCTCGACCTGACCCAGGAGGCCCTGGGCCTCGACATGGAGCCGCAGTCGCTGCTCTTCGACGCGCTCATCCCCTCGCTGGAGGAGGTGGGGGCCCGCTTCGAGCGCGGCGACTTCTTCGTCCCCGAGATGCTCATCGCCGGCCGAGCGATGGCCGGGGCGATGGAGGTGCTGCGGCCGCTGCTGGCCGACACCGGCGTCGAGACCGTCGGCAAGTTCCTCATGGGCACCGTCAAGGGCGACGTCCACGACATCGGCAAGAACCTCGTCAACATCATGCTCGAGGGCGCCGGCTTCGAGGTGATCGACCTCGGCGTGCAGGTGGCCCCGGAGACGTTCCTGGCCAAGATCGAGGAGCACCAGCCCGACATCGTCGGCTTCTCGGCGTTCCTCACCACGACGATGCCGATGTTCAAGGCCAATATCAACGCGCTGCAGAAGGCCGGCATGCGCGACGAGGTGATCGTCATGGTCGGAGGTGCCCCCGTCACCCAGGAGTACGCCGACGCGGTCGGGGCCGACGGCTACGCCGCCGACGCCTCGGGCTGCGTGCGCAAGGCCAAGGCCCTGCTCAAGGAGAAGCGTGCCCGGGTGAGCGCATGAGCGCCCCGCTGCAGGAGACGCGGATCCGGTCCGCCTCGCGCGAGGTCGTCATCGGCGGCCAGCACCGCTTCTGCCTCATCGGCGAGCGCATCAACCCGACCGGTCGGCGCATCTTCCAGGAGCAGATCCGGGCCGGCGACCTGTCGGCCGTCGAGCGCGACGTCAAGGCGCAGGTCGCGGGCGGCGCCGACGTGCTCGACATCAACATGGGCGTGCCGCTCGTCGACGAGGCCGAGCTGCTGGCCAAGGTCGTCACGATGGTCCAGGAGCTGACCGACCTGCCGCTGTGCATCGACAGCAGCGTCGTGGAGGCGCTCGAGGCCGGCCTCTCGGCGTACCACGGGCGGGCGCTGGTCAACTCGATCACCGCCGAGGACGAGCGCATGGAGCAGATCCTCCCGCTCGTGAAGAAGTACGACGCCGCGGTGATCGCGCTGCCCAACGACGTCGACGAGATCCCGATGGAGCCCGCCAAGCGGCTCGAGCTGGTCGAGAAGATCGTGCGCGTCGCGACCACGGAGTACGGCATCGCGCTGGCCGACATCGTCATCGACCCGCTCGCCATGCCGATCGGCGCCGACCAGACCACCGGGCTGGCCACCCTGGAGACGATGCGCCGGATCCGCGACGAGCACGGCCTCAACATGACCTGCGGGGCCAGCAACGTCTCCTTCGGGATGCCCGGTCGCCACGAGCTCAACGGCACCTGGCTCTCGCTGGCGATGGCGGCCGGCCTGACCAGCGCGATCATGGACACCCGCACGCCGGCGGTGGTGGACGCCGTCAAGGCGACCGACCTGCTGCTGGGCCACGACGAGTGGGGCATGGAGTGGATCTCGCGGCACCGTGCGGCCAAGGCGGCCGCGGAGAAGGCGGCGGCCGGGGCGGCGGCGCAGGAAGCCCCCGCGACGGCGTGAGCACCGGTCCTGACGTCGACCTGGACGCCATCGCCCGCGAGGGGCTGATGGCACCCCCGGGCGCGGTCACCCCGGCCCACGACGGGTCGGGGCGGGTGCAGCTGTCGTTCACCGTGGTGGGCGGCCAGGACCGCAGCGTCCGGGTGCCGCCGGGGGTGACGGTCTTCGACTCCGCGTCGTGGAACGGCATCGCGATCGACTCGACCTGCGGCGGCCACGGCACCTGCCACAAGTGCAAGGTGCGGCTCGACGTCCAGACGCCGGTCTCGCGGCACGACCGGCGCACGTTCTCGCCCACCGAGCTGGAGCAGGGGTGGCGGCTCGCGTGCCTGGCGACCGCGACCCGCGACCTGGCCGTCGAGGTGCCGCCGCTGACGACGCGGCCCAAGGCCGCCACCGTGGGCGTCGGGCGCCAGGTGATCCTGCGACCGGCCGTGCAGAAGCGCTACGTCGAGCTGGTCGCGCCCTCGCTGGCCGACCAGCGCACCGACCTGGTGCGGCTGACCGACGCCATCGACGACCTCGAGGTGACCGTCGACCTGGCGGTGCTCCGGCGCCTGCCGGTGGTGCTGCGCGAGGCCGACTGGAAGGTGACCGCCGTCGTCGTGGACGAGGCGCTGGTCGACGTCGAGCCGGGCGACACCACGGCCGACCGCTACGGCATCGCCTTCGACCTCGGCACCACGACGGTCGTCGCGACCCTGCTCGACCTCTCGACCGGCACCCCGGTCGCGGTGGCCTCGCGGCTCAACAAGCAGCAGCCGTTCGGCGGTGACGTCATCAGCCGCATCAGCGCCACGATGATGGACCCCGACGCCCTCGGTCGGCTCCAGCAGCTGGCGTCCGAGACCCTCGACGAGCTGGCGCTCCAGGTCTGCACCGAGGGTGGCGTCGACCCCGCCCACGTCTACGAGGTCGCCGTCGCCGGCAACGCGACCATGACCTCGCTGCTGCTCGGCATCGACCCGGAGCCGCTCGGGGTGGCGCCCTTCGTGATGCCGACCGCCCACCCGCCGGTCGTGCTCGCGAGCGAGGTCGGCCTGCACCTGCACCCGCGGGCCCGGGTGGCGCTGTTCCCGGCGCTGGGCGCCTACGTCGGCGGCGACATCGTCGCCGGCATGCTCGCCACCGGCATGGACCGCGACAAGCGGACCCGGCTGTTCATCGACGTCGGCACCAACTGCGAGATCGTGCTCAGCGACGGCGACACCCTCGTCTCCACCGCGGCGCCCGCCGGGCCGGCCTTCGAGGGCGGCGCCATCCGGTGCGGCATGCGGGCGGCCGACGGCGCCATCGAGGTGGTCCGCGTGGACCCCGCCGAGGGCACGGTCGTGCTCGGGGTCATCGGCGACACCACGCCCCGGGGCCTGTGCGGCTCCGGCCTGGTCGACGCGGTGGCCGAGCTGGTCCGGGTCGGGCTGCTGGACGCGTCGGGCCGCTTCGTCACCGCCGACGCGGCCAAGGAGTCGCTGCCGCTGCTGGCCGACCGGCTCACCCAGGTCGGCGAGGAGCGCGTCTTCGTGCTGCACCGGCCCACCCCCGACGCGGAGGTCGCCGACTGCGTCTACCTCTCCCAGCGCGACGTCCGCGAGCTCCAGTTCGCCAAGGGCGCGATCGCGACCGGCTGGGCGCTGCTGCTCGAGCAGCTCGGCCTCGAGCAGGACGACGTGCAGCAGGTGCTGCTGGCGGGCTCCTTCGGCTCCTACCTCTCGCCCGCCTCGGCGATCCGGATCGGGCTGGTGCCCAAGATCCCCGTGCTGCGGATCGTCTCGGCCGGCAACGTCGCCGGCGAGGGCGCGAAGATGGCGCTGCTCTCGGTGCGCGAGCGGGTCGGTGCGGCCACCCTGCTCGACACCGTCGAGTACGTCGAGCTCTCCGACCGACCGGAGTTCAACGACCGGTTCGTGGACCTGCTGTCCTTCCCGGGCGGGGCCTGAGGTGGCCACCGCCCTGGTCGCCTGCGGTGCGATCGCGCAGCCGGCGGCCCGGGTCGCGGCGGCCCAGGGGTGGGACCTCGACGTGCACCCGCTGCCCCCGCTGCTGCACAACCGCCCCGATCGCATCGCGGCGGCCGTCGAGGCGCTGGTCGAGGAGCTGCGACCGACGTACGACCGGGTGGCGGTGGGGTACGCCGACTGCGGCACCTACGGCGCGCTCGACGAGGTCTGCACGCGGCTGGGCGTCGCGCGGCTGGCGGGGCTGCACTGCTACGACCTGTACGCCGGCCCGGAGACCGTCGAGGCGCTGACCGACGCCGAGCCCGGCACCTACCTGCTGACCGACTTCCTGGTGCGGTCCTTCGAGCGCACCGTGGTCGCCGAGCTGGGGCTCGACCGCCACCCCGAGCTGCGCGACGACTACTTCCGCCACTACACCCGCGTCGTGTGGCTCGCCCAGAGCGACGACGCCGCCGAGCTGGCCGAGCTGCGCCCGCTCGCCCAGGACGCCGCGGACCGGCTCGGGCTGCCGCTGCACGTCGTACCCACCGGGGCCGGGGGGCTGGCCCTGGCCCTCCGGTCGCTGCTCCCCGAGGAGGCCGCATGTCCGCCCTGAAGTCCGTGCACAAGTCCGTCCAGAGGTCGGTGCACAAGTCGGCGCCGCTGGCCCGGCGCGGGCAGCGCGCCGACCGCGACCGGGCGATGCGCCGGCTGCTGACCCAGACCCGCTACGAGGTGCTGCCGACCGCCACGACCGAGGACAAGGTGGTCGCCTCGGTGCCGACCGACGTCGCGGTCACAGTCACCGCCTCGCCGGGCAAGGGCCTGGAGGCCACGCTGGCGCTGAGCGAGCGGCTGGCCGGCCACGGGTACGCCGTGGTGCCCCACCTCGCGGCGCGGATGGTCCGCGACCGGGTCGAGCTCGTCGAGATCCGGGCCCGGCTCCGCGAGGCCGGGATCTCGTCGATCTTCGTGCCGGGCGGCGACGCCGAGCCGGCCGGCGACTACGCCGACGCCTTCGGGCTGCTCGAGGACCTCGCCACCCTGGAGGACCCCTTCGTCCACGTCGGCATCGCGGGCTACCCCGAGAGCCACCCCACCATCGCCGACGACCTCACGGTGCAGGCGATGTGGGACAAGCGCCGCCACGCCACCCACGTGGTGAGCAACCTGACCTTCGACCCCGCCACCATCCGCGACTGGGTCGCTCGGATGCGGCTGCGCGGCATCACCATGCCGCTGCTGCTCGGCATGCCGGGCCCCATCGACCGCGCCAAGCTGCTCACCATGGCGACCAAGATCGGCGTCGGGGAGTCCACCCGCTTCCTGGCCAAGCACAAGGGCACCTTCGCCCGCCTCGCCGCCCCCGGCGGCTTCACCGGCGAGCGCTTCCTGCGCGACTGCGCCGTCGTGGCCGCCCAGCCCTCTGCCGGCATCGAGGGCCTGCACGTCTTCACCTTCAACCAGGTCGCCGAGACCGAGGCCTGGCGCCAGAAGCTGCTCTCGGAGCTGCCCGCGTAGGTCGCCGAGCGGGCGTTTGGCGTACGCCGGGAGGCGTCGAGCGGGCGATTGCAGCACGGCGCGAGGCGTCGAGCGGGCGTTCGTCGTACGCCGGGCGTGCGCGGACTGCCCGATCGGCGGGCCGGGGCGTGCGACAAGTGCCCGGTCGGCGGGCTGGGGCGGGCGACAAGTGCCCGGTCGGCGGGCTGGGGCGTGCGACAAGTGCCCGGTCGGCGGGCTGGGGCGTACGCCTATCGCCCGGTCGGGGTGATGCCCGGTCGCTACCAGATCCGGACGCGGTCCTCGGGGTCGAGCCAGAGCTGGTCGCCGGGCCGGACCTCGAAGGCCTCGTGGAACTCCGCGAGGTTGCGGGCGATGTTGGCGCGGAACTCCGGCGGGGAGTGGGGGTCGGTGGCCAGGAAGGTCTCGGCGAGCTCCTTGCGGCGCTTGGTGCGCCACACGTAGGCCCAGTTGAGGAACAGGCGCTGGACGCCGGTGAGGCCGTCGCGCTCGGGGACGGGCTGGTCGCCGAGGAAGATCCGGTAGGCGCGCAGGGCGATGGTGAGGCCGCCGAGGTCGCCGATGTTCTCGCCGACGGTCAGGGAGCCGTTGACGTGCTCGCCGGGGAGGTCGCGGGGCTCGAAGGCGTCGTACTGCGCGACCAGGGCCTTGGACTTGACCTCGAAGGCGGCCTTGTCGTCGGCGGTCCACCAGTCGTTGAGGTTGCCGTGGCCGTCGTACTGCGCGCCCTGGTCGTCGAAGCCGTGGCCGATCTCGTGGCCGATGACCGCGCCGATGCCGCCGTAGTTCTCCGCCGGGTCGGCCTCGGCGTCGAAGAACGGCTTCTGCAGGATGCCCGCGGGGAAGCAGATCTCGTTGGTGCCGGGGTTGTAGTAGGCGTTGACGGTCTGCGGGAGCATGAACCACTCGTCGCGGTCGACCGGGGCGCCGATCTTGCGCAGCTCGCGGTCGGTCTCGAAGGCGGTCGAGGCCAGCACGTTGCCGAGCAGGTCGTCGGCCGACACCTCCAGCGCGGAGTAGTCGCGCCACTTCGTCGGGTAGCCGATCTTGGGCAGGAACGTGTCGAGCTTGTCGAAGGCCCGCTGCTTGGTCTCCTCGGTCATCCAGTCGAGCTCGGTGATCGACTGCCGGTAGGCCTCGAGCAGGTTGCCGACCAGCGCGTCCATCAGCTCCTTGGAGCGCGGCGGGAAGTGGCGGGCGACGTACTCCTGGCCCACGGCCTCGCCCAGCGCGCCCTGCACGAGGCCGACGCCTCGCTTCCAGCGGGCCCGCAGCTCGGGCGTGCCGGACAGGGTGCGGCCGTAGAAGTCGAAGTTGGTCTCGACGAAGTCGCTCGAGAGGTACGACGCCGCCGTGCGGATCGCGCGGACCTGCAAGAACGCCTTCCAGTCGGCGATCGAGGTCTCGCCGAGCACGGTCTCGAGGTGCTCGAAGAACGACGGCTGGCGGACCACGGTCTCGAAGACGGTGTCGCGGGTGCCGCCGAGGCCGCTCACCCAGGCGGTGAAGTCGAAGCTCGGCACGGTGGCCTCGAGCTCGGCCAGGGTGCGCAGGTTGTAGGTCTTGATGACGTCGCGGGTCGCGGCGCGCTCCCAGTGGCCCTCGGCGATCCGGGTCTCGAGCGCCAGCACGCGGGCTGCGGTGGCCTCGGCGTCGGGCAGCTCGGCGAGGGTGAGCAGGGTGCGGAGGTAGGCGAGGTACTTGTCGCGGATCTCGGCGTACTTCTCGTCGCGGTAGTAGCTCTCGTCGGGCAGGCCGATGCCGCCCTGGCCGAGCTGCACGAGGTAGCGGTCGGAGTCGCGGTCGTCACTGTCGACGTAGGAGCCGAACAGCCCGCCGCCGCCGCGGCGCTCGAAGGAGCCGAGGAAGGCCGCGAGGCCGGGGAGGTCGGTGATCGCGTCGATCTGCTCGAGCAGCGGCACGATCGGGCTGTGGCCGAGCTCCTCGATGCGCTCCTCGTCCATGAAGCTGGCGTAGAGGTCGCCGATCTTGCGGGCCTCCTCGCCCTCGACGCGGCCCTGGGCGCACGCCTCGACGATCTCGCGCACGTGCTCCTCGGCCTGGTCGGCCAGCACCACGAAGGGGCCCCACGAGGACCGGTCGTCGGGGATCCGGGCCGTCTCGAGCCAGGTGCCGTTGACGTGGCCGAAGAGGTCGTCCTGGACGCGGATGGCGGGGTTCATGCCCTCGCGGGCGTCGTCGAGAATCGTCACCCGGTCGAATCTACCGGCGTACGCCGACAGCCGGGAGCCGCGAGGGCGGGGTTCGCCCTCAGCCGAACCGGCGGCGGTGCTCCGCGCGGGCCCGCGTGTAGGCCTCGACCTGCTCGACGGCGTCCCAGGCCTGCTTGAAGATGCGGGCGCTCTCGGCCTTGACGGGGTCCTCGGGGCCGCGGGGCAGCTCGGCGCGACCGTGCGCCCCGCTCTGCCCCTTGCGGTCCACCGGCACCGGGCCGTCGTACTTCCTGCCCCCGGGGTGGTTCGCGTAGCGCCGCGAGCGCGTGTAGCCCATCTGGAGGAACTTGCGCGCCATGTCGGCCCCGACGACGTCGCCGGCCTCGAGGTAGGCGTGGAACCGCTCGGTGATCGCCACCGCGCTCTCCCGCGCCTTGTCGGGCGTCGCGAAGCGCCACAGCGGCAGCAGCTCGCTCTTGTAGGGCTCGACCGTCAGCACGCCCTGCTCGCCGCGCGCCACCCGGTAGGTCTCGGGGTGGGACCGGGCGTCGGACCGGGCGTCGGGACGGGCGTCGGCGGGGTCGCGGTCGGTCGGCTCGCTCACGCCGACACCGTGCCCAGGCGGCGCGTTCCCAGTCGTCCCACGCCGGTCGGGTCGATCCGGGGTGCGGGCCGCGCCCCGTCGCCCCGTCCGCGAGCCGCTCAGCCGGTCGGCAGGTCGAAGACGAGCAGCGTGCTGGAGCAGGTGGCGACCACGGCCCCCGACGCGTCGGTGACCACGCCCTCGGTGAAGCCCACCCGCGAGCCGGCCTTCACCACCGTGCCGACGGCGGTGAGCTGCCCGCTGGAGGCCCGGACGGCCTTGAGGTAGCTGACCTTGATCTCGACCGAGGTGTAGCCCTTGCCGGCCGGCAGCGTGCTGTGCAGCGCGCACCCGGCGACCGAGTCGAGCAGCGTGCAGACCAGCCCGCCGTGCACCGCCCCGATCGGGTTGTACGCCGACTCGTCCGGCGTGCAGGTGAACTCCACCCGCCCCGGCTCGGCGGCCGTGAAGTCCATCTGGACCAGCTGTGCGATCGGCGGCGGCGGGATCCTGCCCTCGACCATGGCGTGCAGGTAGTCGATCCCGGCCATGGCCAGCCCGGCCTGGGCCGAGCGCAGCGGGTCGTGCCAGGTGACGGTGCGCGAGCGCGGCTCGCCCCAGTCGGGGGAGTCGGGGGACTCGGGGGCGGTCGTCGCGGGGTCGGTCACGTCGGTCACGGGCTCTCCTGGGGGGTGGCGGGGTCGACCCAGCGGCGTCGCCGGTGTCGGGGCAGGTCGGGGTCGTCGGGGTGCACGGCGTGGACCCGGCCCCAGCCGACGAGGGCGTCGAGCACCGGCAGCAGGTCGCGCCCGGCGTCGGTGAGGTGGTAGTCGAAGCGGTCCGGGCCGGACTGGTACTGCCGCCGCTCCAGCACCCCGGCCGCCACCAGGCTGCGCAGCCGGGCGGTCACCCGGTCCCGGGGCGCGCCGGTGCCGGCGACGATCCCGGAGAAGCGGTGCTGGCCGAGCGCCACCTCGCGCACCACCAGCAGCGCCCACCGCTCGCCGACGACCTCCAGCGACGCGGCCATCGGGCACGGTCGGCCGGGCAGGGCGGCGAGCGGGGCCAGCGGGACGGTGGGCATGGGGCTCCGAGCGGGTCGCGGGGTGGCCGGGGGCAGGGACAGCGGGGGGCACGGGGTGGTCGTGCGGGCGTTTCGCTGCTACGTTGCCGCGAGTGAGTTCGGAAGTCAAACCGACCCCCCGTCCGCCCCTCGACGCCGTGCGTCCCGAGCGGCCGGTGCTGCTCGTGGCGCTCGGGACCGCGCTGGTGCTGGTCACCTACGTGACCCCGATGTCGACCGTGCCGGCGACCGCCGCCGACCTCGGGTCGGGGTCGGGTGCCCGTGCCTGGATCCTCAGCTCGATGAGCGTCGGCCTCGCGGCGGGCCTGCTGGCCAGCGGGGCGCTGGGCGACGCCCGCGGCCGCCGGAGGGTGTACGTCGGCGGCCTGGCCGTCATGGGCCTCGGGGCGCTGCTGTGCGCGCTGGCCCCCGTCAGCGCGGTCTTCGTCGGGGCCCGCGTCGTGGAGGGCCTCGGCGGCGCCGCGGTCCTCTCCTGCGGGCTGGCGATCCTGGCCCACACCTTCACCGACCCCGTCGAGCGCGGCCGGGCGACCGGCGTGTGGGGCGCGAGCGTGGGCCTGGGCATCACGGTGGGCGCGCTCCTGGCGGCCGGCCTCGACGTCGGCACCGGGTGGCGCGAGGGCTACGCGCTGACGGCCGTGCTCGTGCTGGCCCTCGTGGTGCCGAGCGCTCGCGGGCTGGGCGAGTCGCGGGCGGCCCACCCGAGGCGGCTGGACGTCGCGGGGACGATCGCCCTCGCCGGTGGCCTCACGCTCCTGGTCGCGGGCCTGACGGGGATCCGGGCGGGGCTCTCGCCGCTCGTCGTCGCGCTGCTGGCGCTGGCGGTGGCCTCGCTGGTCGCCTTCGTGGTGGTCGAGCGCCGGGTCGCCGAGCCGATGGTGGAGCTGCGGCTGCTGGCCGAGCCGGGGTTCCTGGCCGCGACGGTCGGGGCCCTGGGGGTGGGCCTGGGGATCATCGCGATGACCTCCAACGTGCCGCTGGTCGTGCAGCTCGGCCTGGGGGAGGGGGTGTGGACCGCGACCTGGCTGATCCTCGTGTGGTCGGCGACCAGCGTGGGCACCTCGCTGCTGGTGCGCCGGGTCGCGCTGCCGCTGTCGGGCTCGGCCACGCTCGGCGTCGCCCTCGTCGTGGTCGGCGCCGGCCAGCTCCTGGGGCTCGGCCTCACCACGGGCTCCTCGGCCTGGCGGCTGGTGCCGGCGCTGGCGGTCGCGGGCCTGGCCACCGGGGTGCTCAACGCGGGCCTGGGGCGCGAGGCGGTGGCCCACGTGCCGCCCGACCGGGCGGCCATGGGGTCGGGCACCAACAACACCGCGCGCTACCTCGGGGCCGCGTGCGGCATCACGCTGTTCTCGGTCCTGGTCCAGCACGCCGGCCCGGGCGCCGGTGCCGCCGCGGTGGTCGACGGCTGGCAGGTGGCGGTGGTGGTCGCGGCCGCGCTGTCGTGGGCCGCGGCGGTCGTCGTGCTCGTCGCCGCGCGGCGCGGCGCGCGGACCCACTAAAAGTCAGTCTTGACTGTTTGTTGGTGAGCGGGCGAGGATCGCCCGGTGACCACGACGCGGGTGCCCCAGGAGCAGCGCACCCGCGCCATGCGGCAGCGGCTGCTCGAGGCCACCATCGAGTGCCTGGTCGAGCACGGCTGGTCCGGCACCTCCACGACGCTGGTCTCCCAGCGCGCCGGGGTGAGCCGCGGGGCCCAGCTGCACCACTTCCCGACCAAGAGCGACCTCGTCCTCGCGGCGGTGGCCCACCTGAGCGAGGTCCGCGGCGAGGAGCTGCGGGCCGCCGCGGCGGGGCTGCCGACGGGCAGGCGACGCACGCGCGCGGTGCTGGAGATGTTCGCCGACCACTTCACCTCGCCGGTCTTCTCCGCCGCGCTCGAGCTGTGGGTGGCGGCGCGCACCGACCCCGCGCTGCACGCCGCGGTGCTGCCGCTGGAGCAGCGGGTGGGCCGCGACGCCCACCGGATCGCCGTCGCCGCGCTCGGCGTCGACGAGAGCCGTCCCGGCGTCCGCGAGCTGGTCCAGGGCACCCTCGACCTGGTGCGCGGCCTGGGCCTGGCCAACACGATCAGCGACGACACCGCCCGCCGGGGACGCATCCTCGCGGCCTGGGCGCAGACCCTCGACGCCGCCCTGGAGGCCGCATGAACGTGCTGGAGCAGGTCCTCGCCGACCTGGAGGCGGAGGGTGCGCAGCTCGAGCGGCTGGTCGCCGACCTCGACGAGACCGGCTGGCGCACGCCGACCCCGGCGCCCGGCTGGGACGTCGCCACCCAGGTCGCCCACCTGGCCTGGACCGACGACGCCGCGGTCGCCGCCGCCACCAGCAAGGACGTCTGGGACGCACTGGTGCTCCGCGCGCTGGAGGACCCCGACGGGTTCGTCGACGCCGAGGCGCTGGCCGGCGGTCGGGTGCCGCCCGCCGACCTGCTGGCCCGGTGGCGGGCTGGCCGCGCGGCCCTGGCCGCCGCGCTGCGCAGCGCCCCCGAGGGACGGAGGATGCCGTGGTTCGGGCCGCCGATGAGCGCCACCTCGATGGCCACCGCCCGCTTCATGGAGACCTGGGCGCACGCGCTCGACGTCGCCGACGCGCTCGACGCGGTGGTGCTCCCGACCGACCGGATCCGCCACGTCGCCCACCTGGGGGTGCGGACCCGCGGGTTCGCGTTCGCCACCCACGGGCTGCCCGCGCCGACCGAGGAGGTCCGCGTCGAGCTGGTCGCGCCGTCGGGCGAGGCCTGGACCTGGGGCGACGAGGCGGCCGAGCAGCGGGTCACCGGGTCGGCGTACGACTTCTGCCTGCGGGTGACCCAGCGCCGCCACCGCGACGACCTCGACCTGACGGCGGTGGGGCCCGTCGCCGACCGCTGGCTCGACCTCGCGCAGGCCTTCGCCGGCCCGCCCGGACCGGGCCGCGCGCCCGGCGCCACGGGTCTCGACGACCCCGCGGGCCCGGTGGCGTGAGCCTCCCCGACGCCGCGCGGCCCCTGGTCGTCGCCAACTGCAGCGGCTTCTACGGCGACCGGCTCTCGGCCATGCGCGAGGTGCTGGAGGGCGGGGCACCCCTCGACGTGGTCACCGGCGACTACCTGGCCGAGCTGACGATGCTGATCCTGGGCCGTGACCGGCTCAAGGACCCCTCGACGGGCTACGCCCGGACCTTCGTGCGGCAGGTCGAGGACTGCCTCGGCCTGGCGCTGGAGCGGGGCGTGCGGCTGGTCTCCAACGCGGGCGGCCTCAACCCCGCCGGCCTCGCGGCCCGGCTGCGCGAGGTGGCCGACGGGCTCGGCCTCTCGCCGTCGATCGCCTGGGTCGACGGCGACGACCTCGCGCCCCGCGCGGCCGAGCTCGGGCTCGACGGCGCGCTCACCGCCAACGCCTACCTCGGCGGCTTCGGCATCGCCCGGGCGCTGGAGGCCGGCGCCGACGTCGTCGTGACCGGTCGCGTCACCGACGCGTCGGTGGTCGTGGGCCCCGCCGCCTGGCACCACGGCTGGACGCCCGCCGACCTCGACCAGCTCGCCGGGGCCGTCGTCGCCGGCCACGTGGTCGAGTGCGGCACCCAGGCCACCGGGGGCAACTTCTCCGGCTTCCTCGAGCTGGCCCGCGACGCCCGGCCGCTCGGCTTCCCGATCGCCGAGGTCGCCGCCGACGGCAGCAGCGTGATCACCAAGCACGACGGCACCGGCGGGCTGGTCTCGGTCGACACCGTCACCGCGCAGCTGATGTACGAGGTGCAGACGACCGCCTACCTCGGCCCCGACGTCACCGTCGACCTCACCTCGGTCGTGCTGCACCAGGAGGGCCCCGACCGGGTGCGCGTCTCCGGGGTCCGCGGCCTCCCCGCGCCCGCCCGGCTCAAGGTCTGCGTCAACGAGCTCGGCGGCTGGCGCAACCAGCTCGAGCTGGTGCTGACCGGTCTCGACCTCGACGAGAAGGCCGCCTGGGTGCGGGCGCAGCTCGAGCCGCGCCTCGGTGCCGCCGAGGTCACCTGGTCGCGGACCCGGGCACCGCAGGAGGACGCCGACACCGAGGAGGGGGCCTCGTGCCTGCTGCGGGTCAGCGTCAAGGACCCCTCGCCCGACCCCGTCGGCAAGGCCTTCACCGCCGTCGGCGTGGAGCTCGCGCTGGCGTCGTACCCCGGCTTCACGCTCACCTCGCCCCCCGGCCCCGCCGTGCCGTACGGCGTCTACCGGCCGGCGTACGTCGACCGCGACGTCGTCACCCACACCGTGCACCTGCCCGACGGCACGACCGAGGTGGTCCCCGAGACCGGACCCTTCGGGACACCCTTCGAGACAGGACCCTTCGAGACAGGACTTCGTCCTTCCTCAGGGAACGGGGGGAACTCGGGGAGCGAGGCGTCGTCCGAGGTGGGGTCGGTCCCGGAGGAGGGGGCGCGGCAGCCGTCTCGAAGGGTCCCGCTCGGCACCTTCGTCCACGCCCGGTCCGGCGACAAGGGCGGCGACGCCAACGTGGGCCTGTGGGCCCGCTCGGGCGAGCTGCAGGAGGCGCGCGGGCGGTGGCTGGCCGGCTTCGTGACGCCCGCACGCGTCAAGGCGCTGCTGCCCGAGGCCGCCGACCTCGAGGTCGAGGTGGTCGGGCTGCCCAACCTGCACGGCGTCAACGTGCTGGTGCGCGGCCTGCTCGGCGACGGGGTGGCCGCCTCGACCCGGTTCGACCCGCAGGCCAAGGCGCTGGGCGAGTGGTTGCGCTCGCGTCACGTCGACGTCCCCCAGGAGCTGCTGTGACCCTTCGACACGCTCAGGGACCGGGAGCCTGGACCGACGAGCAGCGCGCGCTGCAGGAGTCGACGGCCGAGCTGGTGCGCCGCGAGGTGCTGCCCCACCTGCAGGACTGGGAGGACGCCGGGGAGATCCCGCGCTCGCTCCACCAGGCCGCGGCGAGGGCCGGCCTGCTGGGCCTCTCCTTCCCCGAGGCGGTCGGCGGCGAGGGCGGCACCCTGCTCGACTCCGTCGCGCTGCAGGAGGCGTTCTTCGCCGCGGGCGGGTCCTCGGGGCTGGCCGCCGGGCTGTTCACCGCCGGCATCGCGCTGCCGCACCTCGCGGCCCGCGGCACCCCCGAGCAGGTCGACCGCTGGGTGCGCCCGACCCTGGCGGGGGAGCTGATCGGTGCGCTGGCCGTCACCGAGCCCGGCGGCGGCTCCGACGTCGCGCGCCTGCGCACGACCGCAGTGCGCGACGGCGACCACTACGTCGTCAACGGCACCAAGACCTTCATCACCAGCGGGGTGCGGGCCGACTTCGTGACCACCGCGGTGCGCACCGGCGGCCCCGGTCACGGCGGCATCAGCCTGCTCGTGGTCGAGAAGGGCACGCCCGGGTTCACCGTCGACCGCTCGCTGGGCAAGATGGGCTGGCACTGCTCCGACACCGCCGAGCTGGCGTACGCCGACGTGCGCGTCCCCGTCGCGAACCTCGTCGGCGAGGAGCACAGCGGCTTCGTCCAGATCGCCGAGCAGTTCGTCGTCGAGCGGATCGCGCTGGCCGTGCACGCCTACGGGATCGCGGCGCGGTCGCTGGCGCTCGCCGCGGCGTACGCACGGGAGCGGGAGACCTTCGGCCGCCCGCTGGCCAGCCGCCAGGTGGTGCAGCACCAGCTGGTCGAGATGCACCGGCAGGTCGAGACCGCCCGCGTCTACACCCGCCACGTCGCCGCGCGGCACGTCGCGGGGGAGGACGTCGTCGCGGAGGCCTGCCTGGCCAAGCAGACGGCCGTCGAGGCCTGCGACCACGTCGTCGACCGGGCGGTGCAGCTGCACGGCGGCACCGGCTACCTGCACGGGACCGAGGTGGAGCGGCACTACCGCGACTCCCGGATCCTCGGCATCGGAGGAGGAGCGACCGAAGTGCTGACCGACCTGAGTGCCCGCCTGCTGGGGTACACCGCATGAGCGCCGTGGACGACGTCGCGGCCGACCGGCGCGCGTCGATGCTCGGCAAGATCGCCGAGCTCGAGGCCGAGCAGGCCAAGGCGGTGGCCGGCGGCGGGCCGAAGTACGTCGAGCGCCACCACGCCCGCGGCAGGCTGCTCCCGCGCGAGCGGATCGAGCTGCTCGTCGACCCGGGCAGCGCGTTCCTCGAGCTGAGCCCGCTGGCCGGCTGGGGGTCGGACTTCGCGGTCGGCGCCAGCCTGGTCACCGGCATCGGCGTCGTCGAGGGCGTGGAGTGCCTCATCACCGCCAACGACCCGACGGTCAAGGGCGGCGCGAGCAACCCGTGGACGGTGCGCAAGGGCTTCCGGGCGGCGCAGATCGCCGAGGAGAACGGCCTGCCGACGATCTCGCTGGTCGAGTCCGGCGGCGCCGACCTGCCGACCCAGAAGGAGATCTTCATCCCCGGCGGCAAGGTCTTCCGCGACCTGACCCGCTCCAGCGCCCGCAAGCAGCCGACGATCGCGCTGGTCTTCGGCAACTCGACCGCGGGCGGCGCCTACGTGCCCGGGATGAGCGACTACACCGTGATGGTCAAGGGGCAGGCGAAGGTGTTCCTCGGCGGGCCGCCGCTGGTCAAGATGGCCACCGGCGAGGAGTCGGACGACGAGTCGCTGGGCGGCGCCGAGATGCACGCGCGGACCTCCGGCCTCGCGGACTACCTCGCCGTCGACGAGCACGACGCCATCCGGATCGGGCGGCGGATCGTGGCGCGGCTCAACCCCGACCGGTGGTCCCCGACGAGCCCGGCCGCCAGCGCGGGCCCTGCGGCGTACACCGAGCCGGCGCTGGACCCCGACGACCTGCTCGACCTGATCCCCACCGACCTCAAGGAGCCGTTCGACCCGCGCGAGGTGATCGCCCACCTGGCCGACGGCGTCTCGCCGACCAACGGCCAGGTCTTCGACGAGTTCAAGCCGCTCTACGGCGCGTCGCTGGTCACCGGGTGGGCGCGGATCCACGGCCACCAGGTCGGCATCCTCGCCAACGCCCAGGGCGTGCTGTTCTCCGAGGAGGCGCAGAAGGCGACGCAGTTCATCCAGCTCGCCAACCAGGTCGACGTGCCGCTGCTGTTCCTGCACAACACGACCGGCTACATGGTCGGGGCGGAGTACGAGCAGGGCGGCATCATCAAGCACGGCGCCCAGATGATCAACGCGGTCAGCAACAGCACCGTGCCCCACCTGACGGTGGTCCTCGGGGCGTCGTACGGCGCGGGCAACTACGGGATGAACGGTCGCGCCTACGACCCGCGGTTCCTCTTCACCTGGCCGAGCGCCAAGTCGGCGGTGATGGGCCCGGCGCAGCTGGCCGGGGTGATGGAGATCGTCGCCCGGCAGTCCGCGGAGTCCCGCGGCCAGACCTTCGACGCCGAGGGGTTCGCCGGCATCAAGGAGCTCGTCGAGGCCCAGATCGAGGAGCAGAGCATGCCGTTCTTCCTCTCCGGGATGCTCTACGACGACGGCGTCATCGACCCGCGCGACACCCGCACGGTCCTGGGGATCTGCCTGTCCGTGATCACCTCCCACCACCGCGTCGAGGGCACCAGCCGCTTCGGGGTGTTCCGCACGTGAGGAGCGACATGACCATCACCCGGCTGCTCGTGGCCAACCGCGGCGAGATCGCGCGGCGCGTGTTCGCGACCTGCCGCCGGCTCGGCATCGAGACCGTGGCGGTGCACTCCGACGCCGACGCGGGGCTGCCGTTCGTCGGCGAGGCCGACGTCGCGGTCCACCTGCCGGGCTCCACCCCGTCCGAGACCTACCTCCGCGCCGACCTCGTGGTCGACGCCGCCCGCCGGGCCGGGGCCGACGCGGTGCACCCGGGCTACGGCTTCCTGTCCGAGAACGCCGGCTTCGCCCGCGCGGTCCTCGACGCCGGCCTGACCTGGGTGGGCCCGACGCCGGCGTCGATCGAGGCGATGGGCTCCAAGATCAAGGCCAAGCGGCTGATGGCGGCCGCGGGCGTGCCGGTGCTGACCGACCTCGACCCGGGCGCGGTCTCCGAGGCCGACCTGCCGGTGCTGGTCAAGGCCTCGGCCGGTGGCGGCGGCCGCGGCATGCGGGTGGTGCGCACGCTCGACGACCTCGCGGAGGCGGTGGCGGGCGCGCAGGCCGAGGCGGCCTCGGCGTTCGGCGACGGCACGGTCTTCGTGGAGGCCTACCTCGAGCACGGCCGCCACGTCGAGGTCCAGGTCGTGGGCGACGCGCACGGCGGCGTGCTGGTGCTGGGCGAGCGCGACTGCTCGGTCCAGCGACGCCACCAGAAGGTCGTCGAGGAGGCGCCGGCGCCCGGCCTGTCCGACGACGTGCGGCGCACCCTGCACGCCGCGGCCCGCAGCGCCGCCGAGGCGATCGGGTACGTCGGCGCCGGCACGGTGGAGTTCATGGTCTCCGGCGACCGGGTCGCCTTCCTGGAGATGAACACCCGCCTGCAGGTCGAGCACCCCGTCACCGAGGCGGTCTTCGGCGTCGACCTCGTGGAGCTGCAGCTCCAGGTCGCCGGGGGGCTCGACCTCCGGTCCCCGAGCAGGTCGCGCGGCGACGGTCCCGAGGGGCCGGTCGGGCACGCCATCGAGGTCCGGCTGTACGCCGAGGACCCCGCCGCCGACTACCGCCCCCAGAGCGGCACGCTGGCCGGCTTCGAGGTCCCGGACGTCGACGTCTGCTTCGGTCCGCTGACCGGGCCGGGGATCCGGCTCGACTCCGGGTTCGCGACCGGCGACGAGGTCTCCACGCACTACGACGCGATGCTGGCCAAGGTGATCGCCTGGGCGCCGACCCGCGAGCTGGCGGCGCGACGGCTGGCCGGGGCGCTGCGCCGGGCGCGGCTGCACGGCGTGCGCACCAACCGGGACCTGCTGGTGGCGGTGCTGACGCACGAGGCGTTCCTGGCCGGCGAGCTGTCGACGGAGTTCCTCACCACCCACCCCGAGGTGCCGCGCGGACGCAGCGGCGACCGCGAGCCCCTGGCCCTCGCCGCGGCGGTCATGCTGGCCGAGCGCGACCGCCTCGCCCGCCGGGTGCAGCGGGGTGCGCCGGTCGGCTGGCGCAACGTCGTCTCCCAGCCCCAGCGGACCGTCCTGGAGGCGCCCGACCTGGACGGGGAGCCACGGGTCGTGGAGTGGCACGCCGGCCGCGACGGCTACCGCCACGCCACCCGCGACGACCTGGTCGTGGTCAGCGCCGCGCCCGACCTCGTGGTGCTGGAGGTCGACGGCGTCCGCACGCAGACGCGCGGACACATGTCCCCGACCGCCGCGCCCGGCCAGCGTGAGCTGCTCCTCGACGGCGGACTCGGGTCCGCGCGTCTGCGCGAGGTGCCGCGCTTCGTCGACCCCGCCGACGTCCTGGCGGAGGGGTCGCTGCTGGCGCCGATGCCTGGCACGGTGGTGGGCGTCCCCGTCGCCGAGGGCGCGCCGGTCAGCGCGGGCCAGGCGGTCGTCGTCCTGGAGGCGATGAAGATGCAGCACACGATCAAGGCCCCCGTCGACGGCGTCGTCACCGACCTCGTCGCCGCCGGGGTGCAGGTGGCGGCGGGCGACGTGCTCGCCGTGGTCACGAACCAACCAGCAACGCACGAGGAGCAGGAGACGGCATGAGCACCTTCACGGAGTCCGAGGAGCGACTGGCGCTGCGCCGGGAGGTCGCGAAGCTGGCCTCGACGTACGGCCGGGAGTACTTCACCCGCTGCGCCCGCGAGGGCGAGAAGACCACCGACCTGTGGCTGGCCATCGGCAAGGCCGGCTTCCTCGGGGCCAACATCTCCGAGGCGTACGGCGGCGGCGGCGGTGGCATCGGCGACGTCGCGGCCGTCTGCGAGGAGCTGGCCGCCCAGGGCTGCCCGCTGCTGATGATGGTGGTCAGCCCGGCCATCTGCGGCACCGTCATCGAGCGGTTCGGCACCGAGGAGCAGAAGCAGCGCTGGCTGCCCGGGATCTGCGACGGCACCGCGACGATGGCCTTCGCCATCACCGAGCCCGACGCCGGCACCAACACCCACAACATCACGACCACCGGGCGCCGCGACGGCGACGAGTGGGTGCTCAACGGCCGCAAGGTGTGGATCTCGGGCGTCGACGAGGCCGACCACGTGCTGGTGGTCGCTCGGGTCGGCGACGACCGCACCGGCCGGGTCAAGCCGGTGCTCTTCGTCGTCCCCACCGACGCCCCCGGCTTCGAGGCCCACCCGATCCCGATGGAGATCGTCAGCCCCGAGAAGCAGTTCCAGGTCTTCATCGACGACGTCCGGCTGCCCGCCGACGCGGTGGTGGGCGACGAGGACGGCGGCCTGGTGCAGCTGTTCGCCGGGCTCAACCCCGAGCGCATCATGGCGGCGTCGTTCTCGACCGGCCTGGCCCGGTTCGCCCTCGACAAGGCCGCGGCGTACGTCAAGGAGCGGGAGGTGTGGGGCACCCCCATCGGCGCCCACCAGGGCATTGCGCACCCGCTGGCCCAGTCGAAGATCGAGATCGAGCTGGCCCGCCTGATGACGCAGAAGGCCGCGGCCCTCTACGACTCCGGCGACGACGCGGGTGCGGGCGAGGCCGCCAACATGGCCAAGTACGCCGCCGCCGAGGCCGCCTGCGACGCCGCCGACCGCGCCGTGCAGTCCCACGGCGGCAACGGCATCACCCAGGAGTACGGCGTCGCCGGCCTCCTCGTCGCCGCCCGCGCCGGCCGGATCGCCCCCGTCAGCCGCGAGATGATCCTCAACTTCGTCGGCATGCACTCCCTCGGCCTCCCGAAGTCGTACTGAGGCCGGCGCCCAGCCCGGCGCCGCACGGCGCCGCACCGCACCGCATGTAACGCTCCGTTGCTGTCACCGAGTGACCGCCACGACGGGTGTACGCCGCTGGTAACGGAGCGTTACATGCGCCGACCCGCCCCGCCCCGCCCCGACACGCTCGCCCCCGGAGGACCGCATGACCGACGCCACCCTGGTGAGGTACGACGTCCGCGACGCCGTCGCGACCCTGACGCTCGACTCGCCGCACAACCGCAACGCCCTCTCGGCGGCGCTCGTGACGCAGCTGTTCGACGGCCTCGACCGGGCGGCGGCCGACGAGGAGGCGCGGGTGGTGGTCGTCCGCTCGGCGGACCGGGTGTTCTGCAGCGGGGCCGACCTCAAGGAGGCCGGCGCGGGCGGCATGGACGAGGGGGCGCGGGCCCTGGTCGCCCTGCAGCGCCGTCTGGTGACCCACCCCAAGCCCGTCGTCACCCGGCTCGCGGGGCCGGTGCGGGCGGGTGGGCTGGGCATCGTGGCCGCCAGCGACGTGGTGCTGTGCAGCGACGACGTGACCTTCGCCTTCACCGAGAGCCGGCTGGGGCTGGCCCCCGCGGTGATCTCGCTGACGGTGCTGCCGCGGCTGACCAGCCGGGCAGCGGCTGACACCTTCCTCACCGGGCGCACCTTCGGGGCCGACGAGGCGGCGACGATGGGCCTGGTCACCCGGTCGGTGCCGCCGGAGCAGCTCGACGCCGCCGTCGAGGAGGCCTGCGAGGGCCTGCGCCAGGCCCACCCGCAGGGGCTGCGCGAGACCAAGGCGCTGCTCGCGCGCGACCTGGTGGCCCACATCGACGCCCGCGCCGAGGAGATGGCCAGCCTCAGCTCGCGGCTGTTCGCCTCCGACGGGGCGCGCGAGGCGATGGCCGCCTTCCTCGCGCGCCCCCGGGGATGAGCGTCAGGGGCTGAGCCTCAGCGCCGCTTCCACGGCCCCGTCACGGCGAACGTCGTGCCGGGGTCGTAGACGTTGAAGAACATCACCCGGCCACCCGGCGAGAACGACACCCCGGACAGCTCACCGGTGTTGCCTCCGCCGATCTGCTGGCGGTTGCGCGCGAAGACGAACGGGTCGCCTCCGGCGGTCGTGCCGAGCAGGTAGTTCTCGCCCGAGGAGTCCTCGCAGATCATCAGCCCGCCGTACGGCGAGACGCAGATGTTGTCGGGGCACTCGTAGCGGTCGTCGGAGTCGTCTCCGAGGAAGATCAGCTCCAGCGTCAGGGTGTTGCGCCGCGGGTCGTAGCGCCACACCTGCCCGTCGTGGCTGCGCTGCGAGCCGTCCTTGGGTCGCGCGAACGAGGAGACGAAGTACGACGAGTGGTCCGACCGGCCCCACCAGGCGCCCTCGAGCTTCTGGCCGCGGGTGATCGGCTTGGGGTAGTCCTGGGCGCGGGTGGGGGTCTGCGCCGCCGTCGGGTCGGGCACGTCGAGCCACTCGATGTCGCGGAACGTCGTGCCGGCCTCGCGCACCGTGCTGAGGTCCTCCAGCCCCGGGACGTGCAGCGCCTGCAGGTTGCCGCCGGCCCGCAGCGAGCCGTAGCCGCCGCCGGGCTTGTTGGGCACGAAGCGGTAGTAGCTGCCGAGCGGGGCGCCGGAGAAGGCGTCCTCGGTCTCGTAGGCGATGCCGGTGCCGGGGTCGATGGCCACCGCCTCGTGCATGAACCGACCCATGTCCTTGAGCGGGAACGGGTCGGCGTTGCGGGTGTTGTCGTAGGGGTCGACCTCGAAGATCCAGCCGTGGTCCTTCTCGTAGTTGCCCACGCCGGCCTTGTCCTCGGTCTCCTCGCAGGTCAGCCAGGTGCCCCACGGGGTGATGCCGCCCGAGCAGTTGATGGCCGTGCCGCCGAGGCTGACGTACTCGGCGCGCACCTTCAGGCTCGAGCTGAGCAGCAGGTTGGTGGTGCCACCGCCGGCGCCGGGGTCGTACGTCGTGGCGAGCCCCTCGGTCGGCACGAAGTGCTCGGCGTCGGGGTAGACCTCGTGGTTGCGCACCAGCCGAAAGCCGCCACGGGCCGTCTTGAAGCTGCCCATGCCGTCGTGGTTGCTGGGGACCAGGCCGCCGCCGGAGCGCATCGGCTGCCCCTCGCGCGAGAGGATCCGGTAGGAGAACCCGCGCGGCAGGTCGAGGATGCCGCGGGGGTCGCGCACCAGCGGTCCGTAGCCGCGGCGCGGCCCGCGCCGGCCGGCCTCGGGCATCGAGGTGTAGAGCGCGTCGGAGCGGCCGGCCAGGCCGATCGCGAGCCCGGCGGCGCCGGTGCCGAGCAGCAGGCTGCGTCGGGTCAGCGCCTGCGAGCTGCGGCGGAGGTGGTCCTCCAGGTCGGTCGGGCTGGTGTCGTGCTGGGTCATGGTGGGCTCCTCCGAGTCGGGGCGGATGTGTGACCGTAGTCACACATCGTCGTCGGAGTCCACGGGGCCCGGGGCCGGGGACGTCCCGATCAGCCGCGGGCGACCTTCGGTCCGAACACCGGGGCGTCGTACAGCTTGCCCTGGGTGCGGGCGTCGTCGGCGTGCACCGAGCTGCCCGACGCGGTGACCGTCCCGGCCGAGACGCGGACCCACGACGGGCCGCTCAGACAGACCCGCGGGAGCACGACGCGGACCCGCGCGGTGCTGTCGGCGGCATAGGTGATGGTGGGTCGGACGTCGCACGCCTCGAGGTGCTGGTCGAGCCCGGTCAGGGTCGCCCGGCCGGACCAGCGGCCCGGTGCGGCGTCGACGACGAGCTCGCGGCGCACGCCCTCGTCGGTCACCAGGCGGAAGAAGTGGCGCTGCCACGCCCCCGTCCGCACCAGCTTGGCGAAGCCGAGGGAGAGCGTGACCGCCTTGGGGCCGTGGACCACCGTGGCCGAGAGCACGTCACCGTTGCGGTGGTCGGCGTCGACCTTGCCCGGCTTGGCGCCCGTGCTCACCACCACGTCCGAGGCGGCGTCGGCCCCGGTGTGGCTGGCCGCCTCGGCAGCGGTCGGGCCGAGCAGGGTCGCCGCGGCCAGCAGCGGCGCGAGGACGAGCAGGACAGGACGCGCGGCACGGCGACGCGACAGGGGCACAGCAGCTCCCGAGAGCACAGGACGGGTGGGACGACGCGACGCTAGGACGCCCCCGGGGTCGGCGTACGGCGAATTGTGAGGTGGTCTAGCCGGTTCTGGCCCAGCAAGTCGGACTTGTCCGGGCGGGGCAGTTTACCCGGTCGGCCGGGGAAACTGCCCGAGGCCGGGTAGTCCGCGACGTTCGGCATCCCACTGTCCGGTTCGTCCCTGCCGAACGTCGCGGACTACCGACCTCCCCCGGGCGCCACCTCGCGGACTACCGACCTCCCCGGGCGCCACCTCCACCGCCGCACCCCCACCGCAGCCCTCAGCCCCGGCGCACCTTCGGGCCCAGCACGACGTCCTGGCGGACCTCGCCGTCGAGCTGCGCGTCGTCGGCGAACAGGCGGTCGCCGTCCAGCACGCCGGCGCCACCGCCGACCTTCACCCAGCGCGGCGCCGAGAGGCAGCGACGGGGGATGGTCACGCGGACCTCGTCGTCGGCGTACGACACGGTGGTCCGCAGCCCGCGGCAGCTGGTGCGCTCGCCGAAGCTCCACACCCGCTGCCCCTGCGGGCGATCGGCCGAGGTGACGAGGTCGAGCTCGGCGCGCTTGCCCTCGTCGGTGCGCAGGCTCAGGACGTGCACCGCCATCGCGTCACCGGTCACCTCCGGCACCTCGGCCTCGCGCATCACCAGGCGTACGACGTGGCGCCGGTGCTCGACACGGATGCTGGTCACGTCGCCGGCCGTGCGGTCCGGCTCCGGCGTGGTCGGGAGGTCGACCTCCTCGGGGCCCGAGACCACGTCGCCGGTCGCGTCGTGCAGCGTGCGGGTCTGGGCCAGCGCGGGGGCGGTGAGCAGCGTGGTGCAGGCGGCGGCAGCGACGGTGGCGGCCAGGGCGCGGGAGAGGTGACGAGCGGCGATCGCGGGCATGGTGGTCTCCAGGAGGTGGCGGGCCGCGGTCCGGCCCGGTGGATCCACGCTAGGAACGCCCGGCCGCCCCGGACAGCGTCGCGCTGCTCAGCCCGGGCTGAGCACGCGGGCTCAGGCCGAGGTCGGCAGCCAGGCCGCGAGCCGGTCGAGGCCCTCGGCGATCTCGGCGGTGCCGCCCGCGAAGGAGAGCCGGACGAACTCGTCGCCGCGCCGGGTGTCGAAGTCGCGGCCCGGGGCGGTGGCCACACCGGTCTCGGCGAGCAGCCGCAGGCACCAGGCGTAGGAGTCGCCGTCGCGCTCGAGGAGGTGGCCGATGTCGGCGTACACGTAGAACGCGCCGTCCGCGGGCGCCAGCCGGTCGATGCCGAGGGCCGGCAGCCGGTCGAGGAGCAGCCGGCGGTTGGCGGCGTAGCGCGCGACGTGGCCGTCGAGCTCGGCGTACGACTCGGGGGTGAAGGCGGCCAGCGCGGCGTGCTGGCTCAGCGCCGGCGGGCAGATCGTGAAGTTGCCGGTCAGCACCTCGACGGGCCGGCGCAGGTCCTCGGGCACCAGCATCCAGCCCAGGCGCCAGCCGGTCATCGAGAAGTACTTGCTGAACGACCCGAAGACCACGCCCGTGCGCGAGGTCTCCCACGCGGAGCTGGTCGCGACGGTGGCCGGATCGGCCGGGTCGCCGTAGGTGATGCCGTGGTAGATCTCGTCGCTCACCAGGCGTACGCCGCGGGCCTCGCACCACGCGGCGATCCCGGCCAGCTCGTCGGGCGCCACCATCGTGCCGGTCGGGTTGGCCGGCGAGGCGATCACGAGCCCCGCGATCGGCCCCTCGACCGCGTCGAGCAGCTCGACCGTCGGCTGGAAGCGGGTCTCGAGGCCGCAGTCGACCTCGACCACCTCGCAGCCGAGCGCGGCCAGGACGTTGCGGTAGCAGGCGTAGCCGGGCCGGGCCATCACGACGCGGTCGCCGGGCTCGAAGGAGGCCAGGAAGGCCAGCAGGAAGCCGCCGGAGGAGCCGGTCGTGAGGATGACGTCGTCGAGGTCGACCTCGATGCCGCTCGTGCGCCGGTGGTGGTCGGCGACGGCCTGGCGCAGGTTGGGGATGCCGGTCGAGACGGTGTAGCCGAGCACGTCCTGGTCGAGCAGCCGCTTGGCCTCCTCGCGCACGGCCCGCGGCGCCCCCGTCGAGGGCTGCCCGGCGACGCAGTTGACCAGGTCGCCGTGCGACAGCTGACGGCGCTGGGCGGCCGCGAGCAGGTCCATCACGTGGAACGGCGGCACGTCGGCTCGGGTGGCGACCTGGAGGCGGGGGAGGAGGGTCATCGGCTCCATCGTAGGAGCGCCCGCCGACGGCCCCCCTCCGGCGGCCCCGACCCCCCTCAGAAGAAGTCCGGGCACCAGGGCGCCCGGTCGGTGGCGAAGGCGACGGAGGCGGCGGCGACGGCGCCGGGGGTGTGCTCGGTGACGCGGGCGACGCGGTGCAGCTCGGAAAGCCGGGTGCCGCCGAGGTAGACGGTGCCGAGCTCGAGGACGCCCAGGGAGACGTCGGGTTCGGTGTCCACGCGCTCGACCGTTGCGGCGGCGCCCTGGCCCGCGGCCGTCAGCCGCCAGCGGCCGGAGTTGGCGGGGAGGAGGGGGTCGTCGACCCCCAGGACGACGTCGAGCGGGGCGGCGTACGTGCGTGCGCGCAGCGCCGCCGCGACGTCCACCACCCGCACGTAGAGGCCGTCGAGGACCTGGGTGCCGACCGCTCGGGCGTCGCGGACGAGCAGGCGCAGCGGCTCGTCGACGGGACCGCTGCGCAGCCGGAAGCGGCGCACCAGGTCGAGGTCGAGCAGGTAGCGCCACAGCCCCGCGTGCGCCGTCGGCTCCTCGGCCCACAGCTCGCCGATGCGGACCTCGCTGGCGGTCTCGGCGCCGTCGTCCTCCTCCTTGTAGCGGTACGTCGCGAAGCCGTCGGCCTGGCCCGCCTCGTCGTAGTGGACGACGTGGCGCAGCTCGCTGGCCCCGCCGCGCACGTGCTCCGCGTCGTACGTCGCGAAGTCCCAGCCACGCTCGCCGGTGCGGGCCATGGTGCCGGGTCGCGAGGACCGCAGCCGCTCGTGCAGCGGCGCGGCCAGGGCGAGGAACTCCTCGCGGGTGACCTCGTCGACCGAGCCGGCGGTGCGGACGTCGGGCAGGAAGTCGAGCTTGCGGGTCTGGCCCGACAGCACCGCGCGGGTCACCGCGGGGCCGTAGCCGAAGCGGCCGTAGATCAGCGACTCCGAGGCCCACAGCGTCGCCAGCGGCTCCCCGCGGCGGGCGACGTCCTCGAGCTGGTGGCGCATCATCGCGGTGAGCAGCCCGCGGCGGCGGTACGGCGCGTGCACGGTCACCACGGTCACGGCCGCCGTCGGCACGCTCGCCCCGCCGGGCACGACCAGCGCCCGGCTCAGCGCCCCGCAGGTCGCCACCCAGCGGCCGTCGACGGCGAACCCGAAGCTGCGGTCGTTGGCGAACACCGCCCGGTCGAGGCCGGTCTCGTCGGCGTGGAACTCCTCCTGGAAGCCGCGCGCGACGGCGCGCAGCCAGGGGTCGAAGGTGTCGTCCTCGACGTAGGTCAGCTCCGGGGTGGACAGGTGGGGTGCGGGCGACATGGGGCCATTCCAGCCGACTCCACGCCCGGCCACCAACCGGTTTCCGGTCCGCGGGGCGGCTGGGAGCGGTCCGGCAGACTGGCGCCGGCCCGCCCCCCGTCCCGGAAGGACCGCCGTGCGCCCCGTCCCGTCCACCGCCCGTGCGATCCGGTCCGGCGTGCTCGTGGGGGCGCTGGCGCTGGCCCTCGCGGGGTGCGGCTCCGACCCGGAGGAGCAGCCGGCGGCCACGACCCCCAGCGCCTCGGTCGCGAGCGGCGACGCCACCGCGTGCGGCCGGGCGGCCCTCGGCGAGTGGCGCGCGACGCTGCGCCAGGCCCTCGACGCCGACCCCGCCGACCGCGCGGCGCTGCGCGGTGCCGTCCGGGCCGCCCGGGAGCAGAGCGGCTGGTTCGCCGAGCAGGCGCAGAGCCCGGGGCTCGTCCGCGCCTACCGCGAGGCGGCGGCCACCCTCACGGCGTACGCCGCGGCGCTCGCCCCGCCACCGCCCGCGGCCGAGCTGGCGCGGCTGCGCGAGCAGGCCGGGAGCGTGCAGGGTGCCGTGCTCGTCGCCTGCGCGGAGGCGCTCGGCGGCTGAGCCGCCCCCAGGTCGCGTCCTGCCGGCTCGGCCGCCTGCCCCGCGAGGGGCGTGGAAGGGCCCGCCCCGACGAGGCAGTGATCCCGCACCGTCGTGCCGAGGCGGGCCCGAGCCCCCTGCCCGGCCAGGCTAGGCGCGGCTCGCGACCGGCGTCGCCCCTCCCGAACGGGAGCAGCGCTCAGTCGAGGTAGCCGTCGCGGGTCGCCTCGCGGACCAGGCTGCTGGCGTTGGTGACCTCGCGGCCGAGCTCGACGTACTTGCGGCGGACCTCCTTGACGTAGGAGCGCACCGTCCCCTCCTCGATGCCGAGCCGGCGGGCGATCTGCTGGCGGGTGAGGCCGTCGTCGATGCCCGAGAGCGTCTCCACCTCGCGCGGCGAGAGCTGGGCGACCAGGGTCTCGTCGGTGATCAGGGCACGCGCCAGCGTGCTGGTGCAGCCGAAGCCGCCGGCCGCGCACTCCCGGACGACCTCGAGCAGCGAGGCGGCACCGTCGTTCTTCAGGGCCAGGCCGGCGGCGCCGGCGCGCACGGCGCGGCGCAGCTCCACCGGGCGCTCCTCCGAGGTGTGCACCACCACGACCGACCCGCGGGCGGTCAGCTGCGGGATCCAGGAGGTGGACTTCTCGTCCTGGCGCCCGAGCAGCAGGTCGAGCACGACGACGTCGGGGGCGGAGTCCAGCGCCAGCACGGGCGGCACGCTGGTGAAGGAGCCGACGTGGACCAGGCCCGACCCGGGACGGCTGACCAGTCCCTCGATGCCGGGGAAGAGCGCGTCGTGGTTGTCCACCACGGCGACGCTGGTGCGGTCGATGGCGCGTGGATCCCTCATGGCACCTGGGTAGCGGTCGCGGGGGGCGGGGCAGCACCCCCCGATCGGGGGCCCCGGTCGGCGTCGGGCCTGGTCACCTCGAACAGCGCCGTGGTCACGAAGTCGTCGTGCTGCCAGGAGAGCGCGGGGAAGGCCCGTCGCCAGCGCGACAGGTCGTCGGCCGGCACCGACGGCACCACGCTGAGGCGGCCCGCGGAGATCGGCGTGGGCGGCGAGAGCGTCACCCGGTGGTGGCCGGGCAGCGAGGCCAGGAGCTCGCCCAGCAGCGCGCGGGGCGCGGTCGGGAGCAGCTCGTCGCTGACGCCCGCGCGCAGGTCGAGGCGGCCGCCGCGGTCGCGGAAGCCCCGGGCCCGGCGGCGTCCCTCCTCGTCGAAGAAGCCGGGCGCGTAGAGGTGGTCGCGGGTCTCCAGCGCGAGCGCCCGGGCCCGGTCGCGGACCTCCTCGGTCAGCGGCAGCACACCGGTGGCCACGTCGCGCATGAACGGCGCCACGTCGCTGCGAGCGTGCTCGAGGTGGCGCCGGCGGGCCGCCTCGAGCAGCTCGGCGCTGCGCTCCCGGGCCTGGGTGCGGGCCAGCTCCCGGCGCTCGCGGCCCAGCCGTCGGCCGCTGGCCCGGATGGCGCCGCCGAACAGCGACGAGATCACCACCGGCGTGGTGGTCGCGTTGAGCGCGCCCAGCGACCCGACCAGGCTCGCCTCCGGGTCGCGGGCCACCAGCGCCACCACGACCAGCAGGCTCGGCAGGGTGTAGAGCGCGACGTAGCGGCGCGGCAGCGTGAACACCAGCAGCACCATCGGCACCGTGGCGATGCTGATCGGCCAGGACGCGAAGCCCTCGGTGGTCCCCGGCCCGGTCAGCGGCAGCACCACGAGCACGGACAGCGGCGCCGCCACGGCGTACGCCACGCCCATCCGCAGGGTCGGTGGGCGCTCGCGCAGGCGGCGCACGCACGCCCAGGTCCACACGGCGTACGCCGCCGCCGCGAGGTGGAGCAGGACCGGGTGCGGTGCGTCGTGGCTGTAGGTCAGGGCCACGACCAGGTGGCCGGCCAGCAGCGGGTAGGCGATGCGCCCCAGCACCTGCAGCATCCCGGTGTGCGTGACCGCGCCCTCGTAGGTCGCGCGCAGCGTCGCCGAGCGGCGGGCCGCGCGCGACGACGGCGCCGCCGGGGCCGGCCAGCGCAGCTCGACCCGGGTGCCGCCGCCGGGCCGGGGCCCGACCTCCGCCGCGCCGCCGACCTCGACGAGCCGGGAGCCGATGGACTCCGTGAGCCCGAAGCCGGGAGCCTCGTCGGGTCCGGCCGGGACCCCGGTGCCCGCGTCCTCGACGACGACCCGCAGGCCCGTGGCGACGGGGGAGACCCGCAGCCGGGCCCGGTCGACCCCGGCGTGGCGGTCGACGTTGCGCATCGCCTCGCCCGCCGCCCCCTCCAGCGCCTCCAGGACCTCGGCCGGCACCCGCACCGCGGCCACGGCCGGGTCGAGGTCGAGATCCACGTCGACCGGGCTGGCGCGCACCAGCCGGTCGAGCACCCCCTCGAGCGGGGTGGGGCCACCGGCGTCCGGAGCGGCACCGGTCGCGGGTCCGGCGCCGGCCGCCTCGTCGAGCGCGTCCAGCGCCCGCGCGCACTCGCGTCGTACGCCGTCGGCCTGCTGCTCGCCCGCCGGTCCCGGCGGCACCGGGGTGTCGATCACCGAGCGCAGGGCGGCCAGCACGTCGTCGTGGAGCACCCGCCGCACCCGGCCCTCGAAGGTGCGGGCCAGCTCGCGCCGCTGCCGCTCGACCTCGACGGCCGTCAGCTCGCGGGTGGTGGTGTCGGTGCGCCGGGCGGTGGCGAGGAGCGTGCTGACCAGCGCCTGGGCCGTGGCCAGCATGGCGACGTTGAGGGCGAGCAGGACGTAGGAGTCGACCACGTCGTCGGGCGTCTCCAGCAGCACCCCGGCGCCCAGGCAGACCACCACCAGCGGCACCAGCAGTGCGGCGCCCAGGGCCACGACGTCGGCCAGCAGCGCGAGCGCGAGGCCGATCTGGGTGAAGAACAGCAGCGGTCCCTCGCTGGCCACGGTGGTGACCTGGAAGGCCAGCGTCGTCACCACCAGCGCCACCGCGACCGCGGGCGAGGTCTGCTCGCGGGGCCGGGCCAGCGCGAGCCAGGTGAGCACGCCGACCAGGCCGGTGCCGAGCGCGAGCACGTGCGCGCCGCTCCCGGGGAGCGGGCCCGCGGAGAGGGCGGTCGCGAGCGTGCCGACCGACATCAGCCCGCCCACCAGGCACAGCGGCAGGAGCAGCCCGCGACGGGTGGCCGCGAGCGCGGCGCGGGGAGCGGTTCCTGCCGCCATGCCTCACCCCCGGCCCCCGGGACCCGGGCAGTGCCGGGGGATCCCGGCATCCTCCCCGACGCGGGCACCGGAGACGGTGGGCCGCGCGGGTGCGACCACCGAGTGAGACGTGGGGAGGTCGTGGCGCCCTAGACTGGGACACCGCCCCCACGACCGCCGAGGTGCCCCCGTGACACTCGACGTGCACGAGCTGGACCGCTTGCTGCTGGTCGGTGCGGGCGTGCTGCTCCTGGCCATCCTCGCGGTCCGAGTGAGCGTGCGGGCCGGTCTGCCGAGCCTGCTGATCTACCTGTTCATGGGCGTCGCCCTGGGCGAGGCCGGGCTCGGCGTCCGCTTCGACGACGCGGAGCTGGCCCACGCCCTCGGCTTCGCCGCCCTGGTGCTGATCCTGGCCGAGGGCGGGCTCACGACCCCGTGGCCGGAGATCCGGCCGGTGATGCGGATCGGGGTGTCGCTGGCGACCCTGGGGGTCGCCGTGAGCGTGCTCGCGATGGCGCTGGTGGGGCACTACGTCCTGGGCCTGAGCTGGCAGCTGGCCGTGCTGCTCGGGGCCGTCACCTCGCCGACCGACGCAGCGGCGGTGTTCTCGGTGCTGCGGCGGGTGCCGCTGCCCCGCCGCCTCACCGGGTCGCTCGAGGCCGAGTCGGGCCTCAACGACGCCCCCACCGTGGTGCTGGTGACCATCGTCAGCGCGGGCGGCAGCCACGGTGCGCTCGGGTTCGTGGGCGAGATCGCGTTCGAGCTGGTCCTGGGCGTCCTCGGCGGCGTCGTGGTGGGCGCCGGGGGCGCGTGGCTGCTGCGCCGCTCGGCCCTGCCCGCCTCGGGCCTCTACCCGCTGGCGGTGCTCTCCTTCACCGTCCTGGCGTACGCCGGCACGGCCACCCTGCACGGCTCCGGCTTCGCCGCGGTGTACGTCGCCGCGCTGATCCTCGGCAACGCCGAGCTGCCCCACCGCGCGGCCACGCGGTCGTTCTCTGAGGGCGTGGCGTGGCTGGCGCAGATCGGGCTGTTCGTGATGCTCGGCCTGCTCGCGGCCCCGGGCCGGATCTCGGTGGAGACGGTCGTGATCGCGGTGCTGGCCGTGCTCGCGCTGACCTTCGTCGCCCGGCCGCTGTCGGTGGCCGTCGCGACCGTCGTGCAGCCGGTGACCTGGCGGGAGGGGGCGTTCCTGTCGTGGGCGGGCCTGCGCGGCGCGGTGCCGATCGTGCTCACCACCATCCCGCTGGCCGACGCCGTCGACGGTGCCCAGCAGCTGTTCGACATCGTCTTCGTGATGGTCGTCCTCGACACCCTGGTGACCGGTCCGACGCTGCCGTGGGTGGCCCGGGTGCTGGGGGTGGCGCGCCGCAACGAGCCGCGCGACCTGGAGGTCGAGGCGGCCCCGCTGGAGCGGATCGCGGCCGACCTGCTCCAGGTGACCATCTCGCCGAAGTCGCTGATGCACGGCGTGGAGGTGGGAGAGCTCCGCCTGCCCTCGGGTGCCTCGGTGGCGCTGATCGTGCGCGACGGGGCCACGCTCGTGCCGGAGCGGCGCACGGTCCTGCGCCGCGGCGACGACGTCCTGGTCGTCACCCCCCGTGCCGACCGCGAGGCGACCGAGCAGCGGCTGCGCGCGGTCTCGGTCGGCGGCCGGCTCGCCCAGTGGCTGGGGCGCACCCCGCCGCACTGAGCCCGTCCCGAGGCGTCAGCCGACGTCGACGCAGGTGGAGACGGGCGCGGGCAGCTCCATCTTCTGGGGTGCCGACGGGTCCACGGCCCGGAACCGGTCGCCGACGATGACGTCGACCCCGGGGCCGAGGTCCTGCGAGACGATCCGCACCGGCACGCCCTTGCCCATCGCGCGCGCGACCAGCCTCGCGGAGGTGTCGTCGGGCTCGGTGGTCCACACGACGGCCCGGCGGATGGTCTCGCCCTCCGGGGCGTTGCCCGCGTTGCCGCCCCGGAAGCCGGCGTCCTCCAGCTTCTGCAGGGTCTCGCCCGCGAGGCCCGAGCGGGTGCCGCCGTTGAAGACGCTGACCTGCACCTGGCCGCGGGAGACCGTCGTCCGGGTCTGCTTCTCGGCCGCGGTGCAGTCGTCGCCCGAGGCGCTGCCCGTGCCCGGGAACGGCGCGGTCGCCGCCCGGAAGCCGAGCACGGCCATGGCGCCGAGCACGACGACGAGCACGGCCAGGGTCACCCCGGTCGTGACGTGGCGGCGGTTCACGAGGCGTCCGGCACGACGTGGACCCGGGCGTGCAGCACGTGGCGCTGGTGCAGCGCGGCGCGCAGCGCGCGGTGCAGGCCGTCCTCGAGGTAGAGGTCGTCGCCCCACTCGACGACGTGGGCGAACAGGTCGCCGAAGAAGGTGGAGTCCTCGTCCAGCAGCGCGGCCAGCTGGAGGGTGTCCTTGGTGGTGACGAGCTCGTCGAGACGCACCGGCCGCGGGGGCAGGGCGGCCCAGTCACGGGCGGCCAGCCCGTGGTCGGGATAGGGCCGGCCGTCGCCGACGCGCTTGAAGATCACGCGGTCATCATAGGGAGACGCCGTCCTGCCGCCCGTCTACTGTGACCGGCATGAGCGAGCCCAGCAGCCCCGCCGCCGCAGACGCCGCCGACCCGATCGTCGAGGCGGTGCGTCCGGGCTACGCCTTCGAGGGCGCCGCGCTCGAGCTCGGCGGGCTGATGCTCGACGAGACCCGCCTCAGCGACGTCCGCATCCGGATCCCGCTCGCCATGGTCAACCGCCACGGCCTGGTCGCCGGGGCGACCGGCACCGGCAAGACCAAGACCCTGCAGCTGCTCGCGGAGCAGCTCTCGGCGCAGGGGGTGCCGGTCTTCGCCGCCGACATCAAGGGCGACCTGTCCGGCCTCTCGGCCCCCGGGGCGACCAGCCCCAAGATCGTCGACCGGGCCGCCTCGGTCGGTCAGCAGTGGGTGGCCACCGGCCACCCGGTCGAGTTCTACGCCCTGGGCGGCGAGGGCACCGGCATCCCGCTGCGGGTCACCATGACGGCCTTCGGGCCGACGCTGCTCAGCAAGGTCCTCGGCCTCAACGACACGCAGGAGTCCTCGCTGGGCCTGGTCTTCCACTACGCCGACCGGGCCGGCCTGCCGCTGCTCGACCTCGCCGACCTGCGCGAGGTCGTCAAGTTCCTCACCTCCGACGAGGGCAAGGCCGACCTCAAGGACCTCGGCGGCCTGTCCGCGGCCACGGCCGGGGTGATCCTGCGCGAGCTGATCGCCTTCTCCGACCAGGGCGCCGACGCGTTCTTCGGCGAGCCGGAGTTCGAGACCGCCGACCTGCTGCGCACCACGGCCGAGGGCGTCGGGGTGATCTCGCTGGTCGAGCTGCCGCGCCTCCAGGACCGCCCGGCGCTGTTCTCCACCTTCTTGATGTGGCTGCTGGCCGACCTGTTCCACGACCTGCCCGAGGTCGGCGACGTCGACAAGCCCAAGCTGGTGTTCTTCTTCGACGAGGCCCACCTGCTGTTCAACGACGCCTCCAAGGCGTTCCTCGACTCCGTCGCCCAGACCGTCCGGCTGATCCGCTCCAAGGGCGTCGGCGTCTTCTTCGTGACCCAGTCGCCGACCGACGTGCCCGACGCCGTGCTGGCCCAGCTCGGCTCGCGGGTGCAGCACCAGCTGCGGGCCGCGACGCCCAACGACGCCAAGGCGCTCAAGCAGACGGTCGCGACCTACCCCCACTCGGCGTACGACGACCTCGGCCGCGTGATCCTCTCGCTCGGCATCGGCGAGGCCGTCGTGACGGTGATGAGCGAGCGCGGGGCCCCGACCCCGGTGGCCTGGACCCGGTTGCGCGCCCCGCAGTCGCTCATGGGCCCGGCCGACACGGCCGCCATGGAGCAGGCCGTGACGGGCTCTACGCTGCACGCGAAGTACGCCGCCGCCGTCGACCGCGAGTCGGCCCGCGAGATCCTCGCCGGCAAGCTCGAGCAGGGCGCCGCCAAGGCCCGGGCCGAGCAGGAGGCCGCCGAGGACGCGAAGGCCCGCCGGGAGCAGGACACCGCGGAGGACCGGCTGCGACGCGAGGCCGAGCGCGCCACCCGGTCCCGCCCCCGCTCGACGCGGTCGTCGCGCCAGGACAAGACGGTCGTCGAGGAGGTCATGGGCTCCACCGCCTTCAAGCAGGTCGTGCGCACCGCCGCCCGCGAGATCGTGCGCGGCATGTTCCGCACGGGCCGCCGCTAGCAGCCGGCGGCTCCGACGGCCGGCCCGCCCCTTCCGGCCCCGCGTCGTCCCTGGCTCCTCTGGGTACGTTCGGGACGTGACCTCACCGCTCGACCTGCCCCGCGCCGCCTCGCGGGCCGCGCAACGCCGCCTGGGCCTCGCGCTCCGGTCGAAGGTGGCCGGTGACGACGCCCCCGAGCGGGCGCAGCGGATCTGGGGCGCGGAGGGCGAGCGCTGGTTCACCGCCGAGGACCCCGTGTGGCGGGTCAACGCGGACGCCTCGATGTTCCCCGGCGGGATCGCCGCGCTGCTGCTGCAGTCGCTGCACCCGCTGGCGATGGCCGGGGTCGCGGGCCACAGCGGCTACAAGGGCGACCCCTGGGGCCGCCTGCAGCGCACCAGCCACTACCTGGCCGTCACCACCTTCGGCACCGTCGAGGACGCCGAGCAGTCGATCGCCGTGGTGCGCTCGGTGCACCGCCGGGTCCGCGGCGAGCACGAGGGCGTGCCGTACGCCGCCGACGACCCCCACCTGCTGCGCTGGGTCCACGTCGCCGAGATCTGGTCGTTCCTGCAGGCCTTCCAGCGCTACTCCGGCTCGCCGCTGAGCGACGCCGAGGCCGACCTCTACGTCCGCCAGACCAACGTCGCCGCGTCGCGGCTGGGGGCCACCGACCTGCCGGAGAGCGTGGCCGAGCTCGACGAGGTCCTCGCGGCGTACCGCCCCGAGCTGCGGGTCACGCCCGCCGCCCGCGAGGCCACCCGCTTCATGCTGCTCAACCCGCCGGTGCCGGTGGTGGCCCGCCCGGGCTACGCGCTGATCGCGGCGGGCGGGGTGGCGCTGCTGCCGCGCTGGGCGCGGCGCGAGCTGACGCTGCCGGTCTTCGGGCCGGGGGTCACCGTCGCGGCCGGGGCGGGCGCCCTGTCGACCGCGCTGGTGCGCTGGGGCATGGCCGGGCTGGCGGACCGCCGGCCCGGTGACGGACCGATCGAGGACTGACGGAGGACGGCCATGGGAGCGAGCGACCGGCTGCGGAGCCTGCTGAGCACGCCGCGGGGGCGTCGCACCCTCGCGGCCACCGGAGCGGCCACGACCCTGGGCGCCGGGCTTGGCGCCGTCGCGACCACCCCCGACGACCCGTGGTACGCCGCCCTCGACAAGCCGTCGTGGGACCCGCCGGGCTGGGTCTACCCCGCCGTGTGGACCCCGCTGTACGCCGACCTGGCCGTCACCTCCGCCGCCGCGCTCACCGCCCTCGAGGAGCAGGGCCGCCGCGAGGAGGCCTCGATGCTGCGCCGCACGCTGGCGGTCAACCTGGTCCTCAACACCGGCTGGAGCGTGCTCTTCTGGCGCTCGCGACGCCCCTGGTTCTCGACGGTCTGGTGCGCCGCCCTGGCCGCGCACTCCGGCGTCCTGGTGCGCCGGGTCGGTGAGGTGGAGCCGGCGCTGGCCGCGGCGCTGGCGCCGTACCCCGCGTGGTGCTCGTTCGCGACCGTGCTCAACGGCACGCTGGCGCGCCGCAACGCCTGAGGCCCGTCAGCGGATGCCGCTGCGGGCGAACCCCTGCACGAAGTAGCGCTGGAAGACCAGGAACAGCAGCACCATCGGCAGCACCGTGAGCAGCGCGAAGGCCATGGTGGCGCCGTAGTCGGCGGAGTTCTGGCCCTGGAGGAACAGCAGCCCGATCGGCAGCGTGAACAGCTCGTTGTCCTGGAGCGCGATCAGCGGCCAGGCGAAGTCGTTCCAGGTCTGCAGCAGGCTCATGAAGAACAGCACGGCCAGCAGCGGACGGCACAGCGGCAGCACGACCGACCAGAAGATCCGCAGGTTGCCGGCGCCGTCGACGCGGGCCGCCTCGATGAGCTCGCGCGGGATGGCCAGGATGAACTGGCGCGAGAGGAAGATGCCGAAGGCCGAGGCGCTGGAGGGCAGGATCACCGCCCAGTAGCTGCCGTAGAGGCCGAGGTCCACGACCAGCCGGAACAGCGGCACCATGATCACCTGCACGGGCAGCATCAACGTCGCCACGGCGCCCAGGAAGAGCAGGCTCGACCCGGGGAAGCGCAGGTGCGCGAAGGCGTAGCCCCCCAGCAGGCTGACCAGCATCGTCAGCAGCGAGACGGTGAGCGCGATCGCGAGCGAGTTGCCGAACCACGCCCCGATCGGGAACGACTCGAGCGCCCGGCGGAAGTTGTCGAGCGTGGGGTCGGCCGGCCACAGCCGCAGCTCGCCGGCCAGCACCTCGGCGCGCGGCGAGAAGGCGACCAGCACCATCCACGCCAGCGGCAGCAGCACCACGGCCGCGACCAGCACGGCGAGCAGGGTGCGGGCGGCGGTCGCGGCCCGCTGCCGCGGCGTCGGGGCGACGTACGACGGGCCGCGGCGGCGGGCGAGCAGGCCCGTGGTCGTGGGGCCGCTCATCCGGCCAGGTCCCGGGTCCGGCTGGTGCGCCACCGCAGCAGGGTCAGGGCCAGCACGAGCAGCAGCAGCACCATGCCGAGGGCCGCGGCGTACCCCTGGTCGCCGGTGACGAAGCCGTAGTCGTAGGCGTAGGTCACCAGCACCTCGGTGGCGTCCTGGGGTCCGCCCCCGGTCATCACGAAGATCACGTCGAAGACCTGGAAGGAGTAGATGACGTTGAGCACCAGCAGGAAGAACGACGCCGGGCCGACCATCGGCACCGTGACGTGGCGCAGCCGCTGCCAGGCCGACGCGCCGTCGAGGCGGGCCGCCTCGTGGAGCCCGGGGTCGACCGACTGCAGCGCGGCCAGGTAGATCAGCATGTTGAAGCCCACCCGCCACCACAGCGTCACCATCACCACCGAGGCGAAGGCCGCGGGGCCGCTGGACTGCCAGGCGACCGCGGGCAGCCCGACCGCGCGCAGCAGGGCGTCGAGCATCCCGCTGTTCTCGTCGAAGAACAGCAGGCCCATCAGCGCCGTCGCCACGCCCGAGATCGCCATCGGCAGGATCATGATCGACCGGAACAGCGGCGTGGCGGGCAGCGCGGAGTCGAGGAGGATCGCGGCCCCGAGCCCCAGGGCCATCGAGAGCGCGGTCACCACGACGGTGTAGACGACCGTGTTGAGCAGCACCCGCCAGAACAGCCCGTCCTGCACCAGCCGGGCGTAGTTGTCGAGCCCGACGAAGACCCCGGAGCCGAAGCCGTCGGTGCGCTGCAGGCTGATCACCACCGCGGCGACGAGCGGGAACAGCACGAACACCCCGAGCAGCAGCACCACGGGGGAGACGAACGCGTAGCCCGCGACCGCCTCCTGGCGGGCGGCGGTGGTGCGGGCCCGGGGCCGGCGGGTGGGACGGCCCACCCGCGGCAGGGGCGGGTCGACGTCGGTCGGGGCGTCCAGCTGCTGGGTCACGCGCGGCTCACGCCTTCGTCGCCTCGGCGATGCCCGAGGCCATCGCCCGCAGCGTCGCGGCCGTGCCCTGGCCGCCGACGAAGGACCGCTCGAGCTGGTCCTGGAGCACCGTGATGATCTCGGCCATCGACGGCGAGGCCACCTGGCCGGAGTCGCGGGGGAGCACCGAGCGGGCCTGCCCCACGAACACCTCCGACAGGTCGCCGCGCACGTCGAAGGTGATGCCCGACCCGGCGAGGTCGGCCCGCGTCGGCAGCAGCGAGGCGCTCTGGCAGAAGTCGCGCATCGGCTCGGCCTCGGTGACCGAGGCCAGGAACGACGCCGCCAGCTCGGGTTGCTTCGCGTCCTTGGTGACGACCAGGGCGTTGCCGCCGAAGTCGCCGGCCGAGCGGTCGCGCCGGGGCGAGTAGGTCGCGCCCCACTCGAAGTCGAGGGCGCTGTCGGCGTCGGGCAGCAGGAAGGCCCCGCCCCAGGTCATGGCGGCGGTCTGGGCGAACCAGGTGTCCGCGGCGTACGTCGTGGCCTTGACCGAGCTGTTCGGCGGCACCCAGCCCTTCGAGAAGAAGCTCCGGGTGAAGTCGACGGCGGCCCGTCCGGCCTCGGAGTCGATCGCGGGCGTCGTGAGGTCCTCGGCCAGGAAGCGGCCGTCGGCCTCGAAGAGCCACGACAGCCAGCGGGTGACGCCGTTGCCCTGCCAGTTGTAGATCATCGGGTAGCGGTCCTGCGGCAGCGAGGAGCGCAGCCGGGTGGCCACCTGGCCCAGCTCGTCCCACGTCCAGGCGTCCTCGATCGTGGTCGGCACGTCGGTCACGCCCGCCTCGCGCAGCAGCCGGGTGTTGTAGAGGATCACCGAGGTGTCGGTGTGGTGGGGCACGCCGTACGGCTTGTCGTCGTTCTGCACCGCCGACCAGGCCTGCGGGGTGAACCGGTCCGCGAAGCCGTCCTCGAGGTGCGGCGTGAGGTCGAGCAGCTGGCCGGCGCCGGCGTAGCGGCCGAAGGAGTAGTAGGGCACCCGGAACACGTCGGGCGGGTTGCCGGCCTGGATCTGCGCGTCGACGTTGGTGAAGATCTGCTCGTAGGGCACGGCGTTGAGGGTCACCCTCGCCCCGTCGTTGGCCTTCTCGAAGCGCTGGATCGCGCTGCGGAAGCCGGCCAGCTCGGCGTCGGTGCCCCAGGTGGTGAAGGTGATCGCGTCGGTGCTCGCCTGCGAGCCGCCGGTCGAGAAGCCGCAGCTCGACAGCAGCGGTGCGGCCGTGGCCAGGCCGGTGGCCCCGAGGAAGGTTCGTCTGCTCAGCTGCATGGCACGTCTCTCGTCAGGTCTCGCGTGGTCGCCGCAGCGCCCTGGCGTTCCCGAGAGGCTGCGGTGCGGTCACGACGCGAGCCTGCTGGTCTGTGCCGGACCCTCAGGTTCGAGCTCGTGGGCCGTCCGTACCCCCGGCGCTTCGTCGTACGCGCGGGCGGGGCGGGAGTGACGGGTCCCCGCCACCGGCGCCCGGCTGGCACGATGGCGCCGTGCCCGCCGACCCGCACGTGCCCGCGTGAGCGCCGTGGAGCCCACGGCCGCCGAGCGGTCGGCGGCGCTGCCCGGGGACGACCTCGTGGCGGCCGACGTGGTGATGGACCGGGCCTTCACGCTGCCGGCGCCCCCGGACGCGGTCTGGCCGTGGCTGGTGCAGCTGGGCAAGCGCCGGGCGGGGTGGTACCTCCCGCGCCCGGTCGAGCGGCTGGTGCCGCCGTCGCGGCGCGGCCTGCGCTGGATCGACCTGGCCCACCAGGGACTGGCCGTCGGCGACGTCGTGCCCGACTGGGGAGGGCGCGACGCGACCTTCACCGTCGAGGAGCTGGTGGCGGGGCAGCACCTGCTCTACTCCTCGACCCGCGGCCGCACCCGGCTGACCTGGTGCCTGGCGCTGCGCCCTGCGCCGGCCGGGTCGACCCGGGTGCACCTGCGGCTGCGGCTCGGCCCGGTGCGGCACGTCCGGCTGGCCGGGGCGGTGGGCGGGGCCTTCGACCACGTCACCGTGGTCGGGCTCGCGGCCGGCCTGCGGGAGCGCGTCGGCGGGTCGTGAGTCCCCGGGGGCGCCAGGGCGCCCCCTCGCCCTCACGACCCGGTCGTCGGGCGGGCGGTGTGGTGGGGGTGGCCGTGGGTGCGGTGGTCCTCCTTCATCTCCGCCTCCAGCAGGTGGCGGCGACCGCCGACCAGCTCGTCGCGGGCCTGCCGCTCGAGGTCGCGCCACACGGAGAAGTAGGTGTCGTCGTACTCCTCGACGACCTGGAAGGTCCAGCGGCCCTCGAGGACGTTGCGGCCCACCAGGTCGTGCTCGACGCGGTCGGCCAGGTCGGCGTGCCCGGCGGCGCGCAGCTGCTCGACCGACTCGCGCAGCTGGGTGTCGCCCGTGCCGGTGAGGCGGTGGAACTGCAGCAGGTGGCCGCGGGCGACCTCGATCGTCTCGAGCGCGCGGGTGAAGGTGTCCAGGGCGGTGACGGTGTCGTCGTCCACGCCGTCGGGACGCTGGTGCTCGCTGTCGGGACCGTCGCTCATGGCGTCTCCTGGCCGTCGGGATGGGGTGCCGGCCCCATACCCGTTCGGGACCACCGCACGCGCGGGCCCCGAGCGCCTCAGCCGGCGCGCTCGATGGCGAAGGACAGGGCGAAGCCGAGGGTGGCCAGCAGGCCGGCGTAGAGGTGGGTGCGCTCGAAGGCCTCCGGGATCATGGTGTCCGCGACCATGGCCAGGATGGCGCCGGCGGCGACGGCGGTGATGACCGCGATCGTGGCGGGCCCGGCGTCCTGCAGGAGCAGCACGCCGACCAGGCCGGCCAGGCCGCTGGCCACGGCGATGCCCACCCACACCCCGAAGACGTACGTCGCGCTGCGGCCCGACCGCTTCATGCCGGCGGCGCTGGACAGGCCCTCCGGGAGGTTGGACAGGAAGATCGCCACCAGCACGGGCACGCCGACGCCCTGGCCCGAGAGCAGCGTCAGCCCCAGGACGACGGACTCGGGGATGCCGTCGAGCAGCGCCCCCACGGCGATCGCGGCGCCACTGCCGCCGTGGTCCCGCTCGGAGGGCTGCTGGTCCCCGGAGCGCTTGCGGTGGCGGGCCCCGCGCCTGGCCAGCGCCACGTTGGCCAGGACGTAGACCACCGCGCCGCCGAGGAACCCGGCCAGGGTCGGTCCGAGACCGCCCGTGGTCTCCGCCTCGTCGACGAGGTCGTAGGCGAGCGCGGAGATCAGCACGCCCGCACCGAAGGCCATCACCGAGGCGACCACCGCCCGCGGGAGCGTGACGAACCACGCGACCAGGGCGCCGAGCACGAGGGCACCCCCGGCGAGCAGGCCGTAGCCGCCGGCTTGGGCCCAGACCGGCACGACGCCTCCTCACGCGACGGCGGACGCCGTCGGGACCGAGGTACCCACGGCTGCGGGCCGCGAACGGTGCCGGAGGACCTGCGGGCCTGTTCCGGGAACGCAGACGCCGGGCCGACGTGGTCGACCCGGCGGGTCCGCAGAGCGGAGCGGCGGAGGATAGGGGATTCGAACCCCTGAGGGCTGTTAACCCAACCCGCTTTCCAAGCGAGCGCCATAGGCCACTAGGCGAATCCTCCGCCGGAGAGGCTACAGGGGCCGATTCGCGTCTGCGAAATCGACCTCCTAGACTCCTCGACAACCCCCCGTGCGGCGGTACCTCACTGAACTCCCCCAGGGCCGGAAGGCAGCAAGGGCAGGTGGGCTCTTCCGGGTGCACGGGGGGCCTTCGCGTCTCCGGGACGGCGGGCCGGGGGCCGAGGGTGAGCACCCCCGTTGTCCTGTCGGCGCCGAAAGTTAGGGTCTAGGCGTGCAAGCCTCCCTCGCCCTCTACCGCCGCTACCGGCCGGAGACGTTCGCCGAGGTGATCGGGCAGGACCACGTCACGGAGCCGCTGCGCGCGGCGCTGGCCAACAACCGGGTCAACCACGCCTACCTGTTCTCGGGACCGCGCGGCTGCGGCAAGACCACCAGCGCCCGGATCCTGGCGCGCGCGCTCAACTGCGAGCGCGCCCCCATCTCCGACCCGTGCGGGGAGTGCCAGTCGTGCCGCGACCTGGCCCGCGGGGGTCCCGGGTCGATCGACGTCATCGAGATCGACGCGGCGAGCCACGGCGGCGTCGACGACGCCCGCGACCTGCGGGAGCGGGCGTTCTTCGCCCCGGTCAGCAGCCGCTACAAGGTCTACATCATCGACGAGGCCCACATGGTCTCCTCGCAGGGCTTCAACGCCCTGCTCAAGCTGGTCGAGGAGCCCCCGGAGCACCTCAAGTTCATCTTCGCCACCACCGAGCCGGAGAAGGTCATCGCGACCATCCGCTCGCGCACGCACCACTACCCCTTCCGGCTGATCCCGCCGCGGGTGCTCTCGGACTACCTCGCCGGCCTCTGCGACCAGGAGGGCGTCACGATCGACCCCGCCGCGCTGCCGCTGGTCGTCCGCGCCGGCGCCGGCTCGGCCCGCGACTCCCTCTCGGTGCTCGACCAGCTGCTGGGTGGTGCCGGCCCCGACGGCGTCACCTACGAGATCGCCACCGGGCTGCTGGGCTACACCCCCGACAACCTGCTCGACGAGGTGGTCGACGCGTTCGCCGCCCAGGACGGCGCGGGCGTGTTCGGGGTCGTCGACAAGGTCATCGAGACCGGCCAGGACCCCCGCCGCTTCACCGAGGACGTGCTGCGCCGGCTGCGCGACCTGGTGATCGTGGCCGCCGTGCCCGAGGCCCACACCTCGGGGCTCATCGACGTGCCCCAGGACCAGGCCGAGCGGCTCACCGCCCAGGCGGCGCGGTTCGGCCGCGCCGAGCTGGTGCGCGCCGCCGACCTGGTCGCCGCCGGGCTGACCGAGATGCGGGGGGCGACCACGCCGCGGCTGCTGCTCGAGCTGCTGTGCGCCAAGGTGCTGCTCCCCGGCGTCGACCACGCCGAGCTCGGGCTGCTCTCGCGGATGGACCGCCTCGAGCGCCGCCTCGACGTCGCCGGGTCCGGCCCGCTCAGCGTCCCGACGGGCCGCCCCCCGGCCCCGCAGGTCGACCGCCGGCCCGAGCAGAGCCAGCCCGAGCAGGTCCGGCCCCAGCAGGTCCGGCCCGAGCAGGTCCGGCCCGAGCAGGTCCGGCCCGAGCAGGTCCGGCCCGCGCCCGCCGCCCAGGCCCCGGCGCCCGTCGCGCCGCCCGAGGCCCCGCCGTCCGCGCCACCCGTCCAGCCCGTCCGTCCCACCCCGGAGCCGGCCGCACCGGAGCCGGCCGCGCCGGCCGCCGAGGCCGCTCCCGGCCAGCTCTCGCTCGGCGACGTGCGCCGGCTGTGGCCCGACCTGCTCGACCAGGTCAAGCGGATGCGTCGCTTCACCTGGATCCTGCTCAGCCAGAACGCCCAGGTGATCGGGGTCGACGGGAACAGCCTCACGATCGCCTTCAAGACCGCGGGCGCCCGCGACTCGTTCCTCGGTGGTGGCAGCGAGGAGATCCTGCGCCAGGCGGCCATCGACATGGTCGGGGCCGACTGGAAGATCGAGACGGCCGTCGACTCCTCGGCCGAGCCGGGCGTGCACACCGCCCACCGGGTGACCCGCCCGGCGGTGCCCGACGCCCCGCCGCCCGACGAGGAGCCGCCGCCGAGCGACGGTCCTCCCGACCTGGGCGGGGGCGACGCCCCCGGCGGCGCCGCCCCGTCGCCCTCGGCCCGCAACGCGGCGAGCGAGCAGGCTCGGGCCCGGATCGCGGCCACCCGCGACCCCGGCACGGCCGGCGCCCCGACGGGCCCGGCCGGGCCCGACCTCGACGCCGACGTCCACCGCGACGACCCCGGGTCGGCCGACCACGGCATCGACACCACCGAGCTGCTGGCCCGCGAGCTCGGCGCCACGGTGATCGAGGACATCCCGCACAGCTGACCTCGACGCACGACCTGGGCCGCCGACCGGCGGCCCAGCCCCACCCCTCCCGGGAGCGACCACATGACCGACAACCCCTTCGGCGGCGGCTTCGACCTCAACGCCATGCTCGAGCAGGCCCAGCAGATGCAGTCGCAGCTGATGGCCGCGCAGGAGGAGCTGGCCGAGACCTCGGTGAGCGGCTCGACCGGTGGCGTCACGGTGACCCTCAGCGGCACGGGCGACCTGACCGGCGTCGAGCTCACCGCCGAGGCGGTGGGCGGCACCGACGCGGAGGCGCTGGCCGACCTCGGCGACCTCGTCGTGGCGGCGTACCGCGACGCCAAGAGCCAGGTCGACGCCCTCGCGGCGCAGGCGCTCGGCCCGCTGGCCGGTGGCGGCATGGACCTCGGGGACGCCCTGGGCGGCCTCGGCGGCCAGCCGGGTGGGGCCCTGCCCGGCGGGGCGTCCGACGACGAGCCCCGGCGACCGGGCGGCTTCGGTGTATGAGGGCGTCCTCCAGGACCTGATCGACGAGCTGGCCCGGCTCCCCGGCGTCGGCCCCAAGGGCGCGCAGCGGATCGCCTTCCACCTGCTGGCCAGCGACCCGGTCGACGTGCGCCGCCTGGCCGAGACCATGCTCGAGATGAAGGCGAAGGCCACCTTCTGCTCGGTGTGCGGCAACGTCTCCCAGGCCGAGCAGTGCCGCATCTGTGCCGACCCGCGCCGCGACCCGACGCTGATCTGCGTGGTCGAGGAGCCCAAGGACGTCGTGGCCATCGAGCGCACCCGTGAGTTCCGCGGCCGCTACCACGTGCTGGGCGGGGCGATCTCGCCGCTGGAGGGCATCGGTCCCGACCAGCTGCGCATCCGCGAGCTGATGGGGCGCCTGGCCGACGGCACCGTCACCGAGGTGATCCTGGCCACCGACCCCAACATCGAGGGCGACGCGACCGCGGCGTACCTCTCGCGGTTCCTCAAGACCCTCGACTTGCGCGTCACGCGTCTGGCGAGTGGACTGCCGGTGGGCGGTGACCTGGAGTACGCCGACGAGGTCACCCTGGGACGAGCTTTCGCTGGGAGGCGCAACGCCGGTGAGTGAGACCGAGGAGCACCTGGACTTCGCGCAGCAGATCGCGGACGCGTGCGAGACCTACCTCGTGGGCCTGCAGGCGATCTCGCGCGGCGAGGCGGCCGGTGCCGCCGTGCCGCTGCTGCTGCTGGAGGTCAGCCAGCTGCTGCTGGCCGGCGCCCGGCTCGGGGCGCAGATCGACTTCGAGACCACGACCGAGTACCAGCCTGACGTCGGGCCCGACCCCGACCTCGACGCGATGCGGCTGCGGCTCGCCGACGTGCTGGGGGAGATCGACACCTACAGCCACAACTTCGAGCCCTACGACCCCGAGACCTTCCCCAGCCAGCTCTCGGACGACCTGGCGAGCATCGCCTACGACGTGGCACTGGGCCTGCGCCACTTCCGCAACGGCGACGTCACCGAGGCGCTGTGGTGGTGGCAGTTTTCCTACCTCTCCTCCTGGGGCACCAGCGCGTGCGGCGTGCTCGGTGCGCTGCACTCCGTGGTGGCCCACGACCGGCTCGACCGCGAGCTGGAGTTCGAGGGCGAGCAGATCGAGGCCGCCGACGCGCTGGTCGGTGCTCCCGAGGGGTCCGACGCGGGGATGGACGCGGGCACGCCAACCCGCTGACGCCCCGTAGAATCGTCGCTGGTCCGCAGGTCGGACCACCGTCCCAGCAGTCGAGCAGCAAGGGCATCCCCGTGGGCAGTGACGTGGCCGAGCAGGTCTCACGCCGAGGCCTCGTCGTGCAGAAGTACGGCGGGTCCTCCCTCTCCGACGCCGCCGCCGTCAAGCGCGTGGCCCGCCGCATCGTCGAGGCCAAGAAGCAGGGCAACGACGTCGTGGTCGCCGTCTCGGCGATGGGCGACAGCACCGACGACCTGCTCGACCTGGCCAGCAAGGTGAGCCCGGTGCCGCCGGCGCGCGAGCTCGACATGCTGCTGACCGCCGGCGAGCGGATCTCGATGGCCGTGGTCGCGATGGCCATCTCCGACCTCGGCTTCACCGCCCGGTCCTTCACCGGCTCGCAGGCCGGCGTCATCACCGACTCGGTGCACGGCAAGGCCAAGATCATCGACGTCACCCCCGGCCGCATCACCGACGCCATCGCCGAGGGCCACATCGTCATCGTGGCCGGGTTCCAGGGCGTCAGCCAGGACACCAAGGAGATCACCACCCTGGGTCGCGGCGGCACCGACACGACGGCCGTCGCGCTGGCCGCGGCGCTGGACGCCGACGTCTGCGAGATCTACACCGACGTCGACGGCGTCTTCACCGCCGACCCGCGCATCGTCCCGTCGGCCCGCAAGCTCGAGCGCGTCACCTACGAGGAGATGCTCGAGCTGGCTGCCTGCGGCGCCAAGATCCTGCACCTGCGGTGCGTCGAGTACGCCCGTCGCTACGACATCCCCATCCACGTCCGGTCGTCCTTCAGCCAGCTGCACGGCACCGTCGTGTCGGGCAGCATCGACGACCCGTTGTCCCAGGAGGCCACCATGGAGCAAGCCATCATCTCCGGCGTCGCGCACGACCGCAGCGAGGCCAAGATCACCGTGGTCGGCGTGCCCGACAAGGTGGGCGAGGCGGCGCGGATCTTCGACGCCCTGTCGAAGGCGCAGATCAACCTGGACATGATCGTCCAGAACGTCTCGGCCGCCTCCACCAACCTGACCGACATCTCCTTCACGCTGCCGCGCACCGACGGCCAGACCGCGATGCAGGCGCTGCACGCGCTCAAGGGCGCCATCGGCTTCGACTCGCTGATCTACGACGACAAGATCGGCAAGGTCTCGCTGATCGGCGCGGGGATGCGCTCGCACCCCGGCGTGACGGCGAAGTTCTTCAACTGCCTGGCCGAGGCCGGCGTCAACATCGGGATGATCTCCACCTCGGAGATCCGGATCTCGGTGGTCGTCGACGAGGGCGACGTGGACGCGGCCGTGACCGCCACCCACACGGCGTTCGACCTGGACGCCGACGAGGTCGAGGCCGTCGTCTACGGCGGATCGGGGCGCTGACGTGGCTCGCATCGGGATCGTCGGCGCCACCGGCCAGGTGGGCGTCGCCATGCGCCAGATCCTCCTGGAGCGGGGCTTCCCCGCCGAGGAGGTCCGGTTCTTCGCCTCGGCCCGCTCAGCCGGCACGGTGCTGCCCTTCGGGAAGCGCGAGGTCACCGTCGAGGACGCCGCGACCGCCGACCCGGCCGGTCTCGACATCGCGCTGTTCAGCGCCGGTGCCACCACCTCGCGCGCCCAGGCGCCGCGGTTCGCCGACGCCGGCGTCGTCGTGGTCGACAACTCCTCGGCCTTCCGGATGGACGCCGACGTGCCGCTGGTCGTCAGCGAGGTCAACCCCGAGGCCATCGAGCTGGCGCTCTCGGGCCGGCGCATCATCGCCAACCCCAACTGCACCACGATGGCCGCGATGCCGGTCCTCAAGCCGCTGCACGACGAGGCCGGCCTCACCCGCCTGATCGCCTCGACGTACCAGGCCGTCTCCGGCTCCGGCGTCGCCGGCGTCGAGGAGCTCGCCGGCCAGGTCGAGGCCGCGGGGGAGAAGGCCCGCGAGCTGGCGTACGACGGCGCGGCCGTCCAGTTCCCCGCGCCGGACAAGTACCAGCGCACCATCGCCTACAACGTCGTCCCGCTCGCCGGCTCGATCGTCGACGACGGCCTCGACGAGACCGACGAGGAGAAGAAGCTCCGCAACGAGTCGCGCAAGATCCTCGGCCTGCCGGACCTGCTCGTCTCCGGCATCTGCGTCCGCGTCCCCGTCTTCACCGGCCACTCGCTGGCGATCAACGCGGAGTTCGCGTCCTCGCTGCCGGTCGCGCGCGCCCGCGAGATCCTCGCGAGCGCCCCGGGCGTCGAGCTGAGCGACATCCCCAACCCGCTCCAGGCGGCCGGCCAGGACCCGTCGTACGTCGGCCGGCTGCGCCACGACCCCGGCGTCCCCGACGACCGCGGCCTCGCGCTGTTCATCAGCAACGACAACCTCCGCAAGGGCGCCGCCCTCAACACCGTCCAGATCGCCGAGCTGCTCGCGGCTCGCTGAGAGCGGGGCCACCGGCGGCCGGGGGCCCGACCGGTGTGGACCTGCGAGGCGGCGTCAGTCGCCGAGGTCCACCCGGGCGTCGGCGGTGGCCTGGGCGACGACGAACGCGGGGGCGGTGACCAGCGGCAGCACCAGGGTCATCCAGGGCGAGCTGAGGGAGCCGTAGGGCAGCAGCAGCCCCACCACGGCCACCAGGCCGACCCCGAGGATGCTGGTGCTGAGCGGGGTCGCCGAGCGGAACGCCCTGAGCAGCGCCGCGCCGACCACGATCTCGGCCACCACGATGACGGCCAGCGCGAGCAGGCCGATGCCGCCGCAGCTGGAGACGCCGCGCACCAGCGCGCAGCCCTGCAGCGACAGCCAGGCCAGCCCGACGCCCATGAGCGCCACGACCACACCGGTGAGGGCGGCCGCGAGGCGGATCGGCACCGCCGGCAGTCGTACGCCGCCCGCCGGCAGCCGCGGACGGCGCGACCGACGGGGGCCGTCACCCTCGGACCCGTCCGGGTCGGTGGCCACGTCGTCCGCCGGCGGACGGGGCGCCGTCAGGACGGTCGTCTCCTCCGTCCAGCTCATCTCCGGCCCCGGGTGGGTCTCGGTCGTCGGGGTGCCGGCGGCAGCGGGCGTCTCGGGGGCCGTGCGCGCGGCCGGCCGCGCGGGCGCGGGCGCCGACGCAGCCGCGGGGCGGCGCCGGGGGGCCGGCGGGGCAGCGGGGGGTGTGGGAGCCGGGGTGGTGGAGGACGCGGCCGCTGGGGCCACCGGTGCCGTCGGCTCCGGTGCCGCGGGGTCCGGCTCCACGGACGCCGGACGGGTGGAGGCGGGCGGCGGCGGCACGGGCGGGACGCGGCGGGCCCGGTCGGAGACGCGCAGCGGCTGGGTGGGGGCGGGCTCGGCGGCCGCCGACGCACCCTCGTCGTGCTCCGGCGGCGTCGGCGGGGTCGGCTCGGCGTCCCGCTGCTTCTTCCTGCGACCGAAGAACGACGGCATCTCGAGCTTGGCCTCGGTCCGGTCGTCACCGTCGCTGTCTGGTCCTGACGCCATGGCGGCATCGTGCCACGGGGGCACGGGCAGGCGCCGGGTTCCGGGGAAGACGTCCGGTCCGTGGATCGCGCCTGCCGAGGGCCCGCACCACCCCCGGGAAGCAGTCAGCTCCCGGACCCGCCGCAGCGGATCCGGGAGCTGGTGAGCCTGGTCGGGGTGACAGGATTTGAACCTGCGGCCTCGTCGTCCCGAACGACGCGCGCTACCAAGCTGCGCCACACCCCGAAGCCTGCGCGAGTCTATACAAGCCCCGGCCGTGCGCCGAATCGGGGTCGGTCCTCGGTCGGCGAGGCGCTCACGCGAGCCGCGGCAGCAGCGTCACGAGGGTCGCCTCGGGGCGGCAGCACAGCCGCACCGGGGCGTACGGCGAGGTGCCGGCGCCCGCCGAGACGTGCAGCCACGAGGACCCCGGGTCACCGGGCGAGGAGTCGGCCGGGTGGCGGTGCAGGCCCTTGGCGCGGGCGCGGTCGAGGTCGCAGTTGGTGACCAGGGCACCGGCGAACGGCAGGCAGACCTGGCCGCCGTGGGTGTGGCCGGCTACGGTCAGCTCGTAGCCGTCGCGGGCGTACTGGTCGAGCACCCGCAGGTACGGCGCGTGTGCCACGCCCACGCGCAGGTCGGCGTCCGCGGGGGCGGGGCCGGCGACGGCGGCGAGGTCGTCGTACTCCAGGTGCGGGTCGTCGACGCCGGCGAACGCCAGCGTGGTCCCGCCCACCGTCAGGCGGCCGGTCGTGTTGGTCAGGTCGAGCCAGCCGTGGCGGTCGAAGGCGTCGCGCAGGTCGCCGTGGGGCAGCCGCGGCGTGGCGGTGTTGCGGCGGCCGTCGTCGGGGAAGAGGTACCACAGCGGGTTGCGGGGCTTGGGTGCGAAGTAGTCGTTGGACCCGAAGACGTAGACCCCCGGCACGTCGAGCAGCGGGCCGAACGCCTCCAGGAGCGGGCCGACCGACTCCATGTGCGCCAGGTTGTCGCCCGTGTTGACCACCAGGTCCGGCTCGAGGTCGCGCAGCGAGGCGATCCAGCGACGCTTGACGCCCTGCGACGGGGTGAGGTGCAGGTCGCTGACGTGCAGCACCCGCAGCGGGCGGTGGCCGGGCGGCAGCACCGGCACCTCCACGCGCCGCACCACGAAGCTGCGGACCTCGACGCCGGCCGCCCACGCCAGCGTCGCCGCCCCCGCGAGCGCCCCGGCCCCGACGGTGAGGCCGGCCGCGCGGGCCAGGGACATCGAGGTCGGCTGCATGCGGTCAGGCTGCCACAATGGCCGGCATGACTCTCAAGGAGCGGCTCCGCAGCGACCTCACCACCGCCATCAAGGCGCGTGACGAGGTGCGCTCCTCGACCCTGCGGATGGTGCTGACCGCCGTCACCAACGCCGAGGTCGCCGGCAAGGAGCACCGCGAGCTGACCGACGAGGACGTGCTCGGGGTGCTCACCAGCGAGGGCAAGAAGCGTCGCGAGGCCGCCGAGGCCTTCGCCGACGCCGGTCGCGACGAGCAGGCCGCCAAGGAGCGCGCGGAGTCGGCCGTGATCTCGGAGTACCTCCCCGAGCAGCTCACGCCCGCCGAGATCGAGGTGCTCGTCACCGAGGCCATCGACGAGCTCGGCGTGCGCGCCGAGGGCCCGCGGGCGATGGGCAAGGTGATGGGCGTGCTGACGCCGCGCACCAAGGGCCGCGCCGACGGCGGCGCCGTCGCGGGCGAGGTCCGCCGCCAGCTCGTCGGCTGACGGCCCTTCGAGACGGTCGCCAGGGCGACCTCCGCGGGGACGGACAGGCTCCGGGTCGCCGCCCGACGGCGGCGGGCCTCAGCCGGCCGAGGGATAGATAGTGATCGCCGTGCCCCGGGGAGCCGCCATGCCCGCGCTGGGGCTGGTGCCGGCGACCCGCCCCTTGCGCTCGTCGGACTGCTGGGGGGTGCCGATCGAGACCAGGAAGCCCTCGAGCGAGAGCAGCTCGGCGGCCTTCTCGGGCTTGAGGCCCTTGACGTCGTCGATGCCGACCTGGATCGGGGCCTCGGGGGTGCTGCTGGGGGTCGTGAAGTCCTCGTAGGGCAGCCCGCCCGAGATCGCCCGCATCGCCGAGGCCCACATCGGCCCGGCCAGCGTCGAGCCGGCGGCGGAGTAGACGTAGCTGCCGCCGACGGTCTGGTTGTTGAGCGTCACCCAGTTGCCGTCCTGGTCGGCGCCCGCGATCATCGCGGCCGTCGACATGGTCGGGGTGTAGCCCGCGAACCACACGGCCATGTTGCTGTTGATCGTGCCGGTCTTGCCGGCGCTGGGCTTGTCGAGGGCGAGCGCCTGCCCGAAGCCGCCGGGCTGGAGCACGCCGCGCAGGATCGCGTTGACGTTGTCGGCGGTCGACTGCTTGATGACCTGCTCGCACTTGGCGGGGTAGTCCTTGAAGACCTTGCCGTCGCTGTTGAGCACCTGCGTCACGGGGCGGGCGTCGCAGTGGGTGCCGCGGGCCGCGAAGGTGGCGTACGCCGTGGCGAGCTCGAGCGGGCTGGTGTCGGCGATGCCGAGCACGAAGGACGGCACCCGCTCCAGGCCCGGGTCGGTGAGGTCGATGCCCATCGCCTTGGCCAGGGCGTAGGGCTCGCACAGGCCGGTGCGCTCCTCGAGCTGGGCGAAGAACGTGTTGACCGACTCGCGCGTGCCGGTCGTGAGGTTCTTGCTGCCGCTCGTGGTGCTGTTGCTGGGCTCCCAGGGCGAGGTGATGGGGTACTGGCCCTCGCAGGTCGAGAACCGGTTCTGCGGGATGCTGATGGTCTCGGGGGAGTTGATCGTCGTCGAGACCGGGATGCCCTGCTCCAGGGCCGCGGCCAGGACGAACGCCTTGAACGTCGAGCCGGCCTGGAAGCCGTTGGCGTCGCCGTACTGCGTGTCGACGGCGTAGTTGAGGTAGGTCTCGCCCTTGGACTTCTCGCGGCCCATGGGGCGGCTCTGCGAGACCGCCCGCACCTCGCCGGTGCCGGGCTGCACCATCGCCAGGGCGCCGATGGCGGTGTCGGTGGGGTCGACCGCGTCGGCGGTCGCGGCGTCGGCCGCGCGCTGGTAGTCGAGGTCCAGCGTCGTCTTGATGGTGAGGCCGCCGTTCTTGAGCAGCGCATCGCGGTCGGCGACGGTGCGGCCCAGCGCGGGGTCGGCCAGCAGGTAGCGGCGCACGTAGTCGCAGAAGAACGGCGCCTGCGTGCCGAGGCAGCCGTTGCGGGTGCGGCTGACCTTGAGGCCGAGCTTCTGGGTGCTGAGCTTCTCGGCCCGGGCGGGGGTGATGACGTCGAGCTCGCCCATCCGCTGCAGCACCACGTCGCGGCGCGCGCGGGTCCGGTCCGGGAAGCGGGTCGGGTCGAAGCCGACGGGGTTCTTCACCAGGCCGGCCAGCGTGGCGGCCTGCTTGGCGTTCAGCTCCGAGGCCGGCACCGAGAAGTAGTGGCGGGCGGCGGCCTGGATGCCGTAGGCGCCGTCGCCGAAGTAGGCCAGGTTGAGGTAGCGCTCCAGGATCCAGCTCTTCGAGTAGTTCTCCTCGAAGGCGATCGCGTGGCGCAGCTCCTGGATCTTGCGCTGGTAGGTGTTCTCCGTGGCGGCAGCCCGCGCCTCGTCGGTCTTGGCCTGGGTCAGCAGCGTCATCTTGGCCATCTGCTGGGTGATCGACGAGCCGCCCTGGGTGCTGTCGCCCGTCTGGTTGTTGACGAAGGCGCGCAGCGTGCCCTTGAGGTCGAGGGCGCCGTGCTGGAAGAAGCGGTAGTCCTCGATGGCGACGATCGCCCGGCGCATGATCGGCGCGACCTCGGAGAGCTCGACGTTGACGCGGTTCTCGGCGTAGAACGTCGCGATCACGTCACCCTTGGAGTCGAGCACGCGGGTGCGCTGGGCCAGGGGCTCGGCCTTGAGCTCCTCGGGCAGGTTCTTCATGGAGTCGGCCGCCGCCTTGGTGCCGAGACCGAGGGCCCCGACGACGGGGACGGCCAGGCCAGCGGTGAGGACTCCCAGGACCACCGAGACGACCACGATCACCCCGAGGTGGGAGACGACCGAGCCGAACGTGACGTGGGGACGGCGTCGCGACATATCACAACCCTACGGGAGGGGCATCCAAACCCGACCGTGCGTCTCAACTGATCTAGTCCATCTGGGCTATACGAGATTGCCCCCTCTGTGTCTGTTTCGAGTCTCCCGTTCTCTTTAGTCTGTTTCTGGGTGGAAACGGACGTATTGGTGCGGACCGTACAAAGCCCAGGACCTGAAACTTGGAGGGGACATGTCCTGGAACGAGATGTGGGCCAACGTGGCGCTGTGCAAGACCGCGAAGCCGGACGAGCTGTTCGTCCGCGGCGCGGAGCAGCACAAGGCGAAGGTCGTGTGCGGGGCGTGCCCCGTGCGCGCCGAGTGCCTGGCCGAGGCGCTGGACAACGAGATCGAGTGGGGCGTGTGGGGTGGCCTCACCGAGCGTGAGCGCCGGGCGCTGCTGCGCAAGCGGCCCAACGTCACCTCGTGGCGCGAGCTGCTCGAGACCGCCAAGGTCGAGCACGAGCAGAGCGTCGGCCGCGCGGCCGTCTGATCCACCCGCACGCCGCGGAACGGTCGGGGAGGGTCGTTCCGCGTCGGTCTAGGCGGTGGCGTCCCGCTCGGCGACACCCTGGTCCGCCAGGAGCTCGCCGATGCGACGCAGCCCGTCGAGGTCGTGCACGTCGGTCGACAGGGCCGGCAGCACGGCCGTGGCCACGTCGGGGTGGCTGGTGGCGAAGCGGCCCGTGAGCCGCTGCTCGCGCTCGACCAGCATCAGCCGGTCGGCGTGCAGCCGCAGCAGCCCGGCCGCCAGGTCGTGGTCCTCGCCCGAGGTGCGCAGCCGCTCCACGGCGGCGCGCGCGGCGTTGGCCGACAGGTTGCCCTCGGGCAGCGTGCTCGCCCGGTTGACGACGAGGCCCGCCAGCGGCATGTCCTCGGCGCGCAGCCGCTCGACGAAGTACGCCGCCTCGCGCAGCGCGTCGGGCTCCGGCACCGCGACCACCACGAACGCCGTGCGCCGGTCCTGCAGCAGCTCGAAGGTGCGCTGCGCCCGCGCCCGGAAGCCGCCGAACAGGGTGTCGAAGGCCGCCACGAAGGCCTTCATGTCCTGCAGCACCTGGGCGCCGATGATCTTGGTGACCGCGTTGGTCACCATCCCGAAGCCCGCCGTCATCAGCCGGGCCGGTCCCTTGGCCGGCGCCAGCAGCAGCTTCATGAACCGCCCGTCGAGGAAGCTCGAGAGCCGCTCCGGTGCGTCGAGGAAGTCCAGCGCGCTGCGCGAGGGCGGGGTGTCGACCACGATCAGGTCGTGGCTGCCGGTGCGCCGGGCCTCGGCGTCGAGCTGGCCCAGCTTCTCCATCGCCATGTACTCCTGCGTCCCGGCGAACGAGCTCGACACCGCGACGTAGAAGGGGTTGGCCAGGATCTGGGCCGCTTTCTCGGGGCTGGCCTGGCTCTGCACCACCTCGTCGAAGGTGCGCTTCATGTCGAGCATCATCGCGTCGAGCGAGCCGCCGTCGCGGCCCACGCCCGGCACCGGCCGCGGGGTGTTGTCGAGCGACTCGATGCCCATCGACTGCGCCAGCCGGCGGGCCGGGTCGATGGTGAGCACCACGACCTTGCGGCCCCGCTCGGCGGCCCGCAGCGCGAGCGCGGCCGAGGTGGTGGTCTTGCCGACGCCGCCGGAGCCGCAGCACACGATGATGCCGCGCTCGCGGTCGTCGAGCAGCGCGTCGACGTCCAGGACGCGGTCGGGCACGGGAACGCCGTGGCGGTCGGTCACCAGCGGGCCGACGCGGGGGGAGGTGCGGGCCGAGCGGGACCCGGGCTGCTTCGGCGTCATGCGAGTCCGTCCTGGCAGAGGTGCTCGGCGAGCTCGTACAGCCCGCCCATGTCGACGCCGCCCGGCAGGCGCGGCAGCTCCAGCACCGGGACGCCGAGGCGCTCCACCAGTGCGCGCTGGCCGTCCTCCAGGCGCCGCCGCTCGGCGTGGTGCAGACCCTCCTCGAGCAGCCCGTCGAGCAGCGGCTCGGAGGCCGTGACGCCGGCCTTCTCCAGGCTGGAGGCGAGCGCGGCCCGGTCGGTGCCGCCCTCGACCAGGTCGGCGCGGTCCTCGGCGTCGAGGTCCTGCGGCCGCACCAGGTTGACCACGACGCCGCCCACCGGCAGGTCGGCCTCCCGCAGCTCGGCGATGCCGTCGCCGGTCTCCTGCACGGGCATCTCCTCGAGGACGGTGACGAGGTGGATCGCGGTGCGGTCCGAGCGGAGCAGGGTGGTGACGGTGTCGGCCTGCGCCTTGATCGGGCCGACCTTGGCCAGGCCCGCCAGCTCGTTGTTGACGTTGAGGAACTGCGTGATCCGGCCGGTCGGCGGGGCGTCGAGCACGATGGCGTCGTAGGTCCGGGCGCCCTTGTTGCGGCGGTTGCGGTTGGCGGCCTCGTAGACCTTGCCGGTGAGCAGCACGTCGCGCACGCCGGGCGCGATGGTGGTGGCGAACTCGATGACGCCGAAGCGGTCCAGCGCCTTGCCGGCGCGGCCGAGGCGGTAGTACATGTCGAGGTACTCCAGCAGCGCCGACTCGGGGTCGATGGCCAGGGCGTAGACCTCGCCGGCGCCGGCCTGGGGCCGGACCAGCAGCCGCTCCTCGTAGGGCAGCGGCGCGACGTCGAACAGCTGGGCGATGCCCTGGCGGCCCTCGACCTCGCACAGCAGCACGGTCCTGCCCCGCGACGCGAGCGCGAGCGCGAGGGCGGCGGCCACGGTCGACTTGCCGGTGCCTCCCTTGCCGGTCACCACGTGGAGCTGGACGCCGGGGAACAGCGACCCCGCGGGGGAGTCCGAGGCGGAGCTCGGGGAGGGCTCGGCAGGCATGTCCCGAGGGTAGAGGGCCGCGACCCGGTCCCACGGAGGATGTGAGCGAGGACATGTGGAGGGGGTCGACAGTGGTCGGTGCCGACATGTGACGTGCGCCATGCCCGTGGCAGGATCGCCGCGGAGGTGGTGACGGACCATGGACAAGGTGACAGCGAGCGCGGCGCAGGCCGTCGCGGACATCCCGGACGGCGCGACGCTCTCGGTCGGTGGCTTCGGCCTGTGCGGCATCCCGTCGGTGCTGATCGAGGCGCTGCTGGAGGCCGGCACGACCGACCTGGAGGCGTACTCCAACAACTGCGGCGTCGACGACTGGGGCCTGGGCCGGCTGCTGGCGGCCAAGCGGATCCGCCGGATGGTCGCGTCGTACGTCGGGGAGAACAAGGAGTTCGCCCGGCAGTACCTCCAGGGCGAGCTCGAGGTCGAGCTGACCCCGCAGGGGACCCTCGCCGAGCGGATGCGCGCCGGTGGCGTCGGCATCCCGGCCTTCTTCACCGCGACCGGCGGCGGCACCCAGGTCGCCGAGGGCGGCCTGCCGTGGCGCTACGACGACGCGGGCAACGTGGTCGTGGCCTCCCCGGCCAAGGAGACCCGCACCTTCGAGACCCCCGACGGCCCTCGCGAGTTCGTGATGGAGGAGGCGCTGGTCGCCGACTTCGGCCTGGTGCGTGCCTGGAAGGGCGACCGCCACGGCAACCTCGTCTACCGCGACTCAGCGCAGAACTTCAACCCGCTCGCCGCGATGTGCGGCCGGGTGACCATCGCCGAGGTCGAGGAGCTCGTCGAGCCCGGCGAGCTCGACCCCAACCAGGTCCACACGCCCGGCGTCTTCGTGCACCGCGTGGTGCCGCTGACCCCCGAGCAGGCGTCCGAGAAGCGCATCGAGAAGCGCACCGTGCGATCGAAGGAGCAGTCGTGAGCTGGAGCCGCGAGGAGATGGCCGCGCGGGCGGCCTCGGAGCTGACCGACGGGTCCTACGTCAACCTCGGCATCGGGCTGCCCACGCTGGTGCCCAACTACGTCGACGACGACGTGGAGCTGGTGCTGCAGTCGGAGAACGGCCTGCTCGGGGTGGGTGCATACCCGCTCGAGGGCGAGGAGGACGCCGACCTGATCAACGCCGGGAAGGAGACCGTCACGCTGCGCCGCGGCGCCTCGATCTTCGACTCGGCGCTGTCCTTCGGGATGATCCGCGGCGGCAAGATCGACGCCGCGATCCTCGGCGCGATGCAGGTCTCGGCCGCCGGCGACATCGCCAACTGGATGATCCCCGGCAAGATGGTCAAGGGCATGGGCGGGGCGATGGACCTGGTCCACGGCGCCAAGAAGGTGATCGTGCTGATGGAGCACACCGCCAAGGACGGCTCCTACAAGATCGTCGAGGAGTGCTCGCTGCCCTTCACCGGGCGGGGCGTGGTGCAGCGGATCATCACCGACCTGTGCGTCCTCGACGTGACCCCCGAGGGGCTGCGGCTGGTCGAGCTGGCGCCCGGCGTCACCGAGGACGAGGTGCGGGAGAAGACCGAGCCCGCGCTGGTGTGACCGGCTCCACCACGGTTGCGGGCTGATGTCGGGAATGCCTGGAGCGCGACGACGGTTCCACAGGTCGTCAAGCTTTCCACTACCCGGAGGTCAACATCCCGATGTCCCGTGCTTTCGCCCCCGTCCGGATCGGCCACTGGGAGCTCCCCCAGTCCTTCGTGATGGCGCCGCTGACGCGCAACCGCGCGGGTGAGGGCAACGCCCCCACCGAGCTGAACGCCACCTACTACGCGCAGCGGGCGAGCGCCGGCCTCATCATCACCGAGGGCGTGGCGCCCAGCGCCGTGGGCCAGGGCTACCTGAACGTGCCCGGGCTGTACACCAAGGACCAGGTCGCCGGCTGGCGCCTGGTGGCCGACGAGGTGCACCGCAAGGACGCCACCATCGTGGCGCAGCTGATGCACGCCGGCCGGATCGCGCACGCCGACAACAAGGACGGCGTCGAGACCATCGCCCCCAGCGCCGTGCAGGCGCCCGGCGAGATGGTCACCGCCGAGGGCCCCAAGCCCCACGACGTGCCCCGCGCCGTCGGGACCGACGAGGTCGCGGCGCTGGTCCAGGACTTCGTGACGGCCGCCCGCAACGCGGTCGACGCCGGGCTCGACGGGGTCGAGGTCCACGCGGCCAACGGCTACCTGCTCCACCAGTTCCTCGACCCGACGATCAACCTGCGCGACGACCAGTACGGCGGCTCGCCCGCCAACCGCGCCCGCTTCGTCGTCGAGGTCGTCACGGCCGTCGCCGCCGAGATCGGCGCGGGCCAGGTCGGCCTGCGGCTCTCGCCCGGCCACCAGTTCAACGGCATCGGCGAGGAGCTCGGCGAGGACCTCGAGGCGACCTACCAGGCCGTCGTCGACGGGGTCGCCCCGCTCGGACTGGCGTACCTCAGCGTGCTGGCCAGCCCCCTGGAGCCCCTCGAGTCGCTGGTCAAGGACCTCAAGGCCCGCTTCGGCGGCAGCGTTCTGCTCAACTCCGGCTTCGGTGACGTCACCAGCCGCGAGTCCGTCGAGGAGCTGCTCGAGACCGGCCTCGCCGACGCGGTCGTCGTCGGTCGGCCGTTCCTGGCCAACCCCGACCTGCCGCAGCGCTGGAGCAAGGACGCCGAGCTCAACGAGCCCGACCAGGCGACCTTCTACGGCGGCGGCGCCGAGGGCTACACCGACTACCCCACCCTCGAGGCCAGCTGACCGACCGGTCCCCGGGGTCGTGTGCCCCAGGACGCGCTAGTGCGCGTCCTGGGGCACACGTGCGTCCGGGGGCAGGCACCCGACCACGGTGGCCCACGCCGGCGAGGTCGGGTCGACCAGGCTCATGTGGTCGCAGTCGAGCCGGCGCAGCCCGATCCACGGGTGTCGCGCCACCAGGCCCAGGCTCTGCGACAGCGGCACGGCGTCGTCGGCGCTGCCGTGCACCACCGTCACGTCGTGCGCCGGTCGGCGGTCCAGCAGCCGCAGCGGGTCGGCCCCGGCCGGGTCGTGGCCGCCCAGCAGCGCGGTCGTGGCGCCGTCGCCCAGGTCGAGCGCGATCGCGGCGTCCAGGTCGGCGACCGGCGCCAGCGCCACCACCCCGGCCAGCGGGGCGTCGGTGCCGGCGAGCCAGAGCACGAGGTGGCCACCCGCCGAGTGGCCCATCGCCCACGTCTGCGCGGTGGCGACCCCGATCCTGGCCAGCAGCTCCGGCAGCGCGTCGAGGGCCCGGCGGACGTCGTCGCCCGTGGTGGGCCAGCCGCCCCCGGCCCCGACCCGGCGGTACTCCGGCGTGGCCACCACCCAGCCCAGGTCGGCCAGCGCCCGGGCCTGCGGGCGGGTGTGCCGACGGTCCCAGGCCGCCTTCCAGAAGCCGCCGTGGACCACGAGCAGCACCCGGGCCGGCCCCTCGGGCACGCGTCCGCCCGGCAGGTGGACGTCGACCACGCCGTCGTCGGGCGAGGGGTGGTCGGCGTACCGCAGCACGGCGTCGGGCTGGACCTGCGGTGAGGTCGCGGAGTCGGTCACCGCGCCACTGTAGGGACGTCCGGCGCCGGGTCTAGGGTGACCGGCATGACGAAGTGGGAATACCTGACCGCGCCCGTGCTGGTGCACTCGACCAAGGCCATCTTGGACAACTTCGGCTCCGACGGGTGGGAGCTGGTGCAGATGGTCCCGGGGATGAACCCCGAGAACCTCGTGGCCTACTTCAAGCGCCCGGTCGCCTGAGCCCGCGATGAGCACCCCCGAGGAGCGGCTGTCCGAGCTGGGGCTGAGCGTGCCGGAGGTGGCCGCGCCCGTCGCGGCGTACGTCCCGGCGGTGCGCAGCGGGTCGCAGGTGTTCACCTCCGGCCAGCTGCCGATGCGCCAGGGCCAGCTGCTGCTGACCGGCAAGGTCGGCGGCGAGGTGAGCCTCGAGGAGGCCGTCGACTGCGCCCGCCAGTGCGCCCTCAACGCGCTCGCCGCGGTGCGGGCCGAGGTCGGTGACCTCTCGGCGGTGGTGCGGGTCGTCAAGGTCGTGGTCTTCGTGGCCTCGACGGCCGACTTCACCGCGCAGCCGCAGGTCGCCAACGGCGTCTCGGAGCTGCTCGGCCAGGTCTTCGGCGACACCGGTCGCCACGCGCGCTCCGCGGTGGGCGTCTCGGTGCTGCCGCTCGACGCCCCGGTCGAGGTCGAGCTGCTGGTGGAGGTCTGATGGCGACGCGGGTGCAGCTGCCCGCGTCGTTCGTCGAGAGCGCCCGCGCCTTCACCTCCGGGGCCGTGCAGCCGGTCGAGCCGCGCAACGCGGCCACCGTGGTGCTGATGCGCCGCGGGACGGGCGGACCGGAAGTCTACCTGCTGCGGCGGCAGACCTCGATGGCCTTCGCCGGCGGCATGGCGGTCTTCCCGGGCGGCGGCGTCGACCAGCGCGACTTCGACGACCACGACGTGCGCTGGGCCGGCCCCGACGCCGCCACCTGGGCTGCTCAGCTCGGCACCGACGAGGCCACGGCCCGCGCGCTGGTGTGCGCCGCGGTCCGCGAGACCTTCGAGGAGTCGGGCGTGCTGCTGGCGGGGGAGTCCCCCGACACCGTCGTGGCCGACACCACCGGGGAGGACTGGGAGCGCGACCGCGCTGCGCTGGAGGGCCGCGAGCTGGCCTTCACCGACTTCCTAGAGCAGCGCGGCCTGGTGCTGCGCACCGACCTGCTCGGCGTGTGGCGGGCGTGGCTGACGCCGCAGTTCGAGCCCCGCCGCTACCGCACCTGGTTCTTCGTCGCCGACCTGCCCGAGGGCCAGGTCACCCGCGACGTGTCGACCGAGTCGTCGTCGGTCACCTGGCTCCCGGCGATGCAGGCGGTCGCCGACGTCGAGGCCGAGGAGCTGATGATGCTGCCCCCCACCTACATGACCTGCCTCGAGGTCGGGCAGCACGCCGACCCCGCCTCGGTCCTCGCCGAGGCCCGCGGGCGGCGCGTGGAGATGTTCATGCCCGAGCTGGTCGAGGACCCCGGGGCGGGCGACGGCGGCGCCACCCTGAGCGCACCGCCGTGGATGCACGACCTGCTGGACTCCCGCGCGTGAGCACGGCGTCCTCCTGGACCGGCGGGAGCTTCGGCGAGCGGGCCCGGTGCCTGCTGGCGCCGAACGCCGACGTGATGACGCTCGACGGCACCAACACCTGGGTGCTGCGCGAGCCCGGCGCCCGGCGCTCGGTGGTCGTCGACCCGGGACCCTCCGACCAGGGCCACCTCGACGCCGTCGCGGCGGCGGCCGGCGAGGTCGCCGTGGTGCTGCTGACCCACCACCACCTCGACCACTCCGAGGCCGCTCGCGAGTTCGCGGAGCGGGTGGGCTGCGGCGTGCGGGCGCTCGACCCGGCGTACCGCCTGGGCGACGAGGGGCTCGGCGACGGCGACGTCGTGGAGGTCGACGGCCTCGAGGTGCGGGTGGTGGCCACCCCCGGACACACGGCCGACTCGCTGTCGTTCGTGCTGCCCGCCGAGGACGCCGTGCTGACCGGCGACACCGTCCTGGGCCGCGGCACCACCGTGGTCGCCCACCCCGACGGCGAGCTCGGCGCCTACCTCGGCTCGCTGGACCGGCTGCACGCGCTGGCCGAGGCGCAGGGCCTGCGCGCGATCTGGCCCGGCCACGGTCCCGTGGTCGACGACGCCCTCGGGGTGCTGGACCACTACCGCGCCCACCGGCGCGACCGGTTGGCACAGGTGGAGGCGGCCCTGGTCGGGCTCGCCGACGCCCGCGCCGAGGGCCAGGTCACCGACGAGGTGCTGCCCCGCCGCGTCGTGGAGATCGTCTACGCCGACGTCGACCCGGTGCTGTGGGGCGCGGCCGAGCTGTCGGTCCGGGCGCAGCTGGCCCACCTCGAGCGGGGTGGCCGGGCCGCGGGTCCGGGTCCCCGCTCCTGAGGCGCCCGTGACGGGCGTCCCGAGGCGGACGCTCCTGGCGGTCGTCGCCGTCCTGGTGGCGGCCGTGGTGGTCACCGGCTGGTGGGTGCGACGCCCCGCTCCCGGCGGTGCGCCCGACCCCGGTGCGGCCCCCAGCACCCCCGCGCCGACCCCGTCGGAGGAGGTGCCGCCGGTGGTCGACCTTCGGCTGGCGACCTTCAACCTGCTCGCCTCGCGCCACACCCGTCCGGGCGGCGACCGGCCCGGCTTCGCGCCGGCCGAGGAGCGGATGGGCGGGGTGCTGGAGGTCCTGGCCCGCCACGACCTCACCCTCGTGGGCCTCCAGGAGTTCGAGGGCGACCAGCGGGCCGCCTTCGCGGCGCGGGCCACCGGCTGGCGGGCCTTCCCCGGGACGACGCTCGGGCCCGGCGTGGGCGAGAACAGCGTCGCTTGGCGCAGCGACACCTGGGCCCCGGTGCGCACCGAGCTGGTCGAGGTGCCCTACTTCCGCGGACGGCTGGTGCGGGCGCCGTACGTGCTGCTGCGCCACCGGGAGACCGGCCTGCGGGTGTGGCTGTCGACCTTCCACAACCCGGCGAGCACGCCACGCAACCCCGGCCAGCAGGTGCACCGCGACGCGGCCACCGACGCCGAGATCGCGCTGTTCCTCCGGCTCGAGGCCACCGGGGTGCCGCAGCTGGTCACCGGCGACATGAACGAGCGGGGCCACTACTTCTGCCGGGTCACCGCGGCCACCCCGCTCACCTCACCGGCCGGCGGCAGCCACGACGGCGGCCGCTGCCGACCGCCGGAGACCGGGATCGACCAGGTGTTCGGCAGCCCGGGCGTGCGCTGGACGTCGTACGACGTGCACCGCGACGCCCTGGTGCGTCGTACGACGGACCACCCGGTGGTCGTGGTCGGAGCCCGCATCGACGCCGCCGACTTCCCGCGGGCGCGGCGGCCCGGCGCTGGGTCGGACCAGGCGGACGAGGACTAGCGGGCCCGGCGACGCATCCGCTCGACGTCGTGGATGACGACCGAGCGGGGCTCCAGGCGCAGCCAGCCGCGCGACGCGAAGTCGGCCAGCGCCTTGTTGACCGTCTCGCGGGAGGCGCCCACCAGCTGGGCGAGCTCCTCCTGCGTGAGGTCGTGGTGCACGTGGACGCCGTCGTCGGCCGTGCGGCCGAAGCGGTCGGCGAGGTCGAGCAGCGCCTTGGCCACGCGGCCGGGGACGTCGGAGAAGACCAGGTCGGCGACGACCTCGTTGGTCTTGCGCAGCCGGCCGGCCAGCTGGGCGAGCAGACCCAGGGAGACGCCGGGGCGCCCCTCGAGCCAGCGCAGCAGGTCGTCGTGGGACAGCGAGAGGAAGGTGGTCTCGGTGACGGCCGTGACCGTGGCCGAGCGCGGGCCCGGGTCGAAGAGCGAGAGCTCGCCGAACATCTGGCCGGGGCCGAGGATCGCCAGCAGGTTCTCGCGGCCGTCCGAGGAGGTGCGGCCGAGCTTCACCTTGCCGTCGGTGACGATGTAGAGCTTGTCGCCGGGGTCGCCCTCGTGGAAGAGCACCTCTCCCCGACGCAGCCGGTTCTCGCCCATCGAGGAGCGCAGCGCGGAGGCAGCCTCGTCGTCGAGCGCGCTGAACAGCGGCGCCTGGCGGAGCACGTCATTGGTCACCCGGGAAGTCCCTTCTCGTCGGCAGCACCCGCCACGCACGGACGGGTGCCACGGGTCACAGTCTGTCGCATCCACCAGGCATTCGCCATGCGGCCACTCCGCGGCGGGCCCGCCTCCGCCCCGCGGGGACCGTCGGGGGCGCGCCGTACCCTGGGCCGGTGCCTGCTCCTGTGTCCGCGGCCGACGCCGCCGCACGCCCGTCGACCGCCCTGGTCCGCCGCGCCCGCAAGGTCGACCGCGTCCTGGGCGAGACCTACCCCGACGCGCGCTGCGAGCTCGACTTCGCCAACCCGTTCGAGCTGCTCGTGGTGACCGTGCTCAGCGCGCAGACGACCGACCGCCGGGTCAACGCGGTCCGCCCGACGCTGTTCGCGGCCTACCCCGACCCCCGCGCGATGGCCTCGGCCCCGCGCGAGGACCTGGAGCGCATCATCGGGCCGCTGGGGTTCTTCCGCGCCAAGACCGAGTCGCTGCTCAAGCTGTCGGCAGCGCTCGTGGAGGACCACGACGGGCAGGTGCCGCCACGCCTCGACGACCTCGTGAAGCTGCCCGGCGTCGGGCGCAAGACCGCCAACGTGGTGCTCGGCAACGCCTTCGACGTCCCCGGCATCACCGTCGACACCCACTTCGGTCGGCTGGCCCGCCGGCTCGGCTGGACCGAGGAGACCGACCCGGTCAAGGCCGAGCACGCCGTGGGGGCGCTGTTCGAGCGCCGCGACTGGACCCTGCTGAGCCACCACCTGATCTGGCACGGCCGTCGGGTCTGCCACGCCAAGAAGCCGGCCTGCGGGGCGTGCACGGTCGCGCGCTGGTGCCCGGCGTACGGCGCGGGTCCGACCGACGCCGAGGCCGCGGCGAAGCTCGTCAAGACCCAGGGGCCGGCGTGAGGCGCCGCCGCCGGGGGACCGGGCGGAGCGCGCGACCGCTGGTCGTGGGGCTGCTGGCGGTCCTGCTCGCCGTCGTGACGGCCGGGTGCGGGTCGGGCGGCGCCGACGACGGGCCCGCGCGGCCGACGTCGCCCCGGGCGCTGCCCGACGTGACGCTGGAGGCCCTGCAGGGCTCCGGCGAGCTCGACCTCGGCTCGATCCGGGGTCCGGCCGTGGTCAACCTGTGGGCCAGCTGGTGCGCGCCGTGCCGCGCGGAGCTGCCGGACTACGCGGCGTACGCCCGCAAGCACGCGGGCAGCGTCGACGTCATCGGCATCGACTTCCAGGACACCCAGGTCGACCAGGCCGTGGCGCTGGCCGAGGACTCGGGGGTCGACTACCCGCTCTACGCCGACCCCGACGGCCTCACCCGCGCCCGCACGCTGCCGCAGATCGTCCTGGTCGACGCCGAGGGCCGGGTGAGGTTCGCGCGGCCGATGAAGATCACCTCGGTGCAGCAGATCGAGGACCTGGTCGCCGAGCACCTCGGGGTGGCCCCGTGAGCCTGCCCGCCTGGCTGGAGCCGATCCGCGAGGGCGCCGCGTCGATCACCGCCGAGGACATCAGCCGGTTCGTGCCGCCCGAGGGCGCCAGCACCCGCAAGGGAGCGGTGCTGATGCTGTTCGGGGAGGGGCCCACGGGTCCCGACCTGCTGCTGACCGAGCGCTCCCACGACATGCGCAGCCACCCCGGCCAGATCTCCTTCCCGGGTGGCTCGATCGACCCGGCCGACAGCGGCCCGGTCGCCGCGGCGCTGCGCGAGGCCGAGGAGGAGACCGGCCTCGACCCGGCCGGCGTCGAGGTCTTCGGCCGGCTGCCCGAGCTGTGGCTGCCGCCCAGCAACTTCGCCGTGACCGCGGTGCTGGGCTGGTGGGCCGACCCGACGCCGGTGGCCGTGGTCGACCCCGGCGAGGTCCGCACGGTGCTGCGGGTGCCGCTGGAGGAGCTCCTCGACCCGCGTCACCGCGTGACGGTCACCCACCCGCGCGGCTACCGCAGCCCGGGCTGGCTGATCGGCGACGACAAGGACCTCGTGCTGTGGGGCTTCACCGCCGGGCTGATCAACAAGCTGTTCGACCACGTGGGGCTGACCCGCGACTGGGACGCGACGGTGGAGCATCCATTACCGGACTACATGCTGGGCGTACGCCAAGATTGACCACCCCTGACGGGTGACCCGCGCTCCTTCCCCGACCCGAGAGCACTCCCATGAACTTCCTCGACTGGTGCCTGGTCGCGCTGGTGCTCGCCTACGCGCTCTCGGGCTACTGGCAGGGGTTCATCACCGGTGCCTTCGCCACGACCGGGCTGGTGCTCGGCGGCCTGCTCGGCATCTGGCTCGCGCCGATGCTGCTCGGCGACGCCGCGCCCTCGCTGTGGGTCTCCCTGGGGGCGCTGTTCGTCGTGCTCGTCGTCGCCTCGATCGGGCAGGCGCTGCTGCAGTTCGGCGGCAGCCGGATCCGCGACACCATCACCTGGCAGCCCGTGCGCGCGGTCGACGCCATCGGTGGCGCGGCGCTGAGCGTGGTGGCGGTGCTGATCGTGGCCTGGATGCTGGGCGTGGCCATCAGCGGCTCGCAGATCCCCGGCATCGGCCCGCAGGTCCGCGAGAGCCAGGTCCTGGTCAAGGTCAACGACCTGATGCCCGCCCGGGCCCAGCAGGCGCTGCGGTCCTTCGACGACGTCGTCGGGTCCAGCTTCTTCCCGCGCTACCTCGAGCCGTTCGCCCGCGAGCGCATCGTCAGCGTCGCCCCGGCCCAGCGCCGCGTGCTGCGCGACCCCGACGTCGTGGCGGCGGCCGACAGCGTCTACAAGATCCGCAGCGCCAACCGCTGCGGCAGCGGCGTCGAGGGCTCCGGCTTCGTCTACTCGCCCGGCAAGCTGATGACCAACGCCCACGTCGTCGCCGGCGTCACCGAGCCGCGCGTGGTCGCGGGCGACCGCACCCTCGCCGCGACGGTCGTCTACTACGACCCCGACGTGGACGTCGCGGTGCTCGACGTGCCGGGCCTGCGCGGCCAGCCGCTGCAGTTCGACCTGCAGGGGCGCGAGCGCCAGCAGGGCGCCGTGCTCGGCTACCCGCAGGACGGCCCCTTCGACGCCCAGCCCGTCCGGATCCGCGCCGACCAGCGGCTGCGCTCGCCCGACATCTACGGCAACGGCACCGTGACCCGCGACGTCTACTCGATGCGCGGCCTGGTGCGGCCCGGCAACTCCGGTGGCCCCGTCGTCGGCACCGACGGCCGCGTCCTCGGGGTCGTCTTCGCCGCCTCGGTCAGCGACCGTGACACCGGCTACGCCCTGACCGCCCGCCAGGTCAGCCGCGCCGCCGCCACCGGGCTCGAGGCCTCCGAGCGGGTGTCGTCGGGCAACTGCGCCTGAGGCGGCCGGGGCCGCGGCGTACGCCCTGCTCGGCTAGCTCTTGCCCTTGAAGGCGCCGGGGATGGCCTTGGCCTGGCCGATGGCCTTCTCGGGCGGGCGGACCTTCTTGACCTTCTTCAGGCCGACGAAGGCGAGCAGGCCCGCCAGCAGCACGTAGAGGAAGAACACGATCAGGAAGCCCCAGGCCAGGTCCAGGCCGGTGAACGAGATGAAGTGGGCGATCGCGACCGACAGCATGATGATCGCGAGCAGGCCCAGGAAGGCGGCGCCGGCGAAGAGCCCGATGCTCAGGCCGCCCGCCTTGACCGAGACCCGCAGCTCGGACTTGGCGAGCGCGATCTCCTTCTGGATCAGGCCGGAGACGTCGCGGCTGGCGTCGACCACCAGCTTGCCGATGGTGGGTTCGTCGGTGACGACGACGGGCTCGCGGTGTGCCATGGATGCTGCCTTCGGGGTAGGACGCCTGGGACCCTCGCACCCTACCGCCCGCCCGTCCGCCCCTCGCCGCGGTTGGGCGTGGGGCGGGCACCGTGAGAAAGTGGCTCCTCGGGAGGGGAGTATTCCCTCGCGGCGCGCTCGTCATCACGGTCAGGCCCAGCCTGACCCGGACGCGTCGGTCGTTCGTGCCGCGCATCGGGGCGACGCGGCGGAAGAGACCTCCGGACATCGCTGCGCGCGTGGCGCAGCTCGACACCGAAGGTCGTCCCTCACGTGGTTGTAACCCCTCTGGTCTGGTGGCTCACGATCGGCGTCACCGTCGCCGTGCTCCTCTTCGACATCCTCGTCATCGGGCGCCGCCCGCACGAGCCCTCCAAGAAGGAGGTCAGCGTCGCCCTGGCGGCGTACGTCGGCCTCGCGATCGCCTTCGGCATCGGCGTGTGGATCTTCGCCGGCCACCAGTACGGCACCGAGTTCTTCGCCGGCTGGCTCACCGAGTACTCCCTCTCGGTGGACAACCTGTTCATCTTCCTCATCATCATGGCCAAGTTCGGCGTGCCCAAGGAGCTGCAGCAGAGCGCGCTGCTCGTCGGCATCGTGCTGGCGCTGATCATGCGCGGCATCTTCATCTTCGTCGGCGCCGCGGCCATCGAGCAGTTCAGCTGGATCTTCTACCTGTTCGGCATCTTCCTCATCTGGACGGCGGCCAAGCTCGCCAAGGAGGGCGCCAGCGACGAGGACGAGGAGTTCGAGGAGAACCGCCTCATCAAGTTCGTCGAGCAGCGCTTCCCCGCGACCGCCGAGTGGCACGGCTCGAAGATCCTCACCAAGGAGAACGGCAAGCGCGTCATCACGCCGATGTTCATCGTGATCATCGCGCTCGGGACGACCGACCTGCTGTTCGCGCTCGACTCGATCCCGGCCATCTACGGCCTCACCGAGGAGCCGTTCCTGGTCCTGACGGCCAACATCTTCGCCCTGATGGGCCTGCGCCAGCTCTACTTCCTCATCGGCGGCCTGCTCGAGCGGCTCATCTACCTCTCGTTCGGCCTGGCGTTCCTGCTCGCCTTCATCGGCGTCAAGCTCATCCTGCACGCGATGCACGAGAACGAGCTGCCCTTCATCAACGGAGGCGAGCACATCTCGTGGGCCCCCGACATCCCGACCCTGGTCTCGCTCGGCGTCATCGTCGGCACCCTGGTCATCACGACCGTCGCGAGCCTGGCCAAGACCGGTCTGCCCGGCAAGGACGAGAAGCCGGGCGTCAAGAGCCTCTGAGGCCGGGTCCGCCCCGCCGCATGTAACGCTCCGTTACCAGCGCCGTACACCCGTCTGGGCGGGCACTCAGGCACTGGAACGGAGCGTTACATGCGTGGCGGCGTGACGCGGTTCACGGAACAGACGGCGGCCGGTGCGGGTTCTCTTGAACGTTCAAGCGTCTCGGCAACGGAAGAGGACCCCCATGAAGATCCTGATGCTCGTCGGCAGCCTGCGCACCGGCTCCTGGACCGGGGAACTGGTCGGCACGCTGCCGGCGCTGCTGCCCGCCGGCGTCGAGGCCGCGGCGTACGACGGCCTGGCGGACCTCCCGCACTACGACCAGGACCTCGACGGCGACGACGCCCCCGCGGCGGTCGTGGCCTTCCGCGAGGCGCTGCGCGGCGCGGACGCGCTGGTCGTGGCCACGCCGGAGTACAACGGCTCGATCCCCGGCGTGCTCAAGAACGCGGTCGACTGGGCCTCGCGGCCGCGCGGCGCCTCGCCGCTGGACGGCCTGCCCGCCGCGGTCGTCTCGGTCAGCCCGTCCCCCCGGGGTGCCCAGTGGGCCCGCGAGGACCTCGTGAAGGTGCTCCGCGTCGCCGGCGCCGTGCCGCTGGAGGACGCCGTCGGCGTCGCGACGGTGCACGAGACCGTGGTCGACGGCCGGATCGCCGACGCCGAGGTCGAGACCGCGCTGCGCACCCTGGTCGGCCGGTTGGTCGACGCGGGTCGCGAGCGTCCCGCGGCCTGAGGCCCGGACCCGAGACGTCGCAGCCCCCGGCCGCAGGAGCGGCCGGGGGCGCACGACGCACGTGGTGGGGGCTCAGCTCTCGTCGCCCGTGCCGGACTTCATGCCCTTGCCGATGAGGTCCATGACGGTCGAGTCGGCGAGCGTGGTGACGTCGCCGACCTCGCGCTTCTCGGCGACGTCCTTGAGCAGCCGCCGCATGATCTTGCCCGAGCGGGTCTTGGGCAGCTCGGGGACGACCATCACCTGACGGGGCTTGGCGATGGCGCCGATCTCCTTCTGCACGTGGCTGCGCAGCTCCTGGATCAGCGACTCGGGGGCCTCCTCGCCGTCGGCCAGCGCCGATTCGCGCAGGATGACGAACGCGCAGACCGCCTGGCCGGTGGTCTCGTCGGCCGCCCCGACCACGGCGGCCTCGGCCACCTTGGGGTGGGAGACCAGCGCCGACTCGATCTCGGTCGTCGAGAGCCGGTGGCCCGAGACGTTCATGACGTCGTCGACCCGGCCGAGCAGCCAGATGTCCCCGTCGTCGTCCTTCTTCGCGCCGTCGCCGGCGAAGTAGAAGCCGTGGTCGGCGAAGCGCGACCAGTAGGTGTCCTTGAACCGCTCGTCGTCGCCCCACAGGGTGCGCAGCATCGAGGGCCAGGGCTCCTTGACCACGAGGAAGCCGCCGGAGCCGTTGGGCACCGACTCGCCCTCCTCGGTCACGACGTCCACCACGATGCCGGGGATCGACTTCATCGCCGAGCCCGGCTTGCCGGCGGTGACGCCGGGCAGCGGGCTGATCATGATCGAGCCGGTCTCGGTCTGCCACCAGGTGTCGACGATCGGGGCGCGGCTGGCGCCGATGTTCTCGCGGTACCAGACGTAGGCCTCGGGGTTGATGGACTCACCCACCGAGCCGAGCAGCCGGATCTTCGACAGGTCGTGCTGGCCGGCGATGTCGCCGCCCCACTTCATGAAGGTCCGGATGGCGGTGGGCGCGGTGTAGAAGATGGTGACGCCGTACGTCTCGCAGATCTCCCACCAGCGGCCCTTGCCGGGGGTGTCGGGCGTGCCTTCGTACATCACCGACGTGGCGCCGTTGGCCAGCGGGCCGTAGACGCCGTAGGAGTGGCCCGTCACCCAGCCGACGTCGGCGGTGCACCAGTAGACGTCCGTCTCGGGCTTCAGGTCGAAGATGCCCCAGTGGGTGTAGGAGCACCCGACGAGGTAGCCGCCGGTGGTGTGCAGGATGCCCTTGGGCTTGCCGGTGGTGCCGGAGGTGTACATCACGTAGAGCGGGTGCTCGGAGTCGAAGAACTCGCACTCGTGCTCGGCCGACTGGCCGGCCACCAGCTCGTGCCACCACACGTCGCGGCCCTCGTGCCACTCGACGTCCTCGCCCGTGCGACGCACGACGAGGACGCTGCGGACCTCGTGGTCGTCGTTGTCCTTGGCCTTCTGGACCGCCTCGTCCACGGCCGGCTTGAGGGCCGAGGGGGCGCCGCGGCGGTAGCCACCGTCGGAGGTGATGACGACCTTGGCGTCGCAGTCGGCCAGCCGGCTGGCCAGGGCGTCGGAGGAGAAGCCGCCGAAGACCACGGTGTGCGGGGCGCCGATGCGGGCGCAGGCGAGCATCGCGATGGCGGTCTCGGGGATCATCGGCATGTAGATCGCGACCCGGTCGCCGGTCTTCACCCCGAGCTCGACCAGCGCGTTGGCGGCCCGGCTGACCTCGTCCTTGAGGTCGGCGTAGGTGAGGTCGCGGGTGTCGTCCTCCGGCTCGCCGACCCAGTGGAAGGCGACCTTGTCGCCGCGGCCGGCCTCGACGTGCCGGTCGACGCAGTTGTACGCCGCGTTGATGCGGCCGCCGACGAACCACTTCGCGAAGGGCGGGTCGTCCCAGTCGAGCACCGTGTCCCAGCGGGTCTCCCAGTCGAGCCGGTCGGCCTGCTTCTCCCAGAACCCGAGCCGGTCGGCCTCCGCCTCGGCGTACGCCTCCTCGGTGAGGTTGGCGTGCTCGGCGAGCTCCTTCGGGGGCTCGAAGCGACGCTCCTCGGTGGACAGGTTGGCCAGGGTCTCGCTGGACTCGGTCATGGACTCGGATCTCCTCTTCGTCGGGGTGACACGCCTCACGCTCGTGGCGAACCTACTCCCGCGCCCCGCCGCGGACGACCCTCCGATCAGGTGCGTCCGCGGCGGGGCTCGCGGGTCGTGCGGGTGCTGCGGGAACGGACCCTCGGTCAGTGCTGGACCGAGGCCTCGGCGCCGGCGCCGGTGAGCGCCCGCACCTCGAGCTCGGTGTAGCGGTCGACCGCCTCGGGCTCCTTGGACGTGATCGAGCCCAGGTAGCCGAGCAGGAAGCCGAGCGGGATCGACACGATGCCGGGGTTCTCCAGGGGGAACCACGAGATGTCGATCGAGGCCGGCAGCAGCGACAGGTTGGCGCCGGTCGCGGCGTCCGTCTTGCCAGACATGATGGGCGAGAAGATCACCAGGCCGACCGAGCTGACCAGGCCGCCGTAGATGCTCCAGACCGCGCCGCGCGTGTTGAAGCGCTTCCAGAACATGTTGTAGACGATGGCCGGCAGGTTGGCCGAGGCCGCGATGGCGAAGGCCAGCGCCACCAGGAAGGCGATGTTGAGCTTCTGGGCCGGGATGGCCAGGATGATGGCGACCAGGCCGATGGCGCCCGCGGCGATCCGGGCGACCTTGAGCTCCTCCTTCTCGGTGGCCTCGCCCTTGCGCCACACGCTGTTGTAGAGGTCGTGGGCGACGCTGACGCTCGAGGTCAGGGTCAGTCCGGCGACCACCGCGAGGATGGTGGCGAAGGCGACCGCGGCGATCACCGCGAGCAGGATGGCGCCGCCGGTGGAGCCGGAGCCACCACCCACGGTCTCGGCGAGCAGCGGCGAGGCCAGGTTGCCGCCCGAGGCGGTGACGCGCTCCTTGTCGGAGTCGCCCAGCAGCGCGGCGGCACCGAAGCCCAGGACCAGCGTGAACAGGTAGAACACGCCGATCAGGCCGATCGCCCACAGCACCGACTTGCGGGCGTCCCGCGAGGTCGGGGTGGTGTAGAAGCGGATCAGGATGTGCGGCAGGCCGGCCGTGCCGAGCACCAGCGCGAGGCCGAGGGACAGGAAGTCGATCTTGCTGGTGGTCGAGACGCCGTACTTCAGGCCGGGCTCCAGGAACGCCGAGCCCTTGCCGCTGTTGCTGGCGGCGGTGCCGAGCAGGTCGGAGAGGTTGAAGCTGAACTGCGCGAGCACCAGCACCACGATCAGCGCGGAGCCGGCCATCAGCAGCACGGCCTTGACGATCTGGACCCAGGTGGTGCCCTTCATGCCGCCGACGGTCACGTAGAAGACCATGAGGATGCCGACGCCGAAGATGGTGACGTTGGTGGCGAACCGGCCGTCGACGCCGAGCAGCAGCGAGACCAGCGCACCGGCACCGACCATCTGCGCGAGCAGGTAGAAGATCGAGACCACGACGGTCGAGGTGGCGGCCGCGGTGCGCACGGGGCGCTGCTTCATGCGGTACGCCAGCTGGTCGGCCATCGTGTAGCGGCCCGAGTTGCGCAGCACCTCTGCGACCAGGAGCAGCGCCACCAGCCAGGCCACGAGGAAGCCGATGGAGTAGAGGAAGCCGTCGTAGCCCGAAAGCGCGATGGCGCCGGAGATGCCGAGGAACGACGCGGCCGACATGTAGTCGCCGCCGATGGCCAGGCCGTTCTGGAAGCCGGAGAAGTTGCGCCCGCCGGCGTAGTAGTCGGCCGCGCCGGAGGACTGCCGGCTGGCCCAGAAGGTGATGCCGATCGTCAGCGCGACGACGGCGAGGAACAGGGTCGTGGTCAGCACCTGGTGGTTCATGCCCGGGCCTCCCGCTCGTCCGAGCCGCCGCGGCGACCGCGCTCGTACTCCTCGTTGAGCTGGCGGGCCAGCGGGTCGAGCTTGCGGTTGGAGTAGGAGCTGTAGAGGTAGGCCAGCAGGAACGTCGTCACGAACTGCAGCAGGCCGAAGACCAGCGCCACGTTGATGTTGCCGAACAGCTTGGCCCCCATGAAGCCGGGCGCCCAGTTGCTGAGGACGACGTAGAGCAGGTACCACACCAGGAACGCCGCGGTCGCGGGGAAGACGAACCCCCGGTAGCGACGGCGGAGCTCGGCGAACTCGGCCGTCTCGTGCAGCCGGTCGTAGACGGGGTCGTGGCGAGCCGCCTGGGCGGCGGCGTCGGTCTCGGTCATGGGGCACCCTTCGGAGCAGCGGGAGTCGGGCTGTGATCGACGTCACCGTGCCACCGACGTGGGCCGCGCGGCAGGGCCGCGCGACCCCCACGCGGCGGGCGGGGGCGAGCAGTCGGCGAACGGTCGCTCCCGCGCGACGAGCGGTCGCCCGGCCGCTCCGGGGACCGGGCCGCGTCAGTCGCGGTCGAGCTGGACGTGCTCGGGGGTGTGCAGCCGGACCATGAACCGCGAGGCGTGGGCCGGGACGCGCGAGCGGGTGGCCCGCGAGACCAGGACCATGGTGGCGAACGCCGCCGGCACCGCCCACGCGGCGGGCTGCCCGACCAGCGCCGCCAGCCAGCCGCTCTGCCGGTCGACGAGCAGGTTATCGAGCACGGCCGCGCCCGTCAGCGCCCCGCCGACCACCAGCCCGGCCAGCGCGCCGGTCGCGGTCAGGCCGCGCCACCAGATCCCGAGCAGCAGCAGCGGGCAGAAGGTGGCCGCGGCCATCGCGAAGGCCAGTCCCACCACCGTGGCCACGCCCACGTCGCGGGCCAGGAACGCCAGCGAGAAGGGCACCACCACGGCGACCACGGCCGCCACCCGGAAGCCGGTCACCGGCTCGAGCCGCTTGGCGGTCACGTCCTGGGTCAGCACGCCGGCCACCGCGACCGTCAGCCCCGACGAGGTCGCGAGGAAGGCCGCGAACGCCCCCGCGGTCAGCAGCGCGACGAGCAGGTCGCCGCCCAGGCCACCGACCATGCGGGCCGGCAGCGCCAGCACCACGGAGTCGCTGCCACCCGCCGCGAGGTCGGGGGCGTAGAGGCGTCCGAGCGCGCCGTACACCGGCGGGACGACGTAGAACAGCCCGAGCATCGCCAGCACCGTCAGCGTGGTCTGCCGCGCGGCCCGGCCGTCGGGGTTGGTGTAGTAGCGCACCACCACGTGGGGCAGGCCCATGACGCCCAGGAACGTCGCCACCATGAGGGAGTACGTCGAGTACAGCGGGTGGTCGCCCGCGAAGTCGATCGGGTCGGCCCAGGCCAGGCCGTCGGCGCCCCCGACCAGCAGCGACGGGTCGGCCGGCGACCGGGCGCCGTCGCCGATCCACACCACCACGAGGAAGACCAGCGGGACGAGCAGCGCGGTCAGCTTCAGCCAGTACTGGAAGGCCTGGACGAAGGTCACCGAGCGCATCCCGCCGGCCAGCACGTTGAGCAGCACCACCACCGCGACCGCCAGGCCGCCGGACCACGGCGGCAGCCCGGTGGTCGTCTCCAGGGCGACGCCGGCGCCCTGGAACTGCGGCATCAGGTAGAGCCACCCGATCGCCACCACCAGCAGCGAGCTGGCGCGGCGCACCCCTCGCGAGCGCAGCCGGGCCTCGGCGAAGTCGGGCAGCGTGTAGGCCCCCGAGCGCCGCAGCGGAGCGGCCACCAGGCAGAGCAGCACGAGGTAGCCCGCGGTCCAGCCGACGGGGTACCAGAGCATCTCGGCGCCGTTGCTGAGCACGAGACCGGCGATGCCGAGGAAGGAGGCGCCCGAGAGGTACTCCCCGCTGATCGCCGAGGCGTTGAGGCCGGGGCGCACCGAGCGCGAGGCGACGAAGAAGTCCGAGGTGGTGCGCGAGAGGCGCAGCCCCCAGCTGCCGATGGCCAGCGTCGCGACCGTCACCAGCGCGACCGCGACCAGCCCCAGGACCAGGTTGCCCTCGCCGGCGGCGGCGCCGGGGTCCATCAGGTCCGCTCGACGACGCGGGCGAAAGCGCGCTCGTTGCGCTCGGCCAGCCGCACGTAGCGCCAGGCCAGCAGCACCAGCACGGGGTAGCAGCCGAAGGCCAGCACGCCCCACGACAGCGGCATGCCCAGCACGTGCACCTCGGTCAGCCACGGCACCAGCCAGAACGCCAGCGGCAGCAGCCCGATGGTGAGCGCGAGCGCCAGCAGCACGCCCAGGCCCAGTCGCAGCTGGGCGCGCAGCAGGGTGCGCAGGTAGATCTCGCCGAGCTCGCTCTGCGCGTCGATCTCCGAGGCCGGGCTGGGTCGCGGGCCCAGGCGCGGCCGGGCGGTGCGGGGGCTGGTGACCCGGACGCGGGCCGGGGGCCCGCCGGTCGGGTCGGTCACGGCCGGGCCCGGCGCACCAGCAGGTCGCGCAGCTCGCGGGTGTGGCGGCGGCTGACCTGCAGCTCCCGTCCGCCGACCACGACCGAGCAGCGCCCGGAGTCCACCCGCAGCTCCTCGACGTACGCCGTGGAGATGAGCAGGGAGCGGTGGATCCGCACGAAGCCGGCCTCGGCCCACTCCTGCTCGAGCTGGCCGAGCGGCACCCGCAGCAGGTGGCTCTCCTCGCCGGTGTGCAGCCGGGCGTAGTCGCCCTCGGCCTCGACGTAGCGGATCTGGGCGACAGGCACGAACCGGGTGACGCCGCCGCGCTCGACGGGCACCTGCTCCTGCGCCACGGCCTCGGGCCGGGCGTGGGCGACCACGCGTCGCACGGCGTCGGCCAGCCGCTGCTCGCGCACCGGCTTGAGGACGTAGTCGACGGCGTCGAGGTCGAAGGCCTCCACGGCGTGCTCGTCGTGGGCGGTCACGAAGACCAGGGCCGGGGGCGTGCGGAAGCGGGTCAGCACCTGGGCCAGGTCGATGCCGCTGAGGCCGGGCATCTGGACGTCGAGGAAGACCGCGTCGACCTCGAGGTGCTGCAGCAGCCGCAGCGCCTCGGTGGGGGAGCCGGTGGCGTGCACCTCGCCCACCCGGGGGTCGCGGCCGAGCAGGTAGCCGAGCTCGTCGAGCGCCGGGCGCTCGTCGTCGATGACCAGGACGCGCAGCCCCGGCTCCTCGGCGGCGGGAGCCGTGCCCGACCCGGTGGCCGGGGCGGCCGACGAGCTCACGGGGTCGTCCCGGGCGCGAACTTGGGGACGCGCACGACGACCCTGGTGCCGGCGCCGGGTGCGGTCTCCACGACCAGACCGTAGTCGTCGCCGAACGTCGTGCGCAGCCTCTCGTCGACGTTGGCGAGTCCCACGGAGTCGCCCGTCGACTCGCCCGCCAGCACCTCGCGGATCCGCTCGGGGTCCTGACCGGCGCCGTCGTCCTCGACCGCGATCACGCACTCGCGGTCGACGTCGCGGGCCTCGATGGTGATGGTGCCGCCGCCGGAGGCCGCCTCGAGCCCGTGCTTGACGGCGTTCTCGACCAGCGGCTGCAGGCACAGGAAGGGGATGCTCACGCCCAGCACCTCGGGGGCGACCTGGAGCCGCACCCGGAGCCGGTCGCCGAAGCGGGCTTGCTCGAGCAGCAGGTAGCGCTCGATGGAGCGCAGCTCCTCGGCCAGCGTCGTGAACTCGCCGTGCTGGCGGAAGGAGTAGCGGGTGAAGTCGGCGAACTCCAGCAGCAGCTCGCGGGCCCGGTCGGGGTCGGTGCGGACGAAGGAGGCGATCGCGCCCAGGGAGTTGTAGACGAAGTGGGGGCTGATCTGGGCCCGCAGCGCCCGCACCTCGGCGCGCGAGAGCCGGTGGCGCTGCTCGTCGAGCTCGGCCAGCTCCAGCTGGCCCGAGGCCCACGCAGCGACCTCCTCGGTGGCGCGCAGCAGGTTGGCCGAGGGCGACTCGGCCAGCGCGACCAGCGCGCCCGCGACCCGGTCGTCGATGACCAGCGGGCTGGCGATGGCGTGGCGCACCAGGCAGCCCTCGGTCGCGCAGGCCAGCTCGTCGCGCCCGGCGACGACCGTGCGGCTGCCGGCCACCGCGCGTGCGGCCAGCTGCTCCGCGTGGTCGGCGTGGTGGCGCGACAGGCCGTCGTACCCCAGCAGGCGCTCGGTGTCGGCCAGGGCGACCGCCGCGGTGCCGAGCAGGCTGCGCAGGTGGCGCAGCGCCCGCTCGGCCGACTCCTCGGTCAGCCCGCGGCGCAGCGCCGGTGAGGCCAGCGAGGCGGTGTGCAGGGTGCGGAAGGTCGCGACGTCGGCGTCCGAGCCCAGCTGCGGGCCGGTGCGCGCGCCCGCGCGGCGGTCGTGCCAGCGGGCGCGCAGGGCGTCGAGGACCACGGGACTACCGGAAGTCGATGAGCTGCATGCCGGGGTCCTCGGGCGGCTCCCGGGTGATCGGACCGGTGGGCTCGCCGTCGTCCTCGAGGCCCGGCGGGGGGATGTCGGCCCCGGAGCGCTGCGGCCGCGGCGGCTGCTCCGGCCGGGCGGTCTCCTCCGGCGGCAGCTCCTGGTGGCGCACGACGGCGCGGTAGCAGCGGGTCACGTAGGGCACCTGCATGCCGTCGTGGCCGCGGCCGTAGTCGTCGTACAGCGCGCCGACCTGGGCCAGGACGCGGTCGCGGGCGGTCGGCGACATGGTCGCGACGTGGGAGACCGAGCGCGCGAGGTCGAGCAGGGTGGCGCGGGTGTGGGTGGCCCAGATCCGGAACGACGCGGTGTCCACGAAGCCGAAGTACGGCGTGCCCATGAGCGGGTCGGCGCGCTCCGCGGTGCGGGCATCGGGACGGGCCAGGGCGGGGTCGGCCTGCGGCGAGATCAGCCGGTCGAGGCGCTTGACCCAGGGGATCGAGGTGTCGAGGCCGTTCCAGGCCAGGGCGATCACGCCGCCGGGACGCAGCACCCGCGCCGCCTCGAGCAGCGCGCGGTCGTGGTCGAACCAGTGGAAGGACTGGCCGCACACGACGGCGTCGACCGAGCGCGAGCGCACCGGCAGGTGCTCGGCGGCCGCGGCGACGTGGGGCGCCGGCACCCGGCGGCCGAGCAGCTGCAGCATCGGCGGGAGCGGGTCGGTGGCCAGCACGTGGTGCCCGCGGCGGTGCAGCACCTCGGTCAGCTTGCCGGTGCCGGCGCCGAGCTCCAGGACGTGCGAGCGGCCCCCGCCGGTCAGCCAGTCGACGGCGGCGTCGGGGTAGGACGGCCGGGCTCGGTCGTAAGCGTCGGCCACGGAGCCGAACGACGCTGCGGGGGTGGGGCTCGACTCGCTCATGCTGCGCCGAAGATACCCTCCCAGCCGTGCCCTCCTCGCCCCCCGACCTCTCGCCCGACCCGCTCGGGTGGCTCGAGGGCCTCGAGGGCGTCCCGTCGGCCTTCGCCGCGACCCGCGACGGCATCGACGCCCTGCTCCGCGACCGCGGCCTGCGCCGCAGCACGCCCGAGCAGACGGCCGACTCGCTGCTGCGCGGCGCCCACGCCAGCGCGGTGCTCGAGGGGTCGGGGTCGACCCTGGAGCAGGTCCGCGACGGTGGGGGCGACGCCCCGGCCCAGGCGGCGGTGCGCGTCAGCACCGAGCTGCTCGGTCTGGTGCCGGTGCTGGGCCGCTCGCCCCTGCAGGCGCTGGCGAGGATCCACGCGCTGACCGGGGCCGCCGACCCCGGTCGCCCCACCACGCCCGAGGCGGCCTCGCGGCTGCAGTCCCTGGGGCAGGCCGTGGTCGCCACCAGGGTGCCGGCGCTGCTGGTGGCCTCGCTCGTCCACGCCGAGGTCGTGGCCGCTGCGCCGTTCTCGGCCCACAACGGCCTGGTCGCGCGGGCCGCCGAGCGGCTGGTGCTGGTCGCCCGCGGGGTCGACCCGGCGTCGCTCGTGGTGCCGGAGGCCGGGCACCTCGCGCTGCGCGCGGAGTACGAGTCCAACCTGCGGGGGTACGCCGGCGGCACCCGCGCCGGCCTCCACGCCTGGCTGCTCTACGCCGCCGAGGCCCACGCCCGCGGCGCCGAGGCGAGCCCGCTCAGGCGCTGAGCTTCCCTCGGGAGGACGGGGCACCCCGGACACAGGTGAGCGGCACCGTGCGTGCGTAGCTGTGTCTGCGCATGCGCGGTGCCGCTCGGACACACGGGCCTGATGACCAAGCGTGCATTCTCTCAGTTGTGGCCCCCGGATGAACCGGATGACCAGCCCCCTGTAGGAAGGGTGGATCGCCGCGTGGGTAACGGCTCCGTGTGTGGTCCTGTGGAGTTGTCGTGCCTCCTTTGTACGCCGCTGTGACGGGCACCACAAGGCTTGACATTCGCCGTCCACAGGGGCGCGCGCGTGTCGCGCGGAGCCGGGTCGGGGCGGCTCAGGCGGTGGCGCGGCGGCGGCGGGCGCCGACCCACAGGCTGGCGCCCAGCGCCACCAGCCCGCCCAGGCTGAGGACCGCCGCCGCCTGGCGTGCGGCGGGCAGCCGGACCCGGCTGCGCAGGGCGACCGGCTTGTCGAAGACCAGCACGGGCCAGCCCCGGTCGCGGGCGATCCGACGCAGGTCCTTGTCGGGGTTGACGGCGTACGGGTGGCCGACGGTCTCCAGCATCGGCACGTCGGTCACCGAGTCGCTGTAGGCGTAGCAGCGCTCGAGGTCGTAGCCCCGCTCGTCGGCGAGCCCGCGGATCGCCGAGGCCTTGTTCTCGGCGTACGCGTAGAAGGTGATCTCGCCGGTGTAGCGCCCGTCCACCACCTCGAGACGGGTGGCCACGACGTGGTCGGCGCCGAGCATCTCCCCGATGGGCTCGACGACCTCGGAGCCGGAGGTGGACACGATGATGACGTCGCGGCCGGCCGCGTGGTGGTCCTCGATGAGGCCGACCGCCTCGTCGTACACGAGCGGGTCGACGATGTTGTGGAGCGCGTCGGCGACGATCGTGCGCACCGTGGCGACGTCCCAGCCGGCGCTCATCGACGACATGAACTGGCGCAGCTTCTCCATCTGGTCGTGGTCGGCGCCCCCGACGAGGTAGACGAACTGGGCGTACGCCGATCGCAGCACCGCCCCGCGGCTGATCAGCCCGCCCGCCTGGAACTCGCGGCTGAAGGCCAGCGTGCTCGACTTCGCGATGATCGTCTTGTCGAGGTCGAAGAAGGCGGCGGTCGGCCCGCCCGCAGGTGCGGGTGTCGGTCCGGCGTCCGGTTCCATGTCACTGAGTCTAGGTCGGTTCCCGGTTTGTCCGGGTCGGTCCGGCCAGTTCGGGTCCACAGGCCCCCTCGGCAGGGGCTCGGTCCACAGGTGGGCGGCGGTGGCCGCAGCGGCGTACGTCCGCGGTGGAGCCTGCCCGCATGTCCAGGAGACGCGCCCGCCCGGCCGGCGACCCCAGCAGCGACCCGACCCGCGACCCGGTGCGCGAGCGCGCCGAGCGGGGCCACGCCGAGGCGCGGGCGCCCGTGCTGGTCTCGGACGACCCGCTGCTGGTGGCCGAGGTGCAGCGGCTGTGCGCCGCGGCGGGGGTGGTGCCCCGGGTGGTCCCGGACGCCGTCGGAGCGCTGCGCGCCTGGGCCGCCGCCCCGGTCGTCCTGGTGGGCGACGACGCCGCGGCGTCGCTCGCCGCCTGCAGCCCGCCGCGACGACCCCGGGTGCACGTGCTGGGCCGGGCCCCGGTCGGCGACGCGAGCTTCCGCCGGGCGCTCGGGGTCGGCGCCGAGGGCGTGCTGTCGCTGCCCGAGGCCGAGACCTGGCTGGTCGAGATGCTGACCGACGTCGGCGACGCGGGCGACGCCCCCGGGGTCACCGTCGGGGTGCTCGGCGGCAGCGGCGGCGCCGGGGCCACGGTGTTCGCCGCGGCGCTTGCGCGCGCCGCTGCCACGATCGGCCCGACGCTGCTGGTCGACGCCGACCCGCTCGGCGCGGGGGTCGACCGCGTGCTCGGGCTGGAGGACTCGGGCGGCATCCGGTGGGACGCCCTGCACCACACGAGCGGGCGGCTCAGCTCGCGCTCGCTCCGCGAGGCCCTGCCCGGCGGCGGTGGGCTGTCGGTCCTCACCTGGCCCGCCGAGCGCACCACCGCGCCGCAGGCGGACGTGCTCCGGGAGGTGCTCTCCGCGGCGCGGCGCGGCTTCGGGGCGGTCGTGGTCGACCTGCCGCGCCATCCCGACCCGGTGGCCGAGGAGGCGGTGGTGCGCTGCGACCACGTGGTGCTCGTCTCGACGCTGACGGTCCCGGCCGTGAGCGCCGCGGCCCGGGTGGCGGCCCGGCTGCCCGGCCCCACCCCCACGCGCCACCTCGTGACCCGGGCGGGACGGGGCGGGGTGACGCCCGAGTCGGTGAGCCGGTTGCTGCAGGTGCCGCTGCTGTGCGCCATGACCTCGCAGCGCGGCCTCGACGAGTCCGTCGACCTGGGTGCCGGGCCCGGCCACCCCCGCCGGGGCCCGTTGGCACGGGCCGCCGCGACCGCGGTGCGCGAGCTGCTGCCGGACCTGCCCGGCTCGGCGCCTGCCCCGAGGACCGCGACGCGGGCGGGAGCCGTGGCGTGACCGCGCCGGTCGGCGAGCTCGTCGACGTCGTCCGCGAGCGCCTGGCCCGCGACGCGGCCCCGCTGACCCCGCAGCTGGTCGCGCGGGCGCTGCGCGAGCAGGGCCGGCCCGTCGGCGACGCGACCGTGCTCGCGGTGCACGACGCGCTGCACCGCGACGTGGTCGGGGCGGGTCCGCTGGAGCCGCTGCTGCGGTTGCCCGGCGTGACCGACGTGCTGGTGAACGGTCCGGAGCAGGTCTTCGTCGATCGCGGGGCCGGGCTGGAGCGCACCGGGATCCGGTTCGACGACGACCAGGCCGTGCGGCGGCTGGCCCAGCGCCTGGCGGCGTCGGCGGGACGGCGGCTCGACGACGCGTCGCCGTACGTCGACCTCCGGCTCCCGGACGGCTCCCGCTTCCACGCCGTGCTGGCCCCCATCTCCCGGCCGGGCACCGTGCTCTCGCTGCGGGTCCCGCGCTCGCGCGTCTTCACGCTGGGCGAGCTCGTCGACGCCGGTGCCCTCGGACGGGAGGGAGCCGGCCTGCTCGAGCAGGTGGTGGACCGACGCCTGGCGTTCCTGGTCTCGGGCGGCACGGGCTCGGGCAAGACGACCCTGCTCAACGCCCTGCTCAGCCTGGCGGGGCCCCAGGAGCGGCTGGTGCTGGTCGAGGACGCCTCGGAGCTGCGGCCCGAGCACCCGCACGTGGTCGCGCTCGAGGCGCGGCCCGCCAACATCGAGGGTGCCGGCGAGGTGACGCTGCGGACCCTGGTGCGCCAGGCGCTGCGGATGCGGCCCGACCGGCTCGTGGTCGGGGAGGTCCGCGGGGCCGAGGTCGTCGACATGCTTGCCGCGATGAACACCGGCCACGAGGGCGGGTGCGCCACGGTGCACGCCAACTCGGCCGCCGACGTGCCCAGCCGCGTCGAGGCACTCGGCCTGGCGGCGGGCCTGACCCGCGAGGCCACCCACAGCCAGCTCGCGTCGGCGGTCGACGTCGTGGTGCACCTCGGCCGGGGGTCCGACGGGCGCCGGAGGGTCCGCGAGATCGGCGTCGTCGAGCCGTCCGGGTCCCGCGACGGGACGGTGCAGGTGGGCTGTGGGGTGCGCTTCGCCGACGACGGGACGCTGGTCCCCGGTCCCGGCCTGGAGCGGCTCGGCGCCCTGGTCGAGCCGTGACCGGCGCGCCGGTCGCGCTGCTGGTGGCGCTGGCCGTCGCCCTGCTGCTGCGGCCCGCCCGCCCCCTGCCCGTCCCGACCGGGGGCGCCGGCGGGGTGCCGCGCCCGCTCCAGGCGGTGGCCGTCGCGCTGGCGGTGCCGCTGGCCTGGGCCTGGCTGGAGCCGCGGCACCTCGTGCTGGCCCTGATGGCCACCGCCGTCACGCTCGGCGTGGTCCGCGGCGCACGTCGACGGCGCCGCGCGCGGGCCGCCGACCTGCGCCGCGACCGGGTGCTCGAGGCCTGCGAGTCGATGGCGGCCGACCTGACGGCCGGTCAGCCGCCCGTGCGGGCCCTGCGGGCGGCGGTGGAGGAGTGGTCCGAGCTCGCGCCGGTGCTGACGGCCGGACTCATGGACGCCGACGTGCCCCAGGCCCTGCGCCGGGTCGGTGGACTGCCGGGGGCCGCCGACCTGCGGACCCTGGCCGCCGCCTGGCAGGTCGCCCACGAGACCGGGGCGCCGCTCGCCCCGTCGGTCTCGCGCGCGGCCGACGCCGCGCGGGCGCGGCGGCGCACCTCGCGCCTGGTCGCCTCGGAGCTGGCGGCCGCCCACGCCACCGCCCGCACCCTCGCCGTGCTGCCCGGCCTGGTGATGCTGATGGCGGTCGGCATCGGGGCCGACCCGATCGGCTTCCTCACCGGCACCACCGGAGGACTGGTGTGCCTGGGCCTGGGGCTGACCCTGTCCTGGCTCGGCCTGTGGTGGCTCGAGCGGATCGCCGACGGGGTGCTGCGGTGAGCCCCGTGCTGGCGGTCGCGACGCTCGCCGCGCTGGCCGCCGCGCTCGCGTGGCCCACAGGTGCCCGGCCCTGGCCGCGGCCGTCCGGGGCCGGCCCGGCGGTGGCGTCCGGTCGGGAGTCGTCCGAGCGGGCGCTGCTCGCCCGGCTCCGGCTGCCCCTCGGGGCGCTCGCGGGCGCCGGCGCGTGGGCCTTCCTGGGCGGCCCGCTCGGCGTCGTCGGCGGTGTGGTGGCCGGGCTGGTCGCCTGGGTGGTCCTGGGGCGCGCGGAGGACCCGGGTGCCGTGCGGCGGCGCGAGCGCCTGACCGAGGAGCTGCCCACGGCGGTCGACCTGCTGGGGTGCTGCCTCGACGCCGGTGCGGCTCCCGAGCAGGCGCTGGGCACCGTGGGACGAGCGCTGGGCGGTCCCGTCGCCGAGGAGCTCGACGCCGTCCACGCCCGCCTCGAGCTGGGTGTCGACCCGCGCGCGGTGTGGCACGACCTGGGGCGGCACCCGCAGCTGGCCCCGCTGGGCCGCACCGTGGCCCGCGCCCACGACAGCGGCGCCTCGGTCGCCGAGGCGGTCCACCAGCTCGCCGCCGAGCTGCGGCTGCGCACCGAGGCAGAGGTCGAGGCCCGGGCGCGACGGATCGAGGTGAGGGCCGCCGCTCCGCTCGGCGCCTGCCTCCTGCCCGCCTTCGTGCTGCTCGGCATCGTGCCGATGGTCGCCGGCGTGTTCGGTGCGATGCGGGTCTTCGGGTGACCACTTGGCGTCCACAGCCCCGTCCGCGACCGGGGTTCTCCACGGATCGCGGACCGGTCGTCGCCGGGGCCGGTCCTCCGCACCCAACCTCGTCCACGACAACCAACCCCACCGGGCCGCGCGGCCCGGTCAGCACCCAGGAGAACTCATGCACACCACCGCTCCGGCCCTCGACCTCGCCGTCGCCCAGCCCGTCGCCCAGCCCGTCGTCCGGCCCCTCGCCGCGCCGGCCCGCCTCCACCTCGCGGTGGTGCCGCAGGCGGCGCGCCGTCGCGGCGAGGACGGCGCCACGACCGCGGAGTACGCCACGGTCACCGGCTGCGGCGTCGGCTTCGCCGGCCTGCTCTACAAGTTCCTCACCAGCGACTCCGGCCAGCAGCTGCTGTCGCTGATCTTCGACGCGGTCAAGTCGCTGCTGCCGTTCTGAGCGGCCCCGCGACCGGCGGCGCGGGACGGGCTGCCCCGCCCCGCCGGTGCACCACCCCGCGGCCCGCTCGTCCCCACCGGTCCGTCACCCCCGTCCTGCAGAGGAGCACCACCGTGAGCCAGGTCCCCCGAGGTCCGCGTGGCGAGCGCGGCGCCGTCACCGCCGAGGCGGCGATGGCACTGCCCGCCCTGGTCCTGTTCACCCTGGCGATGGTGTGGCTCGTGGGGCTGGGGGTGACCCAGGTCCGGGCCGTCGACGCCGCGCGGGAGGTCGCCCGGGCGGCTGCCCGGTCCGACTCCGCCGCGGAGGCCGTGGCCCTGGGCCACCGGGTCGCCCCGGAGGGAAGCCGCATCAGCGTGAGCCGGGTCGACGGCACCGTCCGGGCCCAGGTCACCAGCCCGCTGCGAGGCCCCGGCGGCCTGCTCCGCCACCTCGGCGGGGTCGAGGTGCAGGCCAGCGCGGTCGCCGTGCAGGAGCCCTCGTGAGCACCGGCCGGGCTGCGCCGGCCTCCGGTCGGGCTGCCGCTCGCGGCGTCGGCCGGGCCGGTGAGTGCGGCGCGGCGGCGGTCGTGGCCACGGCCCTGCTCGGGGTGCTCCTGACCGCGACCCTGGCCGCGGGCGGGGTGGTCGGCGTCGTGGCCGCCCACCGCGTGGCCCAGTCGGCCGCCGACCTCGCCGCGCTGGCAGCCGCCCGGGCCGTCCAGGACGGTCGTGACCCCTGCGCCGCCGCAGCCGGCATCGCCACGGCCAACCGGGCACGGCTCGGGTCGTGCCGGGTGTCCGGCTGGGAGGTGACCGTCGAGGCGGTGGCCCGGACCGGTCGGCTCCCCGGTGGGCCGCTGGAGCTCCACGCCCGCGCCCGGGCCGGGCCCACGACGTCGCTGGAGCCGCCGGGCTGACCGGCGCGGGCCCGCGCGCCGACGACCCGCTGGCCGTCGGCGGACGGCTCGGTGGACGGTTCGGGGGGACGGCTCGGTCTGCTCAGTCCCGGGGGGCACCCGCGAGCAGCAGGTCGAGCAGGACGACCGCGCCGGCCTTGTCGAGGGGGTTGTTCTGGTTGCCGCACTTGGGCGATTGGACGCAGGAGGGGCACCCCTCGGCGCAGCCGCACGAGGCGATGGCGTCGCGGGTGGCCTGCAGCCAGGCGGCGGCGGCGGCGTACCCCCGCTCGGCGAAGCCGGCGCCGCCCGGGTGGCCGTCGTGGACGAAGACCGTGAGCATGCCCGTGTCGGCGTGCAGCGCCGTCGAGACGCCGCCGATGTCCCAGCGGTCGCAGGTGGCGAAGAGGGGGAGCAGGCCGATGGAGGCGTGCTCCGCGGCGTGCGCGGCGCCGGGCAGGTCGGTCGCGGCCAGGCCCGAGTCCTCCAGCACGGCCGGGGGCAGGGTCCACCACACGGCGGCCGTCTCCAGCGTCTGCTCGGGCAGGTCGAGCGGCTCCTCGGCGATGACGTCGCCCGAGGGGATCCGGCGCTTGAGGAAGGAGACCACCTGGTGGGTGACCCGCACCTGTCCCAGGCTGAGCCGGGCGCGGCCCCAGGCGGTCGCCTCGCGCTCCGCGAGGATCTCGATGTCGACCACCTCGCGCGCCGAGGTGGAGTAGTCGGGGTCGTCGCGCACGACCACCGCGACCGACTCGTCGAGGTCGAGCTCGCGCACCAGCCAGGTCTCGCCCTGGTGGACGTAGACCGCGCCGGGGTGGGCGGTGCCGTGGGACGCGGAGTGGTCGACCGTGCCGAGCACGCGCCCGGTGACGTCCTCGACGAGCCGGACCGGTGGCCCCCCGGTCGAGCGGATGTCGGCGAGGTCGCTGGCGCGGCGCCGGTCGGTCCAGAACCAGCCGTGCGGCCGGCGGCGCAGCAGGCCGCCGGCGGTCAGCGCGTCGACGGCGGCGCGGGCGGCCGGACCGAACATGGGCAGGTCGACCAGGCGCAGCGGCGACTCGGCGGCCGCCGCGCACAGGTGGGGGCCCAGGACGTAGGGGTTGTCGGGGTCGAAGACGTTGGCCTCGACCGGCGCCCCGAGCAGGGCCTCGGGGTGGTGCACGAGGTAGGTGTCAAGCGGGTCGTCGCGGGCCACGAGCACGCCGAGAGCGTCGGTCGCCGACCGCCCCGCCCGGCCCACCTGCTGCCACCACGCCGCGCGGGTGCCGGGGAAGCCGGCCAGGAGCACGGCGTCGAGCCCGCTGATGTCGATGCCGAGCTCGAGGGCGTTGGTGGCGGCCAGGCCGGTCAACCGGCCCTCGCGCAGCGCCTGTTCCAGTGCGCGCCGCTCCTCGGGCAGGTAGCCGCCGCGGTAGGCCGCGACCTGGTCGACCAGCGACGGGTCGACCTCGGCGAGCATGCGCCGGCAGGCCGCCGCGACCGTCTCCACGCCCCGGCGCGACCGGACGAAGGCGAGCGTGCGGACCCGGTCGACGACCAGGTCGGTCATCAGGTCGGCGACCTCGCTGGCCGCCGAGCGGCGGGTGGGGGCGCCGTTCTCCCCGACCCCCGGCACGAAGGGGGGCTCCCACAGCGCGACGGCCGTGCGGCCGCGCGGCGACCCGTCGTCGGTGACCGCGACGACGTCGAGACCGGTGAGCCGGCCGGCGGAGACCTCGGGGTCGGCGACGGTGGCGGAGGCGAGGACGAAGGTGGGGTGGGCGCCGTGCAGGGCCGCGACCCGGCGCAGCCGCCGCAGCACCTGGGCCACGTGAGCGCCGAACACCCCGCGGTAGTGGTGGCACTCGTCGACCACGACGTAGCGCAGCGAGGCGAAGAAGCGCGACCAGCGGGTGTGGCCCGGCAGCAGCGACCGGTGGAGCATGTCGGGGTTGGTGAGGACGTACTCCGCGTGGTCGCGGGTCCACTCGCGCTGCTCGGGCGTGGAGTCGCCGTCGTGGGTGCCGACGCGCAGGTGCTCGAGCCCCAGCCGGCGCACGCCGGCCAGCTGGTCCTGCGCCAGTGCCTTGGTCGGCGAGAGGTAGAGCACCCCAGCGCCGCGCTGCCCCTTGGGGCCGCGGCTGGTCTCGACGTCGTGGAGGGCGGGCAGCAGGTAGGCCAGGGACTTGCCCGACGCGGTGCCGGTCGACACCACGACGTGCCCGCCCGCGTGGGCCAGGTCGGCCGCCTCACGCTGGTGGGTCCAGGGCCGCGGCACCCCGGCCGCGACGAACGCGTCGCGCACCGACGGCGCCAGCCAGGTGGGCCACTCCGCGTGGCGGGCCTCGCGGGCCGGGAGCACCTCGAGGTGGGTTAGGCCGTCCTCGCGCCCCGGCGCGCCGCTGAGGCGGGCGATCACGGAGTCCACGTCGAGCACGGTCACCGCTCAAGTCTCTCAGCGCGGTCCGACAGTTGCGCCGCGGCGGGCCAGCACCGCGTGGTTAGATGTCCGGGTCGTAGGCACACAAGGGGCGAGGGCCGGGGCTGAGCCTCGCTCGGAGGTGAGATTGACGTGGATCTTTCGCTGCAGACCCGTGAGGTCGACAGCCGCACGATCGTCGCCGTCGGCGGTGAGATCGACGTCTACACCGCGCCCAAGCTGCGCGACAAGATCACCGAGCTCGTCGGCGAGGGGCACCACGACCTCGTCATCGACATGGAGGGCGTCGACTTCCTCGACTCCACCGGCCTCGGCGTCCTGGTGGGCGGCCTGAAGAAGGTGCGCGCCCACGACGGGTCCATGGAGCTGATCTGCTCCCAGGACCGGCTGCTCAAGATCTTCCGGATCACCGGGCTGGCCAAGGTCTTCACGATCCACGACACCGAGGCCGACGCGCTCGCGCGCTGACCCTGCCTCGGGGCTCCTCCCGCCGGTCGTCCACGACGCCCGGCGGTCCGGCGTACCCACGACACGCGACGCTGTGACGCACGTCACGCCCACTGTGACGCAGCACACGTAGAGTCCGGCATGGCCGTACCCCGAACCACCGAGGAGAGACATGACCGGGTCCCACCCCGCTGTCGTGCAGCTCGACGGCGGCAACCTCGTGCTGGTCATCATCGTCCTCCTGATCGCGCTCGGCGCGCTCGGGATGGCCGTGATGTTCCGCAAGGAGGTCCTGGCTGCCGCTGAGGGCACCGACAACATGAAGAACATCGCTCACGCGGTCCAGGAGGGCGCCAACGCCTACCTGACGCGGCAGTTCCGCACGCTCGGCATCTTCGCCGCGGTCGCCTTCGTGGCGCTCCTGGCGCTGCCTGCCGACACCCTGGGGGTCCGCGTCGGACGCTCGTTCTTCTTCCTGGTCGGCGCCGGGTTCTCGGCGGCGATCGGCTACCTCGGCATGTCGCTGGCGGTGCAGGCCAACCTGCGCGTGGCCGCCGCGGCCAACACCGTGGGCCGCGACCCGGCGATGAAGATCGGGTTCCGCACCGGCGCCTTCGTCGGCATGGCGACCGTGGGCCTCGGCCTGCTCGGCGCCAGCGTCGTGGTCATCGCGTTCCGCGACGAGGCCCCGGCCGTGCTCGAGGGCTTCGGCTTCGGCGCCGCCCTGCTCGCCATGTTCATGCGGGTCGGCGGCGGCATCTTCACCAAGGCCGCCGACGTCGGCGCGGACCTGGTGGGCAAGGTCGAGAACAACATCCCCGAGGACGACCCCCGCAACGCCGCCACCATCGCCGACAACGTGGGCGACAACGTCGGCGACTGCGCGGGCATGGCGGCCGACCTCTTCGAGTCGTACGCCGTGACGCTGGTCGCCGCGCTGATCCTGGGCTCCCAGGCCTTCGGCGACGACGGCCTGGTCTTCCCGCTGCTCATCCCCGCGATCGGTGCGCTCACCGCGGTCCTGGGCATCTACATCACCAAGCCGCGACCGGGCGAGAACGGCCTGACCACGATCAACCGGGCCTTCTACATCTCCGCGGCCGTCGGCGCGGTCGCCTCGGTGGTGGCCTCCTACGTCTACCTCCCCGGCAGCTTCGCGGAGTTCGACAACGTGATGGGCACCGACATGTCGGGCGTCTCCGGCGACCCGCGCCTGATCGCCTCGTCGGCGGTCGTCATCGGCATCGTGATGGCGGCCGGCATCCTGGCGCTGACCGGCTACTTCACCGGCACCGAGCACAAGCCGGTCAAGGATGTCGCCGAGAGCTCGCTGACCGGTGCGGCGACCGTCATCCTCAGCGGCCTCTCGGTCGGCTTCGAGTCGGCGGTCTACACGACGCTCGTCATCGGCGCTGCCGTCTTCGGGGCCTACCTGATCGGTGGCGCCACCCTGACGGTGTCGCTGTTCGCGGTGGCGCTGGCCGGGTGCGGCCTGCTCACCACGGTCGGCGTGATCGTGGCCATGGACACCTTCGGCCCGGTCTCCGACAACGCCCAGGGCATTGCCGAGATGTCGGGCGACGTCAGCGAGGAGGGGGCGCAGATCCTCACCGAGCTCGACGCGGTCGGCAACACCACCAAGGCCATCACCAAGGGCATCGCGATCGCGACGGCGGTGCTGGCGGCGACGGCCCTGTTCGGGTCCTACTCGACCTCGGTCTTCGAGGCGCTCAACGAGGCCAACCCGGCCATCGACGAGTTCAACCTGGCCGACTTCTTCGTCTTCAACCCGGGCGTGCTGGTCGGCGTCCTGCTGGGTGCGGCGGTCGTGTTCATGTTCTCCGGCCTGGCCATCAACGCGGTGGCCCGCGCGGCCGGCGCGGTGGTCTACGAGGTGCGTCGCCAGTTCCGCGACATCCCCGGGATCATGGAGGGCACCGGCCGTCCGGAGTACGGCAAGGTCGTCGACATCGTCACCCGCGACTCGCTGCGCGAGCTCGTCACGCCCGGTCTGCTCGCGGTGCTGGCGCCGATCGCGGTCGGCTTCGGCCTCGGCGTCACGGCCCTGGCGGGCTTCCTCGCCGGCGCCATCGGCACCGGCACCCTGATGGCGGTCTTCCTGGCCAACGCGGGCGGGGCCTGGGACAACGCCAAGAAGCTCGTCGAGGACGGCCACCACGGCGGCAAGGGCTCCGACGCCCACGCGGCCACCGTCATCGGCGACACCGTCGGCGACCCCTTCAAGGACACCGCCGGCCCGGCGATCAACCCGCTCATCAAGGTGATGAACCTGGTCTCGCTGCTCATCGCCAGCGCGATCGTGTCGTTGAGCGTGGGCGAGGACCAGAACGACGTTGTGCGGATCTTGATCGCCCTGGTCGCCGCGGCGATCATCGTGGTCGCCGTGGTCGTCTCCAAGCGGCGCGGCAACGTCATGAACGACGACGTCCCCGCCGCCAGCACCACCCGCTCCTGACCCGAGCGGGTCCCCGCACCACCGACCGCACCACCGACCGCACCTCCGACCGGGCAGTCCCGCAGGCACCCGCCTGCGAGGCTGCCCGGTCGGCGTACGCCGGCGTGCCGGAAGTGCCCGGTCGGCGTGCGCGGGCGTGCCGGAAGTGCCCGGTCGGCGTTCGCGGGCGTGCGGGAAGTGCCCGCTCGGGGTGCCTGGGCGTGCGGGGATCGCCCGGTCGGCGGGGGGTGGGGGCGGGGTGGATAGCGTGCGCGGATGGACACGACGGGCTGGACGGGTCGGCTGCGCGAGGCGCTGACGACGGCGGGGTTCACCTACGACCGGGTCGCCGCGGCGCTGGGGCCGGTGGCCCACGCCGCGCTGTCGCGCAACGAGACGATGCCGGGGCTGCGCGCCACGACCGGGGGCAGCCCCGTCGAGACGCTGACCCGGCTGTGGCTGCTGCAGGCCACGCTGCCGGTCGACGAGGTCGGGGCGGCGCTGCCCGGGCTGGTCGACCCGCTGTGCAACGCCGGGCTGCTCGAGCGGTCGGTGAGCGAGGTGCGGGCGCGGGTCGACGTGCGCCCCTACGCCACCGAGGACCGCGACCTGTGGGTGGCCAGCGACCTCACGCCCGGGCTCGACGGCCGGGCCTCGCACGTCAGCGCCGACCACGTGCTCGGCATCTCCTCGGCCGCGACCTCGCTGGCCCAGCTCACCTCGCGCCGACCGGTCGGCCGCGCGCTCGACCTCGGCACCGGCTGCGGCGTCCAGGCGCTCCACCTCGCCGGCCACGCCCGCCACACGGTCGCCACCGACGTCAACACCCGCGCGCTGTGGCTGACGCGGGTCAACGCCGAGCTGAACGGCGTCGCGACCGGCCCGACCGGCCCGACCGGCCCGACCGGCCCGACCGGCCCGGGCAGCGCGGGCTGGATCGAGACCCGGGAGGGCTCCTTCTTCGAGCCGGTCGCGGGGGAGCGGTTCGACCTGGTGGCGACCAACCCGCCGTTCGTCATCTCCCCGGCCACGGGGGAGCGGCTGGTCTACCGCGACTCCGGCCTGCCGGGCGACCAGGTCGTCGAGCACATCGTGCGCGGCCTCCCGGGCGTGCTCGCCGAGGGCGGCACCGGCCAGGTGCTGGCCAACTGGATGATCCGCCGCGACCAGCCCTGGGACGAGCGGCTCGCCTCGTGGCTGCCCGTGACCGGGTCCGAGGACGCCTGCGACGCGTGGGTGCTGCAGCGCGAGGTGGTCGACCTGCCGACGTACGTCGAGCTCTGGCTCAAGGACGCCGGCCTGCACCCGGCGACGGGGCGGATCGAGCCGGCGGCGTACCTCGAGCGCTACGACACCTGGCTGTCGTGGTTCGAGGAGCAGGGCGCCGAGGGGGTGGGGTTCGGCTGGATCAACCTGCGGCGCACCGATGCCACGCCGACGCTGCGCCTCGAGGAGTGGCCCTATGACGTGGAGCAGCCGATCGGCCCCGAGGTCGACGGCCTCCTCGACCGGGTCGCCGGCCTGCGCGGGCTGGACGACGACGCGCTGCTGGCGACGCGGCCGGTGGCGCGCGTCGACCTGCGCCAGGAGACGTACGGCGGACCGGGGGCCGAGGACCCCGAGGAGATCGTGGTGCGCCAGCAGCGGCTGCTGCGCCGGGCCCGGCAGGTCGACACCGTCGAGGCGGCCCTGGTCGGCGCCTGCGACGGCGACCTCACCGTCGGCCAGGTGCTCGGCGCGCTGGCCCAGCTGCTCGAGCGCGACGAGGCCGAGCTGCGGGCGGCGTACGCCCCGGTGGTGCGCGAGCTGGTGACCGAGGGGTTCCTCACGCTCTAGCCGGGCGAAAACGGTTCGCACCGGACGCCCCTGGGTCCGTAGCGTGGGGCTGGTGCGCCACCTCCCCCTCACCCACCCCGGCACCGCGCAGACGCGCTCGCCGGGAGCCTTCCTGTGGTGGCTGGCGCGCGGGCAGCGCCTCACGCTGGTCGGCGGGATGCTGTTCGGGATCGTGTGGATGGGCACCCAGGCCGTGATGCCGGCGGTGATCGGTCGCGCCATCGACCGCGGGGTCGCCGAGCGCGACCTGCGGGCCCTGTGGCAGTACGGCGCCCTCATGCTCGCGATCGGCCTGCTCCAGGCCGGCAGCGGGATCATGCGCCACCGGTTCGCGGTGACCAACTGGCTGACCGCGGCCTACCGCACGGTCCAGCTGGTCGCGCGGCAGACGACACGGCTCGGCGGCTCGCTGGCGCGCCAGACCTCCACCGGCGAGGTGGTCGCGATCGGCACCACCGACCTGAGCCACCTGGGCCACCTGATGGACGTGATGGCCCGCTTCGCCGGCGCGGTCGTGTCCTTCGTGCTGGTCGCGGTGATCCTGCTGCAGACCTCGGTCACCCTGGGCCTGGTCGTCCTGGTCGGGGTGCCGCTGCTGATGCTGCTGGTCGGCCCGCTGCTCTCGCCGCTGCAGCGCCGCAGCGAGGAGCAGCGCGAGCTGATGAGCGGGCTGTCCAACACCGCCAGCGACATCGTCGCGGGCCTGCGGGTGCTGCGCGGGATCGGCGGCGAGGACGTGTTCTGGCGCCGCTACCGGCGCGAGTCGCAGCAGGCGCGGGTGGCCGGCGTGGCGGTGGCGCGCCTGCAGTCGGTGCTCGACGCGCTCCAGGTGTTCCTGCCCGGCGTCTTCGTCGTCGTGGTGGTCTGGCTCGGCGCGAGGTACGCCGTGGCCGGCGAGATCAGCGCCGGGGAGCTGGTCGCCTTCTACGGCTACTCCGCCTTCCTCATGATCCCGCTGCGCACCGCCACCGAGTTCGCCAACCGGCTGATCCGGGCCCGGGTCTCGGCGCAGCGGGTGACCGGCTTCCTGGGCCTGCAGCCCGACCACGTCGACGCCGCCGAGGTGGCCCCCTCGCCGCCGGTCGGGTCCGACCTGCGCGACTCGCTCAGCGGGCTGCACGTGCGCGCCGGGTCGCTGCTCGCGCTGGTCAGCGAGCGGCCCGACGAGACGGCCGGGCTCGCCGACCGCCTCGGCCTGGCCACCCCGCTGGTCGACGGCGCCCCCGACGAGACGGTGACCCTGGGCGGCGTGCCGCTGACGCGCCTGCCGCTGGAGGAGGTGCGCCGCCGCGTCGTCGTCTCCGACACCGGGTCGTCGCTGTTCTCCGGCCGGCTGCGCGAGGTCGTCGACGTGCACGGCGACGGCGACGTCGACGCGGCCGTGGCGACCGCGGCGGCCGACGACGTCGTGACGAGCCTGCCCGAGGGCCTGGACTCGGTCGTCGCCGAGCGCGGCCGGACCTTCTCCGGCGGCCAGCGCCAGCGGCTGGTGCTGGCGCGGGCCCTGGCCCTCGACCCCGAGGTGCTGGTGCTGGTCGAGCCGACCTCGGCCGTCGACGCCCACACCGAGGCGTTCGTGGCCGCGCGGCTGCGCTCCCACCGCCGGGGCCGGACCACGGTGGTCGTGACCACCAGCCCGCTGCTGCTCGACGCGGTCGACGAGGTGGCGCTGGTGCGCGACGGCCGGGTGGTCGCCAGCGGCCGGCACCGGGAGCTGCTCGAGGGCGACGCGGCGTACCGCCTGACGGTGACCCGCGAGCAGGAGCAGACCGAGGAGGTGACCCGGTGACCGCGCTGCCCGTCGCCGACGGCCACGGCGTGCGCCGCTACGCCGCCGACCTCGCCCGCCGCCACCCCCGGATGCTGGGCGGGGCGCTGCTCCTGCACGGCCTCGCCGCGCTCGCCGGCCTGGCCGCACCGCGGCTGCTCGGCGACCTGGTCCAGGCGGTCGAGACCGGCACCACGGTCGCGGCCGTCGACCGGATCGTGCTGCTGCTGGCGGGGTTCCTCGTGCTGCAGACGGTGCTGACCCGGTTCGCGCGCTACCTGAGCCAGGTCTTCGGCGAGCGGGTGCTGGCCGAGCTGCGCGAGGACTTCGTGGGCCACGTGCTGCGGCTGCCGCTCGGCACCGTCGAGTCGGCGGGCTCCGGCGACCTGCTCACCCGGACCGGACGCGACACCGACCAGCTGGCGTGGTCGGTGCGCTGGGCGCTGCCCGAGTGGACGATCGCGCTCATCACCGCCGTGGTCACCTTCGTGGCCGCGCTGAGCGTCGGCTGGTGGGTGCTGCTCCCGTGCCTGCTCGGCATGCCGCCGCTGGTGGCGGGCCTGCGGTGGTACCTCGCCCGGGCCAAGGACGGCTACCTGGCCGAGAGCGCGTCGTACTCCCGGATCAACGCGACCCTGACCGAGACCGTCGAGGGGGCCCGCACCGTCGAGTCGCTGGGCCTGGGCCGCGCGCGGGTGGAGGCGACCGACGACGACATCGCGGCGTCGTACCGGGCCGAGCGCTACACGCTGCACCTGCGCACCGTCTTCTTCCCGAGCATGGAGCTGTCCTACCTCGTCCCCACGGTCGGGACGCTGCTGCTGGGCGGCTACCTCTACACCCAGGGCCAGGTCTCGCTCGGCGACGTCACGACCGCGACGCTCTACGTCCAGATGCTCATCGACCCGGTCGACCGGATCGTGTCGATCCTCGACGAGCTCCAGCTCGGCGCGGCGGCGCTCGCCCGGCTGCTCGGGGTGGCGCAGGTGCCCGACGACCGCACCGCGACCGGCGTCGCCGCCCGCGGCGAGGACCTCGCCGCCGACGGCGTCCGCTTCTCCTACGTCGAGGGCCGCGAGGTGCTGCACGGCGTCGACCTGCACGTGGCCCCCGGCGAGCGGGTCGCGATGGTCGGCCCCTCGGGCGCAGGCAAGTCGACGCTGGGCCGGCTGCTCGCGGGCATCCACCCGCCCGGCGCGGGCAGCGTGCGCGTGGGCGGGGCGCCGCTCGTCGAGCTGCCGCTGGAGGAGCTGCGCGGCCACGTCGCACTGGTCACCCAGGAGCACCACGTCTTCGTCGGCACGCTCCGGGAGAACCTCGCCCTGGCCGTCGCGGGCCAGGGGGAGGCCGACGCCACCGACGAGCAGGTGCGGCGCGCGCTCGGGGCCGTCGACGCCCTCGACTGGGTCGACCTGCTGCCCGCGGGCCTCGACACCGTGGTGGGCTCGGGCGGCCTGGCCCTGACCGCGCCCCAGGCGCAGCAGGTCGCGCTGGCCCGGCTGGTGCTGGCCGACCCCCACACGCTGGTGCTCGACGAGGCCACCTCGCTCATCGACCCCCGTGCGGCGCGCCACCTCGAGCGCTCGCTGGCGGCGGTGCTGGAGGGCCGCACGGTGATCGCGATCGCGCACCGGCTGTTCTCCGCGCACGACGCCGACCGGGTCGCGGTGGTCGAGGACGGGCGGATCTCCGAGCTCGGCCCGCACGACGAGCTGGTGGCCGCCGGCGGGTCGTACGCCGCCCTGTGGGCGAGCTGGAACGGCCTCGAGCCCGACCCGCCGGCCGGTCGGCCGCGGGACCCGGGAGTGGACCAGCACTAGACACCGAGTTTGCTCCTGCGTTGTCACCAGGCGTTACGGTGACGCCGCACCCGGTAACGGCCGGGGCCGCACCCATGCACAGCAGTCGACAGGGACGAGTAAGCAACAAGTGGCACACAAGCTCGTGATCGTGGAGTCGCCGGCCAAGGCCCGCACCATCGAGGGCTACCTCGGCCGGGGCTACGTCGTGGAGTCCTCCATCGGGCACATCCGCGACCTCCCGCAGAGCGCCGCGGACATCCCGGCCAAGCTCAAGGGCGAGCCCTGGGCCCGTCTCGGCGTCGACGTCGACCACGACTTCGAGCCCGTCTACGTCGTCTCCCGCGACAAGAAGTCGCACATGACCAAGCTCAAGGGCCTGCTCAAGGACGCCGACGAGCTCTACCTCGCCACCGACGAGGACCGCGAGGGCGAGGCCATCGCGTGGCACCTGCTCGACGAGCTGAAGCCCAAGAACATCCCCGTCCACCGGATGGTCTTCCACGAGATCACCCCGGCCGCGATCAACGCCGCGGTGGCCAACCCCCGCGAGATCGACATGGACCTCGTCGAGGCCCAGGAGGCGCGGCGGATCCTCGACCGGCTCTACGGCTACGAGGTCTCGCCCGTGCTGTGGCGCAAGGTGATGTCGGGGCTGTCGGCCGGCCGCGTGCAGTCCGTGGCGACCCGCCTCGTGGTCGACCGGGAGCGCGAGCGCATCAGGTTCCGCGTCGCGTCGTACTGGGACCTCGAGGGCACCTTCGACGCCGGCTCCCGTCACGAGCAGCGGATGTTCCCCGCCCGGCTGCACTCCGTCGACGACGTCCGGGTGGCGCGCGGCTCCGACTTCGGGCCCGACGGCGAGCTCAAGGCGGGCGCCGCCTCCGGCAGCAAGGCCGTGGTCCACCTGACCAAGACCCGCGCCGAGGCGCTGGTCGAGGGCCTGCACGACACCGAGTTCTCGATCCGCTCGCGGGAGTCGCGGCCCTACACCCGCAAGCCCTACGCGCCGTTCCGCACCACGACCCTGCAGCAGGAGGCCAGCCGCAAGCTCGGCTTCAGCGCCTCCTCGACCATGTCGGTCGCGCAGCGGCTCTACGAGAACGGCTTCATCACCTACATGCGCACCGACTCCACGACGCTGTCGGAGACGGCGATCACGGCGGCGCGCAACCAGGCCCGCGACCTGTACGGCGCGGAGTACCTCCCCGACAGCCCGCGGGTCTACACCTCCAAGGTCAAGAACGCCCAGGAGGCGCACGAGGCCGTCCGCCCCGCCGGCGACTCCTTCCGCACCCCCGCCCAGACCGGCCTGACCGGCGACCAGTTCCGGCTCTACGAGCTGATCTGGATGCGCACCATCGCCAGCCAGATGCGCGACGCCCAGGGCCAGTCGGTGACGATCCGCCTCGGCGGCGCCGCCAGCACCGGCGAGGACGTGGTGTTCTCCGCGAGCGGCCGCGTCATCACCTTCCACGGCTTCCTCAAGGCCTACGTCGAGGGCAACGACGACGGCGGCACCTCCGACGACCAGGAGACCCGCCTGCCCAACGTCGGCGAGGGCGACTCGGTCAGCGCCGCGACCCTCACGGCCGAGGGCCACTCGACCAAGCCCCCGGCGCGCTACACCGAGGCGACCCTGATCAAGGAGCTCGAGGAGCGCGAGATCGGCCGCCCCTCGACGTACGCCTCGATCATCGGGACGATCCTCAACCGCGGCTACGTCTACAAGAAGGGCACCGCGCTGGTCCCGGCGTGGCTGGCGTTCTCGGTGGTGCGGCTGCTCGAGGAGCACTTCGCGCGGCTGGTGAGCTACGAGTTCACCGCCGAGATGGAGGACGTGCTCGACGACGTCGCCGGCGGTCGCCGCGACCGCAACACCGAGCTGGCGGCCTTCTACTTCGGCAACGACCAGGTCGAGGGCCTGCAGAAGCTGGTCAACGAGCTCGGCGACATCGACGCCAAGGAGCTGGCCACCTTCCCGATCGGCGGCCCCGACAGCGGCGTGCACCTGCGGGTCGGCAAGTACGGCCCCTACCTCGAGGGGCCCGACGACGAGGGCAACGCCTTCGCCACCAAGGCCAACGTGCCCGACGACCTGCCGCCCGACGAGCTCACCCTCGACCGGGCGCAGGAGCTGCTGGCCACCCCGGCCGGCGAGGAGCAGGTGCTCGGCGAGCACCCGGAGACCGGCCTGACGGTGGTGGCCAAGAACGGCCGCTACGGCCCGTTCGTCACCGAGCTGCTGCCCGAGGACGCCCCCAAGAAGGCCAAGCCGCGCACCGGTTCGCTGTTCAAGGACATGTCCCTGGAGACGCTGACCCTCGACCAGGCGGTCCAGCTGCTCTCGCTGCCGCGCGTGGTCGGCGTCGACGACGACGGCGAGACCATCACCGCGCAGAACGGCCGCTACGGCCCCTACCTCAAGCGCGGCACCGACTCGCGCTCGCTGGCCAGCGAGCAGCAGCTGTTCGACATCACGCTGACCGAGGCGCTCGAGATCTACGCCCAGCCCAAGCAGCGGGGTCGCGCCGCGGCCGCCCCGCCGCTCAAGGAGCTCGGCAACGACCCCGTCTCGGGCCAGCCGATGGTCGTCAAGGCGGGCCGCTTCGGCGAGTACGTCACCGACGGCGAGTACAACGCCACCCTTCGCAAGGACGACTCGGTCGAGCAGCTGACCCCCGAGCGGGCGGCCGAGCTGCTGGCCGAGCGCCGCGAGAAGGGCCCGGCCAAGAAGGCGGCCAAGAAGGGCGCCCGCAAGGCCCCGGCGAAGAAGACCGCCACCAAGAAGACGGCGGCCAAGAAGACGGCCGCGAAGAAGACGACCGCCAAGAAGACGGCGGCCAAGAAGGCCTAGGGGCGGGGTCGGTCGCGGGCCCTGCCACCCCCCGGATCGGGTAGTCCGCGACGTTCGGCACCCGATCCGGCCCGAAACGGGTGCCGAACGTCTCGGACTACCGATCATCCGGGGCCCGTCACCCCAGCACTCCCCACCCCACCCCACCGACCACACCCGCACGCCGTCGGTGTCCCCGCCTAGGGTGGGCGCGTGCAGGACTTCCCCGGGACGTACGCCGACCGCGGCCTCTTCGTGTGCTTCGAGGGCGGCGACGGGGCCGGCAAGTCGACCCAGTCGGGGCTGCTGCGCGAGCGTCTCGAGGCGGCCGGTCGCACGGTGCTGCTGACCCGCGAGCCGGGTGGCACGCCCGCGGGGGCGGAGGTGCGGCGGATCGTGCTCGACCCGGCGACGGGAGCGCTCGACGACCGCACCGAGGCCCTGCTGTACGCCGCCGACAAGGCCGAGCACGTCGCGGCCGTCGTGCGGCCCGCCCTCGACCGGGGCGAGGTCGTGGTGACCGACCGCTACGTCGACTCGACGCTGGCCTACCAGGGCGCCGGCCGCTCGCTCGACCCCGCGGAGCTGGAGCAGGTGGCCCGGTGGGCGACCGCCGACCTGCGGCCCCACCTGACGGTGCTGCTCGACCTCGAGCCGAGCCGGGGGATGGGCCGCTTCACCGCCCGCGACCGGATCGAGGGCGAGTCGCTGGAGTTCCACGAGCGGGTGCGCGCGGCGTTCCTGGTCCTGGCCGAGGCGGACCCCGCGCACTACCTGGTGCTCGACGCCCGCACGCCGCAGGACGAGCTGGCCGACCAGGTGTGGGCCCGCGTCGAGGGGCTGCTGCCGTGACGGTCGCGCCGAGCGGCACGGTCTGGGACGGCCTGGTCGGGCAGCGCGCCGTGGTCGAGACGCTGCGCCGCGCGGTGGGCGGCGACATGACCCACGCCTGGCTGTTCACCGGCCCGCCGGGGTCGGGCCGCTCCAACGCCGCCCTGGCGTTCGCGGCCGCGCTGCAGTGCGAGCGCGGCGGCTGCGGGCAGTGCCACTCCTGCCACGAGGTCACCGTCGGCTCCCACCCCGACGTGCGCCTGACCCGCACCGAGAAGCTGTCCATCGGCGTCGACGAGGTCCGCGAGCTGGTCCGCACCTCGGCGCTGGCCCCGGTCGGGCGGCGCTGGCAGGTGATGGTCGTCGAGGACGCCGACCGGCTCACCGACCAGGCCGCCAACGCGCTGCTCAAGGCCATCGAGGAGCCGACCGAGCGCACCGTGTGGCTGCTGTGCGCGCCCACCGTCGAGGACGTGCTGCCGACGATCCGCTCGCGCACCCGGTTGGTGGTGCTCGCGACGCCGTCGACCGACGACGTGACCGACTTCCTGGTCCGCACCGACGGCCTGCCGGTCGAGACCGCGTCGTACGCCGCCCGCGCCTCGCAGGGCCACATCGGCCGTGCCCGGGCGCTGGCCCGCGACGAGGACACCCGCCGCCGACGGCGCGAGGTCGTCGCGATCCCGGGTCGGCTGCGCTCGCTGGGCGCCTGCATGGCGGCCGCCGCCGACCTGCACGACCTGGCCAAGGAGGAGGCCGAGTCGCTGACCAGCGTCAGCGACCAGCGCGAGAAGACCGAGCTCGACCGCTCCTACGGCGTGGTCGAGCGCGGCCGTCGGCCCCGCGAGTACGCCCCCGCCCTGCGCGACCTGGAGAAGGGCCAGAAGACGCGCGGCAAGCGCCGCGTCCTCGACGTCGTCGACCGGGGCCTGATGGACCTGGTCTCGGTCTACCGCGACGTCCTCGTGCTGCAGCTGCAGACCGGCACCGAGCTGGTCAACGAGGAGCTGCGCGGCGAGGTGGTCGGCCTGGCCCGGCTGGGCACCGCGGAGCAGACCCTGGCGCGGATCACGGCGGTGTTCGAGGCACGCGAGCAGATGCTGGAGTTCAACGTGCCGCCGCTGCTCGCGCTCGAGTCGATGATGGTCGCGCTCCAGGTCGCCCCGCACGCCTAGGAGCCGCCCCTAGGGTGGGCGCATGTCCTACCCGGCCGGCCCCCCGGCTCCGCCCAGCCCGCCCCGCGCCGGACGCAGCACCCGTGCGATCGCGCTGACCGTCGTGCTGGCGCTGGTGGCGGGCTTCGCCCTGGTGGCGGTGGCCGGGCTCGTCACCTACCGGCTGGCCGGTGGGGGCGACGAGGGCGACACCTCGGCCAGCCCGCCGGTGCCCGTCTCCCCGTCCCCGAGCGAGACCGGTCCCTCGCCGTCGGTGCCCTCGGGCCTGGAGCGGTTCTACGACCAGCAGCTCGACTGGACCGACTGCGGCAGCAACCAGTGCACGACGATGACCGTGCCCCTCGACTACGCCGCTCCGTCGGGCCGGACGATCCAGATCTCGGTGCTGCGCTCGCCCGCCACCGACCAGGACCGCCGCGTCGGCCAGCTCGTGGTCAACCCGGGCGGGCCCGGCGGCTCCGGCGTGGAGTACGCCGCCTCCGGCGACCTCACCTGGGGCCGCACCCTGACCCGCTACTTCGACATCGTCGGGTTCGACCCCCGTGGTGTCGGCCGCAGCACCCCGCTGGAGTGCTCGACCACGGCCCAGACCGACGAGTTCCTCGCCGCCGACCCGAGCCCCGACGACGCCGCCGAGGTGCGCCGGCTCGACCAGCTGACCAGGGCCTTCGGCGAGGGGTGCCTGCAGCGCAGCGGCGACCTGGCCCGCCACGTGTCGACCATCGAGGTCGCCAAGGACATGGACGTGCTGCGGGCCGCGCTGGGGGAGCGCAAGCTCGACTACTTCGGGGCGTCCTACGGCACCACGATCGGCGCGACGTACGCCGAGCTGTTCCCCGACCGGCTGCGCCGCATGGTGCTCGACGGCGCCGTCGACCCCGGCATCTCCGACGCCCAGGCCGGACTCGACCAGGCGGGCGGGTTCCAGACCGCCCTGTCGGCGTACCTCCAGGACTGCGTGGACCGCGGCGACTGCCCCCTGGGCGACAGCGTCGACGAGGGCAACCGCAACGTCCGTGCCTTCCTGGACCGCGTCGACGCCGACCCGCTGCCCACCGGCACCGACCGCCCGCTGACCGAGGGGCTGGCGGTCTACGGGCTGTTCCTGCCGCTCTACGTCAAGGACTACTGGCCGCTGCTGACCGACGCCCTGCGCCAGGCCATCGACGGCGGCGACGGCTCCGGGCTGCTGCGGCTGAGCGACGAGTACGTCCAGCGCCGCAACGGCGCCTACGAGGGCAACCAGACCGAGGCGCTATACGCCGTCAACTGCCTCGACGCGACCGACTCCACCCCGGCCAGCGAGGTGCCGGGCCAGGTCGGGGCCTTCGAGAAGGTCGCGCCGGCCTTCGCCCGCGTCTTCGCCTGGGGGCTGACGACCTGTGGGTCGTGGCCCATCGAGGCGACGGAGAAGCCGCTGACCATCGACGGGGCCGGCGCCCCGCCGATCGTGGTGGTCGGCACCACCCGCGACCCGGCGACGCCGTACAAGTGGGCCCAGGGGCTGGCGGAGGAGCTGCGGTCGGGCGTCCTGGTCAGCCGGGACGGCGACGGCCACACCGGCTTCCGCCAGGGCAACGAGTGCGTCGACACCGCGATCGAGTCCTACCTCGTGGCCGGCACCGTGCCGCGCGACGGCCTCTCCTGCTGAGCTCGGACCCGAGTTGGTCCTCGTGCCCCGACCGCCGCTATGCTCTTGCGGCGTGCCCGGCTGACCGGCCGGGCACTGCGCCGCCTTAGCTCAGTCGGTAGAGCGTCTCACTCGTAATGAGAAGGTCGTCGGTTCGATTCCGACAGGCGGCTCCAGGAGGAGGGGCCTCCCACCTGCGACGTCGCACTCCAGGGGCCTGGGGCCTGAGCCAGCGGGCCGTCGTGGACTGAGAATCGTCGGTGGACTCGACGTCGTCCGGGGAGGTCATGTGTTCTCAGCTGCCTGGCCTGGTCCTGGTCCGGGTCGAGAGTGTCGCCGCGGCGGCGCACAGCAGTGCCACCAGGCCCCCGACCGTCTCGACGACCGCCAGGCTCAGGTGGTCGTGGGGCGCGAGGACACCGTTCAGGGTGAGCCCGAGCCCGCTGAGGCCGCCCAGCGCTGCGGCGATGCGGTGGGGGCCTGGGGTGAGGGCCTGGCGCAGGCCGACGAGGGCGAGCACGGTCGCGACGGCGGTGTCGAGGTAGCTGTTGCTCCGCCCGGTTGCGGAGTGCGCGACCAGCTCCCACTGGGAGACCAGGAGCACCGCGGCCACGAGCAGCAGGGTCCAGCCGGCTGGCTTCGTCCAGTCGGAGGCAGACGTGTGGCGCGCCTGGTCGAGGACCTGCTGGGTGACCCGGGTCTGCCGTGCCGCTTCCGCACGGGCTGCGGGGCTGCCGGTCTGGGCGCCCGCCCTGACCCCGGGATGGGTGGTGCCGTCCCGGACGGCCCGGAGCTCGTCGCGCAGGTCCAGGCCGGTCGTGGCGTCGTGCATGGCGCCACCCGCCCAGCTGAGGCATGCGCCGATGACCAGGACGAGTACTGCGCCGCCGACCAGGAGCCAGGCCGAGGACATCAGGCCGACGCCTGCCACCACGACTCCCAGGAGCGCCAGGGCCAGGCCGCTCCAGACGAGGCGCGGTCTCACCAGCGTGTGGCGCCGGGTGCTCGAGGTCGATCCGGTGCCGTGGGCAGGGCTGCTGCCGGCCCCTTCCTCGGGGGAGGCCGACGAGGCTGGCGTGGCGTCTGGTCCATGGCGCGGCGGGACGGTCACGACCGGACCTCCGCCCTGGACGGCGCTCGTTGGTCGCTGAGGTCGGCGGCGGCGAACACGAGCGCCGCGGCCAGGCTGGTGAGGGCGAGTCGGCGGTGCCGGGGCGCCAGGGCCGCAACACCGGCCATGGACACGGCGTGGACGACGTCGACGCCGGCGTCGACGGCGGTCACCCAGGGGCGGCGGGCGAGCGTGCCACCGGCCGCTTGAACGACGTAACGGGCGCCGAGGATGCGGACGACGCGGCGTGTGCCATCGCTGTCGTCACCCGGGCTCGACATCAGCAGCGTCTGCGGCCGCGTCAGTGCGACGGCGCCCACGGCGAAGCGGGCGAGGTCAACCGCTCGTGGCGGCGTCATGCTGCCCGCCGGGCGGCAACTGCGGCGGCTGCGGCAAGGCCGGCGCCGAGGCCGAGGGCACGCCGGTGCTGGGAGGCCCACTGCTGGGGTGAGTGGGCCAGGGCGCGGTCGTCGAACGGGCCGTGAGCGCCGTAGTCGTGCCCGTCGGGGCCGTCGGCGGGTTCCCACAGGTTCGTCGGGTGCTCGGCGGGCCGCCTCTGGTCGGTCTGCTGGGAGCCGATGCCGGTCTTCGCGAGGTAGCGGTCCAGGAGGCCGCCGGCGACGCGGTTGGCGAGGATGGTTCCGGCGGTGGCGGCGCCGACCCAGTAGGCGCGTCGTTCGGGGTGGTCGGCAGCGTGGAGGACTCCGCGGGCGGCGACCTCGGGCTGGTAGAACGGCGGTACCGGTTGGGCCTTCATCGGGAGCTTGGACAGCACCCAGGTGAACTGGGGGGTGTTGACCCCGGGCATGGCGACCGAGGTCACCTGGACGTGGGTGCGGTCGTGGCGCAGCTCCGTCAGCAGCGACTCGTGGAACCCCCACATGGCGTGCTTGGCGCCGCAGTACGCCGACTGCAGCGGGATGCCGCGGTGCGCCAGGGCGGAGCCGACCTGGACGATGATGCCGCGGTCGCGGGGCAGCATCCGCGTCAACGCGGTGCGGGTGCCGTTGACGAAGCCCAGGTAGGTGACCTGGGTGACGCGGTCGAACTCCTCGGGGGTGATGTCGACGAAGCGGGCGAAGACCGAGGTGAACGCGTCGTTGACCCACACGTCGATGGGTCCCAGCTCGGCCTCGACCTGGTCGGCGGCCGCCTCGAGGGCCCCGTGGTCGGCCGTGTCGACGCTGATGAGCAGGGCGGTGCCGCCGCCGGCGCGGATCTCGGCGGCGGCGGCCTCGAGGCCGGTGGTGCCGCGGGCGAGGAGGGCGACGCGGTCGCCGCGGGCGGCGAACATGCGGGCGCTGGCGCGGCCGATGCCTCCGGATGCTCCGGTGATGACGACGACGCGTGAACGGTGGGGGTGGGGGTCTGACATGGGGTGCTCCTGGTGGGTTGCGATGGTCGGGGTGCTGGCCTGGGTGCGGGTCAGCGCCGGCGGGCGGTGAAGCCTTGGCTGCCGAGGCCGGCCTCGCCGAGGCGTTGGGCGGTCTCGATGAGCAGGGCGTGGACGAAGGCTTGGGGCACGTTGCCGCGGAGCTGGCGCTGGACGACGTCGTACTCCTCGGTGAACAGCCCGGGTGGGCCGAGCGAGCCGCGGTTGCGCTCGAACCACCGCGTGGCGCCCAGGACGTCGCCACGTCCCAGGCTGGCCAGGGCGAGGTGGAAGCCGGACAGGACGAACGCGCCCTCGGCGTCGTGCATCGCGGTGTCGTCGTGCTGACGGAACCGGTAGACGTAGCCGTCGTCGGTGAGGTCTGTGATGACGGCGTCGATGGTGGCCAGGTTGCGCGGGTCCTGGGCGGAGACGGCGCCGCGGATCCCGGGCAGGAGGAGGGCGGCGTCGACGCCCGGGTCGTGGGGTGAGCGTTGCCAGCGACCGGTCGGGTGAAGGCAGTCGGCGTCGACGGAGGCTACGAGCCGGTCCGCCCGCTGCTCCCACTCGACACCGACGCGGCCGCCGCGTCGGTCGGCTGCTGCGCGGAGGCCCGCGGCGCACATGAGGCGGGAGTGGGCCCAGTGGCGGTCCTCGAGCTCCCAGATGCCGGCGTCCGGGTCGTGGCGTCGTTTCTCGACCGCATCGACCAGCACCTCGATGGCTCTCTGACCTGCTGCGTCGAGCCGGCCACCCTGGTCGGCGGTGGCGAGGAGGAGCAGCGACTCCCCGAGCGAGTCGAGCTGGAACTGGGTGTTGGCGTGGTTCCCGACCCGGACGGGTGCGCCCGGGTAGCCGGGAAGGGCCACGGAGCGTTCGTCGGGGACCGGGTCACCGGTCACGGTGTAGGCGGGCCTCAGCATGGCGCCGTCGTCGAGGACCCGTTCGGACACGAACCGGACGGCGGCGTCGAGGAGGTCGTGGCTGCCGATGGCGGCGGCGGCTTGGCCGGCGTAGCACTGGTCGCGGATCCAGGCGTAGCGGTAGTCGTAGTTGCGGCCCTTGTCGGCTCGTTCGGACAGGGCCGTCGTCGCGGCGGCGACCATCGCGCCGGTCGAGCCGGTGAGACCGCGCAGGACGGCGTGGGAGTGGCGGGAGTCCCCGGGGGCGGCGGAGGCCGACACGTCGGGTCGGGCAGCGGCCCAGGCACGCTCGGTGCGTTCCCACGCCCGGCCCGCGTCGGGAAGCGGCCCGGTCGGCCGTTGGCGGCTGATCTCGAGGACGAGGTCGTGGTGGCCGCCGGCGGGGACGTCGATGGTGACCCGCAGGGTGTCGTTGTCGAGGTGTGCCCAGGTGGGCGCACCGGACCACCGGAAGTGCAGGTCGCCGGTGTGGCCGGACCAGGTGCCGTCGGTGCTGCGGCTGACGATCATGGCGCGTGCTCCGAACTCGGCACGGCAGTCGAGCTCGACCTCGACGTGGGCATCGCCGTGGGTGGCCTCGATGCGACGGAGGAGGACGAGCGTGTCGGGGTCGCCGGGGAACGCGAGTGTCTCGCGGCACTCGATGATGGCGCCCGTCGCGACCCAGCGGCTGCGCCAGATCAGGGTGTCGGCCTCGTAGTGGCCGCCCCAGACGTAGCGGGGGTCCTGTGGGCTCACGACGTAGCGCCCCGACCCGCCGAGCAGGGAGGAGAAGATGGCGTCGTCGTGCCAGCGAGGAGCGCACAGGAACGCGATGTTCCCGTGGGGCCCGATGAGCGCGCCGCGCTCGCCGTCGGCGAGCAGGGCGTACTGACGCAGCGGGACCGGGAGGTGGGTGGGGCGGTTCACGGCGCGACGATCAGGGCTTGGGGGGCGGCGGCCTTCATCCGGGTGTTCAACCAGGACAGCTGCCGGGTGGTCTGCGCGGAGGAGGAGGTGGCGACGTCGAGGAGGTCGTGGTCGCGCAGGCCCTGGGCGCCTTGGGCGATGACCGTCCACGTCGTCTGGACCAGCGTGGCCAGGACGTGGAGGTCCTGGAGGTCGCGCAGCAACCCGATCGGACCGCTCCTGACCTCGACCAACCCGGACGCGTGAAGTCGTTCGGGCTCGTCGAGGTCGTCCTCGCCGTACCGCTCGACGGCCTCGGCCAAGGCGTCGCGATGGTGGTCGCTCATCTGGGCCAGGAGGTGGCAGGTGTGGAACACGTCTGCCTCGGCGGCGTGGCCCTCAGCGACGGCACGGAAGGAGTCGGCCAAGGTCTGCTCGCTGTGGTCGGCCAGGCCGACGTAGGTGGACAGGTGTGGCATCAGGACCTCCCTTGGGTCGGGTCGAGCGGGTAGGTGGGGGTGGTCTCGAGCACGTAGGACGTGGTGGCGGGGCCCGGCGGCGGCGAAGGCACCCCTCCGGTGCCACCTGGTCCCCGGTCCGAGCTGAGGCTGGGGCGGGGGGCCGAGGCCGTGGTCGTCGGAGCCGGAGCAGGACCGTCACCGTCACGAACCTTCGTAACCCTGCAGGCCGCCGTCTTGAAGTACGGCTGCTTGGACACCGGGTCCCACACCGTCATCGTCAGCTCGTTCGCCAACCGGTGGTCGCGGTCGGCCGGCTCAGCGGCGGTCAGTTCGTCGGGGTCCCAGTGGCCGTAGTGGAACGGTGCGAACACCGCACCTTCCATGACCTGGCCGATGCGGGCACGGACCTCGATGGACCCGCGGGGTGACTCCACCCGCACCCAGTCGCCCTCCGCGATGCCCAGCGGCTCCGCGTCGGCGGGGTTGAGCTCGACCCACGCGTCGGGTGCGGCTCGGTGCAGAGCCGTGGAGCGGCCGGTCTTGGTGCGGGTGTGGAACTGGTAGGCGGTGCGCCCGGTGGTGTAGCGCAGCGGGTAGTCCACCGACGGCTCCTCGTGCGCCGGGGTCCAGTCGGCTCCCTTGAGGAACGCCCGCCCAGCGGGGTTCATCGCCCGGTGCTCGGTCTCGGTGACGGTGCCGCCGGTGAGCAGGTCGTGGCCGTAGGTCTCGCACGTGTCGGTGTCGGTCGGGAAGACGCCGTCGGCGTACAGCCGGTCGGTGCCGTCGGGGTGCTCGTCGTTGACCGGCCACGGGATGCCGGTGGGGCCGCGAAGCTTGTCGTAGGACAGCCCGGTGTAGTCGACGGGCCGGCCGCGGGTGGCCCCCCTCCAGGCGTCGAACGCCTCCTCGGAGGTACGCCAGGTGATCAGCGGGTCGCCGTCCTTGTCGGTGAACCCCATGGCGTTGGCGTAGGCCAAGAAGATGTCGAGGTCGCTGCGGGCCTCCCCGGGAGGTTCGACGGCTTGCTCGGAGAGGTGGACGGTGCGGTTGACGTTGGTGAAGCACCCGGTCTTCTCACCCCAACCGGCCGCGGGCAGGACCACGTCAGCGAGCTCGGCGGTCTCGGTGAGGAACAGGTCCTGGACCACGGTGAAGCACTGGTCGCCGGTGAGGATCTTGCGGATGCGAGCCGACTCCGGCATGGACACCGCCGGGTTGGTCGCGGAGATCCACAAGAAGCCGATGGAGCCGGTCTCGGCGTAGCGCATGATCTGCATCGCGTGGGTCGGCGGCGCCCAGTGCGGGACCGTCATCACGTCGACGTTCCACAGGTCGGCGAGCTGCTGGACGTGGGCGGGGTTGTCCCAGTTGCGGAATCCGGGCAGGTCGCCGTCGGCGCCGCACTCGCGGTTGTTCTGCGCGGTGGGCTGGCCGTTCATCTGCAGCACCCCGCTGCCGGGCCGCCCGATCTGGCCACGTAGCAGGTGCAGGTTGTGCACCGCCACGGACGCGGCGGTGGCCCGGTGGGACTGGTAGAACCCCTGCAGGACGGTCGACAGCACGGCCTGCGACTCACCGAAGATGCGGGCCGCGCGGCGTACGTCCTCGGACTCGACACCGCAGATCTCGGCGACCCGGGTCGGCGTGTACGGCGCGACGGTGGCCCGCAGCTCCTCCACGCCCATCGTGTGCCCGGCGACCCAGGCCTCGTCGACCCAGTCGTGGGCGAAGAGCTCGCGGGTCAGGCCGTTCATCAGCGCCAGGTTCGTGCCCACCCGGGGGGCGAGGTGGACGCCGCCGGTGCGCTCGGCCTCCATCGCCACCATGGTCCGCCGGGGGTCGACGCAGACGATGCGGGGCGGGTCATCGCCGCGGGTGCGGTCCAGGATTCGTGCCCAGAGCACGGTCTGGGTCTCGGGCATGTTGTGCCCGAACAGGAAGATCGCGTCGCACGCCTCGATGTCGGTGTAGGAGCCGGGCTGTCCGTCGGCGCCGAAGGACTCCTTGAACGCCGCCGCACTCGTGGCGGTGCACAGCCGGGTGTTGCCGTCCATGTGGGGGGTGCCGAGACCGGCCTTCCCGATGACCGCCAGCGTGTAGTACTCCTCCAGGAACAGCTGGCCGCTGGTGTAGAACCCGTGCGAGAGCGGCCCCTTCTCGGCCAGCAACTTCTTGGAGACCTCGACGACGCGACCCATCGCGGTCTCCCAGTCGGTCTCGACCAGCCGCCCGCCTTCACGGACCAACGGACGGGTGAGCCGGTCGGGCGACGACGCCCACGGGGTGCTGCCGTACAGACCCTTGGGACCCAGGCGGCCGTGGTTGACGGTGTCGCCGGCACGGCCCCGGATGCCGACCATGCGTCCGTCCTTGACCGCGATGTCGGCCCCGCAGCCGTTGCTGCACAACAGGCACGCCGACTGCACCCACTTCTCCACATCGGCCTCCGTGACGCCCTCGTCGAGGTACTGGTCGACCCGCGCCGGCCAGGTGGTCCCCCGTGCGTGGGGCGTGCGCTCTACCCAGATGTCGTTGATGCGGTCGGCCATGACATGTCCTCGTCGTCGTACGGGTGGTGGAAGGGTTGCACTACTTGCTTACACGCAACTATGCTGATGCGCAAGTAAATGTTGACGAGATCCGACGCCGCTGCGCCGACCTCGCGCGGCCGTCGCACGAGACGTGGGGAGAGCACATGCCGATCTGGATCCAGGCAGGGCTGTGGGGTGTCCTGGCCGGTGGCGCGCTGGTCCTGGGCGCCCTGGTCGCGTGGTTCGTCTCGGTCCCGCGCGCGGTCGTCGCCGGGGTGATGGCCTTCGGCGCCGGGGTGCTGATCTCGGCGCTTGCCTACGACCTCGTGGCCGAGGCCGAGTCGAAAGGCGGGCTGACACCCACGCTGGTCGGGTTCCTCGGTGGCGCAGCCGTCTACGTGGCGGCCAATGTCGCGCTAGCCGCGAAGGGCGCTCGCCACCGCAAACGGGCAGGCGACCAGCAGCCGTCGGAGGATGAGCAGTCCGGTAGCGGCACGGCCATCGCCATCGGCGCCCTCCTTGATGGAGTGCCGGAGTCGATCGTGCTGGGGCTGACCCTCCTGGCCGGGCACGGCGTCGGCCTGTCGGTGCTGGCGGCGGTGTTCATCTCCAACCTGCCCGAGGGTCTGTCCAGCGCTGCGGGGATGAAGCGGGCCGGCCGCAGTGCCCGCCACGTGTTCGGCGTCTGGTGCGGCATCGCCGTCATCAGCGGCGTTGCCGGGGCCCTGGGGGTGCTCCTCCTCGGCGGCGCCCCCGCCGCCGTGGTCGCAGCCATCACCGCAGTCGCTGCCGGTGCCATCTTGGCGATGGTCGCCGACACGATGCTGCCCGAAGCGTTCGAGAAGGCCCACCTGTACGCCGGCTTCGTCGCCACCATCGGGTTCGCACTGTCCTTCGCCCTGGAGAAGCTGGGCTGACGTCGTGCCCAGCGGCTGAGCTGTCCCGCGATGGCGCCGCGGAGGTGATCGGACGAACTAGCGTCAGGGTCGACCGACGAACAGGAGCATCATCGACGTGGCATCACCTCAAGACCAGACCAGTGCGTTCGTGACCGCCAGCCGGGCCCTGCTCAGCCTGGCGGTCCGAACCATCGCAGAGGCACCCGTCGAGGTGACGCTCGCCCAGCACCGGGTCCTGGTCCTGCTCTCCGCCCGAGGCGACCAGCCGGTGGGTGACATCGCCGACGGCCTCGGCGTCAACCCCTCCAACGCCACACGCATCTGCGACCGCCTCCAGCGACTCAACTTGATTTCACGCACCCGCTCCGAGCAGGACAGACGCGTCGTCGTCATCAGCCTCAGCCCCCAAGGGGCTGACCTGGTCAGGGCCGTGACCGCCCGGCGCCACGTGGAGGTCGAGAAGGTCTTGGACCGCATGACACCTGAGCAGACCGCCCAGGTGGTCCAGGCCCTGGAGGTGTTCAACCGGGCCGCCGGCGAGATCGAGGACCCGGACTGGGCCACGCCACCCTGGTGAGACGGGACCGAGCCCACGACGCTGCCGTGCCCCCGCCCGGAGCCGCGACAGGTCGACGGCGAGGTGTGCCACGTGTACAGCCGTGCGTCAGCCACGTCCTCGGCTCCGACGGGGAGGCGTCCCTGGGCCCCCGGCGTCGTGGTGGGTGGTCGCCGAGGGCCGACCCTCGGACCCCTTCGAGTCTCCACCGGCGCGGCTCCGGCTGCCTGCTGCGTCCTCCGTGGGCCCTCCGTGTGCCGTCGCGGCCAGCGTGAACCGCGGCTCGGTCACGCTGCGACATGGCGCGCCGTGCGAGATGACAGAAGCCCCAGGTCAGCGAACTGACCTGGGGCTCCGTCATCGGTGCGCCTGAAGGGGTTCGAACCCCTAACCTTCTGATCCGTAGTCAGATGCTCGGCCGCGACAGTCTGGGACCCCTTCTCGACGATCGGCGCGCCCACGTCTTGGCGCGAGATGGTGGCCGCGAGGTCCCAACAAACTCCCAATAAAGTCCCACTAAACGTTGCCTGGTGGTGCGCAGTGATGCGTAGCGACAGGTGGTCGTGCGTGACAAAACCCCAGGTCAGCGCGATGTTGCAGCTTGCTGACCTGGGGTGTTCGACTTACCTACTCGTGATGAGAAGGTCGTCGGTTCGATTCCGACAGGCGGCTCCACGACAGTTCGCTGACCTGCAAAAACGTCTCATCCTGAAGGATCAGATAGTGGGCCCAGACGGGCAGGTCGCAGTTTATTCGCACTAAACCGCATGTTGGACCGTGAGAGATCGCGCCGGGCCGCGCGCCAGCCTCTGCCGCTACCTTGCGTTGGCGACGTTGGTCCCGCGGCCTTACCCTCGCCGGCGGCACCACGTCCTCGTTGAACCGAGGGCCACGCTCGTCAAGCTGCTGCTAATGCCCAGACCCGGCCCGCGACCAGTACTGCGTGCGTCCGGCATGCGACTGGAGCCACCACCGTCGTCAACATGCAACCACACGGTCTGGTGCCAAGTGTCCTGGCTGCACGCCGATGACAACGACGGCGCCGGTGGTAGGCGGCACGGACCCCATGGCGGGGTTCGACACCGGCGGAGCCACGCATAAGGCTCACCCGTGGGGCAGCAGGCGATGAAACCGGAACCCACCGCGGACCTAGCGATCGTGTTGTGGACGCCGGGAGTGTCACGCCGCAAGGCGAGACACGCATCCATGAGGTGTCAACAACCTCATGAGGTGCGACACCTAGTCCAAGGTGAGGGTCGATTCGCGGGTGACGAGCCGGCAGGAGACGGACTCGACACCGCTCGGGGCGTCGCCGTCGATGGCGCGGAACAGCCGTTTGGCTGCCCGTTCGCCGATGGTCTCGAGGTTCATGTCGATGCTGGTCAGCGCGGGTCGAGCGCCGGTGGCGATCGCCTCCCAGTTGTCGAATCCGATGACCGAGACGTCGCGTGGCACGTCGCGGCCGAGTTCGCCGAGCGTGTCCAGGACGCCCCGAGCGATCTGGTCGCTGCCGCAGAAGATGGCGTCGAGGTCGGGGTGCTGGCGATGGACCAGGCGGGCCGCGGCGCGGCCCCAGGCCTCGGTCCAAGCTCCGAAGTAGGTCTGGTCGCCGACCATGGACAGGCCAGCGTCGTCCAGAGCGCGGAGTGCGCCTCGCGAACGGTCCTGTGCCGCGGTGTAGGTCGGGTCGCCCGAGATGTGGGCGATCCGCCGGCGGCCGCAGGAGAGCAGGTGCTCCACGGCCATGGCGCCGGCCTCGACGTTGTCGGCGGTGATGGAGACGTCGTCGGGGGACTCCGAAGGGGCGTATGCGTACACGACGGGAACCGGCAGGTCCGGGCCGAGGGACGGTCGAGGGTCCGTCTGGTAACCCACGACGATGAGGCCATCGACACGCTGCGAGAGCAACGCGTTGACGTGGTGGCGCTCGCGGATGGCGTCCCCTCGGGCGTCGCAGAGGAAGACCGACACGCTTCCCGTGCCGAACGCGTCCTCGGCGCCCATCAGGACTGGGATCGAGAAGCGCCCGTCGAGGTCACTCGTGATGAGTCCGACCGTGCCGCTGCGGCCCTGCAGGAGTCCGCGAGCCAGTGCGTTGGGGGAGAAGGACAACCGTTCGGCGGCCTCGACCACTCGGACGCGGGTCTCGGCCTTGACCTGATCGCGACCGTTCAGAGCCTTCGATGCCGTGGCGACAGAGACTCCGGCGAGGCGTGCGACATCGGTGAGGGTGGTCGCGCGACTGCGTCGTGCACCGCGTCTGCTCTCGGTGGTCATCGGTGGGTCTCCTGGTGCGTGGAGGAAAGCGGGCGCGCCCCCTTGACGGTGTGACAGGCGCCACCTATGGTTCCCGAAAAGGTTTTCGGCGCTTCACTACATCCACCTCGGGAACGGGCGAGTGGTACGAGATGCCAGCTCATTGGGGTTCTCCGAGATCCGATCTGAACCCCGAGGCTAGCACTCACGCACTACGCCGAAAACCGCAGTTTTCGTCTTTCCGCCCGGAAGGCTCGGCCCGTCGTGGTTCGCGCCAGGCCAACCCACCCGATTGCTCGAGGAGCACATGCATGATCAAGATTCGCAAGGCCGCAGTACTGCGGGCCGTGGCCCTGACCGCGGCGCTGGCCCTGGGCACTACCGCCTGCGGTGGTGGCTCGGGTGCTGAGGACTCAGCCGTCTCGACCGACGGGGGAGCCGAGGGTGTGGACGACGGCACCGAGCTGACGTTGTGGACCCGGGCGCCGCTGGAGAAGCAGGCCAAGCTCCTCGTGGCGGCGTACAACGAGTCGCACGAGAACCAGGTCAAGCTCACCGTCGTCCCCAACGACGACTACGTCGCCAAGGTGGGTGCGGCCGCCGGGAGCAACGGTCTGCCCGACCTGTTCGCGGCCGACATCGTCTACGTGCCCAACTGGGTGGAGCAGGGCTTGTTCAAGGACATCAGCCCGCGTTTCGACCAGCTCGACTTCAAGGACGAGATCAACCAGGGCCACGTCGAGGCAGGCATGGGCGACGACAAGGAGCACGTGCTCCCGTTCGTCCTCGACCTGTCGGTGATGATGTGGAACAAGGACCTGTACGAGAAGGCCGGTCTGGACCCCGAGACGGGGCCGGCATCGCTGGCCGACTTCGCGGAGCAGGCCAAGAAGGTCGACGCGCTCGGCGGTGGGGTCAACGGCACCTACTTCGGCGGCAACTGCGGTGGCTGCGAGGTCTTCACCTGGTTCCCCATGGTCTGGGCAGCGGGCGACGAGGTGTTGGCCGAGGACGGCACGAAGTCCGAGCTCACCGGCGACAGCGCCAAGGCGGTCTACTCGACCTACAAGGACCTGGTGGACTCCGAGGCGGTCGCGCCCGGCGCCAAGGACGAGACCGGCGCCACCTGGGTCGGACCGTTCCAGGAGGGCAAGGTCGGCGTGATGCCCTACCCCGCCACGCTGCTTGCCACGGCCGACCAGTCGGTCGATGTGGGTGTGGCTCCGATCCCGGGGCCGGACGGTGGCGAGTCGACGTTCGTCGGAGGCGACGGCGTCGGGGTGTCGAAGGACAGCAAGAACGACGCCCAGGCGTGGAACTTCATGTCCTGGCTGATGTCGGAGGACGCCCAGGTGGGGGTGCTGGCCAAGAACGGCGACGTCACGGCGCGCGCTGACCTGGCCTCCAACGAGTTCTCCGAGAAGGACCCCCGACTGGTCACCATCAACGAGGTCGCGGGCAAGGGCAAGACCCCCATCGCGAGGAACTTCCAGGAGGCCTTCAACGCCCCCAACAGCCCCTGGCTGACGCTCACCCGCGACGCCGTCTTCGGCGACGGCTCCAAGGTCGACGCTGCCAACGAGGATCTCGACTCGATCCTGGGGCAGTAACCCGATCCGCCCGGTACGCCGTCCAGATGCAGCGGCGTACCGGGCGCTCCACCCCACCTTCCACCAGCCACACCTGTCGAAACGAGGCCACTCCATGACGGTCGTCCCGCTCGGTACCCGGAAGGGACGAGCACCGGGGGTCCCGACCCGCGAGAAGCGCCAGGGGTGGGCCTTCGCCGCTCCCACCGCGGTCTTCGTGGTGGTGCTCTTCGTCCTCCCGATCCTGCTGGTCACGCAGATGTCGGCCTCGGACTGGCCGCTGTTCGCCGGCAGGCAAGGCACCAACGTGCCGCAGAACTTCGCGGATGCCGTCAACGACCGGTTCTTCTGGTCCTCGGTCGTGTTCACCGTGAAGTACACGGTGATCACCACCGTCCTGTTGCTCGGGCTCGGACTCGGGCTCGCGATGCTGGTGCAGGAGTCCACGCGGTGGAAGAGCTTCCTGCGCACCGTCTTCCTGGTCCCCAGCGCCATCGGGCTGGCCTCGGCGTCGCTGCTCTTCTATGCGCTCTACTCACCTCAGAGCGGTCCGTTCTCGCCGATGCTCATCAAGCTGGGGCTGATCGACGAACCGATCTCGTTCCTGGGGACCCCCGACAGTGCGCTGTGGTCGACGGTGTTCCTCATCGTGTGGCGCTTCACCGGCTTCTACATGCTCCTGCTCCTGGTCGGTCTTCAAGGCATCAGCAGGGACGTCTACGAGGCAGCCGAACTCGACGGTGCCAACCGCTGGCAGGCGTTCCGGCACATCACGCTGCCGCTCATCCGACCCAGCCTGGCGCTGTGCGTGATCATGTGCGTCACCGGGTCACTGCTGGCGTTCGACCAGTTCTACATCCTCACCAAGGGCGCACCCGACAACAGCACGATCACCGTGGTCCAGCTCATCTACTCCACGGCCTTCCAGGGCAAGAACGACCTCGGCATCGCCGCCGCCCTGTCCCTGATCGTCCTGGTCGCCCTGCTCGTGATCAACGCCGCCACCTTCCGCCTCATGCGATCCCCCGAGGACTCCTGACATGGCCCAGCTGCTCACGCCCCCGCCGCTAGACACGAGCCCTCTGGAACCGCTCCCGGAGTCCACCCCACCTCGGCGCCGCCGCGGGGGAGTGGTGCGCACACCCGGGTGGGTCCTGACCGGGGGCCTGGCCGTCGTCTTCGCCTTCCCCCTGCTCTGGGCCACCGTGGCATCGGTCTCACCGCAGGCCGGCAGCGCGCAGAACGACGGGTGGGGCCTGGCCAACTACCGCACGCTGGCCGACTACCAGGACGGCGTGTGGCAGTACCTCCTGAACTCCACCATCGTCTCCGGCCTCACCGTGCTGTTCACGCTCACGATCTCGCTGCTCGGTGGGTATGCGTTCGCCCGCTTCCGGTTCCCCGGCAAGAACGTCCTCTTCCTCGCCACGCTGGGGATCTTGATGGTCCCGTACGCCACGCTGCTCATCCCGCTCTACGTGCTCCTCAACGACCTGGGGCTCGGCAACTCGCTCCTGGGGTTGGCCCTGGTGATGACGCTGTTCCAGCTCCCCTTCGCGACCTTCCTGATGCGGATCTCCTTCGAGTCGGTCCCGCGCGAGCTCGACGAGGCCGCGCAGGTCGACGGCTGCGGACCCCTCGCGGCGCTACGTCACGTCCTGCTCCCCGCGGTCCGTCCCGGGATGATCACCGTCGGGCTCTTCGCGTTCCTGGCTGCGTGGAACGACTTCATCACCCCGCTCATCCTCATCACCGACTCAGCGAAGTCGCCGCTGCCCCTGGCCGTGGCCAACATGCGTCAGCAGGTGATGGGCGTCGTCGACTACGGCGCGACCGAGGCCGGCGTCGTCGTGCTGGCCGTGCCGTGCGTCTTCCTCTTCATCGTCCTCCAGCGGCACTACGTCCGCGGGTTCATGTCCGGCGCCGTAAAGGGCTGACACCCGTGCCGCCGATCCCTCACTCCACAAAGGTCTCCCGATGACACCCCCAGCCCTTGGCCTGCCGATGGTCGACCAGCCCAGCAGCGACCGCGAACGGCGCGCGCCGGCCACGCCCGTCCTCCCCACGCACGGCGTGCTCCGTCCGCTCGGACTCGACGAGGCACGGATCCTCGGCGGCTTCTGGGGCCACCGGCAAGCCGTGAACGCTGGCGCCACCCTCGCCCACATCGAGCACTGGCTCGAGCGCGAGGGGTGGCTGGGCAACTTCGATGCCGCCGCTGCGGGGCTCGCCATGACCGACCGGCGCGGGCGCGAGTTCAGCGACTCCGAGGTCTACAAGCTGCTCGAGGCCATGGCCTGGGAGCTCGGCCGGGAGCACCACCCCGACCTTGAGGACCGCTTCGACTCCGTCGTCGAACGCATCGCAGCGGCCCAGGACGCCGACGGCTACCTCGGGACGATGTTCGGTCGCCCCGGGCAGGCCGAGCGCTGGGCCGACCTCGAGTGGGGCCACGAGCTCTACTGCATCGGGCACCTGATCCAGGCGGGGGTCGCTCGGATCCGCACGGGTCACTACGACAGGCTCGTCCGCGTCGCCCGATGGGCTGCCGAGCACGTCTGCGAGGTGTTCGGGCCCGACGGGCTCCAGGGGGTGTGCGGCCACCCCGAGATCGAGGTGGCCCTCGCCGAGCTGGGGCGCGCACTGGGCGAGCCTCGCTACCTCTCCCAGGCCGCGCTGTTCGTCGAGCGCCGCGGGCACCAGACCCTCGGCGACATCGAGTTTGGCCGCGCGTACTTTCAGGACGACGTCCCCGTGCGCGATGCCACCGTGCTCCGCGGCCACGCGGTGCGGGCCAACTACCTGGCCGCTGCCGCCGTCGACGTCGCTGTCGAGCACCAAGACGGCGACCTCCTCAAGGCTCTCGCGCTCCAGTGGGAGACCACACGGGACCGCCGCACGTACCTCACCGGCGGGCAGGGGTCACGCCACCAGGACGAGGCCTTCGGTGAGGACTACTTCCTACCGCCCGACCGCGCCTACTCCGAGACCTGCGCTGCCATCGGCTCCGTCATGCTGTCCTGGCGACTCCTGCTCGCCACCGGCGAGCCCCGGTACGCCGACCTGATCGAACGGGCCCTGTACAACGTCGTCGCCACCTCTCCTTCCGACGACGGCACGTCGTTCTACTACTCCAACACCCTTCATCAGCGGGCACCCGGCGAGGTTGCGCCCACTGACGTGGCCAGCGCAAGGGCAGAGTCGTCACTGCGCGCGCCGTGGTTCGCGGTCTCGTGCTGTCCCACCAACGTCGCCCGCACCTTCGCGAGCCTGTCCAGCTATGCCGCTACGACCAGTGACCGCGGCGTCCAGCTGCACCAGTTGATGCCTATGCAGCTGTCGACCCGGCTTGCCGATCAGCCCGTGCGGCTCACCGTGCAGACCGACTACCCGCACAACGGCCGCGTCGACATCCGCGTTGACGAGTGGCCGGACGAGCACCAGGGCTCAGCGTCAGTCCTGAGCGTCCGGGTTCCTGACTGGTGCCGTGCCGCTCGACTCGTCAGGCCCGGCCACGACATCGTCGAAGTCGCCCCGGGCTTGGTGGATGTCACAGGGTTGCGCATCGGAGACAACGTGGTCCTTGAGCTCGACATCGGGCCCCGCTTCGTATGGGCCGACCATCGCCTCGACGCCGTCCGTGGGTGCGTCGCGGTCGAGAGTGGCCCCCTCGTCTGGTGCCTGGAGTCGACGGACCTGCCCGAGCACCTGACACACACGGACCTGGACCGTGTCCGAGTGGACACCACCGAACCGCCACGTGTGCGCGACGGCAGGGTCGAGGTCACGGTCGATCTGGTCGAGGCGCCGCCGAACTCGGGATGGCCCTATGGCGCACCGGGTGCCCAGGCGGCTGCGGAGCGCTTCGACGTCGCCCTGACTCCGTACCACGACTGGGCGTCCCGTGGCCCGTCGACGATGCGCGTCTGGATGCCGACGGCGCCCAGCTAGGCCGCGGGAGCCCGCTCGCGTGGCTCGTCCCCACGCGAGCGCCCCACCATGACCAGCCGGAGACCCCGGCTGCGCCACCCGAACACCCACCTGCGCCGGCTCCTCGAAGCGCGGTGCGGCTGCTCTGCGACTGAGGGGACACCGATGCTGGAGAAGAGCTCCACCGGTGGTGCCCTCCTGCCGGCAGGGAGGTCGCCGGTGATGGCGGACGTCGCCGGGCTCGCGGGGGTGTCCCTGCAGACGGTGTCACGGGTGGTCAACGGCGCCGACCACGTACGTCCCGCCACCCGGAAGCGGGTCGACGAGGCGATCTCCCAGCTCGGCTACCGGCCGAACGTCGCTGCTCGCGCGCTGGTCACCCAGCGCTCGGCCACGGTCGGTGTCATCTGCACCGCGAGCGAGTTCCGGGGTCCCGCCACGATCTACCGGTCAGTCCAGTCCGCCGCCAGGGCCGCGGGTTACTTCGTCAGCGCGATCGACCTGCCGGAGTTCACGTGCGGCGACGTGACCCAGGCCGTCGAACACCTACGTGACCAGCGGGTGGAGGGCATCGTGCTGATCGCGGCCAACGACGAGGCGCTGACGGCAGTCCGTGCTCGGTCGGCCGGCGAGCTGCCCGTGGTGGTGGTGGAGGGCGACCTGTCCCGGGTGCGGCTGACCGCCGGCGTGGACAACCGCCTCGGCGCAGCCATCGCGACCGAGCACCTGATCGCGCTCGGCCACACCGAGATCCAGCACGTGGCCGGCCCCGCGGGGTGGGCCGAGGCGCGCGAACGGCTCTCGGGCTGGCGCGACGCGATGCAGGTCGCCGGGCTGCGTCCGCCCGAGCCGCTGGTGGGCGATTGGAGCGCCGGGAGCGGCCACGCCGCCGGCGTACGCCTGGCTGCGATGGCCGCGACGGGCGACGTCACCGCCGTCTTCGTCGCCAACGACCACATGGCCGTCGGCGTGTTGCGCGCGCTGCACGAGGCGGGGGTGCGGGTGCCCGAGGACGTCAGCGTCGTCGGCTTCGACGACCTGCCCGAGGCGGCCTACCTGATCCCGCCGCTCACCACCGTCCACCAGGACCTCCCAGCCGTCGGAGAACGCGCGATCGAGGTGCTGCGAGCCGCTGTCGAGCACGGCGGGCCGGCCGGCTCGCGCGGGCTCACCGACCGGGTCGGCACGTTGCTCCGACCCACGCTCGTCGTACGCCGCAGTACCTGCCCGCCCCGCGCAACCCCCAGCATCACCATCCACGTCGAGAGGACCCCATGACCACCGCACCGCACCCCGAGCCCGCCGGGCACGAGGAGACCTACGTCGTCGGCGTCGACTACGGCACGCTGTCGGGCCGCGCCCTGGTGGTGCGGGTGAGCGACGGCGCCGAGCTGGGCACGGCCACCACGGAGTACCCCCACGCGGTCCTGGAGACCACGCTCCCCGGGTCCGAGGTGCGCCTGCCCCCGGACTGGGCGCTGCAGGTGCCCGAGGACTACCGCCACGTGCTGCGCACCGCCGTCCCGGCGGCCCTGGCCGAGGCCGGCGTCGACCCGGCGCACGTGGTCGGCATCGCCACCGACTTCACCGCCTGCACCATGGTCCCGACGCTCGCCGACGGCACCCCGCTCGACGAGGTGCCGGGCCTGGAGGGCCGTCCGCACGCCTACACCAAGCTGTGGAAGCACCACGCCGCGCAGCCGCAGGCCGACCGCATCACCGCCCTGGCGGCCGAGCGGGGCGAGACCTGGCTGGCGCGCTACGGCGGGCTGATCTCCTCGGAGTGGGAGTTCGCCAAGGGGCTGCAGCTGCTCGAGGAGGACCCCGAGCTCTACGCCCGCACCGAGCGCTGGGTCGAGGCCGCCGACTGGATCGTGTGGCAGCTGTGCGGCCGCTACGTCCGCAACGCCTGCACCGCGGGCTACAAGGGGATGCTGCAGGACGGCGCCTACCCCTCGCGCGACTTCCTGGCCGCGCTCGATCCCGGCTTCGCCGACTTCGTCGTCGACAAGGTCGAGCACCCGATCGGCGAGCTGGGCGAGCGCGCGGGCGGTCTCACGGCCGAGGCCGCCGCCTGGACCGGCCTGCCCGAGGGCATCGCGGTCGCCGTCGGCAACGTCGACGCCCACGTGACCGCTCCCGCGGCCCGCGCCACCGAGCCGGGCCAGATGGTCGCGATCATGGGCACCTCGACGTGCCACGTGATGAACGCCGACGTGCTGCGGGAGGTCCCCGGCATGTGCGGGGTCGTCGACGGCGGCATCGTGGCGGGCCGCTACGGCTACGAGGCCGGGCAGAGCGGCGTCGGCGACATCTTCGGGTGGTTCGTCGACCACGGCGTCCCCCCGTCGTACGCGCAGCAGGCGCGTGCGGCGGGGGAGACCGTCCACGAGCTGCTGACGCGCCTGGCGTCGGCGCAGCAGGTGGGCGAGCACGGGCTGGTGGCCCTCGACTGGCACAGCGGCAACCGCTCGGTGCTGGTCGACCACGAGCTCTCGGGCACCGTCGTGGGGCTGACGCTCAGCACCCGGCCCGAGGACGTCTACCGCGCGCTGCTGGAGGCCACCGCCTTCGGCGCCCGGGTGATCGTGGAGACCTTCCGCCACGCCGGCGTGCCGGTCGAGGAGTTCGTGGTGGCGGGCGGCCTGGCCAAGAACCACCTGCTCATGCAGGTCTACGCCGACGTGCTGCGGCTGCCGCTGTCGGTGATCGGCTCGGCCCAGGGCCCGGCACTGGGGTCCGCCATCCACGCCGCGGTCGCGGCCGGGGCGTACGCCGACGTCACCGCGGCCGCCGAGCGGATGGGCCGGGTGCGCCGCGGCGCGTTCCTGCCCGACGAGGCTGCAGCGCTGCGCTACGACCGGCTCTACGCGGAGTACGTCGCGCTGCACGACCACTTCGGCCGCGGCGACGGCCTGATGCGCCGGCTCCGGGCGCTGCGCCGCGAGGCGGTGGCGTCCCGTGGCTCCGCCCCCGGATCGGGTGCGGGGTCGGACGACGGGTCGGGCGCCGGGTCGGGCGCCGGGGTTCCCGAGGCGGCTCGCGAGACCGAGGGGGCGCTGGCATGACCGCGGTCACCGAGGTCCAGTCGACGATCGGCACGCTGCGCCGCGAGGTGTGCGCGCTGCACGCCGAGCTGACCCGCTACCAGCTCGTGGTCTGGACGGCCGGCAACGTCTCGGCCCGGGTGCCGGGCCACGACCTGCTCGTCATCAAGCCCAGCGGGGTGTCCTACGACGACCTCACGCCCGAGAACATGGTCGTGTGCGACCTCGAGGGCCGGGTCGTCGACGGCCAGCACGCGCCGTCGTCGGACACCGAGGCGCAGGCCTACGTCTACCGCGAGATGCCCCAGGTGGGCGGCGTGGTGCACACCCACTCGACGTACGCCACGGCGTGGGCGGCGCGCGCCGAGCCGGTGCCGTGCGTGCTCACGATGGGCGCCGACGAGTTCGGCGGGGAGATCCCCGTCGGGCCGTTCGCGGTCATCGGCGACGACTCGATCGGCCGCGGCATCGTCGACACCCTGCGCGGCAGCCGCTCGCCGGCCGTGCTGATGCAGAACCACGGCGTCTTCTCCATCGGGCCCACCGCCCGGGCGGCCGTCAAGGCGGCCGTGATGTGCGAGGACGTCGCCCGCACGGTGCACGTCTCGCGGCAGCTCGGCGCCCCGGTGCCGATCTCGCAGCCGCAGGTCGACGCGCTCTTCGACCGCTACCAGAACGTCTACGGCCAGCGCTGAGCGCCGGCTCCCGCCCCACCCCGTCCCGCACGCCCCCGCTCCCGTCACCACCAGAACGAGGTCCCCCATGACGTCCGTCCCCTCCACGCCGCAGGTGTGGTTCCTCACCGGCAGCCAGTCCCTCTACGGTCCCGAGACCCTCGACCAGGTCGCCGCCCAGTCGCAGGGGATCGCGGCCCGGCTCGCCGGCTCCGAGCTCCCGGTCGAGGTGGTCTGGAAGCCGGTGCTGCTCGACGCGGTCGCCATCCACCGCCAGGTGCTGGACGCGAACGCCGACCCCGACTGCGTCGGCGTCGTGGTGTGGATGCACACCTTCTCGCCGGCCAAGATGTGGATCGCGGGCCTCGACGCGCTGGCCAAGCCGATGCTCCACCTGCACACCCAGGCCGGCATGGCGCTGCCGTGGTCGTCCATCGACATGGACTTCATGAACCTCAACCAGGCCGCCCACGGCGACCGGGAGTTCGGCTACATGCAGTCGCGCCTCGGCGTGGCCCGCAAGACGGTCGCGGGCCACGTCGACTCGCCGTCGGTGCGCCACCGCGTCGAGGCGTGGGCCCGCGCGGCCCTCGGACGCCACGAGCTGCGCCAGCTGCGCCTGGCCCGGTTCGGCGACAACATGCGCGACGTCGCGGTCACCGAGGGCGACAAGGTGGAGGCACAGCACCGCTTCGGGGTCTCGGTCAACACCTACGGCGTCAGCGAGCTGGTGGCCGTGGTCGACGCCCAGGGCGACGACGACGTCGACAAGCTGGTCACGGAGTACGCCGACCTCTACCGCGTCGCCCCCGAGCTGCTCCCGGGCGGCGAGCGCCACGAGTCGCTGCGCTACGGCGCCCGCGTCGAGCTCGGCCTGCGTCGCTTCCTCACCGACGGCGGCTTCGGGGCCTTCACCACCAACTTCGAGGACCTCGGCGGCCTGCGCCAGCTCCCCGGCCTGGCCGTGCAGCGCCTCATGGGCGACGGCTTCGGCTTCGGCGGCGAGGGCGACTGGAAGACCTCGGTGCTGCTGCGCGGCATGAAGACGATGGCCACCGGGATGCCGGGCGGCACGTCGTTCATGGAGGACTACACCTATCACCTGGTCCCGGGCGAGGAGAAGATCCTCGGCGCCCACATGCTCGAGGTCTGCCCCAGCATCAGCACCGCCCGGGCGACCCTCGAGATCCACCCGCTCTCCATCGGTGACCGCGAGGACCCGGTGCGGCTGCGCTTCACCGCCGACCCCGGCCCCGCCGTCGTGGTCGGCATCTCGGACCTCGGCGACCGCTTCCGCCTCACCCTCAACGAGGTCGACGTGGTCGAGCCCGACGAGGCGCTGCCGAAGCTCCCCGTCGCCTGTGCAGTCTGGGAGCCCCACCCCTCGCTGTCCACCTCCGCGGAGTCGTGGCTGATGGCCGGCGGTCCCCACCACACCGTGCTGTCCACCGCGCTCGACACCGAGGTGCTCGAGGACTTCGCCGAGATGAGCCGCACCGAGCTGCTCGTCATCGACGAGGACACCACGACCCGCGGCTTCGCCAAGGAGCTGCGCTGGAACGCGGCGTACCACCGCCTGGCGCGCGGGATCTGAGACTCGAACTCGCGCCCGGGACTGGGACCCGGGCGCGAGGACCAGGGCTGCGCGTCGCGCGGCCGCCAGGGTCCGTGGCTCGGGCCCCGGCGGTCGTGCGGGGCTCGCGGTGATTGATACGAAGCAAGATCCCCGCCCGTGCTCACGGGCCGTGCCGAGCGCAGCGTCAGGGGCGGGCGAGGGGGACGACAGGTCACCGGGCGGTCGTCGAGGCGCCGTAGGCGCCCCGTGGCTGCGGTGGTCGGCTCACGTCACGAACGCAATGACGGATCGACCCAGTCTGATAGACCGCGGCGGTACCCCTCAGCTACGCCGGATCTCAGACCGCGCGTCCCAGCGCTTCGTCCCCCGGCGCTGGCTCGTAGCGACTCCGGGCGCCGCGGGGCTGCGGTCGGACAGTCAGATGACGAAGGTGCTGCCCGCGTCAGGCTGGCGATGGGGCCGGCTATGAGTGGACAGCGCCTGAAAGGTGTTCCTCCGCGAGCGAGCGCGGTAACCAGCGGAACGGGTGTTCAGTCGCCTCGAACTTCGCCTCGATGTCTGCCGTTGAACCGGAGATTCTCGCTGCATCAAGATCGGGACGGTTGAGAAGCCTGGGGGATGGGGCCCAGAAGGCTGCAGCACCGTAGTTCAAGGTGAGGTCACCCACGGTCAGCTCCATGGAGTCCGTTGTGTGCAGGAAGCCTCCTGGGAGTTGATCTCTGGGCGTCTGATCTAGTGCGTTGAGGAAGTCGCCCACGGCCTCGCCGCGAACGGTGAGCGTCAGGGTTCCGGGTTGCTCCACCTCCTCGCCGTCTAGTTGTCGCACGGCCGAACGCAGAGCTGATGCATCCTTGCGGGTGATCCCCGCCGGATAGCGAAGGACCCGCCCGGTGAGCTGTTCCATGCGATGCAAGTCCTCCACCACCTGCATGTTGTCGGGTGCCCAAGCAAACTGGTGCGCGTCGAATGGCGGACCTTCGACCAAGCCCAACTCCGGCAAGCTGATCCGAATCCGGCGGCCTGGTGTTGCAGCCGCAAGTGTCCGAATGACTGGTCTGAGCGACGTGACGTCGAGGCCCACGAGGGTGTCAGGAAGGCTCAAGTGGAAACGCGCGTCGTCCACAACCACAGGCTGCGCCTCTTGGTCGGGCTGCTTCGGGTAAGGCAATCCGAGGGTGATCGTGATGATCGACATTGCGTCGCCGCCGATAACGGTCACACCACGACGCCCGCTGGTCCTCTCTCTCAGGTAAACGGAGAAGTCGGAGACAACGCCTGACTCATCAATGACCTGGAAGACGCACCGGATGGGCTGGTCCAGCGCTTCTCGAGTGCTGGCGACTGCGAACTCGCTCTCTCGGGGGTCGTCCGCTGGAAAGAGGCGCCTGGCCTCGGGAGAGGCATCGACATCGAAACCAGTTACTACTCCCGCGGGTAGCTCAATATCACCTCCAAAGTCGAGGACGTCGACGAGCTTGTCGCGAAGCACTCTCTCTGTGGCGTCTTCGCGGTCGAAGGCGAAGGTCGAGCGGATCGTGATGGGGTCGACCTCATGGGCGTCAGGTGTCTTGCCGCGGAGCGTCGATGTGATAGAGCCGCTCACGACCGAGAAATCGAGGGTCCAGAACGGAGAGACCTCGTCGATCCTGTTGCGTAGAACTTCGAGCCGCTGGGTTAGGTCAACCGCGCCGTTCGCGAGTACGGCCCGTTCCAGGCTGAGCTCACTGGCACGTTGGAGTAGTTGAGAGTCCGCGCCCTCGATGTATCTCTGCACGTCGACGTCGCCGACGAGCTGATCATCTAGCCAGTCTTGTCCCCACCAGTCGAGTTCGACCCCAGGTGCATGTCTAGGGAGCGTCTCGGTGAACCATGCTTGCTCGCTGCTCTTACCTCCGGGCCGGATGGGTGTCATGCGCATGGGGATCACAAGAACCCATCGCGTCATGGTGGGCGTAGACGCGTGAGCCTTTGCGAGCGACCGCTGCACCTGACGCCTCCGGGACGCGTCCAGCCGTCCGAAGGACTTGATCTCGAAGACGGTCAGCCCGTCCGTGGTGGTGAGTTGCGCGTCGCGGCCACCGTCGCCCCCGGCACCGTCAAGAGAAACCAGGCCCGGATGTAGTCGCTTCAAGAGCAACTGAATGCCGCGCTCGAGTCGTTCCGGATCCAGTGACTCCCAACGAATCATGACCCGATCCTCCATGAGCCGCCCATCTGCCATGTGCACACGTGCCGGTTCGACCGCCGCGGCCCGTCACTCAGTGCGTCGAGGCCGCAGGAATGTCTGCACTCCCAACAAACTCCCAACAAACGACGCGTGGGGGTGCGTAGTAATGCGTAGCGACGCGTGTCCCGAAGTCCGATAAGCGCAGGTCAGAGCGGTGGCGCGGGGTGCTGACCAGGTCCGACGAGACAAGTAACTCGTAATGAGAAGGTCGTCGGTTCGATTCCGACAGGCGGCTCCACCTCTCGTCGTCCGTCCGGGTCGCTCCCCCGACGGGCGGGCCGTGGCCGGCGACGAGGCACGGTCGTCAGCCGGCGTACTCGTCGTCGGTGACGTGGTCGAGCCAGGTGACGACCTCGCCCCGCTCGTCGGCCTCCTGGATGGCGACGTGGGCCATGAACCGGTCGCGGGTGGCGCCGTGCCAGTGCTCCTCGCCGGGCTCGACGTAGACGACGTCGCCGGGTCGGATCTCTTGGACGCCGCCGTCGCGGGTGGCGACGAGACCGATGCCGTCGGTGACGTAGAGGGTCTGGCCTCGGGGGTGGGTGTGCCACGCGGTGCGGGCGCCGGGGGTGAACCGGACGTGGGCGCAGCCGACGGCCGACTGGTCGTCAGGGTTGCGGATGCCGTCGATGACGACGGCGCCGGTGAACCAGTCCTTCGGGCCGGAGCCGGACTGACCGCCGCTCTGGGTGAACTTCGTGGGTGGTGCTCCTCTCAGCGTTCGCTGATCTTGATGAGTGCCTTGATGGCCCGGCGCTCGTCCATGGCGGCGTAGGCGTCCGCGATGTGGTCGAGGTCGGTGACGAGGTCGAAGACCTTGCCGGGGTGGATCTCGCCGTCGAGGACGGCCTGCACGAGCTGGGGCTGGTAGTGGCGGGCGGGGGCGGGGCCGCCGCGCATGCCGACGTTGCGGAAGAAGGTGGCCTCGCCATCGATGCTGACGTCGTGCGGCACTCCGACGCGACCCACGATCGCGCCGGCGGCGGCGATCGCGAAGCAGGTCTCGGTGGAGTCCTTGGTGCCGACGCACTCGAGGACGGCGTCGGCGCCGTTGCCGTCGGTGAGGTCCTTGAGGGCCGCCACGGCCTCGCTCCCGCGGACCGTGATGATCTCGTCGGCGCCCCACTCGCGGGCCAGCGCGTGGCGGTCCTCGTGGGTGCTGCCGAGGACGATGACGCGGGCGGCTCCGAGGAGCGTGGCCGACAGGGTGCCGGACAGGCCCACCGCACCGTCGCCGACGACGGCGACGGTCATCCCCTCGGTCACGCCGGCGCTGACGGCGGCGTGGTATCCGGTGCTCATGACGTCGGTCAGGGCGAGCAGGTCGGCCATCACGTCGTCGGAGAGGTCGTCACCGGGCACCTTGACCAGGGTGCCGGCGGCCTGGGGGACGCGGACGTACTCCGCCTGGCCGCCGTCGTCCTGCCCGCCCTGGCCGAAGAAGCCGCCGTGGTCGCAGGCGGTGTGGAAACCGGCCTGGCAGTTGCGGCAGGTGCCGTCGCTCCAGGAGAACGGGGCGATGACGAAGTCACCGACCGCCAGGTCCTGGACGGCGTCACCGACCTCGTCGACGACGCCGATGAACTCGTGACCGATGGTGCCGTGCGCGAGGTCGGAGATGCCGCGGTACCACCACAGGTCGGACCCGCACACACATGCCAGGACGACACGTACGACGGCGTCGGTCGGGTCCTGCACGGTCGGCATGGGGCGGTCCTCGAGGTCGATCTTGCCGGGGCCGTTGAAGATTGCTGCTCGCATCGTGGTTCCTTCGGTGTGGTGGGGTGGCTCGTGTTCGGTGAGGTCTGCCAGGGCGGGGTGGTGGGTCAGCGTGCTTCGACCTGCGCTCGGACGGTGCCGTCGAGGCCGGCGATGCGCTCGGCGGCGTCGCCCTGCAGCCGGCCGAGCACGACGATGCCCTCGTAGTAGGACTGGTCGCCGTGGTAGAGGACGAGGTCGTTGCCCGGCGCGTAGTAGCCGATGTCACCGACGCCCGGGTCGGCCCCGGAGGGCTGGCCGTCCAGGGACAGGCGCGAGGGGAGGCGGCCGGTCTTCTCGACGCCTCCGTGGTCGCGCATCTCCAGCGTCACCGGCAGCTGCGCGAGCAGGTCGCGGCTGGCGGCGCTGTCGTGCAGGTCGGCGGTGAACTGCTGGTCGCCGATCGTGATCTCGAGCTGCACCTGGTCCTCCTGACCATCGGTGGGGCTGGCCGGCGTGGTCTCCGTCGGGGTCTGGGTGGGGGCCGGGTCCGAGGCGGACGAAGCTGTCGAGGAGGGCCGCGCGGACCCGGATGGCGACTCGTCGGCACCACAGGCGCTGAGCACGAGGGCGAGCAGCAGGATCGTCATCGAGGCGCGTGGTGCGGGCAGGAAGGACATGGGCTTCACGGTGCTCTCTGTGGCGTGACGCGGGGTCAGGGTCGGGTTGCGGAACGGAGGGCGGCCGCGGACACGAGGACCATCGCGAGGACCATCAGCGCCATGGGGACGGCTGTGGCGGCGCCACCCGCCCCGGCGACGGGAGCTACCAGGCCGGCGGTGGACCACTGCACGAAGCCGAGCAGTGCCGAGCCGGTGCCGGGGTCGTCGGGGACGGCCCCCGACGCGAGGGCGCCGGCGTTGGGGCCGATGAGTCCCTGGGCGGTCATCAGCACGAAGAAGCCCGGCAGGGCGGCCCACAGGGGCATGTCGAACCACGCGGCGCCGACGAGGAGGAGCACGCCGGCCGCACCGGTGGCAGCCAGACCGACGGCGACGACGAGCGTCGTGGGGACCCGGCCGGCCAGGCGGGCCGAGACCAGCGTGGCGGCCATCAGGCCCACGGCGTTGGCGGCGAAGACGAGGGAGTACTGCGTCGGGGTCAACCCGTTCATGGACTGCAGCACGAATGCCGACGCAGCGACGTAGGCGAAGACCACGCCCATCGACAGCGACATCACCACGAGGTGTGCGGTGAAGCGTCTGGTCCGCAGGACGCGAGCACCCGCGTCGCGGAGGTGGCGGAGACCACCACTGCTGCGGTGCCTCGTCGGGAGGGTCTCGGGCAGCACGAGGCGAACCACGACGATCATGACCGCGCTCCAGGCCACCAGCAGCCAGAAGGACGTGCGCCAGCCCGAGTGCTCGAGCAGGGCGGCGCCGAGCAGCGGCCCGAGGACGGGAGCGACCCCAGCCACGCCCTGCACGAGGTTCAGCGAGCGCACCAGCGTGGGGCCGGAGGCGAGGTCGACCACGACCGAGCGGGCGATCACCATGGCCCAGCCACCCGCGAGACCCTGCACGAACCGGGCCGCCGTCAGCGCGGCCACGGTCGGGCTCACCGCGCACCCGAGCGAGGCCACCACCATCAGCGCGAGGGCGGACAACAGGGGGCGGCGGCGACCCAGCTGGTCGGACAGCGGGCCGCCCAGCAGCTGCCCGAGAGCCATGCCGACGAAGTAGGTCGTCAACGTGAGCTGGAGGGAGGTGGCCGTGGTCCCCAGGTCCTGCACCACCAGGGGGAAGGCGGGGACGTACATGTCCGTGGCGAGCGGGGCGATCATCGTCAGCGCCGTCACGCTGACCAGGACGCCGAGCGGCACGTGCGCCGCACGGTCGCCGCGCGTCGCCGCCTCGGATCGGCCGTCCCCGCGGTCGGGACCGGTCCGGCGAGCTTCGGGTGGGGGCGTGGTCGTGGTGGTCATCTCGTCCTCCACTAGACCCGCTGCCGCGCTCGTGTGGGAGTCCCGCTCGTGCGGTGTACTGACAGGGCACCCCTCGCCCCTCGGCAGGGATCCTCGCTGCGACCTACGCTCGTCCGGTGGACAACCGTCACGAGGTTCGTGAGTTCCTGACCTCCCGGCGTGCTCGGCTGACGCCGGACGACGTGGGCCTGCCCGACATCGGGACCCGTCGTGTCGCGGGGCTGCGTCGGAGCGAGGTGGCGACCATCGCGGGGCTGAGCGTGGAGTACTACGCCCGGCTCGAGCGCGGTCACGTCGCGGGCGCGTCGACGCCCGTGCTCGACGCCCTGGCGCGGGCGCTGCGCCTGGACGACACCGAGCGTGCCCACCTGTTCGACCTGGCACGGGCCGCCGACGGCATCCCCACCTCGGGACGACCCCGGCGCCGGAGCGGGGCGAGGTCGGCCGCGCGGCCCAGCCTGCTGTGGGCCCTGGACGCCATCACCGACGGCGTCGCGTTCGTGCGCGACCCGCGTCAGAACCTGCTGGCCACCAACGCCCTGGGCCGAGCCTTCTACTCACCCGTCATCGGCGACGGAGGGCGTACGCCGAACCTGGCCCGCTTCCAGTTCCTCGATCCCGCCTCCCGCGACTTCTACCCGGACTGGGACCGGTTCGCTGAGATGTGCGTCGGCATCATGCGCGCCGAGGCCGGTCGCGATCCGCACGACCGGGGTCTGCAGGAGCTCGTCGGCGAGCTGTCGACGCAGAGCGAGACGTTCCGTCGGCTGTGGGCCGCCCACGACGTGCGCGACCACGGCGCCGGCACCAAGCGCTTCCACCACCCCGTCGTCGGCGAGCTCACCCTGGCCTACGAGGAGTTCGCCGTCACCGCCGAGCCCGGCCACATCGCCCTGATCTACACCGCCGAGCCGGGGTCACCCTCGGCCGAGCGGCTGCGCCTGCTCGCCTCGTGGGCCGCGGAGGTCCCCGCGGTGGAGTCCAACGCCCAGGACCTCACGTGACCGCGTGCTCACCCCGCCGGGTCTGGCGCGGAACCGGCTCGGGTGTTCTGATCACCGGGTGATCCACGAGCTGGCCGAGGTCTATCGGCGTTACCTGGACGAGGTTGCCTGGATCACGCGTTCGGGTGCCTGGGGGTCGTACGCCGACCTCTTCGACCAGGACGCGATCTTCCACCGTTCCGGTTTTCCGGACGTGCGCGGTCGGGAGGCGATCAGGGCGATGATCCTGACGGAGGCGACCACGCTGCCGGGATCGCTGATCGAGCGCACCGACATCCTGTGGCACGCGCTCGACCTGCGTCGGCGCCTGGTGGTGCAGGAGATGCGCCACGTCGCCCGAGACCCCGGGGACGGCTCTCAGCACCAGGCCCTGGCCACGAGCGTGCTGCGCCTCGGCGCCGACGGGCTGTGGTCGCGGCTCGACGTCGTGCACAGCCCCGAGGCGTACTGCTCGATGTACCGGAAGTGGGCGCTCGCCGCCCACCGGAGCGGCCGTGACGACGAGGCGCACCGGGTGAGGGAGCTGCTCGAGGTCACCCACCCCGTCGGGCTCTCGTAGCCTTCGCGCGTGATCACGACCGTCCTCGTCGAACATCCGTGGCTCTCGCCGACGGCGCTCGCCCTGCTCGTCGTCTGTGGTCCGCTCGTGGGCCGGGCCGTGGCGGACCGGCCGGGCACGGCGTGGCTGCTGACGGGTCTCGGGACGCTCCCGGTGCTCGTCCTCACGATGCTCCCGACCGACCGGAGGGCCTTCCAGCGGTGCGAGGTCGCGTGGACGCTGCCGACCGTCGGACGCGTCGAGCTCGCGGCCAACGTCGTGCTCTTCGTGGCGCCGGCGCTCCTCGCCTCGGTGGCGACCCGGCGTCCCGTCCTGGTGCTGGTGGTCGCGAGCCTGCTCAGCGCGCTGATCGAGACCGTCCAGGCGCTGGTGCCGGCCATCGGGCGGTCGTGCTCGACCGACGACTGGCTCTGCAACACGATCGGCGTCACGACCGGCGTGCTGCTGGGGGTGGTCGCGCTCCGGCTCGCCCGTCGGCGGGGGCCTCTGGCAGGGCTGCGCTAGCGGTCGAGCGGCAGGCCCGAGTGGTCGCCCAGGGCCCGGCAGGCAGCGTCGTACGTCGCCACCAGCTCGTGCGCCGCGGGGTCGGAGGCCCAGCGGTCCAGCGCCACCCGGACGACGGCGGAGGTCGACTCGAGGACGACGCGGACGGCGAGCGGGTCGAGGTCGAGCCGGTCGGCGAGCCGGGCCTGGAACCGGGCCAGCCGCTCCTCGTCCTGGGCGATGGCCGCGAGCAGGAGCCGGGGCTCGCGCGCGGCCAGGCGCCACAGCCGCAGTGCGTGGGACCCCGACTCGCTCCGGCCGTCGCCGAGAGCCGTCAGGACGGCTCGCCACAGCGCCTCGAGCTGCGGCACGAGGGGGTGGTCGGCCCGCAGCGCGTCGAGGCCGCGGTCGACCCGGGCCTCGACCTCGTGGTCCGCGATCAGCGCGGCGCGCTCCTTGGTGGTCGCGTAGCGGAACACCGTCCGGGCGGAGACGCCGGCGACCCGGGCGATGTCGTCGACGGTGGTGCCGTCGACCCCGTGCTGCTCGAACAGGTCCAGGGCGGCCGCGGCGATCTCGCGCTCGGTCCGGTGCCGTCGTCGGTCCTGCAGGGGCTCGCTGCTCACGAGTCCGACCCTAGTGGGAATACCTGGCAGGGTCTGACGGGTTGGCAGTGACTGCCAGCCCGCGACGCCAGGAGACCCACGTGACCGCCACCGTTCCGACCACCTCGCCGGACCCCGTCCGCCCGGCGCTCCCCCCGGACGTCCGCGTCGGTCCGCTCGTGGCCCTGCTCGTCGGGTCGGCGTTCGTGGTGATCCTCAACGAGACCATCATGGGCGTCGCGCTGCCCGAGCTGATGCGCGAGTTCGCCGTGCCAGCGAGCAGCGCCCAGTGGCTCACCACGGCCTTCCTGCTCACGATGGCGGTGGTCATCCCGGTCACGGGCTGGCTGCTGCGGCGGTTCACGCTGCGCCAGGTGTTCCTGGCCGCGATGATCTCGTTCTCGATCGGCACGGCGCTGGCCGGTCTGGCGCCGACGTTCGGTGTCCTGGTGCTCGCCCGCGTCGTGCAGGCGGTCGGCACCGCGCTGATGATGCCGCTGCTGATGACGACGATCCTCACGGTCGTCGAGCCCGAGCGTCGCGGTCGGATGATGGGCACGATCTCGATCGTCATCTCGGTGGCGCCGGCCGTCGGCCCGACCATCTCCGGGCTGGTGCTCGACCAGCTCAGCTGGCGCTGGATGTTCTGGCTGGTGCTGCCGATCGCGCTGCTGTCGCTGGGCCTGGGCGCGCTGTGGGTCCGCAACCTCGGGGAGCCGGTCCGCTCGTCGCTCGACGTCGCCTCCGTCGTGCTCTCGGCCCTCGCCTTCGGCGGCCTGGTCTACGGCCTGAGCAGCATCGGCGAGGCGGCGTCCGGCCACAGCCCCGTCCCGCCCTGGCTGCCGCTGGTCATCGGCGCGGCGGCGCTGGCCGCCTTCGTGTCCCGGCAGCTGCGCCTGCGCGACCGCGCCCTGCTCGACCTGCGCACCTTCACGAGCCGGACGTTCTCCGTGGCCGCCCTGCTGATCGCGGTCAGCATGATGGCGCTGTTCGGCACCCTGATCCTGCTGCCCATCTACCTCCAGTCGGTGCTCGGCCTCACCACCCTCGAGACCGGCCTGGTGCTGCTCCCGGGTGGTCTCGTCATGGGCCTGCTCGCCCCGGTCGTCGGTCGGCTGTTCGACCGCTTCGGCCCGCGCCCCCTGGTCGCGCCGGGCGCGGCCGCGACCTCCGCCGCGCTGTGGCTGATGACGACCTTCGACCAGGCCACCGGGCAGGGTGCGGTCGTCGCGGTCCACGTGCTGCTCAGCATCGGGCTCGCCCTGATGTTCACCCCGCTGCTGACCTCGGCGCTGGGCTCGCTCCCGCCGCACCTCTACTCCCACGGCAGCGCGACCGTCTCCACGCTGCAGCAGGTCGCCGGCGCCGCGGGCACCGCCCTGTTCGTCACCGTGCTGACCCGTCGGCAGGTCTCCGACGCCCGGGCGGGGGTCGACCTCGTCGAGGCCACGGCCAACGGCGTCCACGCCGCCTTCGTGTACGGCGGCGTGATCTCGGCCCTCGCCGTCCTGGTCGCGCTCGCGGCCCGCCGCGAGCGGACCGCGGCCTGAGCGGCCCCTCGCTCGGCCGCCGGCCTCAGCCGTCGGTCGGGGTGAGCCGGAGCAGCCGCCCGGCGCCCGCGTCCTCCAGCAGCCAGACCGACCCGTCCGGCGCCTGCTCGACGGCCCGGATGCGCTCGCCGAGGTCCCAGGCCTGGATCGAGCCGGCACGACGGCCGTCGAGGTCGACGCGCACGAGCGCCTCGCCGGACAGGGCGCCGAGGAAGGCGTCGCCACGCCAGTCGGGGAACAGCTCGCCGTCGTAGAGCATCAGGCTGCCGGGGGAGATGCTCGGGTCCCACCACGCCACGGGCGCGACGAAGCCGTCGCCGTCCTCGTGGTCGGGGATGTCGCCACCGCCGTAGTCGCTGCCGTTGGAGGCCTCGGGCCAGCCGTAGTTGCCGCCCGCCTCGACGAGGTTGAGCTCGTCACCGCCCTGCGGCCCCATCTCCGAGGACCACAGCGTCCCGTCGGGGGCGAACTCCAGGCCGAGGGGGTTGCGGTGCCCCCAGCTCCAGATCTCGGCCGACCGACCGCCCTGGTCGGCCAGCGGGTTGCCCGGCGCGGGATCGCCGTCGAGGTCGAGGCGGACGATGGAGCCGAGCGTGTTGGTGGTGTCCTGCGCCGGGGCGCCGAGCTGTCGGTCGCCGGAGCTGACGAAGAGGTGGCGTCCCTCGGGGTCGACCGCGATCCGGTGCGAGAAGTGGCCGTCGCCGTCGACCTTCGGGTCCTGGCGCCAGATCACCTCGAGGCCGTCGAGGCGTGGCTGCCCGTCGGTGACGAGGCGGGCACGACCGACCACCGCCCCGGAGGTCCCGGCGGTGCCGGCCTCGACCCAGCTGAGGTAGACCGTGCCGTCCTCGGCGTACGACGGACCCGCGACCACGTCGCCCAGCCCGCCCTGACCGGCGTCGACCACCTCGGGCACCCCGGTGACCTCGACCCGCTCGTCACTCTCCTGGTCGCGCAGGTGCAGCACGCCGTCGCGCTCGGTGACCAGCAGGTCGCCCGATCCTGGCAGGAACGTCATCGCCCACGGCTCGTCGAAGGCGTCGACCTCCTCGACCTCGAAGGGCCGGTCCGACGCCGACGCGGAGGCGTCCGTCTGGGCGCCGGCTCCGGTGCGACCGCCGTCGAGCGGGTCGCCCGAGCCCGAGCCCGAGGAGCAGCCGGTGACGAGCGCGGCGCTGGCGGCCAGGCTGGCGAGCAGGGCGGGGCGGGTGCGGCGACGGCGGGTCACGTCCCGATCGTCCCCCGGGCGGCCAAGGGCCCCGGCGGTCATCCAGGCGCTGGGTAGCGTCGGGGCCACGATGCGGCCCCCAGCAGCACCCGACCGGACGCGCCGTCGCGAGCTGCTCCTGCAGCGGGACGGCGCCACGTGCGTGTGGTGCGGCCGGCCGTTCGGGTCCCTGGTGCAGCCGACGACCGAGCACGTCGTGCCCCGGGTCAAGGGTGGCCCGTCCTGGCTGGAGAACGAGCTGCTGGCCTGCCGCCGGTGCAACGGTCAGCGGGGCCACCAGGCGCCGGTGGCCTGGTTGGAGGAGTGCGCCCGTCGGGGGTGGGCCCCCGATCCGGACCGGCTGCTGCGCTCGCTCGTCGCGCTGCAGGAGGCCGTCGGGCGGCGAGGCGGCCAGCGCCGGGCCCGGCCCTACCTGGACCGCGAGCTGCGCCGGCTGCGTCGTCGCACGGCGCCACCCTGACGCCGCCGCGACAGGATGGGCGCGTGCGCCGACTCCTCGACACCACCGCCCCGGTCCCCACCACCGCCCTCGCCCCCGAGGAGGTCGTGGCCGGGTCACCCGTGGCCGGGTCGCGCGCCCTGACGACGCTCGGCGACGTCGAGGTGGGGCTCTGGGAGATCACGCCCGGGACGGTCACCGACGTCGAGACCGACGAGGCCTTCGTCGTCCTCTCGGGCTCGGCGACCGTCACGTTCGACGACGGCGAGGTCGTCGACCTGGCGCCGGGCGCGGTCGTCCGGCTCGCGGCTGGCGACCGCACCACCTGGGTGGTCCACCAGACGCTCCGCAAGCTGTACGTCGGCTGAGCCGGCCCCTGCGCCGTCGGGGACGGGACGGTGGCGCAACTACCGGCTCGAGGTCCCGGCCGCGGGCTGCTTCACGCCCGGGACCTCGTCCGCGCGTCAGGACTGTGCCACCTGGCGCACGTACCTGGTGCCCTGTCGCGCCGGCTCCAGACACCGCCCGCACCGATCTGGGGCGGTTGCACTAGACCATCGGGGCCGGTCGGCGGCCCCTCAGTCCCGTGGTCGGCCGCGGGGGGAGGTGTCCAGCGCGGCGACCCGCTCGGCGGCACGCCGGCGGTCGGGCACCTCGAGCTTGCGCAGCACGCCCTGCACGTGGTGCTTGACGGTGTGCACGCTGACGAACAGCGCCCGGGCGATCTCGCTGTTGTCGAGTCCCTGCCGGACCAGGCCGAGGACCTCCTGCTCGCGCGGCGTGAGCAGGGCCAGCGCCTGCTCGGCCTCCTTGCGCCCCGTCACGTCCTCGACCGTCACCACCAGCAGGTCGGAGCCGCCGGCGGACCGCAGCGGGCGCTGCACCCGGGCGCTCACCCACGTGAGCGACCCGTCGGCCCGCAGGTGGCGCCACTCCGAGGCGGCGACGGCACCGCCCTGCGCCACGCGCCGCAGCTCCGCGCGCCACCCGACGCGGTCCTCGGGGTGGAGGGCGTCCTCGAGGCTGTCGAGTTGCAGCAGCTGCTCGCGGGAGCGGCCCACGAGCTGCTGGAACCGGTCGTTGAACCGCACCAGACGACCCTCGGGGGTGAGGTTCGCGAGGCCGCCCGACGAGCCGTCCAGGGCGTCGAGGCCCGCGAACCAGTGCGCGCCCAGCTCCTCGACCCGGTCGGTGATGTCGCGGAAGTGCACGGTGGACCCGCCGACCTCGGGGTCGTCCGACAGGTCCCGGAGCATGACCTCCAGGTGACGCCACCGGCCGTCGCGGTGCCGCACGCGGAACACCACGGGCCTCGGGGGACCCGTGACCTCGGCGGCCGAGAGCATCGCGTCGATCATCGGCTCGACGTCGTCGGGGTGGACCAGGTCGATGGTGACGCGGCCCGTCATCTCCTGCGGGGTCCAGCCGAGCACGTCCTCGACCGAGGGACTGATGTAGCGCAGCGTCCCGTCCGCCTCGTAGAGCGCGACCACGTCGGGGGAGTGGTGCAGCGGGTGTCGGGACCACTGCTGCTCCAGCCCGTGGGGCACCTGCCGCTCGGCGTCGTACTCCATGACGGCGAGGTCCTCGCGCGTGCTGCCGTCGCCGCCCGCGGGGGAGCCGGAGACGACGGAGACGAGGGCCTCGAAGGGGGTCCCGTCCTTCGGTCGCAGCCGGAGCGGGCCGTGGAAGCGGCCCGTGCGACGGTGCTCGGCCCGCGCGGGCGCGAGCCGCTCGTCGCTCGGGTCGAACACCGAGGTGCCGCCGTCGAGGATGTCCTCGCGGGCGAGGCGCAGCTGGTAGCGGCAGGTGGAGGTCGCGTCCAGGACGGTGGACCAGTCGGGGGTGAGGAGCACCACCCTGGATGCAGGGTCGCCGTGCGGGGCGTCGTGGATCGTGCTGATGGGGCCGCTCACCTGTCGTCTCGGGGGCCGTTCCCACCACGGCCGGGAGGACGTGCGGAGCTCGGGCCGCGCCAGCCTAGCCAGGTCGCCCGGGTGGCGTGCCGGACCTCGCGGGCGTGGCGCGGTGGCGCCAACATGGGTCGCCCGGCTAGTACCTGCGGCACGCCGTGGCGCTCAGACTGGGGCGGACAGGACATACCCCCCCGAGAACGCATGGAGCCATCCCGTGACCACCGAGCGCAGCAGCACCCGGACCAGACCCACCACCTCGCCGCCGCGGACGCGGTCGCGGATCAGGTAGGACGCGTCGTACGTCGCGGCCGGCACCGGGGGGAGCCGGCCGCGACGACGGGTGGGGACCGGTCCGAGCGCCTAGCCCTGGCCCGGCGCGGGCGGCGGGGCGCTCACCCGTCGCGAGAGCACCGCCGCACCCGCCAGCGTCGCGGCGGTCAGCCACAGCACGCCTGCGGCGCCGGAGCCGACCGCGACCGCCCCGGCGAGCGAGGGCACCACGACCTGGCCGAAGCGGTTGCCGGTCAGGCGCAGCGACATCGCCCGGCCGCGCAGGCCGGGGGGCGTGGAGTCGGCGAGCCACGACATCGTCAGCGGCTGGCCCGCGCCGAGACCGAGACCGGTCGCGGCGACCAGCACGACCAGCAGCCAGACCGGCATCGGCACCGGGACCAGCGCCATCCCCACCGCCGAGAGCACCACGCTGCCCGTCAGCAGCGCGCGCCGACCCCACGCGGCGGCGAGGCGGCCGAGGAAGAACCGGCTCACCATCGACGCGCCCGCGCGCACCGCCAGGAGCGCGCCGATGGTGCCGGACGCGATCTCGCGCTCGGTCCCGAGCACGGGCAGGTAGACCAGGCTGATGTCGACGGCCGAGAGCACGACGCAGCTCACGGTCAGCGCCGGCACCAGCCCCCGGCGCCGCAGCAGCGAGCGCACCGAACCGGGCGCGACCTCCGAGCGCTGCTGGGCCGAGCCCGACGAGGGCAGCAGCAGCGAGGTGGCCAGCAGGACGGCGCCGAGCCCGGTGGCCCACCCGAAGATCGCGTTGGTGTCGGGGATGGCGCGCTGCCCGCCGAAGAGCACGATCAGGCCGGGACCGAGGGCCTGGCCGGCCGAGGTCGCGAAGGTGTAGTGCCCGAACGCCGAGTCGTAGCGGCTGCGCGGCGTCCGGTTGGCGACCAGCGCCTGCTGCCCGATGACGGAGAACAGGTGGCCGGTGCCGAGCAGCACGCTGGCGAGCAGCAGCCCCCACACCGACCGGGTCAGCGCGAACGCCGCGGCGGCGGCCACCACCAGCACGCCACCGGTGATCATCACGCGCCGCTCGCCCCACCGGTCGGCGGCCAGGCCGCTCGGCACGGCCAGCAGCAGCGGCACCACGGCGAAGCTCGCGCCGAGCGCGCCGAGCCACGGAGCGGGGACGTCGAGCTCGATGGCGCGGTAGATCGCCGTCGGCCGCAGCACGAAGGTGACGGCCTGGACGAGCAGCGAGTGGGCGAAGAACGGCACCAGCCACGCGCGCGACCGCTCGGCGCGGGTCACCGGTGCCCGTCCAGGCGCTGGGCCGCCCGGGCACCCAGGCTGTGCTCGACGTGCCGCTCCATCACCGTGGCGGCCGCCTCGGCGTCGCCCCGCGCCACGGCGTCGACCAGCTGCTCGTGCTCCTGGTCGGTCCGGTCGCGCGCGGCCTGGTCGCGCGGCGAGCGCAGCCCCAGCAGGCGGTAGCGGTCGGTGCGGTCCCAGAGGCCGTCGAGGGTGGCGACCAGGACGGCGTTGTGGGACGCGACGTAGACCGCCCGGTGGAAGGCCCGGTGGGCTGCGAGATCCGCGGCGTCGGGGTCGTCGGGCAGCGCGCGGCAGCCGGCGAGGGTGGCGCGCATCCGGTCGAGCTCGGCCGACGTGCGTCGCTCGGCGGCCAGGGAGCAGGCCAGCGGGTCCAGCGACCGTCGCAGCTCGACGAGGTCGCGCGCCTCCTCGGCCGTGAGGTGGGCCACCCGCGCGTCGCGGTGGGCGCCGAGGGAGACCAGGCCCTCGACCGAGAGCCGCCGCATCGCCTCGCGCAGCGGCGTGGTGCTGACCCCGATGCTCTGCGCCAGGCGGGCCTGGGGGACCACCGACCCGGGCTCCAGCTCGCCGGAGAGGACCATCGCGCGCACCCGTGCGTACGCCAGGTCGCCCTTGGTGGGGAGACCGCCGTCCGGGTCGCCGTGCGAGGTCATGGTTATAACCTAGAGGATCGCAATGCGAGCGTGAGACACGGGGCCACGGAGCGGAACGGCGTCCTGATCCCGGCGAGGTTATGACGGTGGCACACGCTCGGGCACGTGCACGCCTGGGACCTCGGGGTGAGGCGGAGCCGTGGGCCCGCAGGGTTCGATGCCGTGGTGGACCTCGTGACGTGCGCCGCCCCCGCCGCTGCGGCCGGGCGACCCTGATGGCGCTCCTGGACGTCGCGGCGGGCCTGCTGCTGACGGCCACGGCGCCCGGGTGGTGACCACGACGCGCAACCCCTCCGACTTCTACGTCGCCGAGCACGAGCGCACCCGCTGGGTGCACGAGCTGCGCGACCCGACTCGTGGGTGCACGCGACGCCCCGGGCTGGGTACGGCGTCCGGGTGACCGCCGACCTCGTCTACGTGGTGGCCGGCGGCACCCTCCTGCTGGCCGTCCTGCTGCCCCAGCTGCTGCGCCACTGGGCAGTCTCCGCGCCGATGGTGCTCGTCGCCGTCGGCATGCTGGTCGGCCTGACCCCGCTGCCGGACGCGCTGCCGCTCGACCCGCAGGAGAACCGGGCCGTCATCGAGCACGTCACCGAGCTGACGGTGCTGATCGCGCTGATGGGGGTGGGCCTGGCGATCGACCGCCCGCTGAACCTGCTGCGCCGGTCGTCGTGGGGCGGCTGGTCCCCGACCTGGCGGCTGCTGGCGGTCGCGATGCCGCTCACGATCGGCTCGGTGGCACTCCTGGGGTGGGCCGCGGGGCTGGCCCCGGCCGTCGCGCTGCTGCTCGGGGCGGTGCTGGCCCCGACCGACCCCGTGCTGGCCTCCGACGTCCAGGTCGCCGGACCGCGTGGCGGCGACCGCGACGAGGTGGACGGCGACGACGACGTCCGCTTCAGCCTCACCTCGGAGGCGGGCCTCAACGACGGGCTGGCCTTCCCGTTCGTGTACGCCGCGGTGCTGCTCGCGACCGAGGGCGCCGTGGGCGGGTGGGCGCTGGAGTGGGTGGGGTTCTACCTCGTCGGCAAGATCGTCATCGGGGTGCTGGTGGGCCTCGTCGTCGGCCGGTTGCTGGCGGCCCTCGCCTTCCGGGGTCGTGACAGCTCGGACGCGCCGACGGTCGCCGAGCGGGGCGAGTCGCTGCTGGCGCTGGCCGCCCTGCTCTCGGCGTACGGCGTGGGCGAGGTGGCGGGCGGCTACGGCTTCCTGGCCGTCTTCACCTGCGCCATGACCCTGCGCTCGGCCGAGCGCGGCCACGACTACCACCGGGCGATGCACGAGGTCGTCGAGCGGCTCGAGCGGCTGTTCACCCTGTTCGTGCTCCTCGTGCTCGGCATCGCGCTCACCCGCGGCCTGCTCGCGACCCTCGACTGGCGCGGCGTCCTGGTCGGCGTGGCGCTGGTCGGGGTGGTCCGGCCGCTGGCCGGCTACGTCGCCCTGGCGCCCTGGGCGCGGCAGCCCGACGAGGTCGGCGGCACCACGACGCCCGAGAAGTGGGCCGTCGCGTTCTTCGGGGTCCGGGGGGTCGGGTCCCTCTACTACCTGGCGTACGCCGCGGGCGAAAGCCCGGACCTCGGCGGTGACTGGCTGTGGTCCACGGTCGCCTTCACGCTCGTGCTCTCGGTGCTGGTGCACGGCGTGCTCGCGACCCCGGTGATGGCGCGGATCGACCGGGCGCGGGGCCGCTGAGCCCCGGGCGGGGTCACTGCGCCTGCGGCGCCTCGCCGCGACGGCCCAGCGAGGCGATCGCCCCCAGGATCAGCAGGCAGCCGACCGCGCCCGCGGGGGAGAGCCGTTCGCCGAGCAGGGTCACCGCGACGAGGACGGCGGTCACCGGCTCGAGCAGGGTGGCCACGACGGCCGTGCCGCTCGGGGTGCTCCGCAGGCCGGCGTACAGCAGCACGTAGGCCAGCGCCATCGTCACCACCCCGAGGTAGGCGACCAGCACCCACGACCCGGCGTCCGCCGTGCGCCAGGGCTCGTCCCCGACCACGACGGCCAGCACGCCCACCGGCACCAGCGCCGCGGCCACGACCGCCGTGGTGCAGGTGGTGACGACCAGGGCGTCGCCCCGCCGGGTCAGCGAGCCGCCCGCCTCCGCCGAGAGGGCGTAGGCCGCCCCCGAGCCCAGCGCGGCCAGGACGCCCCACCCCGGGTGGGTGCCGGTGCCGGCCGTGCCACCGCCGGCCCCGACCAGCAGCAGCCCCAGCAGCGCGGCGCCGACCACGAGCGCCTCGCCGGGGCCGGGGAGCCGGCGACGCCGGACGCTGCCGAGCACGAGGAGCAGCACCGGGGCCGAGCCGAGCGCGACCACGGTGGTCACGCTCACCCCGGCGCTGACGACGGCCACGAAGAACAGCAGCTGGAAGGCCGCGGTCAGCGAGCCGGTGAGGACGACCTCGCGCCGGTGGTCGCGCAGCAGGGCGCGGCACGCCCCGACCCGGCGCGCGGCCCCGACGGCGAGCAGCAGGACGGCGATCCCGGCGGCCGAGCGCCACGCCCCGATGGTCAGCGGCGAGAGGCCCGACCGGTCGTGGACCACGTCGACGGCCGGCCCGATGGTGCCCCAGAGCACCCCGGCGGCGCCGAGCAGCCCGAGCCCGGCCCAGCCGCCCCGGGCGGCTGCTGCCGCGGGCCGGGTCGACGAGGTCACGGGCAGCATCCTCGCGCCCCGCCCGGGTCGTGCGGGTGAGGGGGCGCCCGGGCGCCCGGTGGCACCCACGACCCGGGGCGCGGCGGGTCAGTCGGGGGGCTTGAGGACGGCGTACGGGTCGGTGACGGTGAGGGTGCGCTCGCGGAAGCGGTAGACCGTGGCGGGGCGGCCGCCGTGGGGGCCGGGGGCAGCGGTGCCGCCGGTCGGCTCGACCATGCCGCGCCGCGTCATCACGCGGGTGAGGTTGGTGGTCGAGACGGGGTGGCCGAGGGCGGCGCTGACGAGGTCGCGCATCACCGGCATCGTGAACTCGCGCGGCGCCAGCGCGAAGCCGATGTTGGTGTAGCTGAGCTTGGCGCGGAGCCGATCGGTCGCCGCCTCGACGAAGTGGTGGTGGTCGAAGGCCGTCGCCGGCAGGTCGGCGACGTCGAACCACTCCGTGTCGGCGGGCAGCACGGGCACGACGTCGACCGGCACCAGCGCGAGGTAGCCCGTGGCCAGCACCCGCTCCCGGGGGTCGCGGTCGACCCGGCTGTGGGTCGCGACCTGCTCCAGCCAGGACACGTTGCGCACGTCGACCTTGGCCGCCAGGTGGGTGCTGATCGCCTCGCGCAGCCGCTGGTCCGGGGCGACGCCGCCGCCCGGCAGCGACCAGCGACCCGACTCGGGCGCGCGCTCGCGGCGCCACAGCAGCACGCACAGCCGGCCCTCGCGGACCGAGAGCACCACGGCCAGCACCTCGTGGGCGTACGCCGCCAGCCCCGACGCACCGACCGCCGCGTGGTCGGTCCCCGGGCTGGCCATGGGGTCGATGGTAGCGTCGGCGGCAGTTGTCGCCTTGCAGTCGAAAACCAGGGGAGCCCCCATGACCACGACCGACACCTCGGCCCGCCCGCGGCGCTGGCCGCACGCCTGGCAGGAGGAGGTGCGCCGCCTGGCCGAGGAGCGCGACGCCGTGGTGCTGGCGCACAACTACATGAGTCCCGAGGTCCAGGACGTCGCCCACCACGTCGGCGACTCGCTCGCGCTCTCGCGGATCGCCGCCGAGACCGACGCGCGCACGATCGTGTTCTGCGGCGTGTGGTTCATGGCCGAGACGGCCAAGATCCTCAGCCCCGCCAAGACGGTCCTTGCCCCGACCCGCGAGGCCGGCTGCTCGCTGGCCGACTCGATCGACGCCGACCAGGTGCGGGCGTGGAAGGCCGAGCACCCCGACGCGGTCGTGGTCGCCTACGTCAACACCAGCGCCGCGGTGAAGGCCGAGGTCGACTACTGCTGCACCTCCTCCAACGCCGTCGAGGTGGTCGACTCGATCCCGCGCGACCGCACGGTGCTGTTCCTGCCCGACCAGTTCCTGGGGGCGCACGTGCGCCGCGAGACCGGGCGGGAGAACCTGCTGGTCTGGCTGGGGGAGTGCCACGTGCACGCCGGCATCACGCCGGCCGACGTCCGCCGCCAGGTCGCGGCCCACCCCGAGGCCGAGCTGCTGGTGCACCCCGAGTGCGGGTGCGCCAACTCGGCCCTGTGGCTGTCCGGTGCCGGCGACCTCCCGGCCGGACGCACCCAGGTGCTCTCGACCGGGGGGATGCTCGAGGCCGCCCGGACGATGACGGCGCCGACCTCGCTGGTCGCGACCGAGGTCGGGATGCTGCACCAGCTGCGGCAGGTCAACCCGACGACGACGTTCCTGCCGATGAACCCCCAGGCGTCGTGCCGGTTCATGAAGATGACCACCCCCGAGCTGCTGCTGGCGACGCTGCGGGGCGGGGGCGACGAGGTGCACGTCGACGCCGACGTCGCGCGGCGGGCCCGGCGCGCGGTCGAGCGGATGCTGGCCATCGGTCGGCCCGGCGGTGGCGAGTGAGCGCGTCGGCGGCACCGCGCGGGTCCGTCGAGGTCGACGTCCTGGTCGTCGGCGCCGGGGTGGCCGGCCTCTCGACCGCCCTGGGGCTGCGGGCCGGCGGCCGCACGGTCGCCGTCGTCTCGGCCGGTGGGGGCAGCACCGGCTGGGCCCAGGGCGGGGTCGCCGCGGCGTACGCCGGTGACGACGACCCGGTCGACCACGCCCGGGACACCGCGCTCGCCGGCGCCGGCCTGTGCGAGCCGCGCGCGTTGGACTGCCTGGTCGAGGAGGGGCCGCAGCGCCTGGCCGACCTGCTCGGGCTCGGCGCCCGCTTCGACCGGGACGCCGATGGCCGGCTCGACCGCACCCTCGAGGGCGGGCACGGCCGCCGCCGGGTCGTCCACGCGGGCGGTGACGCCACCGGTGCCGAGGTGCTGCGCACGCTGGTCGCGGCTACCGAGGCGCAGGCCGCGCTGCGGGCCGGGCTCACCTGGTGGCGCGAGACCCGGGTCGTGGGGCTCGTCCGCGGCCGCAGCGCGGCCGACCCGGGGCGGGCGCAGGTGACCGGTGCCCTGCTGGAGGGGCCGGCGGGAGCGACGACGATGCGGGCCCGCGCGGTGGTGCTGGCCACGGGCGGCATCGGCGCGGCGTACGCCGTCACCACCAACCCGCCCGGCGTCACCGGGGAGGGCGCGGCGCTGGCGCTGCTGGCCGGCGCCGGCCTGCGCGACGCGGAGTTCGTGCAGTTCCACCCCACCGCGCTGCACCTGCCCGGTCGCGACGGCCAGGTGCCGCTGGTCTCCGAGGCGCTGCGCGGCGAGGGCGCCGTGCTGCGCGACCACGGGGGCGCCGCCTTCATGGCCGGCCGCCATCCGCTCGCCGACCTGGCGCCCCGCGACGTCGTGGCCCGCGCGGTGCACGCCGTGGCGACGGGCTCGGGACGCGAGCACGCGTGGCTGGACGCGACGGGGGTCGCCGACGTCGCGGAGCGGTTCCCCACGATCGCCGCGTCCTGCGCGGCGGCCGGTCTCGACCCCGCCCGCGACTGGCTGCCGGTCTCGCCCGCCGCCCACTTCTGGTGCGGCGGCGTGGCGACCGACCGGTGGGGCGCGAGCGACGTCCCCGGCCTGCACGCCGTCGGCGAGGTCGCCGCGACCGGCGTCCACGGCGGCAACCGGCTCGCCTCCAACAGCCTGCTCGAGGGGCTGGTCTTCGGGCGGCGCACGGCCGCGCGGCTGGCGCTGGAGCTGCCCGAGCCGGCTGTCGGCGAGCTGCCCGACGTGGTGCTCGACCCGGACCCCGACGGGTCGCAGGCCGTGCGCCGCTCGATGAGCGCCGACGTCGGCGTGGTCCGCACCGCGGAGGGCCTCGGCCGCGCCGCCCGGGTGGTCGCCGGTCGGCCGCGCCGCGATCCCGTCGCGCTGGTGGCCGGTGCGGTCGTGGCGGCCGCGAGGGCGCGGGAGGAGAGCCGCGGGGCCCACTTCCGCGCCGACCACCCGGTCGCCTCCGACCGGTGGCGCCACCCCGTCGCGGTGCGGCTGGACCCCGACGGCGTGCCCCGGGCCCGTCTCGTGACCGAGGCCGCCGCTGCCGTGGGGAGGGTGGCGTGAGCGCCTTCGCCGACCCCGCCGTGCAGGCGGCCCGGGAGGGCCTCGTGGCCGCTGGTCTCGACCCGGACGCGGTGCTGCGGCTGGTGCGGGCCACCCTCGCCGAGGACCTGGGCGTCGGGCCGGACGACGAGCTGGGTGCGCACCTCGACCTGACCTCGGCCGCGACCGTGCCGGCCGACGCGTGGCTCGACGTGCGCTACGTCGCCCGCCAGCCCGGCACGGTGGCCGGCCTGGCGGTGCTGGCCGCGATGGTCGCCGACGTCCTCGGGCCCGAGGCGCGTTTCGTGGCCCGGGTCGAGGACGGTGCCCGCGTCGCACCTGGCGACGTGCTCGCCGAGCTCGAGGCGCCGGCCCGCGGCGTGCTGCTGCTCGAGCGCACCTCGCTCAACCTGCTCGGCCACCTGTGCGGGGTGGCCACGGCCACCGCGGCCTGGGTCGCCGCGGTCGAGGGCACCGGTGTGCAGGTCCGCGACACCCGCAAGACGATGCCGCTATTGCGGGCCCTGGAGAAGCACGCGGTGCGCTGCGGTGGCGGCCGCAACCACCGCGCCGGCCTCCACGACGCCGTGCTGGTCAAGGACAACCACGTCGCGGCCGCCGGCGGGGTGGGGGCGGCCCTCGAGGCCGTGCGGGCCGTCGCCGCCCTGCGCGGGGTGCCGGTGCAGGTGGAGGTCGACGACCTCGACCAGCTCGACGAGGCCCTGGCCCACGGGGCCCGCGAGGTGCTGCTCGACAACTTCTCGGCGGCCGACCTGCGCGAGGCCGTGCGCCGGACCCGCTCGCGGTCGCCGGGCACGGTCCTGGAGGCCAGCGGGGGGCTCACCCTCGACGTGGCCCGGGCCGTCGCGGCGACCGGCGTCGACCTGCTGGCGGTGGGTGGCCTCACCCACTCCGCCCCGTCGCTCGACATCGGGCTGGATGCCCGCTGACCGGGTACGACCCCCACCATGCGCATCTTCTTCACCGGCGGCAGCGGCAAGGCCGGCCGACACGTGGCTCCGTTCCTCGCCGAGCTGGGACACCAGGTCACCAACGCCGACCTCGTGCCCCTCGACCACCCCGGGGTCGCCGACCTGCGGGTCGACCTGACCGACGCGGGGGAGACCTGGTCGGCGATGGCCGGCCTGGCCACGATGGCCGAGCTCGAGCTGGACGAGCAGCCGACGTACGACGCGGTGGTGCACTTCGCGGCCGTGCCCCGGATCCTGCTCGCCTCCGACGCCACGACGTACGCCACTAACGTGCTCAGCACCTTCCACGTCCTCGAGGCCGCGCTGCGCCTCGGCATCCGCAAGGTCGTCTTCGCCTCGTCGGAGACGACGTACGGCATCTGCTTCGCCCAGGGCGAGCGCCGCCCGCTCTACGTGCCGGTCGACGAGGAGCACCCCACGGTGCCCGAGGACGCCTACGCCATGTCGAAGGTGGCCGGCGAGGTGACGGCGCGGTCCTTCCAGGCGCGCACCGGCGCCGACGTCTACGGGCTGCGGATCAACAACGTCATCGAGCCCCACGAGTACGCCGAGATGTTCCCGCCCTTCCTCGAGGACCCCGCGCTCCGACGCCGCAACGTGTTCGCCTACATCGACGCCCGCGACCTCGGGCAGATGGTCGAGCGGTGCCTGCAGACCGACGGTCTGGGCTACGAGGTCTTCAACGTCGCCAACCCCGACATGTCGGTGGCGGCCACCACCCAGGAGGTCCTCGACCGCTTCTACGACGGTGTCGAGGTGCGCCGCCAGATCGGTCGCGACGAGACGTTCTACTCCATCGACAAGGCCCGCGAGCTGCTCGGCTTCGCCCCCGAGCACTCCTGGCGCGACGTGCTCGCCGACCCGGGCGCCGCCCCGGCGTGAGCGGGACCGCCGACCTCCGCCTCGACCTGGCGCAGGTGCCCTTCAGCCGGGCCGGGTCGTGGCTCGACCTCTCCCCGGTCGCGGGGCAGCACGACGTCCGCGACCAGGTGCACCTGGTCTCCCACGTGCAGGGGATGCACGCGGTCCTGGAGCTGGTGCCGGTCACCGCCTCCGGCCCGGTGGCCCACGAGGTCGGCGCCGACCCGGCGGTGCTCACGTGGACCGCCGCCGAGGGGCGGGTGCGGGCGGTCTTCGCCGGTGACGACGTGGTGCGGTTCCGCGGGGAGGGCCTGGGGCTGCGCGTCGCGGCCGCCGCCCCCGAGCTGACGCCCTTCAGCGGCACCTACCTCGTCGAGGAGCCGGTGAGCGGGACGGTCGTGCTCACCTCCTACGAGACCGGGCGCCGCTACCGCGTCGGCGTCGAGGTGGGCGACGTGGTCGTGGAGGGTGCGCAGCGCACCGGCCGCTGTGCCCGCTCCGTCACGGTGCTGCCCGACGGCACGGGCGTCGCCGAGCTCTGGGTCCAGGAGCTGCCCGGCGAGGCCCCGCGGTGGCGCCCCGCCCGGAGCTTCGAGGACGAGCGGGCCGCGGTGGCGGACGAGCTCGCGGCGTACGTCGCGCGCGTGGCCGGCTGGCGCACCGACCGGACGCCGGCGGCCGCGGCTGCGGTGCACCTGCTCTGGTCGGCCACCGTCGCCCCGTCCGGCTACGTCGGCACCGACGCCGTGCTGATGTCGATGAACTGGATGGACAAGGTCTGGAGCTGGGACCACTGCTTCAACGCCCTCGCGCTCGCCGAGGGGGACCCGGCGCTGGCGTGGCAGCAGCTCCGACTGCCCTTCGCCCACCAGGACGAGCACGGCGCCCTGCCCGACTCGGTCACCCAGTCCGAGGTGCTGCGCAACTTCGTCAAGCCGCCCGTGCACGGCTGGGCGCTGCAGTCGCTGCTGGCCCGGGTCGCGGAGCGGCCCGACCCGGCGGTGCTGGCCGAGGTCCTCGACGAGCTCGCCGCCTGGACGACCTGGTGGACCACCCGGCGCACGGCCCCGGGGCGCCGACTGCCGCACTACCAGCACGGCAACGACAGCGGCTGGGACAACGCCACGGTCTTCGCCGAGGAGCAGCTGCTCGAGACCGCCGACCTGGCCGCCTTCCTCGCCGTCCAGGCGCAGGTGGTGGCCGACCTGGCCTCCGAGCTGGGGCGCGACGAGCAGGCCCGCCACTGGTCGGCGCGGGCGGACGTGCTCGTCGAGGGGCTGGTCGAGGAGCTGTGGGACGGCGAGCAGCTGGTCTCGCGGGCCGTCGTGTCCGGCGCCCGCCGCCGCACGCGGAGCCTGCAGCCCCTGCTCGCGCTGCTGCTGGGGGAGCGGCTGCCGGCGGCGGTGCGCGAGGCGCTGGTCGCCCGGCTCGACGACCACCTGACCGAGCACGGGCTGGCGACCGAGCCGGTCGGCTCGGCGGCGTACGAGCCCGACGGCTACTGGCGCGGCCCGATCTGGGCGCCCTCGACGGTGCTGGTGGTCGAGGGCCTGCGGCGGTGCGGTCACGACGGCCTCGCCGACGACGTGGCGCGCCGGTTCCTGCGGCTGTGCGAGCGCAGCGGCTTCGCCGAGAACTTCGACGCCGTGACCGGGGAGGGGCTGCGCGACCGCGCCTACACGTGGACCGCGAGCGCCTACCTGCTGCTGGCCCGCGACGCGGGGGCGCCGGCTCGCTAGGGTCGTGACGTGGCTGACGACTGGCGGACCGCGAGGGTCCAGACGCTCCGATCCCTGCTGCTGCGGGCCGAGCCCGACGTCGTGGAGGAGGCCAAGTGGCGCAAGCCCACCAACCCCGACGGGGTGCCGACCTTCTCCTGCGACGGCCTGGTCTGCACGGTGGAGACCTACCGGGACAAGGTGAAGCTCACCTTCGCCAGGGGCGCCTCGCTCGAGGACCCGGACGGGCTGTTCAACGCCAGCCTCGACGCCGGCACCCGCCGCGCGATCGACCTGCGGGAGGACGACGTGCTCGACGAGGACGCCTTCGTCGCGCTGGTCCGCTCCGCGGTGGCCCGCAACCGGGAGTAGTCACACCTGCTGCTCGGCACGCGTCGACGTGGTGAGGGACGTCGATCGAGGAGGGCCACGTAGAGGCGCACGACGCCGTGAAGGGGCGCTGGCGCCACCCGCGCATGCCCCTTGGGCTGGTGCCGCGACACCCGGCAGGCGTCCGCCGCGCTGCCCGACGACTGGCTCGTTGGCGGGACACCGCCAGTGGGCTGCCCACCTCGTCGAATGCGACAAATCGTGATCTTCAGGTCATGGCTTTCGTCATAGTGGAGTGGCCGCCCGCGCCCGCGGGCCGTCGCGGGGGGAGCGGTCATGCACGTGCGTCAGCAGCACGCCGCCCACGCACCCCGCTACGCCATGACGCTCACGGGGCTGGTGCTGGTCGTCGTGGCGACCGCGGTCCAGTCCCGCGGGCTGGTGGCGCCGGGACTCCCGAGCACGCGTGCGACCAGCGACCTCTGCTCGGCCCTGGCGAGCGTCGTCGGTGCCCTCGCGTGCGCCTGGGCGGGCCTGCGGTCGCCGAGCACCGACCCCGCGAGCCGGCGGGCCTGGGCCGGGCTGGGGCTCGGGGTCGGCCTGTGGGCGGTGGCCGACGCGGTGTGGTTCGGCTACGAGGCGGCCGGCTCCGAGCCGCCGTACCCGGGTCCGGCCGACCTGCTCTACTTCCTCGGCATCGCCGTGGTCGGCGTCGCGATGGTGCTGCTGACCCGCGGCAGCCCCGAGCTCGGCGGTCGCAACAGCCGGATCACGCTCGACACGATGGTGCTCGCCTCGGCGATGACCCTGGTGACCTACCTCCTCGTCCTGCGCCGCGTCGTGGAGGTGCTCGGGCCGGGCACCGAGGCCGTGCTCTCGGTGGTCTACCCGGTCGCCGACGCGGTCTTCGCGGCCCTGGCCGGCGTGCTGCTCGTCCGCTCGCGCAGCGAGCGCGAGCGCGGTGACCTGCTGCTGCTCACCCTCGGCTTCGGCGCCTACTGGGTCGCCGACGGCTACTTCGCGGTCGCGGACGCGATCGGCACGACCGACACGGTCGACTCGCTCGGCCTGGGCTACGTGCTGGCGCCGCTGCTCGTCGGCCTCGCCGGCACCACCGCGGGCACCGACGGCGGCCGGCTCAGCGGCACGCCGGGCTCGCTCACCCGCGGCCTGTCCGCGATCCTGCCCGACGTCGGCGTCTTCGCCGCGATCCTGGCCTGTGCCGCGGGCACGCTGCGCACCGAGTTCGACTGGGTGCTCACCACCTCGGTCCTGGCCCTGATGGCCTACCGGCAGGCGCTGATCGCGACCTCCAACCAGCGGGTGCGCAGCGCCCTGGAGGAGCGCGTCCTGGACCGCACGGCGAGCCTGCAGTGGCTCTCGGACCACCACGAGGGGATCCTCGCCTCGATGGGCGAGGGCGTCATGGGGGTCGACGCGGAGGGCCGCGTGACCTTCGCCAACCCGGCAGCCGCCGGGGTGCTGGGGGCCGATGGCGAGGCGCTGCTGGGCACCGACCTGTGCACGATCACCTGCCCGTCGGACCACCAGGACGGCGAGCGCTGCCTGACCGACGTGGTGCGCGAGACCGGCACCGCGATCACGCGGCCGTCCGGTGAGTTCGCGCGCGTCGACGACACCCGCTTCCCGGTCGAGGTGACGGCCGCCCCCCGGCGCGGGCCGGGCCTGGAGACCGGCATGGTGCTGGTCTTCCGCGACACGACCGAGCGCCAGGCGATGGCGCGGATGAAGAACCAGTTCGTCTCCGCGGTCAGCCACGAGCTGCGCACGCCGCTGACCTCGATCCGCGGCGCGCTGGAGATGCTGAGCGACGGCGACACCGGCGAGCTCCCGGCCAGCGCGGGGTCGATGGTGGAGACGGCACTGCGCGGCAGCGAGCGGCTGACCCGGCTGGTCAACGACATCATCGACGTCGAGCGGCTCGAGTCCGGGTCGTTCCCGATGTACTTCGCCGAGCACGCGGCCGCGGCCGTCGTCGAGGCGAGCGTCTCGGGACTGGAGGTGCTGGCCGCCGAGGCGGGCGTCACGCTGGTGGTCGACGGGGCCGAGGGCCTCGTGCGTGCCGACGCCGACCGCCTGGTCCAGGCCCTGGTCAACCTGGTCGGCAACGCCGTGAAGTTCTCGCCCCCGGGCAGCGAGGTCCACGTCGAGGCCCGCACCGTCGGTCCGGCCGTGCAGTTCACCGTCTCCGACAGCGGCCGGGGCATCCCCGCCTCGCACCTGGAGCTGGTCTTCGAGCGCTTCGCCCAGGTCGAGGTCTCCGACGCCCGCGAGAAGGCCGGCACCGGCCTGGGCCTGCCCATCACCCGCTCCATCGTCGAGCAGCACGGCGGCCGGATCTGGGTCGAGAGCGTGCCCGGGGAGGGGTCGACCTTCGCCTTCACCGTGCCGGTCGCGCAGGTCGAGGCGCCCGCGCAGCTCGCCTCCTGAGGGGCCTGGCCCCTGCGGGTGGTGCGTGGGAGCGTGGCCCTCATGGAGGACCTCAGCCCGCGCCCCGGTGACCTGGAGCCGATCGAGACCGCGTCGCTCGACGAGCTCCGCTCGCTGCAGACCGAGCGGCTGTGCTGGACGGTGCGCCACGCCTACGAGCACGTCGCGCACTACCGCTCGGCCCTCGACGAGGTGGGCGTCCACCCCGACGACGTGACCTCGCTCGACGACCTCGCCCGGCTGCCCTTCACGACGAAGGCCGACCTGCGGGCCCACTACCCCTTCGGCATGTTCGCGGTGCCGCGCGAGCAGGTGGTCCGGCTCCACGCGTCCTCCGGCACCACCGGCAAGCCGACCGTGGTCGGCTACACCCGCGACGACCTCGACACCTGGGCGCACGTGATGGCCCGCAGCATCCGCGCCTCGGGCGGCCGGGCCGGCCACCTGCTGCACAACGCCTACGGCTACGGGCTGTTCACGGGCGGTCTCGGGGCCCACCACGGCGCGGAGCGGCTCGGCTGCACGGTCGTCCCGGTCTCGGGCGGCATGACCGAGCGCCAGGTCCAGCTGATCCAGGACTTCCGACCCGACGTCATCATGGTGACGCCGTCGTACATGCTCTCGGTCGTCGACGAGATGGAGCGCCAGGGCATCGACCCGCGCTCGACCTCGCTCAAGGTCGGCATCTTCGGGGCCGAGCCGTGGACCAACGACATGCGCCGCGAGATGGAGGAGCGGCTCGACATGCACGCCGTCGACATCTACGGGCTCTCCGAGGTGATGGGGCCCGGCGTGGCCAACGAGTGCGTCGAGACCAAGGACGGCCTGCACGTGTGGGAGGACCACTTCTTCCCCGAGGTGATCGACCCCGTGACCGGGGAGGTGCTGCCCGACGGCGAGGAGGGCGAGCTGGTGCTGACCTCGCTGACCAAGCAGGCGATGCCGGTGATCCGCTACCGCACCCGCGACCTGACCCGGCTGCTGCCGGGCACGGCGCGGACGATGCGCCGGATGCAGAAGATCACCGGTCGCACCGACGACATGATCATCCTGCGCGGGGTCAACCTGTTCCCCACCCAGGTCGAGGAGCTGATCCTCGCCACCGACGAGCTCTCGCCGCACTTCCAGTGCGTGCTGGACCGTGACGGCCACCTCGACTCGATGACGGTGCTGGTGGAGCGCCGCGAGCACGCGCCGCTCCCCGTGGCGCAGGAGGCGGGGGTGAGGCTCCGGGCCGCGGTCAAGGCGCGGATCGGGGTCAGCGTCGCCGTCGAGGTCGTCGACCCCGACACCGTGGAGCGCTCGGTGGGCAAGATGCGGCGCATCGTGGACAAGCGCCCGCGGCGGTGACTACACTTTCCTGACCGATCGGTCAGGAATCCTGGGAGGCCACGTGAGCGTCACCGCAACGGACGAGGACCGCCTCGTCGCGCAGTTCGAGGAGGTGCTCGCGCGCCACGACCGCGTCGAGCCCCGCGACTGGATGCCCGAGGCCTACCGCGCCACCCTGGTGCGCCAGATCGCGCAGCACGCCCACTCCGAGATCATCGGGATGCAGCCCGAGGGCAACTGGATCACCCGGGCGCCCTCGCTGCGCCGCAAGGCGATCCTGCTGGCCAAGGTGCAGGACGAGGCCGGCCACGGGCTCTACCTCTACTCGGCGGCCGAGACGCTCGGCGTCTCGCGCGACGAGCTGACCGAGAAGCTGATCTCCGGCCGGCAGAAGTACTCCTCGATCTTCAACTACCCCACCCTGTCGTACGCCGACGTCGGCACCATCGGCTGGCTCGTCGACGGCGCCGCGATCGCCAACCAGGTGCCGCTGTGCCGCACGTCGTACGGGCCCTACGGCCGCGCCATGATCCGGATCTGCAAGGAGGAGTCCTTCCACCAGCGGCAGGGCTTCGAGCTGCTCATGACGATGATGCGCGGCACCGAGGCGCAGCGCGCGATGGTGCAGGAGTCGGTCGACCGGTTCTGGTGGCCGGCGCTGATGATGTTCGGGCCGCCCGACGACGAGTCGCCCAACACCGCGCAGTCGATGGCCTGGGGCATCAAGCGCGACACCAACGACGAGCTGCGCCAGAAGTTCGTCGACATGTCGGTGCCGCAGGCCGAGGCGCTCGGCGTCACGCTGCCCGACCCCGACCTGGTGTGGAACGCCGAGCGCGGCCACCACGACTTCGGCCAGCCCGACTGGGACGAGTTCGCGACGGTGGTCCGGGGCGGGGGTCCCTGCAACAGCCAGCGGATCGCGCACCGCAAGCGGGCCCACGACGAGGGCGCGTGGGTGCGCGAGGCGGCCACCGCCTTCGCCGCGCGCCGGGCCCGCCCCACCTCGGACCGGCCCGCGCCGTCCGGGGAGACCGTCGGGACGCCGGCATGAGCGGCGTCCGCCCGGAGTGGCCGCTCTACGAGGTGTTCGTGCGCGGCAAGCGCGGGCTCAACCACGTCCACGTCGGGTCGCTGCACGCGGCCGACGACGAGATGGCGCTGCGCCACGCCCGCGACGTCTACACGCGCCGCAACGAGGGCGTCAGCATCTGGGCGGTCCGGGCCGACCTGATCGCGGCGTCCAGCCCCGACGAGAAGGACCCGCTGTTCGCGCCGGCCGGCGACAAGGTCTACCGGCACCCGACGTTCTACTCCATCCCCGATGACGTCCCCCACATGTGATGGACGACCACGACAGCGTCTACGACGGCCTGCTCGAGCACGACCTCGGCGGCGACGACTCCCAGTGGGCGTTCGGCACCTCCTTCGAGGACCCGCTGGCCGGCGTGGACACCACGGTGCCCGACGGGGCCGACCCGCAGGTGCTGGCGGCGTACGCCCTGGGGCTGGGCGACGACGCCCTCGTGCTGTCCCACCGGCTCTCGCAGTGGGCCAGCAACGCGCCCGACCTCGAGGAGGACATCGCGCTGGCCAACGTCGCGCTCGACCTGCTCGGCCAGGCCCGGCTGCTGCTGGCCCGCGCCGCGGCGGCCGACGCCTCCCTGGTGCCGGCGCTGCCCGCGGGCTCGCCGGTGCCGGCCGAGGACGCGCTGGCCTTCTTCCGCGACGAGGCCGACTTCCGCAACGTCCGGCTGGTCGAGGCCGACAACGGCGACTTCGCCGTCACCGTCGTGCGGCTGCTGCTCTTCGCCACCGCCCGCCTCGCGGTCCTGCAGCGGCTGGTCGCCAGCCGCGACGCCGTGCTGGGCGCGATCGCGGTCAAGGGGGTCAAGGAGCTGACCTACCACCGCGACTACGCCGCGCGCTGGTTCCTCACCCTGGCCCAGGGGACGGCCGAGTCGCGGCGCCGCCTCGAGGCCGGGCTGGCCCTGGTCTGGCCGCTGCACGACGAGCTGTTCCGCACCCACGCCGTCGAGCGCGCCGCCGCCGAGCAGGGCGTCGGGGTCGACCCCGCCGACGTGGCCGCCGAGGTCGACGTGCTGCTGGAGCAGGTGCTCTCGGTCAGCGGCGTGGCGCGCCCCGCCGTGGCCCAGACGGGCCCGGTCGCGGGCGGCACCGGTCGCGACGGTCGCCACACCGAGGCGATGGGCCGGCTGCTCGCCGAGCTGCAGGTGGTGGCGCGGGCCCACCCGGAGGGCCGGTGGTGAGCCCGGAGGCGGGCGCGACGGTGCTCGCGGCGACGCCCTGGGACGTCGCCAGCGCGGTCCGCGACCCGGAGATGCCGATGCTGACGCTGGCCGACCTCGGGGTGCTGCGCGAGGTCCGCGAGGAGGCGGGCTCGGTGGTCGTCACCATCACGCCGACCTACTCCGGCTGCCCCGCGATGGCCACGATGCGCGACGACCTGGTCCACCGGCTGCACGACCACGGGTACGCCGACGTCGAGGTGCGGGTCAGCCTGGCCCCCGCCTGGTCGAGCGACTGGATCAGCGAGGCCGGCCGCGCCGCGCTGCGGGCCCACGGCATCTCCGCGCCCGGGCCGGCACCGCGCCACGACGGCCCGGTGCCGCTCTCGCTGCTGCCCACCCGCCGCGAGCTGGTCTGCCCGCGGTGCGGCTCGGACGAGGTCGTGCTGGGCTCGGAGTTCGGGCCGACGGCCTGCAAGGCGATGTACCGCTGCTCGAGCTGCCTCGAGCCCTTCGAGCACGTGAAGGAGATCTGATGGCGCCGTTCCACGAGCTGGTGGTGGCCGAGGTGGAGCAGCTGACCGACGACGCCGCGGCGATCACCTTCGAGGTGCCGCCCGACCTCGCCGACGACTACGCCTTCGCGGCGGGTCAGTCGCTGACGCTGCGGCGCACGGTCAACGGGGTCGAGCACCGTCGCAGCTACTCGATCTGCGCCCCGGTCGGCGGCCGGCCCCGGGTCGGCGTGCGCCTGATCCCGCAGGGGCTGTTCTCCTCGTGGCTGGTGCGCGAGGTGCGCGCCGGTGACCGGGTCGAGGTGCAGCCCCCCACCGGCAGCTTCGCCTCGGCGCTGCGCGCCGACGGCGCGACCGCCGGCCACCACCTGTGCGTCGCGGCCGGCTCCGGCATCACCCCGATGCTCTCCATCGTGGCCTCGGTGCTGGCCGACCCGGCGGCCCGCGTCACCCTGCTCTACGGCAACCGGACGACCGCGTCGGTGATGTTCGCCGAGGAGCTGGCCGACGTGAAGAACCGCTACGGCCCGCGCCTGGACCTGGTGCACGTGCTCTCCCGCGAGCCCCGCGACGTCGAGCTCTTCTCGGGCCGGCTCGACGCCGACCGGCTGCGGCGGCTGCTGCTGGCCCTGGTGCCGGTGGACGGCCTCGACCACGTGTGGCTGTGCGGGCCGTTCGGCCTGGTCGCCGACGCCCGCGAGGTGCTCGCCGAGCTCGGGGTGCCGCGCGACCGGGTCCACTTCGAGCTGTTCCACGTCGACGAGCCGCCGCCGGAGCTCGAGCGCCCCGACCCGGTGGTCGAGGGTGAGGTCAGCGAGGTCACCGTCGTCCTCGACGGCCGCACCACCACGACGCCGATGTCGCGCGGCCGGTCGATCCTCGACGGGGCGACGAGCACCCGCAACGACCTGCCGTTCGCCTGCAGGGGCGGGGTCTGCGGCACCTGCCGCGCCCTGGTCCGCACGGGCGAGGTCGACATGCGGCGCAACTACGCCCTCGACGACGACGAGGTCGACCGTGGCTTCGTGCTCACCTGCCAGACCCGGCCGGTGGGCGCCGCCGTCACCGTGGACTTCGACGCGTGAGCGCCGTCCCCGGGGTCGGCCCGGACGCCGACGAGGTGGCCCGCCTCAGCACCGAGGCGATGTGGTCGGGCGACGCGGCCAGCCGGATGCTCGGCATGCGCGTGCTCGAGGCCGGTCCGGGCCGCGCCTCGGTCGCCATGACGGTGCGCGCCGACATGCTCAACGGCTACGCCACCTGCCACGGCGGCCTGCTCGCCGCCCTGGCCGACTCCGCCTTCGGGGTGGCCTGCAACTCCCACGGCCAGGTCACGGTGGCCGCCGGCTTCGACATCAGCTTCCTGGAGCCGGGTCGGCTCGGCGACGAGCTGGTGGCCCACGCCAGCCAGGTGGTGCTCCGGGGCCGCTCGGGGCTGTACGACGTGACCGTGCGCCGCGCGCACGACGACGGCGTGGTCGCGGAGTTCCGGGGGCGCAGCCGCAGCCTGGGCCGACCCAGCCCGGGCCTCACGCCTCCGGGGCCGGCGGGTGGGGCTGCGGGGGCCTGAGGCCGTCGAAGGCCAGGCTGGCCACGGTCCGGGCCAGGGCCTGCGGCTCGAGCGGGCCGCCGGGGCGGTACCACTCCACCAGCGAGTTGACGGTGCCGAAGAGCAGCCGGCTCACCACCTCGGGGTCGAGGTCGTCGCGCAGCGCGCCCTCGGCGACCGCGGCGCGCACCAGCCCCGCGAGCTGCTCGTCGACGACCCGCCGCCGCTCCAGCGCGGCGAGCTCGACCTCGCTGTTGCCGCGCACCCGCAGCAGCAGCGTCACCGCCGGCAGGTGCTCGGCCAGCACCAGCACCGACTGCTCCAGGGCGGTGCGCAGCCGCTCGGACGCGCTGGTGCCCGTGGCCGCGACGGCGCGGTCGAGGGCGGCGCCGAGCCCGTCGAGGGCCTCGTCGAGCGCCGCGGACAGCAGCGCCTGCTTGCTCGGCACGTGGTGGTAGATCGCCGACTTGGTCAGGCCGAGGTCGCGGGCCAGGTCGCCGACGCTGGTGGCGTCGTACCCCTGGGTGTTGAACAGCTCGATGGCGCGGCGCAGCACCGTGGCCTGGTCGTAGCCGGGACGGCCGCGCCGGGCGCCGGGATCGGGCATGGGCGCGATCCTGTCACGCGGGTCCCTCACGCGGGGGCGGCGCCGGCGGCACGTCGCCGCTCGGCCACCACGCGGGTCGCGAGCACCGGGCGGTAGCGGTCGTGCAGCGTGGTCACGAGGCTGATGAGGGAGAGGAAGAAGACGGTGTCGAAGCCGTCGATGTTGCCGCCACGCACGTTGAGCAGCCAGTCGGCGACCACGACCATGACGACGTTGACGGCGACGCGCGCGAGGAACGCCCAGCCCGTCGACTCGATGGTCCAGGAGCGGCGCACGAGCAGCAGCGTGAGGCCGGCGTTGATGACCACCACCACCCCGACACCGATGAACAGCTGCAGGCTCGTGGAGCGCACCCCGGGGAGCACCTGGCCGTAGACGACCGAGATCAGGCCGATGAGGACGACCTTCTCCAGGGTGGCCCACGAGCGGATCGCCCCCCAGCGCGCCTGCCAGTCGAACTGCTCCTGCGGGGTGTCCATCTCCTCGGGCATCGGGTCGGCCCGGACCCGCCACGACCAGTCCGGCTCGGGCAGCCGGGGTCGCACGCCCCACCAGGAGCCGGCCGCGGCGACCGCGAGCAGGGCGACGAGCAGCGGCGGCGCCCACGCGTGCTCGGCGAGGGCGTCGGTGACGTCGAGCTGCGCCACGTGGATCCACCACTCCTGCGGCAGCTTGACCACCACCCAGATCAGCGCGGCGACCCCGATCCACCAGCGCAGCTCCCAGCGCCGCGGCCACCAGCGCGAGCGCACCACCTCGTAGGCGATGAAGAAGTACTCGAACGTGTTGGGGAACAGCAGCAGCAGCGGCCGTGCCTGCAGGAGCTCGAAGGCGACCACGCCCACGAGCCGGTAGAAGTAGAGGAACCGGGCCACCCGGAAGGCCGGCAGCGACTCCCAGTTGCGCATCGTCGCGAGGTAGGCGATGGCCAGGTAGTAGACGTCCGTCGCCTTGTCGTAGCCCTGGTAGCCCGGTGGGTCGTAGCCGAGGCTCTGGAACACCGTCTGGTCGACCGCGTCGAGCACCAGCGAGGCGACGATCGCGGGGAGCGGGAAGCGCGGGATCAGCAGCGGCACCAGGAAGCGGCTGCCGACCACCAGCACGAAGACGATCAGCACCGGGCCGCTCACGCGCCCATCATGGACCACCCGGCCGGCATCAACAGCCTGTTGACATCCCTGTGGACAGACCGGCCCTCGCGGTAGGGATCGCGGCGGGCGGGTATGGGGCGCCCATGAAGATCATGAAGACCGCCGCCACGATCGGCCTGGCCAAGAAGGTCTACGACGAGGCCCGCAAGCCCGAGAACCAGGCGCGCATCAGGCAGGCGCTGGAGCAGCTGCGCCAGCGGCGCGCCCGCCGCTGAGCCGGGCCGGCAGCACCGACCACCCGCGCAGGATCCGGGTGCTGCGCCGCTCGGCCCCGGCCACGAGCTCGAGGTCGGGGTGGCGCTCCACGACCGCCCGCAGCCCGACCTCGCCCTCCATGCGTGCCAGGGCGGCCCCCAGGCAGTAGTGGCGGCCCGACGAGAACGACACGTGGTCAGAGGCGTTCTCCCGCGCGACGTCGAAGCGGTCGGGGTCGGTGAAGACCTCGGGGTCGCGGTTGGCCCCGGCCAGCAGCGCCGTGACCACGGCGCCCCGCGGCACCCGCGTCCCGGCGAAGGTGGTGTCGCGCTGCACCGTCCGCCCGGTCAGCAGCACCGGCGGGTCGACGCGGAGCACCTCGTCGACGGCGTTGGGCCACAGGTCGGGTCGCTCGCGCAGCAGCGCGAGCTGGTCGGGGTGCTCGTGCAGCAGCACCAGGCCGTTGCCGAGCAGGTTGACCGTGGTCTCGAACCCGGCCGCCAGCACCAGCCCGGCCGTGGAGCGCAGCTCCGCGTCGGTCAGGCCGCGACCCTGGTCGTCGCGCGCCGTCACCAGCTGGCTGAGCAGGTCGTCCCCGGGGTCGCGTCGCACGTCGGCCAGGTGGTCGTCGAGCCACGCCTCGAAGGCCGTCAGCGACGCCTCCACCTCGCGGAACCGTCGCCACGGCAGGCCGAGGTCGAGGCTGGGCGCCGCCCCCGAGCCGAAGTCGAGCACCCGGCCGCGGTCCTCGGGCGGGACGCCGAGGATCTCCGCGATCACGGTCACCGGCAGCAGCGCGCAGTAGCGCTCCACCAGGTCGACCGGTCGGCCCGCGGCGGCGTCGGCGGCCAGGTCGTCGAGCAGGCCCGCTGCGATCTCCTCGGTGCGGGCGCGCAGGCCCTGCACGGCGCGCGCGCTGAACACGCGGGTGGTGAGCCGGCGGTAGCGGGTGTGGTCGGGCGGTTCGGTGACCAGCAGCGACGGCGGGGTCAGCGGCCCGGTGGGTGCGCGCCGCCCGGCCCAGGCGCCGAGGCGCGCGATCGGCCCGGTGGCCCCGAAGGAGACGCCCGCGTGGACGTCGTTGCTCGACAGCACCTCGCGCACCAGCGGCTGGGAGGCGGTCACGTAGGCGAACTTCGCGCGGTGCATCGGTCCGTCGGCCCGGATCTCGTCGAACAGCGCCAGCGGCGTCTCGTCGCTCTGGCTCGTGGCCATGATGAGCCGGCCGTGCAGGTCGCCCCGGCGGGCCGACCCGGCGATCGCCGTGCGGGGCAGCGCGTGCCCCAGCCCCCACCGCAGCGCGGCGGCGACCTCGCTCTCGACCCGTGACGCGACGCTCATCGGACCCCCTGCTGTGTCGGGTGGTGGCTGGATACCGATCGGTATCGGATACTCACGGGTATCGTAACCGTCGATGTCAACCGAGCCCACGCCGCAGCGACGCCGGCCTCCACGCGAGGAGGTGCGACGGGCGCTGCTCGACGCGGCGGCCCGGGTCTTCGCCCGGCGGGGGATCGACGCCGCCAGCGTCGACGACGTGGCCGCGGACGCCGGCTTCACCAAGGGCGCCGTCTACTCCAACTTCGGCAGCAAGGACGACCTCGTCGCAGCGTTGGTGCAGGACCGCGTCTCGGCGTACCTCGAGACGGGGCTGGCGGCGGTCAGCGACACCGGGACGACGCTGGCCGAGCGCGCCCGCTCGCTCGGGGACCGGCTCACCGAGGCCGGCGACGAGCAGCGCGACTGGCACCTGCTCTTCCTCGAGCTGTGGCAGCGCTCGGTGCGCAGCGGCACCACCGACGGAGCGTTCCTCGAGCGACGGCGCGAGCTCCACGCCGCGGTCACCGCCGCGGTGGCGGGCCACCTCGACCAGGCGACGGCCCGGGGCGGTGCCCGCCCGGCGCTGCCCCCCGAGGAGATCGCCACGCTGCTGATGGCGCTGGCCAACGGGCTCGCGCTGGAGCGCCACGTCGACCGCACGAGCGTGCCGGACGACCTGTTCGGCCGGGTGCTCGCGCTCCTGATGGAGCCGGGCTCCGCCTGAGTCAGGCGGCCGAGCAGAAGTCGACGGTGCGGCGCGCGGCGGCCGGGGTGACCAGCAGCTGCACGGGCGGCACGGCGTCGAGCTCGGCGCTGACGCGCACGTGGGCGTCGGGCGCCTCGGGGTGGGGGCGGCGCACGCAGCGCAGCTGGCCGGGCTGGTAGCCGCAGCGCTCCTCGCCGGGACCGGCCACGTCGCCGGCGTCGCAGATGCTGGGGGCGGGGCGGACGGGCTCGACCGGGAGCAGCGGCCCCATGGTCGGCACGGTGCTGCGGCGGCGGGACTCGGGGGTGGCCAGCGGAACGGGGGAGGTCGGGAGGAAGGTCACGGCGGGTCCTGTCGTTCGGTGGGGCAACGACGGGTCCAACGCACGGGGGCGTCCGGTTCTTCCCGTTCGCGAGGTCCGGCGTTCAGCGGCCGGGGTGGGGGTCGACGTGGACCTTGGGTCCCGGACCGGCGCCGGCGGGGCGGTGGCCGGCGAGCACGTCGGCGACGTCGTCGAGGCCGACGGTCGCGGCGACCAGGGGCCGGGGGTCCACCGCGCCCGAGGTGTACGCCGCCACGGTGCGCGCCAGGCCGGGCGAGGCCGACAGCACGCCCACCGCGGTGACGTCCTTGAGGGCCAGGACCCGGGTGTCGAGGAGGCTGGGCGAGCCGGCGAGGCCGACGTACACGACGCGGCCGCCGGGCTCGACGAGGTCCGCGGCCAGCGCGGGCAGGCCCGGGGCGTTGGAGGCGTCGACGACGGCGTCGTACGCCAGGTCGGGGAGCTGGTCGCGGGTCGTGGCGTGCGTCAGGCCGAGGCCGCGGGCGAACTCCAGCGAGGCCTCGGTGACGCCGACGACGTGGACCTCGCTGCCGGCCGCCCGCGCGAACAGCGCGACCAGCAGCCCGATGGTGCCGGGACCCAGCACCAGCACGCGCCGGTCGGGCCCCGCCAGCGCGGCCTCGGCGGCGCGCAGGGCGTTGCCGCCCGGCTCCACCAGCGCCCCGAGCGCGGGGTCGGTGCCCACGCCGAGGTCGTGCAGCGCGGTGACCGGCACGGCGAGCCGCTCGGCGAGCGCTCCCGGGCGGCCGTTGCGGATGCCGATCTCCGAGCGCCGCTCGCACACGTGCTGGAGCCCGGTGCGGCAGCGGCGGCAGCGGCCGCAGCCGAGCATGGTGTCGCCGGTGACGCGCCGGCCCTGCCAGCGCGGGTCGACGCCGGCGCCGACCTCGCGCACGGTGCCGCACCACTCGTGGCCCAGCCGCACCGGGAAGCGGGCGTGGCCGTCGTGGAGGTAGGCCATCTCGCCGGTGAAGAACTCCACGTCCGTCCCGCAGATGCCGACCCGCTCGACCTCGACCACGACCTCGCCGGGGACGGCGGCCGGGACCGGCACCTCCTGCACCTCCGCGCGTCCGGGACCGGTCACGACGAAGGCGCGCATCGCGCCGGGGCTCACCACCGGGAGAGTGTGTCAGCCGGTCCGGGCGTGCAGCACGCAGTCGCCGCACACGCCGCCGCCGGGCAGCCGCCAGAACAGGCAGCAGCTCGTCCGACGGACGCCGGCCCCGCCGCGCACCGGCGTCCAGGTGGGCCGCAGCAGCGGGTCGTGCAGCAGCGCCGAGACGTACGCCGCCGCCTGCGGCACCAGGTCGGGCCGGGCGTGGTGCAGGGCGCTCAGGGCGCCGACCCACGACGAGGTGGCGTTGCCGCTCAGCACCCGCGGGGAGACCCGGGCGCGCTCGCGCAGGGCGAGGCCGAGCGGCACGACGAGGGTGTCGAGGACCTCTCGGTGCAGCAGGGCGAGCGCCTCGTCGGGGGAGCCGGCCGGTGTGCCGAGCGGCGCGGCCAGACCGAGGTCGACCGCGTGGGTGGTGGTCGGTCGCCACCGGGCCTGCGCGCCCAGGGCCAGCACGCTGCCTCCGAGCGCCAACGCCCCCAGCGCGACCGAGGTGACCCGGCCCAGGAGGGCGAGGTGCAGCGAGGAGGCGGCGACGCGGACCTCGACCGCGGCGACGGGAGCGCGCCGCTGGACCGCGATCGCGGTGCGCGTCCGGGCCAGCAGGTCGTCCAGGCGCTCGGGCGAGGTCAGCTCGGCCAGCGTCAGCCAACCCTCGCCGGGAGCGGCCACGGACGCCGCGAACCACGGACCCAGCGCCGCGGCGTCGGCCACCACGCCCGGCACCGGGACCGGCACGCTCCGATCGGTGGTCGCCACGTGCGCACGCTAGCCCGGTGCCGCGGCCGGGGCCGGTCTGGCTAGAAGCGACCGACGGCGACGACCGCGGCCAGCACGCCCAGGACGACGTTGACCACGATCATCTGGGTCTCGCTGCGGCGGGCGTGGACGACGGCCGCGCCGACCATCATCAGCACCAGCCCGAGGGCGGCGAGCGGGGTGAGGACCGGGGCGACGTCGAGCGCCCAGGGCAGCACCAGGCCGATCGCGGCGAGCACCTCGAGCACGCCGATGGCCTTGACGCCGCCGGCCGAGAAGTCGTCGACCCAGCCCATCTGGCCGGAGAGCTCGGCCTTCGGCTTGGTCGCCTTCATGGCGCCCGCGGCCAGGAAGGCCACGGCCAGCACGATCTGCAGGATCCACAGGACGACGTTCATGGGGGTCTCGCTCCCGCCGGGCGGCGACTGCCGCAGTTGAATGTTCAAACGAGAGCGTAGGGCTTCTAGTTTGAAAGTTCAACAGTCGCTAGGATGGGGGCGTGACCCCACCCCGATGGCTGGACGACGACGAGCAGGCGGCCTGGCGCTCCTACCTGTTCGCCACCCAGGCGCTGCAGGCCTCGCTCGACCGCCAGCTCTCGCGCGACGCCGGCATGCCCCACAGCGTCTACCTGGTGCTGGCGATGCTGAGCGAGGCGCCCGAGCGGACCCTGTCGATGGGCGTGCTCGCCGAGATGGTGCGCGCCTCGCCCAGCCGGATGTCGCACGCCGTCGCCAAGCTCGAGACCCAGGGGTGGGTCACCCGGGCGCGCCGCCCCGACAACGCCCGGGTGGTCGTCGCGACGCTGACCGACGCCGGGTTCGAGCAGCTGGTCGAGGTGGCTCCGCTCCACGTCGAGCACGTCCGGCAGTCGCTGTTCGACCGGCTCACGCCCCAGCAGGTGCAGCAGCTGCGCGAGATCTTCGACGCCGTGGGGGAGCCGCTGCGCGACGAGGAGTGCCCGCCGCCGGAGTGCCCCGGCGCGGTCGAGGCAGGCCCCGGCGCTGCGGACCGCGCCGGCTAGGTCACCAGCCGCAGCAGCGCGGTCGTCGCCACCGCCACGACGAACACGACCAGCACGCCCTGGCGCAGCGCGAGGGCGACCGCCCCGGCGAGCACGCCGACCGCGGTGCGCCAGTCGGCGCCGTAGCGACCACCGTCGTCGAGCAGCTCGACCACGACCAGGGCCGCGAGCATCGCGACGGGCAGCAGCGCCGCCACCCGGCGCACGCGCGGGTGGTCGAGCAGCGCGGCGGGCAGCGAGACGCCCGCCAGCTTGAGCAGGTAGCAGCCGAGGGCGGCCACCACCACCGCCACCCACAGCGCCGTCCCGGTCACGACCGGTCCGTCCTGCCGGTGAGGCCGACCGCCAGCGCCACCCCGGCCGCTGCCACGACCGGGACCCCCGGCGGGGCCAGTGGGATCAGCACGAGCGCCAGCCCCGCGCCGAGCAGCGCCACCACCGGCGCCGGGCGCCGGCCCAGCTGGGGCCACAGCAGCGCCAGGAAGACGGCGGGCGCGGCCGCGTCGAGCCCGAGCGCGGCCGGGTCGACGGCTCGTCCCAGCAGGGCACCGGCCAGCGTCCCGACGTTCCACAGCCCGCACAGCCACAGCGCCGTCGACCAGAACGCCAGCCGCCCGGCCGCCGGGGTCGGCTGGGCGACCGCCATCGCCGTGGTCTCGTCGATGACGACGTGGGCCACGAGGGGGCGGCGCCAGCCGCGCGGTCGGAGCAGGCCGCTCACGGGGATGCCGTAGAAGGCGTTGCGCGCGCCGAGCAGCAGCGCGGCCGAGACCGCGGCGGCCGCCGACCCGCCCGCCGCGACCACGCCCACGAAGGCGAACTGCGAGGCGCCGGTGAACATCACCGCGCTCAGCACGGCCGTCTGCCCCACGCCGAGCCCCGACCCGGTCGCGACCGCACCGAACGTCGCGCCGAACGCCGCGGCGTACAGCCCGATGCCGAAGGCGGTCCGGTGCAGCGCACGGCGCTCGGCGCGTGGCAGCGTCTCGTCGGGGAGGGGCACCCGAGCAGCCTGGCAGCCGCGTCGTCGCAGGTGGAGGGCCAGTCGCAGCCGGGTGGCCACGGGCCCGCCGGTACGGTTCTCGCGTGGCGGGCATGGTGAGGGCGGCGGACGACGCCCAGCGCAGGTGGCCGGGGCTGGGGTTCCCCCTCGCGGTCGTCTACAAGTACTTCGACGACCAGGGTCCCTACCTCGCGGCGATCATCACCTACTACACCTTCGTGTCGGTGTTCCCGCTGCTGCTGCTCGGCACCTCCATCCTGGGCTTCGTGCTCCAGGGCGACCCCGAGCTGCAGCAGGCGGCGCTCGACTCGACGCTGCGGCAGTTCCCGATCGTGGGCGACCAGCTCGGCCGTCCCGAGGGCCTCACCGGCTCGGTCACCGCGGTCGTCACCGGTGCGCTGATCGCGCTCTACGGCTCGCTCGGCCTCGGCACCGCCATCCAGAACGCCATGAACGTCGCCTGGTCGGTGCCGCGCAACAGCCGGCCCAACCCGTTCCTGCTCCGGCTCAAGAGCCTGTTCCTGCTGCTCATCGCCGGCGGCGCGGTGCTGGCCATCACGGCGGTCTCGGTGCTCGGCCAGCAGGTGCTGCGCGACGCCGGCATCCCCGGTGGCCGGGTCCTGGTCTCGCTCGCCACGGTGCTGCTCGTCGGCGGCATCCTCACCGTGCTGTTCCGCCTCGCGACCGCCCGCGAGCACCCGTGGTTCTACGCCGCCCCCGGCGGCTTCTTCGTCGCCGTCCTGTGGCAGGCGCTGCAGCAGCTCTCCACGGCGTACGTCGACCGCGTGCTCAACGAGACCTCCTCGATGAACCAGACCTTCGGCCTGGTCCTCGGGCTCATCGGCCTCATCTTCCTGGCCGCGGTCATCGCGGTGCTCGGCATGGAGCTCAACGTCGTGCTGGTCCGCCGGCTGTGGCCCCGCGCCCTGCTCACGCCCTTCACCGACTCGGTCGAGCTGACCGACGCCGACCGCAAGGCCTACACCAGCTACGCCCGCGCCCAGCGCCACAAGGGCTTCGAGGAGGTCGAGGTCTCCTTCGGCCCCCCGCCCAGCGTGATCGGCACCGGCTCCGAGGACCACGACGACGAGCGGGACGCCCGCGCCACGTGAGGTCCCTCAGCGGGGAGCGGGGCCGGAGGAGGCGCGCACCACGAGCTGGGTGGGAAGCACGCGGACGGGTGCGTCACCGCCGGTCGGGAGGGCGCCGGGGCGGGTGAGGGCGGCCAGTGCCTCGACGGCGCGGGCGCCGGCCTCGGTGGTGCGCTCGGCGAGGGTGGTCAGCGGCGGGTGGCAGAAGTCGGCACCGAAGACGTCGTCGAAGCCGACCACGCTCACCTCCTGCGGCACGCGCACGCCGCGCTCCGCGAGCCGCTGCAGCACCCCGATCGCGAGGACGTCGTTGTGGGCCACGACCGCGGTGGCCCCGGTGGCGAGCACCGCGTCGGCGGCCGCGGGGCCGGACGCGATCGTCGGGGTCCAGGGCCCGAAGCGGGTGGCCTCGAGGCCGTGCTCCTCGGCCGCCGCGCGCAGTCCCGCCCAGCGCCGGGCGCCCGACCAGGACTCGGCCGGGCCGCCGAGGAACACGAACGAGCGGTGCCCGTGCGAGGCCAGGTGGGCGACGATCTGGCGGGTGCCCGAGGCGAAGTCGGCGACCACGCTGGTCAGGCCCGGCGAGGCCCGGTTGACCAGCACGATCCGGTTGAGCTCGCTGACCCGCTCGAGCACGTCGTCGGGCATCCGCGAGGCGGTCAGCACGAACCCGTCGACGGCGGGTCCCAGCCGCCTGACCAGGCGTTCCTCGTGGACGGGGTTCTCCTGGGCGTCGCCGATGACCAGGGTCAGCCGAGCCTCGGCCGCGGCCCGCTCGGCCCCCTTGACGACCCCGGAGAAGTAGGGGTTGGTGATGTCGGGGACGACCAGCGCGACGGTGCTCGTGCGGCCCGACTCGAGGGCCTGGGCGGCCGGGTTGGGGGCGTAGCCGAGCTCCTCGGCCACGGCCAGCACGTGCGCGCGCGTGACGTGGTTGACCCGCCCCGGGTTGCTGAACGCCCGCGACACGGTGGACGGCGCGACCCCGGCCGCGGCCGCCACCGTGGTGATGGTCGCGCGCCTGCGGCGGCGACGTGCGCCGGGTGCGGGACCGGGCTCTGGGACGCTCACGGAAGCATCGTGGCACAGCCGTGGAAAATTTTGGCAAACGATTGCCATGTGATCGGGGCCACACCTACGTTCGCGTCAGCCCGAGGGCCTCACCCCTCGGCCGGAGCACCAGCCGACGCGACGTCGGCGGAGAGGCACGACCCATGAGCACCATCGACCACGCCGGGGGAGCCCCCGGGACCGGCAGCACCGCCGAGCGCCGCACGCCCAAGCGGGCGGCCCTCGCCGCCTGGAGCGGCAGCGCGCTGGAGTACTACGACCTGGCGATCTACGGCACCGCCGCCGCACTGGTCTTCCCGAAGATCTTCTTCCCCGAGGGCAACGACTCGGCCGCCACCATCGCGGCGTTCGCGACCTTCGGCGTGGCCTACGTCGCCCGCCCGTTCGGCTCCTTCCTCATGGGCCACATCGGCGACCGGCTGGGCCGCAAGACGATCCTCATCGGCACGCTGCTGCTCATGGGCGTCTCGACCTTCCTCATCGGCTGCCTGCCGACGTACGGCCAGGTGGGCCTGTGGGCCCCCGCGCTGCTCGTGCTGCTGCGGCTGCTCCAGGGCCTCTCGGCCGCCGGCGAGCAGGCCGGGGCCAACTCGATGTCCTTCGAGCACGCCCCCGACGACCGTCGTGGCTTCTTCACCAGCTGGACCCTCAGCGGCACCCAGGGCGGCCAGGTCCTGGCGCCCGCGATCTTCCTGCCGCTGGCCGCCGTGCTGCCCGAGGACGCCCTGCTCAGCTGGGGCTGGCGGGTGCCGTTCTGGCTCAGCGCCGTCATCGTGGTGCTCGGCTTCGTGATCCGGTCCCGCCTCGACGAGACCCCGGCCTTCCAGGACGACGTGGTCGACAGCGTGGAGCCCCGTCGCGCCCCGCTCAAGGAGCTCTTCGCCGACCACCGGGCCTCGGTGCTGCGGGTCTTCTTCGCCGCCTTCATCGCGATGGTCAACACGATGTTCCAGGTCTTCGCCCTCAACTTCGCGACCTCCGACGACTACGGCATCGGCTTCGACTCCTCCTTCATGCTCTGGCTGGCGATCGTGGCCAACCTGGTGGCCATCGCGGTCATCCCGTTCTGGGCGATGCTCTCCGACAAGGTCGGTCGCAAGCCGGTCTTCCTCACCGGTCTGGTCGGCAGCGCCGTCCTGGTCACCGCCTTCCTGGGCGCCATCCGCGCCGGCAACGAGCCGCTCACCTTCGTCCTCGGCGTGGCCCTGGCCGGCGTCGTCTACTCGATGCCCAACGCGGTGTGGCCCGCGACGTACGCCGAGTACTTCCCGACGAGCGTCCGCCTCTCCGGCATGGCCATCGGCACCCAGTTCGGGTTCGCGCTGGCCGGCTTCACGCCCACCATCGCCGGTGCCCTCATGGGCGGCGAGGCCGACAACTGGTGGCGGGTCGCGGCCTTCGCCGTCGGCGCCTGCGTCATCTCCGCGGTCGCCGTCCTCACCGGACCCGGTGGCACCCACCGGGTCCCGACCGCCGACGTCGGCGTCCGCCAGCGCCCGGTCGGTGCGGGTCGCACCGCGGTCGGTGTCGCGTGAGCGCCACCTCGGTCGCGCTCGGCCTCGTCGGCGCCGGCATCGGCCGCTCGCTGACCCCGGCCATGCAGGAGCGGGAGGGACGCGAGCAGGGCCTGGCGCTGACCTACCGCCTCGTCGACGCCGAGGCCCCGGGTCGCCGGGGCTTCGGGGTCGAGGACCTGGCCGACGTGCTCGCCGCCGCCGAGCGGTTCGGGCTCGACGGGCTCAACGTCACCCACCCCTTCAAGCAGGCCGTGGTGCCGCTGCTCGACGAGCTCTCCGAGGGGGCGGCCGACCTCGGTGCCGTCAACACCGTGGTGCTGCGCGACGGGCGCCGGGTCGGCCACAACACCGACACCACCGGGTACGGCGCCGCGCTCGCCGCCGCGCTGCCCGAGTCGCGCGGCGACCGGGCCGTGCTGGTCGGAGCAGGCGGGGCCGGTGTCGCGGTCGGGTACGGCCTGCTCGAGCAGGGGATCGCCCACCTCGCGGTCCACGACCAGGACGCCGAGCGCGCCGACGCGTGCGTCGTACGCCTGGCCAAGCGGTGGGGCGACGACCGCGTCACCGCCGTCGACGACCTGTCCCGCGCCGTCGCCGGCGCCCAGGGACTGGTCAACGCCACGCCGGTCGGGATGCACGGCCACCCCGGCCTCCCGGTGCCGGCCGAGCTGGTGCGCGACGACCTGTGGGTCTCCGACGTCGTCTACTTCCCGCTCGAGACCGAGCTGGTGGCGCTGGCCCGCTCGCGCGGCTGCCGGGTGCTGCCCGGCGGGGCGATGGCGGTGCAGCAGGCGGTCGGCGCCTTCGAGCTGTTCACGGGCCGCCCGGCCGACGCCGCCCGGATGCAGCGCCACTTCGCGGAGCTGACGGCCTGATGCGCACCGGGGTGGCGACGCTGTCGCTGAGCGGCCGGCTGGTGGACAAGCTCCACGCCATCGCGGCGGCGGGCTTCGACGGCGTCGAGGTCTTCGACGCCGACCTCGTGGGCTGCCCGCTGCCCCCGCGGGAGGTCGCGGCGCTGTGCGCCGACCTGGGTCTGGCCATCGACCTCTTCCAGCCGGTGCGCGACGCGGCCGGGGTGCCGGCGCACGCCTGGGCGGCCACCCGGCGTCGGGTCGTGGCCAAGCTCGACGTCGCCGCCGAACTGGGCGCCCCGGTGGTGCTGCTCTGCTCCCACGTCGGGGCCGACGCGGTCGCCGACCACGACGTCGTCGCCGAGCAGCTCCGCTCCCTGGGCGACGAGGCCGCGGCACGGGGGATCGTGCTGGCCTTCGAGGCGCTGGCCTGGGGTCGCCACCTGGACCGTGTCGGCCAGGCCTGGGACGTCGTGCGACGTGCCGACCACCCCGCCGTCACGCTCGCGGTCGACACCTTCCACGTGCTGGCCCGCGGCGACGACGGGAGCGCCCTCGCGGGCGTGCCGGGGGAGCGGATCGGCTTCCTGCAGGTCGCGGACGCGCCCCTGAAGGACATGGACGTCCTGGAGTGGAGCCGTCACTTCCGCTGCTTCCCGGGCCAGGGCACCCTCGACGTCACCGGGGTGGTGGCCGCCACGCTCGGGGCCGGGTACGCCGGACCGGTGTCGCTCGAGGTCTTCAGCGACGTCGTCCGCGAGTCCGACCAGCACGTCACCGCCCGCGACGCCCACCGCTCGCTGCGCTTCCTCGAGGACCAGCTCGCGCTGCGCCCGGGGTCCGACGGGTTCCGCGTGCCCGTGACGGCCGCGCCGCCGGTGCCCGAGCGCGTCGACCTCGCCTTCCTCGAGGTGGCCGACCCCGACCGCTCGCCCGCGACCACCGGCCTGCTCGCGGGCCTGGGCTTCCGCCACGTCGCCCAGCACCGGAGCAAGCCGGTGCAGTGGTGGCGCCAGGGCGGCGCCCACGTGGTGCTCAACCAGACCCCGGGGGCCGACCCCACGGCCCACGCGCTGGGGCTGGCCACGCCCCGCGTCGAGGCGGTGGCCGCCCGGGCCAAGGCGCTGGCCTGGCCCGAGGTCGACCGCACCCGCGGCGACGGCGAGGCGCTGCTGCCCGGCATCACCTCGCCCGGCAGCACCCACCTGTTCCTCAGCGCCGACGCGGGCTCGCCCGACCACTGGCAGGACGACTTCGTCCCGCTCCCGGACGCGCCCCCCGAGGGGCACCCGGGGTGGGTCGGGCTCGACCACGTCGGCCTCAGCGTCGAGCCCGACCGGCTCGACGAGGAGGTCGGGTTCCTCCGCGGGGTGCTGGGCCTGGTGCCCAGCGCCGTCGAGGAGTTCTGGGAGCCCCTCGGCCGGCTGCGCAGCCGGGCGCTGCGACCGGCCGCGGGCGCGGCGCGCCTCGTGGTCAACGTGGGGGAGGGCGACCGCGGCCAGCGCCGCCGCCCGGGCGTCAACCAGGTGGCCTTCGCCTGCGAGGACCTGCTCGCCGAGGTGCGCGCGCTGCGGGCGCGCGGGGTCGCGCTGATGCCGGTGCCCGACAACTACTACGTCGACCTCGCCGCCCGCACCGACCTGCCGCCGGCCCGGATCGAGGAGCTGCGGGCCCACGGCGTGCTCCACGACGCCTCGCCCGACGGCGAGCTGCTGCACGTCTACACCGACGTCCTGCCGACCGGCTTCTACGTCGAGCTGCTCCAGCGCACCGGGGCCTACGACGGCTACGGCAGCGTGAACACGCAGCTCAGGCTGGCCGTGCAGCAGGGGGCGGGCTGACCCCGGCCGTGCACCAGGGGCTTTTGGGGCTTTTGTCCGCCGACGTCGTGGAGGGCTGGTCCATTTTCCCGACTTCTCATGGGAAACCGGGCCGAACCGAACTATCGTGCTGGCATGAGTGCCGCCTGGGAGTCCGCCGCGCTGAGCGGCGTCCCCGTCGACCCGCGCGTGATGGCCGAGGAGGTCGCCGCCGACCTCGGGCTGCTGTCGGGCTCGGTCATCGAGGTCGTGCGCCTGCACCTGGAGGCCCTCGACAGCGCGATGTCGCTCGACGTCCCCGAGCTGCTGGCCGACCAGATGCGCTGGCAGGCCGTGCGGCTCGCCGCTGCCGGTGCCTCCTTCGGCCCCGACGACGTCGACCGCGCCGTGCGCGCGGCCCTCGCCCCGCACCTGACCGGGATCCAGCTGGCCCAGGTCGAGTCCTTCCACAACGCCTCGGCCGTGCTCGGCGCCAGCGGCGCCCACGCCGACTCCATCGTGGGACTGGCCGACGGCCCGGCCCGCGACTACCTCACCGCGGCCCTGGCCGGACACCGCGACGAGGCCATCAAGGTCGTGCGCCAGGCGATGATGAACGACGTCGACGTCGCCACGATCATGCTCGACATCCTCCAGCCCGCCCAGGTCGAGCTCGGCCGCCTCTGGGAGGCCGGCGAGATCTCGATCGCCCACGAGCACTACACGACCGCCATCACCCAGCTCTCGCTGTCGCTGCTCTACCCGCGGCTGCTGCTCAACCGCACCCTGCTGGGCCGCAGCATCGTGGCCACCAGCGTCGGCTCGGAGGCCCACGAGGTCGGGATCCGGATGATCTCCGACCTCATGGAGCAGGCCGGCTGGCGCACCGCCTACCTCGGCGCCGACGTGCCGCACGCCGACGTCATCGAGCGCGTCGCCCAGCACCGTGCCGACGTGCTCGCGGTCTCGGCGACCATGGCCGGCCACATCCGCGGCGTGCGCGAGCTCGTCGCCGCCCTGCGCGCCGACCCGCGCTGCGCCGGCGTCCGGGTGCTCGTCGGTGGGCGCCCCTTCAGCATCAACCCCCGGTTGGCCGACCTCGTCGGCGCCGACGGCTGGGCACCCGGTGCCGCCGAGGCGCTCGAGCTGTGCCGACGGTGGACGGAGGACAGGACCCGTGCCGTCTGAGGAGCCGGGACAGGAGCTGCTGCTCCGGGAGCTGGGTCGCATCAACAGCGAGCTGGCGACGCACCGACGGCTGAGCGCGATGACGGTCCACGACCTGGCCAACCCGGCCCAGGTGATCATGGGCCTGTCCGAGCTGCTGCTCGACCACCCCACGCTGGACCCGTTCGTGCGCTCCCGCGTCGAGCAGCTGCACCGCTCGGCGGTGACCATGAGCGCGCTGATCGCCGACCTGAGCCAGGGCCACGCCCTCGACGACGACACCCACCACGAGGTGCGCCGGGTCGACCTCGTCGAGCTGGTGAGCTCGCTGGTGGAGCGCCAGCGCGTCCTCGCCGAGGCCAAGGACATGCGGCTGCTGCTGCTCGTCGAGCAGCCCGACCAGCGCGGCTGCTGGGTCGACGGTGACCCGGTCAAGCTCGAGCGGGTGATGGGCAACCTGCTGGGCAACGCCATCAAGTTCTCGCCGCCGCGCTCCACCGTGTCGATCGCGGTCGACCGCGGCTTCGACAACGCCAAGATCGCCGTGCGCGACCAGGGTCCCGGCATCAGCGCCGAGGGCCGCACCCGCATCTTCGAGGTCTTCCACCGCGAGAGCGGCACCGAGCAGGTGCCCGGGCTCGGGCTGGGCCTGTTCATCACCAAGCAGATCGTCGAGAGCCACGGCGGCACCATCGACGTCACCTCCGAGCCCGGGCAGGGCTCGACGTTCCTGGTGGAGATCCCCCTCGCCGCCGACGAGCCGTACGCCGACCTTGCCTGAGCGGCCCCCGGCCGACCCGACCTCCCAGCAGTCCACGGGCCGGGGCGCCTGGGCCGAGCCCGGCGTGGTCACCATCGCGCCCGGCGTCCACCGGATGCCGCTCCCGCTGCCGATGGACGGCCTGCGGGCCGTCAACGTCTACGTCCTCGAGACCGCCGACGGGCTGACCCTGGTCGACGGCGGCTGGGCGATCCCCGCCTCGCGCGAGCTCTTCGACGCCGGGCTGCGGTCGCTGGGCCACACCGCGCGCGACGTGCGCCGCTTCCTCGTCACCCACATGCACCGCGACCACTACACGCAGGCACGCGTCATCGCCTCGGAGTTCGGCGGCCGCGTCAGCCTGGGCGTGGGCGACCGGCCCAACCTGGAGCGGGTGCTGACCGAGAGCGACGGCGCGGTCGAGGACGCCCACCTGCTGCGGCTGCGCGGCGCGGGGGCCGAGCACCTCCACGCCGGCTGGGTCGAGCAGGTGCCGTCGCGACCGCCGGACCGCGGGCAGTACGCCCTGCCCGACGACTGGCTGGTCGGCGACCTCGTCCTCGACCTCGGTGACCGCCGGCTGCACGCCCTCGCCACGCCCGGCCACACCCAGGGCCACTACGTCTTCGCCGACCCCGAGGCCTCCCTGCTGTTCGCCGGCGACCACGTGCTCTCGACGATCACGCCCTCGATCGGCTTCGAGCCGGCCCACGTGCAGCAGCCGCTGCGCGACTTCCTCTCCTCCCTGGCCAAGGTGCGCGCGCTGCCGGACCTCACGCTGCTGCCCGCCCACGGCCCCGTCACCGGCTCCTCGCACCAGCGCGTCGACGAGCTGCTCGCCTTCCACGAGGCCCGCCTCGACGCCTCCCTCGCGGCGGTGCACGGCGGGGCGCGCACCGCGTGGGAGGTCGCGCAGGTGCTGCGGTGGACCCGCCGCGAGCGGCACCTCGACGAGCTCGGCGTCTTCGACCAGGCGCTGGCCACCTTCGAGACCCAGGCCCACCTCGAGCTGCTGGCGCTGCGGGGCCGGGTGGCCCGCGAGGCCGGCGAGACCGTGGTGTTCGGGCCGCTGCGCGAGGCGGCTGTGCTGCCCGGCTAGGCTGGCCGACGTCCGACAGGGGAGCGCCGGGGGCCGTCGAGCCGGAGGCGCTGAGAGTGCGGGAGAGCCGCAGACCCTCGAACCTGCTCCGGTTAGTACCGGCGAAGGAAGTCGAAGGAGACTCCCGATGCGTCCACGCACCCCCGTCCACCGCTCCCCCCTGCGCCCCCGCCTGGTCGCCCTGGCCACCCTCGGGGCCCTGGGCCTGGCCCTCGCCGGCTGCGGCTCCTCCTCCGACGGCTCCGGCTCCGGCGCCTCGGGCGGCGGTGACCCGAAGACCCTCGTGGTGGCCACCCACGACAGCTGGGCCATGGACGAGGACGTCCTGGCCGACTTCACGAAGCAGACCGGCATCACGGTCAAGATCCAGCCCCAGGGCGACGCCGGCCAGCTGACCAACAAGCTGGTGCTGACCAAGGACAACCCGCTGGCCGACGGCGTCTACGGCATCGACAACACGTTCGGCTCGCGTGCCGTCGACGAGGGCATCCTCGCCGAGGACACGGCCGTCGACCTGCCGGCCTCCGCGGAGCAGTTCCGGCTCCAGGGCGCGGGCGACCGGCTCACCCCGGTCGACTACAGCGACGTGTGCGTCAACGTCGACGACTCCTGGTTCGAGAAGCGCGGCCAGGCGCCGCCGACGACGCTCGACGACCTGGTCGACCCGGCGTACGCCGACCTGTTCGTCACCCCCGGCGCGAGCACCTCCTCCCCGGGGCTGGCCTTCCTGCTCGCCACGGTGGCGGCCAAGGGCGACGCGTGGCCCGACTACTGGAAGCAGCTGGTGGCCAACGGCACCAAGGTCGTCTCCGGCTGGTCCGACGCGTACGAGGTCGACTTCACCGCGGGCGGCGGGTCGGGCGACCGGCCGATCGTCACGTCGTACAGCTCCTCGCCGCCGTTCACCGTCCCCGAGGGCGGCACGAAGCCGACCACGAGCGCGCTGCTCGACACCTGCTTCCGCCAGGTGGAGTACGCCGGCGTGCTGGCCGGCGCGAAGAACCCCCAGGGCATGGCGGAGTTCATCTCGTTCATGCTCGGCCGGGAGTTCCAGGCGGCGCTGCCCGACAACATGTACGTCTACCCCGTCGACGACGCGGTCGCGCTCCCGGCCGCGTGGGAGAAGTTCGCCGAGCCGGCCTCCGACCCCTTCGCGGTCGACCCCCAGGAGGTCGACGCGAACCGCGAGAAGTGGCTCGGCGAGTGGCGCGACATCGTCACGCAGTAGCCGGCCGGCCGGCAGGGCGGCTGGCGGGCACGGTCGCCCTCGCGGCCCTGCCCCTGGCCGCCCTGCTGCTCTTCTTCCTCTACCCGGTCGCCGGCATGGTCGGACGCGGCTTCGCGCCCGACGGCCAGCTCGACGTCGGTGCGGTGCTCGACGTCCTGGGTCGGCCCCGGGTGCACCGGGTGCTGTGGTTCACGCTGTGGTCGGCGGCCGCCGGCACCGTGGTGGCGCTGGCGCTCGGCCTGCCGACGGCGTACGTCCTGCACCGGCTGCGGTTCCCGGGGCGCGACGTGCTCCGGGCGCTGGTGGTGGTGCCGTTCGTGCTGCCGACGGTGGTGGTCGGGGTGGCGTTCCGGCAGCTGATCGCCCCGTCGGGCCCGCTCGGCCCGCTGGGCCTCGACGGGAGCGCGGTCGCCATCGTGGCGGCGCTGGCGTTCTTCAACGTCAGCGTCGTGGTGCGCACCGTGGGCGCCTTCTGGGAGTCGCTCGACCCGCGCCGCGAGGAGGCCGCGGCCGCGCTGGGCGCGAGCCCGTGGCAGGTGCTGCGCACGGTCACCCTGCCGGCGCTGCGCCCCGGGATCGTCTCGGCCGCGAGCGTGGTCTTCCTGTTCTGCGCCACGGCCTTCGGGGTGGTGCTGACGATGGGCGGGCTGCGCTACGCCAACGTCGAGACCGAGATCTACCTGCTCACCACCCAGGAGCTCGACCTGACCGGCGCTGCCGCTCTCTCGGTGCTGCAGGTCCTGGTGGTCACCGGCCTGCTCCTGGTCTCGGCCCGCACCCGCCGCACCGCCGGCCCGCTGGCCCGCAGCACCCGTCCGCTGCCGCGTCCCGGGGTGCGGCACCTCCCGGTGCTGGCCTGGACGACCGCGACCCTGGTGTTCCTGATGTCGCCGCTGGTCTCGCTGGTGCTGGCGTCGCTGCGCGGCGCCCCGACCGCCGCCGGGGGCACCTCCTGGGGCCTGGACAGCTACCGCGCGCTCACCACCACGGGCGAGGGCAACGCCCTGCTGGTGCCGGTCACCCACGCGCTGCGCACCTCGCTGACGACCGCGGTCGTCGCGGCGTCCCTGGCGCTGCTGCTCGGCTCCCTGGTCGCGTTCCTCGTCTCGCGGCCGGGCGGGGGTCGCCTCGGCTCGCTGCTCGACGGCGCCTTCATGCTGCCGCTGGGCGTCTCGGCCGTCACGGTCGGCTTCGGCTTCCTCGTCACCCTGGACCGGCCGCCGCTCGACCTGCGCAGCTCCTCGCTGCTGGTCCCCGTCGCGCAGGCGATGGTCGCGCTGCCGCTGGTGGTGCGCACGGTCGCGCCGGTGCTGCGGTCGGTCGACGACCGGCAGCGCCAGGCCGCGGCGTCGCTGGGGGCCGGGCCGCTGCGGGTGCTGACGGCCGTCGACCTGCCCGTCGCGTGGCGGGCGCTGCTGGCGGCGGCGGGGTTCGCCTTCGCGGTCTCCCTGGGCGAGTTCGGCGCGACCGCCTTCCTGGCCCGCGACGACGACCCGACGCTGCCGGTCGTGATCTACCGGCTGATCGGGCAGCCGGGCGCGGAGAACTTCGGGATGGCGATGGCAGCCTCCGTGGTGCTCGCCGCCGCCACCACCGCGGTGGTGCTGGGCGTGCAGCGGCTCCGCGTCGGCTCGGCGGGGGCGTTCTGATGACCGGTTCCACGACCGGCCCCATGACCGGCCCCGCCGGCACCACCGGCGGGCTGCACGTCGACCACCTCGCGGTGCGCTTCGGAGCGACCACGGCCGTCGACGACGTCGAGCTGCACGTGCCGACCGGCAGCGTGCTGGCCGTGCTAGGCCCCTCGGGCTGCGGCAAGTCGACCCTGCTGCGGGCCGTCGCGGGGCTGGAGCGGCCCTCGGCCGGCGCGGTGCGCTTCGACGGCGCCGACCTCGCCCGCACCCCGGTGCACCGGCGTGGCTTCGCGCTGCTCTTCCAGGACGGCCAGCTCTTCGAGCACCTCGACGTCGCGCGCAACGTGGCGTACCCCCTGCGGCTGCGTCGCGTGGAGCGGCGCCGCCGTCGCGAGCGGGTCGCCGAGCTGCTCGCCCTCGTCGGGCTGGAGGGGTACGCCGACCGGCTGCCCGCCACGCTGTCCGGCGGTGAGCGGCAGCGGGTCGCCCTGGCCCGGGCGCTGGCCGTCGAGCCGCGGCTGCTCCTGCTCGACGAGCCGCTCAGCGCGCTCGACCGCGGGCTGCGCGAGCGCCTGGCCGCCGACCTCCACGACATCCTCCACGCCGCCGGGGTCACCGCCGTGCTGGTGACCCACGACCAGGAGGAGGCCTTCGCGGTCGCCGACACGATGGCGGTGATGCGGGCGGGCCGGGTCGTGCAGCAGGGCAGCCTCGGCGAGGTCTGGTCCCACCCGGTCGACGCCTGGGCCGCCGGCTTCCTGGGGTACGCCGAGGTGCTCACCGGCGAGCGCGCCCTCGCGCTGCGCCGGCTGGTGGACCCCGCGGCGGGCTGGGAGGCGCTCGCACTGCGGCGCTCCGCCCTCCGCGTCGACGAGGCCGGCCCGCTGACCGGCGTGGTCCGCGAGGCGCGGCTGACGCCCGACCAGGTCCGGCTCTCGGTCGACGTCGACGGGGTCGGCGTGCTGCCCGGGGTGGCGCGGCCGACGCCGGCGGCCGTGGTCGCCGTGGGGGAGCGGGTGCGGCTCTCCCTCGACCTGGGCCGGACGGCGACGCTCCCCGGCTAGTCCCCCGTGGGGCGCGGCCGGTGGGGAGCGGCGCCGGACCCGCCACAGGGTGAGATGCCGCACGGGTCACAGCAGCGGCCGCTCGCTTCTGTGCCCGGGCTCCCTAGACTGCGCTGTGTGCGCCGCGCCTACACCACCATGCTCACCATCACGGTCTGCATGTTCGCGCTGGCCTACTTCACCGGCCGATCCCTCGGCTACCCGCTGCGCGACCCCGACGGCTTCCTCGGACCGGCGTGGGTGCGCGCGCCGCTGCTGATCCTCGGCGCCTTCGTCGCCGACATCGTGCCGCGCACGCTGTGGCGCTCGCGCTTCAAGCCGCAGCAGTTCCGCGCGGAGGCGACGCTGCTCATCCGCGAGCACTGGACCCGCGAGCGGATCCAGCTGGTGGTGCTCGGCGTCCTGAGCTTCTACGTGACCTACGTCAGCTACCGCAACCTGAAGAACTTCCTGCCGTTCGTGCGCGGCGGCACCCGCTCGGGCGACTACGAGCTGCACAAGTTCGACCAGTGGCTGTTCTTCGGCAACGACCTCGCGGTGCTGCTCCACGACCTGCTCGGCACCGGCATCGCGGCCCACGTGCTGTCCTACGTCTACCTCATCTTCCTGCCGCTCGTGCCGATCTCGGTGACCATCTGGGTGGTCTGGTCGCGCAACGTGAGCTTCGGCTACTGGTACGTCACCGCGCAGTGCATCTGCTGGACGCTCGGCACCGCGAGCTACTACATGATCCCCACGCTCGGCCCCAACTTCGCCTTCCCGTGGCTCTACACCGACCTCGCCCAGACGGGTGTGACCTCGCTGCAGGAGTCGCTGTGGTTCGGCCGGTGGTTCACCATCGACAACCCGCTCGGCGGCGGCGTCCAGTCGGTCGCCGGCTTCGCGTCGCTGCACGTCGGCGTCACCCTGCTGATGGCCCTGGTCACGCAGTACACCGTGCGCCACCGCGCCATCAAGGTCCTGGTGTGGACCTACATGGGCATCACGGTCCTCGCCACGACGTACTTCGGCTGGCACTACGTCGCCGACGACATCTTCGGCGCGCTGATCGCCTTCACGTCCTTCTACCTCGGCGGCCTCGCCACCGGCCAGAAGTTCGACGAGCACGGCCGCCACTCGCACCCCACGACCACCACCTCGAGCGTCCCCGTGGAGTCGGACGCGCGGTAGGGGACCGGGGGGAGGGCAGTTTCCCCGGTCGACCGGGGAAACCGCCCGAGCTTGGGCGACATGTCGGACCTGGCGGGCAGTTCTGCCCGTCAAGTGCGCCCGTTTCGTCCGGTACGCCGCGCGGCGGAGCGGGGCGCCCGCCTGCGAATGACACGTGTGTAGTTCGAGGACGTCTGGGACGCGAGTGTCAAGCCGACACGCGAGTTACAACTCTGTTCTTATGGGGTTGATGTTCCGGATGTGACGAATGGGACCTAGGGTCGTGCCGTCTCGTGCCGTGGGGAAGCGGCGCGAGACCCCCGACGAAAGGTCCCTCGTGCCAGCCGCAGCCCCCCACGCCCGGCCCGCCGCGCTCCGGTCGCTGACCGTCGTGCTGGCCACGCTGGCGGTGGTCGGCACCGGCGTGCTCGGCCCGTCGTACGCCGCGCCGCACCGGCCCGACGACACCCCCGCGGTGCCGTCGGCGGCCGACGTGGCCCGCGCCGACCGGGCGGTGGCGAGCGGGCGGACGCAGGTGGCGCAGATCCAGTCGGCGCTGCTGGCGGCGTCGGCCAGGCTCGAGCAGGCCAACGTGGCGGCCGAGTCGGCCGCGGAGGCCTACAACGGTGCCCGGTGGGCGCTCTCGCAGGCCCAGGACGACGCCCGCCGCGCCGCCAGGGCCCAGCGCGAGGCGAAGGCCGACGTCGCCGCCCAGCGGTCGGGGATCGTCAGCCTGGTCACCGAGAGCTACCAGAACGGCACCGAGCTCGACACCGCCACCGCGCTGCTGACCGACGAGGGTCCGCGCGGGGTGATGAACCGCTACTCCGTCGTGCAGAGCGCCGGGGAGTCGATGGACGCCCGCTACCAGGACTTCCGCGTCGCCTCGAAGCGCGCCGCCGCCGCCACCGCGGAGGCCGACGCCGCCGAGCAGCGCCAGGAGGAGCTCTCGGAGGAGGCGCGCCGGCTCGCGGCCGGTGCCGGCCAGGCCGCTGCCGACGCGGCGGCGCAGGCCGGGTCGATCGCCGCCGAGCAGCGCTCCCTGGTCGCGCAGCTCGCCCGGGCCCAGCACGTCTCCGTCGCGCTGGCCACCCGGCGCCACGCCGCCCTCGAGGAGCGGGCCCGGGAGAAGGCCGCGGCCGCCCGTCGGGCCGCTGCCCACGCGGCCGCCCAGGAGCAGGCGCAGGCCGAGCAGGCTGCCCGTGCCCGGGCGCGGGCCGCCGCCCAGCAGGCCGCCGAGGAGTCGGCGCAGGCCGCGGCCGCCGCCCAGCAGAGCAGCCCGGCCCCGGCACCGGCCCCCGCCCCGAAGCCGGCTCCCGCGCCCGCACCGGCCCCGAACGGCTCGGCCGTCCAGCGCGCCATCGCGTACGCCGCGGCGCAGGTCGGCAAGCCCTACCTGTGGGGTGCCGACGGCCCCGACTCGTTCGACTGCTCGGGCCTGACCCAGCAGGCCTGGGCCCGCGGCGGGATCTCGCTGCCGCACTACTCGGTGGCGCAGTACTACGCCGGCACCCCGATCCCGATGTCGAGCGCCCGAGCGGGCGACCTGATCTTCTGGAGCGACAACGGCGCGCCCAGCGGCATCCACCACGTCGCCCTCTACCTCGGCGGCGGTCGCATGCTCGAGGCGCCCCGGACCGGCCTCGACGTCCGCTACAACACCATCTACAGCTGGTACCCGGACTTCGCCGTCCGCCTGTGAGCACCCTCACCAGGCACGGTCCCGGGTGCACGACTGTGCGCTGATTCACTCCCGATCGCGGCGGTGATCCGGCACAGTGGTCCCATGTCCGAGAGCCCCCAGGTCACCGTCGACGTCCCCGCCCTGAGCCGCCTGCTCGACGGCGAGCACGCCGAGGTGCGCAACCTCGTCCGCAAGAACCTCGTCGAGCAGGCCGACGTCCTCGACGACCAGGTCCACCTCGACGCGACCGCCTTCCGCGAGCGGGTCAAGGACGTCATCCAGCACATGGCCAGCACCGGCGCGACCGGTCTCGGCTTTCCCCAGGAGCACGGCGGCGGCGGCAACGTCGGCGCCTCCATCGCGGCCTTCGAGACCCTCGCCTTCGGCGACCTCTCGGTGCTGGTGAAGGCCGGGGTGCAGTTCGGGCTCTTCGGCGGGGCGGTGCTCCAGCTCGGCACGAAGCGGCACCACGACGCCTACCTGCGGGACCTGATCGAGGCGAGGCTCCTGGGCTGCTTCGCGATGACCGAGTCCGGCCACGGCTCCAACGTGCAGCACCTCGGCACGGTCGCGACGTACGACGTGGAGACCCGCGAGTTCGTCATCACCACCACGACCGAGTCGGCGCGCAAGGACTACATCGGCAACGCCGCCGCCCACGCCAGCCACGCGGCCGTCTTCGCGGTCCTCGAGATCGACGGGGAGAGCCAGGGCGTGCACGCCTTCGTGGTGCCGATCCGCGACGCCGAGGGCCACGACCTGCCCGGCGTGCGCACCGGCGACGACGGCGCCAAGATGGGCCTGCACGGCGTCGACAACGGCCGGCTGTGGTTCGACGGGGTCCGCGTGCCCCGGGAGAACCTGCTCAACCGCTACGCCGACGTCAGCGAGGACGGCGTCTACTCCTCCGACATCGAGAACCCCGACCGCCGCTTCTTCACCATGCTCGGCACCCTCGTGCAGGGCCGCGTCAGCGTCGGCGGCGCCGGGGTCTCGGCCAGCAAGGTCGCGCTCACCATCGCGGTGAAGTACGCCCTCAAGCGCCGCCAGTTCGGCGCTCCCGGCAGCGACGAGGAGGAGCTGCTCCTCGACTACGGCCTGCACCAGCGCCGGCTGCTGCCCCGCCTGGCGACGTCCTACGCCCTCCACTTCGCCCAGGAGGTGCTCGTCGCGCAGCTCCACCAGGCCTCGACCGACCCCGACTACCCCGAGCGCGACCGCCGCGCGCTGGAGTCGCGGGCCGCGGGCACCAAGGCGCTGGCCACCTGGCACGCGACCGACAGCATCCAGGAGGGCCGCGAGGCCTGCGGCGGTGCGGGCTACCTCGCGGCCAACCGGTTCGCCGCGCTCAAGGCCGACACGGACGTGTTCACCACCTTCGAGGGCGACAACCACGTGCTGCTCCAGCTCGTCGCCAAGGGCCTGCTGACCGACTACAGCACCAACTTCGAGGAGCTCGACCAGTTCGGGGTCGCCCGCTTCGTGGCCGACCTCGCCGTCGAGACCGTGATCGAGCGGACCGCGGTCCACAAGCTCCTGGAGCGGCTGCGCGACGTGCTGCCCTCCTCCGACGACGGCAGCGACGAGCCGACCCTGCTCGACCCCGACTACCAGCTCGCGATGCTGCGCTGGCGCGAGGAGCACGTGCTCTCCGGGGTGGCCCGCCGGCTCAAGCGCGGCATCGACGGCGGCACCGACCCGGTCGCGGTCTTCAGCCAGGTGCAGGACCACGTCATCCACGCGGCCCGCTCCCACATGGAGCGGCTGGTCCTCGAGGCCTTCACCGACAAGGTGGCGGCTGCGAGCGAGGACCCCAACCACGACGTGCTGGCGGCGGTGCGCGACCTCTACGCCCTGTCGACCATCGAGGCCGACCGCGCCTGGTGGATGGAGCACGGCCGGCTCTCCAGCGCCCGCAGCAAGGCGGTGACCCGCGAGGTCAACGCGCTGTGCCGCCGGCTGCGGCCGGTCGCCGACGACCTCGTCGACGGCTTCGCGATCCCGCCGGAGATGCTGCGCGCGGAGATGCTCGAGCAGGGCTACTGAGCCCCGTGCAGCTCCCGGGCCTGCGCCTTCCCGGTCTGGGCGGCTGGGAGCAGGACCCCCTGTGGGCCACGGTCTACGACTGGAGCGTCGAGCACCCCGGTCCGGGCGGGTGGTTGTGGCGGTGGGGGATCGGCAGCGACCTGCGCCGGCTGTACGCCGCGGCCTCCGAGATCGGCCGCCTGCCCGACGACGCGGTGGTGCTCGACGTGCCGAGCGGGGGCGGCGTGGCGCTGCGCGGGCTGCGCCCCGGCCAGCGGGTGCGCTACGTCGCCGCCGACATCGCGCCGACCATGCTCGCCCGCACCCTCGCGGCGGCCCGGCGCCACGGTGTGACCGCGGTCGTGGAGCCGGTGGCGGCCGACGTCGCCGCGCTGCCCTTCGCTGGGGCGACCTTCGACCTGGTCGCCAGCTTCACCGGCCTGCACTGCTTCCCCGACCCGCGCGCCGCGGTCCACGAGATGGGCCGGGTGCTGCGGCCCGGCGGCGTGCTGACCGGGAGCGCGCTGCTGCAGGACACCGGGTGGCGCTACGAAGCCGTGCGCCGCGGCGGTCGGATGGCCGGGCTGCTGGGTCCCGGCGCCGACTCGCGGCAGGTGCGGGCATGGCTGGACGAGGCCGGCCTCGACGAGGTCACGCTCTCGCCCTCGGGCGCGGTCGTCTACTTCCGCGGCGTACGACGGGGCTGACCGGGGCGCCCGCCCGGCTCAGTTGTCGGTGGTGCGGCCGGCCTCGGGGGCGGCGTCGCCCTTGACCGCGGAGCCGTGACCGTGCGGCTCGTCCTCGAAGCGCTTGAACGAGCGGCGGACCTCGGCCTCGGCCTCGGTGCGGCCGACCCACTCGGCACCCTCGACGGACTTGCCGGGCTCGAGGTCCTTGTAGACCTCGAAGAAGTGCTGGATCTCGAGGCGGTCGAACTTCGAGACGTGGTTGATGTCGCGCAGGTGCTCCAGGCGCGGGTCGGTCGCCGGGACGCACAGGACCTTGTCGTCGCCGCCGGCCTCGTCGGTCATGCGGAACATGCCGATCGCGCGGCACTTGATCAGGCAGCCGGGGAAGGTCGGCTCCTGCAGGATGACCAGGGCGTCGAGGGGGTCGCCGTCGAGGCCGAGGGTCTCCTCGATGTAGCCGTAGTCCGCGGGGTACTGCGTGGAGGTGAAGAGCGTCCGGTCGAGTCGGATGCGGCCACTCTCGTGGTCGACCTCGTACTTGTTGCGCTGACCCTTGGGGATCTCCACGAGCACGTCGAACTCCACGGCACTTCCTTCCAGCAGGCGTCGTCGCAGCCTCCTGGGGGCACGACCGGGTTAGTCTCGCGCACATCCCGCCGGTCTGCACATCGAGAGGGGCCGCACGCATGGCCCGTGACCAAGGTCACAGCCTGCCCGTCAGGTTCGCCGCGGAGCTCCTGGTCCTGGCCCTGCTGGCGGCCGCCGTGGCGAGCTACCGCTTCGACCTGGGCGAGCGCTGGTTCGGCTGGGGACCGGTCGACCCGGCCGCCGAGCCCGCCCTCGTGCTGCCCCCCGAGGGGCTTCGGCTGCCGGTGTCGAGGCCCGCTCCCGCCGTGGCGAAGGCCGGGGCCCACGTCGACGTCGACCCCGCCCAGGTGGCGCTCGCGGTCAATCCGCTGCTCAGGGGCAAGGTGCTCGGCCCGCACTACGCCGTGCTGGTGCAGGACCTCGCGACCGGCCGCGAGGTCTTCCGCGCCGGCGCCTCCAGCATCATCCCGGCGTCGACCACCAAGCTGCTGACCTCGGTCGCCGCGCTCGAGACGCTCGGGCCCACCACGCGCTTCGCCACCACGGTCCGCTGGTCGCCGCAGTCGCGCCGGCTGACGCTGGTGGGCGGGGGCGACCCCTTCCTGGTGCGCACGCCCGCCTCCGGGCAGGGCCTCTACCCGCAGCGGGCCGACCTGACGACCCTCGCCCGCAGGACGGCCGCCGCCCTCGAGGCCGACGGCGTGAGCCGCGTCCGGCTGTCCTTCGACGACCACCTGTTCAGCGGCCCCGAGGTCAACCCGACCTGGCCCGCGGCGTACCTCGACGACGTGACCTCGCCCATCAGCGCGCTGTGGGTCGACGAGGCCCGGGCCGACTCCGGCTACGGCTTCGTGGCCGATCCGGCCGCCGGTGCGGGCACCTTCTTCGCGCGGGCGCTGCGCCAGGCGGGCGTCACGGTCGTGGGCAGCCCCTCGGACGCCGCGGCGCCCGCCGGGGCGCGCGAGGTCGCGGCCGTGCGCAGCGCCACCGTCGGCGAGATCGTGGAGCGCACGCTCGCGGTCAGCGACAACCAGGCCGCCGAGGTGCTGGCCCGCCACGTCGGCGTGGCCACGGGTGGGCAGGGCTCCTTCGCCGGCGGTGCGGCCGCCGTGCTCGACACCGTGCGCGAGCTCGGGGTGCCCGTCGACGGCGACCGGCTGCTCGACGGCAGCGGGCTCTCGCGCAGCAACCGGCTCAGCGCCGACACCCTGGCCGGGGTGCTGCGCCTGAGCGAGTCGGCGCGGCGTCCCGAGCTGCGGCAGGTGCTCACCGGGCTGCCGGTGGCCGGCTTCACGGGGTCGCTGCAGTACCGCTTCGACGCCGGGCCCGCCCAGGCCCTGGGCCGGGTGCGGGCCAAGACCGGCACCCTCATGGGCGTGCACGGGCTCGCGGGCGTGGCCGACGACCCGAGCGGGGCGCGGATGGCGTTCGTGGTCGTCGCCGACCGCGTGGACGCGGCCGTCGACCTCGACGCGCGGGTCCGGGTCGACCGGATCGCGGCCGCCCTGGGTGCGTGCCGGTGCGGCGTAGGGTCGCCGTCATGAGCGAGGGACGGGCCCGGCGGGCCGGCATGGTGGACTGGGACCTCGCCGTGCGCGTGGGGTCCAAGCTGGTCGGTGAGGGCCCCAAGGTCAGCCGCCGCGAGGCAGCCGACGCCGTGGCCGAGCTGCGGGCCGGTGCCGACCGGTCGACCGGGCTGGTGCGCGACTTCACCGGCCTGGAGGCCACCGAGCACAGCGCCCCGGTGCTCGTGGTCGACCGCCCGGGCTGGATCCAGGCCAACGCCGACGGCTTCGCGAGCATCATCGCGCCGCTGCTGGACAAGCTGACCGAGAAGAAGGGCGCCCCCGGCCCCGTCACCGAGGCCATCGGCTCGCGCGTCACCGGGGTGGAGCTCGGCGCCATGCTGGGCTTCCTCGGCTCCAAGGTGCTGGGCCAGTTCGACCCGTTCCACGACGCGCCCGGCGAGCACGGCCGGCTGCTGCTCGTGGCGCCCAACATCGTCCACGTCGAGCGCGAGCTCGGCGCCGACCCCAGCGACTTCCGGCTGTGGGTGTGCCTGCACGAGGAGACCCACCGGGTGCAGTTCACGGCCGTGCCGTGGATGACCGACCACCTGCGCTCGGAGATGGACCAGCTGCTCTCCACGGTCTCGACCGACCCCTCGGAGATCCTGGGCGACCTGGCCCGCAAGGTCGGCGACCTGGTGACGGGCCGGTCCGACGGCAGCCTGATGGAGCTGTTCGCCAGCCCCGAGCAGAAGCAGGTCATCGACCGCGTGACCGGGGTGATGAGCCTGCTCGAGGGCCACGCCGACGTCGTCATGGACGGCGTCGGGCCGGAGGTCATCCCCTCGGTCGCCTCGATCCGCCGCGCCTTCACCCAGCGCCGCCAGGGCGTCGGGGCGCTCGACAAGCTGCTGCGGCGGCTGCTCGGCCTCGACCAGAAGATGGCGCAGTACCGCGACGGCGCCGTCTTCGTGCGCGCCGTGGTCGACAAGGTGGGCATGGACGGCTTCAACGCCGTGTGGGCCGAGCCGGCCCACCTGCCCGACAAGGCCGAGATCCTCGACCCCGCCCTGTGGGTCGCCCGCGTCCACGGCTGAGCGGCCGGCTGCTGTGGCCCTGCACCCCGCGGTCGCGGCCGTGCGCCTCGGCGTACGGCGTGCACTGTCCGACCTCGCCCCCAACTCGGTTGTGCTCGTCGCCTGCTCCGGCGGCGCCGACTCCCTGGCCCTGGTGAGCGCGGCGGTCGCGGAGTCGCGCCGGGGCGCCCTGCGGGTCGTCGGCGCCACCGTCGACCACGGCCTCCAGGAGGGCTCCGCCGCCCACGCGACCCGCGTGGTGGAGCAGATGGCCGCGCTCGGGGCCGACGAGACGGTCTCGGCGCGGGTGGCGGTCGAGGGCGAGGGGATGGGGCCCGAGGCGGCCGCCCGGGAGGCGCGCTACTCCGTGCTGGGCGAGATGGCCCGCCACTTCGGCGCCGCCGTCGTGCTGCTCGGGCACACCCTCGACGACCAGGCCGAGACCGTCCTGCTCGGGCTGGCCCGCGGTGCCGGCGCCCGGTCGCTGGCCGGCATGCGCCGCTCCTTCGACGGCTTCCGCCGCCCCCTGCTCGACGTCACCCGGCTGCAGACCGAGACCGCCTGCCTCGTCGAGGGCCTCGAGCCCTGGACCGACCCCCACAACAGCGACGAACGGTTCACCCGCGTCCGCGTCCGCACCCGGGTGCTCCCGCTGCTCGAGGACGAGCTCGGCCCCGGCGTCGCGGCCACCCTGGCTCGCACGGCCGACCAGCTGCGCGTCGACACGGCGTACCTCGACGAGGTCAGCGCCTCCGCCCTCGCCTCCGCCCGCCTCGAGGACGGCCTCTCCGCGGCCGTCCTCGCCGACCTCCACGCCGCCGTCCGGCTGCGCGTCCTGCGCTCCGCCGCCCTCGAGGCCGGCGCCCTGCCCGCCGAGCTCGCCACCGTCCACCTCGAGGAGCTCGACGCCCTCGTCACCCGCTGGCACGGCCAGCAGTGGGTCGACCTCCCCGGCCACCTCCGCGGCGTGCGTGCGGGTGGGGTGGTCCGGTTCGAGGCGGCGCCGCGCTGATTACCCGGACGTCCGGGTAATTGGTGACTGGACGTCTGTTGCAACAGCCGTCAGGTGGTCGAGAAGGACGTCCAGTGGTGCCGGTGTGACGAACGCGTCCGGCGTCGTCCACAGGTACGCCGACGCGGGGTGCGGCCTCGCGACGGATCGCGCAGGGTCGGCACATGCACCCAGGACTGGCACGAGCGACGGACGCGGACGGCTTGCTGATGAGGTCGGCGGCGCTCGCCGCCGGTTGCGACGACCGTGACCTGCGCGCGGGCGTCCGCTCCGGCGAGCTGGTGCGGATCCGGGCCGGCACCTACGCGTGGGCGGCAGCGTGGAGGGAGCTCACGTCCCGCGAGCGCCACGCGGTGGTGGCTCGCGGGGTGGTGCTCAAGGCCGGCACCGAGGTCGTGGTGTCCCACATGAGCGCCGTCGTGCTCCACGACGGTCCGCTCTGGGAGCTGCCCCTCGCAGCGGTGCACGTCACCCGCGTCGACCGGCGCGGCGGACGCACGGCAGCGGGGGTGGTCCAGCACCGGGGAGAGCTCGCCGCCGACGATGTCGTCGAGAGCGACGGGGTCGCCCTCACCAGCGCCACCCGCACGGCCATGGACCTGGTGATGCTGCTGGGGCTCGATCGATCGCTCCCCGTGCTCGACGACTTCCTCCGGCGCCGGCTGACGACGCGCACGGAGCTCGACGCGTGCCGGCGTCGGATGAACGCGTGGCCGGGCACGCTCGTCTCCGACCTCGCGGTCCGGCTCAGCGACGGCCGGCGGGAGTCGGTCGGCGAGTCACGCAGCGCCCTGTGCTTCTTCCGAGGCGGGGTGCCGCGACCGCAGCTGCAGTGGCCGGTCCACGACGAGCACGGCCGCGAGATCGCCCGCCTGGACTTCGCCTGGCCCGAGGCACGGGTGTGGGTCGAGTTCGACGGCAAGGAGAAGTACCTGCGCCACCGCCGTCCCGGCGAGAGCGTGGTCGACGCCGTGCTGCGCGAGAAGCGGCGCGAGGAGCGCATCGCACGGCTCACCGGCTGGAGGTGCCTACGGCTCACCTGGGCCGACCTCCACCGGCCCGAGGCGACCGCGGCGTACGTCCTCGAGGTGCTGCGGGGAGCGCCGGTCCACCAGCTGCGACCGCCTGCTTGACGTCCTTTTCGGCTACTGGACGTCCGTTGCAACAGACGTCCAGTAGCTGATTACCCGGACGTCCGGGTGATCAGCACCGCTCAGACGGCCTCGGCGAGCAACCGGAGCGTCGCCTCCCGGGCGGGGGCGGTGCGGGGGTCGGTGCCGGTGAGGGCGCCGGCGACGGGGTGGATCATCACCTCGTCGACGTCGTACGTCGTGGCGAGCTCGCGGACCTGCTTGGCGGCGTCCTCGGGGGTGCCGACGACCCAGCGCTGGAGCATCGACTCGGCCAGGGCGCGGTGGGCGTCGGGCAGCGGGTCGGCCTCGGCCTCCTCGACGGTGCGCTGGGGGGCGAGCTGCCCGCCGGTGCGCAGGGCGACCATCGAGTGCAGGTTGGGCAGCACGAGGCGCTCGGCCTCCTCGCGGGTCGGGGCGACGACCGCGTTGACGGTGAGGAAGGTGCGCGGCTGGTCGAGGTGCTCCGAGGGGCGGAACTGCGAGCGGTAGAGGTCCATCGCCTCGGCCGTCCCGTGCCCGGAGAAGTGGTGGGCGAAGACGTACGGCAGGCCCCGCTCGGCGGCGAGCCGGGCGGAGTAGTCGGAGCTGCCGAGCAGCCACACGGGCGGCACCGAGGTCGCGCGCGGAGTGGCGGTGAGGGGGTGATTGCGGCCCTGCACCTGGAGGCCCACGCCCTCGGGGCTCATCATGGCGATCACGTTGTCGACGTACGACGGGAACCGCGCGACCGCGTCCTCCTCCACGCCGCCCGCGCCGTGGCGCAGGGCCCACGAGGTGACGGGGTCGGAGCCAGGGGCGCGGCCGATGCCGAGGTCGATGCGCCCGGGGAAGGCGGCCTCGAGCAGCGCGAACTGCTCGGCGACCACCAGCGGCGCGTGGTTGGGCAGCATCACGCCGCCCGAGCCGACGCGGATCCGCTCGGTGGCGGCGGCGAGCAGGGCGATCACCACGGGCGGGTTCGTGGCCGCGACGGCCGGCATGTTGTGGTGCTCGGCCACCCAGTAGCGGGTGTAGCCGCTGGCGTCGGCCACCTGCGCCAGCCCCCGGGCCGCCGCGACGGCGTCGGCGGAGGTCTGGTCGGAGCGGACGGGCACGAGGTCGAGGACGGAGAGCTGCATGGTGGCTGTAACGCCGCACGCCGCCCAACCCTTCCGCCGCCGACCCTCCCGACCTGTGCGAGGCTGGTCCCATGGACGCAGCCGACGTCGAGGGCGACCTCGTCGACATCTTGTTCACCGAGGCCGAGATCCAGGCCAAGCTCGGGGAGATGGCGAGGCAGATCGAGGTCGACTACGAGGGCAAGGACCTGCTCGTCGTCGGCGTGCTGCGCGGTGCGGTCATGGTCATGGCCGACCTCTCGCGGGCGCTGACCCGCCACGTCGAGATGGACTGGATGGCCGTCTCGTCCTACGGCTCCGGCACCAAGAGCAGCGGCGTGGTCCGCATCCTCAAGGACCTCGACACCGACATCAGCGGCCGCCACGTCCTCATCATCGACGAGATCATCGACAGCGGCCTGACCCTGTCGTGGCTCACCTCCAACCTCGCCTCCCGCAACCCGGCCTCGGTCGAGATCGGGACCCTGCTGCGCAAGCCCGAGGCGATGAAGACCGAGATGGACGTCAAGTACGTCGGGTGGGACATCCCCAACGAGTTCGTCGTCGGCTACGGCCTCGACTACCAGGAGCGCTACCGCAACCTGCGCGACATCGGGACGCTGTCGCCCCACGTCTACTCCTGACGCTCCGCAGGCCCCGACTCGCACGTCTCTTCGTGAGGTGTGGGGACACCTGAGAGGATGGCGCGCGTGAAGCGATACGTGCGTAGTCCATGGCTCTGGATCCCCGTCGCGGTGGTCGGGGTCCTGCTGGCGCTGCAGTTCCTCGTGCCGAACGGCGGGTACACCGAGGTCAAGACCTCGACCATGATCAGCCGCATCAACGACGGTGACGTCAAGCAGATCACCTTCGTCGACGGCGGTGACCAGCAGCTGCGCGCGACGCTCGACAACGGCGAGAAGGAGATGGCCACCTGGGTGGCCGGCCAGCAGCGGGGCCTGGTGCGCCTGGTCCAGGAGCAGGTCGACCAGGGCACCATCGAGAGCTACAACGTCGAGAACCCCCAGCCCAGCATCCTGGGCAGCCTGCTGTCGTTCCTGATCCCGGTGGGCCTGATCCTGCTGCTGTTCTTCTTCCTGATGAACAACGTGCAGGGCGGCGGCGGTCGCGTCATGCAGTTCGCCAAGTCCAAGGCCAAGCTGATCAGCAAGGACATGCCGAAGACGACGTTCGCCGACGTCGCCGGCAACGACGAGGCCATCGAGGAGCTCGGCGAGATCAAGGAGTTCCTCCAGGAGCCCGCCAAGTTCCAGGCCGTCGGCGCCAAGATCCCCAAGGGCGTCCTGCTGTACGGCGCCCCCGGCACCGGCAAGACCCTGCTGGCGCGCGCCGTGGCCGGTGAGGCCGGGGTGCCGTTCTACTCGATCTCGGGCTCCGACTTCGTCGAGATGTTCGTCGGCGTGGGCGCCTCGCGCGTGCGCGACCTGTTCGAGCAGGCCAAGGAGAACGCCCCCGCGATCATCTTCATCGACGAGATCGACGCCGTGGGTCGCCACCGCGGTGCCGGCATGGGCGGCGGCCACGACGAGCGCGAGCAGACCCTCAACCAGCTGCTGGTCGAGATGGACGGCTTCGACGTCCGCGGCGGCGTCATCCTCATCGCCGCGACCAACCGTCCCGACATCCTCGACCCGGCTCTGCTGCGCCCGGGCCGCTTCGACCGCCAGATCTCGGTCGACGCCCCCGACCTGGTGGGTCGCGAGCAGATCCTCAAGGTCCACGCCCGCGGCAAGCCGATGGCGCCCGACGTCGACCTGCGCTCGGTGGCGCGACGCACCCCCGGCTTCTCCGGCGCCGACCTGGCCAACGTGCTCAACGAGGCGGCCCTGCTGACCGCGCGCGAGGGCAAGCTCCAGATCGACAAGTACGCCCTCGAGGAGGCGATCGACCGCGTCATCGCCGGCCCGCAGAAGCGCACCCGCCTGATGAGCGAGAAGGAGAAGCTCATCACGGCCTACCACGAGGGCGGCCACGCGCTGGTCGCCGCGGCCCTGCCCGGCACCGACCCGGTGCACAAGGTCACGATCCTGCCGCGCGGCCGGGCGCTGGGCTACACGATGGTGCTGCCCGACGAGGACAAGTACAGCCAGACCCGCTCGGAGATGCTCGACAAGCTGGCCTACATGCTCGGTGGCCGCGCCGCCGAGGAGATGGTCTTCCACGACCCGACCACGGGCGCCGGCAACGACATCGAGAAGGCCACCTCCCTGGCCCGCGCGATGGTCACGCAGTACGGCATGACCGAGCGCCTGGGCGCCATCAAGCTGGGCGACGCCCAGGGCGAGCCGTTCATGGGCCGCGACATGGGCCACAGCCGCAACTACTCCGAGGACGTCGCCTCGATGGTCGACGAGGAGACCAAGAAGCTGCTGGCGACCGCCCACCAGGAGGCCTTCGACATCCTCGAGGAGAACCGCGACGTCCTCGACTCGCTGGTGCTCGCGCTGATGGAGAAGGAGACCCTCGACAAGGAGCAGGTCGCCGAGGTGTTCGAGCCGCTGCGCCGGCGCGCCGTGCGCCCCGCCTGGACCGGGTCGCCGACCCGCAACCCCTCGGAGATCCCGCCCGTCGAGATCCCCGAGAAGGTCCGCCAGGCCGCTGCCCAGGGCGCCGTCCCCGAGGAGCAGGGCGCGGTCGTGCTGACCCCGCCCGGCGCCGGTGGCGACACCCACGGCGACGCCACCCCCGGTCAGGTCTGAGGCCGTGGGAGTCGACAGGATCGGCGAGGGCCAGCGGGCGATCGCCCCCTTCGACCACGACCGTGCGGCCGCAGCCGTGCGCGAGCTGCTCCTCGCCATCGGCGAGGATCCCGACCGCGAGGGCCTGCAGGACACCCCGGCCCGGGTGGCGCGGGCGTACGCCGAGCTCACCCTCGGCCTGCACCAGGAGCCCGAGGACGTCCTGACGACGACCTTCGACCTGGGCCACGACGAGATGGTGCTGGTGCGCGACATCGAGCTGTGGTCGATGTGCGAGCACCACCTGGTGCCGTTCACCGGCAAGGCCCACGTCGGCTACATCCCCAGTGACGACGGCAAGATCACCGGCCTGTCCAAGCTGGCCCGCGTCGTCGACGTCTTCGCCAAGCGGCCCCAGGTGCAGGAGCGGCTGACCACCCAGGTCGCCGACGCGCTGGTGCGCATCCTCACCCCGCGGGGCGTCATCGTGGTGATCGAGGCCGAGCACCTGTGCATGACGATGCGCGGCGTCCGCAAGGCCGGCGCCCGCACCATGACCTCGGCCGTGCGCGGCATGATGCACCAGCCCGCCACCCGCGCCGAGGCGATGTCGCTCATCCTGGCCTCCCGCTGAGCCGGGCGGCCCCGTGACCCGCACCGACTGGCAGCACGGCCTGCCGCAGCCGCACCGGCCACTGGTGATGGGGATCGTCAACGTCACGCCCGACTCCTTCTCCGACGGCGGCCGCTTCGAGACCACCGACCGGGCGATCGCCCACGGGCTGGCGCTGCGCGACGAGGGCGCCGACGTCCTCGACGTGGGCGGCGAGTCCACCCGGCCCGGCGCCACCCGGCCGCTGGTCGCGGAGGAGCTCGACCGGGTGGTCCCGGTCATCGCGGCCCTGGCCGCCGAGGGCGTCGCGGTCTCGGTCGACACCATGCGCCACGAGGTCGCCCTGGCGGCGCTCGACGCCGGCGCGGTGCTGGTCAACGACGTCTCGGGCGGCCTGGCCGACCCCGACGTGCTGCGGGTCGTGGCCGAGCGCGGGGCGGCGTACGTCGCGATGCACTGGCGCGCGCACAGCACCGAGATGCAGCGCCACGCGACGTACGCCGACGTGCTGGTCGAGGTCCGCGACGAGCTGTCCGCCCGGGTGGACGCCGCCGTGGCCGCGGGCGTCGACCCCGACCGGCTGGTCCTGGACCCCGGGCTGGGCTTCGCCAAGACCGCCGCCCACAACTGGGAGCTGCTCGCGCGGCTGCCCGAGCTGGTCGCGCTGGGCCTGCCCGTGCTGGTCGGGTCGAGCCGCAAGTCGTTCCTCGGGACGCTGCTGGCGGCGCCGGACGGGACGCCGCGGCCGGTCGAGGACCGCGAGGACGCAGGAGTGGCGCTGACCACGATCGCGGCCATCCAGGGGGTCTGGGGCGTGCGCGTCCACCAGGTGCGGGGCAGCTGCGACGCCGTCCGGGTGGTGGAGCGGTGGTCCGGGCCCGCCGGTAGGGTCGAGGGACCATGAGCCACCCCGTCTCGGACCCCTCACCCGGTCGCGCCACCGGCGCCACCGACCGGCTGGCCGTCCGCGGGCTCGTGTTCCGGGGCCACCACGGCGTCCTCGACTTCGAGCGCCGTGACGGCCAGGACTTCGTCCTCGACCTGGTGCTGCGCCTGGACACCTCGGTCGCGGCCGCCAGCGACGACTTGCGGGACACCGTCGACTACGGGAGTCTCGTCGACCAGGTGCGCGCGGTCGTCGAGGGAGAGCCAGTGGACCTGATCGAGACCCTGGCACAGCGGGTCGCGGAGGTCTGCCTCCGGTCCCCGTCGGTCCTCGAGGCAGAGATCACCGTGCACAAGCCGAACGCCCCGATCCAGGCCACGTTCCACGACGTCGCCCTGACCATCAACCGGAGCCGATAAGTGACCGAGTCCCCGAACCCGAACATCGTCGACGCCGACAGCCTCACCGGCGAGATGCACCCGATCCGTCGCGGCGTGATCTCCATCGGCAGCAACCTCGGCGAGCGCCGCCACAACCTCCAGGGCGCCCTCGACTCGCTCGCGGACACCCCCGAGGTGTGGGTCACCGACGTCTCGCCGGTCTACGAGACCGAGCCGGTCGACTCGCCCGAGGGCGTGCGCGACTACCTCAACGCCGTCGTGCTGCTCGACACGACGCTCTCGGCCCAGATGCTGCTCGAGCGGGCGCTGGCCGTCGAGGCGGCCTACGGCCGCGAGCGCACCGACGCCGTCAACGAGGCCCGCACCCTCGACGTCGACCTCATCGTGCTCGGCGACCGCCGCTCCGACGAGCCCCACCTGCGGCTCCCGCACCCGCGCGCCGGCGAGCGCGCCTTCGTGCTGGTGCCGTGGCTCGACGTCGAGCCCGACGCCGAGATCCCCGGCGTGGGCCCGGTGGCCGAGCTGGTCGAGAAGACCGGTCGCGACGGCGTGCGCCTGCGCGAGGACATCACCCTCGAGGTGCAGTAGGTCGTGAGCTCCCGCGGACCCGACCCGGGCCCCGACGGCGAGGACCCGGGCGGGACCGTGCGCACCACGGGGCCGGCGCCCCTGGTCGTGCTCGGGGTGCTGGGCCTGGTGGGTGGCTGGTCGCTGCGGGTGGTCTCGCTGCGCACCGGCCGCGCCGAGCCCGACGTCGGCTGGCTCTCGCTGGTCCTGCTGGTCGTCGCCACGCTGCTGCTGGGCGGTACGGCGCTGCTCACCCGGCGCGTCGTGCGCCGCGACCGCGGGGCGCTGCCGCACCACACGGCCGTCAACCGGCTGGTCCTCGGCAAGGCCTGCGCCCTGGTCGGCGCGCTGCTGCTGGGCGGGTACGCCGGCTACGCCGTCGCCCAGCTCGGCGTCGGCGACCCCGCCGCCACGACCCGGCTGTGGCGCTCGGGCCTGGGCGTCCTGGGGGCCCTCGGCGTGACCGTCACCGCGCTGCTCCTGGAGCACGCGTGTCGCGTCCCGGGCCGTCGGCGCTAGCGACCTACGCTGCGCCCATGGCCGCCTCACGCCCGCACGCCCCCGCCACCGCCGGCCGCACCACGCGGCGTGCTCCCCGTCGGCGGCGCCAGCGCAGCGTCCGGGTGACCTTCTCGGTGGCGCTGCTCGTGGTGGCCACGGGCCTGGTGCTGGCGAGCCTGCCGACCGGATCGGCGCTGTGGACCGGCCTGGCCTCGGTGGCCGCGCTCGTGCTCGCCTGGGCCTCGCTGCGGGTGATGTGGACCGAGGTGCTGCAGTCGCGCCAGGAGAACGCCCGCGACCGCGCCGCCGCGGCGTACGCCTACCAGCAGCTGTTCGCCACCCGCGCCGCCGAGCACGCGGAGTTCACCTCGACGATGACCGAGCGGCTGGCCCGCGCCCACCTCTCGCAGCGCGAGCTCGAGGGCCGGGTCGCCCGGCAGCAGCAGCGCGTCGACGAGCTCGAGCAGGCCGCGCTCGCCCGCCAGGCCCAGGAGGCCGAGGCGCTCTCGACCTGGGAGTCCGACAGCCGCGACTCGGTCGTCGAGCTCGCCGCGTGGGACGAGAAGGTCCGCGACACGATGCGCGCCGCTGCCGGCAGGTCACGCCGCCAGCAGGCCTGAGCCGCCCGTGGGGTGCCGACGGCTGGTCGCCGCCCGGGTCGTGGGCGCCGGCCTCGCCCTCGCCGGCCTGCTCGCCGGCTGCGGGGGAGACCCCCCGCCGAGCCCGCCCAGGTGCAGCGGGTCGTCCTGGCCGGCCAGAGCTCGACCGAGGCCGACGTGGTCACCGAGCTCTACCGGCTGCTGCTCGAGCAGCAGGGATACCGCACCCGGGTCGAGGACCTCGGTCCGCGCGACCTCTTCCTGCCCGAGCTGCGTCGCGGGGAGGTGCAGCTCGCCGCCGACTACCTCGGCCAGCTGACCGACGCCCTCGAGCGCGAGACCGACGGCGCCGACGCCCCGAGCGTCGCCACCGACGACCCCGCCGCCACCCTGGAGCTGCTCGACGGCCTCGCCCGCCCCCTGGGGCTGGCGCCGCTGAAGCCCGCCCTCGCCGAGGACGTCCGGTCCTTCGCGGTCACCCGCGCCTTCGCCCGCCGTCACGACCTGACCACGCTGGGCGACCTCGGGCGCCTCGACCGCCGGCTCGTGCTCGCCGCCGACACCGAGTGCGCCACCCGCGACGACTGCGCCCGCGGCCTGGCCCGTGTCTACGGCATCCGGCCGGCCCGCATCGTGCCCGTCGGCATCGACGGCGGCGACACCCTGGAGATGCTGCTGCGCGGCGACGTCCAGGTCGCCCAGGTCGCCGCGACCGACGGCCGGCTCGGCCGCGACGTCGTCCTGCTCGAGGACGACCGCAGCCTCCAGGACGCCCAGAACCTCGTCCCCGTGGCCAACGCCGCCTGGCTGCGCGAGCAGCCCCGCGTCCGTGCCGAGCTGGCCCGCCTCGCCGACGTCCTGACCACCCCCGCGCTGCGCTCCCTCAACGCCGACGTCGACCTCCGCGGCGCGAGCCCCCGCGAGGCCGCCCAGGCGTGGCTGGAGGAGGAGGGCCTGCTCTAGCCCCGCCCTGGGGCACGACGTCGTCGTTCCTCGGGGCCCTTCGAGACACGACGTCGTCGTTCCTCAGGGACCGAGGGGGGCGGAGCGGCCGGGCGCTCAGCGTCGTACGGCGGGCACCAGGTCGGGGAGGCCGCCGACCAGCTCCTCGGCGAGGAGCAGGTCGGAGGTGAGGTCGCGGTCGTGGGTGTCGGGGACGCCGCCGTCCTGCTCGTCGAGCCAGTTCAGGGCACGGGCCAGGGCCGGGGGGTGGGAGTCCTGCATCCGCAGGCAGCGCAGCGAGGCGACCAGCTCGGCGGCGATGACGGCGCGGAAGCGGGCGACGGCGTCGAGGGCCTGGCGGGCGGCCAGGGTGGCGAAGGAGGCGTCCTCCTCGACGCCGCGCGAGAGCGTGACCACCTGGGTGCCGGCGGGCGTGGCCAGGGCGCGGAGCTCGGCGAGGGCGGAGGCGGCGGAGTACTCCACGATCATCACGCCCGAGGCGGCCGGGGTGCCGTCGCCGAGGAACGGGTGCAGCCCGGTGTACGCCGGCTCCGCCAGCATCGTCAGCCGGGCCAGGCTGAGCTGGGCGGCCTGGGCCAGGGCGAGGACGAGGGCGTCCAGGGACTGCACGAGGTACGCCGCGTGGAACCCGCCGTGGTGGGCCACGCCCAGCTCGGCCGAGACGATCGGGTTCTCCGAGGGCGCGTTGGCCATCGTGGTCACCACGGTCTCGGCGAACGCCAGCCGGTCCATCAGCGCGCCGTGCACCTGCGGCAGGGTCCGCAGCCCGAAGGGGTCCTGGATGCGGGCGGGCTCGGCCGTCGGGTCCGACATCTCGCGGACCGCCCGGCACACCCACTGGGCGCCGGGGAACGGCGTGGCGACCTCGACGGCGGGGCTGAAGGCCTCGAGGTTGCCGCGGACGGCGGCGAGGTCCATCGCGGCCACCACCAGGGAGGCGCGGGCGAGCCGGTCGAGGTCGGCCACGGCGAGGGCGGCGTCGGCGAGCACGGCGGCGTTGCTCGACATGAAGGTGAGCGCGTCGCCGGGCCCGAAGGTGGCGGTCTGCGGGGCGGGCGGCACGCTGCGGACCTCGCCGGCCAGGACGAGCGCGGTGGTGGCCAGGGCCGCGAGGTCGGCGGTGCCGACGCTGCCGCCCTCGCGCACCGGGGGCAGGGCGTCGGCGGCGATCATCGCGGCCAGGGCGTCGAGGACCTCGGGGCGGATGCCGTTGCCGTCGGCGGCGAGCTGGTTGAGCCGGATGGTGAGCATCGCCCGCACCCGCGGCGTGGAGCGGCGCTCGCCGGAGCTGGTGGCGTGGGAGCGCAGCAGCCGCAGCGACTGGGCGTCCGGGTCGGGCACGACCACGTCGCGGTTGGCGCCCACGCCGGTGGAGCGGCCGTAGACGGGACGCTCGGAGGCCGCCTGCGCGGCGTACGCCTGGGAGCGGGCGACGCGTGCCCGGGCATCGGGCGCCAGCGTCACCGGATGGGTGCGCCGCGATGCCGCGACGATGTCCGCCAGCCCCAGGTGCTGCCCGTCGACGACCGGCACGACCGACCCCTCTCCCGCCTCGATGACCCGAGGCTCCATCGTCCTCCCTGCGGACGACGAACGGTGCGCTGGGCGGCGTGTCCTAGTCTCGGGAACCGAAACTGCACTCCACGGCTGTGGAATGCTCTCGAGAACGCCTGGCGACCCGCCGGGCCTGACCCCCGAACGGGGACAGACGCATGATCCGCTTCGACAAGGCGACCAAGCGCTACCCGGACGGCACCGTCGCCGTCGACGAGCTGGAGCTCGAGGCACCGACCGGACGGATCACCGTCCTGGTGGGTCCGTCGGGCTGCGGCAAGACCACCTCGCTGCGGATGATCAACCGGATGATCGAGCCGACCTCGGGCACGATCTGGCTCGACGACACCGACACCGCGAGCATGCCGGCGCACGAGCTGCGCCGCCAGATCGGCTACGTCATCCAGCACGCCGGCCTGTTCCCGCACCGCACCATCGTCGACAACGTCGCGACCGTGCCGTTCCTGCTCGGCACCGACAAGAAGCAGGCCCGCTCGCGCGCGATGGAGCTGCTGGAGCGGGTGGGGCTCGACCCGGCCTTCGCCAAGCGCTACCCGGCGCAGCTCTCGGGCGGGCAGCAGCAGCGCGTCGGCGTCGCCCGCGCCCTGGCCGCCGACCCGCCGGTGATGCTGATGGACGAGCCGTTCTCGGCGGTCGACCCGGTCGTGCGCGACCAGCTCCAGGACGAGTTCCTGCGGCTCCAGGAGGAGTTCGGCAAGACGATCGTGTTCGTCACCCACGACATCGACGAGGCGATCAAGCTCGGCGACCAGGTGGCCGTGCTGCGGGTCGGCGGCACGCTCGCCCAGCTCGCCTCCCCGGCCGAGCTGCTCTCGCGACCCGTGGACGCGTTCGTGGCCGGCTTCGTGGGCCGCGACCGCGGCTACCGCGCGCTCGGGTTCGCCGCCTCCGGCGAGCTGCCCACGCACGAGGAGCCCACCGTCACCCTCGGTCGGCCCGCCCCCACCGAGGCCGACGGCGACCTGGTGCTCGTGGTCGACGACCAGCGGCGTCCCCAGGGGTGGCTCGACGTGCGCCGCGACGGCCGGCCCCGCGACGGCGACGCCGTCGTCACCGAGGCCGACCTGCTCCGCGGCGGCACCCTGGCCACCCAGGGCGGCACGCTGCGCGCCGCGCTCGACGCCTGCCTGTCCTCGCCCGCCCAGCGCGGCGTGGTCGTCGACGGCGAGGGGCGGCTGCTGGGCACCCTGACGGCCCGCGAGGCGCTCGACCTCATCGAGGGCCCCGACCGGACCCGCGCATGAGCGTCCTCCAGCTGACGGGCCAGCTCACGGGCCAGCTCACGGGCCAGCTCACGGGTCAGGCGGCCAGCTCCTCGCCCTGGGCCTTCTTCAGCTACTTCCTCGACAACCGCGCTCGCACGCTCGACTGGCTGTGGGCCCACACCTGGCTCTCGGTCGTGCCGGTCGTGGTCGGCCTGCTGCTCGCGCTGCCGCTGGGCTGGGTGGCGCGCCGCTACTCCTTCGTCTACCCGCCGATGATGTCGATCACCGGCATCCTCTACACGATCCCCTCCATCGCGCTGTTCGTGCTGATCCCGCCGCTGCTGGGCCTCGACCCGCTCACCCCGCTCCAGGTCCCGATCGCGCTGAGCCTCTACTCGACCGCCCTGCTGGTGCGCGTGGTCGCCGACGGGCTGGCCGCGGTGCCGACCGAGACCGTGCAGGCGGCCACGGCACTGGGCTACCGCCCGGTGGGTCGCTTCTTCACCGTCGAGCTGCCCATCGCGGTCCCGGTCATCACCGCCGGGCTGCGGGTCGCGATCGTGGCCAACGTCAGCATCGTCGCGGTCGCCGGCACCATCGGCATGACCAACCTCGGGCTGCTCTTCGACGAGGGCTTCAAGCTCTCGGTCAGCGAGCCCTACTACCCGCCGATCGTGCTCGGCATCGTGCTGTGCGTGCTGCTCGCGCTGGTCCTCGACGCGCTCGTGGTGGCGCTCGACCGGGCGCTGACCCCCTGGCGACGGGCGGTCACGCGATGATCGGCGACGTCCTCGGCTGGCTCACCGACCCGGCCCACTGGCGCAGCACCAACTTCGACACCGGCATCTGGGACCAGCTCGTGGCCCACGTCGGGTTCAGCGCGCTGGCCCTCGCGGTGGCGCTGGTGATCGGCCTGCCGCTCGGCCTGTGGATCGGCCACACCGGGCGGGCGACCTGGCTGGTGAGCGTGGTCAACGCCGTCCGGGCGCTGCCCACGGTCGGCGTGCTCGTGCTGCTCGTGGTGGTGATCGCGCCCAACTTCTACGGCCGCACGAACGCGGGCTACCTGATCCCGACCGAGATCGTGCTGGTGCTGCTGGCGGTCCCGCCGATCCTGTCCAACGCCTTCGCCGGCGTGCAGAACGTCTCCCCGGCCGTGCGCGACGCCGCCTTCGGCATGGGCATGACCGGGCCGCAGGTGCTGGCCAAGGTCGAGCTGCCCAACGCGCTCCCGCTCATCTTCTCGGGCTTCCGCTCCGCGGCGCTGCAGGTGATCGCGACCGCGACCATCGCGGCGTACGTCACCCTCGGCGGGCTCGGCCGCTTCATCTACGACGGCCTGGCCCAGCAGGACTACCCGCAGATGATCAGCGGCGGCCTGCTGGTGGCCGCGCTGGCGCTGGCCACCGACCTGCTGCTCGCGCTCGTCCAGCGCTACACCGTCTCGCGCGGCCTCACCGGCCGCACCTCGCGCTCCAGCACCCAGAAGGGAGCCGACTCCCGCTCCGCGGTCCTCACCGAGGAGCTGGCCGCCCAGGGCACGTGACCAGGACGGCCGACCGGCCACCCGGTCCCCAGCACCACCCGCTCGACCGCACCACCCACGACCCGCCTTCCCAGGAGAGACCATGAAGACCACGCTCATCGCCGCAGCGTCCGCTGCGACCCTCGCGCTCACCCTCGCCGGGTGCGGCTCCGACTCCGGCTCGGACTCGAGCTCGGGCTCCGGGTCCGCCTCGGGCGGCGGCACCATCGCCGAGCAGATGATCTTCGGCGGCCCGCCGGAGTTCAAGACCCGCGCCGACGGCATCCCCGGTCTGGAGGAGAACTACGGCGTGACGTTCGGCAAGTACACCGTCACCGACGTCGGTGGTCCCGTGACCGTCAACGCGCTGCTCCGCGGCCAGGTCGACGCCGCCGACCTGTTCACCACCGACCCGGCCATCGAGGCCAACGACTTCGTCATCCTCGAGGACCCCAAGAGCAACTTCGCGGCGCAGAACATCGTGCCGATCATCAACTCCGAGAAGGCGACCGACGGCGTCAAGGAGATCCTCAACCAGATCTCCGACGACCTCGACACCGAGACCCTCGGCGAGCTCATCGGCAAGGTGGCCAACGACAAGGAGAAGCCCGAGGACGTCGCCAAGACGTGGCTCGCCGACGAGGACCTCGACGCGTCCGGCGACTCGGCCGAGGGCGTCTCCCTGACCGTGGGCTCGGCCAACTTCACCGAGAACATCATCCTGGCCGAGATCTACGCCCAGGCCCTCGAGGCCCAGGGCGCCGACGTGCAGACCAAGCTCAACATCGGCAGCCGGGAGAAGTACTACCCGGCGCTCGAGCAGGGCTCGCTCGACCTGTTCCCGGAGTACACCGGCACGATCCTGACCTACATCGACAAGAGCGCCACCGCCACCAGCCCCGAGGACGTGTACGCCGCCCTGGGCAAGGCGCTGCCGAAGAACCTCGAGGCGCTCGACTACTCCGAGGCCCAGGACAGCGACGCCGTCGTGGTCACCAAGGAGACGGCCGAGAAGTTCGACCTCGAGACCATCGCCGACCTGGCCAAGAACGCCGGCTGACGGTCCCGCCCCGCTCCACCCCTGCTCGACCGCTCGTGCGCGCCCCGGCGCCGCGGCCCCGCCACCACGTGGGGGCCGACGGCCCCGGGGCGCGCTGCGTCGGTGGGGCAGGATGCGCCCATGACCCCTGAGTGGACGCCTGACGCCGTCGGCCTGCACCGCTGGCGCGGCAAGGCCCGTCGCCGGGCGGCCCGCCTGCGCCGCCGGCTGCAGGCCCACCACCCCGAGGTCAGCCTCGTCGTCGTGCTCGACGGCCCGGTCGCCCCGGCCCGCGACGTGCTCACGTCGGCCTGCGCGCAGTCCGGCCCCCGCCTCGAGGTGGTCGCCGTGGTGGCCGACGCGCGGCTGCTCGCGCTGGCGGAGGCCGTGGCGGAGCGCGACGAGCGGGTCCGGATCGTCGAGGTGCCCGGGTCGGACCGGGCACGGGCCCGCACGATGGGCGCGGTCGCGGCCACCGCGCCCTGGCTGCTGTTCCTCGCGCCCGGCACCGAACTGCTGCCCGGCGCGGTGGCCGCCCTGGCTCAGGCCCGCGGCGAGGGGCCGTGGGCGGTCCTCGGGGGCCTCGAGCGACGCGGTCCGGTGCCCGGCGGCGAGGCCCCGCCCGCCTGGGCACGCACACCGCTGCTGGCCCGCGTCCTGGTCGACCGCGACGCCTGGGCGCGCTGCCTCGACGACGGCGAGCCGGACGGTCAGACCGCGGCCACCGCCGTGCTCAGCCTGGGCCACGCCGTGGTCGCGGCGAGCGTCGTCCGCGACCTCGCCGGACGCGGTGCCGACGCCGACGCGTGGACCAGCACGTCGCCCGACCCCTGGGCGGAGCTGTCGGCCCGGGTCGCGCGCGACCGCGCGGGCCTGGCCCTGCTGGAGCGGCCCGACCAGCTCCGCGACCGCCGCCTGCGCGCGGCGGGGGCGCTGGAGCGCGACCTGCCGCCCGTGCTGGCCGCTGCCGAGCTGCTGCCCGACCGCGGCTGGGCGCTGCTCCACCACCACGCCGCCGAGCTGCTCGAGGTGGCCGGCGACGAGCTCGCGACCGTGCCCGCCGCGGTGCGGGCGGCTGCGGGGCTCGCGGCCGAGGACCGCCGCGACGACCTGGTCGCCCTCGTGGCCCGGCTGCGCGCCGACGCGGGCGAGCCCCCGACCCGGGTGGAGGACGGACGGGTGCTGGCCGTCACGGGAGGGCCCGACCTGACCGAGGCCGAGACCGGCGTCGACGCCGAGGTCCGCGAGCAGGTCGAGGCCGGCGGGGTGCTCGAGGTGCGGGTGCGCGCTGCCCTGCGCCGGGTGGAGGCCGAGGCCCCGGTCGCCCGGGTGCGGCTCGTCGGCACCGGGGGAGAGGAGCTGGGGGACCTCGAGGTGGTCCGCGGAGCACCCGACCTGGTCGTGCGGGTCCCGACCGAGCGGCTCGGCGAGGCCCGGTGGCACGTCGAGGTCACCCTCGAGGACCGCGGCGTGCGCCGCACCGGCACCGCCCGCGGCACGGTGGCGCGCGAGGCCGTGCGCCGCGAGACCGTCCGGCCGCCCGAGCCGGACCCCTGGCACCGCGCGCTCGGCGAGGAGGCCGACCCGCACGTCCAGCGCCGGCTGCGCGAGCAGGTCCGGGCAGGAGCCCACGACCTCGACCCCACCCTGGTGCTCCTCGACGCCGGCGACGCCGAGGGGCGTGGCCGGGGCGAGGGCACCGGCGACGTGGTCGCCGTGGGGCTCGAGCTGGCCCGCCGGCTGCCGGACGCGCGGGTGCGGTGGGTGGTGGCCGACCCCACGGCCGCGGTCCCGGCCGGCGCGGAGCCCGTGGTGCACCGCAGCGCCGCCTGGCACGCCGCGCTCGCCACGGCCGCCTGGGTGGTCACCGACCGCGCCGACGTCGTCGGCCCCCTGCCGGACGGCCGCGACGACCTCGACGACTGGTTCGTGCCCCGTCCCGGCCAGCAGGTCGTCTTCACCGGCGCCGGCCACCCCAGCCGGGCGGCCGGCCTGCCGCGGTGGCGCCGCCAGGACCGCGTGCCGAGCCACGTCGCCCAGCTGCTGGCCGTCACCTCGGCCCGCTGGACCACCGCGCTGGTCCCCGTCCCCGAGCTCGAGCAGACCCTGCGCGACTCCTGGGCGTACGACGGCCCGGTGGTCGCCGTGGGAGCGCCGCGGCTCGACGCCGTCCTCGCGCCGGACCGCGACGACCACCGGCGGGCGGTGCGCGCGCGGCTGGGCGTCGAGGAGCAGCAGGTCGCGGTCCTGTGGGCCACCACCTGCCGCGACGACGTCACGGGCGAGTGCCTCTCGGCCAGCGGCGGCCCCGGCCCCGACCCGGCCCGGGTGGCCCGGGAGCTCGGTCCCGACCACGTGCTGCTGCTGCTCGGGCCGCGCTGCGCCCGCCACGCGGCCGCCGGGCCGGGCGTCCGCCTGGTCGACCTCGCGACCCACCCGGACCTCGCCCTCGACCTGGCCGGCGTGGTGCTGGCCAGCGATGTCGGGGTGCTCGACTGGTCACCGCTGCGCTTCGACCTCGCGGCGGCGGGGCGCCCGGTGGTGCTGTGGGTGCCCGACCTCGACGACCACGTCGAGACCGACGGGCTCGCCTTCGACCTCGCGCGCTCCACCGCCGGGCCCCTGGTCCGCACCACCGAGGAGGTGCTGGGCGCGCTGGCCGACCCCGCCGGGCTGCGCCGCACGTGGGACTCCCGCCGTCGCGAGCTGGTCGGCTTCTTCGACCGGCTCGACGACGGCGGTGCGACCGCCCGGGTGGTCGACGCGCTGCTGGCGCCGGGTCCGGGCGGCCCCGCCTAGGGGAGCACCAGCGTCGCGCTCACCAGGTTGTGGTCCGAGGGCAGCGTGCCCCGCACCCGCAGGGTGGTCGGGTCGACGTCGGCCACGACCTCCCACTGCTTCACCCGCAGCGAGTTCGTGGCGAAGATCCAGTCGATGTTGTTGCCCGACTTGGTGCGCTTGGTGCTGAAGGACCACACGCTGGCGTCGGTCGTGTAGCGGTTGAACGAGTTGAGCCAGCCGTTGACGGTCGACTCGGCGCGCGGGGCGGTCACCGGGTTGGTGCGGTAGGTCTGGTTGACGACGTCGCCGAAGCCCTTGGACTTCGTGTACGGCAGCATCTGCTGCGCCCAGGTGCTGTACTTCGTCGAGTTGTAGTCGCCCACGGCGATCACCGGCCGGCCGCCCTGCAGCTGCACGGCCTTGTTGACCGCCTGCTTCCACTGCGAGGCCCGGTTGGCGGTGCTGTAGGGGTCCAGGTGGGTGTTGGTGAACAGGAACTCGCGCCCGGTCGCCCGGGTCCTGAGCACGGCCCACTCGAGGTAGCGCTCGTACTTGCCGGCCGTCTGGGCGGAGTACTTCATCGAGCCCTGGCTGACCAGGCTGAGGGTGTCGGTGTCGTAGAGGATCCGGTTGCTCAGCGCGCTGCCGCGGTTGACGTAGACGCAGTTGCGCGAGCTGTTGGAGCGCTCGCAGTTGTAGGAGTAGCTGTTGGCCAGGGCGTAGTTGCCGCCGCGCTCGTTGAGGGCGTTGCGCAGGTCGGCGAACTGGGTGGTGCCGCTGACGAGGCGGTCCTGGTAGATCGTGCTGGGGTTGGCCTCCTGGACGCCCACGACGTCGAGCCGCTCGCCGAGGATCTGCCGGGCGACGACGTCGCGGCGCTCGCGCCAGGGGCGGTGGTCACCGCCGACCGAGGTGTCGAAGGTGACGTTGGACAGGTTGAAGCTGCCCACGCGCAGGTCGGTCGCCGGCGCGGCGGCCGCCGTCGCGGGGGTCGCGGGCGCGGCACCCAGCACCCCGCCGACCAGGGCCGAGAGCAGCAGCCCGACGCCGGCGCCGAGCCGTGCCCGAGCAGGGCCGCGGGAGCGGGCGGGACGGACGGACGAGGAGTGGGTCATGGCGGGACCTCCAGGGTCGACTGCAGCAGTATCCCCACAAATCGGTCAGCGTGGGGAGCTTTCCTGCTCGAGGGACGCCGCGACCGCCCGCCGCAGGCGGGGGGAGAGCGGCTTCTCGACCACGACGTGCACGAGGTAGGCCAGCACGAGGCTGGCCGCCGTGGCGATGGCCAGCACCGCGTAGCTGCCCATGTCGGGCTGCAGCGTGTCGATGAGGAAGAAGCCGAGCTGGCCGTGGACGAGGTAGAGCGGGTAGGTCAGCGCGCCGGCGAAGGTGAGCCAGCGCCAGGAGATCCGCGAGACCACGCCGACGCTGCAGACCAGGATGGCCAGCAGTCCGCCGGTCACCACCAGGGCCGAGACGAGCGGGACGACGGGGGCGCCGACGAGGTCGCTGGCGCGGTCGCCGTACGCCATCGCCTGGCGCACGCACAGCACCCAGTTGAGCAGCAGCGCCAGCCACGTGGTCACGTCGTGGCGCTCCCGGAAGAGCAGGTAGAGCAGCATCCCGGCGGCGAAGTAGGGGGCGTAGGTCGGGATCAGCAGCGAGTTGAGGAAGCCGCTGCCGGTGACGGCGGCGATCTGGCCGAGCAGCGGCCACAGCACCGCGAAGGCCAGCACCCGGCGCCGGGTCATCCCGACCAGGATGAAGGTGCCGATGAGCAGGTAGAACTTCAGCTCGATCCACAGCGTCCAGAAGGCGCCCTGGACGTTGACCACGTCGTAGGCCTCCTGCGTCATGGTCAGGTTGACCAGGGCGTCGCTGAAGCTGGGGTTGCGGCCCTCGGTCCAGAACTGCTGCAGCACCGCGGTCATCACCACCACGGCCCAGTACGCCGGGAACAGCCGGGCGACCCGCGAGGCCGCGAACGACTCGATGCTGCGGTCGTAGGCCGTCATCAGGATCACGAAGCCGCTGATGGCGAAGAAGACGTTGACCCCGAGGTAGCCGTAGCGCGCGACCTCGTTGAGCCCGGGGAACTCCACCGACGACGGCACCCCCCAGTAGGGCACCTTCACGCCGACGTAGTGGAAGGCGAGCACCGCGAGGGCGGCGACCAGGCGCAGGCCGTCGAGAGCGGCGAGGCGGGGACGCGACGGGGAAGTCGACACCGCGGGACGGTACCAACTCAGTGGCGGGCCAGCGCCCTAGACTCGGCCGCTGCGTCCCACGATCCCCCGAGGAGAACCATGCCCAGCGTTCCGCACCGCGTCGCGCGGCACCTGCCGCCGACCGCCCAGGCCGGCCTGCGGCGGGCCCGCGACCTCGTCCGCGGTGCTGCGGGTGGTCCCGCCGGCGACGCGCCGGCCGCGACCGGCGACGACGCCCTGGTCCGCGCGCTGCGCCAGGGCAAGCCCCTGGGTGCCGGCCTGGTCGCCGAGGTCCGGGGCCTGCTGCGCGCGGGCGACACCGACGGCGCCGTCTCGGTCGCCGCCGCGCTGCGCCGCGACCCGAGCGCCGAGGTCCTCGGCCACCTGTGCTCCGGCATCGTGGCCTCGGCCCGCGGCTTCGAGCGCCTGGCCTGGAGCGAGCTCGCCGAGGTGCCGCTCGAGCTGTGGTCGCGCTTCGCGGTCCGGGAGTACCTCAAGGCCGGGCTGGTCCACGACCCCGACCGGGTGCTGGCGCAGGTGCGCACGCTCATGGCCGACCCGCCCGCCCACATGACCCCCGCGCGCTGGATGGAGGTGCTCGAGCGCCTCTTCGGCCACGGCGAGATGGACCTCGTCCGCGAGCTGCTCACCACCGTCGACGCCGCGATCGCCGGCCGCCGCCGCGTCGACGACGACGTGCTGGTCAAGCGCGACTGGATGCAGCGCTGGGCCTCCCGCACCCCCGACTCGCCGGACGGCACCCGGCTGGACGCCGACGTGCGCTTCGCGATCGTCGACTACGACCACCCCGGGCGCCGTCGCGCCTCGGCTAACATCGGCGACCACGTCCAGACCCTGGCCTCGCTGGGCCACCTGGTGCGCCACGAGGACCTCGAGTTCGTGGGCCCCGAGGAGCTGGTGGACCTCGTCACCCAGCTCGCCGACCGCGTGCGGCCCGAGCGCCGGCTCCCGGGGGCGAGGGCCCGGGTCCAGGTGCTGACCGTCGACCGCGACGCCAGCGCGTTCAACGAGGTGCCCGAGGACACCTGGATGCTGGCCTTCGGGTGGTACATGCACGCGTTGTTCGGCGTCCGCTACGGCTTCCCGCTGCACCACCACCTGCAGCCGATCTTCGTGTCCTTCCACTGCAACAAGCGCGGCCTGCTGACCCCCGAGGCGATCGAGTACCTCCGCGCCCACGGCCCGATCGGCTGCCGCGACTGGACCACCGTCGACATCCTGCTCTCGGTGGACGTGCCGGCGTTCTTCTCCGGCTGCCTCACCACCACGATCGACACCGTGTTCCCGCCGATGGCCGACGCGTTCCCCGCCGGCGCCCCCCTGGCGTACGTCGACACGCCCACCGACGAGCCGGGCGCCGTGACCTACAAGCACAGCTCCGACAAGGTCCGCTTCCGCAGCTTCACCGGCAACATGTTCGAGGCGGTCGACCTGCTCGAGACCTACCGCCGCGACCACAGCGCGGTCGTCACCTCGCGGCTGCACTGCTACCTGCCGATGCGCTCGCTCGGGGCCCAGGTCGACTTCCGGCCCAAGAACCTCTCCGACATCCGCTTCGCCGGGCTGGGCCAGATCACCGACCAGCAGTTCGACGCCATCCGCGACGGCATCAACGCGCGCCTGGCCGAGACCACGACGCTGATCCTCTCGGGCGCCTCGCGCGACGAGGTCTACGCCCGCTGGCGCGAGCTGTGCGCCGACGACGTGGCCACCGCCCGGGCGCGCCGCGAGGCCGTGGCCGAGGTGACCTCGTCCGTCGTCGACCTCTCGGCCGAGACCGACCGCGCCGTCGCCCGGACCGCCACGTCGGGCACCACCCCGGACCCCGCGACCGGCGAGGTCCGCCACGTCGCCGTCCGGGTCACCGACCGGCGCCCCGTCGTGCTCGACGTGCTGGTCGACTCCCTGGTGCGCCACGCCTCGGGGCCGCTGCACGTGTGGCTGCTCGACCAGACGGGCTCGGTCGACCTGGCCGAGGTCGCCGCCCGGGCCGAGGGCCACCAGGTCTCGCTGGTCCCCGTCGACGGGCTCGGTGCGGGCCTGCGCGGCCTGTCGAGCGAGAGCCGCGAGCGCCTGCGCGCCGACCTCGACCTCGAGCTGCTCACCGACCTGCTGCCCGGCGTCGACCGGGTGGCGGTGCTGCCCCAGCACGCGCTGGTGAGCGGCGACGTCGCCGAGCTGGTCGACCTCGACCTCGGGGACGGCGTGGTCGCCGCCCCCGACGTCGCCGGAGCAGGAGCCGGCGGGGGCGCCGCCAGCGGCTTCGGCCTGCTGCACGCCGCGGGCGACCGGCTGCAGACCCGCACCAGCGTCGCGATCGAGCTGCGTCGCCAGGCCCACGCCCGGCACGCCTTCGACTTCACCGCCTTCGCCACCGACGTGCTGGTCCTCGACCTCGCGGCGATGCGCGAGCGCGGCGTCCGCGACGAGCTGCTGCGCCTGACCGAGCAGTTCGACCTCGACGCCCGCGAGGCGTGGCACGCCTTCGCGGGGCCGCACCGCACCACGGTCCCGGCGGCCTGGCACACGGTGCCGACGCGCGAGCCCGCCGGCGAGGCGCGGCTGCTCCACTGGGCCGACACCACCCGGCCGTGGGGCGAGGACTACGCCCCCGGCCAGGAGGAGTGGCTCGAGGGCCGCGCCCGGATGCGGCGCGCCGCGGGGGCCGTCAGCGCCGGGTGAGCACCAGCTGCTCGTCGGGGCCGTAGCCGACCTCCAGGCCGGAGGCGGCCCCGGCCGGGCGGCGCACCTCCGTGCTCCAGACGCTGTTGGCCCACACCAGGCGCAGCCACAGGCGCACGTGCTCGGGGCCGTCGGCGGCCGGGGTCGGCTCGCCCGTGGCGTCCCGCCCCGCCTGCTCGTGGGGGAGCACGACGTCGCCGATCCGGGCCGTGCACCGCACCCGGCACCGGTCGCCGCGCCAGGAGACGCCCACGGGCAGGTCGACCTGGCGGCCACTGCGCTCGTGGACGGCGACGAGGGTCACCTCGGCGTCGCTGAGCGGCAGGGTCGCCGAGGTGCCGTCGACGTGCAGGGTCGCGGACAGCCGCAGCCGCTGGCCGGGTCGCAGCCGCGAGGACCACGAGCCGGACCGGCCGACGCGCAGCCGCCGGACCTCGAGGCGCACCTCGTCGAGACGGGTGCGGCCGGGGCGGGTCCGGGCCACCTGCTCGAAGACCTCGGCCCAGGTGCGCACGAACGCGTCCTGGCCGTGCTGCTCGGCCTTGCGGCGCGCGGCGAGGCCCATCCGGGCCACCCGCTCGGGGTCCTGGAGCAGCGTCACCAGCCGGTCGGCCATGGTGTCGAGGTCGCCCGCCGGGACCAGGAAGCCGTCCTCGCCGTCGGTGATCTGCTCGCGGGGGCCGTACTTGATGTCGTAGGCCACGACCGGGCAGCCGTGGCTCATCGCCTCCAGGGTGGCCAGCGGGTAGCCCTCGAACACGCTGGTCAGCAGCATCGCCGAGGAGTCCCACAGCGCCTCGCGCGCGTGCGCGTCGTACCCGTGCATCACGACCGACCGGCCGAGGTCGTGCTTCTCGACGAGCCGTCGCAGCACCTCCTCGCGGGACCCGTCGCCGTAGATGTGGAGCGTGGCGTCGGGAACCCGCTCGAGCACCCGCTTCATCGCCAGCACCGCGTGGGTGAGCCGCTTCTGGGGCTCGAGCCGGGCCACCACGGTGATCTTGCGTGGGTCGCGCTCCTGCACCTCGCGCACCTCGGGCAGGTCGACCGGGTTGGGGACGACGTACATGTTGGTGGTGCGCCCGCGCAGCGTCGCGATGTCCTGGCGCTGCCGGTCGGTGAGGGTGACCAGCGCGTCGAGGTCGTCGGCCCGCTCGAAGAGCGCGTCGTACGACGGGGGGCGGGTGGAGTCCCAGCGGTAGGGCTTGTAGACGTGCACGTTGTGCATCAGGTAGAGCACGTGCAGGTGCGGGGCGTCGAAGCGCGGCACCAGCGGCACCATCGAGCGCGAGTCGAGCACGATGAAGGTGCGCTCGCCCTCGGAGAGCTCGCGGACCCACCGGCGGATCCAGCCGGCCGGCTTGGCGAAGTGGCCCATGACCGCCCCGTCGCGCGAGACCCGGGTCATCCTGGTCGGCCAGGTCGCGCGGTCGCCGATGAGGAAGCCCGGGGTCCGGAGGAAGACCGAGCCGTCGGGGCGCTGGTAGTCGTAGATCTCGGTGCCGTCGGGCTGGAGGTAGCGCAGCCGCCAGGGCGACCCGTCGACGAGCAGCGTCTCCTGCACGACCTCGAGGTGACCCAGGTCGGGCAGGCGCTCGTCGGTGACCTCGTCGGTGGGCCAGTCGGTGTCGCGGTAGTGCTCGTAGAGGTTGAGCGTGGGCACCTCGGGCGTGATCAGCCCGCGCTCGAGCAGCACCTCGCGGCGGTGGTCCAGGTCGCGGCGCGGCAGCACCGTCAGCACCCGGGCGTCGACCCCAGCGGCCGCGAAGAGCCGGTTGCGCAGCAGCACCGCCCGCGTCTGCCCGCCGGCCTCGGGGTTGCTCCGGGTCGTGAGCGAGAAGTAGCGCCCCGCCGGCAGCGGCGAGGCGGGGACCTCACCGGTGGGAGGAGCCGGGTCCGGGGCCTGGTCCGAGGTCACGGCGTCACCCTAGCCACCGCGGGGCCCGCGGGCGCGCCCCGCGAGGGTGCCGGCTGCGGTGCGCCCACGCTCTAGGCTTCGCCACGTCCGGGGGACATCGCCACCCCGTCGCGATCGTGAGGAGTCCCGTCGAGTGAGCACCGCCATGCACAGGGTCCTGGGTTCCGGCCCCGTACGCCGGGCGCGGGTGCGCCTGCGGCCGGTGCGGGCCAGGCTCGCGCCCCTCGAGCGCCGCGTGCGCCGGGCCCGGCTGCCGCTGCTGAGCGTGGTCGTGCCCGTCCACGACGCGGCGACGACGCTGGAGCGGTGCGTCGACAGCGTGCTGCAGCAGGCCTGGCTGCGCGTCGAGGTCGTGCTGGTCGCCGACGGGGCCGACCCGGCCTCGCTGCGGGTCGCGCGGGACCTGGCGGCGCGGCACCGCGAGGTGCGGCTCGTCGAGCAGGACCAGCAGGGCGTGGGCGCGGCCCGCAACCGCGGCGTCGACCAGGCGCGCGGCACCCTCCTGGCGTTCCTCGACGCCGACGACACGGTGCCCGAGCAGGGCTACCTGCGGCTGGTCCGGGCGCTGCGCTCCAGCGGCTCCGACCAGGCGGTCGGCGGACTCACCCTGGAGGAGGGCGGGCGCTCGCAGCGACCGCCGTGGATGGAGGAGTCCAATGGCACCCGCCGCCTGGCCACCACCGTGGCGGCCCACCCCGACCTGCTGGCCCACCTCTACCTCGGGCCGCGGGTGTTCCTGCGCCGTGCCTGGGACGCGGCCGGCCTGCGCTTCTCCACCACCACGCAGTTTCCTGACCTCGACCTCGTCGTCCGCTCGACCACGGGTGCCGCGAGCCTCGACGTCGTCGCCGCCGCCTGCTACCACCAGCTGTCGCGGCCCGACGGCCGCTCCCTGGCCCAGCGCTCGCTGCGCGACCCGGCGCTGGGGGCCGACCGCGTGGTCCAGGCCCGGCTGGCGCTGTCCCTGCTCTCGGAGGCTCCCGAGGAGCAGCGGCTGGCGGCCGCGCGGGGCGTGGTGCGCCTGCTGACCGACGTCGTGCGCTACGCCGTGGTGTACGGCGAGCCCAGCTGGTCGACCGTCAGCGCCGAGGTGCGGGCCCTGGCCGACACCCTCGACGACGACGCCTGGGTCCACCTGCCGCTGTTCGAGCGGATCCTCACGCTGCTGAGCGCCGAGGGCGGGCTGGACGCGGCCGAGCGCTTCCTCGAGCACTCCTTCATGAACCGTGCGGGCTACCCCTACACGCTCGAGCACGGCCGTCCGGTCGTCCACCTGGACATGCTCGACGGCCTGCAGACCGACGACGACCACCTGACGGCCATCGCCGACGGCGAGCTGCGGCTGCGGACCCGCCTCAACGCCGCCGTGTGGACCGCCCCGACCCGGCTGCGCGTGGTCGGCACGGCGTTCGTCGACTACCTGACCGCCGCCTCCCCGGAGGCCACGACCCGGCTGGTGCTGGTGGAGCGCGGGAGCGGCGAGGAGACGGTCGTGGAGACCCGCCACGCGCCCGACGTGGAGGTCAACCGCTGGGCCGGGCGCGGCTACGAGGACCTCACCGACGCGGCCTTCGAGGCCGAGCTCGACCTGGTGGAGCTGGGCCTGCAGCGCGACGTGCCGGCCACCTACGACGTCCTGGTCGAGCACGAGGCCGCCGGCCGGGTGCGCCGCGGCTCCTTCCAGGTCCGCCACCTCGAGGGCGCGGCCGGCCTGCTGGAGCAGGGCGGCGTGCCCGGCACCGCCTGGACGCCCGTGTGGCGGCCCTTCCGCGGCCTCTCCCTGGTGCGCCGGCCCGGCGCCGACCCGGCGCCGCCGCCCGCCCCCAGCCGACCGGAGGTGGTGTCGTTCGCGCTGGACGGCGACCACCTGGTCGCCGTGCTCTCGCTGGCCGGGCGGGGCCCCGGCCGCGCCCGCCGGGGCGCCGAGGAGGACCTGCGGCTGTCGCTGCGCGGCCCGCGCACCGGCACCCCCTGGGTCGAGGGCCGCCCCACGGGGACGCCCGGCACCCTGGAGTTCCGGCTGCCGCTGCTCGTCGACGAGTGGGGCACCGGCCCTGCTCACCTGCCCAGCGACCGCTACCACGTGCGGTTGCGCCGCGAGGGCCGGCCGGACGAGCCGGTCGGGCTGGAGCGCCGCCTGCACCTGGCGCTGCCGAGCATCATGAGCGACGACGAGCAGAGCATCTCGCCCGAGGTCGAGCTCGACGGAGCGCTGCGGCTGCGGATCGCCCCGCCCCAGTGGGAGCGCGACCAGCCGCCGTACGGCCGGCTGCAGCTGCGCGACGTCGTCTACCCGGCCGCTCGGGAGCTGCCGCTGCTCGACCTGGTCGTCTTCGACACCTTCGCCGGCAAGTCGAGCGGCGACCAGCCGGGTGCGCTGTGCGCCGAGATCGCCTCCCGCGGCCTCGACCTCGACCTGGTCGTGGCCGTGGTCGACCACTCCGTCACCGTGCCCGCCGGGTCGCGCGCGGTCGTGCGGATGTCGCGCGAGCACGTGGAGCTCCTGGCCCGGGCGCGCTACGTCGTGGTCAACGCCGGCCTGCCCTACTTCTTCCGCAAGCGCCCCGACCAGGCGGTGCTGCAGACCTGGCACGGCAGCCCGCTCAAGCGGATCGGCCACGACCGGATCCTCAACGACGTCAGCAACTGGAACCACCGCCGCGAGCTGCTCACCGCCCGCGACCAGTGGGACTTCCTGGTCAGCCAGAGCCCCTTCTGCACCGAGAAGCTGCGCAGCGCCTTCCGCTACTCCGGCACCATCCTGGAGGAGGGCTACCCCCGCAACGACGTGCTCAGCTCGCCCGAGCGCGACCGGATCCGGTCGGAGGTGCGGGCGGCGCTCGGCATCGCGGAGGACGCCCGGGTGGTGCTCTACGCCCCCACCTGGCGCGACAACCTGCGCTCGGGCGCGGTCTACCACAAGGTGATCTACCTCGAGCCCGACGAGGTCGCGCAGACCCTCGACTGCACCGTGCTGGTGCGCGGCCACTACAACTCGATCAAGGCCGCGGAGGAGCGCCACCCCGACCCGCGCGTCATCGACGTCACCCGCTACCCCGACATCGCGCTGCTCTACGTCGCCGCGGACACGATGGTCACCGACTACTCCTCGGCGTTCTTCGACTTCGCCGCGATCGACCGCCCGATGGTGTTCCTGGCGCCCGACCTCGCGGCGTACCGCGACGACAACCGGGGCTTCTACGTCGACTACCACGAGACGGTGCCCGGCCCGGTGTGCCTGACCAACGACGAGGTCGTCGAGGAGCTGCGCACGGTCTTCGCCGACCCCACCACCGGGGCCGAGCGGCGGGCCGCCTTCCGCCGCGACTTCGCGCCGTACGACGACGGGCACGTCTCGCGTCGCGTCGTCGACGCGCTGTTCGAGCGGTTCCCGCCGCCGCCGGCAGCCGGTCCGGCGGTCTGACGCCGGTGTGGCCCCGGGTGCGACCCCCGGTGTGACGCAGGGTGTGACGCAGGCCATGGCGCCGTTCGGTTCCCGGGCCCGCGGACCCGGTCGTACATTGGTGGTGCTCGTCATCGACAAGTAGTCCGGTACCCCTCGGGGACCGGAACGAAAGGGATGATCACCGATGGCCCGAATCGGGGTTGTCGGCGCCGGCCGTGTCGGCGCCGTCCTGTCCGCAGCGCTGCGCGCCGCCGGCCACGAGGTCGTGGCCGCTGCCGGTGACTCGGCCGCCTCGCGGTCGCGGATCGCCGACCTGCTGCCCGGCGTCGAGGTCGCCAAGCCGACCGCCGTCGCCCGCTCGTGCGACCTGCTGCTGCTCACCGTGCCCGACGACATGCTCGACAACGTCGCGACCACGCTCGTGGGCGCCGGAGCGATCCGGCCCGGCCAGGTCGTCGTGCACACCTCGGGCCGCCACGGCCTGGCCGTGCTGCACGCCGTGTCCGCCGCCGGGGCCCGACCGATCGCCATGCACCCCGCGATGACCTTCACCGGCACCGAGGTCGACCTCGACCGGCTGGCGGGCTGCGTCTTCGGCGTCACCGCCGGACCGGAGGAGCGCCGCCTGGCCGAGGCCCTGGTGACCGACCTGCGCGGGGTCGCCATGTGGGTGCCCGAGGACAAGCGCACGCTCTACCACGCGGGCCTGGCCCACGGCGCCAACCACCTCGTCACGCTGGTCAACCAGGCGATGGAGATGCTCGCCGCGTCCGGCGCCGAGGACCCCGCCGCGGTGCTGCGCCCGCTGCTGACGGCCGCGCTCGACAACGCGTTGTCGGCCGGCGACGCCGCCCTCACCGGCCCGATCGTGCGCGGCGACGTCCGCACCGTGCGCGACCACCTGCGCGAGATCGAGACCAGCGCGCCCACCACCGTCCCGTCGTACGTCGCGATGGCCCGCGCCACCGCCGAGCGCGCGATGCTCGACGGGCGGCTGCTGCCGATCCGGGCCTCGCGCATCGTGGGCGTCCTCGACGACGCGCTGGCCCGCCACCGGGGCGCCACCGGCGCGACCCCGGCCCACCTGCTGCCCGGCCACCGGTGACCCGTCTCGTCGGCTCGCGGGCCGAGCTGCACGAGGCCCTCGCCGGCCGGACCGGCCGCGTGGCGCTGGTGCCGACGATGGGGGCGCTCCACGAGGGCCACGCCGCCCTGGTGGCCCGGGCCCGCCGCGAGGTCGGGGACGACGCCCCGCTGGTCGTCTCGGTGTTCGTCAACCCGCTCCAGTTCGCGCCGGGCGAGGACCTCGACCGCTACCCGCGCACGCTGGACGCCGACCTCGAGGTCTGCGCCGCCGGAGGCGTCGACCTGGTGCTCGCCCCGTCGGTCGACGAGGTCTACCCCGGCGGCCCGCCCGAGGTGACCGTCCACCCCGGCCCGCTCGGGGCCCGCCTGGAGGGGGCCTCGCGGCCCACCCACTTCACGGGCGTGCTGACGGTCGTGGCCAAGCTCTTCGGCCTGGTGCGGCCCGACGTCGCGGTGTTCGGCGAGAAGGACTACCAGCAGCTCGCCCTGGTCCGCCGGATGGCCGAGGACCTGTGCCTGGGCGTCGACGTCGTCGGCGCGACGACGGTGCGCGAGGCCGACGGCCTGGCGCTGTCGAGCCGCAACCGCTTCCTCGACGCCGAGGCCCGCGCCCACGCGCTGGCGCTCTCCCGCGCCCTGGCGGCCGGCCGCGACGCGGCCCCGCGGGGTGCGGCGGCCGTGCTGGCGGCGGCCCGTGCCGAGCTGGACGGCGCCGCGGGCGTCGACCTCGACTACCTCGAGCTCGGGGCGCCCGACCTCGGGCCCGCCCCCGCGGCCGGCCCGGCCCGGCTGCTCGTGGCGGCCCGCGTGGGCGGCGTGCGCCTCATCGACAACACCGGCCTGGAGCTCGGGCCGGACCTCCCGTCCTGACCCGTCCGACCCGACCACCCGCCGGAGGCCGCCCGTGCTGCGCACCATGATGACCAGCAAGATCCACCGCGCCACCGTGACCCAGGCCGACCTGCACTACGTCGGCTCGGTCACCGTCGACGAGGACCTGCTCGACGCCGCGGACCTGCTGCCCGGCGAGCTGGTCCACGTCGTCGACGTCACCAACGGGGCCCGGCTCGAGACCTACACGATCGCCGGGGAGCGGGGGTCCGGCGTGCTCGGGATCAACGGCGCGGCCGCCCACCTGGTGCACCCCGGTGACCTGGTCATCCTCATCGGCTACGGACAGATGACCACAGAGGAGGCCCGGGCGCACCGGCCCCACGTGGTGTTCGTCGACGAGCGCAACCGGGTGCTGGAGCGCGGCACCGACCCCGCCGCGGTGCCCGCCGGCGTCGGTCTGGTCCGGGGGGACGTGGTGGCGTGACGCTGCTGTGCGCCGACATCGGCAACTCCCACACCGTCATCGGGCTGGTGGAGGACGGCGTCGTGCTCGACCACTGGCGGGTGGCCTCCGACGAGCGCCGCACCGCCGACGAGTGGGCGGTGCTGGTCGGCGGGCTGCTGCGCGAGAGCACGGTCGGCGACCGGGTGGCCGGCGTCGCGGTGTGCGCCACGGTGCCCGCGGTCCTGCACGAGTGGCGCGACATGCTCGCCCGCCAGCACGGCGACGTCCCGCGGGTGATCGTCGAGCCGGGCGTGCGCACGGGCGTGCCGGTGCTGATGGACAACCCGCGCGAGGTCGGCGCCGACCGGGTGGTCAACGCCCTCGCCGCCGCAACCCTGTACGACGGACCGGCCGTGGTCGTCGACTTCGGCACCGCCACCACCTTCGACGTGGTCTCCCCGCGCGGGGAGTACGTCGGCGGCGCGATCGCCCCGGGCATCGACATCTCCCTCGAGGCGCTCGGCCGCCGGGGTGCCCAGCTCCGCAAGGTCGAGCTGCTGCGGCCGCGCTCGGTGATCGCCAAGAACACCGTCGAGGCGCTGCAGTCGGGGATGGTCTTCGGGTTCGCCAGCATGGTCGACGGCATCGCCGCCCGGATGATCGCGGCGCTGGGGGTGCCGCCGGCCGACGTGCACGTGGTGGCCACCGGCGGCCTGGCCCCGGTCGTGGTGGACGAGTGCGTCGCCTTCACCGACCACCAGCCGTGGCTGACGCTGCTGGGCCTCGAGCTGGTCTTCGAGCGCAACCGGCCCTGACCCGGGGTCAGTGCCCGGTGGTCTTCCTCCGGCGCGGCACGACGTGCAGGACCGCGACGACCACGCCGCCGACGACCAGGCCGATCAGCGCGGAGAAGGCCGTGTTGGTCACCCACCCGAGCACGCCCGCGAGCGCCCCGGTCGCGGCGGCGACGGCCTCCTCGGCGTGGTGCACGACGTCGTAGAGCGCGTGCCAGCCGAGCTCCTCGGTGCCCACCAGCAGGATGTGGCCGCCGACCCACAGCATGGCCGCGATGCCGACGGTCGAGAGCACCGACATCAGCAGCGGCATCCCGCGCACCAGGCCGCGGCCGAGCGTCTGGGCCGCCCCGGACGAGGTCCGGGTCAGGTGCAGCCCGATGTCGTCCATCTTCACGATCAGCGCGACCACGCCGTAGACCAGCGCGGTGATGGCCAGCGCCACCACGACCAGGATCAGGGCCCGGGAGACGAAGGGCTCCGCGGCCACCTCGTTGAGCGAGATGACCATGATCTCGGCCGAGAGGATGAAGTCGGTGCGCACCGCGCCCGCCACGATCCGGTCCTCGTGGGCGGCGCCCTGCTCCGCGGCCGGGGCGGCCTCCTCGTGGTGGCCCCACACCAGCTCCTTGACCTTCTCCGCCCCCTCGAAGCACAGGTAGGTGCCACCGAGCATGAGGATCGGCGTCAGCAGCCACGGCAGGAACTGGCTGAGCAGCAGCGCCGCCGGGAGGATGAAGAGCAGCTTGTTGCGGATCGACCCCTTCGCGATGCGGGCGATGATCGACAGCTCGCGCTTCGGGTCGAGGCCGTCGACGTAGCGCGGCGTCACCGCCGCGTCGTCCACGATCACCCCGGCCGCCTTGGCGCTGGCGCGACCCGCGGCGGCGCCGACGTCGTCGACCGAGGCGGCCGCGAGGCGGGCGAGCGCGGCGACGTCGTCGAGCAGGGCCGCGAGGCCGCCGCTCACCGGGGGTCCCCGGGGCCGGGGGCGGTCCGCGTGGCGGCAGGGGTGCTGGTCACGTCCGCAGCCTAGGGCGTCGGCAGGGCGGGGGTCCCCGGTCTTCTACCCTTGCGCCCATGACCGACGCCTCCCCGACGCCCCCCGACGACCTGCCCGAGCAGATGCAGGTGCGCCGCGAGAAGCGGCAGCGGGTGCTGGACTCCGGGCGCGAGGCCTACCCCGTCACCGTCCAGCGCACCCACACGGTCAGGCAGCTCCGGGACACCTACGACGGCCCGCTCGAGGCGGGCGAGCTGGCCCCCGACACCCGCACCGGCGAGCAGGTGGCCATCACCGGTCGCGTCATCTTCCAGCGCAACACCGGCAAGCTCTGCTTCGCGCGCCTGCGCGAGGGCGACGGCTCGGAGATCCAGGTGATGCTGAGCCTGGCCGAGGTGGGGGAGGAGTCGCTGGCGGAGTTCAAGGCCCTGGTCGACATCGGCGACCTGCTGGCCGTGCGCGGCGAGGTCGTCACCAGCCGCCGCGGCGAGCTCAGCGTGGCGGCGAGCGGCTGGGAGCTGGCCGCCAAGACGCTGCGGCCGCTGCCCAACGAGCACCGCCCGCTCTCCGACGAGGCCCGGATCCGGCTGCGCTACGTCGACATGATGATCCGGCCCGAGGCCCGCGACATGGTGCGCACCAAGGCCACGGTCCTCAAGAGCCTGCGCCGCACCCTCGACGAGCGCGGCTACACCGAGGTCGAGACCCCGATCCTGCAGCTGACCAACGGCGGCGCTGCGGCCCGCCCCTTCGCCACCCACCTCAACGCCCTCGACCAGGACATGCTGCTGCGGATCGCGCTGGAGCTCGACCTCAAGCGGGCCATGATCGGCGGCGTCGACCGCGTCTACGAGATCGGGCGCACCTTCCGCAACGAGGGCCTCGACTCCACCCACGCCGCGGAGTTCTCGATGCTGGAGGCCTACGAGGCCTACGGCGACCAGTTCACGATGATGGACCTCACCCGCTCGCTCGTCATCGACGCCGCCCGCGCCGTCGGCCGCACGGTCGTCCCGGGTCGCAACGGCGAGGAGATCGACCTCGAGGCCGAGTGGCGCCAGGCCTCCATCCTCGACCTGGTCTCCGAGGCCCTCGGCGAGCAGGTGACCGTCGACACGGGTGTCGAGGCGCTGCGCCGGCACGCCGCGGCGCGTGAGGTCGAGCTGCAGCCCGCCTGGGGCGCGGAGGAGATCGTCGTCGAGCTCTACGAGCAGCTCGTCGAGGACGACCTGGTGCAGCCGACCTTCGTCATGGACTACCCGGCCGCGGTCAAGCCGCTGGCCAAGGCCCACCGCAGCAAGCCCGGTCTCAACGAGGCCTGGGACCTCATCATCAACGGCGTCGAGCTGGCGCCGGCCTACTCCGAGCTCAACGACCCCGTCGTGCAGCGCGAGCGGCTCACCGCCCAGTCGATGCTGGCGGCCGCGGGGGACCCCGAGGCCATGGAGCTCGACGAGGTCTTCCTCAAGGCGATGGAGTACGGCATGCCGCCCGCCGGTGGCATGGGCATGGGGGTGGACCGGCTGGTGATGCTGCTGACCGGCGCCGGAATCCGCGAAACGATCCTTTTCCCGCTGCTGCGCCCGGAGTAATGCGTGTGCGGACTTATCCGTTCCGTTTGACGCACCCGCGGAACCCCTTTCGCTAACGACCGGGCCGCCGCCGACTTCTCACGATGTGGCCTGTTAGGGTGCCGATATCCCGCACCATTTCGACGCGTATTTCTAGGATGGCTCCCTCCATGGCTCAAAAGGTTCACATCGTGCTGGTCGACGACATCGACGAGACCGAGGCGGAGGAGACCGTCACGTTCGGTCTCGACGGCAAGGACTACGCCATCGACCTCAACACCGACAACGCGACCAAGCTGCGCGAGGCCCTGGCGCCGTACGTCGCCCACGCCCGCCCGGTCTCGGGTCGCGGCGGTCGTCGCGGCTCCTCCAAGAGCAGCGGCTCGGCCTCCTCCGCGGCCTCCAACGGTCCCGCCCCGGCCGAGATCCGCGCCTGGGCCCGCGAGAACGGCTTCGACGTCCCCGAGCGCGGGCGCGTCTCCGCCGAGGTCCGCGACGCCTACTCGGCCGCCCACTGACACCAGCTCCACCGCACGAGCCAGGCCCGCAGCAGCGGGCCCGGCTCGACGCACGTCCGGACCCCGGGGCCCCGTCGGCGAGCCCGTCGGGCCACCACCTGAGGGTGCGGTCCCTACCCTGACGCCATGACCGACGACCGCACGGTGTTCGACCCCTCCGACGAGGACGTCAACGCCTACAAGCTGCTCAACTCCCTGGTCGTGCCCCGGCCGATCGCGTGGGTGACCACCGTCGACGAGCAGGGCCGCGGCAACCTCGCCCCGCACTCGTTCTTCACCGTCGCCAGCGGTCGGCCGCCCGTGGTGCTGTTCAGCTCGCTGGGCCACAAGGACACCGTCACCAACATCGAGCAGACCGGCGAGTTCGTGGTGAGCGTGACCTCCGAGGAGCTCTTCGAGCAGGTCAACGCGAGCAGCGCGCCGTTCGAGCACGGCGACGACGAGGCCCGGGCGCTGGGCATCGCGACCGAGCTGTCGGCCACCGTGCGGCCCGAGCGGGTCGCGGCCTCGCCCGCCTCGATCGAGTGCCGCCTGGAGCGCATCGTCGAGGTCGGGCACGCGTTCGTCGTCTTCGGCCTCGTCACCGCGATCACGGTGCGCACCTCCGCCCTCGAGGACGGGGTCCACCCGATGTTCGAGCACCTGCGCCCCGTCTCGCGCCTGGGGCGCGACGAGTGGGGCCGCCCGCCGGAGGTCTTCCGGCTGACCCGGCCCGAGAAGCCCGAGGACGTGCTCTGAGCGACCAGGCGCCCCCGCTGCCGGGACGCGTGGTGATGGACCAGGTCTGGGCCGACCTGGTCTTCCTCCACTGGCGCGTCGAGCCGGAGCGGGTGCAGCGCTGGATGCCGCCGGGCGCGCGCCCGGACGTCCACGACGGGTCGAGCTGGGTGGGGCTGATCGGCTTCGAGATGCGCCGGGCCGGGTTCGGCCTCGGCCACCCCCTGCCCTACCTGGGCGACTTCGCCGAGATCAACGTGCGTCTCTACTCCACCGACGACCAGGGCCGCCGCGGGGTGGTGTTCCGGTCGCTGGAGACCGAGCGGCTGGCGCTCGTGGCCGCGACCAACCCGGTCGGCGTGCGCTACCGGTGGTCACGGATCCGGATGGAGCGCTGGGCGGAGGCCACCGGCCGGATCCGCTACGCCTCGCGCCGTCGTACGCCGCCCGGCCGCGGCGCGTCGACCGACCTCGCGGTCCGCCCGACCGACGAGCTCGTCCACGACGACCTGAGCGTCTTCCTCACCGCCCGCTTCGGGATGCACCACCGGGTGGGCAGCCGGCCGCTGTGGGTGCCCAACACGCACCCGGCGTGGCCGCTGCGCCGCGCCGAGCTGCTCCACTGCGACGACGGCCTGGTCGCCGCGGCCGGGCTGCCGGGCGTCACCGACCGGCCGCCCGAGTCGGTGCTGTGGTCCCCGGGGGTGCGGACCCAGTTCGGCGCGCCCCAGCGCTGAGCCGCCGGGGCCCGGCCCCGGACCGCCGGGTCGGGTCCCCCGCGCGGGGGAGCCGCGCGGCGGCGAGATCGCTCGCGCGGGGGTGGCCGCGGCCACGTCGCGGCCGGGAGGATCGTCCCGTGATCCCGACCCGCCTGCTCGATCCCCGTCCCGGCCCGGTGCCCGAGACCTGGGTGCTCGTCTCCCGCGTCGCCGCGGCCGTCGTCTTCCTGTGCGTGGCCTCCTCGCGCTGGGTGCCCGTCGACGTCGCCCGCCTGGCCTCCTACGGGCTCGACCGGTTCGCTGGCGTCGGGAGCGTCGTGGGCGCGGTCGTCGGGCTGCTCGCCCTGGCCCTGTGGGTGGCCACGGGGGCGATCGCCGCCGCGGTGGTGCTGCTCGGCGTGCGTCGCCCGCTCGCGGCCGTGGGCCTGGCGCTGCTGCCGCTGGTCGCCGTGGTCGTGCTCGGGAGCGCGGTGCCGTTCGCGGTGGTCGCGGTCCTCGCCGGCATCACGGTCGCCGCCGCCTGGCACAGCCCCTCCGCCTCGGTGCTGGCGACCCTGGCCGCGCTCGCGACGGTCGCGCTGTGGTTCGTGGTGCGGCTCCCGATGGAGGCGCCGCTGGGGTCCGTGGTCGAGCTCCGGTTCACCGACGCGCTGGTGGTGGGCGTGCTCTACGTCCTCGCGCTCGGCGGCCTGCTCGTGGCCACCCTCGTGGGCCGGGACGCGGTGGCCAGGGGCCTGGACGCCCGGCAGCGGGTCGCCGCGCGCAGCGCCGAGGTGGAGGAGCAGTCCGAGGTGACCGCCGAGCGCGCCCGGCTGGCCCGCGACCTGCACGACGTCGTGGCCCACCACGTCTCGCTGATCGCGGTCCGCGCCGAGACCGCGCCGTACACCCACCCCGGGCTGCAGCCCGAGGCCCGCTCGGTGCTCGCGGAGATCGCCTCCGACGCCCGCCGCGCGCTCGACGAGCTGCGCGGGGTGCTCGGCATCCTCGGCCGCAGCGTGGGGGACCGCGCGCCGCAGCCGTCCTGGTCCGACGTCGCCGCGCTGGTGGAGCGGTCCTCCTCGTCGGGCGAGCAGGTGGCGCTGGTGGGCGACCCCGTCGACCGGGTGGCGGCCGGCACCGACCCGGCGCTGGGCTACGTCGCCTACCGGGTGGTCCAGGAGGGACTGACCAACGCCCGCAAGCACGCCGCCGGGTCCGCGACGACCGTGCGGCTCGAGCGCACGGCCGGCCTGGTGGTCGTCTCCGTGGTCACCGCGCCCACGGGCGGCGCGACCTGGCCGCGCGGCGACGAGCCCACGGCCCCCATCGCCCCCCTGGCCACCGGCGCCCCGCTCCCGGCGCCCACGCGGCGCCTCCCCGTCGGCGACCCGGCACCGAGCGGGACGGTGGGCCACGGCCTGGTGGGGATGCGCGAGCGGGTCGAGGCGCTCGGCGGCCGGCTGGTGGCCGGGCCCCGCGACGGCGGCTTCGCCCTGGAGGCGACCCTGCCGCTCGGCCCCGCCGGGCCGGTGGTGGCGGGCGGTGCCCGGTGACGCGGGTGGTGGTCGCCGACGACCAGCCGGTCATCTGCGCGGGCTTCGCGGCGCTGCTCGACGCCCAGCCCGACCTCGAGGTGGTCGGCACCGCCGCCGACGGCCGCGAGCTGGTCGAGCTGGCCCGGCGCACGACGCCCGACCTGGCGCTGGTCGACGTCCGGATGCCGCACCTCGACGGGATCGAGGCGACCCGGGTGATCACCGCCGAGCTGGCCACCCGCGTGCTGGTCCTGACGACCTTCGACCTCGACTCCTACGTCTACGAGGCGATCCGGGCGGGCGCCAGCGGGTTCCTGCTCAAGGACGTGACCGCCGAGCGGCTGGTCGAGGGCGTGCGGCTGGTGGCCGACGGCTCGATGCTGCTGGGGCCGGCGGTGACCCGGCGGCTCGTCGACGACTTCGCGGCGCGTGGAGCCGCCCCGCCGGACGCCGACCTGGCCCCCCTCAGTCCCCGGGAGCGCGAGGTGCTCGGGGAGCTGGCGCGCGGCCGCTCCAACGCCGAGATCGCCGCCGACCTCGTGGTGGCCCCGGAGACGGTCAAGTCGCACGTCGCCGAGGTGCTGCGCAAGCTCGGGCTGCGCGACCGGATCCAGGCCGTGGTGTGGGCCTACGAGCACGGCCTGGTGCGTCCCGGTGGCTGAGCCGACCCCGTCGCCGGCCCGGTCGGTGGCCCGGGTGGCGACGGTGCTCGTCGTCGCAGGGCTGGCCGGCGCGGCGACCTCCTTGCTGCAGACGGTGCTGCCGGCGGCCGTCGCGTCGTTCGCCAACTCGGCGGGGTCGTGGTGCCTGGTGGCGTGGCTGCTGGCCCGGCCGGCGGGTTCCGCGCCCCGGGGTGCCGCGGTCGCGGTGCTGGCGCTGGTCGCCCTGGTGGCGGGCTACTACGCGGTGGCCCACCTGCGCGGGTTCAGCGTCAGCCCGGGCTCGGTGGGGTTCTGGCTGGTGGCCGCCGCGACGGTCGGGCCGGTGCTCGGGGTGGGGGCCGTGTGGTCGCGTCGCGCCCGCGGGTGGCGGCGGGTGCTGGGCGCGCTGGTCCTGCCCGGGCTGCTCGTCGCCGAGGCGGCGTACGGCCTGGCGCTGCTGCGGGCCAGCACCTCGACCGGCTACTGGGCGACCGAGGGGCTGGTCGGCGTGGGCCTGGGCGTGGCGCTCGTCGCCGAGCGGACCACCGCCCGTGCGAGGAGGCGGGTGGCGGCCGTGTTCGCTGAGAGCGATAACCCCGGTTGGCCCGGAACACGTAGGCTGAGGTGAGGGTTGAACCGGCCGTGCGGGTCGCACTGGTCGACCCTGCAGAGTCTTGAGGAGTAGCCCATGTTCGAGCGGTTCACCGACCGAGCCCGACGAGTCGTCGTGCTGGCCCAGGAAGAGGCCCGCATGCTCTCGCACAACTACATCGGGACCGAGCACATCCTGCTCGGCCTCATCCACGAGGGCGACGGCATCGCCGCCAAGGCCCTCGAGAGCCTCGGCGTCTCCCTGGAGGCCGTGCGCGCCCAGGTCGAGGAGATCATCGGCCAGGGCCAGCAGGCGCCCAGCGGCCACATCCCCTTCACCCCGCGGGCCAAGAAGGTCCTCGAGCTGTCGCTGCGCGAGGCGCTGCAGCTCGGCCACAACTACATCGGCACCGAGCACATCCTGCTCGGCCTCATCCGCGAGGGCGAGGGCGTCGCCGCCCAGGTGCTGCACAAGCTCGGCGCCGACCTCAACCGGGTGCGCCAGCAGGTCATCCAGCTGCTCTCGGGCTACCAGGGCAAGGAGCAGCAGACCGCCGGCACCGCGCCGGAGGCCGCCCCCTCCTCGTCGCTGGTGCTCGACCAGTTCGGTCGCAACCTCACCCAGGCGGCCAAGGAGGGCAAGCTCGACCCCGTCATCGGCCGCTCCCAGGAGATCGAGCGGGTCATGCAGATCCTCTCGCGCCGCACGAAGAACAACCCGGTGCTCATCGGCGAGCCCGGCGTCGGCAAGACCACCATCGTCGAGGGCCTCGCGCAGGACATCGTCAAGGGCGACGTGCCCGAGACGCTGCGCGACAAGCAGATCTACACCCTCGACCTCGGTGCCCTGGTCGCCGGCTCCCGCTACCGCGGTGACTTCGAGGAGCGCCTGAAGAAGGTGCTCAAGGAGATCCGCACGCGCGGCGACATCGTGCTGTTCATCGACGAGATCCACACCCTCGTCGGGGCCGGCGCGGCCGAGGGCGCGATCGACGCCGCCAGCATCCTCAAGCCGATGCTGGCCCGCGGCGAGCTGCAGACCATCGGTGCCACCACGCTCGACGAGTACCGCAAGCACCTCGAGAAGGACGCCGCCCTCGAGCGGCGCTTCCAGCCGATCCAGGTCAACGAGCCCTCGATCGCGCACACCATCGAGATGCTCAAGGGCCTGCGCGACCGCTACGAGGCGCACCACCGCGTCACCATCACCGACGAGGCGCTGGTCTCCGCGGCGACGCTGGCCGACCGCTACATCTCCGACCGGTTCCTGCCCGACAAGGCCATCGACCTCATCGACGAGGCGGGCTCGCGACTGCGGATCCGCCGGATGACCGCGCCGCCGGACCTGCGCGAGTTCGACGACAAGATCTCCGAGGTGCGCAAGCGCAAGGAGGGGGCCATCGACGGGCAGGACTTCGAGGCCGCCGCGCGCCTGCGCGACGAGGAGAAGCAGCTCATCCTGGCCAAGGGCGAGCGCGAGAAGCAGTGGCGTGCGGGCGACATGGACGTCGTCGCCGAGGTGGACGAGGAGCTCATCGCCGAGGTCCTCGCCGTCGCCACCGGCATCCCGATCGTCAAGCTCTCCGAGGAGGAGTCCACGCGGCTGCTCAAGATGGAGGACGAGCTCCACAAGCGGGTCATCGGCCAGGAGGAGGCCGTCAAGGCGCTCAGCCGGGCGATCCGACGCACGCGCGCGGGTCTGAAGGACCCCAAGCGCCCCGGCGGGTCGTTCATCTTCGCCGGGCCCTCGGGCGTCGGCAAGACGTGGCTGTCCAAGACGCTCGCCGAGTTCCTCTTCGGCGACGAGGACGCGCTGATCCAGCTCGACATGTCGGAGTTCAGCGAGAAGCACACCGTCTCGCGGCTCTTCGGCTCGCCCCCCGGCTACGTCGGCTACGAGGAGGGCGGCCAGCTCACCGAGAAGGTGCGCCGCAAGCCGTTCTCCGTGGTGCTCTTCGACGAGGTCGAGAAGGCCCACCCCGACATCTTCAACAGCCTGCTGCAGATCCTGGAGGAAGGTCGCCTGACCGACTCCCAGGGCCGGGTCGTGGACTTCAAGAACACCGTCATCATCATGACGACCAACCTCGGCACCCGCGACATCTCCAAGGGCGTCAGCCTGGGCTTCAACCAGTCGGGCGACGAGGGCACCTACGACCGGATGAAGACCAAGGTGTCGGAGGAGCTCAAGCAGCACTTCCGGCCCGAGTTCCTCAACCGCGTCGACGAGATCATCGTGTTCCCGCCCCTGACCAAGGAGCAGATCATCTCGATGGTCGACAACATGGTCGCCTCGGTGGAGCTGCGCCTCAAGGACCGCGACATGTCGCTGGAGCTGACGCAGGTCGCCAAGGACCTGCTCGCGACCCGCGGGTTCGACCCGGTGCTGGGCGCGCGGCCGCTGCGTCGCACGGTCCAGCGCGAGATCGAGGACGTCCTGGCCGAGAAGATGCTCTTCGGCGAGGTCGGACCCGGCCAGATCATCCTGGTCGGCGTCGAGGGCGAGGGGAAGGACGCGTCCTTCACCTTCCAGGGCAACACCAAGGGCGAGCTGCCCGACTCGGTGCCGCTCGAGCCCGTCGGCGGTCCCGACGACAGCGACGGTCCGGTCGACGTCCCCAAGGGCGAGCCGCTCGGCGACTGACCCACCCGTTCCACCACCCGACCCCGCAGGCCCCCGGCCTGCGGGGTCTCGTGCTCCCCGGGGCCGGCGCGCGTCGTGGACGGGGCGCTGGTCGCCGCTAGTCGGGCAGGGCGAACCGGTCGCCGACGCGGACCACGAGGCCGTCGGCGACCAGGCTCGCCAGGGCACGCTCGCGCTGCACCGGCTCGGCCCAGGCCTGCTCGAGGCGACCGGCCGAGACGGTGCCGGGCTCGTCGCGGAGCACCGCCATCAGCCGGCCGCGGACCTGGCGGTCGGTGCCGGCCCAGGCCTGGCCGCGCCGCGGCGGTCCGTCGTACGCCGGTCGGCCGGCCGCCCACCAGGCGCAGCGGTCCTGGACCGGGCAGCTCCCGCACCGGGGCGCCGCCGCCGTGCACACGAGCGCGCCGAGCTCCATCACGGCGATCGCCCAGGTGGCCGGCTCCTCGTCGGGCACCAGCGACTCGGCCAGCTCGCGCTCCGGCCGGGTGACGGCCGTGCCGGGGAACTCCGTGCCGCTGACGGCCCGGGCGAACACCCGGCGGACGTTGGTGTCGAGCACGGCGTGCCGGTGGCCGAAGGCGAACGACGCGATCGCGCTGGCGGTGTAGTCGCCGACTCCGGGCAGGGCGATCAGGTCGGCGTACGCGTCGGGCACCTCGCCGCCGTGCTGCTCGGTGATCGCCGTGGCGGCGGCGTGCAGCCGCAGCGCGCGGCGGGGGTAGCCCAGCCGGCCCCAGGCCCGGACCGCCTCGCCGCTGGGGGCGGCCGCGAGGTCGGCGGGGGTCGGCCAGGTCTCCAGCCACGCCTCGAAGACGGGCACGACGCGCGCCACCGGCGTCTGCTGCAGCATGAACTCGCTGACCATGACGCGCCACGGGCTCGCCCCCGGCCCGCGCCAGGGCAGCTCGCGGGCGTGGTCGGCGTACCAGCGCAGGACCGGGTCGTGCAGCTCGCTCATCGCGCCGATCATCCCGCCCGGGGTGTGACGCAGCGAGCAGGGGGGTCGCACGGCGTTGCTCACCGACGGCCACCCCGTGCACGACTACGGTGCTCGACATGGCTGCCGCACGTCGCTCTCGGGGACGGCTGCCGGCCCGGGTCTACTGGTTCCGCCGGGGTCTGGTGCTCGCGGTCCTGCTCGCGCTCGTCGTCGGCCTCGCCCACCTGCTGGGCGGCAACGGCGCCGACGCTCCGCCGCCCCGGGCCACGCCCGCCGGCGCGCAGCCCACCTCCGCTCCGCCCGCGGTCTACGGCCCGCAGCAGGTGACCGGCCTGCCCAGGGCCAAGAAGTCGCAGGCCGTCCTCGCCGACCCCAGCGGTCCGTGCGCCGACGACGAGATCAGCGTGGTCCCCTCGGTGCCCAAGGCCGAGGGGGGTGGCCGGATCCAGATCGTGCTGCAGCTGCAGGGCACCCAGCCCGCCTGCACCTTCGAGGTCTCCCACGAGAGCGTCGTGGTCAAGATCGCCACCGAGGACGACGACAGCTTCTGGACCACCCAGGAGTGCCCGCGCGCGATCTCGCGCAGCGAGGTCGTGGTGCGCAGCTCGACTCCGACGGAGATCGTCGTCAACTGGAGCGGCCGCGGCTCCGACATCGGCTGCACCCAGGTGCCCGACTGGGCGCTGCCCGGCTTCTACGACGTGTACGCCGCGGTGCAGGGCTCGACGCCCTCCGACGTCGAGTTCGAGGTGACCCGGCCCTCGGTGCGCTACGTGACGCAGACCCCGTCGCCGACGGCCTCGCCCTCGTCGTCGGGATCGCCCTCGGGGTCCCCCAACGGTTCGCCCTCGGCCTCACCGAGCCGCTGACGGGCTAGACGTAGCGCTCGAGGATGCTGGACTCCGCGAGCCGCGAGAGACCCTCGCGCACGCTGCGGGCCCGGAGCTCGCCGACGCCCTCGACCATCTGGAGGTCCTCGACCCCGGCCGAGAGCAGCTTCTGCAGGGTGCCGAAGTGGTCCACGAGCCGGTCGACCACGGTGGCCGGCAGCCGCGGCACCTTGGCCAGCAGGCGGTGGCCGCGCGGGGTGACCGCGCCGTCGAGGTGCTCGCCCTGGCCCAGGCCCAGCGCGCGGGCCACGCAGGAGATGTCGACGAGGTCGGCGGGGGAGAGGCCCTCGAGCTCGGCCAGCACCTCCTCGACCGTGTGCGTGCGACGGCCGCCGGCCTGGTAGTCGCGCACGACCAGCGACCGCTCGGCGTCGACGCCGGTGACCAGCTCTTCGAGCTGCAGCGACAGCAGCCGGCCGTCGGTGCCGAGCTCGTTGACGTAGTCGTCGATCTCGCGGGCGATCCGGCTGACCATCTCCAGGCGCTGGGCCACGACGGCCACGTCGCGCACGGTGACGAGGTCCTCGATCTCGAGCGCCGAGAGCGTGCTGGAGACCTCGTCGAGGCGGACCTTGTAGCGCTCCAGGGTGGCCAGGGCCTGGTTGGCGCGGGCCAGGATCGAGCCGGAGTCCTCGAGGACGTAGCGGATGGACCCGACGTAGATCGCGATGATCTGCATCGACTGCGACACCGAGATCACGGGCGCGCCCGTCTGCTTGGCCACCCGGTCGGCCGTGCGGTGCCGGGTGCCGGTCTCCTCCGAGGGGATGGTGTGGTCGGGCATCAGGTGCACGTTGGCCCGGAAGATGCGGCTGATGTCGCGGTCGAGGACGATCGCGCCGTCCATCTTGGCCAGCTCGCGCAGCGCGGTCGGGGAGAACGGCACGTCGAGGTTGAACCCGCCGGTGAGGATCCCCTCGACCTCCTTGTCGTGGCCGAGCACGATCAGCGCGCCGGTGCGGCCGCGCAGGATCCGCTCCAGTCCGTCGCGCAGCGAGGTGCCGGGTGCGATGCGCGCGAGCGTCGTCCGCAGCCGGATCGCATCGTCAGCACGGTCGGGGGAGGCCACGGCCGGAGTCTAGTGCAGCAGGTGCTCAGCCCCAGCGGCCCTCGCCGCCCGTGGGCTTCTCCTCGCGCTGGAGCTCCAGCAGGCTCAGCGCCCGGCGGACGTGGTCGCACTCGATGACCCGCAGGCCGTCGACGACCTTGCTCTGCCCGGGGGTGCCGCCGAGCTCGGCGGGCACCAGCGCGGAGCGGAAGCCCATCCGGCGGGCCTCCGAGAGCCGTGCCCCGAGGTCGCGCACGCGGCGCAGCTCGCCCGAGAGGCCGAGCTCGCCGACCGCCGCGATGTGGCGGTTGAGGGGCTTGCCGGCCCAGGCCGAGACGATCGCCAGCGCGATGGCGACGTCGTTGCTGGGCTCGGTCAGCCGGGCGCCGCCCACGCTGGAGACGAACACGTCGTGGGCGTGGAGCCGGATGCCGGCGTGCTGCTGCAGGACGGCCAGGATCACCGCGACGCGCGACGGGTCGACCCCCGAGACGGTGCGGCGGGGCCGCTCGGCGGCGCTGGCGGTCACCAGGGCCTGCACCTCGCTCAGCAGCGGACGGCGGCCCTCCATGCTGATGGCCACGCAGGTGCCGGGGACGATCGAGAGCCGGGCGTCGAGGAACAGCCCGGTCGGGTCGGCGATGGCGACGATGCCGGCGGCCGAGAGGTCGAAGCAGCCGACCTCGTCGACGGGACCGAAGCGGTTCTTCACCGCACGCACCATCCGCAGCCGGGAGGTGCGCTCGCCCTCGAACTGCAGCACGACGTCGACGAGGTGCTCGAGCACGCGGGGACCGGCGATCGAGCCGTCCTTGGTCACGTGGCCGATGATCACCAGCGTGATGTTGCGCAGCTTGGCCATCCGGATGAGGGCGGCCGAGACCTCCTTGACCTGGGTGACCCCGCCCGGCACGCCGTCGACGTCACCGGCGCTGATGGTCTGCACCGAGTCGATGACGAGCAGCGTCGGCTTGACGTCCTCGACGTGGCCCAGCACGGCGCCCAGGTCGGTCTCGGCGGCCAAGTAGAGGTCGGGGAAGATCCCGCCGGTGCGGTCGGCGCGCATCCGCACCTGCGCCGCGGACTCCTCCCCGGTCACGTAGAGCACCCGGTGGCGCAGCCGCGCGGTCTGGGCGGCCACCTCGAGCAGTAGCGTCGACTTGCCCACGCCGGGCTCGCCCGCGAGCAGGATCGCCGCGCCCGGCACCAGGCCGCCACCGAGCACCCGGTCGAGCTCGGGCACCCCGCTGCTGCGGGATTGGGAGTCCTCGATGGGGACCTCGCCGATCGGGCGGGCGGGCGTGGTGACCGGACCGGCCTGCACCCGGCTGCGGGGGGCGGCCTTCTCCACCACGGTGCCCCAGGCCTGGCACTCGCCGCAGCGGCCGACCCACTTGCCGGTCTCCCAGCCGCACTCGTGGCAGTGGTAGCCCGGGCGGGCCGGCTTGGGGGAGGTCTTGGTGGCCATGGGCCGAACGCTAGGGCAGGGCACCGACAGCCTCGGTGCGCGACCGGCGCCGCACCGCATGGCCTACCATTTGAACGATTAAGCGCTCCGGGGGACCACGCACATGACCCATCCGACCGACCGTCGCGGCCACCGGCCCGACGCACGTCCGCAGCCGGCCGGTCCGCCGACGCTCGCGACCGTCGCCGACGAGGCCGGGGTGTCGCGCCAGACCGTCTCCAACGCGCTCAACAACCCCGAGCTGCTGCGTCCCGAGACGCTGACGCGGGTGCAGGAGGTCATCGACCGCCTGGGCTACTCGCCCAACCGAGCCGCCCGCCAGCTGCGCACCCGCTCCTCCCACCTGATCGGGCTGCGCTTCGAGCCCGCGCTGGAGGGCACCAGCAACGCGCTGATGGACCGCTTCCTGCACAGCCTGGTGGCCACCGCCTCCGAGACCGGGCACCACCTGCTGCTCTTCTCGGGCGACCCCGAGGACCCGCTCGACGGCTACGACGACCTGCTGCGCTCGACCGCCGTCGACGCCTTCATCGTCACCGACACCTACGCCGGCACGCCCCAGTCGGGCTTCCTGCGCGACCGCGGGGCGCCGTTCGTGGCCTTCGGCCGTCCGTGGGACGAGCCCGGCGCGGCCCACGCGTGGCTCGACGTCGACGGCGCGGCCGGCGCCCGGCTGGCGACGCGGCACCTGCTCGAGCAGGGCCACCGCCGGATCGCCTGGCTGGGCTGGGAGCGGTCCTCGCGCATCGGCCAGGACCGCCGCAGCGGCTGGGAGGACACCCTGCGCGAGGCGGGCGTGGACCCCACCGGCCTCGGGGTGCGGCTGACCGACAACGTCGACGCCGCGCGGATGGCCGCCCACCACGTGCTCGACGACCCGACCGTCACCGGCTTCGTGTGCGCCAGCGACACCCTCGGCCTCGGGGTGCTGCACGCCCTGGCCGAGCGCGGCCGCCAGCCCGGCGCCGACGTCGGCGTGGTCGGCTTCGACGACTCGGCCGCGGCCCAGGTGACCTGGCCTGGCCTGAGCTCGGTGCGGCAGCCGCTGGAGCGCGTCGCCCAGGACCTCGTCGAGATCCTCCACCTCGTGCTGGCCCACAAGCCGATCGCCGAGCCGGGCCGGATGCTGGCCCCCTCGCTGGTCGTGCGGCGCTCGAGCCTGCGGGGCTGGACGCCCTAGGTCCTGGCGGTGGTCCTGGCCCGGGGCCGAGGCCGCGTCAGAACGCCCGGCTCCACAGGTTGACGGCGTAGTCGACCTCGGTGCCGGCGTGGGAGGCCAGCACCTCCTCGGCCACCTCGGGGGCGAACTCGATGCGCACCACGGCCTCGAGGTCCTCGCGCGCGTCGAAGGTCCAGGCCATGTCGACGGGGTGGCGCTCCCAGCCGTGGCCCTCCCAGAAGGCGACGACCTCGTCCGGGTCGACCATCGGGTAGCCGCGGCGGAACCACGCGCCGAAGGTGGAGCGGGTCGGGTCGTTGTCGACGACGAAGGCGCGCCCGCCGGGACGCACCACCCGGTCCAGCTCGGCCAGGCCGGGCTCGCAGCCGGGGCCGAAGAAGTAGGCCCAGCGGGCGTGGACGACGTCGACCGAGCCGTCGGCCAGCGGCAGGGCCGTGGCCGAGCCGTGCAGCACGCGGACGTGGGCGAGCCGTCGGGTGCGCAGCCGGGCGACGGCCGCCAGGTCGCCGTGCGGCTCGACCCCGGTCACGGTCGCGGCGGTGCGGGCGAACAGCGGCAGGTGGAAGCCGGTGCCGCAGCCCACGTCGAGCAGGTCGCGTCCCGCCCAGTCGGCCAGCCCCCGCATGGCGGACTCGATCGCGCCGGCGCGGTCGACCGCGCGGTTCTCGATCTCGTAGACGTCGGTGTGGTGCCAGATGTTGGGGCTCGGCATCGCCCCGGGGGCGAGGTCGGGACCCTCGTCCGGCGTGGTCACCGCAGCGCTCAGAGCCGGACGAGGCCGTTCGGGGTCTGGAACTGTGCGGCGACGATGCCGGGGGTGCCGTTGGGGGCGACCCACTCGACCTTGACGGCCTCGAGGGGCTCGTCGACCGGCTGGCCCAGCCACTCCGAGACGCGGGCGGGGTCGCCGGCGATTTCGAGGCACTCCAGCGACACGGCACCGCTGGCGCCCACGCTGGGGTGCTCGGCGGAGTCGATGTCCCACTGGATGAAGAAGGGCAGCTGCGGGTCGGCCTGCAGGCCCTTCACGCCGAGCTGCTTCCAGAGCAGCTCGGTGCCGTCGGGCCGGTGCCGGTTGCCCTTGGCGGCCTCGCGGCCCAGCCGCTCCTCGTGGGGGGCGATGTCCTCCACGGCGACGACCCACCCGAGCCAGCCACCGCCGAGCTCGGAGCGGGCACGCACGGCCTGGCCGAACGGTGCCTTGTCGGAGGCCGGGTGGTCGAGGACCTCGACGACCTCCAGGTAGGTGTCCTGCGCGAGCGGCAGGATGGCGTTGCGCGTGCCGAAGCGAGGGTGGATGCCGCCGCCGACGAAGTCCTCACCGAGAAGTTCCGAGAGGCGTGCCGTCGTGCCTGCAAGGCCGCCCGGGCCGGCTGCAAAGACGATGTGGTCGAGACGCATGCCTGATTCTGACCCGGAGCCGTGGCGCGCTTGACAGCGGGGTCGGACTGGTCCACGGAGCGGACGGGTCAGGCCCGCGGGTCGGCGGGGTGGAGCGCGAGGGCCGAGCGGGTGCGCAGGTGCTGCTCGCACGCCGCCGCCAGCACGTCGTACGCCGGGCGGCCCATGAGCGTGACGAGCTCGACCTCGTTGGAGACGAAGACCGCCTCGACGCCGGTGTGGGCCTCGGTGTTGCCCGAGCAGTACCAGTCGAGGTCGTGGCCGCCGGGGCCCCAGCCGCGACGGTCGTACTCCCCGATGCCGACCTCGAGGTAGGTGGTGCCGTCGGGGCGCTCGACGTCGCGGAAGGTGCGGCGGATCGGCAGCTGCCAGCACACGTCGGGCTTGGTCTCGACGAAGTGCACGTCGCGGTCCAGGGCCAGCCCGTGCAGCGCGCAGCCGTAGCCGGCGGCCGAGCCGCGGGGGTTGTGGAAGATGCAGGCGCCGTCGACCACGCGGGTCTTGCGCTCGCCCTCGTCGTCGGTGTCGACCCACCCGCTGCGCTGCAGCCGGCCGCGGCGGTCCAGGGCCTGGTCGCGGTGGTGCCAGTGCGCGTCGTCGAGCTGCGCGACCCAGCCGGCCACCCGCTCCTCGTCGTCGCCGTCGGAGAAGTGGGCGCCGAGGGTGCAGCAGCCCGCGTCGGGGGCGGTCTCGTAGATGCCCTGGCAGCCCTGGCCGAAGATGCAGGTCCAGCTCGACGTGAGCCAGGTCAGGTCGCAGCGGAAGACCTGGTCGGCGTCGGCGGGGTCCTGGAACTCGATCCAGGCACGGGGGAAGACCAGATCGACCTCGGGCACGAGCGCGAGCCTATGCCGCGCCCCGAGGCGGCCCGTGCCCGACCGGTAGCCTCGACCCATGCGCCTCGGTGTGCTCGACATCGGCTCCAACACCGGCCACCTGCTGGTGGTCGACGCCTACCGGGGCGCCGCACCCCTGCCGGCGTCGTCGGTGAAGGAGCCGCTGCGGCTCGCCGAGCACCTCGAGGCCGACGGCACCATCAGCCGGCGCGGCGTCGAGGCGCTGACCGCCTTCGTGGCGCGGGCGCTCGAGGCGGCCGAGGACAAGGGCTGCGAGCAGGTCTTCTCCTTCGCGACCTCCGCGATCCGCGAGGCCGGCAACGGCGACGAGGTGCTGCGCCACGTCGAGGAGCAGACCGGCGTCGAGGTCCGGGTGCTGCCCGGCGAGGACGAGGCGCGGCTGACCTTCCTCGCCGTACGACGCTGGTTCGGGTGGTCCTCGGGCCGGCTGGCCGTGTTCGACATCGGCGGCGGCTCGCTCGAGATCGCGGGAGGAGACTCCGAGACCCCCGACGTGGCCTGGAGCCTGCCGCTCGGCGCCGGCCGCCTGGCCCGGACGCACTTCCCGGGCGGGAAGGCGCCGGAGGCCGCGGCGCTGCGCGAGCTCCGCAAGGACCTGCGCACCGTGGTGGCCCGCGACGCGGGCACCCTGCTGCGCGGCGGTGCGCCCGACCACGCGGTCGCGACCTCCAAGACGTTCCGCTCGCTGGCCCGCATCTGCGGGGCGGCGCCCTCCTCGGAGGGCCGCTTCGTGCGCCGCGTGCTGCCGGCCGACGAGCTGGCCACCTGGGTGCCGCGGCTGCTCGACATGGACCTCGCCGACGTCGCCGGACTGCCCGGGGTCTCCTCGGGCCGGGCCCACCAGGTGCTGGCCGGGGCGATGGTGGCCGAGGCCGTGCTCGACGTCTTCGACCTCGAGGCACTCGAGATCTGCCCCTGGGCGCTGCGTGAGGGCGTCATCCTCGACCGCCTCGACCAGCTCAGCGCCCTGGGCTGAGCGTGGCGCCACCCCTGTTCGGCCTCTCCACCGCCTCGGTCTACCCCGAGCCCACCGCGCACGCCTTCGACTACGCCGAGCGGCTGGGCTACGACGCGGTCGAGGTGATGGTCAGCATCGACCTCGTCAGCCAGAGCACCGACCGGATCCTGGCGCTGCGCGACCAGCACGGCGTCCCGGTCTGCGCCGTCCACGCCCCGTGCCTGCTCATCACCCAGCGGGTGTGGGGCACCGACCCGTGGGTCAAGCTCGAGCGGAGCGCCGAGATGGCCCACGCCCTGGACGCCGACGTCGTGGTGGTCCACCCGCCCTTCCGCTGGCAGCGCGAGTACGCCGCCGGCTTCGTCGAGGGCATCGCCGAGCTCGAGCGCCGCACGGGCATCGCCTTCGCGGTGGAGAACATGTATCCGTGGCGGGCGACGTCGCGACGTGAGATAAAGGTCTACCAGCCCGGCTGGGACCCCTCCGAGGAGTCGTACGCGAACACCACCGTCGACCTCTCCCACGCCGCCACCGCCCAGTCCGACCCGGTCGCGATGGCCGAGCGGCTCGGCGACCGGCTCCGCCACGTGCACATGACCGACGGCAGCGGCTCGCCCAAGGACGAGCACCTGGTGCCGGGGCACGGGGTGATGCCCTGCGGTCCCTTCCTCGAGGGGCTCGCCGCCCGCGGGTTCGAGGGCCACGTGGTGGCCGAGATCAACACCCGTCGCGCGGCCGACCCCGAGGTGCGCGAGGCCGACCTGCTCGAGACGCTCGCCTTCACGCGGCTGCACTTCGCGGCCCCGGCCACCGACGCTTGACGGCGGCACCCGCACGGGTGCTTGATCAGGCATGACCGGTCGCGCGGTGCGGGTGCAGGGCCTGACGGTCGTCCGTGGCGGCCGCGCCGCGCTCCACGACCTGCGCTTCGACGTCGCCGCCGGCCAGGTCACCGGGCTGCTGGGCCCCTCGGGCTGCGGCAAGACCACCCTGATGCGCACCCTCGTCGGGGTGCAGCGGCACCCGCCGGGCAGCGTCGAGGTGCTGGGCGAGCCGGCGGGCGCGGCGTCGCTGCGGCGGCGGATCGGCTACGTCACCCAGCAGCCCAGCGTGTACGACGACCTCACCGTCGCCGAGAACCTCCGCTTCTTCGCCCGGGTGGTCGGGGTCGGTCCCGACCGGGTGGCCGCCTGCCTGGCGCAGGTGGCGCTCGGCGACCTCGCCGACCGGCTGGTGGGCCGGCTCTCGGGCGGGCAGCGCTCCCGGGTCTCGCTCGCGGTCGCCCTGCTCGCCGAGCCCGAGCTGCTGGTGCTCGACGAGCCCACGGTGGGCCTCGACCCGCTGCTGCGCCGCTCCCTGTGGGACCGGTTCCACGAGCTGGCCCGCGCCGGGGCCGCGGTGCTGGTCTCCAGCCACGTGATGGACGAGGCGGTGCGCTGCGACCGGTTGCTGCTGATGAGGCAGGGCCGGGTGATCGCCGACGACACCCCGGCCGGCTTGCTCGCCGCCACGGGGGAGACCGACGTCGAGTCGGCGTTCGTCGCCCTGGTGGAGCGCTCGTGAGCCCCCGCGTCACCGGTGCGGTGGCGCTGCGCGTGCTGGCCCAGCTGCGTCGCGACCACCGCACCCTGGCGATGATGCTGGTGCTGCCCTGCCTGCTGGTGGCCCTGCTGTCCTGGATGTACTCCGACCTGCCCGCCGCCGTGGGCGGCTTCGACCGGCTCGGGCCCGCGCTGCTGGCGCTGGTGCCGTTCGTGGTGATGTTCCTGGTCACCTCGGTGACCACGCTGCGCGAGCGCACCTCCGGGACCCTCGAGCGGCTGCTGGCGCTGCCGATGGGGCGCCTGGACTTCCTGCTCGGCTACCTGCTCGCCTTCGGCCTGGTCGCCGTCGCGCAGTCGGCGGCCGCGGTGCTGGTGTGCGTCGGGCTGCTCGGCCTCGACGTCGCCGGGCCGGTGTGGCTGCTGCTCGTGGTGGCGGTGGCCGACGCGGTCCTCGGCACGGCGCTGGGCCTGCTCGTGTCGGCCTTCGCCCGCACCGAGTTCCAGGCCGTCCAGTTCATGCCGGCGCTGGTGATCCCGCAGCTGCTGCTGTGCGGCCTGTTCGTCCCGCGCGAGGACCTGCCGCGGGTGCTCGGGGCGGTCGCCGACGTGCTGCCCCTGTCGTACGCCGTCGACGCGATGCAGGCCACGGCGCGCTCGGCCTCCCCGTCGGTGGGCGGTGACGTCGCCGTGGTCGCGGCGTACGCCGTGGGGGCGGTCGCGCTCGGCGCCCTCACGCTCCGTCGCCAGACGCGCTGAGCCTGACTAGGGTCGGTGAGCATGAAGAAGCTCATCAACCAGGTCGGGGACCTCGTCCCGGAGATGCTGCAGGGACTGGTCGCCGCCGACCCGGGCCTGGTGCTGCTGGCCGGGCAGACCGTCGTGCTGCGACGCGACCACGCCGAGCTCGGCGGACGGGTCGCCCTGGTCTCGGGCGGGGGTGCGGGCCACGAGCCCGCCCACGGCGGCTACGTCGGCGAGGGCATGCTCACCGGCGCGGTGGTGGGCGACGTGTTCACCTCGCCCTCGACCGACGCGGTGCTGGCCGCGGTGCGCGCCGTCGGGCAGGAGGCCGGCGTGCTGCTGGTCGTGAAGAACTACACCGGTGACCGCCTCAACTTCGGGCTGGCGGCCGAGATCGCCCGCACCGAGGGCATCGACGTGGAGATGGTGGTCGTCGGCGACGACGTCGCGCTGGCGGCGGAGGGCGAGCACGCCGGGCGCCGGGGGATCGCCGGCACCGTGCTGGTCCACAAGGTGGCGGGCGCGGCCGCGGCCCGCGGCGACGACCTGGCGGGCGTGCGCGCCCTGGCGCAGCGCGCCGCCGAGGGCGTCCGGTCGATGGGGGTCTCGCTCGGCGCCTGCACCGTGCCCGCGGTCGGCCGGCCCGGCTTCGAGCTCGGCGAGGACGAGGTCGAGTGGGGCCTGGGCATCCACGGCGAGGCCGGGGTCGAGCGCGGGGCGCTGGTCACCGCCGACGAGGTCGCCGACCGGCTGGTGGGGGCTGTGGCCGACGACGCGGGACTCGCGGACGGCGCCCGCGTGGTGCTGCTCGTCAACGACCTCGGGACCACCCCGCCCAGCGAGCTCGACGTGGTCGCCCGGGGCGCGCTGCGCGCGCTGCGCGGGCGCGGGGCCGTCGTGGAGCGGGCCTGGGTGGGCCGCTTCCTCACCGCCCTGGACATGCCGGGCTGCTCGGTGTCGGTGCTCCCCGTCGACGACGAGCTGCTGGCGCTGCTCGACGCCCCGACGCGGACCTCCGCCTGGCCCGCGGAGCACCGCGGCCGCGTCGCCCCCCAGGAGGCGAGCGAGGTCGCCGCCCCCTCGGTCCCCGACGACCCGTCGGCCCCGGCCGGGCGCGGGGGACGCCTGGCGGCCGACAGCCCCGTGCGCCGCGGGCTCCTGGCGGCGTGCGCCGCGCTGCGCGAGGCCGAGCCCGAGCTGACCCGGATGGACAGCGAGGTCGGCGACGGCGACCTCGGCACCGGCCTGGACCGCGGGGCCCGGGCGGTCGAGGCCGAGCTCGACGACTACCCGGCCGACCCGGCGGGTGCCCTGCGCGGCGCCGCCGCGACGCTGCGCCGGGCCATCGGCGGCACCTCGGGCCCGCTCTACTCCATCCTGCTGCTGCGCGCCGCGGCCGTCCTCGACGACGCCGACGCCGGTGCGGTCGGCTGGGTCGAGGCGCTCGCGGCGGGCGCCGAGGGCATCGGCGAGGTCGGCGGCGCCTCGCTCGGCGACCGCACCATGCTCGACGCGCTGGTGCCGCTGGCCCGCACCTGGCGCGAGCGGCTGGACGCCGGCGACGCCTCGGGCGACGCCGTCGCGCGCGCGCTCGCCGCCGCCCGCGAGGGCACGGCCGGCACGGCCGACCACGTCGCCAAGGTGGGCCGGTCGAGCTACCTCGGCGAGCGGGCCAAGGGCACGCCCGACCCGGGCGCCCACGCCGTGGTGGTCTGGGCCGAGGCGGTCGCGACCGAGCTGGGCTGAGCCCCGGGGCGCTGCGCGGGGGTCAGGTCCAGGGCAGGCGCTTGCGGGTGGCCCAGTACGCCGCCGCCGGCTCCGCGGGGCCGCCCGGACCCGCGAGGTCGTCCAGGACCGCGCCGGTCGCCTCACCGTGGTCGTCGACCAGCGCCCGCGCCGCCAGGTTGGAGCGGAGCTGCGCGAGGGCGCTGGCGCCGCTCAGCACGACGTCGGCCCACGGCTGCCGGGTGGCGGCGGCCAGCGCCAGCGCGTCGGGCGTGGTGCCGAGCCCGCGTGCGGCCGCGGCCAGCGGCCCGTCGGCGGCGGCGAGCCGGCCGTTGGCCATCGCCTCCTTGACCACGACCGACCAGCCGGCCTCGTGCGCCCGGAGGAGCGCCGGCCCGGCGGACGGCTCGAGGAGGTTCCACGTCGCCTGCACGGTGCTGAACGGCGTGCGGTCCAGCGCGAGCGCCCGCACCAGCACCTCGCCCTGGTCGGGGCCGCTGGTCGAGAGCCCGACCCGCACCCCGTCGGCGGCCAGGCCGCGCAGCCGGTCGAGCAGCCGGGCGTCGTCCAGGGCCGGGCTGTCCGAGGTGAGGCTGTGCACCAGGTAGAGGTCGGGCGGGCTCCCGAGCGCGGCGAGCGTCTCGGGCCACTGCCGGGCCAGGGTCTGCTCGGAGTGGTCCTTGGTCTCGTGCTCCGTGGCGCCGGGCCGGAAGTCCGCGACGTAGGTGTAGCCCCACTTGGAGCCGATCCGCAGCTGCTCGCGGCGGCCGGGGTGGGCCGCCAGCCAGCTGCCGACGAACGCCTCAGCAGCGCCGTACGAGCGCGCGGCGTCGAGGTGGCGCACGCCCTGCGTCCAGGCGGCGTCGAGGACCTCGTGGGCGTGCTGCTCGAGGCGGTGGCGGTCGTAGCGGGCGCCACCGCCGTCGCCCAGGTCACCGCTCGCCAGGTCGCGGCCGTGGTCCAGGTTGAGGTACTCCGGACGGCCCAGCGCGGCCGTCCCCAGGCCGAGGTCGGCGGCGTGGGGCCGGGGGGCGGACGGCGTCGTCAGGGGATCGGGCACGGGCCTCATCGTGCCAGCCGGTCCGGGGGCGTTACCGTGACCGGAACGCCCACCCGGGGAGGGATGCCCGTGCTCCGTCAACTGCTCCTGCTGCTCTCGCGCAGCCATCGCGTCAAGGACGTGGTGACCCGGATGCCGGTCAGCAGCGGCCTCGTCACGCGCTACGTCCCCGGCGAGCACACCGAGCAGGCGGTGGCCGCGACCCAGGTGCTCGCGGACGACGGCCTGTTCGTCACCCTCGACTTCCTCGGCGAGGACACCCTCGACGAGGCCCAGGCCGAGGCGACCGTCGCGGCGTACCTCGACCTGCTCCAGGCCCTGGGCTCCGCCGGCCTGGCCCGGCACGCCGAGGTGAGCGTCAAGCTCTCCGCGATCGGCCAGGCCCTGCCCGAGGTCGGTGCCAAGCTCTCGACCGAGAACGGCCGCCGGATCTGCCGCGCGGCCCAGATGGTCGGCACGACGGTGACCCTCGACATGGAGGACCACACCACCACCGACGCGACCCTGGCGACGCTGCGCGAGCTGCGCAAGGACTTCCCCGACACGGGCGCGGTGCTGCAGGCCTACCTGCACCGCACCGAGTCCGACTGCCGCGTCCTGGCCCACGAGGGCAGCCGGGTGCGGCTGTGCAAGGGCGCCTACAAGGAGCCCGAGGAGGTCGCCTTCCAGGAGCGCCACGAGGTCGACAAGTCCTACGTGCGCTGCCTCAAGGTGCTGATGGCCGGCTCCGGCTACCCGATGGTGGCCACCCACGACCCGCGGCTGGTCAAGATCGCCTCGGCGCTGGCGACCCGCAACGGCCGCACGCCCGGCAGCTACGAGTTCCAGATGCTCTACGGCATCCGCGCCGAGGAGCAGAAGCGGCTGGCCGACGCCGGCGAGAAGGTGCGGGTCTACCTGCCCTACGGCGACGAGTGGTACGGCTACCTGATGCGTCGCCTGGCCGAGCGCCCGCAGAACCTCAGCTTCTTCCTGCGCTCGCTGGTGTCCCAGAAGTGAGCCCGGAAGCGAGGCTCGCGTGAGCGGCACGGGCACCGTGGCCGTCATCGGTGCGGGCGTGATGGGCGAGACCCTGCTCTCGGGCCTGGTGCGCGGCGGCTACGACCCGGGCTCGTTGCTGGTGGTCGAGAAGCGCCGCGAGCGGGCCGCCGAGCTGGCGGAGCGCTACGGCGTGCGCGTCGTGGCCGACCTCGCCGAGGTCGCGGGATCGGACACCGTCGCGCTGGTCGTCAAGCCGCAGGACATGGGCAGCGTGCTCGCCGAGATCGCGCCCCACGTGGTGCCCGGCCAGCTCGTGGTCAGCCTGGCGGCCGGCATCACCACGGCGTACGTCGAGGGCCGACTGCCGGCAGGTGTCCCCGTCGTCCGCGTCATGCCCAACACCCCGGCCCTGGTCGACGAGGGCATGGCCGCGATCTCGCCCGGCAGCCACTGCGACGAGGAGCACCTGGCCCGCGCCGAGGCGATGCTGGCCGCGACCGGACGCGTGGTGCGGGTGCCGGAGAAGCAGCAGGACGCGGTCACGGCGATCAGCGGCTCCGGTCCGGCGTACCTGTTCTTCGTGGTGGAGTCGATGATCGAGGCCGGCGTGCACCTCGGGCTGCCCCGCAGCACCGCCACCGAGCTGGTCGTCCAGACGCTGGTGGGCTCGGCCAAGATGCTGCGCGAGACCGGGGAGCACCCCACGGTGCTGCGCGAGCGGGTCACCTCGCCGGGCGGCACCACGGCGGCGGCCATCCGGCAGCTCGAGGACCACAAGGTCCGGGCGGCGTTCATCGGCGCGATGGAGGCCGCACGCGACCGGTCCGTGGCCCTCGCCGCGTCCGATGACTGAGCCGCCCGCCGGGCCCGGGGCCCGGAGCTGCCGCGCGAGCCTGGTCTACGACGAGTCGCTGACCCGCTACGACTTCGGCTCCGACCACCCGATGAACCCCGTGCGGGTGGACCTCACCGTCGACCTCGCCCGCGCCGTCGGCGTCCTCGACGGGCTGCGGCTCGTCGACGCCCCCGACGCCACCGAGGACGACCTCGTCACCGTGCACGACCCGGCGCTGATCGAGGCCGTGATGGCCACGAGCAACGACCCGACCAAGGTCGACCTGGCCCGCGGGCTCGGCAACGACGACAACCCGACCTTCCGCGGCATGCACGAGGCGGGGCGCCACGTCGTGGGCGCCAGCATCGAGGCGGCGCGGCAGGTGTGGTCCGGCGAGGTCGACCACGCCGCCAACATCGCGGGCGGCCTGCACCACGCCATGCCCGACCGGGTGAGCGGCTTCTGCGTCTACAACGACGTCGCCGTGGCGATCCGCTGGCTGCTGGCCAACGGCGCGCGCAAGGTGGCCTACGTCGACGTCGACGTCCACCACGGCGACGGCGTGGAGCAGATCTTCTACAACGACCCGCGCGTGCTGACGGTGTCGCTGCACGAGACCGGCCAGATGCTGTTCCCCGGCACCGGCTTCCCGCAGGACTCCGGCGGCCCGGAGGCCCTCGGCACGGCGGTCAACGTCGCGCTCCCGCCCGGCACCGCCGACGCGGGCTGGCTGCGGGCCTTCCACGCCGTGGTGCCGCCGCTGCTGCGCGAGTTCGCGCCCGACGTGCTGGTGACCCAGCAGGGCTGCGACAGCCACCGCGACGACCCGCTGGCCCACCTCGCGCTGAGCGTCGACGGCCAGCGCGCGAGCTACCTCGCCCTGCACGACCTCGCCCACGAGGCGGCCGGCGGCCGGTGGCTGGCCTTCGGCGGCGGCGGGTACGCCGTGGTCGACGTCGTGCCGCGGGCGTGGACCCACCTGCTGGCCGTGGTCTCGGGCCACCCGCTGGACCCCACGCTCGACACCCCGGCCGACTGGCGCGACCAGGTCGCCGAGCGCCTCGGCGTACGAGCCCCGTCGCGGATGACCGACGGCCGCTCGGTGGCCTACCAGGACTGGTCGGGCGGCTTCGACCCCGACACCTGGCTCGACCGCGCGGTGCAGGCCACCCGGGACGCCGTCTTCCCCGAGCACGGCCTCGACCCGTTGATGTGAGAGCCGTGTGACAGGGTGGCAAGTCGACACGCCGACGCCACACGAGTCACTTCCGGGAATCTGTGGCACACAGGTCACACACAGTCCTATATTTCTCCCAACGCACGCGAGGGTCGTCATCGGACGGCGGGGACGCGCGAGACGAAAGCCTGGTGAGCCATGCCCACGAACCTGCCCGGAGACATCTCCGAGGTGAAGTTCCTCACCGTCGCCGAGGTCGCCGCCATGATGCGGGTCTCGAAGATGACGGTCTACCGCCTCGTCCACAACGGCGAGCTCGCCGCCGTCCGGGTCGGACGCTCCTTCCGGGTCTCCGAGGACGACGTCCACGAGTACCTCCGCACCAGCTTCTTCAACGCCGGCTGACCCGGTCGCACCCACCTCGAGCCCGCCTCGCCCCCGGTCCGCGCCCGTCGCCGGACACCGATTCGTCCGCCCGGGGGTCGACGGTTAGGCTGGGCCCTTCGCCGCGTCCGACCCGGACGCGGCATGCCTGAGTGTTCCGACAACGAATAGGTCCGACGTGGGTTCTGTCATCAAGAAGCGCCGCAAGCGCATGGCGAAGAAGAAGCACCGCAAGCTGCTGAAGAAGACGCGCGTGCAGCGTCGTCGTCTGGGCAAGTAAGCCCACGCCCCATGGGCCGGGTCGTGCTCGTCACCGGAGTCGCCGGTGATCTCGGGCGCCGCGTCGCGGTGCAGCTGTCGAGGTCACCGGTGGTCGACCGCGTCATCGCGGTCGACGTGCTGCCGCCGCGGGGAGACCTGGCGGGAGCGGACTTCGTGCGCGCCGACATCCGCAACCCGGTCATCGCCAAGGTGATCGTGCGGGAGCGGATCGACACCGTCGTGCACGCCAGCGTGACGGCCACCCCGGCGGCGGCCGGGGGGCGCTCCTCGACCAAGGAGCTCAACGTCATCGGGACGATGCAGCTCCTGGCCGCCTGCCAGCAGGCGCCCGACGTGCGCAAGCTGGTGCTCAAGTCCAGCGCCGCGTTCTACGGCGCCTCGCACCGCGACCCGGCCATGTTCACCGAGGGCATGACGGCCAAGCGGCTCGCGGGCGGCGGGTTCGCCAAGGACATCAGCGAGGTCGAGTCCTACACCCGTGGCTTCGCGCGCCGCCGCCCCGACGTCGCGGTGACGACGCTGCGGATGGCCAACGTCATCGGACCGCAGATCACCACCGCGATGACCGGCTACTTCGGGCTGCCGGTCGTCCCGACCGTGCTGGGCCACAACCCGCGGCTGCAGCTGCTCCACGAGCAGGACGCCCTCGACGCGCTGGAGCACGCCGTCGCCTCCGAGGTGACCGGCACCTACAACGTCGCCGGCGACGGGGTCCTCACCCTCGGCCAGGCCGTCCGCCGCCTCGGTCGCCCCTCGGTGCCGCTCCCCGGCTTCGCCGTGCCGTCGTTCGGCTCGGCCATCCGGCAGACCAAGGTCGCCGACTTCTCGCCCGAGGCCGTCGCCTACCTGCGCCACGGCCGCGGCATGGACACCACGCGGATGCGCACGATGTTCGGCTTCCACCCGCGCTTCACCACCCTCGAGGCCTTCGACGACTTCGCCGCCTCGCTGCGCCAGGGGGTGCTCTCGCCCGAGCGGGTCCGCTCCGCCGAGGCCGCGCTGGTCGGGGCGATGCGCGCGATCGACGGCTCCCGACGCACCGAGGACCACGTCGATGGGTGACCTCGATGGGTGACGCCGAGATCATCCCCATCGGCACCCGCGGACGCCCCGGTCGCGGCACGGGCGAGTCCAAGCCCTCGAGCAACAGCCGCAGCCTGGCGCCGCGGTCGGCCGCGCGTGCCCGCGCCGTCGAGGCCGCCGAGGCGGCCGAGGCCGTGCCCGCGCGGGACCGGACGCCGGCCCCGACCGACGCCCTCCGCGACCGTGCCGCCGATCAGGCGGTGGACGGCCCCGTCGAACGCCCGGTCGAACGCCCCGTCGAGCGGTCGGTCGAGCAGCCCCTCGACCAGCCGGGCGAGCCGCCCGTCGTGCCCGCCCAGTCGCGGCGCGCCGACGACGTCACCGCGGCTCCCCGGACGCCGGCCCCGCCGGTGCTGGTCCCCGAGCGCGCCCCCACCCGCACCGAGCACCGCCTGCCCGGCCCCAGCATCTCGCCGCGAGAGCTGCTCTCCAGCTTCACCTCCGCGGCCAAGGAGGTGTTCGGCGACAGCTGGGAGCCCCGGCTGGCCGAGATCCTGGCGTTCCTGCGCCGACGGCTGACCGGTGACTACGCGGTCGACGACTACGGCTTCGACGAGGAGCTGACCGAGCAGTTCCTGCTGGCGGCGCTGCGACCGCTCGCGCAGAAGTGGTTCCGCATCGACGTCATCGGCGCCGACAACATCCCGGCCCACGGTGGCGCCCTGGTGGTGTCGAACCACTCCGGCACCGTCCCGGTCGACGGCCTCATGACCATGGTGAGCGTGCACGACCAGACCGGTCGCCACCTGCGGGCGCTGGGCGCCGACCTGGTCTTCAAGCTGCCCGTCGTGGCCGACCTGGCCCGCCGCGGGGGCGCCACCCTGGCCTGCAACGAGGACGCCGAGCGGATGCTGCGCGGCGGCGAGCTCGTCGGCGTGTGGCCCGAGGGCTTCAAGGGCATCGGCAAGCCGTTCAGCGAGCGCTACAAGCTGCAGCGCTTCGGTCGCGGCGGGTTCGTCTCGGCCGCCATCCGCACCGGCGTGCCGATCGTGCCGACCTCGGTCGTCGGCGCCGAGGAGATCTACCCCCTGGTCGGCAACGTGCCGTCGCTGGCGCGCCTGCTCGGCATCCCCTACCTGCCGATCACGCCGCTGTTCCCCCTGCTCGGGCCGCTGGGCATGATCCCGCTGCCGTCGAAGTGGCTCATCGAGTTCGGCGAGCCGATCCGCACCGACGACTACGACACCGGCGCCGCCGACGACCCGATGCTGGTGTTCAACGTGACCGACCAGGTGCGCGAGTCGATCCAGCAGACGCTCTACACGCTGCTGGTCAAGCGCCGCTCCGTCTTCGGCTGACCGACCGGCGGACGCGGGCCGGTCAGGGCAGGACGCTGCTGGTGACGCCGTCGACCGTGTCGGTCAGGTCCTGGACCGGCTGGTCGAGCGGGGTGCCGGTCTTCGGCACCGTGCCGGTGACCTGGGTGACGGTGCCGGTCACGCCGGTGACCAGCTCGGTCACCGGGCCGTCGAGCAGGCCCGCGACCGGGCCGTCGGCCGACAGCAGTCCGTCGCCGGCGCGGGCGCCGGCGGTGAGGGTGCTCGCCACGGGGCCGTGCGGGGTGCTGGGGATCGTCGGGAGCGCGTCGCGCACCCCGGCCGGAGCGTCGCCGAGCTCGCCGGCACGCTGCTGGGCCATCCGGCGGAGCTGCTCGATCTGCGCGGTCTGGAGCGCGTCCATGGCCTCGCGGTCGACCCGTGCCTGGGAGGCGGGGCGGGCCAGCAGCGAGTCGACGGTCGCGGCACCGGCACCCTGGGAGAGCGCCTGCGGCGTGGTCACGGCCTCGTCGGGCCCGCAGCTGCCGCAGCGCACCAGCGCCGCCTGGTCGATGTCGGCCAGGGTGTCGGCGGCGTCGGCGAGCGCGGAGGCCACCGTCGGGTCGGCCTCGGGGGCCATCGCCGCGAGGACGTCCATCTGGGTGGCGGTGAAGCCGCGCAGCAGCGTGAGCGAGGCGGTGTCGGGGTCGGTGTCGTAGGCGTCGAAGAGCCGCTGCGACCCGGCGTCGGCCGCGCTGCGGAACGCGTCGACCGAGCCCGCCACCATGGCGTCGTCGGCACCCCGGCCCTGCAGGTCCTGCGCCTCGGACAGCCGCGTCCCGGCCTGGCCGAGCAGCGAGCGACCCTTGTCGACGTCGCCGAAGCTGAGGGCGGTGCCCACCTGCTCGGTGCCGCGCTTGACGGGGAACAGCGCGTCTCCCGGCAGGGATCCGCCGGCCGCGGCGGCCATGCCGGCCGAGCCGCCCACGATCACCAGGCTGGCGGCCACGGTGCCCAGGCGCCGCGAGGTGCGGCCCTGCTCGCGCGGCCGCAGCTCGTGGACGGTCGCCGACGGCCCCGCGACCAGCTCGGTCTCGGCGGCACGGAGCAGCTGCTCGCGCAGGTCGGCGGTGAAGGCGGGGCGGGGCGAGACCAGCGGGACCTGCGCCACCCGCTCGAGCGTGCGCAGCTGGGCGGCGTACCGCTCGCGCAGCTCCGGGGTCGCCGTCCCGTCGAGGACGCGTGCGAACTCCTCGGCAGCGCGGCCTGGGGGAGCGAGGGGTCTCATGCGGGTCGTCCTGGTGGCGCGGAAGGAGTGCGGCCACGGTCCCGGCCGGGGGCCGGGAGGGTGACGCACGCTGACGAAGCCGTCAACGAGGTCTTCGTCACCGAGGTTATGCCGTCCGCCGATCCGTCCACGGAGTGAGCCGACTGGGCCGCCCAGCTCACCGGAGGTCCTCCGGCAGCGCCTTGGCCAGGTTGCGCACGCCGCGTAGCTGGAGCTGCTTGACCGCTCCCGCGCTGCGGCCCAGGACCTCGGCCGTCTCGGCGATGGACAGGCCCTGGAGGAACCGCATCACCAGGCACTCGCGCTGCTCGGTGGGCAGCTCGGTCAGCGCCGTGAGCAGCGCCTCGTGGGTGAGGCTCGCGAGCACGGAGGTCTCCGGACCCTCCGTGCTGGTGTCGAGGGTGTTCATGTCCTCGGTCGTCTGCTCCAGGCGGGTGCGGCCGGCCTTGTAGTGGTCCATCGTCAGGTTGCGCGCGATGGTCATCAGCCAGGCGCCGAAGTCCTTGCCCTGCCAGCGGAACGAGCTCATCGCCCGCAGCGCCCGGAAGAAGGTGTCCGAGGTGAGGTCCTCGGCCAGCTGCACCGACCCGACCCGGTAGTAGAGGAAGCGGAACACGCTCGGCTGGTAGTGGTCGTAGAGCTGGCCGAACGCCTCGCTGTCGCCGCCGCGTGCGAGCTCGACCAGGGCGATCAGCCGGGTCTGCTCGGCCTCGTCCTGGGCCGAGGAGGCGGCCTGGTCGTGGTCGTCGGGGGCGATGGGCGTGCCCGTGCCGCCGGGACGCCCCGGGCCGGCGCCGTCGGCGGGACCGTCGGCGAGGCTGAGCAGCACCTCGAGGACGGCACGGCGCAGCGCGTCGAGGCCGGCCTCGACCGCGGTTGCGTGCATGGCGTCCCCCACCGGTCGGCGACCGGGTCCCTGTTGAACTTGCCGCGAGACTACTTCTCCAGTGGACACATGTGAACCGGTACGACGGACCGTTCCGGCCTCCCGCCCGGGACGGGGTCAGGTGACCTTGCGGCGCAGCGCCGCGCCGGCCGCGGCCGTGCCGGCCACCGCCCCGGCCACCGCGGCGGTGAACACGCCCGCGCGGGCCGCCTTGCGCCCGGTGCGGTAGTCGCGGACCCGCCACCCCTGGGCGCGGGCGTGCTCGCGCAGCCGGGCGTCGGGGTTGATGGCGCAGGGGTCACCGACGATGTCGAGCATCGGCAGGTCGTTGTAGGAGTCGGAGTACGCCGAGCAGCGCGCCAGGTCGAGGTCGAACCGGTCCGCGAGCTCGCGCACCGCCACCGCCTTGGCCGAGCCGTGCAGCATCTCGCCGACCAGGGCGCCGGTGTAGACGCCGTCGACGTGCTCGGCCACCGTGCCGAGCGCACCGGTCAGTCCCAGGCGCCGGGCGATGATGGTGGCGATCTCGATGGGCGCGGCGGTCACCAGCCAGACCCGCTGGCCCTGGTCGAGGTGCAGCTGGGCCAGCGCCCGGGTGCCGGGCCAGATCCGGTGGGCCATCCGCTCGTCGAAGATCTCCTCGCCCAGCGACTCCAGCTCGGCGACGGTGTGGCCGGCGATGAAGGACAGGGCCGAGGCCCGGGCGTCGGCGACGTGGTCGGGGTCCTCGACGCCCACGACGCGGAAGTAGGCCTGCTTCCAGGCGGCGCCCAGGATGTCCTTGGTGGTGAAGAACTCGCGGCGGTGCAGGCCGCGGGCGAGGTGGAAGATCGAGGCGCCCTGCATGACCGTGTTGTCGACGTCGAAGAAGGCCGCCGACCCGGAGTCGGCCTCCACGGTGAGCGCGCTCTCGACCTCCGCGATCGCGGCGGCGGCCTCGCCCGCGAGCTGGGAGCGACGGCGCAGGTTGGGGCCGGCGGCTCCCGGCCTCGGGCCGCCGGCGGGGGTGCGGGGCGGTGTCACCCGCACAGACTAGGGGGAGGTCGTGATGTGTCACACTCCTGCGATGGAGTCCAACGTCGCCGATCTCCTGACCCGGGCGCACGTCGAGGAACCCCACAAGATCGCTCTCTCCGAGGCGTCCACCGGCCGCTCGGTCACCTGGGCCGCGCTCGACGACCTGGTCGCCCGCGTGGTCCAGGGCCTCACCGACGCCGGCATGGTCGCGGGCTACCGCGTGATGATCGCGGCGGGCAACACGATCGAGTTCGTGGCGGCCTACCTCGGCACCCTGCGCGCCGGGATGGTGGCGGTGCCGGTCAACCCCCGCAGCGTCACCGGCGAGCTGGTGCGGGTGCTGGTGGACTCGGGCACCCGCATGGTCGTCGCCGACGCCTCCACCATCACCACGGTGCGCGCGGCCGTGCAGGGTCTTGGCGAGGCGATGCTGACGGCCGGCCTCGAGCCCTCGACCCGGCCGAGGATCGTCACGGTCGGCACCACCCTGGCGCCCGGCGAGCGCGGCTGGGACCAGCTGGTGGCCAAGCAGGCGCGTCCGGTCCCGCAGCGCTCGGACCCCGAGGGCCTGGCCGTGCTGCTCTACACCAGCGGTGCCTCGGGCCGGCCCCGGGCGGCGATGCTCTCCCACCGCGCGCTGCTCGCGAGCATCGACCAGGTCGCGCAGGTCGACCCGCCGATGGTGACCGGCCGCGACGTCGTGCTGGGGGTGCTGCCGCTCTACCACGTCTACGGCCTCAACGCCGTGCTCGGACAGGTGCTGCGCCAGCACGCACGGATGGTGCTGGTCGACGGCTTCGACGCCGAGAGCTCGCTGGACCTCATCGAGGACGAGGCGGTCTCGGTGCTGCCGGTCGCCCCGCCCGTGTTCCCGCAGTGGATGGCCGTCCCGGGCCTGGAGGACCGCCTCGGCCCGGTGCGGCTCGTGCTCAGCGGCTCCGCGCCGCTGCCGCCCGACCTGACCGCCGCCTTCAGCGAGCGCACCGGGGTGGAGGTCCACCAGGGCTACGGCCTCACCGAGGCGGCGCCGGTCGTCACCTCGACGCTGAGCAGCCGCGAGCTGCGACCGCGGTCGGTGGGCGCCCCCCTGCCCGGCATCGAGCTCCGCCTGGTCGACGAGGCCGGGCGTGCCACCGGCCCCGACGACGCCGGCGAGATCTGGCTGCGCGGCGCCAACCTGTTCTCCGGCTACTGGCCCGACGGCGCCGGAGGGCCCGACGCCGACGGCTGGTGGGCCACCGGCGACGTCGGCCTGGTCGACCCCGACGGCGACCTCTACCTCGTCGACCGGGTCAAGGACCTGGTCATCGTCTCGGGCTTCAACGTCTTCCCGGTCGAGGTCGAGGAGGTCGTCGGCGAGCTGGCCGAGATCGCCGCCGTCGCCGTCGTGGGCGTGCCCGACGAGCACACCGGCGAGGCGGTGGTCGCCTACGTGACGCCGGCGACCCCCGGCGCCGACCCCGTCGAGCTCGCCGACCTCGTGCGCCGCCACTGCGCGGAGCGGCTGGCCCGCTTCAAGCAGCCCGGCGTGGTCGAGGTCGTGGACCAGCTGCCCTACACCGCCACCGGCAAGATCCAGAAGGGCCGGCTGCGCGCCGCGGCCCGTCGCCTCGACGCGGGACTCCTGCAGTGAGCGCGGCTGCCGCGGGGGAGGCCCGCGTCACCCTCTACTCGCGTCCGGGCTGCCACCTGTGCGAGGCGGCGCGCGAGGTCGTGCAGCGGGTCTGCGACGACCTGGGGGAGTCCTTCACCGAGGTCGACGTCGACTCCTCGACGGACCTGCTCGAGGCCTACGGCGAGCAGGTCCCCGTCACCCTGGTCGACGGCCGGCGCCACGACTTCTGGCGCGTCGACGAGCGTCGGCTGCGCGCCGCGCTGGCCTGACCTCGGGGCCGACCCGGGCGCAGGACCGTTCGGTAGGGGGCCCGAGTCGGTGAGGATTCTCACCTGTGGTAGCCGATGGTCACCGTCGGTTTGTTCGCACGTTCACAAACTCCTAGAGTGACTGAGGCGTCCAACGCGGGACGACCAGCGCAGATCGTCTGGAGAGTGTCGCAGCGTGAGCGGAACCAGGATCCCCGAGGCGACGGTGGCCCGTCTCCCGGTCTACCTGAGGGCGCTCAACTCGATGAGCGAGTCAGGCACCACGACGTGCTCCAGCCTCGAGCTCGCGACCGCCGCCGGCGTCAACAGCGCCAAGCTGCGCAAGGACCTGTCCCACCTCGGTTCCTACGGCACCCGCGGCGTCGGCTACGACGTGGAGTACCTCCGCTACCAGATCTCCCGCGAGATCGGCCTGACCCAGGACTGGCCCGTGGTCGTGGTCGGCATCGGCAACCTGGGCCACGCCCTGGCCAACTACTCCGGCTTCTCCTCCCGCGGCTTCCGCACCGTGGCCCTGCTCGACGCCGACACCGCCCGTCACGGTGACGTGGTGGCCGGCATCGAGATCCGCGGCTTCGACGAGCTCGAGGCGGTCGTGGCCGAGCACGGCGTCGGGATCGGCGTCATCGCCACCCCGGCCGTGGCGGCCCAGGACGTCGCCGACCGCATGGTCGCGGTCGGCATCCGCAGCATCCTCAACTTCGCGCCGACGATCCTCTCGCTGCCCGAGGGCGTCGACGTGCGCCGCGTCGACCTGTCCAGCGAGCTGCAGATCCTCGCCTACCACGAGCAGCGCAAGTCCTCCGCGCCCGCGACGGTGGCCGAGGTCGTGGCCGACCTGGGCCAGCCGGTCGGAGGCGTGCGATGAGCGTCCTGGTCGTGGGCATCTCCCACAAGACGGCACCCGTGCCGGTCCTCGAGCGCGTCGCCCTCGACGCCGAGGGCGTGCAGAAGCTGATCCGCCAGGTCAGCGACAACGACCACGTCACCGAGGCGACGGTCATCTCGACCTGCAACCGCACCGAGGTCTACGCCGACGTCGACCGCTTCCACGGCAGCGTCGAGGCGATCTCGCGGCTGCTCGGCGAGCGCACCGGCGAGCACCCCGACGCGGTGCTGGAGCACCTCTACGTCCACTACGACGACGGCGCGGTCTCCCACCTGTTCCACGTCGCGGCCGGGCTCGACTCGATGGTCCTCGGCGAGAGCCAGATCCTCGGCCAGGCCCGCGAGGCGCTGCGCGTCGGCCAGGAGGCCGGCACCGTCGGTCCCGCCCTCAACGTGCTGTTCCAGCAGGCGCTGCGCGTGGGCAAGCGCTCCCACGCCGAGACCGACATCGACCGCGTCGCCCCCAGCCTCGTCGCGGCCGCGCTGGAGCGCGCCGTGCCGCACGTCGGCGACCTCACCGGCAAGCGGGTGCTGGTCATCGGCGCCGGCTCGATGGCCGGCCTGACGGTGGCGACGGTGACGCGCGCCGGAGCGGCGTCGGTGACGGTGGCCAACCGCTCCCCGGAGCGCGCCGCCCGCCTCGCCCTGCAGTACGACGCCACCGCGATCTCCCTGGCCGACCTCGCCTCCTGGTCCGAGCCGGTGGACGTCGTCGTCTCCTGCACCGGCGCCGCCGGCCAGGTGCTCTCGGTCGAGGCGATCGCGTCGCGCCGCACCGACCCGACCCGACCGCTGTCGGTGCTCGACCTGGCGCTGCCGCGCGACGTCGACCCGGCCGTGGCCGACCTGCCCGGCGTGCAGCTGGTCGCGCTCGACACCCTGGCCGCCGAGCTCGAGGGCGCGCCCGGCGGGGCCGACGTCGACGGGGTCCGCACCATCGTCAGCCAGGAGCTGGCCGCCTTCCTGGCCGCCCGGCGCAGCCAGAGCGTGACCCCCACCGTCGTCGCGCTGCGCACCATGGCCACCGGTGTGGTCGAGTCCGAGCTGGCGCGCCTGGCGCAGCGGCTGCCCGGCCTCGACGACACCAGCCGCGGCGAGGTCGAGCGCACCCTGCGACGGGTCGTCGACAAGCTGCTCCACCAGCCGACCGTGCGGGTCAAGCAGCTGGCCAACGAGTCCGGCGCCGTCTCGTACGCCGCCGCGCTCGCGGAGCTGTTCGCCCTCGACCCCGAGGCCGTCGAGGCCGTCACCCGGGCGGAGGTGGAGCGCCCGTGACCACCACCGAGACCTCCCTCCAGGACGCCGGCACGTCCGCCGCCGCGACCCCCGGCAGCCGCGTCGTGCGCATCGGCACCCGCGCCTCCGCGCTCGCCCGCACCCAGAGCACCACCGTGGCCGACCTGCTCACCGAGCGCACCGGCCTGGTCACCGAGCTGGTGCCGATCAGCACCCACGGCGACGTCTCGCGCGAGCCGCTGGCCCAGATGGGCGGCACCGGCGTCTTCGTCAGCGCGCTGCGCGACGCCCTGCTCCGCGGCGAGGTCGACCTCGCCGTGCACTCGCTCAAGGACCTGCCGACCGCCCCGCCCGAGGGCATCGCGCTGGCCGCCGTGCCGCCGCGCGAGGACCCCCGCGACGTCGTGGTGGCCCGCGACGGCCTCACCCTCGGCGAGCTGCCGCAGGGCGCCACGGTCGGCACCGGCGCCCCGCGCCGGGTCGCCCAGATCGAGGCCCTCGGCCTCGGCGTGCAGCTCGTCGGGATCCGCGGCAACGTCGACACCCGGATCGCCAAGGTCCGCGACGGCGAGCTCGACGCGGTCGTGCTCGCCCGGGCCGGCCTCAACCGGCTCGGCCGGGTCGAGGAGGCCACCGAGGTCCTCGACCCGATCCAGGTGCTGCCCGCCCCCGGGCAGGGCGCCCTGGCCCTGGAGTGCCGCGCCGACGACGACCTCGTCGCGATCGTGGCCACCGCGCTGGACGACGCGCCCACCCGTGCGTGCGTCACGGTCGAGCGCGTCCTGCTCGCCGAGCTCGAGGCGGGCTGCTCCGCGCCCGTCGGTGCCCTGGCCGAAGTTGCCATGGGGGAGGTCGGTGACGAACTGTGGGTCCGTGCGGTCGCGCTCTCGCCCGACGGGACCCTGGCCGTACGCCGCTCCGCCGCCGGGCCGCTCGACGACCCGGTCGCCCTCGGACGGTCCCTGGCCGCCGAGATGCTGGCCGACGGCGCGGCCGACCTGATCTCCGAGAGGCCGGCCACCTAGCGCCGGGCGAGCTCGCGCACCACCTGCAGCACCCACCAGCACCCAGAACCGAAGCACCAAGAAGGCGATTGTGACCAAGCAGAACACCCCCAGCACCTCCGCTGCCGGCACTGCTGCCGCAGGACGGCCCGTCAAGTGGGTCTCCTTCGTGGGCAGCGGTCCCGGCGACCCCGGTCTGCTGACGGTTCGCGCCGTCGAGCTGCTCCGCGAGGCGGAGGTGGTCGTGACCGAGATCCCCGACCACGAGGCGCTGGTGCGCAGCGTGCTCGGCCTGCCCGCGCCCGTCGAGGCCGCCGAGGCCACGGGTGACGAGGCCGCCGCGGTCGAGCCCGAGGGCCCGGTCTTCGTCGACGGCGGGTTCGGCGAGGACGGCCAGCCGCTCACCCACGCCGCCCGCGCCAAGGTCGTGGTGCGCCAGGCCAAGACCGGCCGTCGCGTGGTCCGGCTGCTCTCCGGCGACCCCTTCCTCTACGCCTCCGGTCCCGAGGAGGCGCTGGCCTGCACCAAGGCCGACGTCGGCTTCGAGATCGTCTCCGGCGTCTCCTCGGTGACCGCCGTCCCGGCGTACGCCGGCATCCCGCTGACCACCAAGAACCACCGCGAGGTGGCCGTGGTGACGTGCAGCGACGCCAAGGTCGACTGGTCGGCGTACGCCGCCCACCCGACGCTGGTGCTGCTCTCGGCCGTCGGCGCCATCGGCGAGATCGCCGACGAGCTGGTCGCCGCCGGCCGCTCGGTCGACACCCCGGTGTCGATGACCCGCACCGGCACCCTGACCACCCAGGAGACCGTGGTCTCCACGCTGGGCCAGATCGCCGCGGACGCCCGCGCGGCCGGCATGACGCCGCCGGCCGTGACCGTGGTCGGCGCGGTCGTCGAACAGCGCGACGCGCTGTCGTGGTTCGAGACCAAGCCGCTGTTCGGCTGGCGCGTGCTGGTGCCCCGCACCAAGGAGCAGGCCGGTGCGCTGTCGTCGCGGCTGCGCGGCCACGGCGCCACCCCCGAGGAGGTGCCGACCATCTCGGTCGAGCCGCCCCGCAACCCGCTGCAGATGGACAAGGCCGTGCGCGGCCTGGTCGAGGGCCGCTACGAGTGGATCGCGTTCACCTCGGTCAACGCGGTGCGCGCCGTGCGCGAGAAGTTCGAGGAGTACGGCCTCGACGCTCGTGCCTTCTCCGGCCTCAAGATCGCCGCGGTCGGCGAGAAGACCGCCGCCTCGCTGTCCGACTGGGGCCTCAAGGCCGACCTCATCCCCTCGGGCGAGCAGTCCGCCCGCGGGCTGCTCGAGGACTGGCCGCCCTACGACGACGTGCTGGACCCGATCAACCGCGTCTTCCTGCCCCGCGCCGACATCGCGACCGAGACCCTGGTCGCCGGTCTGGTGGAGCTGGGCTGGGAGGTCGACGACGTGACGGCCTACCGCACCGTGCGGGCCGCCCCGCCGCCGGCGCCGACCCGCGAGGCGATCAAGACCGGCAAGTTCGACGCGGTCGTGTTCACCTCCTCCTCGACCGTGCGCAACCTGGTCGGGATCGCGGGCAAGCCGCACACCTCGACCGTGATCGGCGTGATCGGTCCCGCGACCGCCAAGACCGCCGAGGAGCACGGCCTGCGGGTCGACGTGATGGCCTCCGAGCCGTCGGTCGAGTCCCTGGTCGACGCCCTCGCCGACTTCGGTGCCGCGCGCCGCTCCTCGCTGCTCGAGTCGGGCCAGCCGGTCACCAAGCCCTCGGACCGCCGTCCCTCGACCCGCCGCAAGGCGAGCTCGAAGTAGTGGCGGGCTTCCCCGAGGTCAGGCCGCGCCGGCTGCGGCGCACGGCGGCGCTGCGGCGGATGGTGGCCGAGACCCACCTGCGCCCCTCGCAGCTGGTGCTGCCGCTGTTCGTGGGGGAGGGGCTCACCGAGCCCCGGGAGATCTCGAGCATGCCCGGGGTCCTGCAGCACACCCGCGACTCGCTCAGGCAGGCGGCCTCCGACGCCGTCGCGGCCGGGCTGGGCGGCGTGATGCTGTTCGGCCTGCCCGAGCACAAGGACGCGGAGGGCAGCGGCGCGCTCGACCCGCAGGGCGTGCTCAACGTCGCGATCACCGACGTCGTGGCCGAGGTGGGGGACGGGCTCACCGTGATGTCCGACCTGTGCCTGGACGAGTTCACCGACCACGGCCACTGCGGCGTCCTCGACCCCGACGGCTGGGTCGACAACGACCGCACCCTGGAGATCTACGGGCAGATGGCGCTGGCCCACGCCGCAGCCGGGGTCGACCTGGTCGCCCCGAGCGGCATGATGGACGGCCAGGTCGGCGTGATCCGCCGGGCGCTCGACGCCGAGGAGCACGCGGGCGTCGGCATCCTGGCGTACTCCGCGAAGTACGCCTCCGCGTTCTTCGGCCCCTTCCGCGAGGCCGTCAACTCCTCGCTGCAGGGCGACCGCCGGACCTACCAGCAGGACACCCCCAACCGGCTCGAGGGCGTGCGCGAGGCCCGCCTGGACGTCGCCGAGGGCGCCGACATCGTCATGGTCAAGCCGGCCCTGGCCTACCTCGACGTGCTGAGCGCGGTCCGCGAGGCGGTCGACGTGCCGGTCGCGGCGTACAACGTCTCGGGCGAGTACGCCATGGTGGAGGCGGCCGGCGCCCACGGCTGGATCGACCGCGACGCGGCGGTCATGGAGGTGCTCACCTCGATCCGGCGGGCCGGGGCGGACGTGATCCTCACCTACTGGGCGCTCGACGCCGCCCGGATGCTGCGCGACTGAGCAGGGCCCGACCACGACGAAGCCCCCGGCCGACCGGCCGGGGGCTTCGTCGTGCCTGGCTCAGGAGAGCAGGTCGTTGATGCACTTGGTGAGGTTGAGAGGGCTCACGCCCTGGGCGATGCACTGGGCCTGCGCCTGGGCGAAGGTCAGCACCGGGGTGACCGGGTCGGGAGCCGGGGCGGGCGTGCTGCCGCCGCCGCCACCACCGCCACCGCCCGTGCTGCCGCCCCCGCCGCCGCCACCGGTGATGCCGCCGACCACGCCGCCCACGACGCCGCTGAGCGATCCGTCGCCTCCGCTGCCGGTCGAGCCGCCGGTGCCGCCGGAGGTGCCGGGCACGATCCCGGTGGAGCCGCCGGAGGTGCCGCTGGTCAGGCCGGTGCCGCCGGAGCTGCTGCCGCCGGATTGCTGGGCCGCGCGCTGCTGGCGCAGCTTGGTGGCGCGGGCCTTGCGCTCCTTGGCGACCGCGTAGGACTTCTGGATGGAGGAGGAGTAGCTGGGGGAGAAGGAGGTGCCGCCCTGGGTGCCCGCGGGGACCGCGGTGTAGTCGCCCGAGGAGTAGGCCAGCATGATCCGCAGCACGAGGTTCACGTAGTCGCGGCTGTGGTTGTAGCGGTAGACCGCCGCCTCCTGGCCGGCCCGCTTGCTGAGGTCGTCCTTGCCGGAGCAGAGGTAGACCGCGGTGGCCAGCGACGCGTCGTCGATGTCCTGCGGGTTGCGCTCGTCGTCGCCGTCGGCGTCGACCTTGACGACCTGCCAGGTGGAGGGGATGAACTGCATCGGTCCGACGGCACGGTCGTACACCGTGTCCTGGTCGAGCTGGCCGCCGTCGGTGTCGTTGATGGCCTGGGTGCCGTTCTTGCCGTTGAGGGCGATGCCGTAGATGCCGGGCTTGCTCACGCCGTCGTCGGTGAGGGTGTTGCCGCCGTAGCGGCCGTGGTCGGACTCGATGCGACCGATCGCCGCGACCATCTCCCAGGGGAGGTTGCAGCTCTTGTCGGCGGCGTCGATGATCTGGCCGGCGCGCTGGTAGGCCGACAGTGCCGGGGCGGGGATGCCGTTGCTGGAGGCGCCGGAGACGACCTGGTCGGCGCCGCCCTGCGGCACGGCCGGGGCGATGATGCCGGCGACCGGCACGCTCGCGGGCGCCTCGATGGCGTCGGACGGGACGCTGGTGCCGTCCGGCAGCGACTCGGCGGCCGCGGCCTGCTGGTCGGCGTTGGCGCTCGAGGTGACCAGGCTGGCCGTCCAGACGCCCGACAGCAGGGCGAGCGGCACGAGCGTGATCGCCTTGGTGCGACGTGACATGGAACGCGACGTCATGGTGGTGGTGCTCCCTCTCCCCTGGTGGTGCTCTGCCGGTGACCTGTCTCCCCGAGGGACACCGTGGATGCCTCAACGAGACTTCCCTCACGTGGTCACGCACAAACCCCTGCTGTGACCCATGCCACACGGTGCACAGTGGCTCACCGACAATAGGGCCAGACCCGGGCACACGGGTCAGGTCTTCACCAGATTCTCAGCCCTCGGAGCGCCGTCGTCGCGGCAGCCGGTTCGGTTCCGTGGGGACGGTCGGGGAGAATGGCGGCGTGCCTGACACCACGACCTCACCCGACCCTGCCCCGACCGGAGCCACGACCCGGTCGAGCACCGCGTCGGCCGAGTGGTTCGAGCGCGCCCACCGGGTCACGCCGGGCGGCGTCAACTCGCCGGTGCGGGCCTTCAACGCGGTCGGCGGCACGCCCCGCTTCATGGTCTCGGGCCGCGGTGCCTGGCTGACCGACGTCGACGGCCACGACTACGTCGACCTGATCTGCTCGTGGGGGCCGATGCTCCTGGGGCACGCCCACCCCGAGGTCCAGGCCGCGGTGCAGGACGCGGTGACCCGCGGCACGTCGTACGGCACCCCGTCGCGCAGCGAGGTCGAGCTCGCCGAGGAGATCGTCGCCCGCACGCCCGTCGACCAGGTGCGCCTGGTCTCCTCGGGCACCGAGGCGACGATGTCGGCGATCCGGCTGGCCCGCGGGTTCACCGGGCGCGACGTGGTCGTGAAGTTCGCCGGCTGCTACCACGGCCACGTCGACTCGCTGCTGGCCGAGGCCGGCTCGGGCCTGGCCACCCATGCGGTCGCGGGCACGCCCGGCGTGCCGGCCGCGTCGGTCGAGGCCACGCTGGTGCTGCCCTACAACGACCGCGCGGCCGTCGAGCGGGTCTTCGCCGAGCGCGGCTCCGAGATCGCCTGCCTGGTCACCGAGGCCTCGCCCGGCAACATGGGAGTGGTCCCGCCCGAGCCGGGCTTCAACCAGTTCCTCGCCGAGACCTGCGCCCGCCACGGCGCGCTGTTCGTCTCCGACGAGGTGATGACCGGCTTCCGCGTCTCGCGCCAGGGCCAGTGGGGCCTCGACGGCGCCCACGAGGGCTGGCGCCCGGACCTGATGACCTTCGGCAAGGTGATGGGCGGCGGGTTCCCGGCCGCGGCCTTCGGCGGCCGGGCCGACGTGATGGGGATGCTCTCGCCGCAGGGCCCCGTATACCAGGCCGGCACCCTCTCGGGGAACCCGATCGCGACCACCGCCGGGCTGACCACGCTGCGGCTGGCCACCGACGAGGTCTACGCCCACGTCGACGCGGCGGCCACGACGCTCTCGACCGCGGTCGGCGAGGCGCTCGACCGGGCCGGCGTGCCCCACCTGGTGCAGCACGACGGCAGCATGTTCAGCGTCTTCTTCGCCCCGCGCGTGGACCGGGTCGTCGACTTCGCCGGCGCCTCGAGCCAGGACACGTCGGTCTTCCGGGCCTTCTTCCACGCGATGCTCGACCGCGGCGTCTACCTGCCGCCCAGCGCCTTCGAGTCGTGGTTCCTCTCCGCCGCCCACGACGACCACGCCCTGCAGCACGTCATCGACGCCCTGCCGGCCGCCGCCGAGGCCGCCGCGCAGGCCTGTGAAGGAGCCCGCCCGTGAAGACCACCGTCCACCTGCTGCGCCACGGCGAGGTGCACAACCCCGACGGCATCCTCTACGGCCGCTCCGAGGGCTACCACCTCTCCGAGCGCGGTCGCGCCATGGCCGACCGCGTCGCGATGCGCGTCGGCGACCGCGACATCGTGCTCATCGTCTCCTCGCCGCTGGAGCGGGCCCAGGAGACGGCCGCACCCCTGGCGCGCGTGCGCGGCCTCGAGGTCCGCCTCGACGAGCGGGTCCTGGAGTCGAGCAGCATCTTCGAGGGCAAGCCGTTCCGCTTCCGCAAGTCCGTGCTCCGCAGCCCCGGGATGTGGAAGCACATGTGGAACCCGTTCCGCCCGTCGTGGGGGGAGGCGTACGCCGACATCGTCGCCCGGATGTGGCCGGCCGTGCTCGACGCCCGCAAGGAGGCCGAGGGCCACGAGGCGGTGATCGTCTCCCACCAGCTGCCGATCTGGACCACGCGGCTGCGCGCCGAGAAGCGCTCGTTCCTGCACGACCCGCGCAAGCGCCACTGCACCCTGGCCAGCCTCACGTCGTTCACCTTCGAGGGCGAGAAGCTGGTCAGCATCGGCTACTCCGAGCCCGCCGGCGACCTGATCCCGCTCGCCGACCGCCACAAGCCCTTCTCCTCCGGGGGGCGCCACGAGGAGCTCGACCAGAACGAGGTCGGGGGCGTGGGCTGATGCCCCTGCGCCGCCCCGCCCGCCCGACGTCAGTGCTGCTCACGGCGCTGGCCGCCCTGCTCGTCGCCTCGCTGCTCGCCGGCTGCTCCAGCACGCCCAGCACCGGCGACAAGGGCTACGTCGACGGGTCCGGCGGCCTCACGGTGCTCGACCCGGGCGGCCGCACCCCGCCGCCCGGCACGGTGTCCGGCGAGACCCTGGAGGGCGAGCAGGTCTCGCTCGACGACTACCGCGGCCAGGTCGTGGTGCTCAACGTCTGGGGCTCCTGGTGCCCGCCGTGCCGCAAGGAGGCGCCGCTGCTCGCCGACGCGGCCCGCGAGCTGGCCCGCGACGACGTCGTCTTCCTCGGCATCAACACCCGCGACAGCAGCCAGGCCCAGGGTCTGGCCTACCAGCGCCGCTTCGACGTGCCGTACCCGTCGATCTACGACCCGTCGGGCCGCAACCTGCTCAAGCTGCGCGGCACCCTGACGCCCAACTCGATCCCCAGCACCGTGGTGATCGACCAGCAGGGCCGGGTCGCGGCCCGACTGCTCGGCGACGTCGAGAGCCGCAGCACCCTGGTCGGGATCGTCGAGGACGTGCGCGACGGCTCCGCAGGGGAGTCCTCGTGACGCCGCTCGCCATCGGCGACTGGTTCGCCTCGCAGGCAGCGTCGGGGTCCCTGGCCGTCGCGGTCCCGGTCGCGCTCCTCGCCGGCCTGGTCTCGTTCTTCTCGCCGTGCGTGGTGCCGCTGCTCCCGGGCTACCTCTCCTACGCCACCGGTCTGTCCGGCGCCGACCTGGCCGACGCCAAGCGGGGCCGGATGCTGGCCGGGTCGCTGCTGTTCGTGCTCGGCTTCTCCTTCGTCTTCGTCTCGGTCGGCACGCTCTTCGGCGGGCTCGGCGACTTCTTCTTCGACTACCGGCGCCCGATCACGATCGCGCTCGGCAGCCTCACCATCGTGCTCGGCCTGTCGTTCCTCGGCGTGGTGCCGTGGTTCCAGCGCGACGTGCGCGTCCACAAGGTGCCGGCCGTCGGCCTGGTCGCGGCACCGCTGCTCGGCGTGCTCTTCGGCCTGGGCTGGACGCCGTGCATCGGCCCGACGCTGACGGCCGTCATCGGGCTCTCGCTCGAGCAGGGCACCGCGGGCCGCGGCGCGCTGCTGAGCCTCGTCTACTGCCTGGGCTTGGGCGTGCCGTTCGTGCTGGTCGCGCTCGCCTACCGCCGGATGATGGGTGCCGTCGGCTGGGTGCGTCGCCACCAGCGCTGGGTGACCGGCTTCGGCGGCTTGATGCTCGTGGCGGTCGGCGTGCTGCTGGTCACCGGCTGGTGGGACGTCGCCATCGGCTGGGCCCAGCTGTGGTTCTTCCCCGGCTTCGAGTCGGGGATCTGAGGCGCTGTGGCCACCACCACGACCGAGCGCCCCGCCACCCCGCCGCAGCGGCCCGACCCGCCGGCGCTCTCGCCGCTGGAGCTGGCGCGCTGGGGCTGGCGACAGCTCACCTCGATGCGCACCGCGCTGATCCTGCTGTTCCTGCTGGCCCTGGGCGCCGTCCCGGGCTCGGTGATCCCGCAGACCGACGTCGACTCGGTGCGGGCCTCCCGGTGGCAGGAGGAGCACACCACCCTGGCGCCGATCTACGACAAGCTCGGGCTGTTCTCGGTCTACGACTCGGTGTGGTTCTCGGCCATCTACCTGCTGCTCATGGTCTCGCTGGTCGGCTGCATCGTGCCCCGGCTGCGGGTCTACTGGCGCGGGGTGCGCGCCGACGTCCCCCGGGCCCCCCGCCGGCTCGACCGGCTGCCCGAGCACCGCAGCTGGGAGACCGACGAGGCGCCCGAGGTGGTGCTCGAGCGCGCCCACGCGGCGCTGCGCTCCGGGCGCTACCGGGCGCGGCTCGACGCCGCCGAGGACGCCACACCGGGCTCGGTCCGCGCCGAGCGCGGGCGGCTGCGCGAGGCCGGCAACCTGCTGTTCCACCTGTCGATCCTGGTCGTGCTGGTCGGCTTCGCGACCGGCTCGCTGCTCGGCTTCAAGGGCGGGGCGATCGTGGTCACCAAGGACGGCTTCGCCAACACCCTGACGCAGTACGACGACTTCAAGGCCGGCTCGTTCTTCGACACCGACTCGCTCGCGCCCTTCGACTTCACCGTCGACTCCTTCGACGTGACGTTCCTCCAGGAGGGCCGCCAGGCCGGCATGGCGCAGAAGTTCCGCGCCGACCTGACCTACCGCACCGCGCCGGGCGCCCCCGACCAGGAGCGCGAGATCTCGGTCAACCACCCGCTGAGCATCGACGACACCGACGTGTTCCTCATCGGCCACGGCTACGCGCCCAACATCACGGTGCGCGACGCGGACGGCGAGGTCGCCTACTCCGGCCCGACGGTGTTCCTGCCCGAGGACGCCACCTTCCGGTCCTTCGGGGTGGTCAAGGTCAACGACGCCAAGCTGGCCGACGGGCGCGACACCCAGATCGGGCTCGAGGGCGAGTTCTACCCGACGTACGGCTTCACCGACGCGACCGGACCCTTCGCGGCCTTCCCGGACTCCAAGAACCCCGCGATCTCGATGCTCGCCTACTCCGGCGACCTCGGCACCGACGACGGCGACCCGCAGTCGGTCTACGCGCTCGACAAGTCCGGGCTGAAGCCGATCCTCAAGGCCGACGGCAAGCCGCTGCGCATCGACCTCGCGCTCGGCAGCACCGCGAAGCTGCCCGACGGCATGGGCACGGTCACCTTCGACGGCCTGAGCCGCTTCGTGAAGCTGCAGGTCAGCCACACGCCGGGGCAGGGCGTGGCGCTCGCCGGGGTCGTGCTCGCGCTGGTCGGCCTGCTCGGCTCGCTGTTCATCCGGCCCCGACGCGTCTGGGTCCGGGCCCGCCGGGAGGGGCGGCGTACGCTCGTGGAGGTGGCCGGACTCGACCGCAGCGCCGGTGGCGACCTCTCCGGCGAGCTCGACGAGCTGGTCGAGCGGCTCCGTCCGAAGCCCCCCACCACCACCGCTTCCCCGGAGGAGACGACGTGACGCACGAGCAGTTCGAGGTGCTGAGCAACCAGGCGGTCGCCGGGTGCGCGGCGGTCTACTTCCTGGCCTTCCTGGCCCACCTCGTCCAGTGGGCGGCCGGCCGCAAGGTCGCCGTCGCCGAGTCGGTCTCCGAGACCGGTCGGGTCGGCGCGCGCGAGCACGTCACCGCCGGTGCGGGCGCCTCCGGCGACGTCGCCACGCTCGACGCTCCCGCGACGCCGGCCGCCGACGAGGAGCCGGAGCGGATGCTGCTCTTCGGCCGCATCGGCGTCTCGCTGACGGTTGTGGCCGCCGCGCTGCACTTCCTCTCCGTCGTCACGCGCGGCCTCGCCGCCGACCCGGTGCGGGTGCCCTGGGGCAACATGTACGAGTTCACGCTCACCGGCAGCTTCGTGGTGACGCTGGGCTACCTGCTGCTCTACCGCCGCTACTCGCTGAGCTGGCTGTCGCCGGTCGTGACCGGCTTCGTGCTGGTCGTGCTCATGGTCGACGTGCTCACCCTCTACGAACCCGTCGTGCCGCTCCAGGACTCGCTGCAGTCCCCATGGCTGGTCATCCACGTCGTGGCCGCCGTCATCGCCACCGGCGGCTTCACCCTCGGCGGCATGACCTCGCTGCTCTACCTGGTGAAGGCCCGCTGGGAGGACCGCGGCGGTGTCTCCCGCAACCCCGGTGGCTACCTGGCCCGGCTGCCCGAGCTGAAGGTGCTGGACCGGTTCGCCTACCGCACCCACGCCTTCGCGTTCCCGATCTGGACCTTCGCCGCCCTCATCACCGGCCCGATCTGGGCGCACTACGCCTGGGGCCGCTACTGGGGCTGGGACCCCAAGGAGGTGTGGGCCTTCATCACCTGGGTGGTGTACGCCGCCTACCTCCACGCCCGGGCCACGTCCGGCTGGAAGGGCCGCTCGGCCGCGATCATCGCCCTCGTCGGCCTGGCCACCCTGCTGTTCAACTTCGTCGGCATCAACTTCTTCTTCGGCAGCGGCAGCCAGCACTCCTACGCCGCCCCCGAGCCGACCTCGGTGGTCCTGCACCTCGACGCCTGACCTGGCTCCCTGCCGGAGCCGAGCGCCCGGGTGGCTTCGGGCGGGCATGCCGGTGTCCCCGACCAGCCCGGCTGGTCAGGGTCCGGCGGCAGTGTCGCTGGCGGAGGTCGTGGATCGGGGGCGGCGCTGCTGCGGCACGGGTGGTGCCGCAGTCCCGGGCCGGGCTGGTGGGGTCCGTGGACGCGAGCGGCTGAGGTAGGTGTGCCCCGTGGGGCTGGTCCACCGGTAGGACCCGTCGGGCCTGCGTTCGTAGTCCCAGTCGCTGTGGGTCTTGGCCCGGTGGTGGGTCCGGCACAGGGGCGCGAGGTTCGACAGCGAGGTCTGGCCGGGCGGTCCGCCCTCGTCGAGGTCGACGTAGGGCTGGATGTGGTCGAGGTCGGCGCGCCGTGAGTCGCGGTGGCAGCCGGGGAAGACGCAGGTGGCGTCGCGCAGGACCGCGGCCTCGCGCATCCAGGCGGGCGGGTCGTGGGCATCGACGGCAGGGCCGGCTGGGTCGTCTCCGACGTCGTCTCCGGTCGGCACGGTCAGGACGGGTCGGATCCGAATGGGGCCGGTGCGGCCGGTGACGCGGCGGACCCAATCCTCGAGCACCTCGGTGGTGACCGCGCCGAGCCGTTCGACGGTCGCGGCGCCGGCGCCGGTGTCGTCGGCGGGTGCGAGGTCGGCGGGCGTGACGTGGACGACCAGCTCGACGGACCCGAGCGCGCCCCGGACGTGGTCGAGGTCGGTGGTCTCGCCGGCCAACAGGTCCAGGGCCTGCTGCGGGCTGGCGAGGAGTCCGGCGGCGCGGGCGCGCCGTACGTCCAGGGAGGCGGCGTCGCCAAGCCGCCCGAGCTGGGTAGCCAGCGAACCGACGGTGTGGTCGAAGGCCAGCGCGTCGGGGGTGTCGAGGGTCATGAGGACGTCGGTGGTGGCGGGCCGGGATCCGGTGCGGAGCCAGACGCCGCGGTGGGCGAGCTGGTGGCGTTCGTCCTCGCACGCGCGGACGGGGTCGTGGTAGAGCCGGGCTTCGTCGACGAGGCGGCGGGTGTCGACCTGGTCGAGCTTGGCCGGGGTCGCGGACAGGAGCCGGTCGGCGTGGGCGATCGCGTCGGGTCCGAGGTCGCGGGAGTCCTGCGCGATCCGCCGGGCCCGCCACGGCTCGACCCGGCCTGCGCGGAGGTGCGCCCAGAGTCGTGGGAGGCGGTGGGTCAGGTCGAGGCCGTCGGCGATCAGCGCCCGGCCGGCGTCGAGGGTGATGCCGAGGGCGGCGGCGAGCTCGACGGGCGCGAACTCCGCACACTCCGGAGCACCCTCGCCGGCCAGCCTGGACGACCCCTCGGCCCAGAGGCCACCGCTCTGCGACCAGTCCGCGGCGTAGCCGTCATCCGGGACGGGGTGGAGCAGGGCCCACTCGACGGCGAGCTCGAGCTGGCGGACCTCGGCGGCATGGGCGGTCTGCCTGGCGCGGCGTACTTCGTGGATGACCTGGTCTGCGGCGCCCCGGCCCGGCGCACCACAGGCCTGCGGCACGGTGGGTGCCGGGCGGGTCGCGGTGGTGGCGGGCATGGCCCGATCCTAGCGCTTGGCGCCGACAATATCGATCACGTGTTCGATATGTGGGAGGCGGTCTGAGCGTGTTCTGGGGCGAGGGGTGGGCCCTTCGAGACGCGACTTCGTCGTTCCTCAGGGACCGAGGGGGGCTCGACTGTGTGGGGCCTTTCGAGACACGACGTCGTGGTTCTCAGGACCTCGACGCCTGCCCTGGTCCCTGCTTGCCGGCGCCAGTCTGGGTCGGCGTGGGTCCCGTCCGCGGATCGTACGTACCTGGTACGTGCGATCCGCGGACCAGGTGGTCGGGCCCTTCGAGACACGACTCCGTCGTTCCTCAGGGACCGAGGGTGAGGCCCTCAGGGGCCGAGGGTGACGTCCTCAGGGACCGGGGGCACGCCCTCAGGGGCCAAACAGCTCAGGCGGGCTCGCCCTCGTCGGGCTCCTTGCGCTTGTGGCGGCGCTTGCGGTCGAGCTCGCGCAGGAAGTCCTCGTCGTCGTCGGGGCCGACGGGGCCGCGGGGGGCGGGGCGGCCGCCGCGGCCGCCGCCCTCACCGGGGGGACGCGGGCCGGTGCGGCGTCGGTCGAGGAGCCAGAAGACCGCGTAGACCACCGCCGCGAGGAGGGCGAGGAACAGGACGACGCGCAGCATGCTCCCAGGGTAGATGGTGGCCGGTAGTCGAGGACGAGGTCGAGGCTCCTACCCTGGAGGGGTGAAGGAGTTCGCGATCTACACCGGCCTGCGCCTGGGGCTCTTCGTCGTGACGTACGCCGTCGTCGGCGGCCTCTACGTCCTCGCGTTCGGCACCCAGGGCGTGGTGCTGTGGCCGTTCCTGGTCTCGGTGATCATCTCGGCCGTGCTGTCGGTCAAGCTGCTCAAGCGGCAGCGCGAGGCCTTCGCCCTGCGGGTCCAGCAGCGGGCGGCGCGGGCCAGCGCGGCCTTCGAGGAGCGCCGGGCGCGCGAGGACGCCGACTAGCCGGGCTCAGCGACCGCGGCGCTTGAGCTGGCGGTTGATGCGGGTCTCGGACTGGCCCAGGATCCTGGCCAGCAGCGTGACGCGGTTGCGGTAGGCCAGCGCGCAGGCGCCGACGATGACGAGCAGGACGATGAACCACATGCCGTCATCCTCGCAGGCCGGCGGTGACGCGAGGCCCACGCCCGGCCCGGGGGGTCACCGGGAGGCGAGCACGACGCCGATGCCGGAGCCGGCGAGCAGCCCCGCGGCGTACAGCAGCTCCGCGACGCCGGTCAGCTGCAGCACCGGGATCAGCGCGGGTCCGGTGGCGCGGTCGCCCAGCACGACGGTGACGGCCTTGACGGCCGGGCGGGCGGCGACCAGGGCCAGCAGCGTCCACCAGGTGGTGGTGAGGGCGACGCCGACCAGGGCCACGACGCTGGCGTCGACGAGCAGGCTGTAGAGGTGGCGGGTGCGGTCCTCGCCCAGCACGACCGCCAGGGTGCGCTTGCCCGCGACCCGGTCGGTGGGGATGTCGCGCAGGTTGTTGGCGACCAGGATCGCGCAGGCCAGGGCGCCGATGCCGATGCCGGCCCACAGGGCGGAGAGGTGGAACGCCTCGGTCTGGACGTACGCCGTGCCGATCACGGCCACCAGCCCGAAGAAGACGAACACCATCACCTCGCCGAGCCCGAGGTAACCGTAGGGCCGCGACCCGCCGGTGTAGAACCACGCGGCGAGGATGCAGGCCAGGCCGACCGCGACCAGCCACCAGCTGGTGGTCGCTGCCAGGACCAGCCCGACGACCGCGGCGGCCCCGAGCGCGGCGAACGCCGCCCACTTGACCGCCCGGGCGGGCGCGGCGCCGCTGCCGACCAGCCGCATCGGGCCGACCCGGTCGGAGTCGGTGCCGCGGATGCCGTCGGAGTAGTCGTTGGCGTAGTTGACGCCCACCTGCAGCAGCAGCGAGACGGCCAGGGCGAGCAGCGCCTTCCACCACACCGCCTCGCGCTCCCACACCGCGACGGCGGTGCCGGCCAGGACGGGGGCGACGGCCGCCGGCAGCGTGCGGGGACGGGCGCCGACGATCCACTGCGCGGGGGTGGCCATGCGCGGGATCATGCCAGCCGCGCGGACGGGGTCGGCGGGCCGGGCTAGCGTGGTCCGGTGAGCAGCCTGCGCCCCGTCTCCGGCACCACCGAGGAGCTCCTCGACCTGCTGCGCGACTGGGAGGCGGCTCCCGACCCGCAGCCGCTCGTCATCGCCACCAGCGGCTCGACCGGCGCCCCCAAGCGCGTGGTGCTCTCGCGCGAGGCGGTGCGCGCCTCGGCCCGTGCCACGCACGCGCGGCTCGGTGGCCCGGGCCGGTGGGTGCTCGGGCTGCCGCCGACGTACGTCGCGGGCGTGCAGGTGCTCTACCGCTCGCTGCTGGCCGGCACCGAGCCGGTGGTCCACGAGGGCGACTGGACCGAGACCGTGGACCGGGTCCAGGGCCGCGGCTACGCCTCGCTCGTCCCGACCCAGCTGCTGCGGCTGCTGCGCGACGACGGTGGCCGGCCGGCGCTCGAGGCCCTGGCGCGGCTCGACGCGGTGCTGGTCGGCGGCGGACCCCTCGACCCGCGGGTGCGGGCGGAGGCCGAGGGGCACGGCGTGCGCCTCGTGCAGACCTACGGCATGAGCGAGACCTGCGGCGGCTGCGTGTACGACGGCCGCCCGCTCGACGGCGTGGAGGTCCGGATCGCCGACGACGGCGAGGTGCAGCTGCGCGGCCCGGTCCTGTTCACGGCGTACGACGGGGAGCCGGAGCGCACCGGCCGCGCGATGACCGACGGCTGGTTCCGCACCGACGACCTGGGCGAGCTCGACTCCGCGGGCCTGCTGCGGGTGACCGGCCGGGCCGACGACGTCCTCATCAGCGGGGGGGTCAAGGTGCCGGCCAGGGCCGTCGCGACGATGGTCGCCGCCGACGCCGCGGTGCTCGAGGTGGAGGTGGTGGGCGTGCCCGACGAGGAGTGGGGCGAGCTGGTGACGGCCGTCGTCGAGGCCCGCGACCCGATCTCGCTCGCCGGGGTCCGCGACCTGGTGGAGCCGCGGACCTGGGCGCCGCGCCGGCTCGTCGTCGTGCAGGCGCTGCCCCGGCTGGCCAACGGCAAGCCCGACCGCCAGGCGATCCACGAGCTCGCGGCCCGCGAGGTGGCCGCCGGTGGCTGACCTCGCGGTCTTCGCGGTCCCGCTCACGACCCGCTTCCGCGGCATCACCGTGCGCGAGGGCGTGCTGCTGCGCGGGGAGGCGGGCTGGGGGGAGTTCAGCCCCTTCCTGGAGTACGACGACCCGACCGCCGCGCCCTGGCTGGCCTGCGCGCGCGAGGCCGCCGACCGGGGCTGGCCCGCGCCGGTGCGCGACCGGGTGCCGGTCAACGTGACCGTGCCCGCCTGCGGGCCCGAGGAGGCGCACGCGATCGTGCGCGCCGGCGGCTGCCGCACGGCCAAGGTCAAGGTCGCCGAGCGCGGCCAGGACCCGACGCAGGACGAGGCGCGGCTCGAGGCGGTCCGCGACGCCCTCGACGCCGTCGGCCCCGGCGGGCTGGTGCGCATCGACGCCAACGGCGGCTGGGACGTCGAGGAGGCGTGCCGCCGGATCCCGGTGCTGGAGCGCGCCGCGGGCGGCCTGGAGTACGTCGAGCAGCCGGTCGCCACCGTCGAGGACCTCGCGCTCGTGCGACGCCGGGTGTCGGTCCCGATCGCCGCCGACGAGTCGATCCGCCGCGCCGCCGACCCCTACCGGGTGCGCGACCTCGGCGCCGCCGACGTGGCCGTGCTCAAGGTGCAGCCGCTCGGCGGGGTGCGGGCCTGCCTGCGGATCGCCGAGGACATCGGGATGCCGGTGGTGGTCTCGAGCGCGGTCGAGTCGAGCGTCGGGATCGCCGCGGGGGTGGCGCTGGCCGCCGCCCTGCCCGAGCTGCACCACGCCTGCGGGCTGGCCACCGTCCAGCTGCTGAGCGACGACGTGGCCCGCCACCCGCTGCTGCCCGTCGACGGGGAGCTGCCCGTCGGGCCGGCGGAGGTCGACCCCGCGCGGCTGGCCCGGCTGGCCGCCGACCCCGACCGCGTGGCCCACTGGCGCACCCGGCTGGACCGGGTCGCGGCCCTGCTCGACGACGCCCCGCCCGACCTGGGGCAGGATCGACGGTCGTGAGCCCCGACGCCCCCGAGCAGCCCGCACCCGACCGCGAGCCCGCGCCGGCACCCCAGCCCTCCCAGGTGCTGGCCACCTGGCTGGTGGACCGGCTGGTCGAGCAGGGCGCGAGCGAGGCCGTGCTGTGCCCCGGGTCGCGCAACGCCCCGCTGGCCTTCGCGCTGGCCGCCGACGAGCGGGTCCGGCTGCACACGCGCATCGACGAGCGGACCGCCGGCTTCCTGGCGCTGGGGCTGGCCAAGGCGTCGCGCCGACCGGTCCCGGTCGTGACGACCTCGGGCACCGCGTCGGCCAACCTGCACCCCGCGGTGCTGGAGGCCGCGCACGCCGGCGTGCGCCTCGTGGCGGTGACCGCCGACCGCCCCGCCCGCCTCCGCGGCACCGGAGCCAACCAGACCACCGACCAGGTGCGGCTGTTCGGCGACGCCGCCGGGTTCGCCGACCTGGCCGCGCCCGACGACACGGCGCTGGAGGCGCTGTTCGCCGTGCCCGGGCCGGTGCACCTCGACGTGCAGCTCGACGACCCGCTGGTGCCGCCCCCCGGCCAGCCCGTCCGACCGGCGCCGGGGCCCCGGGCCCGGGACGCCGCGCCCCACCCGTGGCGGCGCCGCACCGACCAGGTCCCGCTGCCGCTGGGCAGGCGCACCGTCGTGGTCGCCGGCGACGACGCCGGCCCGCCCGCCCGGCTGCTCGCCCAGGACGCCGACTGGCCGCTGCTCGCCGAGCCCAGCTCCGGCTCCCGCACCGGCACCCACGCGCTGCGCACCTACCGGCTGCTGCTCGGCACCGGGCTCGGGGACCGGGTGGAGCGGGTCGTCGTCGCGGGCCACCCGACGCTCTCGCGGCCCGTCGCGCGGCTGCTGGCGCGCCCGGACGTCGAGGTCGTCTCGGTGCCCGCCGCCGGTCGCTGGCCGACGAGGCCGTTCCCGGTCGACGCCGAGCACGAGGCCGTCCGCGCCGAGCGCGACGACCCGGCCTGGCTGGAGGAGTGGCGCGCCGCCGACCGGGAGCTGTCGCGGCGCATCGACGCGTTCGTGGCCGCGCGACCGGGGCTGACGCCGTACGAGGTGGCCCAGGTCGTCGACGCCGCCAACCCGCCCGGCGGCCTGCTCGTGGTCGGCGCCAGCAACCCGGTCCGCGACCTCGACCTGATGGCCGGGGCCCACCCGGCGGGCGAGCGCCGGATGGTGCTCGCCAACCGCGGCCTGGCCGGCATCGACGGCACCCTGTCGACGGCGATCGGGGCGGCGCTGGCGCGCGACCGCAGCACCCGCGCGACGGCGTACGTCGGCGACGTGACCTTCCTGCACGACCTCACCGGCCTGGTCGTGGGCCCCCGCGAGGCCCGGCCGGACCTGACGATCGTGGTGGCCAACGACGACGGCGGCTCGATCTTCGCCACCCTCGAGCAGGGCGGACCGGCGTACGCCGACCGCTTCGAGCAGCTCTTCGCCACCCCCCACGGCGTCGACCTGGCGGCCCTGTGCGCCGCCACCCGGACGCCCCACTGGCGGGTGGAGAGCCGTGCCGAGCTCGAGCACGCGCTCGCCAGCCCCAACGGCGGCATCGAGGTCGTGGAGGCCGTCGTGCGCCGCGACGACCGCCGCGAGCTCGACGAGGCGATCCGGGCCCTCGCGCACCGGTGAGGCCCACCGGCCCGCGACGGAGGATGATGGTGGGGTGCACACCGTCGTCCTGCTCGTCGGCATCGTGGCGGTCGTCGTCGCCGTGGCCGGCGTCAGCTCCAAGCTCGACCTGCCCTCGCCCCTGGTCCTGATCCTGGTCGGGGTGGCGGGGTCCTACCTGCCCTTCGTGCCCGACGTGACCCTCGAGCCCGAGGTGGTGCTGTTCGCGCTGCTGCCACCGCTGCTGTACGCCGCGGCGCTGCAGACCAGCCTGGTCGACTTCAACGCCAACCGGCGACCGATCCTGCTGCTCTCGGTCGTGCTCGTCATCGTCACGACGCTGGGCGTGGGGGTCGTGGTGCACGCGCTGCTGCCCCAGATCGGGTGGGCCGCGTCGTTCGCCATCGGCGCCGTCGTCGCGCCGCCCGACGCCGTGGCCGCGACCAGCATCGGCCGTCGGATCGGCCTGCCGCGGCGGATCGTCACGATCCTCGAGGGCGAGTCGCTGCTCAACGACGCCACCGCCCTGGTGGCGCTCAACACCGCGATCGCCGCGATCGTGTCCTGGCGGGTGGTCGGCACCGACTTCGCCATCGCCGCGGTCGGCGGCGTCGCCGTCGGGCTGGCCTTCTACGTCGTCGTCGGCTTCGTCCGCAAGCACGTCGTGCAGACCACGATCGACAGCGCGCTGGGCTTCATCACGCCGTTCGCGGCGTACGTCGCGGCCGAGGAGATCGGCATCCCGACCTCGGGCGACCACGTCGCCCACCCCTCGGGCGTGGTCGCGGTCGTCGTCGCCGGCCTGCTGCTCGGGCACAACTCCCCGCGGCTGCAGACCGCGCAGTCGCGGATCGCGATGCGGCTCAACTGGAGCAGCATCCAGTTCATCCTCGAGAGCGCGGTCTTCCTGCTCATCGGCCTGCAGGCCCGCACGATCATCGCCGACGCCTTCAGCGGCGAGGCGAGCGTCGGGCGGGTGATCGGGGTCTGCGTCGCCGTGCTCGCGGCGGTGGTGGTGCTCCGGATCGCCTGGGTGTTCCTGGCCCGCTACCTGCTGGTGCGGCCCAAGGACGGCGTCACCGGCCAGCCCACGCCGTGGGCCTACTCCTTCCTGCTCGGCTGGGCCGGCATGCGCGGCGTGGTCACCCTCGCCGCGGCGTTCGTGATCCCGCCCGAGACGCCGTACCGCGACGTGCTGCTGCTCGTGGCCTTCTTCGTCACGGCCAGCACGCTGTTCGTCCAGGGCCTCTCGCTGCCGTGGTTCGCCCGGCGGCTGCGGGTGCCCTCGCCCGACGCGGGGGCCGACGCCCTGGCCCGCGCCAACCTGCTCCACCAGGCCTCCCAGGCCGGGCTGGCCCGCCTGGAGCAGATCGAGGAGGACGACCCGCACGACGTCGGCGAGACCATCCGCGACCGGGTGCGCCGCCGCGACTTCGCCGCCTGGGAACGGGTCGGGCCCAACCAGGACGAGAACCCCAGCGAGACCTACAACCGCTGGCGCCGCAGCATGATCGACGCCGAGCGCAGCCGCGTCCTGGAGGTCCGCAGCACCGGCCAGGTGCCGCACGAGGTGGTCGACGAGGTGCTGGCGATGCTCGACGTCGAGGAGTCGATGCTGGAGTTCAGCGACGCGGAGCGCAACCGCGTCCGCGCCGCCAACACGGCCCACCTGCTCGAGGGGGGCTGCGAGCACCTGCGCCAGGTCCGCCCGCCCGTCGAGCCCGACACCCCCGGCGAGTGCGGTGACTGCCTGCGCGAGGGCACCGCGTGGGTGCACCTGCGGATGTGCGTGGTGTGCGGCCACGTGGCCTGCTGCGACTCCTCGCCGCAGCGCCACGCCAGCGTCCACCACGAGCACACCGGCCACGAGGTGATGCGCTCCGCGGAGCCCGGCGAGGAGTGGCGCTGGTGCTTCGTGGACGAGCTCACCGGCTGACCGCGGGCCGGCGCACGACCCCGGGCCGTGCGGGCGGGGACGAAACGGGCGTCGTGGGCGGGTGGAGCTGCCCGTGGGTCCCGGCGCCGCGGCCGGTTTCCCCGGTCGACCGGGGAAACTGCCCGTGGGTGTCCACTTCGTCCCGGTGTCGCGGCCGGTTTCCCCGGTCGACCGGGGAAACTGCCCGCCCTCGGCCCCCACCCCCGCCCCTACGCTGTCGACATGCGACTCACCAAGCTCGGCCACGCCTGCGTCAGGATCGAGTCCGGCGGCCACACGATCGTGCTCGACCCCGGGGCGTTCACCCCCGAGGAGGACGCCACCGCCGGCGCCACCGCGGTGCTGGTGACCCACGAGCACGCCGACCACTGGAGCGCCGAGCACCTGCGCCGGTCGCAGGCGCCGATCTGGACGATCCAGGCGGTGGCCGACGCCATCACGGGCGAGGCGCCCGACCTGGCGGGGCGGATCACGGTCGTCGCTCCCGGCCAGCAGCTCGACGTCGGCGTGCCCCTGGAGGTCGTGGGGGAGCGCCACGCGGTCATCCACCCCGAGCTGCCGGGCCTGCACAACAGCGGCTTCCTGCTCGAGGTCGAGGGCCAGCAGGTCTTCCACCCGGGCGACGCCCTGACCGTGCCCGAGCGCGACGTCGACCTGCTGCTGCTGCCGGTCAGCGCGCCCTGGCTGAAGGTCTCGGAGTGCATCGACTTCGCCCGCGACGTGGGCGCGCCCCGCTCGGTGGCGATCCACGACGCGATCTACAGCGAGGCCGGCCTGCAGTTCGCCGCCGGGCTGATCGAGGGCTTCCTGGGCCCCCGCGACCAGACCTACACCAGGCTGCAGCCGGGTCAGGACCTCTGACCCGCACGTGACACGGCCACGCCGCGAGGCCACGACCGGCAGACTGTGCCCGTGATCGACTGGCTGCGGCAGCGCTCGGTGCTCGAGCTCGTGTTCCTCACCCTCGCGGTGCTGGTCGTGCTGATGGTCGTCTCGGGGCTGCTCACCCGCAGCCTCTACCGGCGCGGCCGCCGGGCGCCGTTCGTGATCCGGCGCATCAACAAGCTGACCCAGACCTTCGTCGACCTGGTCAAGCGCCCGATCACCATCGCCGTGCTCGACGAGGTCGCCGACGTCATCCAGACCGGCCACTACACCAAGAACATCTCCGCCGCGCTGGTCGAGAACCACGACGAGCTGATCGAGCTGGTCGGGGAGAAGGTCCGCAACGACCCGTCCTCGCGCGTGGTCGCCCGGCTGCCCGGCTACGACGCCGTCGTCGGCCAGGTGACCGAGACGACGCTGCGGGTCCTGATCGAGATGCTGGGCGACCCGCGCATGGACGAGCTGGTCTCGGACCTGCTGCGCAACAACCTGCAGCAGATCAAGCTCGCGGTCCGCGAGCGCCAGAACGAGCGGGTCCCGTCGCACGAGCCGCCGGACCCGGTGCCCGAGAGCCTGCGCCACGTCTCGCCGATGGCGCGCCGGCCGGGTGGTCCCGGGACGCCGGGCGGACGCGTCAGTCGCCGCTGAGCGAGTCGCGCACGGGCAGGAACTTCGCCTGCGCCTCCGCCAGCTCCGACGCGGGGTCGGAGCTGGCCACGATGCCGCAGCCGGCGAACAGCCGGACCCGGTCGCCGTCGACGTGGGCCGAGCGCAGCGCGATGCCGAACTCGCCGTCGCCGTGGGCGTCCATCCAGCCGACCGGCGCGGCGTAGCGACCCCGGTCCATGCCCTCGATCTCCTCGATCAGCTCGACCGCCACCTTGGTGGGGGTGCCGCCGACCGCGGCCGAGGGGTGCAGCGCCGCGGCCAGGTCGAGCACGCTCGCACCGGCGGCGTCGTGGTGGTCGTGGACGACGCCGGTGACGTCGGTGGCCAGGTGCATCACGTTGGGCAGGTGCAGCACGAAGGGCACCTCGGGCACGTTGGTCGAGGAGCAGTACGGCGCCAGCGAGTCGGCGACCGAGCGGACGGCGTACTCGTGCTCCTCGAGGTCCTTCGAGGACCGCGCCAGCTGGCCGGCGAGCCCGGCGTCGCGGGCGTCGTCGCCGGTGCGCCGGATGGTGCCGGCGAGCACCCGCGAGGTGACCAGGCCGCGCTCGCGGCGCACCAGCAGCTCGGGGGTGGCGCCGAACAGGCCGTCCACGTGGAAGGTCCAGCACATCTCGTAGTCGCTCGCCAGGCGGCGCAGCGGCCACCGGACGTCGAGCGGCGCGTCGGTGGTGACGACCAGGTCGCGCGCCAGCACGACCTTCTCCAGCTCGCCGGCGCCGATGCGGGCCACGGCGTCGGCCACCACGACCTCCCACGCCGCCCCGCTCATGGCGCCGTCGGCGAAGGTGACCCCGCGGGGCGCGTCGGGCGGGGTGGTCGGCGCGAGGTCGGGCAGGTCCGGTGCGGCCTCGCGGCCCACGACCGTCACCCAGGCGCGGCCGCCCCGGGAGCCGACGAGGACCTCGGGCACCACCAGCACGCTGTCGCCGGGCTCGTCGGCGAACCCGAAGCTGCCCAGGCACACCAGGCCCGTGCCCGGCTCGCGCACCTCGTCGGCGACCTCGGCCGCGGCGGCGGTCTCGCGCCACCAGTCGGCGGCGTCGGCGAAGCGGTCGGGCCCGTGGGTGACGCAGCGGGCGGCCACCCCCCACCCGACCACGCCCTCGCCGCGGCGCAGCCAGGCCAACGGCTCGGCGGCGGGCAGCAGGTCGAGCAGGTCGGTGGGCAGCGAGGCCGGCGGGACCTCGACGGTGCGACCGACGAGCCGCCCGGCGGGCAGGCCGGGGGCGTGCGGACTGGTCACACCTCGAGATTACGGGAGCGCCGCACGGCCCCGGCGAGGAGTCCCGCCGGGGCCGGGTCGGGCATGACCGACGTCACGACCAGTAGACGACGACCGCGTCCCCGAGCGAGACCTGGTCGTAGATCCACCGCAGCCCGTCGAGGTCGCGGACGTTGACGCAGCCGTGCGAGGCGCCGGCGTACCCCCGGGCGGCAAAGTCCGAGGAGTAGTGCACCGCCTGGCCGCGCGAGAAGAACATGGCGTACGGCATGGGGGAGCCGTAGAGGGAGGACACGTGGTCGGGCGACTTGCTCTCGACGTGGAAGAGCCCCTCGCGGGTCGGCGTGTACGACGAGCCGAAGCGCACCGCGACCGTCCGGCGGACCGACCCGTCGACCACCCAGCGCAGCGTCGAGGACGTCTTGTCCACGCACAGCGCCCGGCCGGTGAGGCAGCGGCCGTCGAGAGGGGCGGAGGTCCCGGCGTCCCCGGGGGACCGGTTGGCGAGCTCGTCCGCGGTCGGCTCCCGGGTCATCCCCTCGAGCCGGGTGAGGGTGCGGCGGTCGACCCAGCCCGTGACCGCGATCTCGCGCTTGGCCTGGAAGCCCCGCACCGCCTGCTCGGTGAGGCTGCCGTAGACGTCGGTGACGTCGCCGGCGAACCACGCGATCTGGCGCAGCCGCGACTGCAGCTCGCGCACCTCGGCCCCGGAGTCGCCGGGGCCGAGCAGCCGGGGTCCGGGGGGCGGCGTCGCCCGCGGCCGCTCCGCCGGCAGGGGCGCCCGCGCCGGCCGGCGGGTGGTCCCGGCCGGGGTCGTGGGGCGCGCCCGGACCGAGGGGCCGGCCACCTGCGGGCGCGGCGTCGCGGTCGGCCGCTCGTCGTCGGCTGCCGCCGACGGCGCCGGCCGGGGGCCCGCGAGGCCGTCCACGAGCCCGCCCCGGGTCACGGCGTACCCCGCCGCGGTCGTCGCCAGCACCAGCCCCAGCGCCACCAGCCCGGTCACCACCCGGCGCTGCCGGGCTCGTCGTCGTCCACCCATGGTCCCCGTCCTCGCTGCTCGGTCTCACGGCCCCGTCCGGGCCTGCAGGAGGTGTGACGCACCGGGGCCGCCTAGGGTTCTGGCGTGACCCGAGCGAGCTTGTCCAAGCGTCCTGCCGAGGTGCAGGCCATGTTCGACGACGTGGCGAAGCGCTACGACCTGACCAACGACGTGCTGTCCCTCGGCCAGGACCGCCGCTGGCGGCGGGCCGTGGTGGACGCCGTCGACCCGCAACCGGGGGAGAAGGTGCTCGACCTCGCGGCCGGCACCGGCACCTCGTCGCAGCCCTTCGCCGACCTCGGCGCCCAGGTGGTGCCCTGCGACTTCTCGGTCGGGATGCTCCGGGTCGGCAAGCAGGCCCGGCCGCTGCTGCCCTTCACCGCGGGCGACGCCACCCGGCTGCCCTTCGCCGACGACACCTTCGACGCGGTGACGATCTCCTTCGGCCTGCGCAACGTGGTCGACCCCGACGCCGGCCTGCGCGAGATGCTCCGGGTCACCCGGCCCGGCGGCCGCCTCGTGGTCTGCGAGTTCAGCAGCCCGACCTTCGTGCCGTTCCGCACCGTCTACCTGGAGTACCTCATGAAGGCGCTGCCCCCGCTGGCGCGCGCCGTGAGCTCGAGCCCCGACGCCTACGTCTACCTCGCCGAGTCCATCCGGGCCTGGCCCGACCAGCCGGCCCTGGCCGGTCGGCTGGCGGCCGCGGGGTGGCGCGACCCGGAGTGGTCGAACCTCTCGGGCGGCATCGTGGCGCTGCACCGGGCCACTGCCTGACCCCGCGACCGGACGCCTGGCCGGACCCCCCGGCCGACGTGACGCAGGTCATTTAGACAACGTCGCCGTTGTCTAAATGTGCTGGTCAGGCCGTGGGACCACCCTGGGGGTGGGGGTTCGTAGGATGTGACGCAGGCCTCTATGCTGAGGCGCCGCCACTTCGTGAACTGCTTCACAAGTGCACGAGCCGCGGTTCCACCCCGACGGGTCCGAGGAGGATCACCTTGAGTCTCTACACGCCGGTCCTGGCGCTGATGATCCTCGCCGCGGGCTTCGCGATCTTCTCGGTCGCGGTCAGCTCGCTCACCGGGCCCAAGCGCTACAACCGCGCCAAGCTGGACTCCTACGAGTGCGGCATCGACCCCACGCCCCAGCCCGTGGGCGGTGGTCGCTTCCCGGTGCGCTACTACATCACCGCGATGATGTTCATCATCTTCGACATCGAGATCGTCTTCCTCTACCCGATCGCCGTCGCCTTCGACCAGATGGCGCTGTTCGGGCTGATCGAGATGGTCCTGTTCATCATCCCCGTCTTCGTCGCCTACACCTACGTGTGGAAGCGCGGGGGCCTGGAGTGGGACTGATGCTGACGGGCACGACCGTTCTCCAACCGATCCGAGGGATGTGAGTCGTGGGACTCGAGGAGAAGCTCCCCAGCGGAGTGCTGCTGACCACCGTCGAGGGGGTCGCCGGCTACATGCGCAAGGCGTCGTTCTGGCCGGCCACCTTCGGCCTCGCCTGCTGCGCCATCGAGATGATGACCAGCGGCGGGCCGAAGTACGACCTGGCCCGCTTCGGCATGGAGGTCTTCCGGGCCAGCCCCCGCCAGGCCGACCTGATGATCGTCGCCGGGCGGGTGAGCCAGAAGATGGCCCCGGTCCTGCGCCAGATCTACGACCAGATGGCCGAGCCCAAGTGGGTGCTCGCCATGGGCGTGTGCGCCAGCTCCGGCGGGATGTTCAACAACTACGCGATCGTCCAGGGCGTCGACCACGTCGTCCCCGTCGACATGTACCTCCCGGGCTGCCCGCCGCGGCCCGAGATGCTCATCGACGCGATCCTCAAGCTCCACGACCAGGTGCAGGCGACCAAGCTCGGCCCCAACCGCCTCGCGGAGATCGAGGAGCAGGAGACCGCCGGGCTCAACGCGCTGCCCACCGCCCAGATGAAGGGCCTGATGAGGTGAGCGACGAGCCACGCTCCACCCGCGGCACCGAGGTCGACAGCACCGACCGGATGCCCGAGAACGTCCCCGACCCCGGGGGCGAGCAGATCGGGCGTCGCGAGGGCATGTTCGGCGTCCGCGGCACCGGTGACACCTCCGGCTACGGCGGGCTGGTCAAGCCCGTCGAGATGCCGGCCGGCACCCAGCCGCCCTTCGGCGGCTGGATGGACGACGTCGCCGGCGCGCTCGCCGAGGCCTCGCGCTCCGCGGGCGTCGACGGCGCCGTCGAGAAGGTCGTCGTCCACCGCGGCGAGATCACGTTCTTCGTGCGTCGCGAGCACGTCGCCGTCCTGGCGGCGCGGCTGCGCGACGACGAGGCGCTGCGCTTCGAGCTGCTCTCGGGGATCAGCGGCGTGCACTACCCCGACGACCTGGGGCGCGAGCTCCACGTCGTCTACCACCTGCTCTCGATGACCCACAACCGCCGGATCCGGCTCGAGGTGGCGGTGCCCGACGGCGACGCCCACCTGCCGAGCGTGATCGCGACGTACCCCACGGCCGACTGGCACGAGCGCGAGACGTTCGACTTCTTCGGAGTCGTCTTCGACGGCCACCCGGCCCTGACCCGGATCCAGATGCCCGACGACTGGCCCGGTCACCCGCAGCGCAAGGACTACCCCCTGGGCGGCATCCCGGTGGAGTACAAGGGCGGGACGGTTCCCCCGCCCGACCAGCGGAGGAGCTACAACTGATGACTGCCGACCCGTACGCCGCGACCGAGTCCGAGACCAGCCAGGGACGCGTGTTCACCGTCACCGGCCAGGACTGGGACTCCATCACCGCGGGCATCAACGAGGAGCACGACAACAAGGTCGTGGTCAACATGGGGCCCCAGCACCCCTCGACCCACGGCGTGCTCCGCCTCATCCTCGAGCTCGAGGGCGAGACGGTCACCGAGGCCCGCTGCGGCATCGGCTACCTGCACACCGGCATCGAGAAGAACATGGAGTACCGCTCCTGGGTGCAGGGCGTCACCTTCTGCACCCGGATGGACTACCTCTCGCCCTTCTACAACGAGGCGACCTACGTCCTGGGCGTGGAGCGGCTGCTCGACGTCGAGGACCAGGTCCCCGAGAAGGCCCAGGTCATGCGGGTGCTCCTCATGGAGCTCAACCGGATCTCCTCCCACCTGGTCGCGATCGCGACCGGCGGCATGGAGATCGGCGCGCTGACCGTCATGACCATCGGCTTCCGCGAGCGCGAGCTGGTCCTCGACCTGTTCGAGCTGATCACCGGCCTGCGCATGAACCACGCCTTCATCCGCCCCGGCGGGGTGGCCCAGGACATGCCGCCCGGCGGCATCGACGCCATCCGCGACTTCGTGGCCCTGATGAAGAAGCGCCTGCCCGAGTACGCCGCCCTGTGCAACGCCAACCCGATCTTCAAGGCCCGCCTCCAGGGGGTCGGCCACCTCGACCTCGCCGGCTGCCTGGCCCTGGGGATCACCGGTCCGGTGCTGCGCTCGACCGGCTACCCGTGGGACCTGCGCAAGGCCCAGCCCTACTCCGGCTACGAGGACTACGACTTCGAGGTCGTGACCCGCGACAGCATGGACGCCTACGGCCGCTTCCGGATCCGGCTCGACGAGATGTGGGAGTCGCTCAAGATCGTCGAGCAGGCCACCAAGCGCCTCGTCGACCTCGAGGGCGCGCCGGTGATGATCGCCGACAAGAAGATCGCCTGGCCCAGCCAGCTCTCGATCGGCAGCGACGGCATGGGCAACAGCCTCGACCACATCAAGCACATCATGGGCGAGTCCATGGAGGCGCTGATCCACCACTTCAAGCTGGTGACCGAGGGCTTCCGCGTGCCGGCCGGGCAGGCGTACGTGCCGGTCGAGTCGCCCCGCGGCGAGCTCGGCGCCCACGTGGTCTCCGACGGCGGCACCCGCCCCTTCCGGGCGCACTTCCGCGACCCGTCCTTCGTCAACCTGCAGGCGACGTCGGTGATGAGCGAGGGCGGCCAGGTCGCCGACGTCATCGTCGCCATCGCCTCGATCGACCCCGTCATGGGAGGTGTCGACAGATGAGCGAGACCAGCGACCGGATCCCCGGCGCCGACGACGCGACCACCGCCTCGGCGATCTCGACCACGCAGACCCGCGCCGAGCCGCTCGACCCGGCGACGTACGCCGAGCTCGAGCAGATCGCGGCGCGCTACCCGCAGGCCCGCTCGGGCCTGCTGCCGATGCTGCACCTCGTGCAGAGCGTCGAGGGACGGGTCAGCTCGCGCGGCATCGAGGCGTGCGCGGCCATCCTCGGCATCAGCGCGGCCGAGGTGAGCGGCGTGGCGACCTTCTACACGATGTACAAGCGCCGCCCCGTGGGCGACTACCACGTCGGCGTCTGCACCAACACGCTGTGCGCGATCATGGGCGGCGACCAGATCTTCGAGCGGCTCAAGGACCACCTCGACGTCGGCAACGACGAGACCACCGAGGACGGCAGGATCACCCTCGAGCACATCGAGTGCAACGCGGCGTGCGACTACGCCCCGGTGATGACGGTCAACTGGGAGTTCATGGACAACATGACCCCGCAGTCGGCCACCGACCTCGTCGACGACCTGCGCAGCGGCACCGAGCGCACCTCGACCCGCGGACCCCGCCTGGTGACCTGGCGCGAGGCCGAGCGCGTGCTCGCCGGCTTCCCCGACGGCCTCGCCGACGAGGGCCCCTCGGCCGGACCGGCCTCGCTGCTCGGCCGCGAGATCGCCCGCGAGCGCGGCTGGACCGCCCCGAGCGTCGAGGAGGCCGCCGAGGCCCGCGACGACAAGGACCAGGGCGCCGACGTCGCCGAGGGCTCCACCACGAAGGACAAGGCCGCGGGCGCCCCCGAGGCCGAGCACACCGAGTCGGAGGCCGCGGTCGAGGACTCCGGCGCCGAGGCCAAGCACGAGGACAACCCGGCCAACCGCGGAGGGGACGAGAAGTGAGCAACCCCATCGACACCCTGACCCCGGTGCTCAGCGACAACTGGGGCACCGACGGCTCGTGGACCCTCGCGGGCTACGAGGCCCAGGGCGGCTACCGCGCCCTGCACAAGGCGCTGGCCATGGAGCCGGGCGAGGTCGTGGAGACCGTCAAGGCCTCCAACCTGCGCGGCCGCGGCGGCGCGGGCTTCCCCACCGGCATGAAGTGGGGCTTCATCCCGCAGGACAACCCCAACCCGAAGTACCTCGTGGTCAACGCCGACGAGTCGGAGCCGGGCACCTGCAAGGACACCCCGCTCATGATGGCCAGCCCCCACACGCTGGTCGAGGGCGTCATCATCAGCGCCTACGCGATCCGCGCCAGCCACGCCTTCATCTACGTGCGCGGCGAGATCCTCCACGTGATCCGCCGCCTGCAGCGCGCGGCGCAGGAGGCCTACCTCGCCGGCCACCTCGGCGAGGACATCCACGGCTCGGGCTACAGCCTCGAGCTGGTCGTCCACGCCGGCGCCGGCGCCTACATCTGCGGCGAGGAGACGGCGCTGCTCGACTCGCTCGAGGGTCGCCGGGGCCAACCGCGGCTGCGGCCGCCGTTCCCGGCCGTCGCCGGCCTCTACGCCAGCCCGACCGTGATCAACAACGTCGAGTCGATCGCCTCGGTCCCCAGCATCATCGACCGCGGCGCCGAGTGGTTCGCCTCGATGGGCACCGAGAAGTCCAAGGGCTTCGGGATCTTCTCGCTCTCGGGCCACGTCGCCAACCCCGGTCAGTTCGAGGCGCCGCTCGGCATCACGCTGCGCGAGCTGATCGACCTCGCCGGCGGCATGCGGGCCGGTCACGAGCTGAAGTTCTGGACCCCGGGCGGCTCCTCGACCCCGCTGCTCACGGCCGAGCACCTCGACGTCCCCCTCGACTTCGAGGGCGTCGCGGGGGTCGGCTCGATGCTCGGCACCCGCGCCCTGCAGCTGTTCGACGAGACCACCTGCGTGGTCCGCGCCGTGCTCCGCTGGACCGAGTTCTACAAGCACGAGTCCTGCGGCAAGTGCACCCCGTGCCGCGAGGGCACGTGGTGGCTGGTGCAGACCCTGGCCAACCTCGAGCAGGGCAAGGGCCAGCCGTCCGACCTCGACATGCTCGACGACGTGTGCGACAACATCCTGGGTCGCTCGTTCTGCGCCCTCGGCGACGGGGCGACCAGCCCGATCACGTCCTCGATCCAGCACTTCCGCGACGAGTACCTCGCGCACCTGACCCACGGCGGGTGCCCGTTCGACCGCGAGGCCTCGACCGTCTTCGCCCGCGAGGGGGCCCACGCATGACCACCACCCCGGAGAAGTCGAAGGAGACCGCCCCCGAGCGCTCCGACGAGGTCACCGTGACCATCGACGGCGTCGAGGTGTCGGTGCCGAAGAACACCCTGGTGATCCGGGCCGCCGAGCGCATCGGCGTCCAGATCCCGCGGTTCTGCGACCACCCGCTGCTCGCCCCGGTCGGCGCCTGCCGCCAGTGCCTGGTCGACGTGCCCGACGCCGGCAACGGCCGCCCGATCCCCAAGCCGCAGGCCTCCTGCACGCTCACGGTCGCCGAGGGCATGGTCGTCAACACCCAGGCCACCAGCCCGGTCGCCGACAAGGCGCAGCAGGGCGTGATGGAGCTGCTGCTGATCAACCACCCGCTCGACTGCCCCGTGTGCGACAAGGGCGGCGAGTGCCCGCTGCAGAACCAGGCGATGAGCAACGGCCGCGGCGAGACCCGCTTCGTGGAGCACAAGCGGCTCTACCCCAAGCCCATCAACATCTCGGCCCAGGTGCTGCTCGACCGCGAGCGCTGCGTGCTGTGCGCCCGCTGCACCCGCTTCTCCGAGCAGATCGCCGGCGACCCGTTCATCGCGCTGGTCGAGCGCGGGGCGCTCCAGCAGGTCGGCATCTACGAGAAGGAGCCCTTCGAGAGCTACTTCTCCGGCAACACCATCCAGATCTGCCCGGTCGGGGCGCTGACCTCCTCGGCGTACCGCTTCCGCTCGCGGCCCTTCGACCTGGTCTCCACGCCCTCGGTCTCCGAGCACGACGCCTGCGGCTCCGCGATCCGCGTCGACCACCGGCGCGGCAAGGTGATGCGCCGCCTGGCCAGTGACGACCCGCTGGTCAACGAGGAGTGGATCACCGACAAGGACCGCTTCGGGTTCCTGTGGGCCCGCCAGGACGACCGGCTGACCCACCCCCGGGTGCGCGACGCCGAGACCGGCGAGCTCCGCGCCGCCAGCTGGCCCGAGGCCTTCGCGGTCGCCGCCCGCGGTCTCGACGCCGCCCGCGCGGCCGGCGGGGTCGGCGTGCTGACCGGTGGCCGGCTCACGGCCGAGGACGCCTACGCGTACGCCAAGCTGGCCCGCGTGGCGCTCGGCACCAACGACGTCGACTTCCGCGCCCGTACGCACTCGGCCGAGGAGGCGGAGTTCCTGGCCGCCCACGTGGTCTCCACGGGTCCGCACGGCGACGCCGTCACCTACGCCGACCTCGAGACCGCCCGCGCGGTGCTGCTGGTCGGCCTCGAGCCCGAGGACGAGGCCGGCACGATCTTCCTGCGGCTGCGCAAGGCGGCCCGCTCGGCCGTCGGCGCCCGGATCTGGTCGGTGGCGCCGTTCACCTCGCGCGGCCTGCACAAGATGTCCGGCACCCTGATCCCCACCCGCCCCGGCGACGAGGCACGGGTGATCGAGGGCCTGGCCCACGACGGCACCGTCGCGCTCGACAGCGGCGCCGTCATCCTCGTCGGCGAGCGCCTGGCCGCGGTGCCGGGTGCCCTCGGCGCGGTCTCCACGCTGGCGCGCACGACCGGCGCCCGGATCGCCTGGGTCCCGCGACGAGCCGGCGACCGCGGTGCGCTCGAGGTCGGCGCGCTGCCGACGCTGCTGCCCGGTGGCCGCCCCGTGGCCGACGCCGCGGCGCGGGTCGACCTGGCCGCCGCCTGGGGCGTGGACCACCTGCCCGAGACCCCGGGTCGTGACACCGACGCCATCCTGACCGCGCTGGCCGCGGGCGAGCTGCGCGGCGCCGTCGTCGGCGGCGTCGACCCGGCCGACCTGCCCGACCCGGAGCTGGCCCTGGCCGCGCTCGACGCGGCCGAGTTCGTGGTCTCGCTCGAGGTCCGCGAGTCCGAGGTGACCCGACGCGCCGACGTCGTGCTGCCGGTCGCGCCGCCGACCGACAAGTCCGGCACCTTCGTCAACTGGGAGGGGCGCGTGCGCCGCTTCGACAAGGTGCTGCACGTGCCGTCCTCGCTCCCCGACGTGCGGGTCCTGGCCGGCATCGCCGAGGAGCTCGGGACGCCCCTGGGCTTCCGGGCCCCGGAGCAGGCCTGGGCCGAGATGGGCCAGCTCGGCGCCTGGGACGGCGAGCGTGCGACCACCGTGGGTGCGGTCGAGGACGAGGTGACCTCCGAGGAGGCCGTCACGGCCCACGCCGACTTCGACGGCTCGCTCGTGCTCGCGTCCTGGAAGCAGCTGCTCGACGACGGCCGCCTGCAGGACGGCGACGAGCCGATGCGCGCCACCGCCCGCAAGCCGGTCGTCCTGGTCGCGCCCGCCACCCTCGAGGCGCTCGGCGCCACGGCCGGCGACACGGTCGTGCTCGCCGGGCCGCTGGGGTCGGTCGAGCTCCCCGTCGGGGTCGCCGACCTCGCCGAGGGCACCGTCTGGGCGCCCGCCAGCGCACCGGGCGTCTCCGTGCGGCACCTCGTCGGCCCCGCCGGCAGCCCGGTGTCGCTGACCGTGGGCGCCGCCAGCTCCCTCACCACCACCGGAGGCCTCTCGTGAGCCTGCTGCTGCCCGTGCCGATGGCCGAGGCCGGTCTCGAGGCCTTCGGCCAGGACCCGGTCTGGCTGGTCATCCTCAAGGCCGTGCTGATCTTCGTGGTGCTGGTGCTGCTGACGCTGTTCAACATCTGGTGGGAGCGCCGGGTGGTGGCGCGGATGCAGCACCGCATCGGCCCCAACCGCCACGGACCCTTCGGGCTGCTGCAGAGCCTCGCCGACGGCGTGAAGCTGGCGCTCAAGGAGGACATCGTCCCCAAGGCCGCCGACAAGGTCGTGTTCGTCATCGCCCCGGTGATCGCGGTGATCCCGGCCTTCGTGACGTTCTCGGTGATCCCGTTCGGCCCCGAGGTGAAGGTGCCGTTCTCCGACATCACCACCCCGCTGCAGCTGACCGACATGCCGGTCGCGGTCATCTTCGTGATGGCGATCGCCTCGATCGGCATCTACGGCATCGTGCTCGGCGGCTGGTCCAGCGGGTCGACGTACTCCCTGCTGGGCGGGCTGCGCTCGAGTGCCCAGATGATCTCCTACGAGGTCGCCATGGGCCTGGCCCTGGTCGCGGTCTTCCTGCACGCCGGCTCGATGTCGACCTCGCAGATCGTGGCCGCGCAGAGCGACGTGTGGTTCGTGTTCACGCTGATCCCCTCGTTCGTGATCTACGTGATCGCGATGGTGGGGGAGACCAACCGGGCGCCCTTCGACCTCCCCGAGGCCGAGGGCGAGCTCGTCGGCGGCTTCCACACCGAGTACAGCTCGCTGAAGTTCGCCCTGTTCTTCCTCGCCGAGTACATCAACATGGCCACCGTCTCGGCGCTGGCCACGACGCTGTTCCTCGGCGGCTGGCGCGCGCCGTTCGGCATCGCCCAGGTCTGGGAGGGCGCCAACGAGGGCTACTGGCCCTTCATCTGGTTCATGGGCAAGACCCTGGCCTTCATCTTCATGTTCATCTGGCTGCGCGGCTCGCTGCCGCGGCTGCGCTACGACCAGTTCATGGCCTTCGGCTGGAAGGTGCTCATCCCGGCCTCGATCGTGTGGATCGTGGCCGTGGCCGCCATTCGCGTGGTCGACCTGGAGGGCGGCTTCGACCGCCGCTACATGATCGGCCTGGCCGCCGTGGTCGGCGTCCTGATCCTGGCGCTGCTGTTCGTGCCGGAGAAGAAGGAGCCCGAGCCGGTCGCCGACGACCAGCCCTTCGACGCCTTCGCCGGCGGCTACCCGGTGCCCCCCATGCCCGGCACCACCGCCGCCACGACCAGCGTCACGGCCGGCCGCCACGCCGCCGTCGGCGCGTCCGACGAGTCCCGCAGTCCCCGATCCGACGCAGGAGGCCACCGCTGATGGCGACGCTCAAGGAACAGCTCTGGGACCCGGTCGCCGGGTTCGGGGTCACCTTCCGGACGATGTTCCGCAAGGTGGTGACCGAGCAGTACCCCGAGCAGAAGGAGCCCACGGCCCCGCGCTTCCACGGCCGGCACCAGCTCAACCGCTGGCCCGACGGCCTGGAGAAGTGCGTCGGCTGCGAGCTGTGCGCGTGGGCGTGCCCCGCCGACGCGATCTACGTCGAGGGCGCCTCCAACACCGAGGACGACCGCTTCAGCCCCGGTGAGCGCTACGGCCGCGTCTACCAGATCAACTACCTGCGCTGCATCCTGTGCGGCCTGTGCATCGAGGCGTGCCCGACCCGTGCGCTGACGATGACCAACGAGTACGAGCTGGCCGACAACAACCGCGCCGACCTCATCTACGAGAAGCAGGACCTGCTGGCCCCGCTGCTCCCCGGGATGGAGCAGCCGCCCCACCCGATGCGCCTGGGCGCCGACGAGGGCGACTACTACCGCGGCACGCTGCGCCGCCAGGACCCCCAGGAGCCGCAGGGAGGGACCGAGTCGTGATCGCCTTCTGGATCCTGGCGCCCGTGATGGTGGTGTGCGCCCTGGGGCTGCTGTTCGCCCGCAAGGCGGTGCACTGCGCGCTGCTGCTCGCGGTCGTGATGATCAGCCTCGCGGTGCTCTACGCCGTGCTCGAGGCGCCGTTCCTGTTCGCCATCCAGATCATCGTCTACACCGGCGCGATCCTGATGCTGTTCCTGTTCGTGCTGATGCTCGTCGGCGTCGACGCCTCGGACTCCGTGGTGGAGACGATCCGCGGCCAGCGCGTGCTGGCCACGCTGGTCGGCCTGCTCTTCGGCGTCACCATGGTCGTCGGCGTGGCCCAGGTCAGCGTCGGCACCGTGGTCGGCCTCGACGACGCCAACGCGGAGGGCAACGTCCTGGGCATCGCGCGGGTGCTGTTCACGCAGTACGTCTTCGCCTTCGAGGTCACCTCGGCGCTGCTCATCACCGCGGCGCTGGGCGCGATGGTGCTCGCCCACCGCGAGCGCCTGACCCCCAAGCTCAGCCAGGCCGACGTCGCCGCGCAGCGGATGCGCGACTACGCCGACCACGGCAAGCACCTCGGCCCGCTGCCCGCTCCCGGCGTCTTCGCGCGCCACAACGGCGTGGACACCCCGGCGCTGCTGCCCGACGGCACCACCTCCGACCTGTCGGTCTCGCGCGTGCTGGCGGCCCGCGGGTCGGTCAACCGCGCCCCGGGCAGCGCCATCCAGGTGCAGCGTCTCGGCGGGGGCGACGAGACGGTCTCCGACCGTGACGACTCGAGCGACGGGGGAGGTGCGGGCCGATGAGCGTGACCCCCTTCATCGTGCTCTCCGCGATCCTGTTCACCATCGGCGCCATCGGCGTGCTGACCCGGCGCAACGCGATCGTGGTGTTCATGTGCGTGGAGCTGATGCTCAACGCCAGCAACCTCGCGCTGATCACCTTCGCCAAGGCCAACGGCAACCTCGAGGGCCAGATCGCGGCGTTCTTCGTCATGGTCGTGGCCGCAGCCGAGGTGGTGGTCGGGCTCGCGATCATCATGACCATCTTCCGCACGCGTCGCTCGGCCTCGGTCGACGACGCCAGCCTGCTGAAGTATTGAGGGGCAGACTTCCGTGATCTCATCCGCGATCCACGTCCTCGCCGCGGAGGGTGGTGGCACCCCTCCGGTGGTCGACCCCTCCGCGGCCGGCTCACTGGCGCTGCCACTGGTGCTGGTCATCGCGCTCCCCGCGCTGGGGGCGGCGGTGCTGCTTCTCGGCGGGCGCCGCACCGACGCCTGGGGCCACCTGCTCGGCACCGCCACCGTCGTGGGCTCCTTCGTGTGCTCGCTGTGGCTCTTCCTCGGCATCCTCGGTCGCGGGGCCGAGGACCGGCAGCTCGGCCTCGACCTGTGGACGTGGTTCTCCACCGGTGCGTGGGAGGTGAAGCTCGGGCTGCTCTACGACCCGCTCTCGGCGCTGTTCCTGCTCCTCATCACCGGGGTGGGCGCGCTCATCCACGTCTACTCCATCGGCTACATGGAGCACGACGTCCGCCGTCGCCGCTTCTTCGCCTACCTCAACCTGTTCGTCGCGGCGATGCTCGTGCTGGTGCTCTCCTCGGACTACGTCGGGGTGTTCCTGGGCTGGGAGGGCGTCGGCCTGGCGTCGTACCTGCTGATCGGGTTCTGGCAGCACAAGCCGTCGGCCGCCGCGGCCTCCAAGAAGGCCTTCGTCATCAACCGCGTCGGTGACATCGGGCTCTCGCTCGGTGTCGGCCTGATGCTGGTCACCTTCGGGACGACCTCCTTCGACCGCGTCTCCGAGCTGACCAGCGGCGCCTCGGGCGGCGTGATGACCGCGATCGGCCTGCTCCTGCTGCTGGCCGCCTGCGGCAAGTCGGCGCAGTTCCCGCTGCAGACCTGGCTGCTCGACGCGATGGAGGGCCCGACCCCCGTGTCGGCCCTGATCCACGCGGCCACCATGGTCACCGCGGGCGTCTACCTGATCGTCCGCTCGCAGTTCGTCTTCGAGTACACCGACGCCGCCCGCCTCGCGGTCGCGATCATCGGCACCATCACGCTGCTGATGGGTGCCTGGATCGGCTGCGCCAAGGACGACATCAAGAAGACGCTCGCCGGTTCGACGATGAGCCAGATCGGCTACATGGTGCTGGCCTCGGGCCTGGGCGTCGCGGGCTACGCCTTCGCGATCTTCCACCTGCTCACCCACGGCGCCTTCAAGGCCAACATGTTCCTCGGCGCCGGCTCGGTGATGCACGGCACCGACGACGACGTGGACATGCGCCACTACGGTGCGCTGCGCAAGGCGATGCCGGTCACCTTCATGACCTTCGCGATGGGCTACCTCGCGATCATCGGGTTCCCCGGCTTCTCCGGCTTCTGGTCCAAGGACAAGATCATCGAGACCGCGCTGGCCGAGAACCTCGTGCTCGGCATCTGCGCGCTCCTGGGTGCCGGCGTCACGGGCTTCTACATGACGCGGCTGATGCTCATGACGTTCTTCGGCCGGGACCGCTGGGAGCCCGGCGTGCACCCGCACGAGTCGCCCAAGGTGATGACGTTCCCCCTGGTCGCGCTCGCCGCGCTCTCGGTGCTCGGCGGCTTCCTGCTGCTCAACGACTGGATCGTGGGCTTCCTGGCCCCCGTCACCGGCGAGGCCGTCGAGCACGAGCCGCCGCTGCCGCCGCTGGTGATCAGCGTGCTCGCGGTCCTGGTCGTGGCGATCGGCGTCGCGGTGGCGTTCGCCCTCTTCGGTCGGCGCGAGGTGCCCCGCGAGGCGCCCACGAAGGTCTCGGTCCTCACGACCATCGGCCGCAACGAGCTCTACGGCGACGCCATCAACCAGGGCCTCGTCGTCGAGCCCGGCAAGAACCTGACCTCCGGCCTGGCGGTCTTCGACCGCACCGTGGTCGACGGCGGCGCCATGGGGACGGCAGCCTCGATGGGCGGGCTGTCCCGCGCCGTGCGCCGCGCCCAGAACGGCTTCGTGCGCTCCTACGCGCTCTCCCTGCTGGCCGGGGCTGCCCTCGTCCTGCTCGCACTCGTGGTGGTGAACCTCGCATGACGCTCCCGTGGCTGACCATCCTGCTGCTGCTGCCGATCCTCGGGTCGGTCGTGGTCGCGCTGCTGCCCGCCCGCGCGGCGGCCAACGCCCCCAAGCTCCTGGCCCTGGGCTTCTCGGTCCTGACCCTGGTGCTCGGCATCGGCATCGCCGTGGCCTACCAGCCCGGCACCGGCCTCCAGTTCGAGGAGCAGGTCTCCTGGATCAAGCTGTTCGGCGCCTACTACGCGCTGGGCCTGGACGGCATCGGGCTCACGCTCGTGCTCCTGACCGTGATCCTGACCCCGATCGTGATGCTGGCCTCCTGGGAGGACGGTGAGGGCGGCCGCTGGGGCGCCAAGGGCCTGTTCGCGTGGATGCTGGCGCTCGAGGGGCTCTCGATCGGCGTCTTCGCCGCGACCGACGTGTTCCTCTTCTACGTCTTCTTCGAGGCGACGCTGATCCCGGTCTACTTCATGGTCGCCGGCTACGGCGGCCCCGACCGGGTCCGCGCGGCGGTCAAGTTCCTGCTCTACTCGCTGACCGGCGGCCTGGTCATGCTGGCCTCGGTGATCGGCCTGTACGTCGTGTCCTCCGACGCCGGCAGCCCGTCGTACCTGGTCACCGACCTGGCGCAGCTCGACATCGGCACCACGGCCGGGCGCTGGATGTTCGCCGGCTTCTTCATCGCCTTCGCGATCAAGGCGCCGATGTTCCCGGTGCACACCTGGCTGCCCGACACGACCGAGCAGGCGACGCCGGGCACCTCGGTGCTGCTGGTGAGCGTGCTCGACAAGATCGGCACCTTCGGGATGATCCGGTTCTGCCTGGAGATCTTCCCCGAGGCCTCGCGCTGGGCCACGCCGGTCGTGATCGTGCTGGCCGTCATCAGCATCCTGTACGGCGCCCTCATGGCCATCGGCTCGAGCAACATCCCGCGCCTGATCGCCTACACCAGCGTGTCCCACTTCGGCTTCATCGTGCTGGGCATCTTCGTGATGAACAGCCAGGGCCTCTCGGGCGCCAACCTCTACATGTTCAACCACGGCCTCTCCACCGCCGCGCTGTTCCTGGTCACCGGCTACCTGGTCTCGCGGCGCGGGTCGGCCCGGATCGAGGACTTCGGCGGCGTCGAGAAGGTCGCGCCGGTGCTGGCCGGGCTGATGCTCGTCGCCGGACTGTCGTCGCTGGCGCTGCCCGGCATGTCGCCGTTCGTCTCCGAGCTGCTCGTCATGGTCGGCGCGTTCGTCTACTCGCCCTGGGTCGCGGCGTTCGCCGTGCTCGGCATCGTGCTGGCCGCGATCTACGTGCTGTGGCTCTACCAGCGCACGATGACCGGCCCGGTCCGCGAGGGCGTCGCCGGCATGCGCGACCTCAACGCCCGCGAGATCGGCGCGCTGGCGCCCTTGGTGGCGCTGATCGTCGTGCTCGGCTTCTACCCGCAGCCGCTGCTCGACGTCATCAACCCGGCGGTCGAGCACACCTTGTCCCAGGTCGGCCAGGTCGATCCGCAACCCACCGTGACCGAAGGGGAGGCCAGCGAGTGAACGGCTTCGACGCCCCCAAGATCGAGTACTTCACCGTCTCGCCGATCCTCATCGTCCTGGCCGCCGCCGTCATCGGCGTGCTGGTCGAGGCGTTCGCCTCGCGCCGCCTGCGCTACCCGCTGCAGGTCGCGGTCTCCCTGGCCGGGCTGCTCGCCGCCTTCGTCACCGCGGCGGTCGTGATGTCGCGCCTCAACCCCGTCAGCGGGGACGTCAAGCCCGGCAAGGTCGTGGCCGAGGGCGCGCTGGCCGCCGACGGCCCCGCCGTCTTCTGCTGGCTGCTGATCCTGGTGCTCGGCATGATGAGCGTGCTGCTCTTCGCCGAGCGCCGCGTCGAGAGCGGCGTGCTCACCTTCGCCGGCCAGGCCGCGGCGCTGCCCGGCACCGAGGCCGAGCGCGAGGCCTCCACCCAGGGGCTGGAGCACACCGAGGTCTTCCCACTGGCCCTGTTCGCGATCTCCGGCATGCTGCTGTTCCCGGCCGCCAACGACCTGCTCACCATGTTCGTCGCGCTCGAGGTGCTCTCGCTGCCCCTCTACCTGCTGTGCGGGCTGGCGCGTCGCCGCCGCCTGCTCAGCCAGGAGGCCGCGCTCAAGTACTTCCTGCTCGGCGCCTTCAGCTCCGGCTTCTTCATCTACGGCATCGCCCTGGTCTACGGGTACGCCGGGTCGATGGGCTTCGCGCAGATCGCCCAGGCCGTGGAGAGCGGCGGCGGCAGCCGTGGCCTGCTCCTCGGTGGCGTCGCCCTGATGGCGGTCGGCCTGCTCTTCAAGGTCGGCGCCGCGCCGTTCCACTCCTGGACCCCCGACGTCTACCAGGGTGCGCCCACCGCGGTGACGGCCTTCATGGCCGCCTCCACCAAGGTGGCGGCGTTCGGCGCGATGCTGCGGCTGTTCTACGTCGCCTTCGGCGCCAACCGCACCGACTGGACCCCGATGATCTGGGCGGTGGCCATCCTCACCATGGTGGTCGGCTCGGTGCTCGCGATCAGCCAGACCGACATCAAGCGCATGCTGGCGTACTCCTCGATCGCCCACGCGGGCTTCATCCTCACCGGCTTCCTCGGCATCCGGTCGCTGACCGACGTCGCCGTCGGCAGCCTCACCGGCGTCAGCGCGGTGCTGTTCTACCTGACCACCTACGGCTTCACGACGCTGGCGGCCTTCGCCCTGGTGACCGTGGTCCGCGACGGCGGCGGCGAGGCCACCCACCTCTCGCGCTGGCAGGGCCTGGGCAAGGAGTCGCCGCTGGTGGCCGGCACCTTCGCCTTCCTGCTGCTCGGCATGGCGGGCATCCCGCTCACCAGCGGCTTCACCGGCAAGTGGGCGGTCTTCGCGGCCGCGCTGTCGGTGGGGGCCTGGCCGGTGGTGATCGTGGCGGTGCTGATGTCGGCCGTGGCGGCGTACTTCTACGTCCGCGTGATCGTGCTGATGTTCTTCGCCGAGCCCGTCGGCGAGGGCCCGAGCGTGACCCGCCCGAGCCTGATGACCTCGGGCGTGATCGCCGTGGGCACCCTGATGACGCTGCTGCTCGGCATCGTGCCGGGCGCCCTGATCGACCTCCTGGGTCGCGTGGGAGTATTCATCAGGTGAGCGCACCCCTCGCCCTGCCCATCCTCGACCACGCGCTCGAGGCGCGGCTGCGCCGACGGATGGACGAGGTCGAGGTCGCCCTGGCCGAGCACGTGGTGAGCGAGGCCGCCTTCGTCACCACGGCGGCGCGCCACCTCATGGACGCCGGCGGCAAGCGGTTCCGGCCGCTGCTGGTGCTCCTCGCCGCCGAGGCGGGGGAGCGGCCCGACCACCCCGACGTGCTGCTCTCGGCGTGCGTCGTCGAGCTGACCCACCTCGCCTCGCTCTACCACGACGACGTCATGGACGAGGCCGACCTGCGTCGCGGCGCCGCGTCGGCCAACGCGCGGTGGGACAACCACGTCGCGATCCTCACCGGCGACTTCCTGTTCTCCAAGTCCTCCGAGCTGACCGCCGAGCTCGGCGCCGACGCCGTGCGCATCCAGGCCCAGACCTTCACCTCGCTGGTGGAGGGGCAGATCCTCGAGACCCTCGGCCCCGCCGACGGCGCCGACCCGCTGGAGCACCACCTGCGCACCGTCGCCGGCAAGACCGGCTCGCTGATCGCGACCTCCGCCCGCTACGGCGCCCGCTTCGCCGGCACCCCGACCGACGTCGAGGACGCGCTGCACGAGTACGGCGCCAAGGTCGGCGTGGCCTTCCAGCTCTCCGACGACATCCTCGACATCGCCTCCGAGAGCGAGGAGTCCGGCAAGACCCCGGGCACCGACCTCCGCGAGGGCGTGCCGACGCTGCCGGTGCTCATCGCCCAGCGCTCCACCGATCCGGCGGACGCACGTCTGGTCGAGCTGGTGTCCGCGCCGCTGACCGACGACGCCCTGCACGCCGAGGCGCTCGAGCTGCTCCGGGCCCACCCGGCGCTGGCCGAGGCCCGGGCCTACGTCATCAACCTCGCCAACGAGGCCAAGTCGCTGCTCAAGGTGCTGCCGGAGGGGCCGGTGCGCACCGCGCTCGAGGCCTTCGCCGACGTCGTCGCCACCCGGACGGCCTGAACTCCCGCCTGCGGGCCGCCCCGCTCGGTACGCTCCCCTCGCCGCGCATCCGTCCGGGGGGCGCTGACGAGAGGAACTACGGATGTCCCAGAACTTCCCACCGTCCGGTGGAGGGTACGACTCGGCGCCTCCGCCGCCGCCCGGAGGCGGTGGCTACGGTGCCCCGCCGCCCGGCTACGGCCCGCCCGCCGGCGGGAGCAACAAGAAGGCCATCTGGTCGCTCGTCCTGGGCATCCTCGGCCTCGTCTGCTGCGGCTTCTTCACCGGCATCCCGGCCGTCATCCTCGGCAAGCAGGCCCAGAAGGAGATCGACGCCACCGGCGGCGCCCAGTCCGGCCGCGGCCTGGCCACCGCGGGCTTCGTGCTCGGCATCATCGCCATCCTGCTCGGCATCCTCGGCGTGATCCTCAGCCTGACCGGCGTCATCGACTACAACTTCTCCACCTCGACCAGCCCCTGAGCCGGCCGTGACGCGACGGGCCGCCCCCGGTGGGGGGCGGCCCGTCGTGCGGTGTCCGGGGCCTGGCGGTTTCCCAGGGGCCCCTGGGAAACCGCTGCTTCCCCGGGTGCGCAGCGCCGGGGAAGTGGCGGATCACCCGGGGAAGTGGTCGCCGCGCTGCGCGGCGTACGTCGCCAGCATCCGCCTCGTCCGCGCGGCCAGCCGGTCGGGCGCGGACAGGTCGGCCCAGGTGTAGCGGATCATCCCGAACCCCGTCGCCTCCCGCAGGGCGTCCTCCCGCACCTTCTCCGCGTAGACCACCTCGGAGACGTCCTGTCCGGGCCGGAGCAGCCGCCCGTACTTGATCCGGCCGTCGAACTCGCCGAGCAGCCGGTACTGCGGCCAGGCGAAGTCGGTGGTGCCGACGAGCCGGCCGTGGTGGTCGCGGACCTCGTACTGGAGGACGGGCGCCGGGAGGTGCTGTCGGAAGAACGCGTAGCGGGTGCGGCTCTCCCCGGGGGACTGCGCGCCCTCCCGGGCGAGCCGGGCGACGATCTGGAGGGGCCGGGAGTGCGGCGTACGGGCCCGCTCGCGGTACGCCGCGGCCACCTGCTCCGGGTCGCCGAGTCCGAGGTGGAACAGCGAGTCGATGGCGACCACCCCGGCCTCGATGCCGTGCAGTGCGGCGGCGCCAAGGCACGACCGGACGGGTTCGAGACCCAGCCCGGCGCCGAGCGGCTGCGCGTGGTCCGCCAGCCCTGGTCCCTCGTGGTAGACGACGTCCTTGCTCTGACCACCCGACAAGCCGTCGAGCCGGACCACGTGGACGCGCTCGAGGTCCGGCCGCCAGAGGCTGACGCCGTGCTCCGCGGCGGCCGAGGTGTGGCTCAGCATGACGCGCTCGCCGTGCCGCAGCTGCACCGCTCGGCCACGGAGCCGGAAGCGCCACAGGTCGTCGCCGTCCTGCCAGGTGTCGGCACCGACGTAGGCGCCGTGGCGGACGCGGACCAGGACGCGCTCGCGCAGGGCGGTTCGCAGGTCGCTGTCCTCGTAGCCCGCCGCAAGCGCCTCCTGGCGCAGGAACAGGCCGTGACGGTGGAGGGTGAGCAGGTCGTCCATGTCGACACCCTGCGCGAGCTGGGCCTGACCCTCCACCCTCGATGCATCCGCCTGTGGAAAACCCTCGTGGCGGCGGCTGGAGCGGGGCGTGCTCCCCCGGTGAACCTGCCGCTCACCTGTCGTTGCTGGGCCCGGGAAGCGGCGGTTTCCCAAGGGCCCCTGGGAAACCGGTCCATCACCGGGGCGGCCACGACGCCAACAGCCGGGCCCGCTCGCGAGGAGCGGACCCGGCTGCGCGGCGTACTGCCCGGGGTGAACTGCTGCTTCCCCGGGTTCGCAGGGACGGGGAAGCAGCGGTTTCCCAAGGGCCCCTGGGAAACCGCAGCCGCCTCAGCCCAGGTAGTTGACCACCACCGCAGGGCGGGGGAAGTCGTCGGTGCCGGGCCAGGTGGAGGAGGGGTTCTCGAAGGTGGCGCCGTCGGTCTCGCCGGGGTGCTGGACGGCGATGAACACCGAGCGCTGGTCGGCGGAGATGAGCGGGCCGCAGGTCTCGGCGCCGGTCGGGACGGTGAGGAACTGCTCGACGTGGCCGCGCTTGGCGCCCGAGACGGGGACCCGGAAGAGGCCGTCGTGGGAGCCGAGCTGGTTGCCGTCGGTGGAGATCCACAGGTTGCCGACGGCGTCGAAGGCGACGTTGTCGGGGCAGCTGATGGGGCTGACCTGCTGCTTGGGGTAGCCCGCGAAGTAGGTCTCGGGGGCGTCGGGGTCGCCGCAGACCAGCATCAGGTCCCAGGTGAAGGTCGTCGCGGCGTGGTCGCCCTTGCCGGGGCTGATCTCCAGGACGTAGCCGTTGCGGTTGCCCGACCTGGTGGTCAGCGGGCCGCCGAGCTCGGCGCGGGTCTGGCTCTGGGCGAGCGGGTTCGCCTCGTCCGTGGGGTACGACGTGCCGCGGTTGCTGTTGTTGGTCAGCGCGCAGTAGACCTTGCCGTTGACGGGGTTGGGCTCGATGTCCTCGGGCCGGTCCATCTTGGTCGGGCCCACCTTGTCGGCGGCCAGGCGGGTGTCGATGAGGACGTCGGCGACGCTCATGCCGGGCACGAACGACTTCGTGTCCGAGGTCAGCGGGATCCACTGGCCGGTGCCGTCGTAGACGCCGTCGCCGGTGCCGTCGCCGGTGAACTTGGCGACGTAGAGGGTGCCCTCGGTGAGCAGCTGCAGGTTGCGGCGGCGGGCGGCGCGGCCCTTCCGGGGGTCGAAGCGCCGGGCGGAGACGAACTTGTAGATGTAGTCGCCCCGCTCGTCGTCGCCCATGTACGCCACGGCGCGGCCGCCGCGGGAGATCGCGACGTTGGCGCCCTCGTGCTTGAAGCGGCCGAGCATCGTCTGCTTGCGCGGCGAGGACGACGGGTCGGAGGGGTCGACCTCGACGATCCAGCCGAACCGGAAGGGCTCGTGCGGCTCGGTGCTGAGGTCGAAGCGCGGGTCGACCTCGCTCCAGCCGCGGCTGCCCGAGCCGGTCAGGCCGTAGCGGGCGTACGACGCGGTGTAGCGCGCGTCGAGCTCGCCGGACTTGTCGAAGTAGCCGTTGAAGTTCTCCTCGCCCGAGAGCACCGTGCCCCAGGGTGTGGTGCCGCCGGCGCAGTTGCCGAAGGTGCCGCGCACCTTGCGCCCGGTCGGGTCGGCGGCGGTCCGCAGCCGCTTCTCGCCGGCGGCGGGGCCGGCGACGGTGAAGACGGTGGTGCCGGTGATGCGGCGGTTGCCGCGGGCCGAGCGCACGGGGACCTGCTCCCAGGAGCCCAGCCGGCGGCCGCGGCGGATGTCGACCACGGACATGCCGTGGGACTGGATGGCGATCTTCTTGATGGTGGCCGAGTCGTAGCGCCCGGTCGGGAACATCAGGTTCTCGTCGGTGTACTCGTGGTTGGTCACCAGCTGCGCACGGTTGCGGCCGGTGGGCAGCACGCCGACGTAGTCGTTGTTGTAGCCGAACTGCAGCGCGGCCGACTGGGGCGTCTGGCTGTCGACGTCGAACTCGGGGGAGTTCTTGAACAGCCGGTCGCCCCACTTGACGACGACGTCGGAGCGGTAGCCCCGGGGCACCACGACGCGGTCGCTGCGGTTGGGCTTGACGGGGGTGAAGGCGGCGGTGCCGACACCGCCACCGCGGCGGGCGGCGGCGGGGGCCGCGGCCGGCGCGGACGCGGCGGCAGCGGGGGCGGCGTTGACGCCGGCGACGGCCAGGGCGCCGAGGCCGGCGGCGCCGGCCTTGAGGACGGAGCGACGGGCCAGCGCACGAGCGGCGACCTCGTGGAACTCCGGGTTGTCGGTGGTGTTCGGCATCGGCTTGAAGCAGGCGTCGGCACAGCGGTAGTGGCAGGTGGCCGCGCTGCGCGAGCCGTGGGGGCCCTCGGTGAAGAGCGGGAGGAGCGTGCGCTGGGTCATCGGGTCTCCGAGTCAGGCTGAGGTGGACAGGGCCACCCAACCGAGCGCAGCGGGACTCCCGGTGACTCCCAGGTGAACGCTCGAGGACGCCGAGGTCTCGGAGCGGGCACGGGACGGCCTCCGGGGCCGGCGCGGCGCCGCCCGTCGCGGCCGGTCAGGGAGCGCCGGACAGCCCCCGGCCCGTCGCGTCCTCGCGCTCGCGCAGCGTGTCACCGGGGTCGCCGCCCGGCCACGGGGGCGTGCGCCGCAGCACCCGGCCCAGCTCGTCAGGGAGCGGCCCGCCTGGGCGCGGGTCCACGCGCCGTCCGGACCGGGGTCGGCCACCGGGGACGGTCGCTCGTCCTCGACGGACAGGAAGCTGGTCATCGTCAGGGGGAACCACTCCCGGTCGCGCACCAGCGGCACCACGAGGTAGCCCGACAGGGGCCGCTGCCACGGGTCCTGGACCGCCACGCGGGACGGGGGTGCGGGCGAGCCGGGCCGGCGCCACACCACGTCGCGCACGCGCAGCCTCGTCTCCCAGTAGTGCCAGTCGCCACCGTCCTCGTCGGACTGCTCCACCACCTCGGCGCTCTGGTCCTCCACCTCGACGACCACGACCGCGTCGGCGATCGTCACCACCGAGCGCAGGTCGGCGTCGGAGAAGCGGTTGTCCTCGTTGGCCTGCGCCTCGAGGACCCCGGTCCCGACGTACGCCCCGGGCGGGCCGCTCGGCGTCTCGGTCGCCGGCGGCCCGCCGCACGCGAGGAGGCCCAGCAGGCACGCCACGACCCCGGTGGTCACCGTCGTCGTGCGCAGCTGCACCGTCGCCTCCTCGTGGGGTGTGCCGGTGGGACGCAACCCGCGCCCGGTCGGTTCCGCGCCGGCGACCTCAGATCGCGACGGCCTCGGCGGCGTCGCGCAGGTGGCGCCGGTGGTGCTCGAGCGCCTCGACGGTGAAGACGGCCAGGGCCGCCCAGACCATCACGAACCCGATCCACTTGACCGGGCTCATGTCCTCGCCGAAGACCACCAGGCCGAGCACGAACTGCAGCGTGGGCGCGAGGTACTGCAGCAGCCCGATCGCGGTCATGGAGACCCGGGTGGCGGCCGCGCCGAAGCAGATCAGCGGCACGGCGGTGACCAGGCCGGTCGTCACCAGCAGGACGGCGTGCGAGACGCCGTGGCTGGCGAAGCCGCCGTCGCCGGTCGCCTGCAGCCAGACCAGGTAGCCGAGCGCGAGCGGCAGCAGCACCACCGTCTCGAAGGTCAGGCTCTCGACGGCGCCCACGTCGGCCTGCTTCTTCATCAGGCCGTAGGTGCCGAACGACCCGGCCAGCAGGAAGGCCACCCACGGCGGGTGGCCGTAGTCGACGGCCAGCACCACCACGGCCAGCGTCGCCAGTGCGACCGCGCCCCACTGGGCCGGCCGCAGCCGCTCGCCCAGCACCACGACGCCGAGGATGACGGTCACCAGCGGGTTGACGAAGTAGCCCAGCGAGACCTCGACGACGCGGCCGGCGTTGACGCCGTAGATGAAGCCGCCCCAGTTGAAGGCGATCACCACCGCGGCCGCGGTCAGCAGCAGCACGACCCGTCGGTCGCGCACCAGCGTCCGCAGCTGGGGCGTGCGGCGCAGCAGCAGCGTGAGCGCCACCATCGTCAGCAGCGACCAGCAGACCCGGTGGGCCAGGATCTCCACGGCGCCGGCGGGCTGCAGCAGCGGCCAGTACAGCGGGAACAGCCCCCACATGGCGTACGCCGCGGCGCCGAGCAGCAGGCCCCGTCGCTGCTCGGTGGTGGGGTCGCTCACGTCATCACCGTACGCCGCGGACGCTCCTGACAGCGCCACGGGGGCCGCGCGAGGTCTAGCCTGCCGGCATGGGCACCTACACCGTCGAGCGCAGCACCGTCGTCGAGGCACCGGCCGACCGGCTCCACGGCCTGGTCGCGGACCTCCGCCAGTGGACGCTGTGGTCCCCGTGGGAGGGCCTCGACCCCGACCTGGAGCGCACCTACACCGGTCCCGACGCGGGCGTCGGCGCGCGCTACGCCTGGTCGGGCAACCGTAAGGCGGGCAGCGGCTCGATGGAGGTCGTCGAGGACCGCGCCGAGCAGGTCGACCTCGACGTGGAGTTCCTCAAGCCGTTCCGCTCGCAGAGCCGCAGCAGCTTCGTGCTCGCGCCGCGCGGGTCGGCGACCGAGGTCACCTGGCGGATGACCGGCGAGCAGTCCGGGCTGATGGGGGTGCTCGGCAAGGTGGTGCCGATGGACAAGCTCATCGGCAAGGACTTCGAGAAGGGCCTGGCCCGGCTCAAGGCCGTGGCGGAGCACACGGCCTGAACCACCGACCGGCCCGTCCGAGGCTGGTCGAGCCACCCCGGTGCGGGTACACATGGAGCATGTCTGCCTACGCCACCGTCAACCCCGCCACCGGGGAGACCGTCAAGGAGTTCCCCGAGCTCGACGCCGCCGGGGTCGAGGACGCCCTCGCCCGCTCCACCACCGCCTACTCCACCTGGCGCACCACGAGCCCCGCGCAGCGCGCGGAGGTGCTCACCGCCGTCGCGAAGGCCTACGGCGAGCGCGAGCAGGAGCTCGCCGAGCTGATCGCCCTCGAGATGGGCAAGCCCGTGCGCCAGGCCGTCGGCGAGGTCCAGCTCTCCGCCGCCATCTACCAGTGGTACGCCGACCACGGCCCCGGCCTGCTCGAGGACGTCGAGCTCGACGTCCCGGGTGCCGAGAAGTCGCTGGTCCGCACGCTGCCGATCGGGCCGCTGCTGGGGATCATGCCGTGGAACTTCCCCTACTACCAGGTGGCGCGGTTCGCCGCCCCCAACCTGATGCTGGGCAACACCATCGTGCTCAAGCACGCGCCCAGCTGCCCCCAGTCGGCGCTGGTGATGGAGGAGATCTTCGCCGCGTCCGGCCTGACCCGCGACGCCTACGTCAACGTCTTCGCCACCAACGACCAGATCGCCGAGATGATCGCCGACCCGCGCATCCAGGCGGTGTCCCTCACCGGCAGCGAGCGCGCCGGTGCCGCGGTCGCCGAGGTGGCGGGCCGCAACCTGAAGAAGGTCGTGCTCGAGCTCGGCGGCTCCGACGCCTTCATCGTGCTCGACTCCGAGGACCTCGACGCGACCGTGAAGTCCGCGACCCGTGGCCGGATGTCCAACACCGGCCAGGCCTGCAACGCCGCGAAGCGCTTCGTGGTCGCCGAGCCGCTCTACGACCAGTTCGTGGAGAAGCTCACCGCCTCCTTCGCCGCGATGAGCCCCGGCGACCCGCTCGACCCGAAGACCGCCATCGGCCCGCTGTCCTCGCAGCAGGCGGCCGACACCCTGGCGGCCCAGGTCGACAAGGCCGTCGAGCAGGGCGCGACCGTGCTCGTCGGCGGCAGCAAGGTCGAGGGCCCCGGCGCCTTCTTCGAGCCCACGCTGCTGGCCGGCGTGACGCCCGAGATGGACGCGTTCGGCGAGGAGCTGTTCGGCCCCGTCGGCGTCGTCTACAAGGTCGGTTCCGTCGACGAGGCGGTCGAGCTGACCAACTCCTCGTCCTTCGGGCTCAGCGGCTCGGTCTGGAGCAGCGACACCGAGCTGGCCCAGCAGACCGCCGACCGGCTCGAGGTCGGCATGGCCTTCGTCAACGAGCACGGCACCACCATGCCGGGCCTGCCCTTCGGTGGCGTCAAGCGCTCCGGCTTCGGCCGCGAGCTCGGCCCCTGGGGCATGGAGGAGTTCGCCAACAAGAAGCTGGTGCGGGTCTCCTCGCCCAGCTGACCCGGGGTCACCGCGCCGGGCAGACCCCGGCACACCACCGCGCCGGTCCCCACGAGGGGGCCGGCGCGGTGCGTCGTGCGGGGTGCGAGCGCTGGACGCTCAGACGACCGTCCAGGTGTCGCTGCCGCTGATGAGCGAGGCCAGCGCGGCCTTCTGGTCGGTCTGCGCGGACGCCGCGGTGCGGATCTGGGCGCGCGCCTGGTCGTCGTACGTCGCCCGCTCGACCTGCCGGAACACGCCGATCGGCGACTGGTGAAGCACACCGGCGTCGGTGAGCCGCGAGATCGCGAAGGCGGTCGTGGGGTCGTCGAGGTGCGCGTCGTGGACGATCAGGTCGGCCGCGTCGACGTCGGCGGTCTCCACGACCTCGACGCCGCCGGTGGCCGCCCGCACCAGGCCCTTGGACCCGCCGGTGCCGAAGCGGATCGGCTCGCCCTGGACCAGCGGGATGATCGCGTCGGCCTTGGTGTCGGGGTTCTTGATGGCGTCGAAGGCGCCGTCGTTGAAGATCGGGCAGTTCTGGTAGATCTCCACCAGCGCGGTGCCCCGGTGGGCCGCCGCCGCGCTGAGCACCGAGGTGAGGTGCTTGCGGTCGGAGTCGATGGTGCGGGCCACGAAGGTCGCCTCGGCGCCCAGGGCCAGCGAGACCGGGTTGAACGGGTGGTCCACGGAGCCGGCGGGGGTCGACTTGGTGACCTTGCCGGGCTCGGAGGTGGGGGAGTACTGCCCCTTGGTGAGGCCGTAGATCCGGTTGTTGAACAGCAGGATCTTGAGGTTCACGTTGCGGCGCATGGTGTGGATCAGGTGGTTGCCGCCGATCGAGAGCGCGTCGCCGTCACCGGTGACCACCCACACCGAGAGGTCCTCGCGCTGGGTGGCGATGCCGCTGGCGATCGCCGGCGCGCGGCCGTGGATGGAGTGCATCCCGTAGGTGTCGAGGTAGTAGGGGAACCGCGACGAGCAGCCGATGCCCGAGACGAAGACGATGTTCTCCTTGCGCAGCCCGAGGTCGGGCAGGAACGACTGCACGGCCTTGAGCACGGCGTAGTCGCCGCACCCGGGGCACCAGCGCACCTCCTGGTCGGAGGTGTAGTCCTTGCCGGTCAGCTTGTCGTCCGTGGTGGGGACGCCCTGCAGACCGGGGAAGGGGAGCTCTGCGGTGGTCATCGGGTCTCCTTGGTCGTCTCGACGAGGTCGGTGATCGCGTCGGCGAGCTCGGCGGCCTTGAGCGGCAGGCCGCGCACCTGGTTGTAGCCGACCGCGTCGACGAGGTACTTCGCGCGGACCAGCAGGGAGAGCTGCCCGAGGTTCATCTCGGGGATCAGCACCTTGTCGTAGCCCTGGACGATCTCGCCCAGGTCCTTGGGGAAGGGGTTGAGGTGGCGCAGGTGGACCTGCGCGACGTCGTGGCCGGCCTTGCGGACCCGGCGGCACGCCGCGCCGATCGGGCCGTACGTCGAGCCCCAGCCGAGCACCAGCACCTTGGCCCGCCCAGACGGGTCGTCGACCTCCAGCGGCGGGAGCGACTCGGCGATGCGGTCGACCTTGGCCTGGCGGATCCGGACCATGTAGTCGTGGTTGGCCGGGTCGTAGGCGATGTTGCCGTGGCCGTCGCCCTTCTCCAGACCGCCGATGCGGTGCTCGAGACCGGCGGTGCCGGGGACGGCCCACGGCCGGGCCAGGGTCTCCTCGTCGCGCAGGTAGGGCCAGAAGTCGGTGGTGGTCTCGCCGTCCTTGCCGGTGACCTCGTGGTTGTGCGCGGTCGCGAACGCCGGGTCGATCACGGGCAGGTCGTCGACCTCGGGGATGCGCCACGGCTCGGAGCCGTTGGCGAGCATGCCGTCGGAGAGCAGCATCACCGGCGTGCGGTAGGTGACCGCGATCCGCACCGCCTCGACGGCGGCGGTGAAGCAGTCGCCGGGGGACTGGGGCGCCACGATCGGCACGGGCGACTCGCCGTTGCGGCCGAACATCGCCTGCAGCAGGTCGGCCTGCTCGGTCTTGGTGGGCAGGCCGGTCGAGGGGCCGCCGCGCTGCACGTCGACGATCACCAGCGGCAGCTCGGTCATCACCGCGAGGCCGATGGTCTCCGACTTGAGCGCGATGCCGGGGCCCGAGGTGCTGGTGACGCCCAGCGAGCCGGCGAACGACGCCCCGAGGGCCGCGCCGATGCCGGCGATCTCGTCCTCGGCCTGGAAGGTCGTCACGCCGAACCGCTTGTGCTTGCTCAGCTCGTGGAGGATGTCGGAGGCCGGGGTGATCGGGTAGGTGCCGAGGAAGACCGGCAGCCCCGAGGCGACGCCGCCGGCGACCAGGCCGTAGGCGAGCGCCAGGTTGCCGGTGATGTTGCGGTAGGTGCCGGCGCTCATCGGGGCCGGCTTGACCTCGTACTGGACGGCGAACGACTCGGTCGTCTCGCCGAAGAAGTAGCCCGCCTTGAAGGCCGTCACGTTGGCGTCGCGGATCGCGGGCACCTTGGCGAAGCGCCGCTCCAGGAAGGAGACGGTGGTCTCGGTCGGGCGGCCGTACATCCACGAGAGCAGGCCCAGGGCGAACATGTTCTTCGCACGGCTGGCGTCCTTGCGGGACAGGCCGAACTCCTTGACCGCCTCGACGGTCATGCCCGTCAGGTCGAGCACGTTGAGGGTGTAGTCGCTCAGCGAGTCGCCCTCGATGGGGTTCTCGGCGTACCCCGCCTTGGTGAGGTTGCGGCCGGTGAAGTCGTGGCTGTCGACGATGATCGTCGTGCCGGCCTTCATGTCCGGGAGGTTGGCCTTGAGCGCCGCGGGGTTCATCGCCACCAGCACGTCGGGGGAGTCGCCCGGCGTGAGGATGTCGTGGTCGGCGAAGTGCACCTGGAACGACGACACGCCCGGCAGCGTCCCCTGGGGAGCGCGGATCTCGGCCGGGAAGTTGGGCAGCGTCTGGAGGTCGTTGCCGAAGGCCGCCGACTCCTGCGTGAAGCGGTCGCCCGTCAGCTGCATGCCGTCACCGGAGTCACCGGCGAAGCGGATGATCACGCGGTCGAGCTGCTTGACCTGCTTGGCCACAGGACTGTCCTCATCTCTGTCTCGGAGCGGGCGTCGGGGGCGGGACACCAAGGTCCAACGATAGTCGGCGGGTGCACGGAGCAGGGCGCGTCTCCGCCCCCGAGACGCCTCGCGGAGGCTCGGGAGGGGCCCGCTGCGACACGCGTGGCAACTGGACTAGCAACGGCGTCCCAATAGTCGGGCGGACCTCTAAAGTGCAGTAACTTACTGGCTTGCGCCCCGCGGAACGGGGTGTCTCCCCTGGACCGAAAGATGCCCATGAACACCAAGCACACCGCCCGCTGGATCGGCGCCGCCGCTGTCGTCAGCTCCCTGCTGTTCACCTCCGCCTGCTCCGACCCCGCCGCGTCCGGGGCCGGCGGTGGCGACTCCTCCTCGGTCAGCGTCGTCGGGTTCTCGGTCATGAAGACCGCGAACAAGCAGGTCATCGCCGACTTCCAGAAGACCGACGCCGGCAAGGGCGTCACCTTCCAGCAGTCCTACGGCGCCTCGGGCGACCAGGCCCGCGCGGTGATCGCCGGCCTCAAGGCCGACGAGGTCCACCTGTCGCTGGAGCCCGACGTCACCAAGCTGACCGACGAGGACATCGTCGCCTCGGACTGGAAGGACGGCCCCAACAAGGGGATCCTCACGCAGTCGGTCGTGACCATGGTGGTGCGCAAGGGCAACCCCAAGGGCATCGAGAGCTGGGAGGACCTGGTGAAGCCCGGCGTGAGCATCGTCACTCCCAACCCCGGCTCCTCGGGCTCCGCGAAGTGGAACATCCTGGCGGCGTACGGCCACGTCATCGCCGAGGGCGGCAGCGAGGCCGACGCCCAGGCCTACCTGGAGAAGTTCCTCGGCAACGTCGCCGCCCTGCCCGGCAGCGGCAAGGACGCCACCACCGCCTTCGAGGGCGGCACCGGTGACGTGCTGCTCTCCTACGAGAACGAGGCCATCGAGGCCCGCCAGGCCGGCGCCGACTTCGACTACGTCGTGCCGCCGCAGACGCTGCTCATCCAGAACCCCGTCGCGCTCACCAAGGACGCCAGCTCGGCGGCCAAGAAGTTCCTCGAGTACCAGCTCAGCGAGCCCGGCCAGACCGACTACGCCAAGCAGGGCTTCCGCCCGCTCGACGACGCGATCAAGGTCGACGTCGAGGGTGCCAACGACCCGAGCGACCCGTTCCCGACGCCGGAGACGCTGCTGACCATCGACCAGGACTTCGGTGGCTGGTCGGAGGCCAACACCAAGTACTTCGACGAGAACGACGGCATCGTCACCAAGCTCCTGGCCGACTCCGGGAAGTCATGACCACGATCGCTGCCTCCTCCGCCCCCGGCCCGACGCGCCAGCGTCGCGCCCGGGGGCGGCGGGCGTTGGGCGCCGGCTCCGCCCTGGGGCTCGGCATCACGATGACCTGGTTCAGCCTGCTCGTGCTGATCCCGCTGGTCGCGGTGCTCATCTCCGCGGCCGGCCTCGGGCCGAGCGGCTTCTGGGAGGTCGTGACCCAGCCCCAGACCCTGGCCGCGCTGCGGCTGACGGTGCTGGAGTCCGCCGGCGTCACGCTGCTCAACGTCGTCATGGGCACCGCGCTCGCCTGGGTGCTGGTCCGCGACCGCTTCTGGGGCAAGCGCATCGTCGACATCGTCATCGACGTGCCGTTCGCGCTGCCGACGATCGTGGCCGGCCTCGTGCTGCTCTCGCTCTACGGCCCGCAGTCCCCGCTGGGCGTCGACGTCGCCAACACCCGGATCGCGGTGTTCCTGGCGCTGGCCTTCGTGACGCTGCCCTTCGTGGTGCGCACCGTCCAGCCGGTGCTGGAGACCCTCGAGCGCGACGTCGAGGAGGCCGCAGCCTCGCTCGGCGCCAGCCGGCTGACCACCTTCCGGCGCGTGATCCTGCCGTCGCTGGTCCCGGCCATCGCGGCCGGTGCGGCGCTGTCCTTCGCCCGGGGCATCAGCGAGTACGGCTCGCTGGTGCTGCTCTCGGGCAACCTGCCCAGCCGCACCGAGGTCGCCTCGGTGCGGATCCTGACGTTCATCGAGAACGGCAACAAGGAGGCGGCCTCCGCGGTCGCCGCCATCCTGCTGCTGGTCGCCCTCGCGGTGATCGTGCTCCTCGACGTCCTCCAGAGGAGGTTGGCCCGTCGTGGCGACTGACACCGCTCCTGCTCCTGCCGCCACGAAGCGGCAGGCCACCCCGGCCAAGGGCGACTACCGCCGCGACCCCCGCGGGGTCCGGTGGGCACTGCGCCTGCTGACCGTCGGGTACGTCGTGCTGCTGGTCGCCTGGCCGACCTCGCTGGTCTTCAAGGCCGCGCTGGCGCCCGGCATCGGGCCCATGTTCGAGTCGCTCACCGAGCCGGAGATCGCCCACGCCCTGGTGCTGACCGCGATCATCACGGTCATCTCGGTGCTCATCAACCTGGTCTTCGGCCTCACCATCTCGATCCTGCTGGTGCGCTACGACTTCTGGGGCAAGCGCGTGATCTCGGCGCTGCTCGACGTACCGCTCTCGGTCTCACCCGTCGTGGTCGGCCTGGCCCTCGTGCTCGTCTACAACGGCCGCGACGGCTGGTTCGGACCGACGCTGGAGAACGCCGGCTTCCAGGTCATCTTCGCGACCCCGGGCATGGTGATGGCCACGGTCTTCGTCGCGCTGCCGCTGATGATCCGCGAGGTCGTGCCCGTCCTCGAGGAGATCGGCGAGGACCAGGAGCAGGCCGCCCGGAGCCTGGGCGCCGGGGCGTTCGCCACCCTGCGCCGCATCACGCTGCCCGGCATCAAGTGGGCCGTCGTCTACGGCGTCGTGCTCAGCCTGGCCCGCTCGCTCGGCGAGTTCGGCGCCGTCAAGATCGTCTCGGGCAACATCGCGGGGCTCTCGCAGACCGCTACCCTCGCCGTCGAGGACACCTACCAGAACTTCCAGCAGGACACCTCCTACGCCCTGGCCGCCGTGCTCGCGTTCGCCGCCATGGCGTGCCTGGTCGTGGTGTCCCTCCTCCGCCCCAAGGATGATGAACGATGAGCATCAACGTCTCCGGCGTCACCAAGAAGTTCGGTGACTTCGTCGCGCTCGATAACGTCTCGGTCGACCTGCCGACCGGCCACCTCACCGCCCTGCTGGGCCCCAGCGGCGGCGGCAAGTCGACGCTGCTGCGCATCATCGCCGGCCTGGAGTCGGCCGACAGCGGCACCGTCACCATCGAGGGCACCGAGGCGACCCACCTGCCGCCGCAGAAGCGCAACGTGGGCTTCGTGTTCCAGCACTACGCGGCGTTCAAGCACATGAGCGTGGCCAAGAACGTCGCCTTCGGCCTCGAGATCCGCAAGCGGCCCAAGGACGAGGTCACGCGTCGGGTCGCCGAGCTGCTCGAGCTGGTCCACCTCTCGCAGTTCGCCCACCGGCTCCCGGCCCAGCTCTCCGGCGGCCAGCGGCAGCGGATGGCCCTGGCCCGGGCGCTCGCCGTCGAGCCGACGGTGCTGCTGCTCGACGAGCCGTTCGGCGCGCTCGACGCCAAGGTCCGCAAGGAGCTGCGCGAGTGGCTGCGACGCCTCCACGACGAGGTCTCGGTCACCACGGTCTTCGTCACCCACGACCAGGAGGAGGCCCTCGAGGTCGCCGACGAGATCGTGGTCATCAACGAGGGCCGCATCGAGCAGGTCGGCTCGCCCGACCAGCTCTACGACGAGCCGGCCAGCGACTTCGTGATGAGCTTCCTCGGCCCCGTCACCCGGCTCCAGGGCACCTTGGTGCGGCCGCACGACATCGAGGTCTACACGACCGACGAGGACCCGCAGGCCGTCCCCGGCACCATCGCGCGCCAGCTGCGGGTCGGGTTCGAGGTGCGGCTCTCGGTCGCGCTGGACCCCGCCCACGTCACCGAGGGCGACCCCGCCGAGATCGAGGTGACCGTCACCCGGGCGACGCAGCGCCACCTGCGCCTCGAGGAGGGCCAGCGCGTCTGGATCGCCCACACCAACGGTGCCCGCACCGTGGCGGCGGTCCAGTCAGCCGCTGGATAGCGTCGGGGTCATGACCCAGACACCTGCCGCCCCCGACGAGCCGACCCAGCCGACGGACCCCACCGACCCCGCGCACGACAGCCTCGAGAGCAAGGCCGGGGAGCTGCTGCGCCTGCACCGCGACCCGACCCTGCTCACGGTCGTCAACGTGTGGGACTCGATCAGCGCCCGCGTCGTCTCCGACACCCCCGGCACCGCGGCGCTGGCCACCGCCAGCCACTCGATCGCGGCCTCGTGGGGCTACGAGGACGGCGAGAACATCCCCGTCGACCTGATGATCGAGGCCGTCGGCCGGATCGCCGCCGCGACCACGCTGCCCGTCACCGCCGACCTCGAGGGCGGGTACGGCGACGCGGCCGAGACCGTCCGCAAGGCGATCGGCGTCGGCATCGTCGGGGCCAACCTCGAGGACCAGATGAAGCCCCTCGAGGAGGCCGTGGCGGCCGTCTCGGCCGTGATGGACGCCGCCCTGTCCGAGGGCGTGCCGGACTTCGTGCTCAACGCCCGCACCGACGCCTTCGTCAAGGCCGGCGACCGCGACCCCGCCGAGGTGCTCGCCGACGCGGTGGAGCGCGGTCGCGCCTACCTCGACGCCGGCGCCCCCGCGGTCTTCGTCCCCGGCAAGCTCGACGAGGCCCAGGTGACGACCCTCGTCGAGGCCTTCGGCCCCCAGCGGCTCACCCTCATCGGGCTGCCCGGCGTACCCCCGCTGGCGCGGCTGGAGGAGCTCGGCGTCGCCCGGGTGTCGTACGGCCCGATGTCGCAGCGGGTGGCGCTCACGGCGCTCCAGGAGCTCACCGAGGCCGTTCTGGCCGGCGGTGGCGTGCCGTCCAACATGCGCCCGCTCAACTGACCGACCTGGGTCGCGACGCCCACTGGACGTCCTTCTCGGCTACTGGACGTCTGTTGCAACAGACGTCCAGCAGCTGATCACCCGGACGTCCGGGTGATCAGCGGCCCTCAGGTCCACACGCGGCGCACCACGCAGGTCACCGCGAACGGGTCCTGGCCGCGGTGCGTGGCCAGGACCCCGGCGCCGCCGGGGAGGTGGACGTACAGCGCGTCGCCGCCCCCGACCCAGTGACCCCAGGCCTGCGCGAACAGGTCGGCCGTGCGGCGGTGGCCGGCGAGGGCGGAGGGCACGGTGTGCCAGACCTCGCCGTCGGGCTGCTGACCGCCGTGCGCCCGCAGGCCCCGCAGCAGTCCGTCGAGCCCGGTGGGCGGCGAGGTGAGGGTGCGGGCGATGACGTAGCGCGGCGACGTCATGGGGGAGCAGACCTCCTCCAGGGCCTCCGCGAAGCGGGCCGAGGCCGCCTCGTCGACGCCGACGAGGCGGTAGGACTCGGTGGCGTCGGGCGCCACCTCGATGCGCAGCGCCCGGGCGCCGACGGGGGTCTGGCCAGCGGCGTGCAGGGCGTCGGCGACGGCCGCCGCGACCAGCCCCAGGCCGAAGTGGTGCTCGCTGGCGCCGCGCAGCACGGCGCGGCCCCACAGCGCCACCGAGAGCGTGGCCGCCGCACCCAGCAGCAGCACGGCCAGCACCACCAGCAGGGCGACCGGCAGGCCGAGGACGACGAGCAGGCCCACCAGGGCCAGCGCGACGACGGGCGGGACCACCGCGAGCGTCGCACCGGGCCGACGCGTCGCCGCCTCGGTCCACGGCACCAGGCCGGTCGTGCCGTCGGTCGTCGCGGCCGGCGCGCCGGGGCTGCCGGCGGCGCGCCGCAGCCGCAGCACGTGGCCGACGCGGTCGTCGTGGTCGGGACGCGCGAGCCAGGCCTCGCGGACGGCGGCGCGGTCCTGTGCCCGCTGCAGCATCCGGGCGTCGAGGGCGTCGAAGTCCTCGCGCGGGGGCGGGTGGTGCTCGCTGAACGACGAGTCGAGGCCGGCCACCCCGTCGACGACCGCGCCGTGCTCGTCGACGGTGAAGTAGCCGCGGTGCTTGCGGGTGAAGCGCTGCCAGTCGGCAGCGCCGGCGACGTGGCCGTCGTAGACGCACACGACGCTCCACACCAGCGCCACCTTGTCGGGGTCCGACGGGTCGGTGCGCAGGGCCCGGCCCCGCGTCTGCACGACGCTGGTCGGCGTGGTGACGGTGGTGAGGTCGACCAGGGTCGAGACGCAGGGGGCGTCCCAGCCCTCACCCAGCAGCCCGCGGGTGCCGATGAGGCAGCGGGTGCCGCCCTCGTCGAACCAGCGGGTCAGGTGGGCCACCCACTGGCCCGAGCTCCAGCGCCCGACGAGCCGCGGCACCTCGCCCTCGAGGTCGACCGACATGCCGCCGGCCAGCATCGGGTGGCTGCGCCGCAGCCACTCCACGAGGCGGTGCAGGGTCTCCTCGCTGCCGGCGACGGTGCGGCCGGTCACCAGCACGGGGTCGAGCGCGGCGCTGGCCGGGTCGGCGAGCAGCGTGGTCAGCACCCCGGTCGCGGAGCCGGCCGGCTCGGGGGTGCGGCTGCTGGCGAGCTCCTCCGAGGGGCCGTCGGACAGGCGCCGCCGGGTGGTCGCGGTCGCCCGCTCGTGGTCGCACAGCACCAGCACGCGGGCCCGCTCCCCCGAGGAGGCTCCCTCGGCCCCGACGATCGCGGCGGCCGCCTGCTCCTTGGCCCGGGACCGGGCGGTGACCCGGTCGACCGTGCCGCGGCCCGGTCGCACGCCGTGCCGGGTCCACGCGAGGCCGATCGAGGGCAACGTGCGACGCACGGCCTCGAGGACCGCGCGGTCGCCGTCGGCGTGCTCCCCGTCGCCCTCGGCCCGGGGCTGGATGCAGCCGCGCAGCCAGTCGTCCATCAGCAGCCGCCAGTCGTCGGGGCCCGGGCGCTCGCGGTGGCGCTCGCGCAGCACGGCTCCCTCGGGGAGCGGCAGCAGGTCGTGGTGGGCCAGGCGCAGCACGGCATCGGTGAGGGCGGGCTCGCGGGCGGCGTGCTCGGCCCAGCCGACCTGGGCGGCCTCGTCGACGGCGAAGCGCTGCTGCAGCCACACCGGCAGGGTGGTCGACCCGAAGGCGGGGTCGAACAGGTCGGCGGTCAGCTCGGCGAAGCGCGTCGCCTGGGCCGCCAGCCAGTCGGACTCGTCGGGCGTGGGCTCGACCAGCCAGGCGAGCTCGGCGTACGGCGCGAGGGCGCCGGCCTTGACCAGCGCCGGGATCCGGGCCTCGTGGAGGACCGGGCCGAACAGCTCGGCGGTCAGGGTGGCCTGGGCCGCGGTCATCGCCTCGGGAGGAGTGGCCGTCAGACCCAGGACCTGGGCGTCGGGCAGCTCGGCGAGGACCTCGCGCAGCAGCTCCCCCCAGACCTCCAGCAGGTGGTGGCACTCGTCGAGGACCAGCAGCAGCGGACCGGCCTCGCGCATGGTCTCGACCAGCTCGCGGCCGTGGGGGTGGAGCCGGTCGAGGTGGCTCGTCGGGGCGGCGCCCGGGCGCTCGGCGTCACCCGCCTCGGCGTCGGGCCGCTCGGGTCGGTCGAGGTCGCCCTCGCCGTCGCTGCCCTCGAAGACGGCCAGCGACTGGTAGGTCAGCGTGGCGAACCCCGTCCGCAGGTCGCGACGGGTGCCGGGCGGCGGGCCGTCGTACGCCTCCCAGGTGCGGGCCCACTGGCCCTGGACCGCGGTGTTGGGGGAGAGCACGACCGTGCGGCGTCCCCGGAGCCGCGCGACCTCGGTGCCGACGAGGGTCTTGCCGGCGCCGGGGGGCAGCGTCACCCACCAGCGGTCGCTGCCGGCGCGCTGGGCGGCGACCACGGCCTCGACGGCCTCGCGCTGGTGCGGTCGGAGCTCGTGAGGACAGGTCAGGTCGTCGAAGGATGGGGCGGGAGGGAGCACGACGGGGGGAGGCGTCCTTCAGCGGTAGTTGTTGAACTGCACGGCGAAGTCGTAGTCCTGGCCCTTGACCAGGGCGATGATCGCCTGGAGGTCGTCGCGCTTCTTGCTGCTGACGCGGAGCTCGTCGCCCTGGACCTGGACCTTGACGCCCTTGGGGCCCTCGTCGCGGATCAGCTTGCCGATCTTCTTGGCGTTCTCCTGGGAGATGCCCTCCTTGAGGGCGACCGTGATCTTGGACTCGCGGCCCGACGCGCGCGGCTCCTCGGCCTCGAGGATCTTCAGCGACTGGTTGCGCTTGATGAGCTTGTCCTTGAACACGTCGAGCACGGCCGTGGCGCGGTCGTCGGCGTTGGCCGAGATCTCCACGGCGGCGTCACCGGAGCGCTTGATCGTGGCGCCGGTGCCCTTGAAGTCGAAGCGCTGGGAGATCTCTCGCTCCGCCTGGTTGATGGCGTTGTCGATCTCCTGCTGGTCGAGCTTGCTGACGATGTCGAACGACGAGTCGGCCATGTCCGGGTGGTCCTCCTAGGCGATTTAAGTTCTGGGTCGAGGCTGCGCTATCGTCTCTTCCGCTGCGGGCCACCCTACGTGGTCCAGACGCATGGCAGGTTGTCCGAGCGGCCAATGGAAACGGACTGTAAATCCGTCGACTTATGTCTACGCAGGTTCGAATCCTGCACCTGCCACCAGCACCGACACGAGAGCCCGCAGGTCCCTGACCTGCGGGCTCTCGTGCGTCCCGGGTGACGCCGGTGGTGAGGCGTCTCACCCCGACACGTGCCGAGCCGGGCGCGCCGGGGACGACGGGGGGTCCGCGGGACGAGGTCCGGTCCGGGGGCCGTAACGTCCTCGGGTGACCAGTTCGACGTCGAGCGGTGTCGCCCGCGGGCGACGCGGCGGGATCCTCTCCCCGACCTACCTCGCGACGACCGTGGGCATGTTCGGGCTGATCGCGTTCGCGGCCTTCGAGGCGATGGCCGTGACCACGGTGATGCCGACCGTGGCGCGCGACCTGGACGGCTTCGACCTCTACGCGCTGTCCTTCGCCGCACCGCTGGCGAGCGGGGTCGTCGGGATGGTCGGGGCCGGCGCGTGGAGCGACCGCGTGGGTCCGCGAGGCCCGCTGCTGGTGGCGATGGCGCTGTTCTCGCTCGGGCTGCTGGTCTGCGGCACCGCCCCCACCATGGAGGTGCTGATCGCCGGCCGCGTCGTCCAGGGCCTCGGCGGCGGCGCCCTCGTCGTGGGGGTGTACGTCGTCGTCGGCCTGGTCTACCCGAGCGCCCTGCAGCCCGCCATCTTCGCCTCGTTCGCGGCCGCCTGGGTGCTGCCGTCCCTCTTCGGTCCCGGCCTCGCGGCCCTGGTCGCGGGCGCCGTCGGCTGGCGCTGGGTCTTCACCGGCACCATCGTCGTGGTGCTCCTGGCGCTCGTGCTGATCGCGCCGACGCTGCGCCGCATGGTCGCGCACCCCGAGGGCACTGCCACCTCCGTGTCCCGCCTGGGGTGGGCCTGCGTCGCAGCGGTCGCCGTGCTCGCCCTCGAGCTGCTGGGCTCCGGCGGCAGCCTCGCCAAGGTCGCGGCGGGCGGCGCCCTCGTGCTGGTGCTGGTCGCCCTGGCCCGGCTGCTGCCCGTCGGCACCCTGGTCGGTCGGCGCGGGCTGCCGGCCGTGGTGGCCACGCGTGGCCTGCTCGCCGCCTCGTTCTTCAGCGCGGAGGCCTACGTCGTCTACGTCCTGCAGGATCGCTGGGGCCTGTCGGTCGGCCACGCCGGCATCGCCCTGACGGTCGTGGGCGTCGTGTGGGCCCTCGCCAGCCAGGTGCAGTCGCGGCTGGGTGCCCGGATCAGCCACGAGCGGGCGATGCGGTGGGGCACCGCGGTGGTGCTGACCGGACTCGTCGTGCTGGTCGCCGCCGTGGCCCTGAGAGGTCGCGGGAGCGACCTGCCCGCGGTGCTGCCGGTCGCGGCGTACGTCCTGGCGGGGGCGGGCATGGGCTTCGCCTACCCCCGCACCTCGGTCGCGATGCTGGCCGAGTCGACCGACCGCGACCGCGGGCTCAACACCTCCGCGCTCTCGGTCGCCGACTCGCTGGGCGCCGCGCTCGCGCTGTCGGTGAGCGGGGTGGCCTTCGCCGCGGCCCGGAGCAGTGGCGCCGACCCGTTCCTCGTGGTCTACGCCCTCGCTGCGGCCATCGGGGTGCTGGGCGCCCTCGTCGCCGTCAGGACCCGCACCTGAGGCTCGGCGGATCCCTCGCGGCGAGCTCCGGGCTCGTCTCCTCGGGCCGGGAGGCGTCGCCGGGCAGGGGCCCAGCGGACGTCCCCGACCCCAGCGGGTCAGCTGACCTTGGCGCTGAGGAACTCCACCGTGCGCGACCAGGCCTTCGCGGCGTCGTCGGGGGAGTAGGTGCCCATCTTGTCGGCGTCGTTGTTGAAGGCGTGGGCGGCGTCGTAGTAGAAGAACTCGACCTCGGCGCCGGACTCCTCGCGGATCTGGGCCTCCTGCTTCTTGGCGTCCTCGACGGGGTAGAAGTCGTCCTTCTCGCCGTAGTGGCCCTGCACCGCGGCGGTCAGGCCGGTGTAGGTGTCGGGCACGGCGGGGCCGACGCCGTAGAAGGGCACGGCGGCGCTGACCTTGTCGCCCTGCTGCGCGGCGAGCATGAGCACGAAGCCGCCGCCCATGCAGAAGCCGACCGCCCCGACGGTCCGGGACGTCACGGCGTCGTGGCCCAGCAGGTAGTCGACCGCGCCGGCGAGGTCGCGGGCCGCGCGGTCGACGGGCAGGCTCGTCATCATCGCGCCGGCGTCGTCGGTGCCGTGGGCGACCTTGCCGCCGTACAGGTCGGGGGCCAGCGCCACGAAGCCCTCGGCGGCGAGGCGGTCGCAGACGTCGACGATGTGGTCGTCGAGGCCCCACCACTCCTGGATGACGATGACGCCCGCTCCGGAGCCGGACTCCGGGGTGGCGAGGTAGCCGTGGGCCTGGTCGCCGTTGCTGGCGAAGGTGACGTTCTGACGGGGGTTCTCGTCGCTGTGCTGGGTCATGGCGCCGATGCTAGGACCCGCCTGGTCGTACGACGAACACCACCTCGGTGGGGTCGACAGCGGTGTCGGCCAGCACCCGGACGTCGACGAAGCCCGGCTCGACCCCCATCGCGTCGTGGTCGCGGTGGAAGACGTCGCGCACCGAGACCTGGCCCTCCGACTCGATGGTGAACTCGCCCAGGACCACCAGCCGCGCCTCGTCGGCCGACGGCGCGACCGAGACGGACGTCGGCCCGTCGACCGGGCTCACGGTGGCCACCGCGACGCAGTCGGCCGTGGCGACGCAGCTCGCCCCGCCGAACGAGTCGGGCGCGGAGTGGTCCTCCCGCCCCACGAGCAGCACGATCGAGTGGGGCGTCCGGATCGAGGGGCTCACCGGGTGATCGTGCCGCACCCCCGGGCGCTCGAGGACACGGCCGGTGCAGGGGGCGGGCGTAGGTTCGAGGCAGACACGTCCTCGCCGCACGGAAAGGCACCGCCATCGACCCGACCACCGCCCGTCGTACCCGCAGCCGCGCACGTCGGTGGGGGGTGGCCGCGAGCTCGGTCCTGGCGCTCGCCGCGGCGACCGTGCTGATGACGACGACGACCGCCTCGGCCCGCGGGGGTGGGGGCGGCAGCGGCTTCGGCGGTGGTGGCACCCGGTTCGGCGGCGGTGGCGGCACCCGCTTCGGCGGGGGTGGCGGCTTCTTCTTCCTCGGTGGCAACGGGGTCGGCCTGCTGGTCCTGCTCGCGCTGGTGGTGGCCTACGTCCTGATCAGGAACTGGTCGCAGTCGCGTCACGACAAGCGGACGAGCAACACCACCACCGACCGCCGGGCGCACCGCGCCGACGGGCAGGCCGAGGAGCGTGCCGCGGCCGTCGAGGCCCAGGTCGACGTGCTGGCCGACACCGACGTCAGCTTCGACCCGGGGGCGCTGCGCAGCCGCGCGACCCAGCTCTACGTCACGGCGCAGCGCGCCTGGACCGCCGGCGACCTCGCGACGCTCGAGCGCATCCTGGCCCCGGTGGTCTACGGCAAGTGGGCCGAGCAGCTGAGCGGGTACGCCGCCCGCGGCCAGTCGACCGTGGTGGAGGTCCTCGAGGGCCCGGACGTGCAGATCGTCAACGTGGCCAACCGCCCCGGCGAGACCGAGGACACGGTCACCTTCCGGATCGTGGCGACGCTGCGCGACCACGTCGTCGACCGCCGCACGGGCGAGGTCCTGACCCGCAAGGACCGCTCGACCCGCCCGATCGAGTACTGGACGCTGCGCAAGGACGGCTCCGGTGGCTGGATCGTCGCCGGCATCGAGCAGGCCGAGGACGGCCACCACCACCTCACCGACGCCCTCGAGACCGACGCCTGGAACCAGAAGTCGGTCGGCCGCGACGCGGTCCTCGAGGTCGCCGAGCGCACCTCGCCGGTCCGGACCGCCGACGTGCTGGGACTGACCAACGTGTCCTGGGCCGACGACGCGGACCACGCGGCCGCCGACCTGAGCCTGGTCGACGCCCGCTTCGACAGGTCGGTGCTCGAGGTCGGCATCGCGCGCTTCCTCGAGGAGTGGGCGATGAACGACGGCAGCCTCGACTTCACCGCGGTCCGCACCGCCCACCGCACCGTGATGCGCACCGCGACGGTGCGCAGCATCGCGGTGCGCGACCTGGTCTCGCAGGACCCGGTGGAGTTCCGGGTGGCGGTCGAGGCCGACGGGATCTACTACGAGGTCGACCGCTGGACCGAGGCGGTCGTCGCGGGCGACCCGCGCACGCAGCGCTCGCTGGAGCTCCTCTTCACGATGCGCCTCGACGACGCCTCGCGCGGCTGGACGGTCACGGCCGTCGAGGGCGTCGGCTGAGCCTCCCCGTCAGGAGGCCATCCGCTGGCGGGCGCGCTCGCCGCGCTGGGCGACCGGCACGCTCCCGGCCAGGGAGGCCAGACCGAAGCTGGCGGGGCCGGCGTAGATCGACTCGTGGCCGCCGGCCGGGACGGCGTACGTCTCGTGCCAGATGGTGACCGCCGACGGCGCCGAGGCGGCGTACCCGTAGAACGCCTTCCAGGCGGGGCGGTGCTCGAGGTCGGGGTCGGCGGCGTAGCGGTAGAGGTCCTCGGTGCTGCGCCAGTACTGCAGCACCGTGGGGTGGCCGCCGTCGAGCAGGTAGCGGGCGCCGAGGAAGCCCTGGCCGGGCGTCCCGTCGCGCTCGGCGGCCGCGCGGTCGGCCTCCAGCTCGGCAATCATCCTCGGCATCGCGGCGAGGACGCGGCGGACCACCCCGAGCCGCCACGGCTGGTGCAGGCGGACGCCGATGAGGAACAGGACGAGGTCGCCGTCGTACGCGTGGGTGACGCGGGGTGGCCGGGTGGTCATGGTGCCTCCAGTTGGATAGTGTCGCTATCGACGACTGCACCACCATGGACAGTCGCACTATCCGATGTCAAGGGGTGGGCGTGCGGATCTCCGAGCTGGCCGCGACCACGGGGGTGGCGCTGGCGACGCTGAAGTACTACCTGCGCGAGGGGCTGCTGATGCCGGGCACGGCCACGGCGCGCACGCGGGCGGAGTACGACGAGACGCACGTCGAGCGGGTGCGCCTGGTCCGGGCGCTGGTCGAGTCGGGGGGACTGGGGATCGCGGGGGTGCGGGCCGTGCTCGAGGCGCTCGAGGCCCCGCCCGCCTCGCCGCACGACTTCCTGGGCGCCGCCCACCACGCCCTGCCGCCGCCGGTCGAGCCCGCAGTGCCGAGCGAGGAGGTGCTCGGCTGGCTCGAGGACCTGGGGTGGGGGTCGTGCGCGGACGACCCGCTGGTGGGGTCGCTCACCCGTGCCGTCGCCGACGCCCGGGCCGCGGGCGTGCCGCTGTCGGACGCGTCGGTGAAGGCGTACGCCGAGGCGGCCCGCCGGCTCGCGGCCGTCGACGTGGAGATCGCGGTGGCGGCCCCGACCCCGGAAGCGGCGGTGCACGTCGTCGTGGTCGGCACGGTGATGCTGGACCCCGTCGTGGCCACGCTGCGACGCCTGGCCCAGGAGGTCGAGAGCGCCCGGGTGCTGGGGTCCTGACGCTGCGGTCGGGCCGGCTCAGACGTGGCCGCTGAGCTGCTCCATCCGGACCGCGAGGGCGTCGACGAGGGCCGTGGCGCCCTTGGTGGACACGGCGGCCTTGCGGTCGCCACCCCGGCTCGAGACCGGGAGCACGTCGATCGAGAGCTTCGCCCCGCCGGCGAGGGCGCGCAGCTCGTCGAGCTTGTCGCCGAAGGGGGAGCCGCTGCCGGGGGAGTAGTAGCGCACGACGTCGTCGAGGTCGTCGGCGTACAGGTCGACCTTGGTGACCGCGACGACCAGCCAGATCGGCCGGTCCCGGCGCACGGCCATGGAGGCGATGCGGTGCGAGGTGATGACCCAGTCCTCGAGCTCCGCGGCCAGCTGCTGCTCGCGGGTGGCGGTGCCCGAGCCGGTGGTGCCGGCCGTGCGCCGCGGGGTGGCGTGGCCGTTGGCGACCACGTGGATGACGCCGTCGACCGGCTCGTCGTGGAAGACCTCGTCCAGCGCGCCGAGACGGGTGGCGGCGTTGTCGCCGGGCACGACGAGGAACCGGAAGCCGTGGAGCCGGCGCGAGCGGCGGGTGCGTCGCTCCATGGTGGCCGAGCCGACCTCGGCGACGCCCTCGCCCGAGGTGCGCCGGGACAGGCGGTCGGCGAGCTGGGTCTTGCCGACGCCGGTCATGCCCGTGACCGCCACCGTCGGGTAGCGCCGCCGCAGCACCCGCCCGATCCGGTCGGGCGCCGTGGCCAGGCGGGTCAGCACGGTGCCGGCGACGGTCGCGCCCAGCGCGGTGCGGCCCGACGTCGGCATGATCGTGCGGATGCGGTCGGTGCTGCGGGACACGGGGCCTCCTGGGCCTGGGGGCTCGGCGGGACGGAGCGCGGGGCGGGCTGGAGCGGTCGAGCCTACGGTCGAGGGGCCACGCGGACGTACACCTCGGGGGCTGGTGGGGTTCCGACGGTCTCCTCAGCGCGAGGTGTACGTCGCCGTGGCCGTGCCTTCTCGGGAAGTCGATGCTCCCGCCTCTGGGCGGGCAGACTCGCGACGTGCGCATCGGGACGTGGAACCTGGAGGGCCGGTGGGACGAACGTGACCGCGACCTGCTCCGGGAGATGGATTGTGACCTCTTGTTGCTGACCGAGGTCCGGCGAGGCACTCGGCTCGACGACCACGAGGTCCACCTGACGGCCGGCGACATGGCCGGGGGCCGCGCGTGGGCTGCCGTGGCCTCGCGAGCCGCGGACCTGGAGCCGCGACCGGACCCCCACGGCGCCTCGGCCATGGCCGTGGTCGACGGGGTGGGGACCTGCTGCTCGTCGATCCTCCCGTGGCGCAGCTGCGGGACGCGCGCGCCGTGGGTCGGGGCGACGACGGCCGAGCGCACCGCCGAAGCCGTCGCGTCCGTCGAGGCAGCGGGTCCGGTCGTCTGGGGCGGGGACTGGAACAACGCGCTGCGCGGGCCCGACTGGAGCGGCTCGAGGTCGGGTCGCGACCGCATCAGGGAAGCGGTGCGGCGGCTCGGGCTGGTGGTGCCGACCTCGGCGCTGCCGCACCACCTGCCCGACCTGTGCAGCATCGACCACATCGGCGTCCCGGAGGCCTGGGAGCGTGGCGGCGCGGCCCGCATCGCGGCCGAGCGGGAGGGTCGGCGGATCTCGGACCACGACGCCTACGTCGTCGAGGTCGCCGTCCCCCAGCCTGACCTCTGGTCGGGGACGGCGGAGCGGGGGCACCCTGGACCCATGGCGTACGACGTGGAGCTCGCGGACCGGGTCCGCGACGTGCTGGAGACCACCGACGAGCTCGACGTGCCGAGCGAGGTCCGCGAGAAGAAGATGTTCGGCGGGCTGGCGTTCCTCGTCGAGGACCACATGGCCGTGGCGGTGAGCGGGCAGGGCGGCCTGATGCTGCGGGTCGAGCCCGAGCAGGGGGCGGCGCTGCTGGCCGAGCCCGGGGTCGAGCCGATGGTGATGCGCGGGCGCGCCATGGGCGGCTGGCTGCGGGTGACCCCCGAGGCGTGCGAGGGGGAGGCCCTGCGCCGCTGGGTGGAGGTCGGGCTGGCCGGGGTGCGGGCGCTGCCGGGGGAGTGAGCCGCGGCGGCCCGCCCCTGGCGCGCAGCTGCAGGGTCGCCGGGCGGGCGCCCTCGTCCGCGAGCAGCAGCGCGTCCGTGCAGGCGCCGCGTCCCCGTCGCGTCGGCGTCACGCTGCGGACGCCTGGGTGGGGTGGGCTGGGCCGGTGCTGCGTCGAGGTGTCGTGGGGTCCCTGCTGGTGCTGGTCGCGTCGCTGCTGACGCCGTGGGCCGCCACGACGTCGCTGCGGATGGCCGCGCTGCTGGTGGTGCTGACCGGGCTGGGACTGCTGGGGTCGGCGTGGCTGGCGCTGTGCGCGGCGGCGGCGCGGGGCGAGGCCGACCTGGCCGTGGTGCGGCGGGCGGTGGTCTGGTGGTCGGCGCCGCTGGTGCTCGCGCCGCCGCTGTTCAGCCGGGACGGCTGGAGCTACGTCGCGCAGGGGCTGCTCACCCACCTCGACCTGTCGCCGTACGTGTGGACGCCGAGCGTGCTCGACGGGCCGGCGGGCGAGCTGGTGGACCCGATGTGGCGGTGGACGCCGACGCCGTACGGGCCGGTGCCGCTGCTGTGGGGCGACCTGGTCGCCGACCTGACGAGCGAGCCTCACCTGCTGCTGCTCGGCTACCGCCTGCTGGCCCTGCTGGGCCTGGCGCTGCTGGTGTGGGCGCTCCCGCGGCTGGCCCGGTGGGACGGCGTCGACCCGGCGCGCGCCGCGGCTCTGGCGCTGCCCAGCCCGCTGCTCGTGGCGCACGGCGTCGGCGGCCTGCACCACGACCTGCTGGTGGTGGGGCTCGTGGCCGCGGCGCTGGTGCTGGCCCGCCGCCACGGCTGGCTGCTGGGCTCGGTGGTGGCCGGGCTCGCGCTCGCGGTCAAGCTGCCCGGCGTGCTGGCCTGCGTCGGCGTCGCGCTGGTGACGCTGCCGGTCGCCGCACCGCTGGCGGCGCGGCTGGCGCGGCTCGCGGCCTCGGGGCTGGTCGCGGGCCTGGTGGTGGTGCTGGCCGGCGTCCCCCGGGGCCTGGGCCTGGGGTGGGTGGAGGCGCTCGGCGTGCCGGGCGTGGTGCTGACCCCGCTCTCGGCGCCGGCCATGCTCGGGCTGCTGGTGGGCGAGGTCGACGCGGTGCGCCTGGTGGCGCAGCTGCTGGCCGTCGGGCTGGTGCTCGCCGTCGCGCTGCGGACGCCGACGGGCTCGCCGGCCGCGGCCCTGCGCGCCACCGTGCTGGCGCTGCTGGCCGTGCTGGTGCTGAGCCCGGCGGTCCACCTCTGGTACCTGCTGTGGGTGCTGCCACTGGCCGCCGCCCTGCGGATGCCGGCCCGGCTGCGGTTGCTGACCGTGGTGCTGGGCCTCGTCGGAGGCCTGGCCGCGCCGCTCGACTCGTCGCTGCACGGCCTCTACCTCGTGGTCCTCGGCGGCACCGCGGCCTTCGCCCTGCTCACCGCCGCCCTGCTCGGTGCCCCCGCGCACCGGCTGCGGGTGGCGGCCGCCGCGGGTCAGGCGGTGACGGTGCCCGAGAGCCGGCGACCGGGCTGAGCGTGCACCGCGAGCATGGAGCGGACCGTCGCGCTCCAGGGGTACGCCGTGGCGCGTCGTCGCGCCCCCGCCTCCCGCTCGGCGCGGGGTCGCGCGAGCAGGGTGGTCGCCGCGTCGGCCAGCGCGGCCGGGGTCGGCTCGCCCCAGGCGCCGCTGCCGGCGTCGACCAGCTCGCGGGCGCCGCCACGGTCGCAGGTGAGGACCGGGGTGCCGGAGGCGAGCGCCTCCAGGACGGCCAGCCCGAAGGTCTCCCCGGGACACACCGACAGCGCCAGGTCGGCCCCGGCCAGGGCCCGGGCCACGAGGCGCCGGTCGCCGACGTGGCCGTGCAGGTGGACCGGGGCGTCCCCGGCGATCGCGACGAGCTCGTGGCGGTGCGGTCCGGCGCCGTACACGTCCAGGCGGAGGGGCAGGCCGCGCCGCCACAGCTCGACGGCGGTCGCCACCGCGAGGTGCGGGCTCTTCTCCCGGGACAGCCGGCCGACGTGGACGAGGCGCACGACGTCGTCCCGCCCGCGACCGGGCGGCGCCGAGGCGGGGGCGAACGTCTCCAGGTCGACCCCGAGCGGCACCGTCACCAGCGGCGTCCCCGCGCGCAGCGCCGCGGGCTCGAACTCCGCCCGCGCGAAGCCGGAGGTCACCACGATCGTGTCGACGGCCCGCGCCAGGCGCCGGTCGAGCACCCGCACGGACGACTCGATGCCCGTGCCGAGCCCGGCGCCCGCGCCGGTGCGCAGCGTCAGCATCGCGTCGAGACGCTCGTGCGACAGCAGCACGCTGGGGGTGCCGCGACGCCGCGCCCAGCGCGCCACCGGGAACAGGCTCCACTTGTCCGACAGCTCGACCGACGTCGGGCCGAACTCCTCGAGCGCCGCCGTGATCCGCCACGGGTCGACGACCAGCCGGTAGCCGCCGCCCACCTGCGGCGCCCGGAGACGCACGACGGTCCCGGCGGCCGACTCCTCCACCGCGTCGAACGGTCCCGGGACGACGAGCAGCCGCTCGTGCCCCGCCGCGACGTAGCCCCGGCCCAGGGCGTCGAGCACCGTCTTGACCCCGCCCGAGGTGGGACCGACGAAGTTGGCGACCTGGGCGATGCGCATCCGGCCAGCGTGCGCGGCCCGGCTGAACGGCGCGCGACGCGCAGGTGGTCGGCCCGCCACCGCGCGACGCACGCTGGGTGCGGGCGGCCGTCCCGTGGACGTCGGGGTGTGGAGGACGCCGGGGCGGGGCATGCTGACCTGGTTGCCGTCGGCAATCGGGTGATCGACAGGGAGCGTGGTCGGGGTGCTGCTCGTCGGGACGGGCGACGCCCGGGTGCGCTGGTCGCGCCGCACGCCGGCCGACTGGGACCGCGAGCTCGGGCGCTGGGCCGGGGCCACGGCCTTTCACGAGGCGGCCTTCCTGACGGCGTTCGCGGACCTGCGGGGCTGGCGGCTGGAGCTGCTGGCGGCCGAGGTCGCGGGCGAGGCCGTCGGCCTGGTGCCGCTGCTGCTGGCGCGGCGCGGGCCCGTCCGGGTGCCGGCCCCGACGCCCTTCCCGTTCCTGGGTCCGGTCGTCGACGACCACCACCTGCGGGCGGTCGTGGCCGCGGCGGGAGGCTGGGCCGGGCGCCGCGGGGCGGTGGCGCTGCGGGTGGACCGGCGCTCGCCGACGCCGGCGCAGGTGCTGCTGCTGGAGGACGCCGGCGTGGAGGTCGGGTCGCCGCGCACCTGGGTGGTCGACCTCGGCCCGGGCGACCCCGCCGCGGCGTACAACCGCAACACGCGACGCGCGCTGCGCACCGCCGAGCAGGCGGGCGTCACCGTCGGCCCGGTCGACGCGGCGACGGCCGCGCGGGTGCTGCCGCAGCTGCTGGGCGAGGCGTACGCCGCCCACGGCGCCTCCGACCCGTACGCCGCGCTCGGCCCCGCCGGGTGGGAGCGGCTGGTCGCCTCGCACCCCGGGGCCCTCGTCCACGCGGCGCACCTCGACGGGCGCTGCGTCGGCGTGCTGGTCACGCTGGTGCGCGACCGGACGGCGTACGTCTGGGTGGGCGGGTGCCTGCGCGAGGTCCGCGACGCCCGGGCCAACTTCGCGCTGCACGCCCACGTCCTCGACGAGGTGGCCCGCCGGGGCTGCACCAGCGCGGACCTGGTGGGCGAGGTCGACGAGCGGGTGGCGCGGTTCAAGGCCGGGCTCGGCGCGCGGCCGGAGCCGTTCGTGCTCGGGATGCGGCCCACGGCGCCGGTCCGCCTGGCCCGTCGGGTGGCGGGCCGCTAGCGCACGAGCAGCAGCACGCCCGCCGTGACGCCGGCCAGGACGACCAGCGTGCGGAAGACCGCGTCGGGCAGCCGGCGGCCGACGTGGGCGCCGACGTAGCCCCCGACGACCGAGCCCGCGGCGAGCAGCACGATGACCGGCCAGTCGAGCGGCGCGAAGACGAGGAACACCAGGGTCGCGACGACGTTGGCCGACATGATGGCCAGCGTCTTGAGGGCGTTGACGACCGTGAACGGCAGGTCGAGCCCGAAGCCGAGGACGGCCACCATCATCACGCCCGAGCCGGCCCCGAAGTAGCCGCCGTACACGCCGGTGAGCGCCGAGAAGCCCAGCGTGGTCCGCGACATCTCGACGCGGTCGGCCGCCCCGACGTGGCGGGCACGGACGCGGCGCGAGATCCGGGGCTGGACGCCGACCAGGACGCTGGTGCCGAGGATCAGCCACGGCACCACCGCCTCGAAGACACCCGGTGGCAGCGCGAGCAGCAACGTGGCGCCCAGGACCGAGCCGGCCGCGCACGACGCCAGCACGACCAGGGTCAGGCGGGGGTGCAGGCGCAGCTCGTGGCGGTAGCCGAACGAGCCGCCCACCCCCGCCCCGACCATGCCGACGGTGTTGGAGGCGTTCGCGGTGACCGGGGGCAGACCGACCGCGAGCAGCACCGGGAAGCTGAGCAGCGAGGCCACGCCGACCGTCGAGGTCAGCACGCCGGCGCCGAGGCCGGCGGCGAGGACGGCGACCTGCTCCCAGCCGCTCACCCGGCCTCGGGCTCGCGCAGCAGTGCGACGTCGCTGACCATCGTCACGTGGTCGTGCATCGCGGCGGCCGCGGCCGCGGGGTCTCCGGCGCGGATCGCGTCGGCGACGGCCCGGTGGCCCGCGAGCGAGGCGCGGGGGCGGTCGGGCTGCGACAGCGACTCCAGCCGGGTCTCGCGGATCAGCTCGGAGATCTCCTCCATCAGCCGGGCGAGCAGCAGCGAGTGGGCGGCGGCCGTGACGGCGCCGTGGAACTGCTCGTCGCCCTGCACGCCGCGCCCGCCGGCCTCGACGTCGGCGGCCATGCCGGCCAGCGCGGCTTCGATGCGCTCCAGGTCCTCGGGGGTGCGTCGCGTGGCGGCGAGGGCCGCGAGCTTGGTCTCGAGCGCGTCGCGGGTGTCGATGATCTCCGGCAGCCGGTCGGCGTGGGCCCGGATGGCCTCGACGGTGCGGGCCGAGCCCGCCTCGGTCACCACCGTGCCGTCGCCGTGCCGCACGGCCACCACGCCGATGACCTCGAGCGCGACCAGCGCCTGGCTCAGGGTCGCCCGGCTGACGCCGAGCCGGGTCGCCAGCTCGCGCTCGGGCGGGATCCGGTCGCCGGCCCGCAGGCCGTTGTCGGCGATCCAGGTGGTGATCTGCTCGGCCACCTGCTCGTAGAGCCGGCTGCGGTTCAGCCGGCCGGGGAAGGCAGCGGGGGAGCGCTCGGTCATGACCCGAGTCTATTGACAACTGGCCTGTTGGGCTATTGGCTAGGCCACTGATCCAGTACGTGACCCGGCTCACACGGGTCGCCTGGCAACGGAGAAGATAGGTGGTCGGTCGATGGGACCGGAATGGGTGGCGATCCTCGCCCTGGTAGCACTGTTCGTGATCGGCACGCTGCTGCCGATCAACATGGGAGCGCTGGCGTACGTCGCCGCGTGGCTGGTCGGGATGTACGCCCTCGACCTCGACGAGAAGACGATCCTGGGGGGCGTCAGCGGTGACCTGATCCTCACCCTGATCGGGGTGACGTACCTGTTCGCGATCGCGCGCAACAACGGCACGGTCGACCTGATCGTGCGCAGCGCGGTCCGCGCCGTCGGCGGGCGCGTGGCGCTGATCCCGTGGGTGATGTTCTTCGTGACCGCGCTGCTGACCGCCATCGGCGCCGCCAGCCCGGCCGCCTGCGCGATCATCGGCCCGATCGCCCTCGGCTTCGCCGGTCGCTACCGGATCAGCCCGCTGATGATGGGCATGATGGTCGTCCACGGCGCCCAGGCCGGTGGGTTCTCGCCGATCAGCATCTACGGCACCATCACCAACTCGGTGATGGAGGGCGCCGGGCTGCCCTCCAGCGAGATCGCGGTCTTCCTCGCCAGCCTGGTCGTCAACTTCATCCTCGCGCTGGTCCTCTTCGTCGCCCTCGGCGGCCGCTCCCTGATGAGCCAGCGGCTCGACCCCGAGGACCCCGACACCCTGTCCGACGACCTGCACCGCGGGGGCGCCACGATCCCGCAGCGCGGCTACGGCACCTCGACCGCCACCGGCACGAAGACCGCCAACCCCGGCGTCCGCCACGACCAGGTGCTCACGCTCGTCGCCTTCGTCGCGGTGGCCGTGATCGCGCTGGCCTTCGACAAGAACATCGGCTTCGTGGCCATCACGGCCGCGGTCATCCTCAACATGCTCGCCCCGAACCAGCACAAGGAGGCGGTCAAGCAGATCGCCTGGCCCACCGTGCTCCTGGTCGCCGGCGTCAGCACCTACGCCACGGTGCTCACCACCGCGAAGGCGCCGGAGTTCGTCGGCACCTGGGCCGCGGGCCTCGGAGCAGCCGCGATCGGCGCGCTGATCCTGTGCTACGTCGGCGGTGTGGTCTCGGCCTTCGCCTCGTCGACCGCGCTGCTGCCCGTGATCATCCCGATCGCGGTGCCGCTGATCGCGGACGGCGGCATCAACGCGGCCCTGTTCGTCGCGGCGCTGGCGGTGTCGTCCACCATCGTGGACGTGAGCCCCTTCTCGACCAACGGTGCGCTGATGCTGGCCAACCGGCCCGACACCGTGGAGGAGCCCGTCTACTACAAGCAGATCCTGACCTACGGCGTGCTCGTCACCCTGGTCGGACCCCTCCTCGTGTGGGCAGCCCTGGTGCTGCCGGGATGGTGAACCCCGTGACCGACCCCTCCGCAGGACCCCTCTCCGACGTCCTGGTCGTCGACCTCTCCCGCGCCCTGGCCGGGCCCCACGCCACGATGATGCTGGGCGACCTCGGTGCCCGGGTCGTCAAGGTCGAGGCCCCGGGCCACGGCGACGACACCCGTGGCTGGGGGCCCCCGTTCGTGGGCCCCGACGACGACCGCCAGTCGACGTACTTCCTCTCGGCCAACCGCAACAAGGAGTCGATCACCCTCGACCTCAAGGCGAAGGCGGACCGCGAGGTGCTGCTGCAGCTCGTCGACCGTGCCGACGTCCTGGTCGAGAACTTCCGCACCGGGGTCCTCGAGCGGCTCGGGCTGGGCTTCGAGCTGCTCCAGCAGCGCAACCCGCGGCTGGTCGTGCTGTCGATCACCGGCTTTGGCCACGACGGGCCCGAGGGCGGGCGCGCGGGCTACGACCAGATCGCGCAGGGCGAGGCGGGCCTGATGTCGCTGACCGGCTCCGGTCCCGAGGACCCGCAGCGCGTCGGCGTGCCGATCGCCGACCTGCTCTCGGGCATGTACGGCGCCTACGGCGTGCTCGCCGCGCTGCACGAGCGCGACCGCACCGGCGTCGGCACGGTCGTGCGGACCTCGCTGCTGGCCGCCACCGTCGGGGTGCACGCCTTCCAGGGCACCCGCTGGACCGTGGCCGGGGAGGTCGGCCGGGCCCAGGGCAACCACCACCCGTCGATCACGCCGTACGGCCTGTTCCACTGCCGCGACGGTGCCGTGCAGATCTCGGTCGGCAGCGAGGGCCTGTGGAAGCGGCTGTGCGCCGGCTTCGGGCTCGACCCCGCCACCGAGGGCGTGGCCACCAACCCCGAGCGGGTCGGCCACCGCGACCGCGTGATCGCGCTGGTGGAGGAGGTCTTCGCCGACTGGGACGCCGAGCCGCTGCTGGCCAGGCTCGCCGAGATCGGCGTGCCCGCGGGCAAGGTCCGCACCATGGACGAGGTCTACGCCTGGGACCAGGTCGCCAGCCAGGGCCTGCTCGTCGACGTCGAGCACGCGGTCCTGGGGAAGGTCCAGCTGCCCGGCCCGCCGCTCCGGTTCTTCGACGCCGAGGGCGCCGAGGTCACCCGCACCGGCCACGCGGCGCCCCCCACCCTCGACCAGCACGGGCAGTCGGTCCGGGACTGGCTGGCCGAGGGGACGCAGCCGTCGTGACCCGTCGCTGGGGGGCCCAGGAGCTGGTCGACCTCGTCCTGGACGCCGGGTCCTTCGACTCGTGGGACGAGCCGGTGGACGTGTCCGGCCACGCGCCGGCGTACCGCGCCGAGCTCGAGGCGGCGGCGGTCAAGTCGGGGTGCGACGAGTCGGTCACGACCGGCCGCGGGCTGGTCCGCGGCCGTCCCGTGGCCGTCGTGGTCAACGAGTTCCGCTTCCTCGGCGGGTCGATCGGGATGGCCGCGGCCCACCGGATCGTGGCCGCCGTGCGCCGCGCGACCGCGGAGGGGCTGCCGCTGCTGGCCACCACCGCCTCGGGCGGGACCCGGATGCAGGAGGGCACGCCCGCCTTCTGGCAGATGGCCGAGATCTCCCGGGCCGTGATGGCCCACCGGGCCGCCGGGCTGCCGTACCTGGTGCACCTGCGTCACCCCACGACCGGCGGCGTCTTCGCCTCCTGGGGGTCGCTGGGCCACGTGACCGTCGCCGAGCCCGGTGCCCTGGTCGGCTTCCTGGGGCCCAAGGTCTTCGAGGCGCTCAACGGCACCGCCTTCCCCGAGGGCGTGCAGCGCGCGGAGAACCTCGTGGCCCACGGCATCATCGACGCGGTCGTGGCCACCGAGGACCTGCCCGAGCTGGTCGACCGGACCCTGGCCGTGCTCGTGGACCCCGCGGTGCCGCCGTCGCTGGAGGTCCGCGGGGGCGTGGCGGAGCCGCGCCCGGTCTGGGAGTCGGTCGGGCTCACCCGCTCCGAGGACCGGCTGGGGGTGCGCGAGCTGCTGCGGCACGCCGCCACCGACACGCTGCCGCTCGGCGGGACCGAGGAGGGCGAGCGCGACGCCTCGGTCATCGTGGCGCTGACCCGCCTCGACGGCCGGCCGTGCGTCCTGGTCGGCCAGGACCGGCTGCGCCAGACCGCCACCACCCCCCTCGGCCCGGCCGCGCTGCGCCAGGCCCGGCGCGGGATGCGGCTCGCCGAGGAGCTGCGGCTGCCGCTGGTCACGGTCGTGGACACCCCCGGCGCCGAGCTCTCGCAGGCCGCGGAGGAGGGAGCCGTCGCGGGCGAGATCGCCCGCTGCATCGCGGCGATCTCCACGCTGCAGGTGCCCACCGTCTCGGTCGTCCTGGGGCAGGGCTGCGGCGGCGGCGCGCTCGCGCTGCTGCCCGCCCAGCGGGTGCTCGCCACCAGCAACGCCTGGCTCTCGCCGCTGCCGCCGGAGGGGGCCAGCGTGATCCGCCACGGCGACCTCGACCACGCGGCCGAGATGGCCGAGGCGCAGGGCGTCGACGCCGCCTCCCTGCTGCGGGCGGGCATCGTGCACGCCGTCGTGCCCGAGCGGGTCGACGACGGGCACGCCTCGCTGGCCCGGGCCGTGGGGGCTGCGGTCTCGCACGCGCTGGTCGAGCTGGCCGACACCGGGGCGTGACCGCCGTCACGCGTTTCCGCTCGATTGGGGCGAACCGGTCCCGTTGCCCTACGCTGGCAGCACTAGGACCGTTCGTCCCACCTCGGTCCTGACGCGTGTCGCAGCTCCTCACCCGCCGTTCGCGGGGGTCGTGCTCCACGCCGCCGGACTCCTCGACCACCCAGGTCGGCACGGCTGAGGTGGGGCCCACACGAACTCAGAGAGCGGTTCCTCCTTGTCTACCTCCTTCACCGGCCTCGGCCTGCCCACGAACCTCGCCGAGGCGCTCGCCGCGGGCGGGATCACCGAGCCCACCCCCATCCAGGCGGCCACGCTGCCCGACTCCCTCAAGGGTCGCGACGTCCTCGGCCGCGGTCGCACCGGCTCCGGCAAGACGCTGGCCTTCCTGCTGCCGCTGGTGACCCGCCTGGCCGCGACCGCCGGGCGTCGTACGCCGCGCAAGCCGCGGGCCCTGATCCTCGCCCCGACCCGCGAGCTGGTGAACCAGATCGACGAGGCGCTGACCCCCCTCGCCGACCTGCACCGCCTCACCACCCGCACCGTGTTCGGCGGCGTGGGCCAGAACCCCCAGGTCCGCGCCCTGCGCGACGGCGTCGACGTCGTCATCGCCTGCCCCGGCCGCCTCGAGGACCTCATCCAGCAGGGCTTCGCCGACCTCAGCCAGGTCGAGATCACCATCCTCGACGAGGCCGACCACATGGCCGACCTCGGCTTCCTGCCCGCCGTGCGCCGCCTGCTCGACGCCACCCCGCGCGGTGGCCAGCGGATGCTGTTCTCGGCCACGCTCGACAACGCCGTCGGCGTCCTGGTCAAGCGCTTCCTGGTCGACCCGGCCGTCCACGAGGCCGACTCGGCGCAGTCGCCCGTCTCCAAGATGGACCACCACGTCCTGCACCTGCCCCGCGAGCAGCGCCTGCCCGTGCTGGTCGACCTCACCAGCGCGCCCAACAGCCGCACCGTGGTCTTCACCCGCACCAAGCACGGCGCCAAGGCGCTCGCCCGCCAGCTCAACTCCAACGGCGTGCCCGCGGTCGAGCTGCACGGCAACCTCGCCCAGAACGCCCGCACCCGCAACATGGACCACTTCCACGCGGGCCGGGCCACGACGCTGGTCGCCACCGACATCGCCGCCCGCGGCATCCACGTCGACGACGTCACCCTCGTCGTCCACGCCGACCCGCCGGCCGAGCACAAGGCCTACCTGCACCGCTCGGGCCGCACCGCCCGCGCCGGTGCCGCCGGCACGGTCGTCACGCTGATGACCGACCAGCAGGTCCGCGACGTGCGCGACCTGACCCGCGCGGCCGGCATCAAGCCGACCACCACCAAGATCGGCGGCCCCTCGCACGCCCTGCTCCAGGAGCTCGCCCCCGGCGAGCGCGTCCTGGTCGAGGGCGGCCTCAAGGACGAGCGCCCCGCGGTCCAGCAGGGCGGTGGCGGCGGCGGCCGACGCAGCGGTGGCGGCGGGACCGGTGGCGGTCGTCGTCGCGGCGGTCGCTCCGGCGCGGCCACGTCCAGCACCGGCGGCCAGGGCGGCGGCAACGGCGGCGGGGGCCGCTCCGGCGGCCGCGGCCAGTCGGCGCCGAAGTCCGGCTCGCGTCCCCAGGGCGGCGGCTCCGGCGGCTCGCGCGGTCGTCGCGCGGGCGCCCCCGCGGCCAGCGGCGGCTCGCACAGCGCGGCGTCGTTCAGCCGCGGCCAGCGTCCCCGCTGACCCCAGCACCTCCCACCCGGCCCGGACCGCACTCGTGCGGCCCGGGCCGGGTGCGTCTGCTCAGAGGTTCTCGACCACCAGCGGCTCGAGGTCGTCGGCGGGGTCGAACCCCCACAGCTGGCCGAGGAAGCTGAGCTCCATCTCGGCGGCCCGGACGATGTGGGCCGGGTCGCGGAACCCGTGGCCCTCGCCGGGGAAGACCACCAGCGCGACCGGCAGCCGCTGCTCGCGCAGCGACGCGGCCATCACCTCCGCCTGGGAGGGCGGCACCACCCGGTCCTCGGCGCCCTGGAGCAGCAGCAGCGGCGCGCGGATGCCGTCGACGTGGTGCAGCGGCGAGCGCTCCTCGTAGGTCGCCCGCGCGGCCGGCCACGGCCCGATGAGGCCGTCGAGGTAGCGCGACTCCATCTTGTGGGTCTCCTGGGCCAGCAGCGACGGGTCGGAGACGCCGAAGTAGCTGATGCCGGCCGAGAAGGTGTCGTGGAAGGCGAGCGCGGCGAGCACGACGTACCCGCCCGCGGAGCCGCCCCGCACCCCCATCCGGGTGCCGTCGACGACCCCGGTGTCCGCGAGGTGCCGAGCACCCGCGACGACGTCCTCGATGTCGGCGACGCCCCACCGGCCGCGCAGCCGCTCGCGGTAGGCGCGGCCGTAGCCCGTCGACCCCGCGTAGTTGACGTCGAGCACCGCGATGCCGCGCGAGGTGAAGAAGGCGTACGCCGCCCGCGGCACCGTCGTGGTCGCCGACGTCGGCCCGCCGTGGGCCACCACGACCAGCGGCGGCAGCTCGTCGGCGGGGCCGGTGACCTCGGGGTGGGTGGGCCGGTGCAGGAAGCCGTGGGCCGTGTCGCCCGCGTGGCCGGTCCAGCTGACCGGCTCCGCGACGGCGACGTGCGCGGGGTCAGGGACGGTGCCGCGCGTGGCCACGATCTCGAGCCGAGCGGCGTCGCCGTCGACCGCGACGACGACCGCGGCGAACCCGGTCTCGACGAGGCCCGCGTCGGCCACCAGGCCCGCGGGGTGGGTCGCCAGGCCCGAGACGGCCACCAGCGGCAGGTCGAGGTCGGTGACCGACCCGGGCGCGGCCGGGTCCAGGACGGACAGCCGCAGCACGCCCTCGACGGTGCGGGCGGTGGCCACGCGCCCGTCGGGCAGCGGCGCGAGGGTGCGCATCCGGAACTGCCAGCCCGGCAGGCCGTGCTCGCTGTCGGCGGGGGCCAGGGCCACGGGGGCGTCGTCGCCGGCGAGGTCGAGCAGGTGCGGCACCGCACGGTCGTCGGGGTCGGTGAGGAGCACCAGCCGGTCGGCGTCGAGCCACACCGGCGTGCCGGCGGTGCGGCCCAGGTCGGTGCCCGCGCCCGCGACCGCCCGGGCCGAGGTGGGCCGGCCCCCGGCGTCGAGGTCGGCCACGACGACCGTGGCGGCGTCCCAGGGCATGGCCGGGTGCGACCACTGCGCCCAGGCGAGCCGGCGGCCGTCGGGCGAGAGCGCCGGGTCGGCGACGAAGTCGGGCAGGGCGGGGTCACCCGCGTCGTCGGCGTCGGGCCGCGGCAGCGACCGCCGGCGGCCGGGCACGACGACCTCGCCGAACCCGGGCTCGCCGGTGGGCTCCAGCGGCAGCCGCACCAGCTCGTTGACCGGCTCCGCGGCCGGGTCGCGGTGGTCCTCGCGGACCACGACGACCACGCCGCGCTCCAGGTCGATCTCCGGGGCGGCCCAGCGCACTGCTGCGTCCGCCGTGCCGCCGCTGAGCGGACGGGGGTGGCCGTCCAGGCGCCACAGCTGCTGGGTGGAGAGGTCGACGGCCACGACGACGCCGCCGCGCGCGGCGTACGCCCCGCCGCCGTACTCGTGGACGCGGGAGCGCACCGACATCCAGTCGGGGGAGAGGTCGGTGACGGTGCCGTCCGCGTCGCGTCGCCGCAGGATCACCCGGGCCCCGCTCTCGGGCGTGGTGGTGAGCCAGTGGACGGCGCCGCCGTCGACGACGGGCTCGGCCGGGACCCCACCGCCGGCGACCAGGTCGGCCGGGGAGACGGGGGAGGGCCAGGAGCCGAAGGGGAGCACGTGGGGAGCCATGAGCCCATCCTGGTCCCTGGGTGGCACCCTGGGGTCATGGAGGTCCTGACGCCGCGTGACGTGCCCCTGGGGGGCCTGCGGGCCATGACCGTGCGCCGCACCCTCCCGCAGCGCCAGCGCACCCTCATCGGGGCGTGGTGCTTCGTCGACCACTACGGGCCCGACGACGTCGACGCCTCCGGCGGCATGGTCGTGCCGCCGCACCCGCACACCGGGCTGCAGACGGTGAGCTGGCTGTTCACCGGGGAGATCGAGCACCGCGACTCGGCGGGGCACCACGCGCTGGTGCGTCCCGGCGAGGTCAACCTGATGACCGCGGGCCGCGGCATCAGCCACAGCGAGTACTCCACCCCCGGCACGACGCAGCTCCACGGCGCCCAGCTGTGGCTGGCGCTGCCCGACGGCGAGCGCCAGGTCGACCCGACCTTCGAGCACCACGCGCCGGAGCCGGTGTCCGGGCCCGGCTGGGAGGCACGCGTCTTCCTCGGGTCGCTGCTCGGCTCGACCTCGCCGGTGCGCACCTTCAGCCCCCTGCTCGGCGCCGAGCTGGTGCTCGCCGCCGGCACGACGCTCAGCGTCCCGGTCGACCCCGCCTTCGAGCTCGGGCTGCTGGTCGACACCGGCACGGTGCGGGTCGACGGCGAGCCGCTGGCCCGCGCGGAGCTGGGGTTCCAGGCGCCCGGAGCCTCCACGCTGGAGCTCGCCGCGCAGGAGGAGGACGCGCGGCTGCTGCTGCTCGGCGGCCCGCCGTTCGGCGAGAAGATCGTGATGTGGTGGAACTTCATCGGCCGCGACCACGACGAGATCGTCGCCTACCGGCGCCAGTGGGAGGGCCGCCTCGACGCCGGTGACGACTCCCGCTTCGAGCTGCCGGCCGACGACCCCCTGGAGGCCCTCCACGCCCCGGTGCTGCCCGGCGTGCGGCTGGTGCAGCGGGGCCCCTGACCCGGCGCGGGCCGCGAGCGGGTGCCCGTGGCGGTGCGGGGTCCTAGGCTCGGCGGGTGAGCACCTCCGAGCGACCCGCGCCGTCCACCCTGTCCGACCTCGCCGCCCGCGGTGTCGTGCTGGTCGACGGGGGGATGGGCACCCTGCTGCAGGACATGGGCCTCGACGACGGCGGCTCCGGGGAGCTGTGGAACCTCGACCGCCCCGACGCCGTGCGCGACGCCCACCGCGCCTACGCCGAGTCCGGCGCCCGGGTGCTGACCACCAACACCTTCGGCGGCACCCGCCCGCGCCTGGAGATGCACGGGCTCGGCGACATGGTCCACCAGCTCAACGAGGCCGGCGCGCGCCTGGCCCGCAAGGAGGCCGACCGGGTCGGGGCGCTGGTGGCGGGCGACGTCGGCCCGACCGGAGAGCTGCTCTTCCCGCTCGGCACCCTCGACGCCGAGGCGGCGACCGCGCTGTTCGTCGAGCAGATCCAGGGCCTGGTCGCCGGCGGCATCGACCTGGTGCTGGTGGAGACCATGAGCGACGCGGCCGAGGCCGAGGCGGCCGTCGAGGCGGCCCACCGGGTCGCGCCCGGGCTCCCGGTCGTGGTGACGTTCAGCTTCGACACCAACCTGCACACCATGATGGGCGTCGACCCGGCCACCGCCGTGACCCGGATGGCCGCCGCGGGCGTCGACGCGGTCGGGGCCAACTGCGGCCGCGGCCCGGGCGAGATGGAGGCGATCGCCGCGGCCATGGTGGCGGCGCGCGACGCCCTGCCCGAGCCCGGCCTGCTGCTGGTGGCCCAGTCCAACGCCGGGCTGCCGCAGGTGGTCGGCGACCACTTCGAGTACGACGCGACGCCCGACGACATGGCCACCCACGCCGTCGCGCTGCGCGACCTCGGCGTCGATCTCGTCGGTGCCTGCTGCGGGTCGACCCCGGGCCACGTCGCCGCGATGTCGCAGGCCTTCGGGGCCAGCCCGGCATGAGCGACCCCGGGGTCGACGGCACCGAGCTGGGGGAGGACGGCGTCCGCCGCTGCCCCTGGGCGGCCGCCCCGGGCACGATGCGCGACTACCACGACACCGAGTGGGGTCGCCCGGTCACCGACGAGCGCGGCCTGTTCGAGCGGCTGTGCCTCGAGGGCTTCCAGGCCGGCCTGTCCTGGTCGACGATCCTCCACAAGCGCGAGCGGTTCCGCGAGGTGTTCCACGGCTTCGAGGTCGACGCCGTGGCCGCCATGGACGAGGGGGACGTCGAGCGGCTGATGGGCGACACCGGCATCGTGCGCAACCGGGCCAAGATCGAGGCCACGCTGCGCAACGCCCGCGCCACCGTCGCGCTGCGGTCGCAGGAGGGCCTGGTCGCGCTCGTCGCGGCGTACGCCCCCGAGACCGATCCCGAGCCACGGGTGCCGGCCGAGGTGCCGACCACCTCGCCGGGCTCGGCCGCGCTGTCGAAGGAGCTGCGCCGCCGTGGCTTCTCCTTCGTCGGCCCGACCACGATGCACGCGCTGATGGAGGCCACCGGCCTCGTGGACACCCACCTGGTCGGCTGCCACGTGCGCGGGGTCGCCCGCTAGGACGCCGCGTGCCGCCCGCCGCCGGGCGCGGGGGCGCCGGCGTCGACGGCGGTGTCGGCGCGGTGGGCCCCGACCGTGCCCGGGGACCCCGCGGACGCGGCGGCCCCGGCGCTCGACCCGCCGGCTGCGGCACCGGCGCCGGGCGCGGCTCCCGCCCCGGCCTCGCCCTCGGCCCGTGCGGCCGCGCTGGCCGAGGTGCTGCGCAGCTCGACCGCGGGCATCAGGTTGAGGACCAGGAAGGCGAGCAGCATCACGATGCCGCCGCCGAGCAGCACCATGCTCATGGAGTCGGAGAACCCGACCTGGAAGGGGTGCGCCACCAGGTCGCTCATCCGGCCGATGATCGAGGAGTCGTTCTGCACCTGGCCGAAGACGCCGCTGCCCTGGCCGGGGTTCTGCAGCGCGGAGAGCACCTGCTCGTCGACCTGGCCCTGCGGGATGCGGCCCTCGGAGGCCGCCTGCTGCAGCTCGGGGCCGGCGGCGCGGAACGCCTTCTGGATGTTCTCGCCCAGGGTGCTGAACAGCAGCGAGAGGAAGATCGCGACGCCGAGCGTGCCGCCGAGCTGGCGGAAGAACGTCGCCGAGCTGGTGGCGACGCCGATCTCGCGGGGCGGGACGGCGTTCTGCACGATGATCGTCAGCGGCTGCATGCACTGGCCGAGGCCGAGGCCGAGGAACAGCATCCCGGCCATCACCCACAGCAGGCTGGTGTCGGCCGAGACGAACGACAGCGCGATCATCGCCACGCCCGCCATGCCGGAGCCGATGATGGGGAAGATCCGGATGGTGCCGGTGCGGGAGGTGATCTGGCCGGTGACGATGCCGGCGCTCATCATGCCGAGCACCATCGGCAGCATCATCAGGCCGGCCTCGGTGGGCGAGGCGCCGTGCACGATCTGCATGTACTGCGGCAGCACCGTGATCGCGCCGAACATCGCCGCGCCCACGATCACGCTGGCGCCGATGACGACGGCCGCGGCACGCAGCTTGAAGATCCGCAGCGGGATCAGGGCGTCGTCGCCCATGTGGCGCTCGGCCGCGACGAAGGCCGCCACGCCCGCCAGCCCGATGACGTACGCCGCCAGCGAGCGACCGGAGGTCCATCCCCACTCGCGACCCTGCTCGGCCACGGTCAGCAGCGGCACCAGGGCGACGACCAGGGCGGTGGCGCCCATCCAGTCGATGCGGGCCTCGCGGCGCACGTGGTGCAGGTGGAGGTTCTTGGTCACCACGAACAGCGCGGCGATGCCGATCGGCACGTTGATGAGGAAGACCCAGCGCCAGCCGGTGAAGCCCAGGATCGTGTCCTGCCCCGCGAACAGGCCGCCGGCGACCGGGCCGAGCACGCTCGAGGTGGCGAACACGGCCATGAAGTAGCCGGTGTACTTCGCGCGCTCCCGGGGGCTGACGATGTCGCCGATGATGGCCAGCACCAGCGTGAACAGCCCGCCGGCGCCGAGGCCCTGCAGCGCCCGCAGCGCGGCCAGGTTCCACATGGAGGTCGCGAACGAGCAGGCGGCCGAGCCGATGACGAACAGCGTGATGGCGAACAGGAACAGCTTCTTGCGGCCGTAGAGGTCGCCCAGCTTGCCGTAGATCGGCGTCGTGATCGTCGAGGTGATCAGGTACGCCGTGGTGACCCACGCCTGGGCCGAGAGGCCCTGCAGGTCGTCGGCGATGGTGCGGATCGAGGTGCTGACGATCGACTGGTCCAGCGCGGCCAGGAACATGCCGAGGAGCAGGCCCGAGAGGATCGTGAGGATCTGCGCGTGGGTGTACTCCTCGCCTGCCGGTGCGGCCCCCTCGGGCGGGGTGGTAGCGCTGGGCTGGGCGGCGTCGGGACGCGGGGCGGTGGCCGTCACGGGCGGGCTCTCCTGAGGGATCGGTGCGGGGTGGCGGCCCCCCGGAGCGGCGGCCCCTCCCAGGTTAGTTGCTCGGCGCAAGCACCGCTGCCGGACCGCCGCACCCGCCGCTCGCCCGACCTCAGGCGGGGGCGAAGACGCCCGCGTCGAGCACCGGGACGAGCGTGCTCGAGCCCGTCTCGAGCGCCACCTCGACGTCGGCGGCGAACCCCATCTGGTCGAGCTCCACCCCGCTGCGCGAGCGACGCACGCGGTCGGCGAGCCGGTCCCCGGCGTCGGCGTACGCCGCCACGGCGGCCTCGGCCTCCCCGTCGGGCTCGCGGGTGCTCCGGGCGGCGGCCAGCACCGCCCCGGCGCCCAGCAGGTCCTCCAGGGCCGGTCGCAGGCTGTCGTCGCCCCAGCGCTCCCCGGCGGCCACCACGACGGCGTCGCCGGGCTGCTCGGCCAGCCAGGCGCCGACCGCGACGGCGTTGCGCAGGCAGCCGGCGGCGACCACCACGTCGGCGTCGGCCAGCGCCGCGCAGATCGTCGAGCCGTTGGGGGAGGGCAGCACGAGGCGTCGTACGCCCCCGGAGCGCCGCAGGCTGGTCGGCGAGAGGCTCACCTCGCCCGGCCCGGCGGCGAGCCGGCGGCGGGCGAGGGTGGCGCCGTGCTGCAGGGCGTACGCCGCGGCCGACCCCTCCCAGGCGTGCGGGAGCACCTCGATGCCCAGGTCGGCGGCCACGCTGACGGTCGTGCTGAAGCTGAGGACGTCGACCACCACGGCGGTGCGCACGCCCTCCTCGACGGCGGCCAGCGCACCCGCCACGCCCCAGGTCGCGAGCAGCCGCCGGGGCGGCTCGTCGGCCCTCCGTGGGGGCGGCGGCGGGCTGCTCGTCATGGCTGTGTCCTGACGTCGGAGGGGCAGGAACGGGCCGATTTCATCTATCGGCCCACGCCTGTGTATTCTGCTCGTCGGCCCGAGAGGTCGTGCCCCTTTAGCTCAGTCGGCAGAGCGTCTCCATGGTAAGGAGAAGGTCTACGGTTCGATTCCGTAAAGGGGCTCTGGGAATGACCGCGGTGACGCGGTGGTTGCCCGGGGCGGGGTAGCTCAGCTGGTTAGAGCGCACGACTCATAATCGTGAGGTCGCGGGATCGAGTCCCGCCCCCGCTACTCACTCGTCATTCACAGCATCAAGCAGGGAAGAAGGCACGCGCGTGGCCAGCAAGAGCTCCGACGTCCGCCCCAAGATCACCTTGGCGTGCGTGGACTGCAAGGAACGCAACTACATCACCAAGAAGAACCGTCGCAACGACCCCGACCGCATGGAGCTGAAGAAGTTCTGCCCGCGCTGCCGCACGCACACCGCGCACCGCGAGACCCGCTGAACCCAGCAGTCCCACCGCATCGAGCGGCTCCGGCCTTGCCGGGGCCGCTCGTCGCGTTCCGGGCCTCCTCCGCACTAGCCTCCCCGAGGTGACCGTGACCCCGTCCGCTCCCCGCTCCGGCCCCAGCCCGCACCTGGCGGGGCTCACGACCCTGCGCGTGGGTGGCCCCGCCGCCGACCTGGTCGTCGCCGAGACCGAGGACGCGCTGGTGGAGGCGGTCCGCGGGGCCGACGAGGCCGGCACCCCGGTGCTGGTGGTCGGTGGCGGCAGCAACCTCGTGGTCGCCGACGAGGGGTACGCCGGCCGCGTGGTGCTGGTCCGCACCCGCGGTCTGCGCGCCGAGTCCGACCTGTGCGGCGGCGCCTTCGTCGAGGTCGCCGCGGGCGAGCCGTGGGACGACCTGGTCGCCGCGGCCGTCGAGCGCGGCTGGTCGGGCCTGGAGGCCCTGTCCGGCATCCCCGGCACGACCGGCGCCACGCCGCTGCAGAACGTCGGCGCCTACGGCCAGGAGGTCAGCCAGACCCTGGCCCGCGTCCGCACCTGGGACCGCCGGCGCGGAGCGGTGCGGACCTTCGCAGCGGCCGACTGCGGCTTCGGCTACCGGACCTCGCGCTTCAAGCAGGAGCCCGACCGCTTCGTGGTGCTCGCGGTGACCTTCCAGCTGGGCGTGGGCGACCTCGGCGCCCCCGTGCAGTACGCCGAGCTGGCCCGTGCGCTGGGCATCGAGGTCGGTCGCCGGGCGCCCGCCCGCGCCGTGCGCGAGGCGGTGCTGGCCCTGCGGCGGGGCAAGGCGATGGTGCTCGACGCGGAGGACCACGACACCTGGAGCACCGGCTCGTTCTTCACCAACCCGTTCGTCGACCCGGACCGGCTGCCCGAGGGCGCGCCCTCCTGGCCGGCCGACGGCGACCGCGTCAAGACCAGCGCGGCCTGGCTGATCGAGCACGCCGGCTTCGCCAAGGGCCACGGGGACGGCCCGGCCCGGCTGTCCTCGCGCCACACCCTGGCCCTGACCAACCGCGGTGAGGCCAGCACCGCGGACGTGCTCGCCCTGGCCCGCGAGATCCGCGACGGCGTGCTCACCCGCTTCGGCGTCGAGCTCCACCCCGAGCCGGTGCTGGTGGGCTGCTCGCTCTGAGGGCGCGGGCCGCCGCGCCGCGGACCCGCCTCAGACGTTGCCGTAGTCGCTGCTGCTGCTCCCACCGGAGGCGACGCCGATGACGATCACGGCGGCCACGACGAGCAGCGCGAGGACGAGCAGGACGGTGCCGATGATGCCGGTGACCTGGCCCGCGCGGGCCTGGCCCTCGCCGCTGAAGCGGCCCTGCGAGGCGCGGATCTCCTTGAGGCTGTTGCGCCCGATCGCCCAGGCGAACGGCGAGGCCAGGAAGCCGATGCCGCAGCTGAGGCCGAGCACCAGCCCGACGATGCCCAGGATCATGGCCAGCGTCGACTGCGGGTGCGCCACCTGGGGGTACGGCGTGCCGTACTGGCCCGGCGCGTAGCCGCCCGGTCCGTAGCCGCCCGGCGCGTACCCACCCTGGCCGTAGCCCCCCTGCGCGTACCCGCCCTGTGCGTAGCCGCCCTGGCCGTATCCCTGCTGCTGGCCGTACCCGCCCTGGCCGTAGCCCTGCTGCCCGTAGCCCTGCTGCTGGCCGTAGGCCGACGGCGGGGCGGCCTGCTGCGGGGCGTCGCCGCCGGGGGAGGCCTCGGGCTGGGGGTAGGAGCCGTGGGGACGGTCCCAGCTCTGGTCCGCGGACGGCTCGCCCCAGCCCTGCTGGTCGGCGGGCCGGTAGCCGACCGGCTGGGTGTGCTCCGGGTCGGCGGAGCCCGACGACCCCGACGACCCCGACGACCCCGACGACCCCGACGACCCTGACGACCCCGGGGTCCCCGAGGGGGTCTCCTGGTCGTGCTCGCCGCGGGCGGGGTCCTCACCGGGATAGCTCGTCATGGCCTCATCATCCCCACCAGGCGTCGATCTCGGCCAGCCAACCCGCCTTCTGGTCCTCCGGGGCGGCGCTGGCGCGCACCGACCCGCGCGCCAGGTCGGCCAGCTGGGCGTCGTCGAGGTCGTGAGCGGCGCGCATGGTGGCGTACTGGCCGGCGAGGCGCGAGCCGAACAGCAGCGGGTCGTCGGCCCCGAGGGCGACGGTCGCGCCGGCCGCGAGCAGCTCCGGCAGCGGCACCGAGGTGAGGTCGCTGTAGACGCCGAGGGCCACGTTGGAGGTGGGGCAGACCTCGAGCGCGATGCCGCGCTCGACGATCAGCTCCAGCAGGCGCGGGTCCTCGACCGAGCGGATGCCGTGGCCGAGCCGGTCGGCGTGCAGCTGCTCGACGCAGGTCCGCGCCGAGGCGGCGCCGAGCAGCTCGCCGCCGTGGGGGACCAGCCGCAGGCCGGCCCGCTCGGCGATGGCGAAGGCCGGCGCGAAGTCGGCGGTGGTGCCGCGTCGCTCGTCGTTGGACAGCCCGAAGCCGACCACGCCTCGGTCGGCGTACTGCGCCGCGAGCCGGGCCAGGGTGCGGGCGTCGAGCGGGTGGCGGGTGCGGTTGGCGGCGATCACCACGGCCATGCCGATGCCGACCTCCCGGGAGGCCTGCGCCACCGCGTCGAGGACGAGCTCGGTGAAGGCGGTGATGCCGCCGAAGAGGGTGGCGTAGCCGCTGGGGTCGACCTGGATCTCCAGCCAGCGACCGCCGTCGCGCTTGTCGTCCTCGGCGGCCTCGCGGACCAGGCGGCGGACGTCGTCCTCGGTGCGCAGCACCGACCGGGCCACGTCGTAGAGGCGCTGGAAGCGGAACCAGCCCTTCTCGTCGGCCGCCGACAGCGTGGGCGGCCACTCCTCGACCAGGGCGTCGGGCAACCGGTAGCCCTCGCGGGCCGCGAGCTCCAGGAGCGTGCCGTGCCGCATCGAGCCGGTGAAGTGCAGGTGCAGGTGCGCCTTGGGGAGCTCCTCGATCGAGCGGGGGCGCACCGGGCGTCCCCGGGCTGCGCCGTCCTCGTGGTGGCGGTCCCGGGCTCGGGCTCCGCCCTGGTCCTGGCGGGGATCGGTGGGGCCCGTCACCGTGGCTAGCCGTGCAGCTTCTCGGCGGCGGCGAGCAGGACGCAGGTGGTCACGGCCTCCATGGCCGCGGTGACCTGCTCCAGCGGCGGGAACGTCGGGGCGAGGCGGATGTTGCGGTCGCGGGGGTCGTCGCTGTGGGGGAACGCCGAGCCGGCGGGCGTCAGCGCGATGCCGGCCTGCTTGGCCAGGGCGATCACCCGCGAGGCGGTGCCGTCGAGGACGTCGAGGCTGACGAAGTAGCCGCCGGTCGGCTCGGTCCAGGTCGCCACCCCGAGGCCGCCGAGGCGCTCCTCGAGCACCCGCTGCACCTCGGCGAACTTCGGACCGATGACCTCGCGGTGCCGGACCATGTGGTCGCGCACGCCCTGGGCGGAGCCGAAGAACTGCGCGTGGCGCAGCTGGTTGAGCTTGTCGGGACCGATGGAGCCCTGGCCGAGGTGCCCGACGTACCACTGCACGGTCTCCACCGAGCCGCCGACGAAGGCGACGCCGGCGCCGGCGTAGGTGATCTTCGACGTCGAGGCGAACATGATCGGGCGGTGGGGGTGGCCGGCGGCCGAGGCCAGGGACAGGATGTCGGCGCTCTTGGCCTCGTCCTCGGTCAGGTGGTGGAACGCGTAGGCGTTGTCCCAGAAGATCTTGAAGTCGGGCGCCGCCGTCGGCATCGAGGCGAGCCGCTCGGCGACCTCCTGGGTGACGACCGAGCCCGTGGGGTTGGCGTACGTCGGGACGATCCAGATGCCCTTGACCGACGGGTCGGCCGCGGCGATCTCCGCCACGGCGTCCACGTCGGGGCCGGTCTCGAGCATCGGCACGGTCACGGTCTCGATGCCGAGCCACTCCAGCAGCGTGAAGTGGCGGTCGTAGCCGGGTACCGGGCAGATGAAGGTGACCTTCTCCTCGGCCGACCACGGGCGCTCGCTGTCGACGCCGCCCTTGAGCAGCAGGTCGACCAGCACCTCGCGCATCATGACCAGGCTGGAGCTGCCGCCGGCGACGAGCTGCTCGGGCTCGATCCACAGCAGCTCGGCGAAGATCTCCCGCAGCTCCCGCAGCCCGTGGAGCCCGCCGTAGTTGCGGGTGTCGACGCCGTCGGCGTCGACGTGGCCCTCGGGCAGGGCCAGCAGCCGGTCCGAGAGGTCGAGCTGCGCCGAGGACGGCTTGCCCCGGGTCAGGTCGAGCGTCAGGCCGCGGGCCGCGAGGTCGGCGTGCGCCGCCCGCTGCTCGGCGAGGAAGGCCTCGATCTCCTCGGGGGAGCGGTCGGCGAGGGGGCGGGTGCTCTGGCTCTGCTGCGTCACGCCCACCATGGTCCCAGATCCGCCCGGTTCGACTTTGTCCGGGACCGACCCGTAGACTCGGGGACTGGTGTTTCCGGCCACTGTTGCGGCATGCCCGGAGCGCACCGAAGGGCACTAGCTCAACTGGCAGAGCATCGGTCTCCAAAACCGAAGGTTGGGGGTTCAAGTCCCTCGTGCCCTGCGAGACGCAGACCAAGGACGGCGACCGGAAGTGGGAAGCACGTGACGGAGAAGGCAGTTCGCCCCGAGAAGAACTCTCGTGAGCGCACCAGCCCGCTCACGTTCTACCGCCAGGTGGTCGCCGAGCTGCGGAAGGTGGTGTGGCCCACGCAGCAGCAGCTGGTCACCTACTTCTTCGTGGTCCTGATCTTCGTGCTCGTGATGATCGCGTACGTCTCCCTGCTCGACGTCGCCTTCGGCAAGGCCGTGTTCGCGCTCTTCGGGGAGTAGCCCCGCAGCGCGGGCCGCCTCGAGCCCACGAGCACCGGTGTCCCGGACGGGACACCCGACCAGAAGCAGCAGGAAACCGAGATGACGGAGTGATCGTGTCGCAGTTCAACGACGAGCAGCCCACCGAGGCTGACTCGACCGGGTCCGAGTCGGTCCTGGAGGCCGAGGAGGCCGTCCTCACCGACCCCGAGACCGGTCAGACCACCGAGGTCGTCTCGCCCGCCGACGAGGAGGTCGTCGACCCCGACGCCCCCGTCGAGGCCACCGACGAGTCCGCCACCGAGGACGCCGCTGCCGACACCGAGGAGCTGCCCGACATCGACGCCGCCCCCGCGGACCCGATGGAGGAGTTCCGCAAGGCGCTGCGGGAGAAGGAGGGCGACTGGTTCGTCGTCCACACCTACTCCGGCATGGAGAACCGGGTGAAGGCCAACCTCGAGAACCGCATCACCTCGCTCAACATGGAGTTCTACATCCACGAGGTGGTCGTGCCGACCGAGGAGGTCGCCGAGATCAAGAACGGCCAGCGCAAGATGGTCAAGCGGACCGTCCTGCCCGGCTACGTCCTCGTCCGCATGGACCTCACCGACGAGTCCTGGGCCGCCGTGCGCCACACGCCGTCGGTGACCGGCTTCGTGGGCCACAGCCACCAGCCGGTGCCGCTGAGCCTGCAGGAGGTCGAGAACATGCTCGCCCCCGCGATCGCCGCGCAGGCCGCTGCCGCCGCGCCGGCGGAGTCCTCGGGCTCCGGCGGGTCGAGCCCCTCGGCCTCGCGCCCCCAGGTCGCCGTGGCCGACTTCGACGTCTCCGACTCCGTCATGGTCGTCGACGGCCCGTTCGCCACGCTCCACGCGACCATCACCGAGATCAACGCCGAGGCCCAGCGGGTCAAGGCGCTCGTCGAGATCTTCGGCCGGGAGACCCCGGTCGAGCTGAGCTTCACCCAGATCCAGAAGGTGTGAGGCTAGCCGGTCGCCGCCCGCGGTGACCGGACAGCGCAACCGCAACACCAGTGGCAGAGGGCATCGGCCCTCGTCCTGACCACGAGAGAGAGAAGAAGGCAATGCCCCCCAAGAAGAAGATCGCCGCACTCGTCAAGGTGCAGCTCAACGCGGGCGCGGCCACCCCGGCCCCGCCCGTCGGTACCGCCCTGGGTCCCCACGGCGTGAACATCATGGAGTTCTGCAAGGCGTACAACGCCCAGACCGAGGCCATGCGCGGCAACGTGATCCCGGTCGAGATCACCATCTACGAGGACCGCTCGTTCACGTTCATCACCAAGACCCCGCCCGCCGCGGAGCTGATCAAGAAGGCCGCCGGCGTCGCCAAGGGCTCGGGCGTCCCGCAGAAGGACAAGGTCGGCAAGCTGACCAAGGACCAGGTCCGCGAGATCGCCACGACCAAGCTGCCCGACCTCAACGCCAACGACCTCGACGCCGCCGTCAAGATCGTCGAGGGCACCGCCCGCTCGATGGGCATCGTCACCGAGTGACCCCGCGTCGGTCGGACCCGTCCGGGACCGACCGGCACCCATGCTCCACGTGGCAGAGCCGCGCTGGCTCATCGCGACCACACTTCCGAGAAACAGAGGAATCACCATGCAGCGCAGCAAGACCTACCGCGCGGTGGCGGAGACGTTCGACCAGGACGAGCTCCACGCCCCGCTGTCCGCCATCAAGATCGCCAAGGGCGGCGCCAAGAAGAAGTTCGACGAGACCGTCGACGTGGCCATGCGCCTCGGGGTCGACCCCCGCAAGGCCGACCAGATGGTCCGCGGCACCGTCAACCTGCCCCACGGCACCGGCAAGACCGCCAAGGTCCTCGTGTTCGCCAACGGCGACAAGGCCGAGGCCGCCCGTGAGGCCGGCGCCGACGTCGTCGGTGGCGACGAGCTGATCGAGAAGGTCAACGGTGGCTGGCTCGACTTCGACGCCGTCGTCGCGACCCCCGACATGATGGGCAAGGTCGGCCGCCTCGGCCGCGTGCTCGGCCCCCGCGGCCTCATGCCCAACCCGAAGACCGGCACGGTGACCCCCGACGTCGCCAAGGCCGTCACGGACATCAAGGGCGGCAAGATCGAGTTCCGCGTCGACCGTCACGCCAACCTGCACTTCATCATCGGCAAGGCGTCGTTCTCCGAGGCCCAGCTGGCCGAGAACTACGCCGCTGCCCTCGAGGAGGTGCTGCGCCTCAAGCCGTCCAGCTCCAAGGGCCGCTACCTGCGCAAGATCACGGTCTCCACGACCATGGGCCCCGGCGTCCAGGTCGACCCCAACCGCACGCGCAACGTCGCGGGCGAGGACGAGGCCTGACGGACCCCCGTCACCAGCGTCATTGCTCCACCGCCGAGGCGGCCGTCCTGACAGGATGGCCGCCTCGGTCGTCTCCGCCCCGGTGACGACCACGACTCGGGAAGGTGGCGCGCCGTGCGTCGTACGTCGAAGGTCCGGATCCTGGCCGCCCCCGCGGTGGCCACCCTGCTCGTGCTCGGGGGCTGCGGCTCGAGCGACTCGGGCAGCTCGGGCGACGGGGGCAGCTCCTCGGCGGGCGACTCGTCCAGCGCGTCCGCCGACGCCGGGTCGGACGACTCGGCAGGCTCCTCGGGCGAGGAGCTGACCAAGGCCGACTTCGGCGACCGCATCTACGCCGCCTTCCAGGACGCCGGCACCCTGAAGTTCACGATCACCACCAGCGGGGCCGGCTCCAGCACCGGCACCGGGGAGGCCGACCTCAGCGGCGACCAGCCCGCGTCCTCGGTGACGCAGGAGGTGCAGGGGGCGGGCAAGGTGCAGGCCATCGCCGTCGACGGCGTGTTCTACCTCAAGTCGGCCCAGCTGAGCGGCGAGAAGTGGCTCAAGGTCGACCCGAACGCCAAGGACGGCCTGGGGGCCCTCATCGGCTCCCTGGGCGGCAACAGCGACCCCTCCAAGCTGCTCCAGGTGATGAACCAGGCCAGCGAGGTCACCGCGGAGGGCCAGGAGGAGGTCGAGGGCACCGAGACCACGAAGTACCACGTGGTGCTGCCGCGCAAGGCCTTCGCCGCCACCCTGGGCGACAACCCGCAGGTCGTGCAGATGCTGCCCGCCCAGATCGAGTTCGACATGTGGGTCGACGGCGACGACCAGCTCCGCAAGGTGACCTACGAGCTGGCGGTCGGTGGCCAGGAGAGCGGGACCACCGTCACCTACCGCGACTTCGGAGACCCCGTCTCGATCCAGGCCCCGCCCGCCTCCGAGACCACGACCCAGGCGCCCGGCCTCGGCGGCACTCCCTGACGGGAGGGTCACCCGGCCTGACGGGTTCTCAGAAGTCACCCAGCCTGGTGGCCTAGCATGGCCCGAGCACCTACGAGGGGGGATCGCCGGTGGACCGGATGTTGGAGGGGGCGTCGGCACGTCCCGACGGCTCGTCGAACCGGGAGCGCGCGGGGGCGACGCCCTGGCGCGAGACCACCCTCAACCGGCTCCGGCTGCGCTGGATCTGGATCGTGCTCGTGGGCCTGCTCGGGGCCGTGCTCGCCGTGCTGCTCTCCGCGGGTCCGGCGACCTACGAGGCCACCGGGGTGCTGCAGATCAGCAGCTCGACGACCGACAGCGCCCGCGTCAAGCAGGTCGCCCAGACCGTCGAGCGCACGGCCACCTCGTCGCGGGTGATCGACCGGGCCGCGTCGGCGCGCGGCACCACGGAGGCCGAGCTGGCCCCGCGCGTGACCGCGCTGTGGCAGACCGACACCGACATCGTCGACGTGACCGTCACCGGCGCCGACGAGGACGGCGTCGTGGCCGACGCCAACGCGGTGCTGCGCAGCCTCGACGCCTACTACCGCCAGCAGACGCAGGACGCGGTCAGCGCGCTGCGCCAGAGCGGCAACGAGCTGCTCAACAACGGCGAGCTCGACAACCCCACCGCCGAGGAGGCCCGCCGCGCCGGCGTCGGCCAGGCGCTCGCCGCCCAGCAGGGCGAGGCCGCGTCCAGCACCACCGCCGTCTCGGCGCTCGCCGACGCCACCAGCGCCACCACGGTCGGCCTCTCCACCCCGGTCTCCGCGGTGCTCGGCCTGTTCGCCGGCCTGGTGCTCAGCTCCGCCGTGGCACTGCTGCTGCCCTTCCGGCGCCGCGCCGTGCGCCGCGCCTCCGACGTGCCCCTGCTGCTGCCCGGCACCAGCGGGGTCGACGGCAAGGGCGGCTCGGCCGAGGTGGCCGGGCTCTTCCTCGAGTCCGACCGGCGCGACATCGCGGTGGTGGCCATGCCCGGCGCCGAGGAGGCCGCCACGACGTTCGGGGCCGACCTGGTCGCCCTGCTCCACGCCCACGGCGTGACCGCCTCGATGACCAACCTGCTCAGCACCGACAACGCCGCCATCGGGGTGCACAAGCGCACCCCGGAGACGGTGCCGCGGACCGCAGCGGCGGCGCCCTACAGCGACCTGGCGGCGATCCGCGTCCTGGGCCACGCCGGCCGCCACGACACCCGGGCCCGGCTCAACGTCGCGACGCTGGTGATGGTGACCGGGGCCCGCAGCGAGTCGCTCGGCCTGCTGGCGGGCCAGCGCGAGGTGCAGGCCGTCGTGGTGACGGTGCCGCGCGGGCACTCGGTCAACAAGCTCAGCGGGGTGGTGGCCCAGCTGCGCCACGCGGCCCCGGTCGTCGCCGTCGTGTCGTGACCGCGACGGTCCTCGCGGCGCCGGACGCGCTGCGCCGCGACACGCTGCGCTTCGTGACCGTGATCTACGTCGGGGTGGTGCTGCTCCAGCGCTTCTCGGTGCCCAACCAGCCCGTGGCGCTGCTGCTGCCGCTCGCCTTCGTGGCCGCGGGCTGGGGCCTGGCGCGGGGGCTGCTCGAGGTCGACGACCGGCGGCTGCTCGCCTGGCTCGCCGCCTCGGGCGCGACCGCCCTGCTCATCCCGTTCCAGTCCTACGTGCTGGACCGGGAGCTGATCAGCTTCACCTCGTGGGGGCTGTTCATGGCCAGCTGGCTGCCGTTCGTGCTGCGGCTGGTCGACCGGCGGATGGCGACGTACCTCGACGTGCTCCGAGCCGTGGTCCGCATCAGCGTGGTGCTGGCCGCCGTCTGCGTGGTCATGGTGGTCTCGCAGTACGCCGGGCTGGCCTACCACGACTGGTTCGCCGACCTCGTGCCCGCGCCGCTGCAGCTCGGCGGGTTCGTCATCACCTACCCGATCAGCTACGACTCGCCCATCTACCGCGCCAACGCCTGGATCGGGCTCGAGCCCTCGATGGTCTCGCTCCAGCTCGGGCTCGGGCTCGTGGCGGCGCTGCTCACCGGGGCCCGGCTGCGCTCCATCGCCCTGCTGCTGGCCGGCCTCGTGGCGGCGACGTCGGGCTCGGGCTTCGCGATCCTCGTCGTGGCCCTGGTCGTGATGCTGCTCAGCCCCGTGCGGACGGTGCTGCGCCGCTTCCTGCTGCCGGGGGTCGCCGTGGTGCTCGCCGGCCTGGCCAGCCCCCAGGGCCAGAGCATCGCGGGCCGGCTCGGGACCGGCAGCGGCGTGGACCCCTCGCTCGGCCTGCGCGCGATCTCGCCGTACTCCTACCTGTGGCCGACGTGGTCGACCGACCTGTCGCTGGTCCTCTTCGGGGCGGGGCCGGGCTCCTCGCAGCGCCTGGTCGACCGCTCGGGCATCCTGGGCCTGCTGGTGCCGACCCCGATCAAGATCTTCTTCGACTACGGCCTGCTGGCCGGCCTGGTGCTCGCGGCGTTCATCCTCGTCTGCTTCGTGGGCGGGCCCAGCCGCACCCTCTCGCTCGCCCTGCTCATCTCGCTGTGGACCCTCCAGCCGGGCACCACCACCATGGTCGTGGTCATCCCGGTGCTGCTGCTGGTGGCCTGGTGGTCGCCGCGCGCCGACTCCCCGGCGCTGGAGGACCTCTACCGACGTCGCCGCGAACGCCGTCGCCGAACCGGTCGCCGCGCGCTGCGCGTCCCCAGCGGCGACGGGTACGCCGACCTCACCGACGCCCTCAGGAGGCACCCGTGACCCCCGACGCGACCACCACCGCGACGCCCGTCGTCTCGATGCTGATGCCCGTCTACAACGAGGAGGCCAGCGTCGCCGAGGCGGTCGCCTCCGCGCTGTCCCAGAGCGTCGACCCGGTGGAGCTGCTCGTGGTCGACGGGCGCTCGGCCGACGCGACCGTCGACATCGTGAGGCGGCTGGCCGAGGCCGACCCCCGCGTCCGTCTGCTCGACAACCCGGGCCGCACCATCCCGTGCGCGCTCAACATCGGCCTGGCCGCGGCCCGGGCCGACGTGGTGGCGCGGGTGGACGCCCACCTGACCATCAACCCGGACTACGTCGCGACCGGGCTGGCCGTGCTCGCCGAGCACCCCGAGGTGGCCGCGGTCGGCGGCCGGCGGGTCGGGGTGGCCGACTCGGCCACGGGTCAGGCCGTCGCCGCCGCGCTCTCCAGCCCCTACGGCGTGGGCGACTCGATCAACCACTACGCCACCGAGCCCCAGGAGACCGACCACGCCTCGATGGGCGTCTACCGCACCGCGGTGCTGCGCGAGGTCGGCGGCTGGGACGAGTCGCTGCGCGTCAACGAGGACGTCGACATCGACCACCGGATCCTGGCGACCGGGCGCCGCATCCGCTACCACCCCGACATGGTGATGCTCTGGTCGGTGCGCGAGTCGCTGCGCGACTTCGGCCGCCAGTACCGCCGCTACGGCCGCGGCAAGGCGGGCATGGTGCGCAAGAACGGGCCGGCGGCCGTGCGTCCCCGCCACCTCGCGCCCCCCGGTCTGCTGGGGATGCTCACCACCTCCGCGCTGGCCGGCGTGACCGGCCACCCGAGGGTCGCCGTCGCGCTCGCCCTGCCGTACGCCGCGGTGCTCACCAAGGCGGTCTCGGCCACCGACCTGCCGGGCGGACGCACGCCCGACGGCGCTCTGCGGCTGGCAGGGGCGTTCGCCACCATGCACCTGGCCTGGGGCCTGGGGTTCACCGAGGGGCTGCTGCTGGGGGCCGAGCCGGCGCTGTCGAGCGGCCGGGCGCCGGGGGAGCAGGGCTCGCGGCTCACCAGAGCTCTCGGTAGACCTCGCTCGACTCGGGGTTCTGCGCGGGCGTGAGGAACAGCGAGGACCCCAGGTAGGGGTTGGGCTCGTCGAAGTAGTTCTCGTAGGCGAGCCGGTCGCGGTGCTCCCGGAAGAAGGCGAACATCTGCTCGACGAAGTAGGGGTTGTCTCCCGACCCCTCGGCCGAGCGGGCGGTCAGGCCCCACTCCGGCACGGCGAACGGCTTGTCGTGCTCGGTGGCGAAGTCCACCAGGTCGAGCAGCCCGACCCCGGTGCTGGGCCGGATGGACTCCTCCCACGCGGCCCGGTCGGTGGCACGGGCCGTGAAGCTGTCGTAGTGGTCGCACCCGACGACGTCGACGACGTCGTCCCCGGGGTAGAGCCGGGTCAGCGCTGAGAGCCGGTCGTCCTCCGCGCCGCGCAGCGGGGCCCCGCAGGAGATGTCGAAGACGAAGCTGAGGTCGGGTGCCTCCTGCGCCATGACCGTCGCCACGTGGCGGTACGCCGCGACGAAGTCGGTCGCGGTCGCGGCCGTCGCCCCCCACGGGAACCAGGTGCCGTTGGCCTCCAGCCCGATCCGCACGAAGCTGTCGCCGCGGTCGCCCGCGACCAGGGTCCTGGCCACGCTGCGCCAGACGTCGTCGTGCGCACCGTCCGCCACGTCGCGCAGCGTCCCGGGGGCTCGCTCCGGCAGCAGCGGCAGGCCGTAGCTGAGCCGTCCGGGGAAGCCCGCGAAGGTGTCGACGTGCCAGTCGCTGGTGCGCAGCTCCTCCCAGGTGGCGTACGCCGGGTAGGTGGTCACCACGTCGGCCGGGTCGCCCCGCCAGGCGCCGAAGCGCTCGAGGTCGCCGTCGCTGAGCGCCCCTCCCAGCCAGATGCCGCTCGACCACGGAGGCCCGGGGTCGCTGCTGGCCGTGGAGGCGCGCGCCCCCTCGTCGCGGGTGCCGGCGGCACCGGTGCCCGTGCTCGGGGTGCACGCCGCCAGGGGGAGGAGCAGCGCCGCGGTCGCGGCGGCGAGCAGGCGACCGCGCCGGGACGCGGCCGGCCGGGTCGGCAGGGCGTGGTGCAGGGCGTGGTGCTGGGCGCGGTGGTGGGCGTGGTGACGGGCGTGGTGCACGACGTCCCCCAGACGGCTGTGGGTGCTCGGCCTCGTGTGCACCACGAGCCTAGCCAGGGGGTCGGCACCCGCCAGGCCGCCCACGGGTGCCGGCCGGACAGGTGCACGACCGCGGCCCCGTCCCCGCGCGTGGGCAACATCCCTGGTCAGGGGCCTGCCCCTCGGCCGGGAGCGCTGCGAGCAGGGCGGCGCACGGCGGATGCCCGCCGACTTCTCACGCGGTCTAGCCCGACCTGCGCGATCGCCCCAAAACATCCCTCCGTGGGTGATAACTTCCTTGCGTCGCAGGGCCCGCCGGACGTCTCCGGTGTCGTCCCGCACGGGCCCGGTCTCCGGCAGCCCGACGAAACCGGGGGGTTTTCACTGATGGCGAGCCACGTCACCGACGCGTCCGTCGCTGCTGCCGTCCTCCCGACCCGCAGCCAGCGTCGCGGCCGTTCTCGGGCCGTCGCCGGCGACTCCGCTGCGCACCTCGCGCAGCCGTCCACCGACCCCGACAGATGCGTAGGATCCCAGCCATGAACAACGCCGACATCCCCGTCGTCATCCTCTGCGGTGGCATGGGAACTCGCCTCCGCGAGGCCAGCGAGAAGCTCCCGAAGCCGCTGGTCGACATCGGTGGCAAGCCCATCCTGTGGCACGTGATGAAGACCTACAGCCACTTCGGCTTCCGGCGCTTCGTGCTGTGCCTGGGCTACAAGAGCGACCTCATCCGCCGCTACTTCCTCGACTACCGCGAGCACCAGAACGACTTCACCCTGGAGCTGGCCTCGGCCGAGCAGCCGCAGTGGCACGGCGGCAGCCAGCTCGAGGACTGGGAGATCACCTTCGTCGACACCGGCCTGCTCTCCGGCACCGGTGCCCGGGTGAAGCGCGTCGCGCAGTACCTCGACCAGGACACCTTCATGCTCACCTACGGCGACGGCATCGGCGCGGTCGACCTCGACCAGCTGCTGGCCAACCACGCCGAGGGCGGCCGCATCGGCACCGTCACGGGTGTCCACCCGGCCAGCCGCTACGGCGAGATGCACGTCGAGGGCAACCAGGTCAGCGAGTTCAACGAGAAGCCGACCCTGGCCACCGGCTGGGTCAGCGGCGGGTTCTTCGCCTTCCAGCGCGAGATGGTCGACCGCTACCTCGACGACGACCCCGGCCTGCTGCTCGAGCACAAGCCGCTGCGCTCGCTCGCCTCCGACGGCGAGCTCACGATCAACCCCCACGAGGGCTTCTGGATGGGGATGGACACGTTCCGTGACTGGACGGAGCTCAATCAGCTCTGGGACGCCGGCGAGGCTCCCTGGAAGGTCTGGGAGGACTGACGTGCGCGTTCTGGTGACTGGCACCGACGGATACCTCGGCTGCCTGGTGGCCGCGGACCTGATCCGCGAGGGCCACGAGGTGACCGGTGTCGACACGGGCTTCTACCGTCTCGGCTGGCTCTACAACGGCGTCGACGCGTTCGCGCGCACGCTCAACAAGGACATCCGCAAGCTCACCCTCGAGGACCTCGAGGGCGTCGAGGCCATCGTGCACATGGCCGAGCTGTCCAACGACCCCCTGGCGGCGGTCGCGCCCGAGCTGACCTACGAGATCAACCACCAGGGCTCGGTCAACCTGGCCACGCTGGCCAAGCAGGCCGGCGTGGAGCGGTTCGTCTACATGTCCTCGTGCAGCGTCTACGGCTTCTCCGACAGCGACGCCGAGCTCGACGAGACCTCCCCGGTCAACCCGCAGACGCCGTACGCCGAGTGCAAGGTGATGGTCGAGCGCGACGTCTCGCCGATGGCGAGCGACTCGTTCTCGCCGACCTTCATGCGCAACGCGACGGCGTACGGCGCCTCGCCGCGGCAGCGCTTCGACATCGTGCTCAACAACCTGAGCGGCCTGGCCTGGACGACCAAGGAGATCGTGATGACCAGCGACGGGTCGCCCTGGCGCCCGCTGGTCCACGCGCTCGACATCTCCCAGGCGATCCGCCGCGTGCTGGCGGCGCCGCGCGAGGCGATCCACGGACAGGTCTTCAACGTCGGTGACAGCGCCCAGAACTACCGGGTCAAGGAGATCGCCGAGATCGTGGGTGCGGAGTTCCCGGGCTGCGAGGTGACCTTCGGCGAGAACGCCGGCGACAACCGCAGCTACCGGGTCAACTTCGACAAGATCAAGGACACCCTGCCCGGGTTCGCGTGCGACTGGGACGCCGTCAAGGGGGCCCGCCAGCTCCACGAGATCTTCGAGACCATCGACCTCGACGAGGCGACCTTCCGCGGTCCCGGCCACACCCGGCTGCTCGCGCTGCAGAAGCTGATGCGCTCGGGCCAGGTCGACGGTCAGCTCTACTGGAAGCAGCCGTGAAGATCCTCACCACGCCCATCGAGGGGGTCGCGATCGTGGAGCTCGAGCTCCGCGAGGACGACCGGGGCTTCTTCGCCCGCACCTACGACCGGGCCGAGTTCGAGGCGGCGGGCCTCGAGCCCGCCGTCGAGCAGTGCAACATGTCCTACAACCACAGGGCCGGGACGCTGCGCGGCATGCACCTGCAGGTGGCGCCGCACCCCGAGACCAAGCTGGTGCGCTGCGTGCGCGGCGGCATCGTCGACATCATCGTGGACCTGCGTCCCGACTCGCCGACGCGGCTGCAGCACGTGGCCGTGGAGCTCACCGCGGACAACCGCCGGGCGCTGTTCGTGCCGGCGTACTTCGCCCACGGGTTCCAGACCCTGGTCGACGACACCGAGGTCGTCTACCAGGTGAGCGGCGCCTACACCCCGGCCGCCGAGCGCGGCCTGCGCCACGACGACCCCGACCTGGGACTGCCCTGGCCGCTGGCCACCTCGGTGATCAGCGACAAGGACCGGTCCTGGCCGCTGCTCTCCGAGCGCCCGGCCTCCGACTTCGACCCGCTGCCCGCAGCCGAGGAACCGCCCCGATGATCATCGTCGACACCGCCCTGCGCCGTCGCGCCGCCGAGGGCAACCCGGTCCGGGTGGCCCTGGTGGGCGCCGGCTTCATGGGCCGCGGCCTCACCAACCAGATCGTCAACAGCGTCCCCGGCATGGAGCTGGTGGCGATCGCCAACCGCACCCTGGCCCGCGCCGAGCAGGCCTACGCCGAGGCCGGTGTCGGCGAGGTCCGCCAGGTCGCCGACGGCGCGGCGCTCGACGCCGCCGTGGCCGACGGCGTCGCGGCGGTGACCGACGACTGGCGCGCGGTGTGCGACGCCGCGTCGGTCGACGCCATCGTCGAGGCGACCGGTGCCGTGGAGTTCGGCTGCCACGTCGTGGTGCGGGCCATCGAGCGCGGCAAGCACGTCGTGCTGATGAACGCCGAGGTCGACGCGACCGTGGGCCCGCTGCTCAGCCGGCGTGCGAGCGAGGCCGGCGTGGTCCTCACCGGGTGCGACGGCGACCAGCCGGGCGTCCAGATGAACCTCGTCCGCTTCGTGCAGGGCATCGGTCTGACGCCGCTGGTGGCCGGCAACGTCAAGGGCCTCCAGGACCCCTACCGCACGCCCACCACCCAGAAGGCGTTCGCCGAGCGCTGGGGACAGGACCCCCACATGGTGACCAGCTTCGCCGACGGCACGAAGATCTCGATCGAGCAGGCGACCGTGGCCAACGCGACGGGCATGACCGTCGCGCGGCGCGGCATGGGCGGAGCCGACCACGCGGGCCACGTCGACGACCTGGTCGAGCACTACGACGTCGAGCAGCTGCGCGAGCTGGGCGGCGTCGTGGACTACGTCGTGGGCAGCAAGCCCGGACCGGGCGTCTACGTCCTGGCGACCCACGACGACCCGAAGCAGCGGCACTACCTCGAGCTCTACAAGCTCGGCCAGGGTCCGCTCTACAGCTTCTACACGCCCTACCACCTGTGCCACTTCGAGGTGCCCTCCACGGTCGCGCGTGCGGTGCTGTTCGGCGACGCGGCCATCGCGCCGCTGGCCGGTCCGAAGGTCGAGGTCATCACGATCGCCAAGCAGGACCTCGCCGCCGGCACGGTCCTCGACGGTCTCGGCGGCTACCACACCTACGGCGAGGCGGAGGCCTACGACGTCAGCCAGGCCGAGGGCCTGCTGCCGATCGGCGTGGCCGAGGGCTCGCGGCTGACCCGCGACGTGCGCAAGGACGAGGCGATCTCGTACGCCGACGTCGTGCTGCCGGAGGGGCGCCTCGTCGACGAGCTGGTCGCGGAGCAGACCCGGCTCTTCGCCGCCCAGGCGTGAGCACGACGAGCGACGAGCAGGAGGCGGCGGCGGTGGTCGAGTTGTCCGAGATCGAGGTGGTCCTCGTGACCTACCGCAGCCGGGCGCTGGTCGAGACGCTGCTCGCGCGGCTGCCCCGCGACCTGCCCCTGGTGGTCGTCGACAACTCCGGGGGCGCGGACGCGGTGGCCGACGTGCTCGAGGGCCGGGAGCACGCGCGCTACCTCGACGGTGGCGGCGTGGGCTTCGCCCGCGCGGCCAACCTCGGTGCGTGGAGCTCCGAGCGCCCCTACCTGGTCTTCGTCAACCCCGACACCGCCCCCACCCCCGAGCAGCTGTTCGCGCTGGTCGAGGAGCTCAAGGGCGACCCGGGTCTGGCGGCCGTCTCGGCCACGACCGTCACCCACGACGGCCGCGTCGAGCTGGGCGTCGGGGGCTGGGAGCCGACCGTGGGCCGGGTCCTCGTCTACGCCACCGGCCTGCACTCGCGGTTCCCGACGGCGGGCGTCTTCGCCCGGCCCGAGCCCCACCAGGAGATCGACCTGGAGTGGCTCACCGGTGCCTGCCTGGCGGTGCCGCGCGAGACGTTCGTGGCCCTCGGCGGCTTCGACGAGCAGCACTTCATCTACAACGAGGACATGGCCTACGGCCGCCGGCTGCGCGAGGCGGGGCTGCGGCAGAAGCTGCGCACCGACCTGCTGGTGCCACACGCCGGCGCCGGCTCCGGCGGGGCCAAGACCACCATGCTCCAGATGCGGGGCGCCTCGATGTTCGACTACGTGCGCCGTCACAACAGCGCCCCGGCGGCGCACACGATGCGACTGGTGCTCGCGGCCGGGTCGCTCGGCCGCGCGGCCGTGTGCCGCGCCCGGGGCAACCCGGACGCCGCGGCCGGGTTCGCGGCGTACAACCGCGGGCTGTGGCGCGGCGCGCCGGACATGAGCTGACCCGACGAAACCCGACCCGGCGGGGTCTGGCGCCTCAGGTGCCGGCGTGGTGCTGCGCGGAGGCACCGGCGAGGCGACGGGCTTCGCGGCGCACGCGCACCCACCACACGGGCGCCACCGACCAGTAGGCGAGGGCGAAGCCCCAGGCCGCCCCCTGCGCACCTCCGACGACGACGCCCCCGACGCCCCCGAGGAACATCAGCGGGGCCAGCACCGCGTGGATCGAGAGCGTCACCCGTGCCCGGTCCATGGCGTAGAGCGCCACTGCGGGTCCTAGTGCGATGGCCGCGCCGGCCTGCTGCACGATCGAGGCGACCAGGATCTGCGAGGTCGTGGCCCACGTGTCGCCGAGCAGCTCGCGGCCCCACGCGTCGGGCACCAGCAGGAACAGTGCCCCCCACAGGACGCCCATGCCGGTGACCAGGCCCGAGAGGGCCACGGCGGCTAGCACCCACCTCCGCGCGGACAGGTCCCGGCGGCGGCGCGAGAGCTCCGGGAGGGCGAAGCTCTGGATGCCCACGGCCAGGATCGTCGTGGGGCCGAGCAGCACCTGCACCCCGCGCAGGGCTCCGACGGCGCTCAGGGTGCCGATCGAGGCGATGCACAGCAGTGCGAGCTGCATGCCGCCCTGGAGGGTGACGTACTCCAGCAGCAGGTAGCGCGAGAGGTCCCAGTGGCGACGCAGCCAGGTGACGGCCGACCGGGGCGCGGGGCGCACGCCGGCCTGCCGCAGCCCGAGCAGTGCGGCAGCGCAGGCCGCTCCGCCCCAGGCCAGGAGCAGCGGGCCGACGGTGCCGAGGTCGGCAGCCACCAGCGCCAGGACTGCCCCGATCTGGAGCACCGCCCACAGGGCGTCGTTGACGACGGCGGCCTGCGGCCGCGCCTCGGCGAAGAAGACGAAGCGCCAGGCGTCCTGCACGAGCAGCCCGGGCAGCACCACGCCCAGCGCGAGCAGTGCCGTGCCGGCCGCGCCGTCCAGCAGCGAGCCGGCGACCAGGCAGCCGACCCCGCCCACGGCGCCCACCACCAGCGCGGTCCCGACCGACGCGGCGCCGGCCGGTCGGAAGAGGCGGTCGTCCTTGCCGGCGAAGCGCACGCTCAGCGGGGACGACGACACGGCCCGGCTCAGGCCGACGAGCACGGAGAAGACGGTGAAGGCGATCGAGAAGCCGCCGAACTCGGTCTCGGTCACCGACCGGGCGACCAGGAACGACAGCAGCGCGTTGGTGGCGCTCGAGAGCACCTGGTCGCCCAGGTTCCACCCGACGCGCAGCAGCGCCCCCCGCCTCACCGGCGGGTCACGCCGACTGCTCGCCCGCGGCCTCGGTCCGCTCCTTGAGCCATGCCCGCGTCTGCTCCGCCAGCTCGGCCCAGCCCTCGGAGGGCTGGAAGGCGCCGGTCTCGAGGTGGGCGATGAGGTCCTGCGGCGGCTGGTGCAGGGTGCGACGGTGCGAGGGCCGGCGCAGGCCCCGGGTGCCCAGAGCCGTGCGCACCACGCCGCGGGTGACGTGGCGGGCCCACTGGTCGGGGGCGTGGTGGCCGAACGGCACCAGGTCGCGTCGCAGCCGGCGGGCGGTGAAGGGGTAGCGGCCGGCCAGGGTGAGGAAGGTGGTGTGGTCGAAGGCGCCACCGGTGTAGGTCATCAGCATGAGCAGCCGGGCGTCCTCCTGCAGCGCCGCCCGGCGTACGCCGAAGCTGCTGGTGGTGCTCACGGCCGGCACCCAGTCGTCGACCGGGAACTTGTCGTCGCGCTGCCGCAGCTCGCCGAGGTAGAGGGAGAAGTAGTCGACCTCGGGACGCTCCTGCGCCACCCGCACCAGCTCGGCGAAGGCCTCGGGACGGTAGAGGTAGTCGTCCTCGGCGAACCAGACGAGGTCGTCGGGGCCGTGGTCGCGGGAGCGGGCGAGACGGACCGCGGCGTTCCAGGAGGCCCGGTTGCTGCCGAACTCGCCCTGCACCACCTCGCCCGCGCCGGCCATCAGCCGCTCGCGAGCCGCCGGGAGCGGCCCGTCGTTGAGGAAGACCAGCTCGGCGGTCGGCGCCACCTGCTCGGCGGCACGCACCAGGGACGCCAGGCAGGTCGTCTTGTCGTAGAAGTCGGGCCGGTTCTTGAGGTTCTCGCTGCCGTGGGAGCGGAGGAAGACCCGCAGCCGACCGGGGGTCGGGGGAGCGACGACCAGCGGGGGCACCGGCGAGGTCTGGGCGGGCGCCGTCGTGGTCTCGACCCGGGCCGGTGCCGCGTGGGCGGTCGACACGGACACCGCGTGGTTGACCTGGCTCAGCGCCTGGCCGGCCGCGAAGGCGGAGTACTTCCAGCGCAGCGACGGACCTCCGCTGCCGTAGGCGAAGTCGTGGTGGGTGTCGATCTGCTCGCTCCAGCGGAGCTTGGCGACGTTGGGCCCGGGGGAGAAGTTGACCCACCGGGCCCCCGACTCGGCTGCCTCGCGCACCAGGTGCTCCTGCAGGTAGGTCACCGGCGAGAGCGCCCAGACCGACGGGTCGACGCCCGAGGAGTGGAAGTAGGTGACGCCGGGGGCGCGCAGGGCGAGCTGCACCGCGACCACCTCGTCGTCGACGTGGAGCTCGAGCAGGGTCGCCCGGCCGCGGGCACCGAGCCGGGGGAGCAGGTCGCGCAGGAACGCCTGGCGCGCGGGGCTGGCGTAGGCGTCGGCGTGCTGGACGCTGGCGCCGTGCGCGGAGCGGCGGTGGTGCAGGTCGAGCAGCCGCTCGACGGCGTGGACGTCGAGGTCCTCGGTGCGCGGGACGACCGTCCAGGTGCGGCCGTCCTTGGCGATCCGGTTGCGCGAGCGGCGCAGGCTCTCCTTGAGGTTGCGCTTGAAGCCCGCGCGGGTCGCCTCCCACCCGGCGTCGACGGGCAGCACGACCGAGGCGCGCACCATCTGGCTGCGGTAGAACGCCACGGGCTGACCCGTGCTGTAGGACCACTCGGGCTCGAACCAGCCGGCCCCGGTGGGGATGGCGATCTCGGACCAGTCCACGCCCTCGCCCTCGGGGACGCTGATGGTCTCCTCGACCACGGCCCGGACGACCTCGCGGGCCAGGCCGGGGGCGGTCAGGACCTGGGGCGACTCGAGGACCGACCCGCCCTGGCCGGCGCCGGCCAGGGTCAGCCGGTGGGCCACGCCGGCCGGCCCGAGGGCCACCCGGTCGCGGTAGAACGGCGCCACGCCGACGAGCTCGTCGCCGCGCCACACGGTCAGCAGGTGCCGCTGGCTCGGCCGGGTGAAGTGGGTGTACCAGGTCTCGACCCACTCCGGCGCGCAGAACGGGTTGGCCAGCGCGTCCTGGGCCTCGAACAGCCGGTCCCACGCGGCGCGGCCGGCCCCGGCGAGCCGGTCGAGGTCGTCGAGCACGACGTGGATCCGCTGGCCCGGGCGGCCACCGGCGGTCGGGCCGCTCACGACAGCTCCTTCTCGAGGCGCGCGAGGTTGGTGGCGGGGTCGAGCAGGTCGGCGACGTGGCGTCGGGCGGCGGCGCCCATCGCCTCGGCCCGGTCGGGGTCCTGGAGCAGGCCGACCAGCGCCTCGGCGTACGACTCGGGGCGGTCCTGGACGCTGACCAGCGGGCCGTCGGTCAGGCCGAGGCCCTGGGCGCCCAGCGTCGTGGTCACCACGGGGACACCGGCCTGCAGGTAGTCGACGAGCTTGATGTTGACCCCCGAGCCGGACACGGCGGGGTTCACCGCCACCCGGGCCCCGCTGAGGAACGGGGCGAGGTCGGGCACGTCGGCGTGGAGCTCCACGCCGGGCTCCGCGTCGAGCCGGGTGACGAGCGCCGGCGCGGGGTGGCGGCCCACCACGTCGAGCACGGCGTCGGGCACCTGCCGGCGCACCTGGGGCCAGACCCGCTCGAGCAGCCAGTCCAGGGCGGTGGTGTTGGTCTCGACGTCGAGCGCCCCGAGGAACACCACCCGCGGCTCGGGTCCGGGCGTGCGGGGGAGCACCAGCTTGGAGGCGTCGTGGGCGAAGGGGGGCACGTGCACCGCCCGACCGCCCCGGTCGCGACGCACCTGCGCGTCGGTCGCCGAGATGTCGGCCATGGTGCGCAGCCAGTCGGCCTGCTCGAGCCGGCGCTCGTCGCGGTCGATGCGGCGGGCCTCGAGGTGCATCACCAGGCGGCGCACGCCGGTGCTCCCGGTGGCCAGGCTGCGGTGGTAGGGCCCCTCGAGGTTGTGCTGCCGGAGCACGGCCGGCACCTCGAGACCGAGGGCGAGGGCCTCGCCGATGCGCCAGGACTTGTAGGAGAAGCACACGACGCCGGTCGCCTGCGGCGCGACCTGGCGCACCCGGCCCACCAGGCCGGGGCGGGCCGGCCGCGAGGACACGACGTACGGCGTGACGGGGTGGGCCGCCAGCCACGGGCGCTCGCGCCGCCGGGTGACCACGAGCGGGGTCTCCCCGAGGACGGCGCGGTAGGCGGCGACGTCGAGCGTCTCCGAGGACGGCACCACCAGGGCGGCCAGACGACCGCCGGCGACGGCGGCCTCGACGAACCCGAGGTGCTCGCGCTCGCCGCCGCCGCGGGCGGGCAGGAAGGGTGAGTCGGCGACGACCACCCAGGCGTGCTCGGCGATGACTGTTCCCCCTCGTACGACGGTCATGTCGGCACCTCGATGCTACTCGCGCGCCGACGCCGGCGGGGCGTCCTCGCCAGGTCCGCGACCTGGTGGGTCCCCGCCGGCGCCGGTCGCCGCGGTGTGGTGGTGACTAGCCCTTGAGCAGGCCGCTCAGGGTGCTGGCCCAGTCGGCGGTGCCGGCCCGGCCGGCCTCCCACAGGTAGCCGCCGCGGAGGTTGGGGTACTTCGCCTTGATGTAGGTCACCGCGGCGACGCACTCGGCGACGGTCCAGTAGACGTCCGCGGTGCCGACCATCATGCCGACGGCGATCTTGCTCTGCGGGATCCCCATGCTCACGGCCTGGTTGATGCGGCCCATGGCGGCCTCCTTGGAGACCACGGCGTCGTAGAACTGCTGGCCGATCATGTCGAGCGCGTTGTTGGCCTGCAGCTGCACGGCGATGGCGAGGTACTCGTTGATGTTGGAGCCGTTGGGCGCCAGGGTGATCGCGAAGTCCTGGCCCCGCAGGGTCTTGAGCCGCTTGGAGATCCACACGACGTCGGCGGCCGCCATCGGGGTGGAGCCCTCGATGTCCCAGTCGATGCCGTCGAGGGGGAGCTTGGCGTTGAGGCTCATGACGCCCTGGACGAAGGCCTCGCGGTTGGCCAGGTTGACGTGGCCGCCGGCTCCGCCGACCGAGGCGACGATCCGGACCCCGCGGGCCCGCAGCGCCTTGGCGTCGGCGATGAAGCTGGCCTCGCTCTGCGAGCCCCAGCCGACCAGCGACGGCGGGTCGCCCTGGAGGAAGGACAGGTTGACGACGTTGACGTCCGAGGGGATGTTGCGCAGCATCGGCGAGCCCGAGTTGGACCACATCATCAGGTAGAGCGCCTGCACCTTGCTGGGCAGCGGCATCGGGTCCGTGCTGCTGGTGCCCGTGCTCGGCGTCGTGGGTGCGGGGGTCGGCGTCGGGGTCGGAGTGGGCGTGGGGGTGGGCGTCGGGGTCGGGGTGGAGACCGAGCCGCTGCCGGAGGTGACGGTGCCGCCGACCTGGGCCGCCGCCCGGAGCCACTCGCCGGCCGCGCCGTGGCCCGACAGGACGTAGCCGCCCGAGGGGACCGGCGTGGCCGCGCTGATGTTGTTGACCTGCCGGTCGATCACCGAGGTGATCCTGCCACCGACCACGCCGACCTCGACGCCCCACATGTTGGTCGGGGTCTGCGTCAGGGGGGAGGTGTAGGCCACCAGGGCGTCCACGCCGCGGTCGATGTTGACGCCGCTGACGGGGTAGCTGGACGAGCCGATGGCGGCCCGGGTGCCGGCGGCCGGCACGGCGGGCGCGGTGGGCGTCGGGGTGGGGGTCGGGGTCGGGGTGGGCGTGGGGGTCGGCGTCGGGGTCGGGGTGACCACGTCGGGGACGGTGACCTGGTAGCCGACGGTGCCACCGACCTTGGCCCGGGCCCGCAGCCAGTCGCCGGCGCTGCCGTGGGCGGAGAGCACGTAGCCGCCGGTGGGGACCCGGGTGCCGCTGGTGACCTGCTTGACCTGGCGGTCGACGATCGAGGTGATCTTGCCGCCCACCACCGTCAGCTCGACGCCCCACATGTTGGTCGTGGTGACCGTGACGGGCGCGGTGTAGGCGACGACCTGGTCGACGCCGCGGGGGACGTTGATGCCCGAGAGCTTCCAGGTGCCGTTGCCCACGACCACGGGGGCGCCGACGGTGGGGGTGGCGGTGGCGACGACGCGGCCGCCGGTGCCGACCTGGCCGCCGGTGGCGGCGGTGGAGGTGACGGCGACGCCCGGCTTGGCGTGGGCGCGCAGCCAGGCGGCGGAGGAGCCGAGCCCGGAGACGACGAAGCCACCGGCGGGCACGGCGGTCCGACCTGCCCGACGGCCGTGGTGGCGCTTGACCGAGACGACCTTGCCGTCCTGGACGACGACGTCCACGCCGCGCTTGGTCTTGTGGGTGGTGGAGCGCGGGGCCGAGTAGACGACCAGCTTGCCGACCTTGCGGGCCACGTTGGTGCCCGCGACCGACCGCGTGGCGCCACCGATGGTGAGCGTGGCCGACCGAGCGGCGCTGGCCGCGGCGGTGGCGACGCTGCTGGTGGGGGTTGCCGGGGCGGCGGCGGCGGGAGCGGTGGCCAGGGTCGAGGCGAGGAGCGTCGAGCTCACCAGCAGGGCGACCGTGGAGCTGACCTGGGCCAGGCGGGACTGGTGGCGGAGCGGGCGGGGGAGTGACATCGTGAACCTCGTTCGTGGGCGATTGTGGTTACGCACAGAACGTTATGGGCTAAATGTCCGATTTGGTCAGTTTTCCCGACTGGTCTAGTGATCCTTGGCCCGGTCCGCGATTTGGCCGCACGGCGAGCAGCGACGTACAGTCCTCCGCGTAGCCGAAGACCGCCGGTCGGCCACTCCCCGGAGTGGCTCGAAAGGTCCGCGATGCGGGCGACCTGCGCAGGTGACACCGAGTTGACCGACGCGATCGCGTCGCCCGCCCTGTGCACCTGCACGGGGCGTTCTGCATGTGTGGCCCTTCCGGCCCTCGGCTCGGGGACCCGGTCAACCCGGCCGGATCCTCCGCACGCACCAGTGCACCGAAGTGTGGAAGGAGACCCATGGCGCGGCCAGACAAGGCAGCAGCCGTCGCGGAGATCGTCGACTCGTTCAACGACTCCACGGGCGCTGTGCTGACCGAGTACCGCGGTCTCACCGTGAAGCAGCTGCAGGACCTGCGGCGAGTTCTCGGCGAGAACGCCCACTATGCCGTGGTCAAGAACACGCTGACCAAGATCGCCGCCGGCCAGGCGGGCGTCGAGGGATTCGACGACCTCCTGACCGGTCCGACCGCCATCGCCTTCATCAACGGCGACGTGGTCGACGCGGCCAAGGGTCTGCGTGACTTTGCCAAGGCCAACCCCGCCCTGATCATCAAGGGCGGCTACATCGACGGCGCCACCGTGGACGCTGCCGGGATCGCCAAGCTGGCCGATCTCGAGTCCCGCGAGGTGCTGCTGGGCAAGATGGCGGGCGCCATGCTCGCCTCGCTCAGCCAGGCCGTCTACCTCCTCAACGCCCCGCTCGCCCAGGCTGCCCGGCTCGCCGGCGCCCTGGAGGCGAAGGCGCAGGAGGACCCCTCCATCCTCAAGGGCGGTGCCGGCGAGCCGGCCGCCGCGGCCGAGGACACCGCAGCGGACGAGGCCCCCGTGGCCGAGCCCGCTGCAGCCGACGACGCGCCCGCGTCCGAGGAGACCACCGAGGCCACCGAGAGCACCCAGGCCTGACATCCCGGTTGCGGCGCGAGCCGCACCACCACTGAAAGGAACGCCACCATGGCGAAGCTCAGCACCGACGAGCTGCTCGACGCTTTCAAGGAGATGACCCTCCTGGAGCTCAGCGAGTTCGTGAAGCAGTTCGAGGAGACCTTCGGCGTCACCGCCGCCGCCCCCGTCGCCGTTGCCGCTGCCGGCGCCGGTGCCGGTGCCGGCGCTGCCGAGGCCGTCGAGGAGCAGGACGAGTTCGACGTCGTCCTCGAGTCCGCTGGCGAGAAGAAGATCAACGTCATCAAGGAGGTGCGCGCCCTCACGAGCCTCGGCCTGAAGGAGGCCAAGGACCTCGTCGAGTCCGCCCCCAAGGCCGTCCTCGAGAAGGTCAACAAGGAGGCCGCGGAGAAGGCCAAGGAGTCCCTCGAGGGCGCCGGCGCCACCGTCACCCTCAAGTGATCCCGGTCGGCTCGCGCCGACGCTGATCGCCTGCACCACCCGAACGCCCCGGACCGTCTGGTCCGGGGCGTTCGTCGTGCCCGGGAACCCGTCGGTCGGGGTGGCGCATGGGACCGTCCGGGAGGGGAACTCCTGGTGCACGGTCGTAGGCCGACCGTGTCCGTCCTGTTTTGAGACGAGTGCCCGATCCACCTGACGCCGCCGCAATGCTGCCGTAACTTAGCGGCGGGCTACTCGTTGGTACGCGCAGCAGAGGGGGGCTGAGCGTGCCTCCAGGTCGAGAGGGACCTGGACGCAGTCATGCAACGCGTGGAACACCAGCGACGAGGGAGGCGGACGGCGTGGGCGTCGAGATCGCGATCAAGGACCTGACCAAGAGCTTCGGCAGCCAGCTGATCTGGGGCGACGTGACGCTGACCGTCCCCGCGGGCGAGATCTGCGTGATGCTGGGTCCCTCCGGGACCGGCAAGTCCGTGCTGCTCAAGACGATCATCGGTCTGCTCAAGCCCGACCGCGGCAGCGTGGTCATCGAGGGCGTCGACATCGCCTCCTGCCCCGAGCGCGAGCTCTACGAGATCCGCAAGCTGTTCGGGGTGCTGTTCCAGGACGGCGCCATGTTCGGCTCGATGAACCTCTACGACAACATCGCCTTCCCGCTGCGCGAGCACACCAAGAAGTCCGAGTCCGAGATCCGCAACATCGTGATGGAGAAGCTCGACCTCACGGGTCTCCTCGGCACCGAGACCAAGCTGCCCGGCGAGATCTCCGGCGGCATGCGCAAGCGCGCCGGCCTGGCCCGTGCGCTGGTCCTCGACCCGGAGATCGTGCTGTTCGACGAGCCCGACTCGGGCCTCGACCCGGTCCGCACGTCGTTCCTCAACCAGCTCATCGTCGACCTCAACGCCCAGATCGACGCGACGTTCCTCATCGTCACCCACGACATCAACACCGCGCGCACGGTGCCGGACAACATCGGCCTGCTCTACCACAAGCACCTGGCCATGTTCGGTCCCCGCGAGATGCTGCTGTCCTCGGAGGAGCCGGTCGTGCGCCAGTTCCTCAACGCCCAGGTCGTCGGACCCATCGGCATGTCGGAGGAGAAGGACGCCGACGAGCTCGAGGCCGAGAAGGACATGGACCTGCCGCCGCTGCCCCCCATCCCGCTGCAGCTCGAGCCCTCCAACGGCCAGCCCCGACGCAGCCAGCGCGACCCGGGTGCCTGGTGCAAGGAGAACGGCATCACGCCGCCGCCCGGCTCGTTCGACGAGAACATGACCATGACGACTGGCGCGTGAGCCGCTGATGGCCACCCTCACCTCGAGCCGCCTGCTGAAGCCGATCGGCACGTCGGGCAAGCTCTTCGCCTTCGCGCTCGACACCTTCCGGCAGCTCTTCCGGCGCCCGTTCCAGACCCGCGAGTTCATCCAGCAGGCCTGGTTCCTGGCCTCGGTGACGATCGTGCCGACGGCCCTGGTCGCCATCCCGTTCGGTGCGGTCATCGCGCTGCAGGTCGGCGGCCTCATCAAGCAGTTCGGCGCACAGTCGTTCACCGGGTCCGCCTCGGTGCTGGCGGTCGTGCAGCAGGCGGCGCCCATCGGCACGGCGCTGCTGATCGCCGGTGCGGGCGGCTCGGCGATCGCGGCCGACCTCGGAGCGCGCAAGATCCGCGAGGAGCTCGACGCCATGATGGTGCTCGGCATCGACCCGATCCAGCGCCTCGTCGTGCCCCGCGTGCTCGCCTGCATGATGGTGGCGGTCTTCCTCAACGGCATGGTGAGCGTGGTCGGCGTCGCAGGCGGCTACGTGTTCAACGTCGGTCTGCAGGGCGGTACGCCGGGCGCCTACCTGGCCAGCTTCACCGCCCTCGCCCAGCTGCCCGACCTGTGGGTGGGCCTGTTCAAGGCCCTGCTCTTCGGCATGCTCGCGGCGGTCGTCGCGGCGTACAAGGGCGTCAACGCCAACGGCGGCCCCAAGGGCGTCGGTGACGCGGTCAACGAGTCGGTGGTCATCACCTTCGTGCTGCTGTTCATCGTCAACTTCGTGGTGAGCGCCATCTACCTCCAGATCATCCCCCCGAAGACAGGCTGAGGACGATGGCGAACCTCAAGAGCGTCTACGAGCGGCCGCTGTCCTCCATCGACCGGATGGGGGAGGAGCTGGCGTTCTACCTGCGCGCCCTGCGCGCCACCCCGCGGTCGGTGACGCGCTACCCCAAGGAGATCCTGCGGCTGCTGGCCGAGGTCACCCTCGGATCGGGCGCCCTGGCCGTCATCGGCGGCACGGTCGGCGTCATCCTGGCCATGACCTTCTTCACCGGGGCCCAGGTGGGCCTGTCGGGCTACGCCGCGCTCGACCAGATCGGCACCGCACCGTTCGCGGGGTTCGTCTCGGCGTACTTCAACACCCGCGAGATCGCCCCGCTCGTGGCCGGCATCGCACTGGCCGCCACCGTCGGCTGCGGCTTCACCGCCCAGCTGGGCGCCATGCGCATCTCCGAGGAGGTCGACGCCCTCGAGGTGATGGCGATCCCCTCGATGCCGTTCCTCGTCACCACGCGCATCGTCGCGGGCCTGGTCGCGATCATCCCGCTCTACGTCGTGGGCCTGATGTCCTCCTACGTCGCCACCCGCCTGACGGTGACGCTGTTCTACGGGCAGAGCCCGGGCACCTACGACCACTACTTCAACCTGTTCCTCCCACCGGGCGACGTGCTGTGGTCCTTCGGCAAGGTCCTGGTGTTCTCGGTCGTGGTGATCCTCATCCACTGCTACCACGGCTACACCGCCGGCGGCGGCCCCGCGGGCGTGGGCGTCGCGGTCGGCCGCGCGGTCCGCACCTCGATCGTGGCGGTCAACGTGATCGACCTGTTCCTGTCCATGGCGATCTGGGGATCTGCCGCCACCGTCCGGTTGGCGGGGTGACGACGTGACCAAGCACCTCATGAACCACCGCTTCCTCGGCCTCGTGTTCATCGGCCTGCTCGTGCTGGCCGTGTGGCTGGTGAGCGCGATCTTCGGGCAGAAGTTCACCGACTTCGACCGGGTCTCGCTCACGACCAACAGCGCCGGCCTGCAGCTGCCCGACAAGGCGGACGTCAAGGTCCGCGGCGTCATCGTCGGCCAGGTCACCAAGATGGACTCCGTCGGGAAGGGCGCGACGATCGAGCTCGGCATCAAGCCCGACTCGATCAAGCAGATCCCCGACAACGTGACGGCCGCGATCCTGCCCAAGACCCTGTTCGGCGAGAAGTACGTCGAGCTCGACATCCCCTCGAAGCCCGCGTCGACCCCTCTCGCGGCGGGGGACGAGATCACGCAGACGAAGCTGCCCATCGAGGTGGAGAAGGTCCTCAACGACCTCTACCCGCTGCTGCGCGCGGTGCAGCCGGCCGAGCTGAACTACACCCTGAACGCCCTCGCCGACGCCCTCGACGGGCGCGGCGAGAAGCTCGGCGAGACCCTGGTGACGCTCGACGACTACCTGACCCGGATGAACCCCCAGCTGCCGGCCCTGGTCGAGGACCTGAAGCTGCTGGCGACGGTGACCGACACCTACGCCGACGTCTTCCCGCAGCTGGCCGAGACCCTGCGCAACACCACCAAGACCGGCAACACCCTGGTGTCCAAGGAGGCCAAGCTCAACGCCTTCCTCAAGGACCTGACGTCGTTCTCGGACACCACGACCGGGTTCCTCAACGACAACGGCAACAACCTGATCCGGCTCAGCCAGCTGAGCGAGCCGATCGTGGCCCTGCTCGCGCGCTACTCCTCGACGTACCCCTGCATGCTGCGCGGCATCGTCGACCAGGCGCCGCGGCTGGCCTCGACCTTCCGCGGCTTCATCTTCCACATCGACCTGCAGCTGCTGCCCAAGCAGCCGCGCGGCTACACCGCGGGCGACACCCAGGTCTACGGCGCCTCCAACGCCCCCAACTGCGCCGGGCTGCCGAACCCGCCGATCCCCTACCCGAAGTTCCCCAACATCGACGACGGCGTGAACGGCATCGGCAAGGGCGGTCAGCGGACCTCGCCGGGCTTCGGTGTCACGTCCGCGACCCCCCGTGATGCCTCGGTGGGCCAGGTGGGCCGGGCCGACCGCTCCTCCATCAGCGTCGGTCCCTCGGGGACCCCCTCGCAGAAGGCGCTGATCAACTCGCTGCTGGCGCCCTCGCTGGGGATGCCGGTCGACGAGATGTCCGACATCACCGCCGCGCTGTTCGCGCCGGCCATGGCCGGGACGAAGGTGAGCATCGGATGAGCATCCTCGACAAGAAGACCAGCGGCGACCTGGTCAAGCTGATGATCTTCATCCTCGTGACCTCGCTGGCCACGGGCGTGCTGGTGGTCCTCATCGGCAACTTCACCTTCGAGTCCACGCGGACCTACAAGGCCCAGTTCTCCGACGCGACCGGCGTGGTCAAGGGCGACGACATCCGGATCGCCGGCGTCAAGGTCGGCAGCGTCAAGGACGTGCGCATCGTCGACCGCGAGCGCGCCGAGGTGACCTTCGGGGTCGCCCGGAGCTCGGTGGTCACCAAGAGCAGCACGGCCACGATCCGCTACCGCAACCTCGTCGGCCAGCGCTACATCGCGCTGACGCAGGGCGTGGGCGACCTCGACCGGCTGCCCGAGGACGCCACCATCCCGATGGACCGGACCAAGCCGGCCCTCGACCTGACGGTGCTCTTCAACGGCTTCAAGCCGCTGTTCGCGGCGCTCTCGCCCGCCGACATCAACAAGCTCTCGGCCGAGGTCATCTCGGTCTTCCAGGGGGAGGGCGGCACGCTCACCTCGCTGCTGCAGAGCACCGCGTCGCTGACCAACACGCTGGCCGACCGCGACAAGGTGATCGGCGAGGTCATCGACAACCTCAACGCCGTGCTGGCCACGCTGGCCGGGCGCGACAAGCAGCTCAACGAGCTGATCACCGACTTCCAGCGGCTGATGTCGGGCCTGGTGCAGGACCGCGGCGCCATCCTCGGCTCGCTCGACTCCGTATCGGCGCTGGCCGACGAGACCTCCAGCCTGGTGATCGGCATCCGGCCCTCGCTGGTGCGCGACGTCAAGGGCCTGCGCAAGGTGGCGGCCAACCTCAACCAGGGTCGCGGCGAGATCGACCGCGCGCTGCAGGTGCTGCCGATCAAGCTGAACAAGATCGGTCGCACCGCGATCTACGGCTCGTTCTTCAACTTCTACCTGTGCCAGTTCCAGGGCAACGTGAAGGTGGGCAACGCCCTCACCGTCCCGATCAAGTACGACACGAGCACGTTCAGCAAGGACGCGAGGTGTGAGCTCGGATGAGCGTTCCCTTCCGCGAGCGGAACCCCGTGGTGATCGGCGCGATCAGCATCGCCGTCCTGGCCGCCCTGCTCCTCGGGGCCTTCAAGGCCGGCTCGCTGCCCCTCATCGGCGGCGGCGACACCTACCGGGCCGCCTTCAACGACGCCAGCGGTCTCAAGCCGGGCGACGAGGTCCGGATCGCCGGTGTCCGGGTCGGCAAGGTCGACGCCATCGAGCTCGACGGCAACCAGGTCGTCGCCAAGTTCAAGGTCGACACCCCGTCGAAGTTCGGTCGCGAGACCGGCGCCCAGATCAAGATCAAGACGCTGCTCGGTGACATGTACCTCGCCCTCGAGCCCGAGGGATCGGGCCAGCTGGCCGAGGACGCGCTGATCCCCCGCAGCCGCACCCAGTCGGCGTTCGACGTCGTCTCGGCGTTCGAGGGCCTCGCGGGCAAGGCCGAGGACATCGACGTCGACCAGCTCGGCAAGTCGTTCGACACCCTGGCCGAGCTGACCGACAACACCCCGGCCGCCTTCCAGGGCACGCTGCGAGGGCTGTCCCGGCTCTCGGAGACGGTCGCGAGCCGCAACGACCAGATCGGCGAGCTGCTGCGCAACCTCGACACGGTCTCGGGCACGCTCGCGAACCGCGACGAGGACCTGGTCTCCCTGATGAAGGACAGCGACGTCCTGCTGCGGGCGCTGGTGGCGCGCCGCGAGGCCGTGCACACCCTGCTGGTCTCCACCAACCGGCTCTCCCTCGAGCTGACCGCGCTGGTGCGCCAGACCCGCTCGGACCTCAAGCCGGCCCTCGACAACCTCAAGGGCGTCGTGGACACGCTGCTGAAGAACCAGAACAACCTCGACGAGAGCCTGCGGCTGCTCGAGCCCTTCTACCGCGTCTTCGCCAACACGCTCGGGTCCGGCCCGTGGTTCGACGTCTACATCGAGAACCTCCCGCCCGCCCCCGCCCTGCCGACGGGAGGCCAGGGATGAAGTCCCTCGCGAAGCTGAACCCCGTCATCGGCGTGGTCCTGGTCGTGGCCCTGCTGGCCGCCCTGCTCGCGGTCTTCTGGCCCGGCGGCGAGAAGCGCTACGTCACGGCCGACTTCCCGCGCACGGTCTCGCTCTACAAGGGCTCCGACGTGAAGATCCTCGGCGTGCCGGTGGGCAAGGTCGAGGAGGTCACGCCCGTGGGCACGGCCGTCCGCGTCAAGCTCAGCTACGACAGCAAGTACAAGCTGCCCGCCGACGCCAAGGCGGCCGTCATCGCGCCCTCGATCGTGGGCGACCGCTTCGTCCAGATGACCCCGGCGTACGACGGCGGGGACGTCCTTCCCGACAACGCCGAGCTGGGCGTCGACCGGACGGCCACGCCGCTCGAGCTCGACGAGATCTTCAGCAGCCTCAACCAGCTCAACATCGCGCTGGGCCCCGACCAGGCCAACAAGCCGGTCGACGGCGGGGTCGGCCCGCTGACCCGCCTGCTCGACGCCACCGCGCGCAACCTCGGTGGGCAGGGCGTGGAGCTCAACCGCACCCTCAAGAACGTCGGCGCCCTGACCCAGACGCTGGCCGACAACAAGGACGAGCTGTTCGGCTCGCTGAGCCAGGTGCAGGACTTCACCAGCACGCTGGCGCGCAACGACGACACCGTGCGCCGGTTCAACGACTCGCTGGCCAGCGGCGCCGAGCTGCTGGCGGGGGAGCGGCAGGAGCTCGCGGCCGTGCTGCGCAACCTGTCGGTCGCGATGCAGGAGATCCGTGGGTTCATCCGCGAGAACAAGGCCTCGCTGAGCCAGAACATCTCCGGCCTCAACCGCGTCACCAAGACCATCGTCAAGCGCCGCGACGCGCTGGACAAGACGCTGCAGTACGCCCCCGCCGCGCTGAACAACCTGTTCCTGGCCGGCAACACCGACACCGGGACGCTCGACGTGCGCGACAACCTCGGCCAGCTGTTCACCAACCTCGGCACCGACCCGCTGACGACCGTGTGCAGCCTGGTCAGCGCCGCCGACCAGAACAAGGCCTGCCTGTCGATCCGCGACGCCCTCCAGGGCGCGCTGCCCGCGGTCCCGGCCGGACGCGCCGCTCCCGGCTCCCCCGCGCAGGCCACCTACGAGCGCGAGCCCGTCGACCGGTCCCTCGGTGGACTCCTGGAGGTGCAGCCGTGAGCCCGAGCTCCCGTCCCGTGCTGCGGCGCCGCCTCGCCGGCGGGCTGTCCTCCCTCGTCGCCGGCGCGCTGCTGCTCTCCGGCTGCTCGGTGTACGACGCGCCGCTGCCCGGCGGCCCCGACACCGGGGACAACCCGATCGAGGTCACCGCCCGGTTCCGCGACGTGCTGGACCTCGTGCCCCAGTCGACGGTCAAGATCGACGACGTCAGCGTCGGCAAGGTGACCGCCGTCAAGCTCAAGGGCTACGTCGCGGTGGTGACCCTCAAGCTGCCCGCCGACGTGAAGCTGCCTGACAACGCGACCGCGCAGATCCGCCAGACCAGCCTGCTGGGGGAGAAGTTCGTCTCGCTGTCCCCGCCGCAGTCGCCGAGCGGCGGCCGGCTCTCCGACGGCGACGTCATCGGCCTGGACCGCACCGGACGCAACCCCGAGGTCGAGGAGGTCTTCAGCGCCCTCGCGCTGCTGCTCAACGGCGGTGGCGTGGGCCAGCTGAAGACCATCGTCTCCGAGCTCAACAACACCTTCGACGGCCGCGAGGCCGACGTCCGCTCGCTGCTCACGCAGATGGACACCTTCGTGGGCCAGCTCGACGAGAACAAGGCCTCCATCGTCGCGGCGATCGAGAACACCAACCGGCTGGCCGCCTCCGCGCGCCAGCAGGACCAGACGATCAAGAACGCCCTGGACGACGTCCCCGACGCGCTGCGCTCGATCAACCGGCAGCGGGCCGACCTGGTGCGGCTGCTCAAGGCGCTGACCCGCCTGTCCGACGTCGGGGTGCGGGTCATCAAGGCCTCCAAGCAGTCCACGATCAACACGCTGCGCGACCTCGGCCCGGTGCTGGACCAGTTCGCCGCGGCCGGTCAGGACCTCCCCAAGGCGCTGCAGGTCTTCCTGACCTACCCCTTCGTCGACGAGGCCGTCGGTCGTGACCCCCAGGTGGCCCGCAACCTGCACATGGGCGACTACACCAACCTCGCGGTCAACCTCGACCTCGACGTGCTCGACCTGCCCAACCTGCCGACGCTGCCGGGCCTGCCCACCGAGGTGTGCGACGCGCTGGCTGCGATCCGCGCGGCGACCGAGGCCAACGTCCGCGAGGCCGCCACCCGCGCGGTCAACGCCCTCCCGGACAACCCGCTCATCACCGCCCAGGAGCGCGAGAAGCTGCGCGACGCGCTGGTCGACCGGCTGCTGAAGAACGCCCTCGACACCGCGGAGCGCAACTGCGAGGAGGTCAGCCTCAACGACCTGCTCGACTCGGCCACCACGGTGCTCCCGACGCTGCTCGACGTGCTCGACATCCTCACGCCCGACCAGGTCAAGCAGCTGCTCAGCGGTGCCCTCGGCCCCGTCGGCGGCGCGCTGGACGGCCTGCTCACCGGGTCCGGCGGCTCCGGTGGTGGCTCCACCTCCGGTGGCTCCGGCTCCGGCTCCGGCGGTTCGGGCGGTGGCGGCCTGCTGGGCCTGCCGCGCGCCCCGCTCAACGAGCGCTTCACCACGTCCGGTGCGCCGGAGCCGATCGACCCGTTCGGGCTCGCCCGGCTCGGGCTGGACCCGGGCATCGGCACGATGCTCCTGCAGGGGGTGGCGGAGGACCGATGATCACCGCACGCACGAAGCGACAGCTGCTCATCTTCGCCATCCTCACGCTCGTGGGGGTCACCTACGTCGGTGCCCGCTACGCCCGCCTGGACCGGCTGTTCTACGACGACACCTACACGGTGACCGCCCACTTCGCCCAGTCCGGCGGCATCTTCACCGACGCCGAGGTCACCTACCGCGGCGTGCAGGTCGGGCGGGTGCAGGACATGAAGCTCACCGACAAGGGCGTCGACGTCGTCCTGGGCGTCTCCAAGGACCACGACGACATCCCGCGCGACAGCCTGGCGCTGGTCGGCAACAAGTCGGCGGTCGGCGAGCAGTACGTCGAGCTGCAGCCGCAGAGCGACGAGAAGCCCTACCTCACCAACGGCTCGGAGATCGACACCCCCGAGACGGCCGTCCCGGTGTCCACCACCGAGCTGCTGACCAACCTCGACAACCTGGTCCAGTCGGTGCCCCAGTCCGACCTGCGCACCGTGGTGGCCGAGGCCGGTGCCGCCTTCCAGGGGACCGGACCCGACCTGGCCCGCATCATCGACACGTCGAGCTCGTTCATCGAGACGGCCAACGAGAACTTCGAGACCACCACCAAGCTGATCCGCGACGGCCGGATCGTCCTGCAGACGCAGGTCGACAAGGGGTCGGCCATCCGCAGCTTCTCCCGCGACCTGGCGCTGTTCAGCGGGACCCTGGCCGACAACGACGCCAACCTGCGCCGCCTCATCGACGAGGGCTCGGCCACGGCCAACGAGCTGCGCACCTTCCTCGAGAAGAACCGCGTCGACCTGGGCGAGCTGGTCAACCAGCTCGTCACCACCAACGAGGTCGTCGTCAAGCACCTCGACGGCATCCGGCAGATCCTCGTCGTCTACCCCTACGTCGTGGCCGGCGGCTACACCGTGGCGGCGCCCAACGGCGACGGCGACTTCGACGCCCGGTTCGGGCTGGTCCTGCAGCAGCAGAGCCCCGTGTGCAACGCCGGCTACAACACCCCCAAGCGCACCCCGCAGCAGCGCGAGGACCTGCCGATGAACACCGAGGCCGGCTGCACCGACGGGAGCAGGAACCTCCGCGGCGCGGAGAAGTCCCCCGCCGGCCGCGCCGGGGCGGCGTACCGCTCACCCGTGGCGACGTACGATGCCGGCACCGGCGACGTGACCTGGACCGACGAGGCCACCCAGGGTCGGGTCGCCTACGACGGCGGTGCCGCGGCTCTGTTCGGTGACGACTCATGGAAGTGGACGCTGCTCCAGCCGTCGCTGCCCGACGACCAGCAGTAGACCCAGGAGTAGATGGTGCCCACGGCTCGACCCTCGCGGCTGCGCGCTGCGCTGACCTCCCTGCTCGCCGTCCTGCTGGTGGTGGGCGTGGTCGGTGCCGGCTACCTCGTCTACCGCATGGAGCACCTCACCGACCGTCCGTTCGACCCGGTGTCGTCGGGGTCGCGGGTCCCCGACGCCGCCCAGCGCAGCGAGGTGACCGCGGTCGCCGAGCAGTTCGCGCTGCGGATGGACACCGTCGACGGCAGCGACTTCGACTCCTACGTCAAGGGCATCAACCAGATGCTCACCACCAAGGCCAGGGCGCGCAACACCGAGACCTTCACCGCGCTGCAGAAGACCTACGAGGCCGCGAAGGTCAAGGGCAAGGGCAAGGTGCTGCTGTCGGGCGTCTCCGACATCGACAGCGACTCCGCGACCGTGCTCGTCGCGCACGACGCGTCGGTCACCACGACCCAGGGCGACATCGAGCACCACTACCGGTGGTCGGTCTCGCTGGTGGAGGTCGACGGCCGCTGGCTGGTCGACGACTTCACCCCGGTCAACTAGGAGCCCTGCCGTGAGCACCCCCCGCACCCCCACCTGGTACGACGTCCTCGGCGTCTCCCGCGAGGCCAGCCGCGACGAGGTCCGAGCGGCCTGGCGCCGGGCGACCGACACCCACGAGCCCGGCACGCCGCAGTTCCGGACCTACAACGACGCGGCCGACGTGCTGCTCGACCCCGAGCGTCGGGCGGCGTACGACGCCTCGCTCCCGGCCGACGAGCCCGAGCCCGCCCCCGAGCCCACCCTCGGGTCCGACCCGTCCGCCGGCGCAGCGACCGGGGCGGGCCCCGAGGCCGCGGCGGCCACGCGCCCCGCCGACGACGAGCCGGCGGCGCCCGGGGGAGTGGTGCGCGCGCTGGGACGGGTCTCGACCCTGGTCCTCGCGGTCCTGCTCGTGCTCGTGCTCGGCGCCTTCGGGGTGGCGGCCTGGGCCGGCACCGAGATCGCCCAGCAGCAGCGCGTCGACGACGCCCGGGTCGAGGCGCCGGCAGCGGCGGAGGCGGCGGCCAAGGCCCTGCTGTCCTACGACTACCGCACGCTCCCGGCCGACCGGCAGCGGGCGTCGCGCTACCTCACCGGTGGCTTCGAGCGGGAGTACCTGAAGAACTTCCAGCTGCTCGAGAAGCAGGAGGACGGGACCGCGGGGGCGGCCGTGCAGACCAAGGCGGTCGTCAAGGCCACCGTCACCGGCACCGGGGTGATCGACGCCGACAGCGACCGCGCGCGGGTGCTGGTGTTCGTCAACCAGGTCTCGGAGAAGCAGGGCCAGGACCCGCAGATCTTCCAGAACCGGGTGGCGATGTCGATGCGCGACGTCGACGGCCGCTGGCTGGTCAGCGACCTCAAGAGCTACTGACCGCGAATCCTCCCCAACGCGGCCCCCAGGGGGTAGCGTGTCGCCACCGAGGCGCTCCGGCGCGACGGTGGTCGGGTCCCCCGGCGTCGATCTGGCGCCGCGAGAGGCACCCGGGCTTGTGAGTGCCTTGACCACTGTTGTAGCCTGACTCTTTGCGCCCTCTCTCATATGCTTCCTGCCTGCCCGGTGGCCAGGTTTGTGGGGGGATGGAGCGCCACCACACGTGTGCCTCGGAAGGACCCCTCTTGGCCGCCTCGCGCAGCAAGAACAGCACCAACTCCCCCCGCCGCATCTCGTTCGCGAAGATCGCCGAACCCCTCGAGGTCCCGCAGCTGCTCGCGCTGCAGACCGACAGCTTCGACTGGCTCGTGGGCAACGAGAAGTGGGAGCAGCGCGTCGCCGAGCGTCGCGCCAACGGCGAGGAGGTCTCGCAGAAGTCGGGCCTCCACGAGATCTTCGAGGAGATCTCCCCGATCGAGGACTTCTCCGAGACGATGTCGCTCTCGTTCGAGAACCCCGTCTTCCTCGACCCCAAGTACACCGAGGAGGAGTGCAAGGAGAAGGACTTCACCTACTCCCGCCCCCTCTACGTCTCCGCCGAGTTCACCAACGGCGAGACCGGTGAGATCAAGGGTCAGACCGTCTTCATGGGCGACTTCCCGATGATGACCCGCAAGGGCACCTTCATCATCAACGGCACCGAGCGGGTCGTGGTCTCGCAGCTGGTCCGCTCGCCCGGCGTCTACTTCGAGCGCACGGCCGACAAGACCTCCGACAAGGACATCTTCACCTCCAAGGTGATCCCGTCGCGCGGTGCCTGGCTCGAGTTCGAGATCGACAAGCGCGACCTGGTCGGCGTCCGCCTCGACCGCAAGCGCAAGCAGAACGTCACGGTGCTGCTCAAGGCCCTCGGCTGGACCAACGAGCAGATCCGCGAGGAGTTCGGCCAGTACGAGTCGATGATGCTCACCCTCGAGAAGGACAACACCGAGGGCCAGGACGACGCGCTGCTCGACATCTACCGCAAGCTGCGCCCGGGCGAGCCGCCCACGCGCGAGGCTGCGCAGACGCTGCTGCAGAACTACTACTTCAACCCCAAGCGCTACGACCTGGCCAAGGTCGGTCGCTACAAGATCAACAAGAAGCTCGGCACCCACCAGGCGTTCGACCAGCAGACGCTGACCGTCGACGACATCGTGGCCACGATCCGCTACATCGTGGAGCTGCACGCCGAGAAGGACACGCTGGTCGACGCGCAGGGCAACGAGCTCACCAACCTCAACGGCGACACGATCGAGGTCCGCAAGGACGACATCGACCACTTCGGCAACCGCCGGATGCGCACCGTGGGCGAGCTCATCCAGAACCAGCTCCGCACGGGCCTGGCCCGCATGGAGCGCGTGGTCCGCGAGCGGATGACGACCCAGGACGTCGAGGCCATCACGCCGCAGTCCCTGATCAACATCCGCCCCGTGGTCGCGGCGCTGAAGGAGTTCTTCGGCACCTCGCAGCTCTCGCAGTTCATGGACCAGACCAACCCGATCGCCGGTCTGACCCACAAGCGCCGGCTCTCCGCGCTCGGCCCGGGCGGCATCTCGCGCGACCGCGCGCAGATGGACGTCCGCGACGTGCACCAGTCGCACTACGGCCGGATGTGCCCGATCGAGACCCCCGAGGGTCCCAACATCGGCCTGATCGGCTCGCTGGCCTCCTACGGCCGGATCAACCCGTTCGGCTTCGTCGAGACCCCCTACCGGGTGGTCGTCGACGGTCAGGTGACCGACGAGATCCACCACCTCACCGCCGACGAGGAGGAGTCCAAGGTCATCGCGCAGGCCAACGCCCGCATCGACGACGAGGGCAACTTCGTCGACGAGCGCGTGCTGGTCCGCACCCGCGGTGGCGAGGCCGTCGACATCCCGCGCACCGAGGTCGACTACATGGACGTCTCGCCGCGCCAGATGGTGTCGGTGGCGACCGCGCTGATCCCGTTCCTCGAGCACGACGACGCCAACCGCGCGCTCATGGGCGCCAACATGCAGCGCCAGGCGGTGCCGCTCATCAAGAGCGACGCCCCGCTGGTGGGCACCGGCATGGAGTACCGCGCGGCCGTCGACGCGGGTGACGTGGTCACCTCCGACGTCGCCGGCGTGGTCAAGTCGGTCTCGGCCGACGAGGTCGTGATCTTCACCGACGAGGGCGGCGACAAGTCGCACCGCCTGCTGAAGTTCACCCGCTCCAACCAGGGCACCTGCATCAACCAGCGCCCGCTGGTCTCCGAGGGCGACCGGGTCGAGGTCGGCTCGCCGATCGCCGACGGCCCGTGCACCGACGACGGCGAGATGGCGCTGGGCACCAACCTGCTCGTCGCCTTCATGCCGTGGCAGGGCCACAACTACGAGGACGCGATCATCCTCTCCCAGCGCCTGGTGCAGGAGGACGTCCTCACCTCGATCCACATCGAGGAGCACGAGGTCGACGCCCGCGACACCAAGCTGGGCCCCGAGGAGATCACGCGGGACATCCCCAACGTCTCCGACGACGTGCTGGCCGACCTCGACGAGCGCGGCATCATCCGCGTCGGCGCCGAGGTCACCACCGGTGACATCCTCGTCGGCAAGGTCACGCCCAAGGGCGAGACCGAGCTGACCCCCGAGGAGCGCCTGCTCCGCGCGATCTTCGGCGAGAAGGCGCGCGAGGTGCGCGACACCTCGATGAAGGTGCCCCACGGCGAGTCCGGCACGGTCATCGGCGTCCGCGAGTTCAACCGCGAGGACGGCGACGAGCTGCCCCCGGGCGTGAACCAGCTGGTCCGCGTCTACGTGGCGCAGAAGCGCAAGATCTCGGTGGGCGACAAGCTCGCCGGTCGCCACGGCAACAAGGGCGTCATCGCCAAGATCCTGCCGATCGAGGACATGCCGTTCATGGAGGACGGCACCCCGGTCGACGTGATCCTCAACCCGCTGGGCGTCCCGCGACGGATGAACATCGGCCAGATCCTCGAGCTGCACCTGGGCTGGCTGGCCAAGCAGGGCTGGGACCTCGACCTGTCGGGCGAGGACCAGTCGGCCGACTGGAAGCAGCGGCTGATCAAGATCCACGCCGACAAGGCGGAGGCGGACACCAACGTGGCCACCCCGGTCTTCGACGGTGCGCGCGAGGACGAGATCGTCGGCCTGCTCGGCTCGAGCATCCCCAACCGCGACGGCGTGCGGATGGTCGGCGAGAGCGGCAAGGCGAGCCTGTTCGACGGCCGCTCGGGAGAGCCCTTCCCGGACCCGGTCTCGGTCGGCTACATGTACATCCTCAAGCTCCACCACCTGGTCGACGACAAGATCCACGCGCGTTCGACCGGTCCCTACTCGATGATCACGCAGCAGCCCCTGGGTGGTAAGGCCCAGTTCGGTGGCCAGCGGTTCGGCGAGATGGAGGTCTGGGCGATGGAGGCGTACGGCGCGGCCTACGCCCTCCAGGAGCTGCTCACCATCAAGTCCGACGACGTGCCTGGTCGCGTCAAGGTCTACGAGGCGATCGTGAAGGGCGAGAACATCCCCGACTCGGGCATCCCCGAGTCGTTCAAGGTGCTCGTCAAGGAGATGCAGTCGCTCTGCCTCAACGTCGAGGTGCTGTCGCAGGACGGCACCGCGATCGAGATGCGCGACGCGGAGGAGGACGTCTTCCGCGCCGCCGAGGAGCTCGGCATCGACCTGTCCCGTCGCGAGCCCAGCTCGGTCGAAGAGGTCTGAGGTCGCGGGTGGCGTGTCCCCGGACACGCCACCCCGCCTCGGCCCCCCACCACGATCTCCACACTTCTTCTCACGAGGGACAGCCACTGTGCTCGACGTAAATTTCTTCGACCAGCTCAAGATCGGCCTGGCCACCGCGGACGAGATCCGCGGATGGAGCCACGGCGAGGTCAAGAAGCCGGAAACCATCAACTACCGCACGCTCAAGCCCGAGCGTGACGGCCTGTTCTGCGAAAAGATCTTCGGTCCCACCCGGGACTGGGAGTGCTACTGCGGCAAGTACAAGCGCGTGCGCTTCAAGGGCATCATCTGCGAGCGCTGCGGCGTCGAGGTGACCCGTTCCAAGGTGCGTCGCGAGCGCATGGGCCACATCGAGCTCGCCGCACCGGTCACCCACATCTGGTACTTCAAGGGTGTCCCGAGCCGGCTCGGCTACCTGCTGGACCTGGCGCCGAAGGACCTCGAGAAGGTCATCTACTTCGCCGCCTACATGATCACCTCCGTCGACGAGGACGCTCGCCACCGCGACCTGTCCGACCTCGAGGGCAAGATCGGCCTGCAGCGCAAGAGCCTGGAGAACCGCCGCGACGTCCAGATCGAGGAGCGGGCCCAGAAGCTCGAGTCCGACCTGGCCGCGCTGGAGGAGGAGGGCGCCAAGGCCGACGCCAAGCGCAAGGTCAAGGACGGTGCCGAGCGCGAGATGGCGGCCGTGCGCAAGCGCTCCGACGCCGAGCTGGCGCGTCTCGAGGAGGTGTGGAACACCTTCAAGAACCTCAAGGTCCAGGACCTCATGGGCGACGAGATGCTCTACCGCGAGATGAACAACTGGTTCGGCACGTACTTCGAGGGCTACATGGGCGCCACGGCGATCCAGAAGCGCCTCGAGACCTTCGACATCCCCGCCGAGGTGGAGTCGCTGCGCGACACCATCGCCAACGGCAAGGGCCAGAAGAAGGTCCGTGCGCTCAAGCGCCTCAAGGTCGTCGACGCCTTCCGCAAGACCGGCAACAGCCCGATGGGCATGGTCCTGGACGCCGTCCCGGTCATCCCGCCGGACCTGCGCCCGATGGTGCAGCTCGACGGTGGCCGCTTCGCGACCTCCGACCTCAACGACCTGTACCGCCGCGTGATCAACCGCAACAACCGCCTCAAGCGGCTGCTCGACCTCGGTGCGCCCGAGATCATCGTCAACAACGAGAAGCGGATGCTCCAGGAGGCCGTCGACTCGCTGTTCGACAACGGCCGCCGTGGTCGTCCCGTCACCGGCCCGGGCAACCGGCCGCTGAAGTCGCTGTCCGACATGCTCAAGGGCAAGCAGGGTCGCTTCCGCCAGAACCTGCTCGGCAAGCGCGTCGACTACTCCGGTCGCTCGGTCATCGTCTCGGGCCCGCAGCTCAAGCTGCACCAGTGCGGTCTGCCCAAGTACATGGCGATCGAGCTGTTCAAGCCCTTCGTGATGAAGCGGCTGGTCGACCTCTCCCACGCGCAGAACATCAAGTCCGCCAAGCGGATGGTCGAGCGCGCCGTGCGTCCCGAGGTCTGGGACGTCCTGGAGGAGGTCATCGCCGAGCACCCGGTGCTGCTCAACCGTGCGCCCACGCTGCACCGCCTCGGCATCCAGGCCTTCGAGCCCCAGCTGATCGAGGGCAAGGCCATCCAGATCCACCCGCTCGTCTGCTCGGCCTTCAACGCCGACTTCGACGGTGACCAGATGGCCGTGCACCTGCCACTGTCCGCGGAGGCCCAGGCCGAGGCCCGGATCCTGATGCTGTCGACGAACAACATCCTCAAGCCGTCGGACGGTCGCCCCGTGACCATGCCGACCCAGGACATGATCATCGGCATCTTCTTCCTGACCCGGGCCGACGAGGGCGCGGTCGGCGAGGGCCGGGCGTTCTCCTCGATCGGCGAGGCGATCATGGCCCTCGACAAGGGCGAGATCACCATCCAGTCGAAGGTGAAGATCCGGCTCGAGGGCGTCGTGCCCCCGGCCGGTGCCCAGCTGCCCGAGGGCTGGAGCGAGGGCGACTCCGCCGTGCTCGACACCACCCTGGGTCGCGCGCTGTTCAACGAGACGCTCCCGGCCAACTACGAGTACGTCGAGTTCGGCGTCGGCAAGCGCGAGCTGGGCCGCATCGTGAACAACCTGGCCGAGCGCTACAGCAAGGTCGAGGTCGCCGCGTCGCTGGACGCCCTCAAGGACACCGGTTTCCGCTGGGCCACGCGCTCCGGCGTGACCGTCTCGATCGAGGACGTCGTCACCCCCGACTCCAAGGCCGAGATCCTGGAGAAGTACGACGCCAAGGCGGCCAAGGTGCAGCAGCAGGCCGAGCTGGGCCTGATCACCGACGACGAGCGTCGCCAGGAGCTCATCGAGATCTGGACGCAGGCCTCCAACGAGGTCGCGAAGGCCATGGAGGCCAACTTCGACAAGAAGAACCCGATCTACATGATGGTCGACTCGGGCGCCTCCGGAAACATGATGCAGATGCGTCAGGTGGCGGCCATGCGTGGTCTGGTGGCCAACCCCAAGGGCGACATCATCCCGCGTCCGATCAAGGCCAACTTCCGTGAGGGCCTCTCGGTCCTGGAGTACTTCATCTCCACCCACGGTGCCCGCAAGGGCCTGGCCGACACCGCGCTGCGCACCGCCGACTCGGGCTACCTGACCCGTCGTCTGGTGGACGTCTCGCAGGACGTGATCATCCGCGAGGACGACTGCGGCACCGAGCGCGGCATGAACAAGGTCATCGGTGTCCGTCTCGACGACGGCGTCGTGGTCAAGGACGACAACGCCGAGACCTCGGCGTACGCCCGGGCCGCGGCGGTCGAGATCACCCACCCCGAGACCGGGGAGGTGCTCGCCGGTGCCGGTGAGGACCTGGGTGACATCAAGATCGAGGAGCTGGTCGCGGCCGGCATCGAGACGGTCAAGGTCCGCTCCGTGCTGACCTGCGACGCCCGCACCGGCACGTGTGCCAAGTGCTACGGCCGCTCGCTGGCCACCGGCAAGCTGGTCGACATCGGCGAGGCGGTCGGCATCATCGCCGCCCAGTCCATCGGCGAGCCCGGCACGCAGCTGACGATGCGCACCTTCCACACCGGTGGTGTGGCCTCCGCGGACGACATCACGCAGGGCCTGCCCCGCGTGGTCGAGCTCTTCGAGGCCCGTCAGCCCAAGGGCAAGGCGCCCATCGCCGAGTCCGCCGGCCGCATCGAGATCGAGGACACCGACAAGTCCCGCAAGGTGCTGCTGACCCCCGACGACGGCTCGGAGGTCCAGGAGTACCCCGTCAGCAAGCGCTCGCGCCTGCTGGTCGGCGACGGTGACCACATCGAGGTCGGCGAGCAGATCACGCAGGGCACGCCGGACCCCCAGGAGGTCCTGCGCATCCTGGGTGTCCGCAAGGCCCAGGAGCACCTGGTGGCCGAGGTCCAGCGGGTGTACCGCAGCCAGGGCGTGTCGATCCACGACAAGCACATCGAGATCATCGTCCGGCAGATGCTGCGCCGCGTCACGGTGATCGAGTCCGGCGACACCAAGCTGCTCCCGTCCGACCTCGTCGACCGGGTGCGCTACGAGGAGGAGAACCGCCGCGCGGTCTCCGAGGGCTCCAAGCCCGCCTCGGGTCGTCCGGTGCTGATGGGCATCACCAAGGCCTCGCTGGCGACCGAGTCGTGGCTCTCGGCGGCCTCCTTCCAGGAGACCACCCGGGTGCTCACCGACGCCGCCATCAACGGCAAGTCGGACTCGCTGCTGGGTCTGAAGGAGAACGTCATCATCGGCAAGCTGATCCCGGCGGGCACCGGCCTCGAGCGGTACCGCAACATCCGGGTGGAGCCGACCGAGGAGGCGCGCGCCGCGGCGTACGCCGTCACGGGCTACGACAACTACGGTGACGACTACTTCGGTAGCACCACCGGTCAGACCGTGGCGCTGGACGACTTCGACTTCGGGTCCTACCAGAACTGACGCACCACCTCACGACCCCCGACGCCTCGGCGTCGGGGGTCGTGCTGCGTCCGGGGACTGCCCAGCCCGGCGGGGTGCCCACCCCCGAGGAGATCGTCACCCACCACGACGACACGCCCCCGCCCGGCTGCAGCCCGTGGGTGGGCGACCACGGACCCGGGACCGAGGTGGCAGTCGCGGTCGGCGAGAACTCGCCATCTGGTTGCCGTATGCAACTTCTGGGGAGCATCGTGCGTCGTACGGGGTGAGGCACCGACCAGCCTGGCCGGGCCCCGAGGAGAGAAGGTCAGCATGTCCACACGCACGTTCCTCGCCACCGGTGCCGCCGCCCTGACGGTCGCTGCCAGCGCGCTCGCGGGCCCGCTCGTCGGTCCCGCGTCGGCAGCCACGGCCCCGTTCTGCGGTCCCGAGAACCTCGTCACCGCCTACCACGCCACGGACGCCGGGGCGGGTCACCGCTACGGCCGGATCGTGCTGCGCAACACCTCCGACCAGACGTGCCGCACCCACGGCTACGGCGGGGTGGCGTACGTCGACGACATCGGTCGCCAGATCGGGGCGTCGGCCACGCGCACCCCTGGTCCCGACCCGGTCCTGGTCCTCGAGCCGGGCCAGAAGGCGGTCAGCGTGCTCGACGAGGTGGTCGCCCAGAACTACCCGAAGGCCACCTGCCACCCGAGGAAGGTGACCTCGCTGCAGGTCATCGGCCCGGACTGGGAGGTGGGCCGGTTCGTCGCGCACCGCACCACCGGCTGCGCGAGCACCAAGGTCCACCTGCTCGCGCACAAGCCCTACACGCGGCCCTGACGCCGGGCGACCTGCTCGCCGCGAGCCCCTGGGAGGCCGGTGACCAGGGGCTTGCGAGAATGGGGGCGTGAGCCTCGCCCCCGTCCCCGCCGAGACCGACGTCCTGGTCGTGGGGGCCGGTCCCGCCGGCTCCGCGGCCGCCGCCTGGGCCGCGCGGGCGGGCCTCGACGTCGTCCTGGCCGACGCCGCCGTCTTCCCCCGCGACAAGACCTGCGGCGACGGGCTGACGCCCCGGGCCATCGGCGAGCTCGAGCGGCTGGGCCTCGGCGAGTGGGTGCGCTCGCACACCGTCAACCACGGCCTGCGGGCCCACGGGTTCGGGCAGACGCTGCTGCTGCCCTGGCCCGGCGGCACGCTGCCGGCGTACGGCTCGGCCGTGGCGCGCACCGAGCTCGACGACCACCTGCGCACGACCGCGGTCAAGGCGGGCGCCCACGGGCTCGACGGTCTCCGCGCCGTCGACGTGCGCCTCGAGGCCGGTCGCGTGACGGCCGTGGTCTTCGAGCGGTCCCGCGGGACCGAGGGCGCGGGGGAGCGGCTCGAGATCCGCTGCCGCCGCCTCGTGGTGGCCGACGGCGTGCGCTCGCCCCTGGGCAAGCTGCTCGGCCGCGAGTGGCACCGCGACACCGTCTACGGCGTCGCCGCGCGGGCGTACGTCGACTCGACCGCGAGCGACGACCCCTGGATCTCCAGCCACCTCGAGCTGCGCGGCGTGGACGGCGAGATCCTGTCCGGCTACGGCTGGATCTTCCCGCTCGGCGACGGGCAGATCAACATCGGCGTCGGCACGCTGGCGACCTCGAAGCGGCCCGCCGAGGTCGCGCTGCGCCCGCTGATGCAGTTCTACACCGACGAGCGCCGCGAGGAGTTCGGGATCACCGGCGAGCTGCGCGCCCCCACCTCGGCGCTGCTGCCGATGGGCGGGGCGGTGTCGCGGGTGGCCGGCCCCAACTGGGCGCTGGTCGGCGACGCCGCGGGCTGCGTGAACCCGCTCAACGGCGAGGGCATCGACTACGGCCTCGAGGGCGGCCGGCTCGTGGTCGACCTGCTCGTCGAGGGGGGCGACCTGGAGACGGCCTGGCCCGACCTGCTGCGCGAGCACTACGGCGAGTCGTTCTCGATCGCCCGGCGGCTGGCCGGGCTGGTGACGGTGCCGCGGGTGCTGCCGACCTTCGGCCCCGCCGGCATGCGGTCGGACTGGCTGATGACGCTCGCGCTGCGCTGGATGGGCAACCTCGTGACCGACGAGGACCGCGACCGGGCCGCGCGCGTGTGGCGCTGGGCGGGTCGACGCTCGGTCGCGCTGGACCACCGGCCGCCGTTCAGCTGACCCGGCGGGGCGGGGCCCCCCCGAGGTGGGTGACCCCGTCGCCCTCAGCGAGCGCGGTGGTCCAGGGCCGTGCGGACGAGCTCGGCCACCTCGAGGGCGCCGGAGCGCACCTGCTCGACCGGCACCCAGGCCGCGGCGTCGGTGGTGCCGTCGGTGTCGCGGACCTCGGGGTCGCCGGTCGCGGTGACCTCGAAGAGGAGCTGGACGCCGTGGAAGTCCTCCTCGCGCCCGGAGGGGGCGGTGCCGGTGAAGTGCTCGTCGTGCACCCCGACGAGCCGCCCGACCTCGCCGTCGAGACCGGTCTCCTCGCGCAGCTCGCGCGCCACGGTCCGAGCCGGCGGCTCGCCGTGGTCGACGCCGCCGCCGGGCAGCGCCCAGCGGCCCGGGTGGGGCCCGCGCGCCGAGTTGCGGGTGAGCAGCACCTCGTCGGCGCCGTCGTGGGTCCGCACCACCAGGGCGTACGCCGCGACCCGCTGCAGCCGCGCGGTGGCGTGCTGGTCGAGCGCCCAGCGCACCATCGGGACCGTCTCGACCCGGCCCGAGACCACGTCGGCGAGCGGGTGCCACGCGGCGTCGACGGTGGAGCCGTCGACCTCGACGACGCGGGGCTCGGGGGCGTCGGGCGCGACCCAGCCCTCGTAGACGATCCGCACCGAGTGCATGTCGGTGTCGGACACGGTGGCGTGCCGGCGGGCGGAGTCGATCCAGGCCTCGTCGGAGACCGTCACGTCGAGGCCGGTCTCCTCGTGGACCTCGCGGACGACGGCGTCGCGGGGGTGCTCGCCGAAGTCGATGCCGCCGCCGGGCAGCGTCCAGCGCGGCGACTCGGACAGGTAGGGCGCCAGCCGGGACAGCAGCAGCTCCCCGTCGCGCAGCACCACGGCGTACGCCGCGACGCGCTGCCGCTGGGGCAGCGAGCGAGATCCCGGGGTGCTCGGCTCTGACACGCGCCCGAGTCTAGGATCCCCTCGCGCGTCCCCCTCGAGCGGTGCCGCGAAGTCGACCGGGTCGGTAGGCTTCTCCGGTGACGAGCGCCGCCCCCGCCGCGACCGGGTCCCGCCCCACGGCCCCGGCCCCGAAGGTCCGAGACCCCTGGTTCGACAACGCCAAGATGACGCTGGTCGTCCTCGTCGTGATCGGCCACGCCTGGACGCTGCTGCCGCTGTTCTCCGGCGACCAGGGGTCGGGGACGGCCAAGCTGGTCGACGGCTGGGCCTACCACTTCCTCTACGCCTGGCACATCCCGGCGTTCGTCATCGTCACCGGCTACCTGTCGCGGTCGTTCGAGTACACCCGCGCCCGGATGACGTCGCTGCTCACCACGGTGGCGCTGCCGTACGTCGTGTTCGAGGGCCTGCTCGTGTGGTTCCGCCACGAGTTCGGCGGGGTGGAGTTCGAGCGGATCTGGGCCAACCCGCACTGGCCGATGTGGTACCTGTCCGCCCTCTTCTTCTGGCGCCTGGCGACGCCGGTCTTCACGCGTCTGCCGGCGAAGGTGGTGGTGGCGACCGCGATCAGCCTGGCCGCCGGGCTGTTCGCCACCGACACCCTCGACAACGCCCGCATCCTGGGGCTGCTGCCCTTCTTCGTGCTCGGCCTGAAGATGCACGAGGGCCACTGGAACCTGATCCGCAGCCGCCGCGCGCGCTGGTACGGCTTCGCCGTGCTGCTGCTGATGGCCGTGGCCGCCCGCTGGGCCGGCGACCTGCTGGAGACCGAGTGGTTCTACTACCGGACCCGCTACGACGCCCTCGACCCGGACAACCTGCGGGCCTTCGTGATCCGCATGGGGATGCTGCTCAGCGGCCTGGTCGGTGCCTTCGCGTTCTTCGCCGTGGTGCCGCGCACCAGGACGTGGTTCTCCGCGATGGGCGGGGCCACCCTGGTCGTCTACCTCTACCACGGCTTCGTGGTGCTGGGCGCTGAGTTCCTGGGCTACAAGGGCTGGGCGGCCGACCACTGGCCGGTGTCGCTGGTGCTGACCACGCTGGCCGCGGTCGCCCTGGCGCTGGTGCTGGCCTGGCAGCCGGTGTCCTCGCGCCTCAACGTGCTGGTGGACCCGGTGGGGTCCTTCCAGCGGGCCCGCCGTAGGCGTCGAGATCGGGACCCCAGCTCGGCCTGACCGCGTGGAGCGGCACGGTCTCGAGCTCGACCGCGCGGTAGCGGGAGGGCGCGTGGCCGCCGAGGTGGGCGGGGTGCCACGGCGCGACCTGGCCCGGCCGCGGCTGGTGGTGGGGCAGTCGCTGCAGCCCCTCCAGCAGGTCGGTCAGCACGTGCCCGAGCTCGTGGGTGCGCTCGGTCAGGTCGTCCCCGGGTGCCACGCGCAGCGCGGGCCCCAGGGCCAGGTCGACCCGCCGGCCGCGCGTCCAGTCCGGTGGCGGGGCGGGGTCCCCGACGCCGAGCAGCCGCTGACCGCCCCACAGCGCGACCGGCACCAGCGGCACCCCCACCTCCTGGGCCAGCGCCACCAGGCCGCGCATCAGCGGCCGCACCGTGTAGGAGTGCGAGATCCCCGCCTCGGGGAACCCGCCGACGGCCTCGCCGGCCCGCAGCAGCGCCCGGGCCCGCAGGTACGCCGCCGCCGGGGCGTCGCGGTCCACCGGCACGTGGCGCATGGCGTCCATGAAGAACGGCACGCCGGGCGCGTGCCAGACGTCGTGGCGGGTCAGGAACCGCACGTAGCGGCCTCGGGTGACCGCCACCCGCTCGAGCAGCACGAAGTCGGGGAACGACCCGTGGGTGGCAGCGAGCACCACCGGCCCCTGCGTCGGCAGGTGCTCGGCACCGGTCCACCGGACCTCGAGGCGCAGCGCCCGCAGCGCGAGCCGGCCGACCCCGTTGACGAGGCGGTACACCGGGTCGGACACGCCCGCACAGTAGCGGCGCCGGCCCGGAGCAGCGGAGGAGGAGGAGCCGGGGGAGTGGCGCCGGTCACGTGGGTCGCTAGATTGGCGTCATGAGCGCTGAGTCGATCTTCACCTACGGAGCACCCGGTCTGAAGTTCGGTGAGGGGGCCTCCGACGAGATCGGCTACGACCTCTCCCAGTACTCCGTGAAGCGGGTGCTGGTCGTCACCGACGCCGGCGTGGCCGCCACCGGCCATCCCCAGCGGGTCGCCGACCAGATGGCGCAGTTCGGCATCGAGGCCGCGGTCTTCGACGGCGTCCACGTGGAGCCGACCGACGCCAGCCTCGAGGAGGCGATCGCGCACGCCCGTGCGACCGGTCCCTGGGACGCCTTCGTCGCGGTCGGGGGCGGCTCCTCGATCGACACCGCCAAGGCGGTCAACCTGCTCACCACCAACGAGGGCGAGCTGATGGACTACATCAACGCCCCCGTCGGCCAGGGCCGCGCCCCGGCCTCGCCGCTCAAGCCCCTGGTCGCCGTGCCGACCACGACCGGCACCGGCGCGGAGTCGACCACCATCTGCGTCCTCGACGTGCTGGCCCAGCACGTCAAGACCGGCATCAGCCACCCGCGGCTGCGTCCCACCCTGGCCGTCGTCGACCCCGCCCTGACCCGCACCCAGCCGGCCGGGGTGACCTCCGCGGCCGGCATGGACATCCTGTGCCACGCGCTGGAGAGCTACACCGCCCGCGACTACCGCTCCTACGACCGCAAGCAGCCCGACCAGCGCGTGCCCTACTGCGGCTCCAACCCGATGTCGGACATGTGGTCGGAGAAGGCGATGTCGCTGCTCTCGGAGTCCTTCCGCACCGCCGTGCTGCACGGCGACGACGACGAGGCCCGCCACCAGATGGCGATGGCCGCCACCTTCGCCGGCATCGGCTTCGGCAACGCCGGCGTGCACATCCCGCACGCCAACGCCTACCCGATCGCCGGCCGCGTCAGGGGCTTCCGGCCCGAGGGCTACCCCCAGGACGAGGCGATGGTGCCGCACGGCATGGCCGTCTCGCTGACCGCGCCCGAGGCCTTCCGCTGGACCTTCGAGGCCTCGCCCGAGCGCCACCTCAAGGCCGCGGAGCTGCTCGCCCCCGGCCACTCGCACGACCGCGGCCCCGACACCCTGCCCGCCGTGCTCGCCGAGCTGATGCGCGACATCACCATCCCCAACGGCCTGGCCGCCGTCGGCTACGACAAGGGCGACATCGACGACCTCGTCGAGGGCACCCTCAAGCAGCAGCGGCTGCTCGCCACCTCCCCCCGCGAGGTCACCGAGGAGGACGCCGCCGGGATCCTGGAGCGCTCGCTCGAGCTCTGGTAGGCCCGTCCACGGGCGGAGGGAGCGGCCGGCGGCGTGCACCCGGGTGAGAGACTGGAGCACGTGCCGACCAGCGATCTCGTCCAGGCCCTGCGGTCCGCGGGAGTCTCCGACGTCGACGACTCCGACCTCGCACGATCGCTCTACGCCAGCGACGCCGGGCTGTGGCGGGTGGCTCCGCAGGTCGTCGTGCGGCCCCGGCACACCGACGAGATCCAGGCGGTGCTCGGGGTGGTCCGCGAGACCGGGGTGCCGCTGACGATGCGCGGGGCCGGCACCTCGATCGCGGGCAACGCCATCGGTGCGGGCATCGTGCTCGACACCACCCGGCACCTGCACGACGTGCTCTCCATCGACGCCGAGGCGCGGGTCGCCCACGTCCAGCCGGGGGCGGTGCACGCCAGCCTGCAGCGGCAGGCGGTGCCCCTGGGGCTGCGCTTCGGCCCCGATCCCTCGACGCACACGCGCTGCACCGTCGGCGGGATGATCGGCAACAACGCCTGCGGGTCGCGGGCGCTGGGCTACGGCCGCACGGTCGACAACATCGAGGCCATGACGGTGCTGCTCGCCGACGGCACCGTGGTGCGCACGGGACCGGACCTGGCGCCGCCCGCGGCCCTGACCGAGCTGGTCGACGCCCACCTCGGGGTCGTCCGCACGGAGTTCGGCCGGTTCGGCCGCCAGGTGTCGGGCTACTCCTTCGAGCACCTGCTCCCCGAGCGTGGCCGTCGCTTCGACCGCTTCCTCGCCGGCACCGAGGGCACCCTCGGCGTCGTCCTCGACGCCCACGTGCGCCTGGTCGAGGACGCCCCCTTCCGCGCCCTGGCCGTGCTGGCATACCCGACGATGGCCGAGGCCGCCGACGCCGTCCCCGCCCTGCTCGCCGGCCACGACCTCGTCGCGTGCGAGGGCCTGGGCGAGCGCATCGTCGACATGGTCAGCTCCCACCCCGAGCTCCCCGCCGGTGGCGGCTGGTTGTTCGCCGAGGTCACCGCCGACTCGCTGGCCGAGGCCGACGCCCGGGCCCGGGCGGTCGCCCGCACGGCCGGCGTCGCCCACCGCGTCGTCACCGACGTCCGCGAGCAGCTCGCCCTGTGGCGGATCCGCGAGGACGGCGCCGGTCTGGCCGCCCGCTCGCTCACGCGCCCGGCGCAGGCGGGCTGGGAGGACGCGGCGGTGCCGCCCGAGAAGCTCGGCGCCTACCTGCGCGACTTCGACGCCCTGCTGCACCAGAGCGGCCTCGACGGCGTGCCCTACGGCCACTTCGGTGACGGCTGCGTGCACGTGCGCATCGACTTCGAGCTCGAGGACGAGGCCGGTCGCGGGCGCTACCGGCACTTCGTGGAGCAGGCCGCCGACCTGGTCGCGGGCTACGGCGGCTCGATGTCGGGCGAGCACGGCGACGGCCGGGCGCGCTCGGAGCTGCTCCCGCGGATGTACTCCCCGGCGGCGATCGCGCTGATGGAGCAGGCCAAGCGCGTGCTCGACCCGCGTGGGCTGCTCAACCCGGGGGTGCTCGTCGACCCGGCGCCCTTCGACTCCGACCTGCGGCTGGCCCAGCCGCTGCCCGGCCTGCGGACCACGCTGCGCCTGACCCACGACCACGGCTCGCTCACCTCGGCGGTGCACCGCTGCACGGGGGTGGGCAAGTGCGTCGCCGACAACACCGGCACCGGCGGCGTGATGTGCCCGTCGTACCTGGCCAGCCGCGAGGAGAAGGACTCCACCCGCGGTCGCGCCCACGTGCTGCAGGACGTCGTGTCGGGCGTCCTCGACGTGCGCAGCGAGGCCGTCGGCGAGGCGCTCGACCTGTGCCTGTCCTGCAAGGGCTGCGCCTCCGACTGCCCCACCGGCGTGGACATGGCGACCTACAAGTCCGAGGTGCTCTCGCAGCGGTACGCCGGGCGGCTGCGCCCCCGCTCCCACTACGCGCTCGGCCAGCTGCCGCGCTGGGCCCGGATGGCGCCGGCGCGCCTGGCCAACACGGCGCTGCGGAGCACGACCGTCGCGCGCCTGGCCAAGGCCGCCGCCGGCGTCGACCAGCGCCGCAGCCTCCCGCGCTTCTCCGAGCAGCCGCTGCGGTCCCGGTCGGGTGGCGGGGACGCCGCGGCGCGCACCGACGTGGACGTCTGGGTCTGGGCCGACTCCTTCACCGACAGCTTCGCCGCCGACACCGGCCGGGCAGCCCTGGAGCTGCTGCGCTCCACCGGGCTGCGGGCCGAGGTCATCCCCGGCCCCGCCTGCTGCGGCCTCACGTGGATCACCACGGGCCAGCTGTCCGCGGCGCGGAAGATCGTCGGCCGGGCGGTGGAGACGCTGCACCGCTACGTCTCCTCGGGTGTCCCGGTCGTCGGCCTCGAGCCCAGCTGCCTGGCCGCGATCCGCGAGGACGCCGCCCAGCTCGTCGACGACCCGCGGGTCGCCGAGGTGGCCGCCGGGATGCGCACCCTGGCCGAGTTCCTCTCCGCGCGGGTGGCCGCGGGGGAGTGGACCCCGCCCGACCTGACCGGGGTCGAGGTCGTGGCCCAGCCGCACTGCCACCACCACGCCGTCCTGGGCTGGGAGGTCGACGCCGCCCTGCTCGCCCGGACCGGCGCCGAGGTGACGCGGGTCGGCGGCTGCTGCGGGCTGGCCGGCAACTTCGGGGTCGAGGTCGGCCACTACGAGACCAGCGTCGCGGTGGCCGAGCACGACCTGCTGCCCGCCGTACGAGCTGCCGGGCCGGACGCCGTCGTGCTCGCCGACGGCTTCTCGTGCCGCACCCAGCTCGACGACCTCGCCGGGCGCCCGGCGCTGCACCTCGCCGAGCTGCTGCTCCGTGGCGCCCCGCAGCGGTAGTCCGCGACGATGAGCAGCGCTGGAGGGGCTTCGGAGGTGCCGAACGTCTCGGACTACCCGCCCCAGGAGGTCGAGCGGTTCCGGGTCGTGCCCGCGGCGTACGTCGTGCTGCGGCGGGGTGACGAGGTGCTGCTGCAGCTGCGCGAGGGCACGGGCTACATGGACGGCCGCTGGGCGTGCGCGGCGGCCGGGCACGTCGAGGCCGGGGAGCCCGTCCACGACGCCGCCGTCCGCGAGGCGCTCGAGGAGCTCGGCGTCGTGCTGCGGGTCCGCGACCTCGAGCCGATCACGACGATGCACCGCACCGGGGCGGGCGGCGCCGCGGTCGACGAACGGGTCGACTGGTTCTTCGCCTGCCGCACCTGGGACCGCGAGCCGCGGCTGCAGGAGCCGGACAAGGCGGCCGACCTGCGCTGGTGGCCGCTGGACGGGCTGCCGGAGCTGACGGTGCCGCACGAGCGCCACGTGCTGGACCGGTGGTGGTCCGGGGAGCTCGGTCCCGTGGAGGCCTACGGGTTCGACCCCGCCCAGGCGCGGGCCCAGTCCGACGCCGCCGCCGGTCGCTGAGCAGGGCCGGGCAGCGCCGTGGCCTCAGCTCCGGGCGCGCTCGATCGCCGACATCACGTGGTAGACGACGATCGCCGCGACCGTGCCGAGCGCGATGCCGTTGAAGCTGAGCTGGCCGGCGGAGAAGGTGAAGTCGGCGATGCCCACCACCAGCGCGGTCGCGGCGGTGAACTGGTTGACCGGCCGCGAGAAGTCCACGCCGTTGTCGATCCAGATCTTGACGCCGATGACGCCGATGAGGCCGTAGAGCGCGGTGGTGACGCCGCCCAGGACGCCCGGCGGGATGGTGTTGACGACCGCGCCGACCTTGGGCAGGAAGCCGAGCACCACCGCGAAGGTGCCGGCGACCCAGTAGGCGGCCGTCGAGTAGACCTTGGTCGCGGCCATCACGCCGATGTTCTCGCCGTACGTCGTGGTGCCGGAGCCGCCGCCGAGGCCGGCGACCGTGGTCGCGAGGCCGTCGGCGAACAGCGCCCGGCCGGTCTCCTTGTTGAGGGCCGGGTCCGCGAGGTGGGCGACGCTGCGGACGTGGCCGACGTTCTCGGCGACGAGCACGAGCACGACCGGGACGAAGGCCGGCAGCACCGACCACGCGACGGTGGGGGTGGTGAAGTCGGGCAGGCCCACCCAGGCGGCGTCGCGCACGGGCGCGAAGTCGACCTGACCGGCGAGGACCGCGGCGACGTAGCCGACCACGACGCCGAAGAAGATCGACAGCCGGGCGAGCAGGCCGCGGAAGGCGACCGTCCACACCACGACCGCGGTGAGGGTGATGAGCGCGACCCACGGGGCGGCGGTGAAGTTGGTCTTGGCCACCGGCGCCAGGTTGAGGCCGATGAGCGCCACGATCGCGCCGGCCACGACGGGCGGCATCAGGGCGTCGATCCACCCGGTGCCGGTGACGGTGACGAGCAGCCCCACCAGCGCCAGCAGCAGGCCGACCACGACGATGCCGAACAGCGCGCCACCCTGGCCGTCGGAGGCGGTCGCCGCCGTGATGGGCGCGATGAAGGCGAACGACGAGCCGAGGTAGCTGGGGAGCCGGTTGCGGGTCACCAGCAGGAACAGCAGCGTGCCGACGCCGGAGAAGAACAGCGTCGTGGTGGGCGGGAAGCCGGTCAGCAGCGGGACCAGGAAGGTCGCGCCGAACATCGCCACCACGTGCTGCAGGCCCAGGCCGATCGTGGCCGGCCACGCGAGCCGCTCGTCGGGACGCACGATCTCGCCCTCGGTGATGGTGGTGCCGTCGCCGTGCAGCTTCCAGGTCAGTGCCATGGGCGGCACTCTGACGCATCCGTGTGTCGCCCGCGTGACGAGGGTCGGGTCGGGCCCCGCGGGAGGGGCGTGCGGCTCGTTTTGACCGTGGTGGACCCGCCCGGTAATCTCATCCCTTGTGTCTGGTAACGCCAGACCTCTTCGCGTGCCCTGAATCCAGCGCAGCGCGTCCGCACCACGCACAGCATCACCATCGTGCCCGGCAGAGCGCCGCGCACTGAGAGTCGACAAGAGAGGGAACCACCAGGTGCCCACGATCAACCAGCTGGTCCGCAAGGGCCGACAGGACAAGGTGTCCAAGAACAAGACGCCTGCCCTGAAGGGTTCGCCCCAGCGACGCGGTGTCTGCACCCGCGTCTACACCACCACCCCGAAGAAGCCGAACTCTGCCCTCCGCAAGGTCGCCCGCGTGCGCCTGTCGAGCGGCATCGAGGTCACCGCCTACATCCCGGGTGTCGGTCACAACCTCCAGGAGCACTCCATCGTGCTCGTCCGCGGCGGCCGGGTGAAGGACCTCCCCGGCGTCCGCTACAAGATCATCCGCGGCTCGCTCGACACCCAGGGTGTCAAGAACCGCAAGCAGGCCCGCAGCCGCTACGGCGCGAAGAAGGAGAAGAGCTAATGCCCCGCAAGGGTCCCGCCCCGAAGCGGCCGATCGACATGGACCCGGTCTACGGGTCGCAGCTCGTCTCGCAGCTGGTCTCCAAGGTGCTCCAGGACGGCAAGAAGCAGGTCGCCCAGCGCATCGTCTACAGCGCCCTCGAGGGCACCCGCGAGAAGACCGGCACCGACCCGGTCGTCACGCTCAAGCGTGCGCTGGACAACGTGAAGCCGGCCATCGAGGTCAAGTCCCGCCGCGTCGGCGGTGCGACCTACCAGGTCCCGATCGAGGTCAAGGCCAACCGCAGCACGACGCTGGCCCTGCGCTGGCTCGTCGGCTACAGCGCCGCCCGCCGCGAGAAGACCATGTCCGAGCGACTGATGAACGAGATCCTCGACGCGAGCAACGGCCTGGGCGCCGCTGTGAAGAAGCGCGAGGACACCCACAAGATGGCCGAGTCCAACAAGGCCTTCGCGCACTACCGCTGGTGACCTCCGGTACGCCGCCCACACCGTGCGGCGGCGTACCGACCACCTGACCAACCAGCTGGGCACAGCGTCCAGCCAACCGAGGGGATCGAAGACCTACCGTGGCCGTCGACATCACCACTGACCTCAACCAGGTCCGCAACATCGGCATCATGGCTCACATCGATGCCGGCAAGACCACCACCACCGAGCGCATCCTCTTCTACACCGGTGTGACCTACAAGATCGGTGAGGTCCACGAGGGCGCGGCCACGATGGACTGGATGGAGCAGGAGCAGGAGCGGGGCATCACCATCACCTCCGCTGCCACCACCTGCTGGTGGAAGAACCACCAGATCAACATCATCGACACCCCCGGGCACGTCGACTTCACCGCCGAGGTCGAGCGCTCGCTGCGCGTCCTCGACGGCGCCGTCGCCGTCTTCGACGGTGTCGCCGGTGTCGAGCCCCAGACCATGACCGTGTGGCGCCAGGCCAACAAGTACTCCGTCCCGCGGATGTGCTTCGTGAACAAGCTGGACCGCACCGGTGCCGACTTCTTCCGCTGCGTCGACATGATGGTCGAGCGCCTCAACTCCACCCCGCTCGTGCTCCAGCTGCCCATCGGCGCGGAGTCCGACTTCCTCGGTGTCGTCGACCTGGTCGGCATGCGTGCCCTGACCTGGCGCGGCGAGACCAAGATGGGCGAGGACTACGAGATCGAGGAGATCCCCGCGGAGCTGGCCGACCAGGCCGCCGAGTACCGCGAGAAGCTCCTCGAGACGCTGGCCGACGCCGACGACGCGATCATGGAGAAGTTCCTCGACGAGGGCGAGTTCTCCGTCGAGGAGCTGGAGGCCGCGATCCGTCGCGCCACGCTCGCCGACAAGATCAACCCGGTCCTGTGCGGCACCGCGTTCAAGAACAAGGGCGTCCAGCCCCTGCTCGACGCGGTCGTGAAGTTCCTGCCCTCGCCGCTCGACATCGACGGCATCCAGGGCCACTCGGTCAAGGACGAGGACGAGGTCATCGTCCGCCAGCCCAGCGACGACGAGCCCTTCGCCGGCCTCGCCTACAAGATCGCCACCGACCCGCACCTGGGCAAGCTCATCTACGTGCGCGTCTACTCCGGCAAGCTCGTCGCCGGCTCGACGGTGATGAACTCCGTCAACGGCCGCAAGGAGCGGATCGGCAAGGTCTACCAGATGCACGCCAACAAGCGTGAGGAGATCGCGTCGGTCGGCGCCGGCCAGATCGTGGCCGTCATGGGCCTCAAGGACACCAAGACCGGTCACACCCTGTGCGACCCCGGTCACCCGGTGATCCTCGAGTCGATGACCTTCCCCGCCCCCGTGATCGAGGTGGCCATCGAGCCCAAGACCAAGGGCGACCAGGAGAAGCTCGGCACCGCGATCCAGCGACTGTCCGACGAGGACCCCACGTTCACCGTCAAGGCGGACGAGGAGACCGGCCAGACCATCATCGCCGGCATGGGCGAGCTCCACCTGGAGATCCTCGTCGACCGCATGAAGCGCGAGTTCCGCGTCGAGGCGACCGTCGGCAAGCCGCAGGTGGCCTACCGCGAGACGATCCGTCGCAAGGTCGAGAAGCACGGCTACACGCACAAGAAGCAGACCGGTGGTTCGGGCCAGTTCGCGAAGGTGCAGATCAGCCTCGAGCCGAACACCGACCCCGAGACCGGTCTCGGTGCGGGCTACGAGTTCGTCAACAACGTCTCCGGTGGTCGTGTCCCCAAGGAGTACATCCCCTCGGTGGACCAGGGCGGCCAGGACGCCATGGAGTTCGGCGTGCTCGCCGGCTACCCCATGGTCGACGTGAAGTTCACGCTCGAGGACGGCGCCTACCACGACGTCGACTCCTCCGAGCTGGCCTTCAAGATCGCCGGCAACCAGGCCTTCAAGGAGGCCGCCCGCATGGCCAAGCCGGTCCTGCTGGAGCCGATGTTCGCGGTCGAGGTCGTCACGCCGGAGTCCTTCATGGGCGACGTCATCGGCGACATCAACTCGCGTCGCGGCCAGGTGCGCGCGATGTCGGAGCGCTCGGGCGACCGCGTGGTCGACGCCCTCGTGCCGCTGTCGGAGATGTTCGGGTACGTTGGTGACCTGCGGTCGAAGACCTCTGGCCAGGCGTCGTACTCGATGGAGTTCGACTCCTACGCCGAGGTTCCCCAGAACGTCGCCGACGAGATCATCAAGAAGGTCCGCGGCGAGTAGCGTCGCGGTCCGGCACCACCCCCAGTTCACCCACGAGTTCACGTAACAACAACAGGAGGAGCCCCAGTGGCTAAGGCGAAGTTCGAGCGGACCAAGCCGCACGTCAACATCGGCACCATCGGTCACATCGACCACGGCAAGACGACGTTGACCGCAGCGATCACCAAGGTCCTGCACAACAAGTACCCCGACCTGAACGCCGCCTCGGCCTTCGACGAGATCGACAAGGCCCCCGAGGAGCGTCAGCGCGGCATCACGATCTCGATCGCGCACGTCGAGTACCAGACCGAGAACCGGCACTACGCCCACGTGGACTGCCCCGGTCACGCCGACTACATCAAGAACATGATCACCGGTGCGGCCCAGATGGACGGCGCGATCCTCGTGGTCGCCGCCACCGACGGCCCCATGCCCCAGACGCGCGAGCACGTGCTGCTCGCCCGTCAGGTCGGCGTGCCCGCCCTGGTCGTCGCGCTGAACAAGTGCGACATGGTCGACGACGAGGAGCTCATCGAGCTCGTCGAGATGGAGGTGCGCGAGCTCCTCTCCGAGTACGAGTACGACGGCGACGACATCCCCGTCGTCCAGGTCGCGGCCTTCCCGGCGCTGCAGGGCGACGAGAAGTGGGGCGAGTCGATCCTCAAGCTCATGGACGCGGTGGACGAGTACATCCCGCAGCCCGAGCGCGAGACCGACAAGCCCTTCCTCATGCCCGTCGAGGACGTCTTCACGATCACCGGTCGTGGCACCGTCATCACCGGTCGCATCGAGCGCGGCATCGTCAAGGTCAACGAGACCGTCGACATCATCGGCATCCGCGAGGGCAAGCAGAGCTCGACCGTCACCGGCATCGAGATGTTCCGCAAGCTCCTCGACACCGGCGAGGCCGGCGAGAACGTCGGTCTGCTCCTCCGCGGCACCAAGCGCGAGGACGTCGAGCGCGGCATGGTCGTGATCAAGCCCGGCACGACGACCCCGCACACCAACTTCGAGGCCTCGGTCTACATCCTCTCGAAGGAGGAGGGCGGCCGTCACACGCCGTTCTTCAACAACTACCGGCCGCAGTTCTACTTCCGGACCACGGACGTCACGGGCGTCGTGACCCTCCCCGAGGGCCGCGAGATGGTCATGCCCGGCGACAACACCGACATGTCGGTCGAGCTGATCCAGCCGATCGCCATGGAGGACGGCCTCCGCTTCGCGATCCGCGAGGGTGGCCGCACCGTCGGCGCCGGCCGCGTCACCAAGATCACCAAGTGATCTAGCGCTTCACCCCGAAGGCCCCGGACCTGCTGGTCCGGGGCCTTCGTGCGTCCCCGGGACCGCGCACGGCCGTCCGCCCCGTCCCGAGGGGCTCGACCCCTGTCGGTGCTCGCACCTACGGTGCCCTCATGACACTGACGATCGGCATGGTGACGGTGGACACCCAGGACGCGGAGCGCCTGGGCGGCTGGTGGGCCGAGCAGCTCGGGACCGAGATCGCGCAGAACCACGACGGGTGGTTCGTCGTGGTGCCGGCGCCCCCCGTGCTGCTGGCGTTCCAGAAGGTGGAGGACCCCACGCCGGGCAAGAACCGGCTGCACCTCGACCTCTCGGCGCCCGACCTCGACGCGGAGGTGGACCGGCTGGTGGCGGCGGGGGCGCGACTGGTGGGGCGGCGCGGCGAGGAGTCCTTCTCCTGGGCCACGCTCGCCGACCCCGACGGCAACGAGTTCGACGTCGCCTCCCACGACGAGGCCGCGGCCAGCTACTGACCCTCGAGGTCGCTCAGGCGAGCAGGGCCGCGACGGCCTCGCCGAAGACCTCGGTGTGGCGGTCGACGTCGGCCTCGGTGTGCGCCGGGCTGAACAGCGCCATGTTGTGGAACGGCGTCAGCAGCACCCCCCCGGTTGAGCGACCACAGGTGCAGGAAGCCCTCGAGGTCCTCGTCGACGGCTGCCGCGGCGGCGGCGCCGTCGCGCGGGGGCGGGCAGAACCAGTACTCCGCCCGGCAGCCGAGGCGCTGCACGTGCCAGGGCAGGCCGTGCTGCTCGATGACGCCCGCGACCCCGGCGGCGAACCGCTCCGCCAGGGGGACGGCGACCGCGAAGTCCTCCTCGCGCAGGCAGGTCGACAGCGTGGCCCGGACGGCCGCGAGGCTCAGGGCGTTGGCGGTCAGGGTGCCGCCGACGCCGGCGACGTCGATCTCGTGGCCCAGCATCGGCCCGTCGAGCCGGTCGGCCACCGCCTGCGAGAGGCCGTACGCCGCCGCGGGCACCCCGCCCCCGATCGGCTTGCCGACGACCAGCAGGTCGGGCTCCAGACCCCACGCGGCCGTCGCGCCGCCGGGCCCGGCGCACAGCGTGTGCGTCTCGTCGACGACCAGCAGCACGTCGTGGCGCCGGGTGACCTCGCGGACCCCGGCGAGGTAGCCCACCTCGGGCAGCACGATCCCGATGTTGGTCAGCGCCGGCTCCATCAGCAGGCAGGCGATGTCGCCCTGCGCCAGGCGTCGGTCGAGCGCGTCCAGGTCGTTGAAGGGCACCACCGCGGTGGTCAGCGCCGCGTCGACCTGCGGGCCCAGCGCCCCGGGCCGGGGCACGACCCGGTCGCCGTCGAGCACGGCGAGGGTCTCGTCGACGGTGCCGTGGTAGCACCAGTCCATGACGGCGACCCGCGGTCGGCCGGTCAGGTGGCGGGCGAAGCGCAGCACGAACCGGTTGGCGTCGGTGGCCGACATCGCGAGCTGCCAGCGCGGCAGCCCGAAGCGGCGGGCGAGCTCCTGGCCCACCCACACGGCGTCGGCGGAGGGCAGCATGGTGGTGATCCCCGACGCGGCCTGCCGGGCGACGGCCTCGGCGACCTGGGGCAGGGCGTGCCCGGTCATCGCGCCGGTGTCGCCGAGGCACAGGTCGACGTAGGCGTGACCGTCGACGTCGACCAGGCGGGCGCCCGAGGCGGAGGCGCAGAACAGCGGGAAGGCGCCGGGCCAGCGGGTCATCCACGGCATCGGCACGCCGGCGAGCAGGGAGCCGGCCGCCTCGGCGGCGAGCTCGGCCGAGCGGGGGTGCAGCTCGACGAAGCGCTGCTCCTCCTCGCGGCGCAGGTCGGCCAGGCGGCCACGGTCGACGGTGGGGGCGGCGGTCATGGCGGCAATCTAGGGCACCGACCGGGGCGTGGTCGGCGAGGTGTGGACCACACCCGCAGCGGGCCGCTGCGCACCGGGGTGCGGGACGTGTCCGAGAATGTCGGCCGTGACCTCGCCTGCCCGTGACCCGCTGCCCCCCGCCCGGCCGCACCAGAAGTTCACCGACGACGGGCGCCGGATGCGCGAGGTGCTGACCTACTCGCGGCGCGGCAGCCGCTTCACCCCCTCCCAGCAGGAGTCGTGGGACGCCCACCAGCAGCGGTGGGTGGTCCCCGACGATCGCGTCGACGAGCCGGGCTTCGACTGGGACGAGCTGTTCGGCCGTCGTGCCCCGAGGATCGTCGAGATCGGCTCGGGGGTGGGGGAGGCCACCGCGGTGCTCGCGGCCGCGCGTCCGGGGCACGACGTGGTGGCGCTCGAGGTGTGGCGACCCGGGGTCGCCCACACGCTCGGCCTGCTGGCCGAGGAGGGGGCCGACAACGTCCGGCTGCTCTCGGTCGACGCGATCTGGAGCCTCGAGCACCTCTTCGGCCCCGGCGAGGTCAGCGAGCTGTGGACGTTCTTCCCCGATCCGTGGCCCAAGAAGCGGCACCACAAGCGGCGCCTGGTGAGCCCGGAGTTCGCGGCCCTGGTCGCCACCCGGCTGCCGGTCGGCGGGTGCTGGCGGCTGGCGACCGACTGGGCGGAGTACGCCGACCAGATGCGCGCGGTCCTCGACGCCACCCCGGGTCTGGCCGGGGGCGTGGTCGAGCGGTGGGCCGACCGGCCGGTCACCAAGTTCGAGCGCAAGGGCGTCGAGGCGGGCCGCGCCATCACCGACCTGTGCTACCGCCGCACGCGCTGAGCCCGCGGCGGTGACCCGCGCCGGCTACTGCGGCCGGTCGGGGTCGCCGGTGCGGCGCACCTGCCAGACCAGGCCGGCCAGCGCCAGGGCGTGCTCGACCCGCATCCGCTCGGCCTCGCGCTCCAGGCTGGTCTCGAGCAGGTCGAGCAGCGCGGTCTCGACCTCCAGCACGCCCGCCACCTCCGCCAGGTGCGCGTCGTACGCCTGGACGACGCCGCGGTGCTTGGCCATCCGCGTGCCCGGCCGCGGGTCGTAGACCTCGGGCCAGAGCCGGCGCAGGTCCGCGGCCAGCTTCTCCAGGGGCGGGTGCGCGGGCCGCTCCGGTGGCGTCCGGTGGGGCAGCCGGGGGACCAGCCAGGCCCACGCCCGGGGTGCCCGCGTCCAGACGAGCACCACGACGACGGGGACCATCGAGATCCCCAGCACCTGCAGCAAGCCCGTCAGGACGACGCCGTCCATCCTCCGACGCTAGGTCGGCCGCACGAGCCGGACAAGGGCCCCGGCTCGCCGGGTTCCTAGACTGCGTCGGTGACCACCGCGGCCCCGTCCCCGATGCCCACCCGGGCGCGCTCGTCGCGGGCGTGGTGGGTGGCGCTGGCGACGCTCGCCGCCCTGGTCGCGGCGGCCGGCTTCCGGTCCTCGACCGGGGCGCTGCTCGAGCCGTTGGAGGCGGAGTTCGGGTGGTCGCGCACCACCACCTCGGGGGCGGTCACCCTCAACCTCGTCGTCTACGGCCTCACCGCCCCGTTCGCCGCTGCGCTGATGGAGCGCTTCGGGCTGCGCCGGGTGGCCGCGCTGGGCCTGCTGCTGGTCTCGGTCGGCTCGGGCCTGACCCTCGTGATGACCGAGTCGTGGCAGCTGTGGCTGCTGTGGGGGCTGCCCGTCGGGGTCGGCACCGGCTCCATGGCCCTGGTGTTCGGGGCCGTCGTGGCCAACCGCTGGTTCGTCGGGCAGCGCGGTCTGGTGACCGGCCTGTTCTCGGCCGCCAGCTCGACCGGCCAGCTGGTGTTCCTGCCGGCCATCGCGCGGCTGGCCGACGGGCCCGGGTGGCGGTGGGCGGCCGGCCTGGTCGCGGTGGTCGCCCTGCTGCTCGTGCCGGTGGTGGCGCTGGTGATGCGCGACCGGCCGGCCGACGTGGGCCAGGTGCCCCACGGCGCCCCCGCGTCGTACGTCGAGCCGCCGGTGGACCGCAGCGGTCCCGGGCCGGCCCGCGTGGCGCTGGGGACGCTGCGCCAGGTCAGCCGGACGTGGACCTTCTGGGCGCTGTTCCTCACCTTCTGGATCTGCGGCTGGTCGACCAACGGACTGGTCGGCACCCACTTCATCCCGGCCGCCCACGACCACGGGATGCCGGCGACCACCTCGGCCTCGCTGCTGGCCCTGATCGGGGTCTTCGACATCGTCGGCACGGTCGCCTCGGGCTGGCTCACCGACCGCGTGGACCCGCGGCTGCTGCTGGTCGGCTACTACTTCCTGCGCGGGCTCTCGCTGCTCGTGGTGCCCTCGCTGCTCGGCCCGACGGTGGCGCCGAGCCTGTTCCTGTTCATCGTGTTCTACGGGCTCGACTGGGTCGCGACCGTGCCGCCGACGGTCGCGCTGTGCCGGATCCACTTCGGCACCGCCCGCTCCGGGGTCGTCTTCGGGTGGGTGTTCGCCGCGCACATGGTCGGCGCCGGCGTCGCCGCGTCGTACGCCGGGTGGGTGCGGCAGGCGACCGGCGACTACCAGGGGGCGTGGCTGACCGCCGGCGTGCTGTGCGTGGCCGCGGCGGCGATGTGCGCGCTGGTCCCGCGGGCCCGGGACGCGCGGCAGGAGACGACCCTGGACGAGGTCGCCCAGGAGAACGCCCAGATCTGAGGGGTGTCCCGGCCCGTGGTCAGGGCCGCCGGGCCGTCAGCCGGTGCCGCAGCTCGGCCTCGCGGCGCAGCCGGACCTCGTCGCGGGAGCGGCGCTCGGCGCTCACGGCGGCGAGGAACGCCTCGGGCGGCGTGCCGGGCGGTGGCGGCGGGGCCACGTGGCGGGCCACCTGCGCGGCGGTCCGCTCGGTCAGCGCGCGGCGGGCCTCGGGGTGCAGCGTCCCGCCCCGGGCCAGCACCCGGCGCACGGTGAGGGCGAGCCGGTCGGGCAGCGGGGCGATGTCGGCGCCGGCGGCCCAGGCCGCGAGCGGCGGGGGCATCGGCACCGGCCAGGGCAGCGAGAGCCGCACCCGGTCGCGCACCACGTAGGTGCCGGCGACCAGGTCGCCCAGGCGCTTGCCACGGGTGGTGACCAGGGCCGCGGCCAGCGCCGGCACCCCGACCAGCAGCCACAGCTCCACGACGCCCACGAGGTGGCGCACGAAGACGTGGTGGAAGGAGACCGGTCCGGCGTCGTCGCGGACCGTGCGCAGGCCGAGGGCCAGCTTGCCCAGGGTGCGGCCGCCGGTGAGCGTCTCCAGGACGGTGGGGGCCACGACCAGGGCGCCGACCACCGCCACCACGCCGTACGCCGCCGCCAGCGCCTCGCTGGTCGCCAGCAGCCCGGCGACGAACAGGCCCACGACCAGGACGACCACCTGGACCACCAGGTCGACCAGGCCGGAGACCACCCGCAGCCCCGCCGACGCCGGGGGCAGCTCGAGGGCGACCCCCTCGCCGGTGACGAGGCGGTCGAGGTCGGCCCAGGCAGCGTCGTGCCCGCCCGGGGTCGCGCCCCAGGAGGTCGTCGCGGCCGGTCCCGGGGCGGGGCCGGACCGCGGACGGGCCTCGGGGGAGGAGTCGCTCGGGCTCACCCCGCCAGCGTAGGGCGCGCCGTACGCTGGCGCCGTGGACCTCGACGCGTACGTGCGCCAGCACGGTCCCACCTGGGAGCGGCTGGACCGGCTCAGCCGGCGTCGCCCCCGCACCGGCCCCGAGGCCGACGCGCTGGTGGAGCTCCACCAGGAGGTCTCGACCCACCTGTCGGTGGTGCGGACGACGGTGCCCGACCCCGAGGTGGTCGCCTACCTCAGCGCCTTGCTCGCCCGCTCGCGCCACCGCGCCGCGGGCACCCGCACGACCGCGTGGAGCGGGGTCGCCGACTTCTTCGGACGGCGCTTCCCGGCCGCGCTGTACGCCACCCGCCGCTGGTGGCTGACCACGATGCTCCTCAGCTACGCCCTGACCGCGCTGATGACGTGGTGGCTGCTCGCGAACCCCCAGGTCGAGCAGGGCCTGCTCGACCCGGCCACCGTGCGCCGGCTGGTGGAGAGCGACTTCGAGGGCTACTACTCCGAGTCGGCCGCCGGCAGCTTCTCCGCGCAGGTGTGGACCAACAACGCCTGGGTCGCGGCGCTGTGCATCGCGCTGGGGGTGCTGGGGCTCCCGGTCCTGTGGCTGCTGCTGCAGAACCTGCTCAACCTGGCCCTGGTCGCGTCGCTGATGATCCGCTACGACCGCGCCGGGCTGTTCTTCGGGCTCATCACCCCGCACGGCCTGCTCGAGCTGACGGCCGTCTTCGTGGCCGCCGGCACGGGGCTGCGGCTGTGCTGGTCGTGGGTGGTGCCGGGCGACCGGCCGCGGGTGCAGTCGCTGGCGCGCGAGGGCCGCGCGGCCGGCGGCATCGCCCTCGGGCTGGTCGTGGTGCTGCTGGTCTCGGGGGTCATCGAGGGCTTCGTCACCCCCTCGCCCCTGCCGACCTGGGCCCGGGTCGCGATCGGGGTGGTGGCCGAGGTGGCCTTCCTGGCCTACGTCTGGGGGCCGGGGCGCCGGGCGGCCCGCGCGGGCCACACCGGCGACCTCGACGCCTCCCTGCTGGAGGACCGGGTCGCGACCGCCGGCTGAGCGACCTGCCCGCCCTCAGAGCAGGGCGCGGGCCTTGAGCTCCAGGTAGTGGTCGGTGAGCCGCACGGCGAGGTGGTCGGCGTCGACGTCGAGCACCTCGACGCCCATCCGCGCGAGCAGGCGGGAGGTGCGCGCCCGGCCCGACGAGGTCTGCTCGGCCGCGGCCGCGGCGTACGCCGAGGCCGCGTCACCGCGCTCCCGGGCCACGCGGTCGACCTCGGGGTCGCGGACCGAGGCGACCACGACGCGGTGCCGGGCCGTCAGGGCCCCGAGCACGGGCAGCAGCCCCGCCTCGAGGGCCGCCGGCTCCAGCGCGGTGAGCAGCACCACCAGCGACCGCTGCCTGGTCAGGGTGCCGACGGCCCCCACCAGGCGGCGCCAGTCGGTCTCGGCCAGCTCCGGGTCGAGTCGGGCCATCGCCTCCTGCGCCTCCGCGACCACGTCGCGCCCGCGGCGACCACCTGCCCCGCCGTCCACCCGGGCGCGCACCACGGCGTCGCCGGCGACGAGCGAGACGCGGTCGCCCGCCCGGGCCGCGACCGTGGCGAGCAGCAGGGCGGCGTCCATCGCGGCGTCGAGCCGGGGGGCGTCACCGACGCGCCCGGCCGAGGTGCGGCCGGTGTCGAGCACCAGCACCACCCGGCGGTCGCGCTCGGGCTGCCAGGTGCGCACCACGACCGACCGGGTCCGGGCGCTGGCACGCCAGTCGACGCTGCGGACGTCGTCGCCGCGCACGTAGTCGCGCAGCGAGTCGAACTCCGTGCCCTGCCCGCGCAACCGCACCGCGGCCAGGCCCTCGAGCTCGCGCAGCCGCGCCAGGCGGCTGGGCAGCGCCCGCACCGAGGGGAACGCCGGCAGCGCCCGCAGCGACCCGCCCGCCAGCAGCGACCGCTGCCGCGCGGCGAGCCGCAGCGGCCCCAGCAGCCGCAGCGTCACCCGGTCGGCGCGCAGGTCGCCACGGCGCACGGGGAGCAGGTCGGTGACCAGGGCGCTGCCGACACCGGGCCGCAGGTCGAGCCGGTGCCGGTTGCCGGCGGCGCCGGCCGAGGGCTGCCAGGCGTCGCGCAGCAGCCCGTGGGCCCGGCGGCGCCCGGTGACCACCACGTCGAGGGTCGTGGTCGTCGGCTCGCCGACCCGCACGCGGCCGACCGGGCGGCGCGCGACCTCGACGCGCCGGGGCGAGGGCGCCAGCGCCAGGTCCCCGCCGACGAGCAGTACCACGAGGCCGACCCAGGCCCAGGCCGTGGCGGCGCGCGGCACCAGCAGCAGCGGCAGCAGGCCGAGCAGCAGCAGCGCGGGCACCCGCCAGGTGAGGGCCACGGCGCTCAGCGGGGGACGGTCACGGAGGCGATGGCGGTGTCGAGCACCTGCGCGACCTCGACGCCGTCGAGCTCGGCCTCGGGCCGCAGCGCGAGCCGGTGCGCGAGCGTGGCGTGGGCCAGCGCCTTGACGTCGTCCGGCGTCACGAAGTCGCGACCGGTCAGCCAGGCCCACGCGCGGCTGGAGCGCAGCAGGGCCGTGGCGCCGCGCGGGCTGACGCCCAGCGCCAGCGACGGCGAGTCACGGGTCGCCCGCGCCAGGTCCACGACGTACGCCGCGACCTCGTCGGCGACGCGCACCTCGCCGACCGCCGCGATGCCGGCCGCGACGTGGCCCGGCCCGGCGACCGGCGTCACCCCGGCCCCGGCAACGTCGCGCGGGTCGAAGCCGTCGGCGTGGCGGCGCACGATGGCGACCTCGTCGTCGCGCTCGGGCAGCGGCAGCACCAGCTTGAGCAGGAAGCGGTCGAGCTGGGCCTCGGGGAGCGGGTAGGTGCCCTCGTGCTCGACGGGGTTCTGGGTCGCCGCCACCATGAAGGGCCGGGGGAGCGGGTGGGTCCGGCCGTCGACCGACACCTGGCCCTCCTCCATGGCCTCGAGCAGCGCCGACTGCGTCTTGGGCGGGGTGCGGTTGATCTCGTCGGCCAGCAGCAGGTGGGTGAAGACCGGGCCCTCGCGGAAGCGGAGCTCGTGGCGACCGTCCTCGATCACCATCGACCCGGTGAGGTCCCCGGGCATCAGGTCCGGCGTGAACTGCACGCGGGTGGTGTCGACGTCGAGCGCCGCCGCGAGGCTCCGCACGAGCAGCGTCTTGGCCACGCCGGGCACGCCCTCCATCAGCACGTGGCCACGGCTGAGCAGGGCGACCAGCAGGCCCGAGACCGCCGCCTCCTGGCCCACCACGGCCTTGGCCACCTCCGCGCGGACGGCCGCGATCGCCTCGCGGGCCTCGCCCGCGCTCGTCGTGCCCATCGGCTCCGTCGTCATGCTCGTCGCACCTCGTCCTCCAGGTCCTGCAGGCGCCGGCCGAGCTCGACCAGCTGGGAATCTCGGGCGGGTGGCGCAGGCGACAGCAACGCCTCCACCTCCCGGGGGTCGCGGCCGGTGCGCGCCGCGACGACGGCGGCCACCTGGGCGCGGGGGGCGTCGGCGGGCAGCCGCAGCCGGTCGACGAGCCGGTCGTGGGTCGCCCCGACCAGGACCTGCGCAGCGTGGCCGCGGTCCCCGGTGCGGTGGTAGAGCCGACCCCGGCTGTGCGTCGCCTCGGCCGCGCGCACCACGACCGGCAGCGGCTCGCGGACCAGCGGCCCGAGCCGGCGGCCGCCCACCAGCACCAGGGCGAGCACCGAGGCCGCCACCAGCCACAGGCCGGGGACCAGCCACGGGGGCAGCAGGTCGCCGAGCCGGACGCCGTCGGACACGTCGGTGTCGCCGGCGTCGGGGACGTACCAGACCACCCGGTCGCCCTGGCCGAGCAGCCGCAGCCCCAGGGCCGCCCCGTCGTCCTCCAGGACGTGACGGTTGGTGATCGAGGCCGGCGTGGCCAGGGCCCAGGTGGCGCCGCTGCGGACCAGCCCGGCCGCGCCCTCGCCGCCGGCGGCGGCGAAGCAGCGCGTGGTGGTCCCGGCGCCCTCGTCGACCAGCCCGGCGCCGCCGCGGGTCCGGACCACGAGGTCCTCGACCAGCGGCTCGGGGCACCCCGCCGGGCGGGTGGCGGGGGCCAGCGGGGCGGCGGTGAGGTCCTCCAGCGCCCCTCCGGCGAGCGTGGCGAGGACGTCGGCCGGGCCGGCGTACACGAGGGCGGCGGCGGGGGCGGCGTGCTCCTCCAGGCGCCGCACGGTGCTCTCGCCGAGCGCCTCGACGCCGGTGACGGCCACGACGGTGGCGGCGTCCACCCGCTCGTCCAGGAGCGCCTGCTGCCCGCGCACCACCACCACGTCGGTCCCGCGGTCCTCCAGCGTGCGGGCCAGTGCCCGGGCCCCGTCGGGTCCGGGATTGCGGGGGTCGAGGGGGGAGTCGACGGCGGCGTCGTCGCGTCCCAGCACCGACACGGCCAGGAGCACCGCGAGCAGGCCGAGCCCGACCAGCACCATCCGGCGGCGACCGCCGCCACCGCGCGCGGGTGCGGCCGACCGGGGCGACAGGGCGGCGGTCGTGCTCGGCGGCCCGCTCACCGCGGCACCGCCGGCCGCCGGGGCCCGCCCACCGCGTCCCGGGCGGGGGAGGAGCGCCGCACCTGCTCCTCGAGCGCCAGGGCGGCGTCGGCCGCGGCGCGGGTCGTGCCGCGCTCGCCGTAGCGGGTCCGGTCGAAGTCCTGGGCCACCGCGCCCAGCTCGCGGGCCAGGCCGGGGAACCGCTCCGCGGCCGCGCCGGTGGTCTCGGCCACGGTCACGCCCGCGCGCTCGGGCAGCAGGCCGCGCTCGGACAGCCCCGCCGACAGCGCGCGGACCGCCTCCAGGAGCGCCTCCTCGTGCCGGCCGGCCGACCGTGCGGCGCGCGCCGCCCGGCGGTGGTCCTCGCTGCCCAGGCGGCGGTCCTCGAACACCTCCGCCGACTCCCGCGGCGCCGCGGCCGAGCGACGGACCCGGGCCAGCACCAGCACCGCCACGGCCACCAGCCCGACGCCCACGACCACGGCCGCGACGCCGCCCAGGCCGCCGCCCGTGCCGGCGACGAGGTCGAGCAGCTCGCCGAGCCAGCGCTGCAGCCGCTGGAGCACCGACTCGCGGTACTCGGGTCGCGACAGCTCCCGCTCCAGCCACCGACGGGCGGTGCCGGGATCGGGGTCGAGCACGCTGGGGACGGCCCGCCACAGCGCGGTGGGAGGGCTCACCGGCGGTCGGTCGGAGTCGTCCCGCCCAGGCTCTCCTCGAGCAGGGTGATGTCGAGGCCCTCCTTGCGGAAGCGCTGGTCGACGTACTGCAGCGCGGTGATGCCGGCGGTGAACGGCCCGATCAGGCCGCCCGTCACGACGGTCGCCACGTTGGAGGTGAGCAGCAACCCGGCCAGGGACCAGCTGTCGGGGAGCAGGAAGACCGCGGCGATGCCCCCGACCGCGAACGGCACCGCGATCACCTGGCCGACGATGCCGGCGGCGAGCTGGGCCAGCAGGGCGATGCCGAACAGCCGCCAGAACTGACCGCGGGAGAGCTCGCGGGCCCGGGCGAGCGACCGGCGCACGCCGATGTCCTCCAGGACGAGGGCGGGGGCCGCGAGCAGCACGAGCCGGACCCAGCCCCACACCAGCACCACCACGCCCGCGACCCCGAGGAGCAGGGCGAGGCCGACGGCCAGGGCCCGGCTGCCCGCGGCGAGGCCGATGCCCGCGCCGACGCCCACGGGCAGCACCACCACCGCCACCGAGGCGAGGCCGGTGACCAGGGCGAGCCCGACCAGCGCGGGCAGCCGGCGGCGGGTCCGGGCCCAGGCCTCGCCCGGGCGCATCGGTCGTCCCACGACCGCGGCCCCGGCGACCCGCACGATGAGGCCGACGATGACGATCGTGGCCAGCGCGTTGAAGACCGAGCTCAGCAGCGACGCCACGAAGACCGACACGTCCGAGAGCGACACCGCCGCCGACGACTCGCCGGCCTGGAGGTCGAAGCCGGAGACCAGGTCGCCCGCCCCGACGACCACCGCGCCGGCGATCGGCACGAGCATGAAGGCCAGGGTCACGAGCAGCGCCATGCCGACGGTGGCCGCTCCGTTGCGCCGGATGGTCTCCAGGGCGCCGCCGAAGATGTCGCCCAGGGTCAGCGGGCGCAGCGGCACCACGCCCGGTCGGGCCGTGGGCGGCGTCCAGGGGTGCTGCCAGTGGGGGGCCTCGGGCACCGGTGACGCCCCGGCGGGGGACCCCGGAGGGGGGAGCGGAGGGCGACCCGGCGACGGCGGAGGCGGGCCGGGCGGGCCCGGAGGCACCTGGTGCGCCCCGTCGTGGGGGAGGTCCTGCGACATCGTGCTCCCGTGGGCCCCGAGTGGCCGAGGACGGCATCGCGACCCCGACGACCCGCGGTCACGGGTCCAGCACCCATCCTGCCAGGCGGGGGCCGGTCGCGGAGCCGGAGCCGATTTGGCGCCACGGCGGGGTCTCTGTCAAGATAGTGCGGTTGCTCCGGCGGGATCGCCGGGGCGCGGACATTGACTACTGAACAGGTTCTCCTGCGCCACCCTCACCGTGGCGAGCAGTGGTCGTGCGTCCGTGCCGCACCAGGAGATCCCGTTCAGCCCGGCCCCCCGGGCGTCATCCCAGCTCGACCAGCACTGCAGCGGGCATGCCCGCGCGCCTGAGAAGCCGCGCGACACGCCCGACCGCGGGGGTCGGGGACGGGGTGGGAAGCAGGGCGGACCTCCTCACCGAGGGGAGGGTCCGAGACCAGTCGTAGCGACTACGAAGCGAAGGACGTTGTTTGATGGCGGGACAGAAGATCCGCATCAGGCTCAAGGCCTATGACCACGAGGTGATCGACACCTCGGCGCGGAAGATCGTTGACACCGTGACTCGCACGGGTGCCAAGGTGGCCGGCCCGGTGCCGCTGCCCACGGAGAAGAACGTCTACTGCGTCATCCGCTCGCCCCACAAGTACAAGGACTCCCGCGAGCACTTCGAGATGCGCACCCACAAGCGCCTCATCGACATCATTGACCCCACGCCGAAGACGGTCGACTCGCTCATGCGTCTCGACCTGCCTGCCGGCGTCGACATCGAGATCAAGCTCTGAGGTCGTCGACATGAGCACTTTCGAACGAAACATCAAGGGCCTCCTGGGCACCAAGCTGGGCATGACCCAGGCGTGGGACGAGAACAACCGTCTCGTCCCCCTCACCGTCGTGGCGGCCGGCACCAACGTGGTGACCCAGGTCCGCACCCCCGAGACGGACGGCTACAACGCCATCCAGATCGGCTTCGGCGAGATCGAGGGCCGCAAGGTCACCAAGCCTGCGGCCGGTCACTTCGGCAAGGCCGGCGTCACGCCGCGCCGCCACGTGACGGAGATCCGCACGAGCGACGCCGCCACCTACCAGGTCGGCCAGGAGCTCAGCCCCGAGCTGTTCGCCGCCGGCCAGGAGGTCGACGTGACGGGCACCAGCAAGGGCAAGGGCTTCGCCGGAACCATGAAGCGTCACGGCTTCCACGGCGTCGGTGCCTCCCACGGTGCCCACCGCAACCACCGCAAGCCCGGCTCGATCGGCGCCTGCGCCACCCCGGGCCGTGTCTTCCGTGGCACCCGGATGTCGGGCCGCATGGGCACCGACACCGTCACCACGCAGAACGTCACTGTCCACGCGGTCGACGTCGAGAAGGGCCTGATCCTGCTCAAGGGTGCCGTCCCCGGCGCCAAGGGCGGGCTCGTCATGATCCGCTCGGCCGCCAAGAAGATCGAGGAGGCCGGAGCATGAGCGCCAGCACCGTCGAGGTCGATCTCCCCGCCGAGATCTTCGACGTCGAGACCAACGTCGCGCTGATCCACCAGGTCGTGGTGGCCCAGCAGGCCGCGGCTCGCCAGGGCACGCACGCCACCAAGACCCGCGGCGAGGTCCGCGGCGGTGGCCGCAAGCCCTACAAGCAGAAGGGCACCGGCCGCGCCCGCCAGGGCTCGACCCGCGCACCGCAGTTCGTCGGCGGTGGCACCGTCCACGGCCCGCAGCCGCGTGACTACAGCCAGCGCACCCCCAAGAAGATGAAGGCCGCTGCCCTGCGTGGCGCCCTCTCCGACCGGGCCCGCGCCGGCCGCATCCACGTGATCGGCCAGCTGGTCGAGGGTGACAAGCCCGCGACCAAGCTCGCCGTCAAGGCCCTGGCCGAGCTGTCCGGCAACCGCCGCCAGCTCGTCGTGCTGGAGCGCGACGACGCGATCACGTGGCTCTCGCTGCGCAACGTGCCGTCCGTGCACCTGCTCGCGGTCGACCAGCTCAACACCTACGACGTCCTGATCGCCGACGACGTGGTCTTCTCCAAGGGCGCCTTCGACGCGTTCGTGAGCAGCGCCTCTGCTGCCAGGGAGCGCAAGGCGACCGTGGTCGAGGCCCCCGCGCACGACGAGCAGACCGCCGCGACGACCGACGAGGAGGCCTCCAAGTGAGCACCCTGCACAAGGACCACCGCGACGTGCTCGTCGCGCCCGTGGTGAGCGAGAAGAGCTACAGCCTGCTCGACGCCAACAAGTACACCTTCCTGGTGCGCCCCGACGCCAACAAGACGGAGATCAAGGTCGCCGTCGAGAAGATCTTCGACGTCAAGGTCACCTCGGTGAACACGCTGAACCGTCCGGGCAAGACCCGCCGGACCCGCAACGGGCTGGGCAAGCGCAAGGACACCAAGCGCGCCATCGTCAGCCTGGCCGAGGGTCACCGGATCGACATCTTCACCGGCCCGGTCGGCTGACCGGGTCCACGAGGAGCTGAGGAACTCACATGGCTATCCGCAAGTACAAGCCGACCACCCCGGGCCGTCGTGGCTCGTCGGTCGCTGACTTCGTCGAGATCACGCGCACCACGCCCGAGAAGTCCCTGACCAAGCCGCTGCCCAAGAAGGGCGGTCGCAACAACCAGGGTCGGATCACCACGCGTCACCAGGGTGGCGGTCACAAGCGCGCCTACCGCATCGTCGACTTCCGTCGCTACGACAAGGACGGCGTGCCGGCGAAGGTCGCCCACATCGAGTACGACCCCAACCGCACCGCGCGCCTCGCGCTGCTGCACTACGCCGACGGCGAGAAGCGCTACATCATCGCGCCGCTCGGCATCGGGCAGGGCACCGCGCTGGAGTCCGGCGTCGGCGCCGACATCAAGCCCGGCAACAACCTGCCGCTGCGCAACATCCCCGTCGGCACGACGATCCACGCCGTGGAGCTGCGTCCCGGTGGCGGGGCCAAGATCGCCCGGTCCGCCGGCATCAGCGCCCAGCTCGTCGCCAAGGAGGGTTCCCGCGCCCAGCTGCGGATGCCCTCCGGCGAGATGCGCTACGTCGACGTCCGCTGCCGCGCCACGATCGGCGAGGTCGGCAACGCCGAGCAGTCCAACATCAACTGGGGCAAGGCCGGCCGGATGCGCTGGAAGGGCCGCCGCCCGACCGTCCGCGGTGTCGTCATGAACCCCGTCGACCACCCGCACGGTGGCGGCGAGGGCAAGACCTCCGGTGGTCGCCACCCGGTCTCGCCCTGGGGCAAGCCCGAGGGCCGCACGCGCAAGCGCAAGGCCAGCGATGCCCTCATCGTCCGTCGCCGTCGCACCGGCAAGAACAAGCGCTGAGTAGGGAAGCAAACAGATGCCTCGCAGCCTGAAGAAGGGCCCCTTCGTCGACGACCACCTCATGAAGAAGGTGGACACGCAGAACGACGCCGGGACCCACACCGTGATCAAGACGTGGTCGCGTCGCTCGATGATCGTGCCGGCCATGATCGGCCACACGCTCGCCGTGCACGACGGACGCAAGCACGTCCCGGTCTTCGTGACCGACTCGATGGTGGGACACAAGCTCGGCGAGTTCGCGCCGACCCGCACCTACCGGGGCCACGTCAAGGACGACCGGAAGAGCCGTCGCCGCTGATCGCGGCGACCAAGGAGAGATGACAGCAATGAGCGTAGGAGAGCGTAGGCGCAGCAGCGCCCGCCGTGACTCGCTGCTCGGTGACAACCCGGGCGCATTCGCCAGCGCGCGCTTCGTCCGGATCACCCCGATGAAGGCGCGGCGCGTCGTGGACATGGTCCGCGGCCTGCCGGTCGACGACGCCCTGGCCCTGCTGCAGTTCGCGCCGCAGGCAGCCAGCGAGACGGTCTACAAGGTGCTCGAGTCGGCGGTGGCCAACGCCACCACGACCGAGGACCTCGACCGCGGTGGGCTCGTCGTCAGCAAGGCGATGGTCGACGAGGGTCCGACGATGAAGCGGTGGCGGCCGCGTGCGCAGGGCCGGGCTACCCGGATCAACAAGCGCACCAGCCACATCACGCTCGTCGTGGAGCCCCGCGTCGAGACCACCAGCACCGCCAAGAAGGGACGGAAGGCCTGATGGGTCAGAAGATCAACCCGAACGGGTTCCGCCTCGGCATCTCCACCGACCACAAGAGCCGGTGGTACGCCGACAAGCTCTACAAGTCCTACGTCGGCGAGGACGTCGCCATCCGGCGCCTGCTGTCGAAGGGCATGGAGCGTGCCGGCATCTCCAAGGTCGAGATCGAGCGCACCCGTGACCGGGTCCGCGTCGACATCCACACCGCCCGTCCCGGCATCGTCATCGGTCGCCGCGGCGCCGAGGCCGACCGCCTGCGCGGCGAGCTCGAGAAGCTCACCGGCAAGCAGGTGCAGCTGAACATCCTCGAGGTCAAGAGCCCCGAGGTGGACGCCCAGCTGGTCGCCCAGGGCGTGGCCGAGCAGCTCGCCGGCCGCGTGCAGTTCCGCCGTGCGATGAAGAAGGCGATGCAGACCGCCATGCGCTCCGGCGCCAAGGGCATCCGCATCCAGTGCTCGGGCCGCCTCAACGGCGCCGAGATGTCGCGCTCGGAGTTCTACCGCGAGGGCCGCGTGCCCCTGCACACCCTGCGCGCCGACATCGACTACGGCTTCTACGAGGCCAAGACCACCTTCGGCCGCATCGGCGTGAAGGTCTGGATCTACAAGGGCGAGGTCGCCGGCACCCGTGCCGAGCGCGAGGCCCAGGCCGCCGCCCGCGCCGGTGCCCCCGGCCGCGGCCGCGGTGCCGCCGGTGCGCGGGGCGACCGCCCCACGCGCGGCACCCGCAGCGACCGTCCGACGCGCAGCGACCGCACCGAGGCCCCGGCCGAGGCGACCGCTGCCCCGGCCGAGGCGACCGCCTCGACCGGCACCACCACCACTGGGGAGGCCTGACCATGTTGATGCCCCGCAGGGTCAAGCACCGCAAGCAGCACCACCCCAAGCGGACGGGTGCGGCCAAGGGCGGCACGAAGCTCACCTTCGGTGACTTCGGCATCCAGGCGGTCGAGGCCCACTACGTGACGAACCGACAGATCGAGTCGGCTCGTATCGCCATGACCCGCCACATCAAGCGAGGCGGAAAGGTCTGGATCAACATCTACCCGGACCGCCCGCTGACCAAGAAGCCCGCCGAGACCCGCATGGGCTCGGGCAAGGGCTCGCCCGAGTGGTGGGTGGCGAACGTCAAGCCCGGCCGCGTCATGTTCGAACTGTCCGGTGTTCCTGAGGACGTCGCTCGCGAGGCCATGCGCCGCGCGATCCACAAGCTCCCCATGAAGTGCCGGTTCATCAGCCGTGAAGCAGGTGATTTCTGATGGCGACCGCACACGATCTCGACGACCTGAACGCCGTCGACCTCGAGGGCAAGTTGCGCGAGGCCAAGGAGGAGCTGTTCAACCTCCGGTTCCAGGCCGCGACGGGTCAGCTCGAGAGCAACGGCCGCCTCAAGGCGGTCAAGAAGGACATCGCCCGGATCTACACCGTGGTGCGCGAGCGCGAGCTCGGCATCCGGACCGCTCCGGCGTCGGACAAGGATGGTGCTGCATGAGCAACGACGTGACCCCTGCGGGGGAGCGCACGGCGCGCAAGGTCCGCGAGGGCCTGGTCGTCAGCGACAAGATGGAGAAGACGGTGGTCGTCTCCGTGGAGGACCGCGTCAAGCACGCGCTCTACGGCAAGGTCCTGCGTCGCTCGACCAAGCTCAAGGCGCACGACGAGGCCAACTCGTGTGGCGTCGGTGACCGCGTGCTGATCATGGAGACCCGCCCGCTCAGCGCCACCAAGCGCTGGCGCGTCGTGGAGATCCTCGAGAAGGCGAAGTAGGAGACAACCCATGATCCAGCAGGAGTCGCGACTCAAGGTCGCCGACAACACCGGTGCCAAGCAGATCCTGTGCATCCGCGTGCTCGGTGGCTCCGGTCGGCGCTACGCCGGCATCGGCGACGTCATCGTCGCCACCGTCAAGGACGCGATCCCGGGCGGCAACGTCAAGAAGGGCGACGTCGTCAAGGCCGTCATCGTGCGCACCGTCAAGGAGCGCCGCCGTCCCGACGGTTCCTACATCCGCTTCGACGAGAACGCCGCGGTGATCCTCAAGGCCGACGGCGAGCCGCGCGGCACGCGCATCTTCGGCCCCGTGGGCCGCGAGCTGCGCGACAAGCGGTTCATGAGGATCGTCTCGCTGGCACCGGAGGTGCTCTGAGATGAGCGTCAAGATCAAGAAGGGCGACACCGTCAAGGTGATCGCCGGCAAGGACAAGGGCGCCGAGGGCAAGGTCATCGAGGTGCTGCGCGAGCAGGACCGCGTGGTCGTCGAGGGCGTCAACCGAGTCAAGAAGCACACCAAGGCCGTGCAGGGCAGCGGCGCTGCCGGCGGCATCATCACCGCCGAGGCCCCCATCCACGTGTCCAACGTGATGCTGGTCGAGGGTGACGGCGTGACCCGGATCGGCAGCAAGCGCGTGGACGCCGAGAAGCGACGCTCGGACGGCTCGACGTACGCCGTGCAGCGCAGCGTCCGCATCTCCCGCAAGTCCGGAGACGAGATCTGATGAGTGAGTCGATGACCGAGATCAACCAGGACCAGACGGCCGAGAAGGCCGCCGGTCCGCGCATGAAGGCGCGCTACCGCGAGGAGATCCTCCCCGCGATGCGCGAGCAGTTCGGCTACGCCAACGTCATGCAGGTGCCCGGCCTGACCAAGATCGTGGTCAACATGGGTGTCGGCGAGGCCGCGCGTGACTCGAAGCTGATCGAGGGCGCCGTGCGCGACCTCACCGCCATCACCGGCCAGAAGCCGCAGGTCACCAAGGCCCGCAAGTCCATCGCCCAGTTCAAGCTGCGCGAGGGCATGCCGATCGGCGCCCACGTGACGCTGCGCGGCGACCGGATGTGGGAGTTCCTCGACCGCCTGCTGGCGCTCGCGCTGCCCCGCATCCGCGACTTCCGCGGTCTCTCCGACCAGCACTTCGACGGTCGTGGCAACTACACCTTCGGTCTGACCGAGCAGGTCATGTTCCACGAGATCGACCAGGACAAGATCGACCGGTCCCGCGGCATGGACATCACCGTCGTCACCACCGCGACCAACGACGACGAGGGTCGCGCGCTGCTGAAGAAGCTCGGCTTCCCGTTCAAGGAAGGCAACTGACATGGCGAAGACTGGACTGAAGGTCAAGGCCGCACGCAAGCCCAAGTTCGCGGTGCGCGGCTACACGCGCTGCCAGCGCTGCGGCCGCCCCAAGGCCGTCTACCGCAAGTTCGGCCTGTGCCGGATCTGCCTGCGCGAGATGGCGCACCGGGGCGAGCTGCCCGGCGTCACCAAGAGCTCCTGGTAACCCGGGGCGGGCCACCTGGCCCGTCCCGACCTGACAAGCACCACACGACGATCGCTCCAGGTCGCGCTGAGGTACAGCGCGAAACCGGGGTGGAGAAAGGGCCGACCAGGCCATGACGATGACCGACCCGATCGCAGACATGCTCACCCGTCTGCGCAACGCCAACCAGGCGTACCACGACTCCGTCACGATGCCCTACAGCAAGCTGAAGCAGGGCGTCGCGGAGATCCTCAAGCAGGAGGGCTACATCACCTCCTTCGAGGTCTCCGACGACGAGGGCGTCGTGGGCAAGACCCTCGAGATCCAGATGAAGTACGGCCGCAGCCGTGAGCGCTCGATCGCCGGCGTCCGCCGCATCAGCAAGCCCGGCCTGCGCGTCTACGCCAAGAGCACCGCGCTGCCCAAGGTCCTCGGTGGCCTCGGCGTCGCGATCATCTCGACGAGCCAGGGCCTGCTGACCGACCGTCAGGCCAACAGCAAGGGCGTGGGTGGGGAAGTCCTCGCCTACGTCTGGTGACCAGGAAGCTGAGGTAGAAGCAATGTCGCGAATCGGCAAGCTGCCCGTCCCGGTCCCGTCCGGGGTCGACGTGCAGGTCCAGTCCAACCTGGTGACGGTCAAGGGCCCCAAGGGCACCCTGAGCCACTCCGTCGCCACCCCCATCACCGTGGAGCAGGTCGACGGCACCCTCGAGGTCAAGCGCCCCGACGACCACCGGACCAACCGTGCGCTGCACGGGCTGACCCGGACCCTGATCCACAACATGGTCGTCGGCGTCACCGACGGCTACGAGAAGAAGCTCGAGATCGTCGGCGTGGGCTACCGCGTGCTCTCCAAGGGCCCGACGCAGCTGGAGTTCCAGCTCGGCTACTCGCACTCGATCACGTTCAACGCGCCCGAGGGCATCACGTTCACCGTCGAGGCGCCCACCCGCCTCGGCGTCCAGGGCATCGACAAGCAGCTCGTCGGCGAGGTCGCTGCCAACATCCGCAAGCTGCGCAAGCCGGAGCCCTACAAGGGCAAGGGCGTGCGGTACGCAGGCGAGCAGATCCGTCGCAAGGTCGGAAAGGCTGGTAAGTGACGATGGCTATCTCACTCAAGACTGGCAAGCACTCCTCGGCTCGGCTGAGGTCGCGCACGCGTCGTCAGATCCGTGGTCGCAAGAAGGTGCACGGCACCGCCGAGCGTCCCCGCCTGGTGGTGACGCGCTCCTCGAAGCACATCACCGTCCAGGTGGTCGACGACCTCGTCGGCAAGACGCTCGCCTACGCCTCCACGATGGAGGCCGACGTGCGCTCCTCCGAGGGCGACAAGACGGCCAAGGCCCGTCAGGTCGGTGCGCTCGTCGCCGAGCGCGCCACCTCCGCCGGTGTCCAGGGCGTGGTCTTCGACCGCGCCGGCAACAAGTACCACGGTCGCGTCGCGGCCCTCGCGGACGGCGCCCGCGAGGGTGGCCTGGCCTTCTGATGGCGACCGGTGCAGACATGACATTCAAGGGAGTTAACTCATGAGCGGATCCCAGCAGCGCGGACAGCGCGCCGGTGGCGGCCGCGGTGGCCGTGACGGTGGTCGCGGTGGCCAGCAGGAGAAGAGCCAGTACATCGAGCGCGTCGTCGCGATCAACCGCGTCGCCAAGGTCGTCAAGGGTGGTCGTCGCTTCAGCTTCACCGCCCTGGTGATCGTCGGTGACGGCGACGGCATGGTCGGCGTCGGCTACGGCAAGGCCAAGGAGGTGCCTGCGGCGATCGCCAAGGGCGTCGAGGAGGCGAAGAAGAACTTCTTCCGCGTCCCCCGCATCCAGGGCACCATCCCGCACCCCGTCACGGGCGAGAAGGCGGCCGGCGTGGTGTTCCTGCGCCCCGCCGCCCCCGGTACCGGTGTGATCGCCGGTGGTCCGGTCCGTGCGGTGCTGGAGTGCGCCGGCGTGCACGACATCCTCAGCAAGTCGCTCGGCTCCTCCAACCAGATCAACATCGTGCACGCCACGGTGGAGGCGCTGCGCTCCCTCGAGGAGCCGGAGGCCGTGGCCGCGCGTCGCGGCCTGCGCGTCGAGGACGTGGCCCCGGCCGCGCTGCTGCGCGCCAAGGCCGAGGTGCCCGAGGGCGTCAGCCAGGAGGTGGCTTCCTGATGGCTCGCCTGAAGATCAAGCAGGAGAAGTCCACCATCGGCCGCAAGAAGAACCAGCGCGACACCGTGCGCTCGCTGGGTCTCAAGCGGATCGGTGACGTGGTCGTCAAGGAGGACCGCCCCGAGGTCCGGGGCATGGTCCACACCGTCCGTCACATGGTGACGGTCGAGGAGGTTGACTGATGACGCTCAAGCTGCACCACCTGCGTCCCGCCCCCGGGGCCAAGACCGCCAAGACCCGCGTGGGTCGCGGTGAGGCCTCCAAGGGCAAGACCGCCGGTCGCGGAACCAAGGGCACCAAGGCCCGCTACCAGGTCTCGGCCGCCTTCGAGGGTGGACAGATGCCGCTGCACATGCGGCTGCCGAAGCTCAAGGGCTTCAAGAACCCCTTCAAGGTCGAGTTCCAGGTCGTCAACCTCGACCGCATCGACCAGCTCTTCCCCGAGGGCGGCACCATCACGGTGGCCGACCTCGTCGCACGGGGTGCCGTCCGCAAGGGCGCTCCCGTCAAGGTGCTGGGCCAGGGGGAGATCTCGGTCGCCGTGCAGGTCACGGCCGACAAGTTCTCCGCCTCCGCCAAGGAGAAGATCGCGGCAGCCGGTGGCTCCGTGACCGAGCTCTGACCCGCAGCAGCTCCTCGCCGCAGGGCAGGACGTTCCCCACGGCTCCGGCCGGTGGGGGAGCGTCCTGCCCTGTTAGGCTTCCACGGATCTAGGACCAGGCCCGCCCCCGGCAGGCCGCCAGAAGTTTGAGAGGGCCAGTTGCTCAGCGCATTCGCCAACGCATTCCGGACACCGGACCTGCGCAAGAAGCTGTTGTTCGTGCTGGCCATCGTCGCCATCTTCCGGCTCGGCTCGCAGATCCCCGCCCCGGGCGTCAACGTCCCCAACGTCCAGCAGTGCTTCCAGGCCACCGCGGACAGCGGCGTCTACGGCCTGATCAACCTGTTCTCCGGCGGCGCCCTGCTGCAGCTGACGATCTTCGCCCTGGGCGTGATGCCCTACATCACGGCGAGCATCATCCTGCAGCTGCTGGTGGTCGTGATCCCACGGCTGGAGGCCCTCAAGAAGGAGGGCCAGTCCGGCCAGACGAAGATCACGCAGTACACCCGCTACCTGACGCTGGCGCTGGCCGTCCTCCAGGCCACCGGCATCGTGGCGCTGGCGCGCTCGCGCAACCTGCTGCCCGACTGCACGCAGCCGCTGATGTACAACGAGACCGTCTGGGCCTCGGTCCTGATGGTGCTGACCATGACCGCCGGCACGGCGATCATCATGTGGTTCGGCGAGCTCATCACCGAGCGCGGCGTCGGCAACGGCATGTCCATCCTCATCTTCACCCAGGTCGTCGCCACCTTCCCGGGCGCCCTGTGGGGCGTCCAGCAGTCCCGCGGCCCGTGGATCTTCGGCTCGGTGCTGGTGATCGGCCTCGTCGTGATGGCGGCGGTCGTGTTCATCGAGCAGGCGCAGCGCCGCATCCCGGTGCAGTACGCCCGTCGCATGGTGGGCCGCAAGATGTTCGGCGGCTCCTCGACGTACGTCCCGCTCAAGGTCAACCAGGCCGGCATCATCCCCGTCATCTTCGCCTCGAGCCTGCTCTACCTGCCGGCCATGGCGGTGCAGTTCAACCAGGGCTCCGACGCACCGTGGGTGCGCTGGATCTCGACCTACTTCGTGCGGGGTGACCACCCCCTCTACATGATCGCGTACTTCCTGCTGATCATCTTCTTCACCTACTTCTACGTCGCGATCAACTTCAACCCCGAAGAGGTCGCGGACAACATGAAGAAGTACGGCGGTTTCATTCCCGGGATCCGGGCAGGCAAGCCGACCGAGGAGTACCTCTCCTACGTCCTGTCCCGCATCACGCTGCCGGGTGCGCTCTACCTCGGTCTGATCTCGTTGATCCCGCTGGTCGCGCTCATCGTGGTCAACGCCAACCAGAACTTCCCCTTCGGCGGCACGTCGCTGCTGATCATGGTCGGGGTCGCCCTCGACACGGTGAAGCAGATCGAGAGCCAGCTCCAGCAGCGCAACTACGAAGGATTCCTCCGTTAATGCGAATGATCTTCATGGGCCCTCCCGGCGCCGGCAAGGGCACCCAGGCCAAGCACGTGGCCACCCACTTCGGCATCCCCGCCATCTCGACCGGTGACATCTTCCGGGCCAACGTGTCGCAGGGGACCGAGCTCGGCAGGAAGGCCCAGGAGTTCATGGACTCCGGGGAGTACGTCCCCGACGAGGTCACCAACCTCATGGTCCGCAACCGCATCGACGAGCGCGACGCCGAGCCCGGCTTCCTGCTCGACGGCTACCCCCGCACCCTGGCCCAGGTCGAGGAGCTCGACGGGATGATCAAGCACACCGGGCACGAGCTCGACGCCGTGGTGGTGCTGACCGTCGACGCCGAGGAGCTGGTGCAGCGGTTGCTGCACCGTGCCGAGACCGACGGCCGCAGCGACGACACCGAAGAGGTGATCCGTCGTCGCCAGGAGGTCTACACCGAGCAGACCGAGCCGCTCATCGAGGTCTACCGCGAGCGGGGCCTGCTCATCGAGGTCGACGGCATGGGCGAGGTCGAGGACGTCACGCAGCGCATCTTCGGTGCGCTCCAGGACGTCCGGCAGAGCTGAGCCATGGGTCTGCGTGACCGCGGGGTCGAGATCAAGACCCCCGACCAGATCGCCCGGATGCGCGTGGCCGGCCTGCTGGTCGGCCGCACGCTGGAGGTGCTGCGCGAGGCCGTGCGTCCCGGCGTCAGCACCGCCGACCTCGACGCGATCGCCGAGCGGCACATCCGCGACGGGGGCGGCACCCCCAGCTTCCTCGGGTACGGCGACCCGCCGTTCCCCGCGAGCATCTGCGCCTCGGTCAACGACCAGGTGGTCCACGGCATCCCCGGGCCGCGCGTCCTCGAGCCGGGCGACGTCGTCTCGATCGACTGCGGTGCGATCGTCGACGGCTGGCACGGCGACGCCGCGATCACCGTCGCCGTGGGGGAGACCCGCCCCGACGTGCTCGAGCTGATGCGCGTCACCGAGGAGTCGATGTGGGCGGGGTTCGCCGCGGCCCGCCTCGGCGGCCGCGTCACCGACATCTCCCACGCCGTCGAGCAGCACGTCCGCTCGCAGCCGCACCCGAGCGGCGGCACCTGGGGGATCGTCGAGGAGTTCACCGGACACGGCATCGGGACCGCGATGCACCAGCCCCCCAACGTGCCCAACTACGGCCGCGCCGGCCGCGGGCCGAAGCTCGAGCGGGGCCTGGCCCTCGCCGTGGAGCCCATGGTCACCCTCGGCAGCAAGCACCCGGTGCTCGACGACGACGAGTGGACGGTGCTGTCCGAGGACGGCAGCTGGGCCGCGCACTTCGAGCACACCTTCACCCTCACGCCCGACGGCCCGTGGATCCTCACCGCCGTCGACGGCGGGCGGTCCCGGCTCGCCGAGCTCGGCCTGCCCTACGGCGGGGACTGAGCCCCGACCGGTGCGGCCCTTCCTGCTGATCTCGATCCGGGCCGAGCAGGCGGCCGCGGACGACGAGTACGACGCGTTCCTGCGCTTCACCGGTCTCGACGAGGCGACCCTGCCGCGCGTGGACGTGCACGCCCACGACCTGCCGGCGCTCGACCTCGACGCGTGGTCCGGTGTGGTCCTGGGAGGCGGGCCCTGGAACGCCAGCGACGACCCGGCCACCAAGTCGGCGGTCCAGCTGCGGGCCGAGGACCAGCTCGGACGGCTGCTCGACGAGGTGGAGCAGCGCGACTTCCCGTTCCTGGGTGCCTGCTACGGCATCGGCACGCTGGGGCTGCACCGCGGCGGGGTGGTCGACCGGTCCTTCCCCGAACCGGTCGGCCCGCTGTCGGTCACGCTCACCGACGAGGGCCTGCGCGACCCGCTCTTCGCCGGCGTCCCGCGCGCCTTCGCGGCGTACGGCGGGCACAAGGAGTCGATGACCACGCTGCCGCCCGGCGCGGTCCTGCTCGCCACCTCCGAGGCGTGCCCGGTGCAGGCCTTCCGGGTGGGCGAGAACGGCTACGCCACCCAGTTCCACCCCGAGCTCGACGTCGACGGGGTGTGCACGCGCATCGAGGTCTACCGCCACGCGGGCTACTTCCCGCCGCAGGAGGCGCAGGCACTGACCGAGGTGGCCCGGAGCGTCGAGGTGCTGCACCCGATGACGGTGCTCGCCAACTTCGTCGCCCGTCACGCTCGCTGACCGCGCGGGGCGGGGGCTCCCACGATTAACGCTGGGACCGGGTTGTGACCTAGACTCTCTCCTTGGCCCAACGTGGGCTCGTTTCGTGGTGCCTCGCGGCTGCCCGGACCCTCGCATCCTTCCTCGTCACGAGGACGTGCGGCGCGCCCGGGGTTGAGGCTCACGGAGCCGCTCCACGAGGTCCACCCCGCGTCACCGTCACGGTGCCGGGGAGGTTCCCGGGCCGACGGTAGACAACGGACGAGCAGATTGCGGAGGACATGCCGAAGAAAGAAGGCGTGATCGAGATGGAGGGCTCCGTCGTGGAGGCCCTCCCCAATGCCATGTTCCGGGTGGAGCTCTCCAACGGACACAAGGTGCTCGCCCACATCAGCGGCAAGATGCGCCAGCACTACATCCGGATCCTCCCCGAGGACCGCGTGGTGGTGGAGCTGTCGCCGTACGACCTCACCCGGGGTCGGATCGTCTACCGGTACAAGTAACCGCATCCAGCCGACCCAGAAAGGGCTGACATGAAGGTCAACCCGAGCGTCAAGCCGATCTGTGACAAGTGCAAGGTGATCCGTCGCCACGGCCGCGTCATGGTGATCTGCGAGAACCCGCGTCACAAGCAGCGCCAGGGCTGAGCCCCGGCTCCGCCCCACAACTGAAGACATCCACCACGTGATCGCTCAGGGCCTCCAGGCCTGACACACCTCCGGAACGGATGGCCGGAGCCCGCCGCTCGGCGGGGCGCGACACGACCAGACCACCGTGATCCACAGAAGGGCCACCACCATGGCACGCCTCGTTGGTGTCGACCTCCCGCGCGAGAAGCGCATCGAGATCGCACTCACCTACATCTACGGCATCGGCCGTACCCGCTCCCAGAAGCTCCTGGCCGCGACGGGCATCGACCCGAACGCGCGCGTCCACACCCTGGGCGACGACGAGCTGGTCAAGCTCCGTGACGCCATCGAAGCCGACTACAAGATCGAGGGTGACCTCCGTCGCGAGGTCCAGGCGGACATCCGCCGCAAGATCGAGATCGGCAGCTACCAGGGTCGTCGTCACCGCATGGGCCTGCCCGTGCGCGGACAGCGGACCAAGACCAACGCGCGCACCCGCAAGGGTCCCAAGCGCACCGTCGCCGGCAAGAAGAAGGCGAAGTGACCTCAGGCCCCGCCTGAGCACCGCCTACAACTGACACCAGAAGACTTCAGGAGTACTGCATGCCCCCCAAGAGCCGCAGCGCGGCCGGCGCCAAGAAGGTGCGCCGCAAGGAGAAGAAGAACGTCGCTCAGGGCGAAGCCCACATCAAGAGCACGTTCAACAACACGATCGTCACGATCACCGACCCCACGGGTGCGGTCATCTCGTGGGCCTCTGCCGGCACCGTCGGCTTCAAGGGCTCGCGCAAGTCCACGCCGTTCGCCGCGCAGATGGCCGCCGAGGCCGCTGGCCGTCGGGCGATGGACCACGGGATGAAGAAGATCGACGTGTTCGTCAAGGGCCCGGGCTCGGGTCGCGAGACCGCGATCCGCTCGCTGGGTGCGATCGGCCTCGAGGTCGGCACCATCCAGGACGTCACGCCCACCCCCCACAACGGTTGCCGCCCGCCCAAGCGCCGGCGCGTCTGACCCGAGACTGAACAGGAGACTTACGACCCATGGCTCGTTACATCGGCCCCATGACCAAGAAGTCGCGCCGTCTCGGTGTCGACCTCGTCGGTGAGGACAAGGCGTTCGAGAAGCGCCCCTACGCTCCCGGCCAGCACGGACGGACCCGCATCAAGGAGTCCGAGTACCGCAACCAGCTGCAGGAGAAGCAGAAGGCGCGCTTCACCTACGGCGTGATGGAGAAGCAGTTCCACAACTACTACGAGGAGGCAGCGCGTCGTGCCGGCAAGACCGGTGACAACCTGCTGCAGCTCCTCGAGTGCCGCCTCGACAACGTGGTCTACCGCGCCGGCTTCGCCCGCACGCGTCGTCACGCCCGCCAGCTCGTCGTGCACGGTCACTTCCGCGTCAACGGCAAGAAGGTCGACATCCCGTCCTACCAGGTCGACGCGCACGACATCATCGACGTGCGCGAGAAGAGCCTGGAGATGACCCCGTTCATCGTGGCTCGCGAGACCCACGGCGAGCGGATCGTCCCGGCGTGGCTCGAGGCCATCCCGTCGCGGATGCGCGTCCTCGTGCACTCCCGCCCGTTGCGCGCACAGATCGAGCTGCCCGTCCAGGAGCAGCTCATCGTGGAGTACTACTCCAAGAAGTAAGCACCACCCCCCAGGCCACACCCCAGCGTTGTTCGAGCCCGTCATATGTCGGGTGGGCTCGGAAAGGAAACCAACAGTGCTCATCGCTCAGCGCCCGTCCCTGTCGGAAGAGGTCGTCGAGGACAACCGTTCGCGGTTCGTCATCGAGCCCCTCGAGCCCGGCTTCGGCTACACGCTCGGCAACTCGCTGCGCCGCACCCTGCTCTCCTCGATCCCCGGTGCCTCGGTCACCAGCATCAAGGTGGACACCGCGCTGCACGAGTTCTCCACGGTGGAGGGCGTCAAGGAGGACGTCACCGAGATCATCCTCAACCTCAAGGCGCTCGTCGTCTCCAGCGAGCACGACGAGCCCGTCGCCATGGTGCTGCGCAAGACCGGCTCCGGCGACGTGACCGCGGCCGACATCGAGGTGCCGGCCGGGGTCGAGGTGCACAACCCCGACCTCAAGATCGCGACGCTCAACTCCACCGGCAAGATCGAGATGGAGCTCATCGTCGAGCGGGGCCGTGGCTACGTCAGCTCGGCCCAGAACAAGGGTGCGGACAACGAGATCGGCCGGCTCCCGGTCGACTCGATCTACAGCCCCGTGCTGAAGGTGACCTACAAGGTCGAGGCCACCCGAGTCGAGCAGCGCACCGACTTCGACAAGCTCGTGATCGACGTCGAGACCAAGCCCTCCATCACCCCGCGCGACGCCATCGCCTCGGCGGGCAAGACGCTCGTGGAGCTGTTCGGCCTCGCCCGGGAGCTCAACGTCGAGGCCGAGGGCATCGACATCGGCCCGTCGCCCGTCGACGAGCAGCTGGCGCAGGACCTGGCGCTGCCGGTCGAGGACCTCAACCTCACCGTCCGCTCCTACAACTGCCTCAAGCGCGAGGGCATCCACACCGTGGGCGAGCTCATCTCGCGCTCGGAGCAGGACCTCCTCGACATCCGCAACTTCGGCGCCAAGTCGATCGACGAGGTGAAGGCCAAGCTGGTCGAGATGGGTCTGTCCCTCAAGGACAGCGCCCCCGGCTTCGACCCGGCGACCGCCCTCGCGGCGTACGACGACGACGACGACAGCTTCGTCGAGGACGAGCAGTACTGAGAGAACCCCGGAAGGTGGCCCGGACGTCGGGCCACCTCCACCTCTACCCCGGTACCTGACACGGCCGGGGAGGAACGAGAGAGACCATGCCTACCCCCAAGAAGGGTGCCCGCCTCGGCGGCAGCCCCGCCCACCAGCGCCTGATCCTGCGCAACCTGGCCACCGCGCTCTTCGAGCACGGCCGGGTGACCACGACCGAGGCCAAGGCCCGGCTGCTGCGGCCCTACGCCGAGAAGCTGATCACCAAGGCCCGCAAGGGCGGCCTGCACAACCGCCGCCTCGTGATGCGCGAGCTCTACACGAGTGTCGACCGTCAGCTGCTGGCCGACGAGGGCCTGGTCGCGGTCAACCAGTACCCCCAGCACCGCCTGTTCACCGAGATCGCCCCGGCGTTCGGTGACCGTCCCGGTGGCTACACCCGGATCACCAAGATCGGCCCCCGCAAGGGCGACAACGCGCCCATGGCGGTCATCGAGCTCGTGACCGAGACCTACACCCCCTCGGCCCCGCGCCAGAAGGCGTCGGCCACCACGGCGGCCCCGGCTGCCGAGGAGACCACCGAGGAGTCGACCGAGGCCACCACCGGTGACGTCGAGGCGACCGAGGCCGGCGCGTACGCCGGTTCGCACGCGCCGCTCGAGGACGTCCACGAGGCGCCCGAGGGCTTCCCGATCAAGGGCAACGAGGACTCGAAGAAGTACCACGAGCCGCTGAGCCCGGCGTACGCCCAGACCGAGGCGGAGGTGTGGTTCGACAGCGTCGAGTCCGCCGAGGCCGCGGGGTTCACCGCCCCGCAGGGCGAGCAGGACTGACCTGCAGCACCCGCACGTCGACGGCCCGTCACCCGCGAGGGTGGCGGGCCGTCGTGCGTCCGTGGGGTGCCGGCCCGCGGCGCCGCGCCAGGGACGCCTCAGGCCAGGAAGGCGCGCAGCACCTCGGCCTCGGCGCGCATCCGACGGGCTCGCGCCTCGTCGCCGCGGCTGGCGTAGGTCTGCGCCACCTGTTCGCGCTGCTCGGCCTCAGCAGCGACGATCGCGGTCACCTCGAGCTCGCTGAGCTGCTGTCGCGCGAGCTCGGAGCCCCCGCGCGGCCCGGCTGCGGACGGGGGACCCGACGGGACCGCCTCCGCGTTGGCGAGCACCCCCAGCGTCGAGCGCAGCGCGGTGACCACGACGCGGTCGCGGTCCTTCATGGCGCGGGGCAGCGCCGCAGCCATCCGGCCACGGAGTCCCTGCGTCACGGTGTCGACCACGGTCCGACCGTAACCGCGGCGGGCGCCCGGCCCGACATGGTTTTTTCGAGACCGAGGCAGTCGTGACGGGATAGTTACCGGGGAACCGGGGCAGCTCAGACGTCTCGGGCGAGATCGGCCAGGTGTGCGTGGACCAGCGGCACGGTGCTGGCGCCCTCGCCCGACGCGGCGGCCACCCGCTTCATGGACCCGGCGCGGATGTCGCCGGCCGCGAAGACGCCCGGGACCGCGGTGGCCAGGTCGGCGGGCGGTACGCCGTCGTGCCAGTAGTCGCGGGGCAGGTCCCTCCCGGTGAGCACGAAGCCCCGGTCGTCGCGGCAGACCTCGTCGGGCAGCCAGGCGCACTGCGGGTCCGCGCCGAGGAGCAGGAACAGCCCGCCAGCCGGGTGACGGGTCACCTCGCCGGTGCGCAGGTCGCGGACCGCGATCCAGCCCAGGCGGTCCTCGCCGCCCCCGTCGACGACCTGGGCGCACGGCCGGACCTCGACGCCGGGCGCCCAGCGCAGCTCGCGGACCAAGTAGTCCGACATCGTCTCGGCGATGCCGTCGCGACGCACGAGCAGGGTGACCGACCGGGCGAAGCGGGCCAGGTGGAGCGCGGCCTGGCCGGCGGAGTTGCCGCCCCCCACCACGAAGACGTCGGTGCCGGCCGTCTCCTGGGCGGCGCTCACGGCGGCCCCGTAGTGGACGCCGAGCCCGACGAGGTCCTCCAGCGGGGCGACGCCGAGGCGCCGGTAGGCGACCCCCGTGGCGATGACGACGTTGCGCGCGCGCACCTCGCCGCCGTCCGTCAGCAGCCGGTGGCCGGCCGCGCCGGTGTGCAGCTCCTGCACCGGCCAGCCGGTGAAGAAGCGGGTGCCGAAGCGCAGCGCCTGGCCGCGGGCGCGCTGGGCCAGCCGCATCCCGGACACGCCCCGGGGGAACCCGAGGTAGTTGCGGATCATCGAGCTGGTGCCGGCCTGGCCGCCGATCGCCCCCGTCTCGAGGACCACCGTCGAGAGGCCCTCCGAGGAGCCGTAGACGGCGGCCGCCAGCCCGGCGGGGCCCGAGCCCACCACGGCCAGGTCGACCTCGCCATCCACGTCGAGCTGGTCGGGGGCGCCGTAGACGGCCGCCGCGACCTCCTGCACCGACCGGGTCAGCACCGGGGCGCGGCCCATCGCGGCCACCAGCGGGAACGAGCCCGCGGTCGAGCCGTCGGAGCGCTGCGACTCCAGGTCCGCCCCCTCCGGGGAGGTCGGGTCGACGACCTGCGCCGGCATCCCCATCTGGTAGAAGAAGTCGCGGATCGCCACGGTGAGCGCGTCGAGGGTGGGGGAGACCACCTGCACCGGCGCCACCTGCGGGACCGCCACGCTCGAGCCCCAGTCGGAGAGCAGCTCGGTGAGCACGCCGTGGAACTCCTCGTCGCGCACCCCGCGCGGCATCAGCAGGTAGGCGTCGTACTTGCCGGCCCCCAGGCCGCCCCGCAGGTCGTCGGCGCGGTCGCGGAAGCGGCTGACGTGGGCGGTGACCACGCGCCGGGCGGTCGGCACCAGCACCCGCCACTGGTGGAAGGCCCGCAGCACGTGGTCGTCGGGCAGGTCGGGCTCGGCGACGAACAGCGCCACGTCGCGCCCCGGCTCCAGCCCGCGCAGCAGCTCCAGCGTCGCGGCCGACGAGGAGGTCCAGCGGACGTCGTACTCGCGGGCGTAGCGGTGGAGCGGCAGCTCGAGGTCCTCGGCGTGGTCGGGGGCGCAGACCACGACGAGCGGGCGGGTGTCGGAGGCGGGCTCGGCCATGGCTCCATCCTCCCCCGGTGGGCCGGGCCGGTCCTAGCCGCGGGACTGGTGGACGTCGAGGTGCAGCCGGCGGCTGACGAGGTCGACGAGCGGGCCGAGCAGCACGACGACCGCGACGGTGCCCACCCCGAGGGTGCCGCCGAGCAGCCAGCCGACGACGGCGCTGGCCCCCTGCGCCGCGGTGTAGCTCCAGCGGAACGGCACCGGCGGGTCCCAGGCCAGCGCGGCGCTCTCGATGGGGCCCGCACCCAGGCGGCTGCCGAGGTAGCAGGCGATCCCGGTGGCCAGCACGGGCAGCGAGAGCACGAGGAGCGCGACGCGCGGCACCAGCCCGTCGAGCGCGTCCCAGCGCTCCAGCGGCGGGAGCAGGACGGAGACCACCACGCCGACGAGCAGGACCTGCACCACGGTCCCCACCCCCGGGAACAGCCGCCGGGTCGCGGCGAGCAGCAGGAAGGCCACGCTGACGAGCAGGTTGGCCAGCGCGAAGGGCCACCCCGTCGCGCGGGCCGTGCCGTTGACCAGGGTGGAGAAGCCGTCGGAGCCCAGGTCGGCCGCCAGCAGCAGCGCGACCCCCACCCCGAGGACGACCGCGCCGCCGACCAGCAGCAGGGCACGACCGGACAGGTCACGGTGGCGGCTCACGCGGGGAGCATCCCAGACGACGGTAGGTTGTCGCGGTGCGGCTGCGCCTCGACCTCTCCTACGACGGCACCGGGTTCCACGGATGGGCCCGGCAACCCGGGCTCCGGACGGTGCAGGGAGAGCTCGAGCAGGCGCTCGACACCGTGCTGCGCACCACGGGCAGCACCCTCACGGTGGCCGGGCGCACCGACACCGGCGTCCACGCCCGGGGGCAGGTCGCGCACCTCGACGTCGACCCCGCGCTGGTGCAGGCCGCCTCGGGCCGCAGCCAGGACCCGCCCGAGGAGGTGCTGGTCCGCCGGCTCAACGGGGTGCTCGACCCGGACCTGCGGGTCCGGGGCTGCGGCCCGGTCGCCCCGGGGTTCGACGCGCGGTTCTCCGCCTCGTGGCGGCGCTACGCCTACCGGGTGGCCGACCGACCCGACCTGGTGGACCCGCTGACCCGGTCGCACGTGCTGGCCTGGCCGCGCCCGCTGGACGTCGAGCTGCTCAACCGGGGCGCGGAGCTGCTGCTGGGCGAGCACGACTTCGCCGCCTTCTGCCGGCGCCGCGAGGGGGCCACCACGATCCGGACGCTGCTGGCGCTCGAGTGGGAGCGCCCCGCCCGGGGCCCGCTGGTGGCCACGGTGCGCGCCGACGCCTTCTGCCACAGCATGGTCCGCGCCCTGGTCGGGTGCCTGCTCCCGGTCGGGGAGGGCCGCCGGCCGGTGACCTGGCCGGGGGAGGTGCTGGCCCGGCGGCAGCGCGACCCCGCCGTCACGGTCGCCCACGCCCACGGGCTGACGCTCGAGGAGGTGGCCTACCCGGCTGCGGACCAGCTCGCGCGCCGGGCCGAGGAGTCGCGCACCCTCAGGACGCTGCCCGGCGGCTGAGCCGGACCAGGCGGGCCGCCTCCACCTCGTAGCGGCTGGTGCGGCCGCCGGCGCCGCCGAAGAAGCGCCGGCGCAGCGATCCCTCGACGCGCACGGTGTCACCGGGGAGCAGCGCGCCGGCGCTGCGACGGGTGCGCCTGCTCCAGCAGGCGACGTCGACGACGTCCACCGTGCGCCGCGTCGCCCCCGTGTCCGGCGGCCGGTCCACGACCACGCGCAGCGTCACGAGCTCGTCGCCGCTCGGCAGCTCGCGGGTCTCCGGGGCGGCGCTGACCCGGCCGACCAGCGCCACCTCGTTGACGTGGGCCGGACCGGGGGTGGGGCCGGGGGCGGGGTCGGGCGGGGCGGGGGTCTCGAGGCTCATGCCCCCAGTGCAGCGGGTCCGCGGCGGTCGGCGGTCGGAGCCGGCCCCGGCTGTGGAAGGCTGGCCGTCCCGGACCGCCTGTGGACGCGGCGTCCGGCGCAGCGTCGTACGGGACCGGGAGGACGAGCGTGGCCGAGGAGCACTACTTCAGCGCGGACCCCTCGTCGCCGTTCCGACGGGTGCCGGTGCGGGCCGACGTGTGGGGCCACTGGCTGGAGCTCACGACGGGATCGGGCGTCTTCGCCCAGGGCCGGCTCGACGTCGGCACCGGCGTGCTGCTGCGGGAGACCGCCCCGCCCACCGGGGCCCGGGAGGTGCTCGACCTCGGCTGCGGGTACGGCGTCATCGGGCTGGCCGTCGCGGTGGCGGTCCCGCAGGCGCGGGTGACCGCCGTCGACGTCAACGAGCGCGCGCTGCTGCTGGCCCGCGAGAACGCCGAGCGTCTGGGGGTCTCCGACCGCTTCCGCGCGGTGCGCCCCGACGAGGTCGACCCCGGGCTGCGCTTCGACGAGATCTGGTCGAACCCGCCGATCCGCGTGGGCAAGGAGGCGCTGCACGAGCTGCTCCTGCAGTGGTTGCCCCGGATGGGTCCCGACGGCCGCGCCGTCATGGTGGTGGGCAAGAACCTCGGGGCCGACTCGCTGACCCGGTGGCTGGGGGAGCAGGGCTTCCCCACCAGCAGGACGGCCAGCGCCAAGGGCTTCCGCGTGCTCTCGAGCCGCCGGGCCGAGCCGGCAGGGGCGGACGACCACGACGGCCCGGCCGGCCCGGACCCGTCGCACCCGGAGCTCCCGCCGACGGACGACTAGGTCGTGGGGACGCGCCTGAGCGCCTGCAGGGGGCACGCCCGCACGGCGCGGACCGCGAGCCGCTCCAGGTCGCGCGGGACCGAGGGATCGCGCTCGCCGGTGCGCGAGACGGGATAGCCCCAGTCGTCCAGGTCGAGCAGCTCGGGGAGCAGCTCGGCGCAGGCGCCGTGGCCGTCACAACGGGTCCAGTCGACGTGCAGCCTCATGGCAACCTCCTCGCAGGTGGTCCTCGACGTGGGGGGCGAAGGTGGTCAGGGTGCTGGCGACGAACCGGGCCGAGCCGTCGGGGTGGGCGCAGGCTCCGCGGCCGGTGACCAGCCGGCGGACGCGCTGGACCTCCGGGACCAGGCCGGGGTCGGCCCCGGGGCGGGCCAGCTGCTCGAGCAGGTCGGCCATCCGGGGCAGGCCGTTGACGCAGGGACCGCACTGGCGGGCGCTCTGCCCGGCGAGGTAGCGCGCGACCTCGGCGGCGGCCGCGAGCGGGCAGGCGGCCCGGTCGAGGGCGTGCACGACGCCGGCACCGGGGGTCGCCCCGAACGGCGCGAGGTGCTCGCGGTCCAGGGGCACGTCCAGGTCCGTGGCGGGCACCCAGGCGCCGTGGTAGCCGCCGACCAGGACCGCCCGGACCCGGTCGGTCCTCGTGCCGCCCGCCTCGAGGACCGTGCGCAGCGAGGTGCCCCGCGCCACCTCGAGCACGCCCGGGTGGGTGAGCAGGTCGGCCGAGCTGCCGCTCAGCGTCACCAGGAAGGTGCCGGGGTCGGCCGGCGTGCCCTGCTCGCGGAACCAGTCGGCACCGTGCCGGGCCAGCAGCGCGAGCTGGGCCAGGGTCTCGGCGTTGAGGACGAGCGTCGGTCGGCCCCCGACGCCGCGCCGGAACACCGGGACCAGGGGATCGGTGGGGACGGCCGGGCCCCCGTCGAGCTGGCGGACCAGGGCCGACTCCTGGCCCGCGACGAAACCGCCACCGAGCGCCCGGACCTCGACGCGGGTGCCGCGGGCGGCCTCGCGTGCCGGTCCGGCGGCGACCTCGGGGCCGGTGGCCAGGAGCACCCGGGAGGCGCCCAGCGCGGCGCCGAGCAGGCTCAGCCCGTCGACGACGAGGTGGGGGGCCTGCGCGAGCAGCACGGCGTCCTTGGAGCTGAGCGGCTCGCCCTCCATGGCGTTGCCGACCACGACCGGTGAGCGGCCCGCGACCGAGCGCAGCTTGCGCGCCGTCGGGAACCCCGCACCGCCGCGGCCGGTCAGTCCGGCCGCCTCGGTGAGGGCGACCAGCTGGTCGGCGCTCACGTGCGGCAGGGGTACGTCGGGCCGCCGGCCGAGCAGCCGGGACGGACCGCTCGGAGCAGGTCGTGGGACGTCGGGTCCCGAGGCGAGCCCGGGGGCGGGCACGGAGGCGAGGACGTCGGTCATCGGACGAGCTCCCGGTCGGTGCGGACGTGGCGCAGGCCGCGACCGCGGAAGGAGGGGGTGAGCCGCCAGGCGACGGCCGCGGCCACCAGGGCGGTGGAGCCGCCCGCGACGGCGTCCAGCCACAGGGACCCGGCATCGGTGCCGTTGCCCAGGGAGTGCAGCAGCGCGATCGGCCACAGGGCGTAGGTGAGCCGGTGGACGGCGGTGAAGACCCGGGGCCCGACGCGGTCGCGCAGCAGGCTCACCGCGGTGACGGCGAGGAGCAGGTCGACCGCGAGCGTGCCCAGGCCGAGCCAGAGCGGGCGGTAGGTGCCGAGGAACGGCACCACGAGGTCGACCAGCCGCAGCTGGGCGTAGGGGTCGAGGAGCAGCGTGACGACGTGGACCACGACCAGGGCCACGCCGGTCAGCGAGGCGGTGCGGTGCAGCTCGGCCAGGCCGAAGCGCCCCAGCCGGTCGATGCTGCGGCCCGAGCGGGTCACGATGCCGAGCACGAGCGAGACGGTGAACAGCAGCAGGGCGGCGACGCCGGTGCCCCGGCCGAGCGCCCACAGAGCCTCGCTCACGACGCCCGCCCCTCGGGCGCGGCGGGAGCAGGCCAGCCACCCAGCACGACGACGTCGCCGTCCTCGGAGACCAGGCGGGCCGGCAGGCCCGTGCCGCGCAGCCAGGCGACCGCGTCGCCGCCCTTGACGAGGGCGGCGGTGCTCGCGGCGTTGGCCCGGGTGCAGCTGGTGGCGACGACGCTCGCCGTCCGCCACGGGCCGCGGGTCGGCTGGCCGGTGCGCGGGTCGAGCAGGTGGTGCACGTCGCGGTCGCCGGTGCGCCAGGTGCGGCGCACCGTGCTCGACGTGGCCAGGGCGGCGCCGGCCGCCAGCGTGACCTGCTGCGGGACGTCGACCGGCAGGTCCTGGACGGTCACCTGCCAGCCACCGGCCGGCGGTGCCCCCGCGGTGGCGACGTCGCCGCCCAGCGAGACCAGCACGCCGGTGCCGAGCCGCTCCGACACGAGGGTGGCGGCCCGGTCGGCCGCACCGGCCTTGGCCGTGGCCCCGAGGTCGAGCTGCACCCCGGCCGGCATCGAGAGCCGGTGGCCCGCGAGCGCGAGGCTGCGCCACCCGGGGAGGGAGCGCACCACCAGCGGGGTGCCCGCGCGGCGGCCGCCGGTCGCGACGCCCGGGACCGTCCGGGGGCGGTCCAGCAGCGAGAAGTCGCGGTCGTAGCCCAGGGCCGCGAGGGCGCCGCCCAGGGTCGGGTCGACGGCTCCACCGGTCGCGCGGGCCGCGGCGAGCGCCTCGGCGAGCAGCGCGGCGAGCAGCGGGCTCAGGACGACGTCGCCGTCGCCCGACCGGGCCAGGCCGAGCAGCTCGCTGTCGGGCCGGAACCGGCTCGCCGCCCGGTCGACGGCGTCGAGCAGGTCGTCGACGAGGTCGGCCGCCGCGGCCAGCCGGGCGGGGTCGGTGACGACCAGGCGTGCGGTGGTGCTCCACAGCTCCCAGTCGCGCACGCCGAGGGCCCCGGTCGGGGAGCCGGTCGTGGTGCCGACCGTGGCGGTCATCACGACCCGCCCGAGGAGGCGTTGCTCGCGCCGCCGGTCGACGGGCTGACCAGGGTGCTGCCCTGGCTCCGGCTGCTCGAGCCGGCCGACGTGGTGGCCTGGGAGGACGTGGTCGAGGAGGACGCGGAGGAGGTGCCGGTGGAGCCGGTCGCCGCGGTGCCGGTGGTGCCGGAGACCACCAGGGCACCGGCGACCGCCAGCGAGGTGCCGACGGCGCCGGCGACCACGAGACCCTTCGCGCGACCGGTGGCGCGGGTGCGCTGGCGGCGGCGCAGGGTCGGGTCGGTGGTCGGGTCGGGAGCGGTGTGCGGGTCCATGACGACGACCCTGCTCGCGCTCCCTGTGTCCTTCCTGTGGGTCCCCTGGTGGGGCCGTGTGGGTGGGGCGCCGGGTCAGGCAGCCGTGACGGCCTTGCGGACCTCGTTGACGCACAGGGCGAGGAACGCCAGCGCGCACAGCCCCATGGCCAGGTTGGAGTGCAGCTTGTTGCGCCACTCCCGCGGCGTGCGGTCGCTGTTGAGCAGCCACATCAGGGTGACGGCGAGGAACGGCATGAAGAACGCGCCGAGGACGCCGTACGCCAGGATCAGCCAGACCGGCTGGCCCAGGAAGAGCATCACCATCGGCGGGAAGGTCAGCCACAGGATGTACGCGCGGTACCACGTGCCGCCCGCGCGACGGGCGGGGTCCTCGGCGTCGAGCCCCCGGACGTGGCCCACGAAGTCGGCGAACATCAGGCTGACGCCGTTCCACACGCCGACCAGCGAGGACATCGCCGCCGCCCAGAAGCCGACCAGGAACACGGTGCCGGCGGCCCGGCCGTAGCGGTCGGCCAGCACCTGGGAGAGGTCGAGGAGGCCCTGGTCGCCGGTGGAGACCGCGATGCCGGCCGAGTAGAGCAGCTCGGCGCCGACGATGAGCGTGGCCACCACGAACAGGCCGGTCACGGCGTACGCGACGCTGTTGTCGATGCGCATCACCCGCATGTGGCGCGGGGTGATCCAGCCCTTCTCCCGCAGCCAGTAGCCGTACGCCGCCAGCGTGATCGTGCCGCCGACCCCGCCCGCGAGGCTGAGCACGTAGACCAGGCCGCCGCCGGGGACGAGCGGGACCAGCCCGGTCGCGATCTCGCCGAGGTTCGGGAGCGTCAGGGCGGCGGCGCCGACCATCGTGACGAACATCAGCAGCACGAAGATGCCGAGCACCTTCTCGAAGACCCCGTAGCGGCCCGACCAGACCAGGGCCAGGCCCGCCAGGCCGGAGATGATGCCCCAGGCCTTGACCGAGAGCACCGGGAACAGCGAGTGCAGCGGCAGCCCGGTGCCGGCCATCGCCGCGGCGCCGTAGACGAAGCCCCACACCACGATGTAGGGCCCGAAGTACCACGTCGTCCAGCGGCCCAGGCTGGTCCAGCCCTCGTAGATCGTCTTCCCGGTGGCCAGGCTCCAGCGGCCGGCGCCCTCGACCAGCACGATCTTCATCAGGCAGCCCAGGACGGCGCACCAGAGCAGGGCGTAGCCGTACTGGCTGCCGGCCACCAGGGTGGCCACCAGGTCGGCCGCGCCCACGCCGGTGGCCGCGACCACGAGGCCGGGCCCGAGGAGCTTCCAGCGGGGTGGGGTGTCGGTCAGGTCGTCCCGAGTCTGCTGCGACATCACCCCACCCTAGGAGGTGAGGCTCCCGGGGCAAGCCCGCGTCGCGCCCGTCCCGGGCCGGTCTCAGCCGGCGAAGCGGGCGCGCAGCTGGCGCTTGAGGACCTTGTGGGTGGGTCCGACCGGGAGCTCGTCGACCACCTGGACCACGCGGGGGTACTTGTGGCCGGCCAGCCGCTCGCGGGCCCACGCGACCACCTCGGACGGGACGACCTCCGCGCCCTCGACCGGCACCACGACCGCGCAGACCTCCTCGCCGTGCTCGGCGTCGGGCAGCCCGATGACCGCGACCTGCGCGACGTCGGGGTGGCGCACCAGCACCTCCTCGACCTCGCGCGGGTAGACGTTGAAGCCGCCGCGGATGACGAGGTCCTTGGTGCGGTCGACGATCCAGATGAACCCGTCGGCGTCGCGGCGCCCGATGTCGCCGGTGCGGAACCAGCCGTCGACGATGGCGCGCGAGGTCGCCTCGGGGTCGTCGAGGTAGCCGGCGAAGACGTTGTGGCCGCGCACGACGATCTCGCCCAGCTCGTCGCGGGGGAGCAGGTGCACGGCGTCCTGGGCGTGCTCGTCGGCGATCTCGACGTCGACGCCCCAGATCGGGTGGCCGACGGTGCCGGCGCGGGTGCCGGACCAGGGCTGGTTGACCGAGGCGGTGGGGGAGGTCTCCGAGAGGCCGTAGCCCTCGAAGATGCGGGTGTCGAAGGTCTTCTCGAAGTCCTCGAGCACCGCCACGGGCAGCGAGGCACCACCGGAGACGCACTCGCGCGGGCGGGGCAGCGGCTCGGACCGCTCGGTGCGTCCGCGCGCGGCGCCGAGCAGCTGGATGAACATCGTCGGCACGCCGAAGAACAGGCTCGCGGACTCGTCGAGCATCAGCTGCAGCGCGGCCGCGGGCTCGAAGCGGGGCTGCAGCAGCAGGGTCGCGCCGACCCGGAAGGAGGAGTTCATCGACACCGACTGGCCGAAGGTGTGGAACAGCGGCAGGCAGCCCATCACCACGTCGTCGCGACGGATCGGGTTGGCGTCGTAGGCGTTGGTGGTCGCGTTGAGCACCAGGTTGAGGTGGGTCAGCACGGCGCCCTTGGGGCGACCGGTGGTGCCGCTCGTGTAGAAGATGACCGCCGGGTCGTCGGCCTCGCGGGTCGCGTGGGAGGCGACCGGCTCGTGGCCCTCGCCGAGGCCGGCGACGTCGAGCGCCGGGATGCCCGCGGCGGCGGCCGCGGCACCGGCCTGCTCGGCGTACGACGCGTGGTGCAGGACGGCGGCCGCCCCGGAGGCCCCGACCAGGTAGGACGCCTCGTCGGCGTTGAGCAGCGTCGGCACCGGCACCACGACACCGCCGGCGGCGAGGATGCCGTAGTAGGAGCGCACGAAGTCGGTCACGTTGGGCGCCAGCAGCGCGACCCGCGACCCCGGGCCCAGCCCGTGGGAGGCGAGCGCCGCGGCGACGGCGCGGGCCTGGCGCCACAGCTCCTCGTAGGTGGTGCGGGTCCCGCCCTCGACGACCGCGACCTTCTCGGGGACGCGCCGGGCGGACTCGGCGAGGATGCTGGCGACGGACAGGACGGTCATGCGGCTCCTGGGGTGAGGGGAAGGGCTGGTCGAGGCCTAGACGAACGCGCTGATGCCGGTCTCCGCGCGGCCGATGAGCAGCTTCTGGATCTGGCTGGTGCCTTCGTAGAGGGTCATGACGCGGGCGTCTCGGAGGTACTTGGCGGCGGGGTACTCGTCGATGTAGCCCGAGCCGCCGTAGACCTGGATGGCGTGGTTGGCAGCACGGACGGCGGCCTCGGAGGCGTAGAGCTTGGCCTTGGAGGCGGCGACCCCGAACTTCTCGCCGCGGTCGCACAGGTCGGCCGCGCGCCACACCAGCAGCCGGGCAGCGTCGGCGTCGAGCGAGATGTCGGCGATCATGTCCTGCACCAGCTGGAAGCTCCCGATGGGGCGGCCGAACTGGGTGCGGGTGCGGGCGTAGTCGACGGCCGTCTCCAGGCAGCCCTGCACGATGCCGACGCAGCCGGCGGCCACCGCGATGCGGCCCTTGTCCAGCGAGGACATCGCGATCTTGAAGCCCTGGCCCTCCTCGCCGAGCATGGCGGAGGCGGGCACCCGGACGTCGGTGAGGAAGAGCTCGGCGGTGGCCTGGCCGCGCAGCCCGAGCTTGCCCTTGATCTCGCGGGCCTCGAAGCCCTCGCTGTCGGTCGGCACGAGGAAGGCCGAGATGCCGCGGGGGCCCTCGCCGCCGGTGCGCGCGAAGACCAGCGCGACGTCGGCCCAGGTGCCGTTGGTGATGAACAGCTTCTGGCCGCTGATGACCCAGTCGTCGCCGTGGCGGCGGGCCTTGGAGGTGAGGTTGCCGGCGTCGGAGCCGATGTCGGGCTCGGTGAGGCCGAAGCAGCCGAGGATCTCGGCGCGCGCCAGGCGGGGGAGGAGCTCCTGCTTCTGCTCCTCGGTGCCGAAGGAGAGGATCGACTTGCCGACCAGGCCGCTGGAGACCGAGACGATGCCGCGCAGCGCCGAGTCGGCGCGACCCAGCTCCTCCATGCCGATGGCGTAGGTGACGTAGTCGCCCCCGACGCCGCCGTACTCCTCCGGGATGGTCAGCCCGAAGAACCCGAGCTCGGCCATCTTGGGCACGATCGCCAGGTCGACGGCCTCGCGGCGGTCCCACTCGACGCGGTGGGGGACGGCCTCCTTGTCGAGGAACTCGCGGGCGATCTCGCGGAAGCTGCTCTGCTCGTCACTGAGGCTGAGGTCCATGCCGGCCACGATACGACCGGCCCCCGACGCGCGTCCGGCGGTCGGGACGGCGCCCGTTCCGACCCGCTCAGGTGCCGCCCGTGAGGGTGACGCCACCGTCGAGGACGACGGTGTGGCCGGTCGTCCAGGACGACTCGTCGCTGAGCAGGAAGGCCACGGTGGCGGCGACGTCCTCGGGCGTGCCGAGCCGCCCGAGGGGGTACGCCGCGGCGACCTCGGCCTCGCGCCCCTCGTAGAGCGCCGCCGCGAAGCGGGTCTTGACCACCGCCGGGGCGACCGCGTTGACCCGGATCCCCGGGGCCAGCTCGACGGCCAGCGACTCGGTGAGCCGGACGAGCATGGCCTTGCTCGCGCCGTACAGGTCGATGCCGGGCGCGGGCCGCAGCCCCGCCACCGACACCACGTTGACGACCGCGCCGCCGTGCTCGCCCAGCCAGGCGCGGTGGGCCGCCTGCACCCAGCCGAGCGCGGCGACGACGTTGACCTCGGTGATCTTGCGGGCGGCGGCCAGGTCGAGGTCGACCAGCGGGCCGTGGACGGGGTTGATGCCGGTGTTGTTGACCAGCAGGTCGAGGCTGCCGTACGTCGCGACGGCGGCCGCCACGACCTCCTCGCGGTGGGCCTCGTCGTCGGCCGCCCCGGCGATCCCCAGCGCGTGCTCCGGCCCGCCGAGCTCCTCGACGGCCGCCTGCAGGGCCTCGTCGCGACGGGCGGTGAGCACCACCCGCGCGCCCTCCTCCACCAGCCGGCGCGCGATCCCGAGGCCGATGCCCCGGCTCGCCCCGGTGACGACGGCGGTCCTGCCGGACAGTCCACGCATGCTGGCTCCTCGGGGTGGGGGACTCGCACCCTACGGCCGGCCCTTCGAGACAGGACTCCGTCCTTCCTCAGGGACCGATGCGTGTCGTCCTTCCTCAGGGACCGGGACCGGCGGGCCCTTCGAGACAGTACTCCGTCCTTCCTCAGGGACCGATGCGTGTCGTCCTTCCTCGGGGACCGGGACGTGGTCGGTCCCTGAGGAGGTCGCCCTGGCGACCGTCTCGAAGGGCGGTGGTGGGGCCGCGGGAAACCCGGGTGACACCCGCGCGGCGCCACCGGGATGATCGAGGGGTGGGACATGTCGAGGTGGCCGGGGTGCGCTACGAGCTGCCGGACGGGCGGGTGCTGCTGGACGACGTGTCGTTCCGGGTGGGCGAGGGGGCCAAGGTCGCGCTCGTGGGGGCCAACGGCGCGGGCAAGACCACGCTGCTGCGCATCGTCACCGGGGAGCTGGTGCCCGACGCGGGGGCGGTGACCCGCACCGGTGGGCTCGGCGTGATGCGCCAGATGGTCGGGCGGGACGCGACGTCCGTGGCCGAGCTGCTGCTCTCGGTGGCACCGCCGCGGGTGCGGCAGGCCGCGGCCGAGGTGGAGCGGCTCGAGCTGGCCCTGATGGAGGTGCACGACGAGCGCACCCAGATGGACTACGCCCACGCGCTGTCGGAGTTCGCCGATGCGGGCGGCTACGAGATCGAGGTGGTCTGGGACGGCTGCTGCACCGCGGCGCTCGGGGTCGGGTTCGACCGGGTCAAGTACCGCGACCTCGCGACGCTCAGCGGCGGGGAGCAGAAGCGGCTGGTCCTGGAGTACCTCCTGGCCGGCCCCGACCAGGTGCTGCTGCTCGACGAGCCCGACAACTTCCTCGACGTGCCGGGCAAGCTGTGGCTCGAGGAGCGGATCCGGACCTCGCCGAAGACGGTGCTGTTCATCAGCCACGACCGGGAGCTGCTGGCCAACACCGCCACCCGGGTGGTCACCGTCGAGCTCGGCGCGGCCGGCAACACCACCTGGACGCACGCCGGCGGCTACGCGTCGTACCACCAGGCGCGCAGCGACCGCTTCGCCCGCTTCGAGGAGCTGACGCGGCGCTGGGAGGAGGAGCACCAGAAGCTGCGCGAGCTGATGCTGATGTACAAGGACAAGGCGGCCTTCCGCTCCGACATGGCCTCGCGCTACCGCGCCGCCCAGACCCGGCTGCGCAAGTTCGAGGAGGCCGGGCCGCCGCAGGGCCAGCCGCGCGAGCAGCAGGTCTCGATGCGGCTGCGCGGTGGTCGCACGGGCAAGCGCGCGGTGGTCTGCGAGGACCTCGAGCTGACCGGGCTGATGCGGCCCTTCGACCTCGAGGTGTGGTTCGGCGAGCGGGTCGCGGTGCTGGGCTCCAACGGCTCGGGCAAGTCGCACTTCCTGCGGCTGCTGGCCGCGGGCGGCTCGGACCCCGACGTGGAGCACCGGCCCGTCGGCGACCCGCCCGCGCCCGTGCCCCACACCGGTCGTGCCCGGCTCGGCGCCCGGGTGCGGCCCGGCTGGTTCGTGCAGACCCACGCCCACCCCGAGCTGGTCGGGCGCACCCTGCTCGAGGTGCTGCACCGCGGCGACGAGCACCGCGACGGCATGCCGCGCGAGCCCGCCTCCCGGGCGCTCGACCGCTACGAGCTGGCCCACGCCGCCGACCAGCGCTTCGAGTCGCTCTCCGGCGGCCAGCAGGCCCGCTTCCAGATCCTGCTGCTGGAGCTGTCCGGGGCCACGCTGCTGCTGCTCGACGAGCCGACCGACAACCTCGACGTCGAGTCCGCCGAGGCGCTCGAGGAGGGGCTCGCGGCCTTCGAGGGCACGGTCGTCGCCGTCACCCACGACCGCTGGTTCGCCCGCGGCTTCGACCGGTTCCTCGTCTACGGCGCCGACGGCGAGGTCTACGAGGCCGACGGCCCGGTGTGGGACGAGGGCCGGGTCAGCCGGGCGCGCTGAGCCACCTAGGCTGGCCGCGTGTCCGGTCGGGAGTCGCGTGGGGTCGTGGTGCCCGCCCCGCTGCTGGTCCTCGGCGGGGTCGTCTCGGTCCAGTTCGGCGGCGCCCTGGCCGCGACCCTGGTGCCGGAGATCGGCGCCGGCGGCTCGGTGCTGCTGCGCATCGGCATCTCGGCGGCCATCCTCGGCGTGCTCGTGCGGCCGCGGCTGCGGGGCCGCTCGCGGCAGGACTGGACGACCGTGGTCGCGTTCGGGGTGGCGCTGGGCCTGATGAACTGGAGCTTCTACGGCTCCCTGGCCCACCTGCCGCTGGGCGTCGCCGTGACCGTGGAGTTCATGGGCCCGCTGCTGCTCACCACGGTGCTGTCGCGGCGGCTGCTCGACCTCGTGGCGGTCGCGGCCGCGGCGGCGGGCGTGCTGCTCATCTCCGAGGCGTTCACGGTGCCGCTCACCGAGCTCAGCTGGGTGGGCCTGCTGCTCGCCGGGACCGCCGGCGCGCTGTGGGCGGCGTACATCCTGCTGAGCAGCCGCACCGGTGCCGCCTTCGAGCGGCTCGACGGCCTGGCCATCGCGCTGCTCGTCTCCACCGTGGTGGTGCTGCCGGCCGGGCTGCCCAGCGTGGGGGAGTGGACCCGCGTGCACCTGCTGATGGGCCTGGGGCTGGCGGTGCTGTCCTCGCTGCTGCCCTACTCCCTGGAGCTGCTCGCGCTGCGCCGGCTGGCCAAGCCGGTCTTCGGGATCCTGCTCTCGCTGGAGCCCGCGGTCGCGGCTGTCGCCGGCCTGCTGGTGCTCGGCCAGGTGCTCGACGGCCTCCAGGTGGTGGGCCTGGTGCTGGTCGTGCTGGCCTCGGTGATCGTGCTGGGCCTGGGCGCGCGCCGCGGCCCGGCCGTGGCCGTCGAGGAGCCCGAGCTCACCCGGAGTACGTGAGGTCCCGGCCCACCAGGGTGAGCCGCAGGCCGGACTCGGTGGCCCGCAGCGAGGTGGGGCGCACGCCGAACGGCAGGCCCTCGAGCGGGACGTCGACGCCGAACGCCTCCCGCAGCGGGGCGGCGACGGCGTCCGGCAACGACCCGTCGGCCAGCGCGTCGGCGAAGCCGAGGGTGCCGTCGAGCAGGCGCGGGGTGACGGTCAGGGCGGGCCGGACGGTCCGGCCGGCCACGGTGACCTCCCGGGTGCCGCGCACGCGTCCCTCGCCGACGTAGGTCACCTCGAGGCCGGTGAGGCGGCCCAGCTCGGCGTACGACACGGTCCCGACCGCGCGGCCCCGGGCGGCCTGGACGCGGGAGAAGCTGCGGTCGGTCGTCACGTCGCGCAGGGTCAGCCGCAGGTCGGCCAGGCCGAGCCGCTGCCGCCCCGATCCCAGGGTGAGGTCGTCGACGGTGGCGGTGACGCGGTCGAAGCGCCGCGCCGCGACCTGGGTGAGGAACGGGAAGCCGGCGATGTCCACCTCGGGCGTCTGCTCCAGCCCCTGGCTGGCGGCCAGCCGGGTGGCGACGGTGCGCTCGGCGTACCAGTCGGCGCCGCGGTCGAGGCCGACGGCGAGCAGGACGAGGACGACCAGGGTCCAGAGCAGGGCGCGCACGCGGTCACCCTCTCAGGCACCCGGTCGTCACCACCGGCTGGACCGGACCGCCCGTCGCGGCGGGAACTCCGGGCGTTGTCTGCTCGTGTGCCCTGTGTCACAGTCGCCCCACCCCAGCCCGAGGAGACCCGACGATGACCGCCACCGAGACCGCGCCCGCCGGCAGCGACGCGCTGCCCGACCCGACGTTCCTCGACGACCGCCTCGCCCACTGGGCGGCGGCGACGCCCGACGCGGAGGCCTTCACCTACCTCGGCCGCAGCTGGACCTGGGCCCAGACCGAGGAGCGCGTGCGCCGGCTGGCCGGCGCCCTGCGCTCGCTGGGCGTCGGGCGCGGCGACGTGGTGTCCTTCCTCGACAAGAACCACCCCGCGTGCGTCGAGCTGACCATGGCGGCGGCCTCGCTCGGCGCCGCCAACGCGATCATCAACTTCCGCCTGGCCGGCGACGAGATCGACCACGCCGTCAACGACTCGGGCGCGACCGTGCTCCTGGTCGGCAGCGAGCTGCTGCCGGTCGTGGCGCGGATCCGCGAGAAGCTGGTGCACGTCCGCGAGGTCGTGGAGGTGACGCCCGACGGCGGCGAGGGCGACCAGTACGAAGCGCTGCTCGCCCGCTCGACCCCGGTGGGCCGCGACCCCGAGGTGACGCCCGAGGACGTCTGCCTGGTGATGTACTCCTCCGGCACGACCGGCCGCCCCAAGGGCGTCATGCTCACGCAGGCCAACATGATCGCCCACACCCTGGCCGCCCACGACGGCTGGGGGTTCGACCCGGGCGACAAGAACATGGTCTCGATGCCGTTGTTCCACGTCGGCGGCTCGTCGTACGTCCTGTTCGGCATCCACGACGGCGTCCCCAGCGTGATGACCCGCGACCCCGACGGCGCCTCGCTCGCCGGCGCGATCCTGCAGGGCGCCAACCGCACCTTCCTGGTGCCGGCCGTGCTCGCCCAGGTGCTCCAGTCGGGGCCGGACGCCGTGCAGCTGTTCGGACAGCTCAAGACCTACTGCTACGGCGCCGCCCCGATGCCGCTGCCGCTGCTGCGCGCGGCGATCGAGGCGTGGCCCGACACCGACTTCATCCAGGTCTACGGGCTCACCGAGCTGTGCGGCGTCATCACCCACCTGATGCCGGCCGAGCACCGCGACCCCGAGCACCCCGAGCGGCTGGTCAGCGCCGGCCAGGTGCTGCCCGGCGCCGAGGTCCGCGTCGTCGACCCCGGCACCCTGGAGGACGTGGGCGCCGGGGAGCACGGCGAGCTGTGGTTCCGCAGCCCGCAGGTGATGAAGGGCTACCTCGGCCAGCCCCGGGCCACCGCCGACGTGATCACCGAGGACGGCTGGTTCCGCACCGGCGACATGGGCCGCGTGGACGCCGACGGCTACGTCTACGTCGAGGACCGGCTCAAGGACATGATCATCTCGGGCGGGGAGAACATCTACAGCCCCGAGATCGAGCGGGTCCTGGCCGAGCACCCCGCCGTCGCGGAGGTCGCGGTCATCGGCGTGCCCGACGACCGCTGGGGCGAGTCGGTCAAGGCGGTGGTCTCGCTGCACCCCGGTGCCACGGCGACCGAGGAGGAGCTGGTCGCGCACACCCGCGAGCACCTGGCGGGCTACAAGTGCCCCAAGTCGGTCGACGTCCTCGAGGCCCTGCCGCGCAACCCCACCGGCAAGATCCTCAAGCGCAGCCTGCGGGCGCCGTACTGGGAGGGCCGTGACCGCCAGGTCTAGGAGGGCCCTGCCCGTCGCTGTCCTTGGTGCCGCCGCGGCGCTCGTGCTCGCGGGCTGCGGCGACGGCTCCGGCGCGGGTGGCGGGGGCGAGCAGCCCCTCACCTCTCGCGCCGTCGCGGCGGTGGCGCTGGACCACCTGCCCGAGGACACCAGCAGCCGCCGGGCGGCGTACGTCGACCGCACCGACCCGGAGGGCTACGTCGGCGCCGACCTGCGCTACGGCGGGGGCGAGGGGGACGACGGCGACCTGGTGCGGGTCGCCGTGACGCCCGACGAGCCGCTGCGCGGGTGCGACCAGGTCGACGTCGACTGCGCCGAGCCGGCCGAGGGGGTCGTCCTGGTGTGGGAGCAGGAGGCACCCGAGGAGGACCCCGGGTACGTCGCGGTGATGACCGAGCGCGACGGCGCGACGGTCGCGGCGCTCGCCGCGGGGCCGGCGATCACCGGGGACCCGCGCGAGCAGGCCGACCTCGAGCCGTCGGTCGAGACCCTGGTGCGGATCGTCTCCGACGAGCGGCTCGCGCCGCTGGCGTCGGCGGCGACGATCGCGGCGGGCGAGCGGCTGGGGAGGTGGGACGGCGGCGACCGCGAGGAGGGCGAGCTCGACGAGGTGGCGCAGACGAGCGCGGGCCTCGTCGGCACCTTCATGCTCGGCAACGGCGAGGGGTGGACCTACCAGGGTCCCTCCCCGGTCGCCGGCGACCTGGGCGACGGGGCGGTCGGCGGCCGGCTGCGGCTGGCCTTGGCCACCGGCCCGATCGGGCCCGGCGTCCTCGACGTCGCGGCGGTGCCGGAGATGCCGGCCTGGGCGGAGCCCGACACCTGCCGCGAGGGGTGGCGGTGCTGGTCGAGGGGCGAGACCCGGGTCGTGTGGCGCCCGGCCGCCGGCGGCGACCCGGGGGAGTCCTGGCTGCTGCAGCCCTCCGAGCTCGGCGGGGTCGCGGCCCTGCACACCCGCGGCCGCCCGATCCCCGACGACGAGCGCCGCATCCGCTACTACTCCGGCTACGTGCTGTGGGCCCGCTCCCTCACCGACGCCGTCGAGCCCCAGGCCATCGGCACCACCACCGACCGCCAGGGCCTCGAGCAGGCCGAGGCCCTCGCGGCCGAGCACCAGCAGGACTGACGAGCAGCGCCCAGAACTGGTCCCGACCGGGATGTCGAGACCTGCCCCGGCCGTTCGACGTACGGGCGAGAATACCAGCACCCACCACCACAGGAGTGATCGACAATGCCGCGATTCATGGGGTTCGTCAGGATGGAAGAGAACGTCGGCATGCCGCCGCAGGCGCTGTTCGAGGCGATGGACGGCTACATCGGCGAGCGGGCCGCGAAGGGGATCTTCGTCGACGGCGGCGGGCTGTTCGGCACCGAGGACGCCGTCAACTTCGTCGTGCGCGAGGGCCAGGTCAGCCGGGTCGACGGGCCGTACGCCGAGGCCAAGGAGGTCGTCGGCGGCTGGTCGATCCTGGAGTACCCCTCCCTCGAGGAGGCGGTCGCCGACCAGCGCGAGTTCGCCGAGCTGCACGCCCGGCACTGGCCCGAGGTGACCGTGGTCGCCACGCTGCGCCAGATCTCCGACGGCCCGGACGCGCCCACAAAGTAGCACCGTGCCCGCCTCCCCGGGGCTCCTAGGCTGGCGCCGTGACCACGACGACCAGCGCGGACGACCCCGGGGCGGCCGTCGTCGCCGCGTGGCGGGCCGAGTCGGCCCGCCTCGTGGGCGCCCTCACCCGGATGACCCGGGACGTCGGGCTGGCCGAGGACCTGGCGCAGGACGCGCTGCTGGCCGCGCTCGAGCAGTGGCCCACCACCGGGGTGCCGGAGAACGCCGCCGCCTGGCTGATGACGGTCGCCCGGCGTCGTGCGGTGGACCACGTGCGTCGCGCGGAGGTGCTGCGGCGCAAGCTCGACGCGCTCGGCCGCGCAGGGGAGGAGCAGGTGGTGCCGGACCTCGAGACCCAGGTCGACCACATCGAGGACGACGTCCTGAGGTTGCTCTTCCTGTCCTGCCACCCGGCGCTGACGCCCCCGTCGCGCGCCGCGCTGACGCTGCGGCTGGTCGGGGGACTGAGCACCGCGGAGATCGCCCGCGGGTTCCTGACCTCGGAGTCCACCGTGGCCCAGCGCATCTCGCGGGCCAAGCGCACGCTGGCCGACGCGCGCGCCGGCTTCGAGCTGCCCACGGGGGCGGAGCACACCGCCCGTCTCGACGACGTGATGGCGGTGGTCTACCTGGTCTTCAACGAGGGGTACGCCGCCACCGCGGGCGACGACTGGACCCGTCCCGACCTGGCGCACGAGGCGACGCGGCTGGCGCGGCTGCTGGTCACGCTCGCGCCGGACGAGCCCGAGGTGCTGGGGCTGCAGGCCCTGCTGGAGCTGCAGGGGTCGCGGCTGGCGGCCCGCGTCGACGCGGAGGGTCGTCCGGTGCTGCTGGAGGACCAGGACCGGACGCGGTGGGACGCCGTCCAGGTGCGCCGTGGCCTCGCCGCCCTCGCGCGGGCCGAGGAGCTCGCCGCGCGGGGCGTGCCCGTGGGCACCTACGTCCTCCAGGCCTCGATCGCCGCCGAGCACGCCCGCGCCGCGCGGCCCGAGGACACCCGGTGGCGCCGGATCGCGTCGTTGTACGACGTGCTGGCCGGCGCCGCGCCCGGCCCGGTCGTCGAGGTCAACCGGGCCGTCGCCCACGGGCGCGCCCACGGAGCCGACGCGGGCCTGGCCGTGCTCGACGCGCTGGCCCCCGACGCCCTGGGCGCCTCGCCGCTCGTGCCGAGCGTGCGCGGCGACCTCCTGGAGCGGGCGGGTCGCCACGACCAGGCCGCCGCCGCCTTCACCCAGGCCGCCTCGCGGTCCACCAACGCGGGCGAGCGCTCGGTGCTGCTGCGGCGGGCCGAGGACAACCGGCGGGGCTGAGGACCCTCAGAACTCCGACATCTTGTCCCAGCCGTCGCGGTCCGGGACGTCGATGTACATGATGTCGGGACGCTCGGCGACGTACTGCTTGGCGTCGCCGTCGACACCGTCCTGGAAGTGGTCGGTGCTGACGTGCGCCTCGCCGGCGGCCTTGTCGGTGAAGGCCTCGATCGTCAGGATCGTGTCGGGGTCGTCGACGCTGACGAAGTGCTCGTAGAACATGTTGCCGGGCTCGGCGCGGGTCGCGTCGGTGTAGGCCTGGCTCGCGGCGAGGTAGGCCTCGGCGGTGCCCGGTTTGAGCTTCTTCTTCACGGTGATGTAGATCAAGGCGTGCTCCTCGGTCGGACGGGTGAGCAGGACCGGTGCCTGCTCCGCCCCGCACCCTCGCACGGGCCGCCGACACCGGGTGGTGGCAGCCATGGGCACCGTGACCCCGGGCACGGGCCCGGGCAACGCGCCGAGGGCCGGCCCACCAGGTGGTGGACCGGCCCTCGGCACGCTGTCTGGCGGGTGCGCTCAGCTGATGCCGGGCGTGATGCCGGCGCTGCCCGCCCACCGCTCGGAGGCGGGGACGAAGTCGAGCGTGCGGTCGCCGGTGTAGATCTGCTTGGGGCGCGCGATCTTCTGGTCCTTGTCCTGGACCAGCTCGAGCCACTGCGCCAGCCAGCCCGGGGTGCGGCCGATGGCGAAGAGCACGGTGAACATCTCGGGCGGGAACTGGAAGGCCTCGTAGATCAGGCCGGAGTAGAAGTCGACGTTGGGGTAGAGCTTGCGCTTGACGAAGTACTCGTCCTCGAGCGCGATCTTCTCCAGCTCCTGGGCGATCTCGAGCAGCGGGTTGACCCCGGTGACCTCGAAGACGTCGTCGCAGGCCTTCTTGATGATCTTGGCGCGGGGGTCGTAGTTCTTGTAGACCCGGTGGCCGAAGCCCATCAGCTTCTCGTTGCCGTTCTTCACGCCCTCGATGAAGGAGGGGATGTTCTCCTTGCTGCCGATGCGTCGCAGCATCCGCAGCACGGCCTCGTTGGCGCCGCCGTGGAGCGGGCCGTAGAGCGCGCCGATGCCGGCGGCCACCGAGGAGTAGGGGTCGACCTGCGAGGACCCGACGGAGCGGACCGCGTTGGTCGAGCAGTTCTGCTCGTGGTCGGCGTGCAGGATGAACAGCACGTCGAGGGCCTTGACCAGGCGGGGGTCGGCGTCGAACTTCGGCTCGCTCATCTTGAACAGCATCGCCAGGAAGTTCTCGGTGTAGGACAGCTCGTTGTCGGGGTAGACGTAGGGCTTGCCCTGCGCGTGGCGGAAGGCCCAGGCGCCGAGCGTCGGCATCTTGGCGATCATCCGCACGATCTGCATGTGGCGGTTGTCGGCGTCCGCGATGTTGTTGGACTCGGGGTAGAACGTCGACAGCGCGCCCACCGAGGCCATCAGCATGCCCATCGGGTGGGCGTCGTAGCGGAAGCCCTGCATGAACGTCTTGACGTTCTCGTGCAGGAAGGTGTGGTGGGTGATCTCGTGGACCCAGGTGTCGTACTGCTCCTTGGTGGGCAGCGCGCCGTGGATCAGCAGGTAGGCGACCTCGAGGAAGCTGGACTTCTCGGCGAGCTGCTCGATGGGGTAGCCGCGGTACTCGAGGATCCCCTTCTCGCCGTCGATGTAGGTCACCGAGCTGCGGCACGAGGCGGTGTTGGTGAAGCCCGGGTCGTACGTCGACAGCCCGGGGGCGTCGTCGGCGACCTTGATCTGGCCCAGCTCCGCGGCCTTGATGGCGCCGTCGGTGATCGGGATCTGGTATTCCTTGCCCGTCCGGTTGTCGCGGACGGTGAGGCTGTTGTCCCCGGTGTCGGTCACGTCGGCTCCTTGCGCTCGCAGTGCGGGGGACGCGGGCGGTCGGCCTCGGCTGTCCCCGAGATGTGGTGGGACTCGGTTGGGGAAAACCTAGTCGCAGGCGGGTGGCGCGAGCCACCGGGGCGACGTTTTGACCTCGACCGACGCAGCCCGGTACCTTTGGCGGTCGCGTCTCCTGCCGCGCCCGGGCCACGTCCTCGTGACCCGCGGTGCAGTCCCGGACATGGCTGGCCCCCGGCTCCTCGGAGCTCCGGGGTCACGGCCCGGGCAGTGTTCGTCAGAAGGCGTCGCTCCACCACCGGTCCGGGTCCCCGGGCAGGTCACGAACGAGTCAGTAAGGCAATCACGTGCGTACGTACAGCCCCAAGCCCGGTGACGTCCAGCGCGAGTGGCACGTCATCGACGCCACCGACGTCCGGATGGGCCGCCTCGCGGTGCAGGCGGCCAACCTCCTGCGCGGCAAGCACAAGCCCACCTTCGCCCCCCACATGGACATGGGCGACTTCGTCATCATCGTCAACGCCTCGAAGCTCTCGCTCTCGGGCACCAAGGCGACCAAGAAGATGTCCTACCGCCACTCGGGCTTCCCGGGCGGTCTGTCGGCCACCCCCATGGGTGACCTGCTGGAGAAGGACGCGCGCAAGGCCGTGGAGAACGCGGTCTGGGGCATGCTCCCCAAGAACCGCCTCGGCCGCCAGATCCTCAAGAAGCTGAAGGTCTACTCCGGTCCCGAGCACCCCCACTCGGCCCAGCAGGCCAAGCCCTTCGAGATCACCCAGATCTCCCAGTAAGACCTCCCCAGACTTTTTTCGAGAACAGGCAAAGGAACATCGTGGCTGACGCAGACATCGAGACCGGCGAGGAGACCTACGAGGTCAACGAGCAGGGTGTCGCCTACTCCTCCGAGAGCGCTCCCAGCGCCGACGCGCCCGAGCGCCCGGCGACCATCGCCCCCGCCGCGGCCACCGGCCGCCGCAAGGAGGCGGTCGCCCGCGTGCGGATCGTCCCCGGCACCGGCAAGTGGACCGTCAACGGTCGGGAGCTGGACAACTACTTCCCCAACAAGCTGCACCAGCAGGTCGTGAACGAGCCGTTCGCCACCACCCAGCTGGAGGGCCGCTTCGACGTGATCGCCCGCATCCACGGTGGCGGCATCACCGGTCAGGCCGGCGCCCTGCGCCTCGGCGTGGCCCGCTGCCTCAACGCGATCGACGTCGAGGCCAACCGCCCCGAGCTGAAGAAGGCCGGGCTGCTGACCCGCGACGCGCGCGTCATCGAGCGCAAGAAGGCCGGTCTGAAGAAGGCCCGCAAGGCGCCCCAGTTCAGCAAGCGCTGATCCAGCACCTGCACCTCGGCCGTCCCGCAGCCCACCGGCTGCGGGACGGCCGTCGTCGTTCGGTCCCGGGCCACCCGACGCGGCAGCCCGTCCACCACCAGCGAAGGGTTCTCGCATGACACGCCTGTTCGGCACCGACGGGGTCAGGGGACTGGCCAACGGTGACCTGACCGCCGAGCTCGCGCTCGACCTGTCGGTCTCCGCCGCGCACATCCTGGCCGAGCGCGGCACCTTCGAGGGCCACCGCCCGGTCGCGGTGGTCGGGCGCGACACCCGGATCTCGGGCCAGTTCCTCGAGGCGGCCGTGGTCGCGGGCCTCGCCTCGGCGGGCGTGGACGTGCTGCTCCTCGGGGAGCTGCCGACCCCGGGCGTGGCCTGGCTGACCGCCGAGCTCGGCGCCGACCTCGGCGTGGTGCTCTCGGCCTCGCACAACGCGATGCCCGACAACGGCATCAAGTTCCTCGCCCGCGGCGGCGTCAAGCTCGACGACCGCATCGAGGCCGCCATCGAGAAGCGGCTGCGCGAGCCCTGGGACCGGCCGACCGGCGGGTCCGTCGGCCGCGTCACCCAGCACCCCACCTCCGTCGAGCAGTACGCCGCCCACCTGGTCGGCACCGTCCGGCACCCGCTGGCGGGCCTGAAGGTCGTGCTCGACTGCGCCCACGGCGCCGCCTCGGCCGTCGGCCCGGTCGCGCTGCGCGACGCCGGCGCCGAGGTGGTCGCCGTGTGCGCCGAGCCCGACGGCCTCAACATCAACGACGGCTGCGGCTCGACCCACCTCGAGGTCCTCCAGGCCGCGGTGCTCGAGCACGGCGCCGACGCGGGGTTCGCGCTCGACGGCGACGCCGACCGCTGCCTGGCCGTGGACCGCCACGGCGAGGTGGTCGACGGCGACCAGATCCTGGCCGTGCTCGCGCTGGCGATGCGCGAGGCCGGCACGCTGCACGACGACACGGTCGTCGCAACCGTGATGAGCAACCTCGGCTTCGTCCAGGCGATGAGGGCCGCCGGGATCGGCGTGCGCCAGACCAAGGTGGGGGACCGCTACGTCCTCGAGGCCATGAAGGTGCTCGGCTTCACGCTGGGCGGCGAGCAGTCGGGCCACGTCATCATGAGCCAGCACGCCACGACGGGTGACGGCCTGCTCACCGCGCTGCAGGTCCTCGACCGGATGGCCGCCACCGGCCAGGAGCTCCACGAGCTGGCCGCGGTGATGACGCGGCTGCCGCAGGTCCTGGTCAACGTGCCCGGCGTCGACAAGGCCCGCGCCGACGAGGACTTCGTGCTCGCCGCGGCGGTCGCCGACGCCGAGGCCGAGCTGGGCGACTCCGGCCGGGTGCTGCTGCGCCCCTCGGGCACCGAGCCGCTCGTGCGCGTCATGGTCGAGGCACCCACCGCCGAGCAGGCCCGCTCGGTGGCCGACCGTCTTGCCGGCGTGGTCCGCGACCAGCTGACCCTCTAGCCGTCGAGCGGGCGGTTGTGACACGCCCCACGCCGCCGAGCGGGCAGGAACAACACGACGCCCGGGGTGCTTGAAGGCTGCATGACCAACACCCCCGAGAAGATCGTCTACACCGCCCGCGCCACCGTCACCGGCGGCCGCCAGGGTCGCGCGACCTCCGAGGACGGCGTGCTGGACCTCAGCCTGACCGCCCCCAAGGAGATCGGCGGTCCCGGCACCGGCACCAACCCCGAGCAGCTGTTCGCGGTCGGGTACGGCGCCTGCTTCCAGGGTGCGCTCGGCCTGGTCGCCAAGAAGCACGGCGTCGACGCCTCCGCGTCGACGCTGGAGATCGCCGTCGGGTTCGGCCCCGAGGGCGATTCGTACGCCATCACCGCTGACATCGTCGCCACCATCCCCGGCGTCGACGACGCGACGGCCCAGGAGCTGGTCGAGGCCGCCCACGAGGTGTGCCCCTACTCCAAGGCCACGCGGGGCAACGTCCCCGTGACGGTGGTGGGCAAGGGCGCCTGAGCGCGCTGGTTGCCGAACGGGGCCCGGACGACGACGTCGTCCGGGCCCTGCTGCGTCCCGGGGGCTGCTTGACTGGCCGCGTGCGCCCCGAGGACGTCGTGCCGCAGCACGACCTGTCGCCCGCCGCCTGGCTGCTCGGCGAGCTGACCCGGCCGGGGCCGCTGGTGCGCCACACGACCACGCCCGAGCGCTGCTGGTGCACCTTCTGGGAGGGGTTCGCGCTGCCGCCGGCGTGGGACCGGGCGCCGCGGCTGCGGTTCCCCCACCGCGACCAGCTGCTCTTCGAGGCCCCGCTGTCGGAGCTGGAGGCGGTCACCGAGGCCTTCGGCCGGGTGGGGTACGCCGAGCCGACGCTGTGGTGGCCCGAGGACCGGGCCTGGGTCGTCCACTGGGAGGTCGACTCGGACGCGACGTACGCCGCCTGCCCGGGGCCGGCGGCCGCGGACCTGGTGGCCGCCGGCATCGGGGCGCACGAGGTCGACGGCGCGGACGCGATCACCCTCGAGGGCTGACCCCGGGCCGGCCCCGGGCCGGCCCCCGCCGCTCGTCGTGGGCTAGCCCCAGACCTCCTCGGCGACCTCGACGACGAGCCGGAGCTTGGCGACCTCGTCGTCCAGGGTGAGGTCGTTGCCCTCGACGGTGGAGGAGAAGCCGCACTGGGGGGAGAGGCTGAGCTGCTCGAGGGGGACGTGCCGCGCGGCGTCGTCGATGCGGCGCTTGAGGTCGTCCTTGGACTCCAGGACCGGGCTCTTGGTGGTGACCAGGCCGAGGACGACCTGCGTGCCCGGGGGCACGAAGCGCAGCGGCTCGAAGCCGCCGGAGCGCTCGTCGTCGTACTCCAGGAAGAAGCCGTCGACGTCGAGGCCGCCGAAGAGCGCCTCCGCGACGAAGTCGTAGCCGCCCGAGGCCGCCCACGAGGAGCGGTAGTTGCCCCGGCACAGGTGGGTGGTCACCGACAGGCCGGCCGGACGGCCGGCGAGGGCCTGGTTGAGGGTGCGGATGTAGCGCTCGTGCTGGTGGTCGGCGTCGCCGCCCCGGTCCGTGACGGCCGCGCGCTGGGCGGGGTCGTTGAGGTAGGCCAGGCTGGTGTCGTCGAGCTGGAGGTAGGTGCAGCCGAGGTCGGCGACCATCCGCAGCTGCTGGGCGTACGCCGCCGCGAGGTCGTCGAAGAACGCGTCCTCGTCGGGATAGACGCTCGGGTCGATCGCGGCCCGGCCGCCGCGGTAGTGGACCATGCTCGGCGAGGGGATCGTCAGCTTGGCCGTGGTGCCCGCGGGGGCGAGCGCGCGCAGGTGGGTGAAGGCCTCGCCGAAGATCGGCTGCTCGATCCGCACGGGGGCGTCGACGACCAGGCCGGCCGAGGTGAAGGAGCGGTCCTCCGAGGCGTTGCGCATCCGCACCTCGAGCTGCTCCTCGGTGCGGTGGATGCCCTCGATGGCGTGGATGAAGTCCATGTGCCACGACGTGCGCCGGAACTCCCCGTCGGTCACCGTCCGCAGCCCCGCGTCGGCCTGCAGGCGCACGACGTCCGCGATCGCCGCGTCCTCGGCGGCGCGGAGCCCCTCGTCGTCGAGCCGGCCCGCCGCGTGCTCCGCCCGCGCGTCGAGCAGCGGGCGGGGCCGCAGCAGGCTGCCGACGTGGTCGGCGCGGAAGGGGGGTGTGGTGCGGTCGGTCATCGTCGCTCCCGAGGGTGAGGGTCCGGCCAACCTAGCCCCGCCCCACCCGCCCCGCCCCGCTGCCGGTCAGCGCCAGACGCTGGCGACCTCGCGGCGGTAGCCGCGGCCCATCACGCCGATCAGGAGCACGCGGAAGGGAGCCGGCACCAGCTCGCGCAGCGCCTGGCTCTCCCGGGGTCCGGCGCCGTCGGCCAGCCAGCTCATCAGCACCGCGGCGCGACCGAGCCCGCCCGCCCGCAGCCGCCGGTCCATCTCCGCGGCCTCGGGGCTGCCCTCGAAGCCGCCGAGCAGCAGCGGCTCGAGCTCGCGCTCCTCGTGCTCGAGGTGGTCGGCGGTGACGCGGTGCAGCCGCCGCACGGCCTCCCGGGCGTGGTCGCGGGACCGTGGCGACGCGTCACCGCGCAGCGTCCCGACCGCGGCGTCGGCGTCGGCGAGGGCGGCCGCCATCAGGTCGTGCTCGGCGTCCATCTGGGCGAGCAGCGCCGGGTCCACGCCCCACGACGTGAGCGCCGGCCACACGACCTCGTGCTCGGAGCGGTGGTGGTGGTCGAGCTGCTCGCGGAAGTGGGCCCAGGCGCGGGCCAGCTCGGCCGCCCGGGCGGTGTCGCCGGGCGCCAGGTCGTCGAGGGCGCGCTCGAGGCGGCCGAGGTCGCGGCGCACGGCCGCGTGGATCACCGTGTTCATGCTCATCGTGGCCATGCCCCCGCACGCTAGGCCGCGTCCGGCGCCCGGGGGAGGGGGAGCACGACGACGGCCGCACCTGGTCAGGACCAGGTGCGGCCGTCGGTATCAGGAGCGGCGCTGCGCGCTCAGGCGTCGGGCTTGACCGCCAGCACGGGGCAGCGGGCGTCGAGCAGGATCCGCTGCCCGACGCTGCCCATGAGGGCCTTGCCGACCGGCGAGCGGTGCCGGACGCCGACGACGATCATGGTCGCCTCGGTCTCGCGGGCCACCTCGAGCACGGCCTGGGCGACGTCGGGCACCACCTCGTGGCGCACCGTGACGTCGAGGCCGGCCGACTCGAGCTTGCTCGTGATCGCGGCGATCTGGTCCTCGTGGGCGTAGCGGGGGTCGACCAGCGCGTCGCCCTTGGTGGCGTTGACGACCACCAGCGCGGTGTCGCGCTGCAGCGCCTCGGCGGCACCGTGGTCGAGGGCCGCCTCTCCGTAGGCGTCGGGGGTGTAGGCGACGACGATGCTCATGCGTGGACCTCGTCCTTCTCGGTGGCCGGAGCGGTGGTGTTCCTGCGCGAGCGGAGCCGGGCGACGACGAGGCCGGCGACCAGCGCCGCCATCACGACGTACGCCGCGACGGCGACCGGCTCGCCCCACAGCGTGGAGTAGCTGCCGCGGGAGATCTCGAGCGCCTCGGAGAGCTGCTCCTCGAGGCGGGGGCCGAGGATGACGCCGATGATGAGCGGCAGCACCGGGATCCCGAAGCGGCGCATCGCGAAGCCGAGCACGCCCAGGACGAGCAGCAGGCCGAGGTCGAACGACGACGTGCCGGCGGCGTAGGCGCCCAGCGTGGCGAAGAACAGGATGCCGGCGTACAGGTAGGGCCGGGGGATCTGCAGCAGCTTGGCCCAGACCGGCGCGAGCGGCAGGTTGAGCACCAGCAGCAGCGTGTTGGCGACGAACAGGCTGGCGAGCAGCGCCCAGACCAGCGACTCGTTCTGCGACATGAACTGCGGGCCGGGCTGGAGGCCGTAGCTCTCGAAGGCCACCAGGATGACCGCTGCGGTGGCCGTGGTCGGCAGGCCCAGCGCGAGCATCGGGAGCAGGGTGCCGGCGGCGGAGGCGTTGTTGGCGGCCTCGGGACCGGCGACGCCCTCGATGGCGCCCTTGCCGAACTCCTCGGGGTGCTTGGAGAGGCGACGCTCGGTGACGTAGGACAGGAACGTCGGGACCTCGGCACCGCCGGCGGGCAGCGCGCCGAAGGGGAAGCCGAACGCCGTGCCGCGCAGCCAGGGCTTCCAGGAGCGGCCCCAGTCGGCCCTGCTCATCCAGGGCTGGCCCACGGGGATGATCTCCAGCGGCTTGCGGCGCAGGTGGGCCGCGACCCACAGGGCCTCGCCCAGGGCGAAGATGGCGACCGCGACCACGACGATCTCGATGCCGTCGGAGAGCTCGGCGAAGCCGAAGGTCATCCGGGGCTGCCCGCTGGTCATGCCGACCAGGCCGATCGCCAGGCCGAGGAACAGCGCGATGAAGCCGCGCAGCTTGGAGGAGCCGAGCACGACGGTGACGGCCAGCAGGGCCAGCAGCATGATCGCGAAGTACGACGGGGCGCCGAGCTGGACGACCAGGGGACCGACCGTGGGGGCGAGCACGATCAGCAGGACCGTGCCGATGGTGCCGGCGACGAAGGACCCGATGGCCGCGGTCGCCAGCGCCTGGGCGGCGCGACCGTTCTTGGCCATCTTGTTGCCCTCGAGGGCGGTGATGACCGACGAGGACTCACCGGGGGTGTTGAGCAGGATCGAGGTGGTCGAGCCGCCGTACATGCCGCCGTAGTAGATGCCGGCGAACATGATGAGCGCGCTGTCGGCCGGGACGCTGTAGGTCACGGGCAGCAGCAGCGCCACGGTCATGGCCGGGCCGATGCCGGGGAGCACGCCGACGGCGGTGCCGAGGAGCACGCCCAGGACGGCGAAGAGCAGGTTGGTGGGGGTCAGCGCGGTGGCGAACCCGTCGAGGAGCAGGTCCATGTCACAGGACTCCGTTCAGGAGGCCGGCGGGGAGCGGGACGCCCAGGCCGACGTAGAAGGCGTAGAAGGTGCCGACCGAGAGCGCGACGCCGATGGCGACGTCGCGGACCCAGTGACGGCTCCCGAGGACCCAGGCGGCGCCGGTGAACAGGATGGCGCCGCTGATGGCCCAGCCGAGGGTCTCGATGAAGAACACGTTGACCGCGAGCACGGCGACGAGCAGCAGCAGCGTGCGCACGTCGGTGCCGTCGCTGAGGTCGACGTCCTCGCCCTCCTCGGCCTCGGCCACGTCGCCGCGGGCGGTGGCGACCGCGAGCAGCACGGCCAGGACCAGCAGCACGCCGCCGATGACGTAGGCGAAGGTGGACGGGGGCAGGAAGTCCGCGGACATGCCGCCGCGGAGCTGGGTGCCGTTGTGGACGACGTAGCCGCCGACGACGGCGAGGAAGGCCGCCATGACGTACTGCGCGGTGTCCACGACGCGGGTGCCGGTGGACACCTGCGGTGGGGACTGGAGCTGCTCGGACATGGCGGGACCTCCTCGGTCGACCAGTGGTGAGCCGGTGGGTGAGCCGGCGGGGCGGGCCCGCCGGGGTGGAGCGGGGGGCCGGGCGGCCCCGGTGGTGGGGCCGCCCGACGTCACCGGGTGGTGCGGTGTGCTCAGGCCAGACCGAGGTCGGTGAGCGTGGTGCGGACGCGGTCGTTCTGCTCGTCGAGGAAGGACTCGAACTCCTCGCCGGTGGCGAAGTTGTCGGCCCAGCCGTTCTTCTCGAGCGTGTCCTTCCAGGCCTGGGTGTCGTGCATCTCCTCGAAGGCCTTCACGTAGGCCTCGCGGGTGGCGTCGTCGATGCCGGGGGGAGCCAGCACGCCGCGCCAGTTGGTGAAGACCAGGTCGATGTCCTCCTCCGACAGGGTCGGGGCGTCGACGGTCTCGAGGCGCTCGTCGCCCGAGACCGCGAGCACGCGCAGCGAGCCGTCGGCGATCTGGCCCTCGAACTCGCCCAGGCCGGACATGCCGACGTCGATCTTGGAGCCCAGCAGCGCGGTGGTCAGCGGGCCGCCACCGTCGTACTCGACGTACGCGACGTCCTTGGGGGTGACGCCCACGGTGTCGGCCAGCTGCATCGGGAACAGGTGGTCGGGACCACCGGGGGCCGAGCCACCGCCGACGATGACCTTGTCGGGGTCGGCCTTCCAGGCCTCGACGAAGTCGTCGACGGTCTTGAAGGGGGAGTCCTTGGGGACCAGGATCGCCTCCTGCTCCTCGATGAGGCGGGCGATCGGCACGGCCTTGTCGACGGTGGCGTCGGACTTGTTGGTGTAGACGGCGCCGACGACGCCCAGGCCCATGGTCATGAGCAGGTCGTCGGAGCCCTTCTCGTTGAGCAGCCGCTGCATCGCGACGGTGCCGCTCGCGCCCTCGACGTTGCTGACCTCGAAGCGGCCGGTGATGTCGTCGTCCTCCATCACCTTGACCGCGGCGCGGCCGGTGAGGTCGTAGCCGCCGCCGGCGGCGTTGGGGATCATCATGCGCAGGCGCTGGTCGGCCAGGTCGCCGCTCGCGTCGCCGCCACCGGACGAGGTGACACCGCCGCACGCGGTCAGGGCGGCCAGCGAGACGACGCTGACGGTGGCCAGGGCGGCGCGCAGGCCACGACGGGTGGTCTGGGAGCGGCGGGGGAACAGGGTGACGGTCATCCTGGGAGCACCTCCTCGGTGAGTTCCGTGGGAGCATGTCCCGCGGATGTGGCGCCCGTCACGCTTGCGGAAGCAATGGAGGTTGTGGTCGTTGTGGTCAGCGTCACGTCGGGTCGACGCCGTGACCCGAGCCTCGCGGCGCAGGTGCTGGTGCTGCAGCTCGCGGTCGTCGTCGGGGTGCTCGCGCTCGTCGCGGTGATCTCGCTGCGCCAGTCCGGCGCGACCTTCGAGGAGCAGGCCGGCGCCCGGGTGCGCTCGGTCGCGGAGTACGTCGCCGACTCCAGCCAGGTGCGCACCAAGCTCGAGGAGGTCGCCGACCCGGCCACCGGCGTCGCCGCCCGCGACACGGCCAACCAGCTGGCGCCCGCGCTGGAGTCCGCGCTGAGCCTGGCCCGGGCCGACGAGATCGACATCACCGACACCAGCGGGGAGGTCCTGGTCAGCTCCGACCCGCTGCGCCTCGGTGGCCGCGCCGACCTCGCCGGCAGCGACGTGCAGCAGGGCCGCGGCTGGTCGGGGCTGCGCGAGTCCGGCGGCCGCACGGTCGTGGCCGCGCACGCGCCGGTCCTCGCCGACGACGACGGCGAGGAGGGCGAGCTGGTCGGCCTGGTCCTGGTCGAGCTGGAGTACCCCTCGGTGTGGGAGCGGCTGACCTCCAGCGCCGCCGACCTGGCGCTGTTCCTGGGCCTGGGCACGCTGCTGGGCGTGCTCGGCACCTACGTCGTCTCCCAGGTCGTCAAGCGCCGCACCCGCGGCCTGGGCGCCTCGGAGATCTCCCGGCTCGCCGACCACCGCGAGGCGCTGCTGCACAGCATCCGCGAGGGCGTGCTCGCCGTCGGCACCGACGGCCGCGTCACCATGGTCAACGACGCGGCGCTGGTGCTGCTGCGCCTCGAGGAGGACCCCGTGGGCCGGCCGCTCGCGGAGCTGGGCCTGGGCGACCAGGTGGTCTCGCTGCTCGACGGGTCGGCCGCCGCCGACGAGGACACCGTCGCCGTGGTCGCCGACCGCGCCCTGGTGTTCAACCGCCGCACGGCCTCGAGCCGCGGCAGCCGCATCGGCACCGTCACCACGATGCGCGACCGCACCGAGCTGGTCTCGCTGCAGAGCCAGCTGTCGTCCAACCTGTCGATCACCGACACCCTGCGGGCCCAGACCCACGAGTTCAGCAACCAGCTCCACACCATCTCGGGGCTGGTCCAGCTGGAGGAGTACGACGAGGTGCGCGCCCTGGTCGGCACGCTCGCGCGCCGGCGGGCCGAGACCTCCGACTTCGTGACCGCGCGGATCCAGGACCTGGCCGTGGCCGCGCTGGTGCTGGCCAAGTCGAGCGTGGCCGACGAGCGCGGCGTGTGCCTGGAGCTGACCGAGGACTCCGCCCTGCCCGCCCTGGCGCCCGGCGACTCCGCCGACCTGACCACCGTGCTCGGCAACCTGGTCGACAACGCCGTCGACGCCTGCAGCGGCCGCGAGGACGCCGAGGTGACGGTCTCGCTGCAGGCGGGGATGTCGTTCCTCCACGTCGAGGTCGCCGACAACGGGCCGGGCGTGCCCGAGGAGCTGCGCGAGGCGATCTTCGTGCGCGGGTTCTCCACCAAGCCCGAGGTGCTCGGCGGGCGCGGCATCGGGCTGCCGCTGGTGCGGCTGATCTGCGCGCAGCGGGGTGGGAGCATCGAGGTCCACCAGGGCCGGGGCGCGGTGTTCTCGGTGCGGCTGCCGCGCTCGGTCCACCCGGCCGACCCGACCCCAGGCCCGACCCCGGGCCCGACCCCTGCCCCGCACCCGTCCCACTCGTCCGGGAGGACCGCGTGACCGGCCCGATCAGCGTGCTCGTCGTCGACGACGACTTCATGGTGGCCAGCGTGCACCAGCGCTTCGTCGCCCGGACCCCGGGCTTCGAGGTCGTGGGCAGTGCCCGCACCGGTGCCGAGGCGCTCGCCCTGGTCGAGGAGCTGCGGCCCGACCTGGTGCTGCTCGACGTGCACCTGCCCGACATCAGCGGTCTCGAGGTGCTGGCCCGGCTGCGCGCCGAGGGCCGCCAGACCGGCGTGGTGATGGTGACCGCCGAGCGCGGCGCCGACGCGGTCCGCACCGCGCTGCACGGCGGCGCCCTGCAGTACCTCGTCAAGCCCTTCGACCACGACGACCTGGCCGCGCGGCTGACCCAGGTCGCGGCGGCCCTGGGCGAGCTGCACGCCGGCCCCACCGACCAGGACACCATCGACCGGCTCTTCGGCACCGCCGCGCCCGCTTCCCGGGCCCCCACGGCGCTGCCCAAGGGGCTCAGCTCCGAGACCGGCCAGCTGGTCCTCGAGGCGCTGCGCGGCGGGGCCGAGCTGTCGGCGGCCGAGGCGGGGGAGCAGCTCGGGCTCTCGCGGGTCAGCGCGCGCCGCTACCTCGAGCACTTCGTCACCACGGGCGAGGCGCAGGTGCGGCTGCAGTACGGCGGCGCCGGTCGCCCCGAGCGCCGCTACCGCAGCACGGCGACGACGTAGTCCTCGCCCACCGGCTCCAGGCCGTAGCCGCCGAAGACGTGCTCGACCACCAGCCCGGCCTGCGCGGCGTGCTCGCGCAGCAGCGCCAGCGGGTAGTCGCGGCTGTGCTCGGGGCCGGCCACCGGGTGCCAGCCGAGCAGCACGCACCCGCCGTCGACGAGCAGGTCGCGCCAGCGCCGCAGCACCTCGACCTCGGTGTCGTCGGCGAGGTAGACCACGACGTTGCCCACCGCCACCACCGCGTCGTACGCCGTGGGCCGGCCCACCGCCTCCAGCACGCCCGGCACCAGCTCCACCAGGTCGCGCTCGACCACGGGCACCTCGGGGAAGCGCTCGCGCGAGATCGCCACCAGGGCCGGGTCCTTCTCGACCGCGGTCACGTCGTGGCCGCGCCGTCGCAGCGCCTCGGCGACCCGGCCGAGGCCGGAGCCGGCGTCGAGCACGCGCGCCCGGCGGGGGAGCAGCACGTCGGCCAGCCGGGCCTCGCCGTCGACGTCCTCGCCGGCGTCGAGCCGCTCGGTGAAGGTGCGGACGTACGGCGTCGCGAGGGTGTCCTCGATCCGCTCCCAGCGGGTGTGCCGGGGCTCGCTCATCGCGGCAGCACCCGCCCGCGCGACCCGGCGGCCACCCGCGACCACACCAGCCGCTGCACCAGCAGCGTGAGCGTGCCGGCGAGCAGGATGCCGACCAGGTTGATGCCGAGCTGCAGCAGCGCCGAGGCGGCCTCGCCCCAGATGCCGCAGGCCAGGCACACGGCGACGGTGCCGACCGCGGGGATGGTGGTGACCGAGATGAACACCCCGACCAGCGGCCCCGACTTGGCGGTGGTGAGCGACAGGGTGCCGGCGATGCCGGCCAGCACGGCGACCACGAAGGACCAGGCGTCGGGGCTGACGATGAAGTCGGTCAGCTCGCCGGTCCCGGCCTGGGTGCGCGTGAACCCGCCGGCGGCGTACGCCACGGACCAGAGCGCGGTCGCCAGCGCGACGGCGATCCCGAACCCGGCGCCGAGGGCGAGCAGGGCGCGCGGCAGCAGCGAGGGGCGTGGCCGGGCGAGCGCGAAGCAGATCGCCGCGACCGGGACGAACTCCGGGCCCACGACCATGGCGCCGACGATGAGGATCGGCTGGTCGAGGATCCGGCCCGCTCCCGCGATCAGCGTCGCCAGGGTCATGAAGGCCACGAACGCCCAGGACAGCCGCGAGTCGTCGCGCAGCCGCTGCTCGACCGAGACCCAGACCACCCCGTCGTCCGGGGCGCCCGGCGCGACCCGCTCGGCCTCGTCGGCGGCGTGGGAGAGCAGCGTCCCGACCTCGTCGATGCTGATCGAGCCGTGCCGGTGCAGCTCGAGGTCGCGGAGCCGGCCCACCACCGCGGTGGCGTTCTCGCGGGCCACGTCGGCGAGCACCAGGCAGCCCTCGGGCTTGCGGAACCCGTGGGGCACCACCACCAGGTTGGTCACGGTGGGGTCGGCGGCCAGCAGGTCGACGACCTCGTCGGTCTGCCCGCTCGGGACGCGCAGGCGCAGGTGGAGCACCGGTCGCCCTCAGAGCTTCCGGAGCCGGACCCAGCGCACCGAGTGGTCGTGGTCCTTGCGCAGCACGAGCGTGGCGCGCGAGCGGGTGGGCTGGACGTTCTGCTTGAGGTTGGGGCCGTTGATGTCGTCCCAGATCCGGGTGGCCTCGGAGACCGCCTCGTCGTGCGAGAGCGAGGCGTAGCGCGCGAAGTAGGACTGCGGGTCGCGGAAGGCGGTCTCCCGCAGCCGCAGGAAGCGGTCGGTGTACCACCGGCGGATGTCGCTGGTCGCCGCGTCGACGTAGACCGAGAAGTCGAAGAAGTCGCTCAGCGCCAGCCCGGTGCTGCCGTCCTCGCGGGTGCGGGCCGGCTGCAGCACGTTGAGGCCCTCGATGATGACCACGTCGGGGCTGCGGACGACGACCTTCTCGTCGGGCACCACGTCGTAGACCAGGTGGCTGTAGGTCGGCGCCTCGACCTCCTCCCTGCCCGACTTGATGTCGACCACGAACTTGAGCAGCGCCTTGCGGTCGTAGGACTCCGGGAAGCCCTTGCGGTGCAGCAGGCCGCGCTCGCGCAGCTCGGCGTTGGGCAGCAGGAAGCCGTCGGTGGTGACCAGCGAGACCCGCGGGTGCTCGGGCCAGTGGGCGAGCATGTGCTGGAGCACGCGGGCGGTCGTCGACTTCCCGACGGCCACCGACCCGGCCAGGCCGATGACGAACGGCGTGCGCGGCGGCTGGGTGCGGTGGAGGAACTCCTCCTGGCTGCGGTGGAGCTGGCCCGCCGCGCCGACGTACAGGCTCAGCAGCCGCGAGAGCGGCAGGTAGACCTGCTGCACCTCGTCGAGGTCGAGCTGGTCGCCGAGGCCCTTGACCCGGTCGATCTCGACGTCGGTGAGGGGTTGCTCGGTGGCACGACCGAGCGCGGCCCAGGCCTGGCGTTCGAGCTCGACGTACGGCGAGCTCTCGCTCGCGTGCGAGCCGTTCGACATGTGCGCACCCTAGGGCCTGGACCAGCCGGGCCGCTGAGGCGGGGCTGGACGCCGTACCCGCCTAGGATGTCGCCCATGTGCGGAATCGTGGGGTACGTCGGCCACCAGCAGGCCCGTGACGTCGTGATCGAGGGGCTGCGCCGCCTGGAGTACCGCGGCTACGACTCAGCGGGCATCGCGGTCATCGACAGCGGCACCATCGCCTCGGACAAGCGGGCCGGCAAGCTGGCCAACCTCGAGCAGGCGCTGGCCGAGCACCCGCTGCCCCCCTCCAGCACCGGCATCGGCCACACCCGGTGGGCCACCCACGGCGCCCCGACCGACCTTAACGCCCACCCCCACCAGGGGCAGAAGGGCCGCGTGGCGCTGGTCCACAACGGCATCATCGAGAACTTCCGGCCGCTGCGCGCCGAGCTCGAGGCCGCCGGCCACTCGATGCTGTCGGCCACCGACACCGAGATCGCCGCCCACGTCCTCGAGACCGAGCTGCTGCGCACCGACGACCTCACGCTCGCGATGCAGGCCGCCTGCCGCCAGCTCGAGGGTGCCTTCACGCTCGTCGCGGTCGACGCCGAGGACCCCTCCCGCGTGGTCGCGGCCCGCCGCAACTCCCCGCTGGTCGTCGGCCTGGGCGAGGGCGAGAACTTCCTCGGCTCCGACGTCGCGGCCTTCATCGAGCACACCCGCGAGGCGCTCGAGCTGGGCCAGGACCAGGTCGTGACCATCACCGCCGACGGCGTCGAGGTCACCGACTTCGACGGCAACGCGGCGGAGGGGAAGCGCTACCACGTCGACTGGGACCTCTCGGCCGCCAAGAAGGACGGCTTCGACTGGTTCATGCGCAAGGAGATCTTCGAGCAGCCCCGCGCCGTCGGCGACGCGCTGCTGGGCCGGCACTCCGGCGACGGCCAGCTCCAGCTCGACGAGCTGCGGCTCAGCGAGCACGACCTGCGCCAGGTCGACAAGATCGTCATCATCGGCTGCGGCACGGCCAACTACGCCGGCCTGGTCGCGAAGTACGCCATCGAGCACTGGACCCGGATCCCGTGCGAGGTCGAGCTGGCCCACGAGTTCCGCTACCGCGACCCGATCCTCACCAGCAACACCCTGGTGGTCGCGATCAGCCAGTCCGGCGAGACCGCCGACACCCTGATGGCGGTGCGCTACGCCCGGCTCCAGAAGGCCAAGGTGCTGGCCATCTGCAACACCAACGGCTCCACCATCCCGCGCGAGTCCGACGCGGTCATCTACACCCACGCCGGCCCCGAGATCGGCGTCGCCTCGACCAAGGGCTTCCTGACCCAGCTGGTGGCCTGCTACGTGCTCGGGCTCTACCTCGCCCAGGTGCGGGCCACGAAGTTCGGCGACGAGATCGCCGCCGTGGTGCACGAGCTGGAGAAGATGCCGGCCCACGTCCAGCAGGTGCTCGACGGCGCCGAGGCGGTCTACGCCCTGGCTCGCAAGCACGCCGGCACCCGGTCGGTGCTGTTCCTCGGCCGCCACGCGGGCTTCCCGGTGGCCCTCGAGGGCGCCCTCAAGCTCAAGGAGCTGGCCTACATCCACGCCGAGGGGTTCGCGGCCGGCGAGCTCAAGCACGGCCCGATCGCGCTCATCGAGGAGGGGCTGCCGGTCTTCTGCGTGATGCCTCCCCAGGGACGCGACCAGCTGCACGACAAGATGGTCAGCGCGATCCAGGAGATCCGGGCCCGTGGCGCCCACACCTTGGTGCTCGTGGAGGAGGGTGACGACGACGTCGACGACTACGCCGACGAGATCATCCGGCTGCCCGTCGTACCCACCCTGCTGCAGCCGATCCTGGCCACCGTCCCGCTCCAGCTCTTCGCCTGCGAGCTGGCCACGGTCATGGGCCACGACGTCGACCAGCCGCGCAACCTGGCCAAGTCCGTCACGGTCGAGTGAGGCCCGGGGCGGTCGCGCCGTGATCGTCGGGATCGGCACCGACGTGGTCGACCTCGCCCGCTTCGCCGCCACGCTCGAGCGCACCCCGACGGTCCGCGCCCGGCTGTTCACCCCCGCCGAGGCGGCGCTGCGCCCGGAGTCCCTGGCCGCGCGGTTCGCGGCCAAGGAGGCGCTGGCCAAGGCCCTCGGCGCCCCCGGCGGCCCGGACGGCCCGGACGGCCCGGACGGCATGGCCTGGCACGACGCCGAGGTCGTCACGGACGCTGCCGGCGCACCGAGGTTCGAGCTGCGCGGCACCGTCGCCGCCCTGGCCGCCGAGCGGGGCGCGACCACCGTCCACCTCTCGCTGTCCCACGACGCCGGCGTCGCCCTGGCCTTCGTCGTCCTCGAGTCGTGAGGGTGAGAGGGCGCTAGGACGCCCTCTGGCCCCCACGACGCGGGAGTCCGAGCGCCTGGAGGTCGGCGACCACGTCCTCGGGACGGTCGCGCAGTTCGCGGGCGCTGCAGCGCACGATGACGCGACCGGGGCCGCTCAGGCGCCGCTGCCGCGCCAGGTCGTCCTCCCAGTGCTCCACCTCCATGTGGAAAGCCCCGTCGACCTCCAGCGCCAGCACGGTGCCGTCGGCGAGCACCCACTCGCAGTCCACGAAGCGGAGCCGGCCGCGGCTGTCGCGCCGTCGGCGCTGCTGGCGTGGACGGGGCAGGCCGAAGCGCCGCACCACCCGGAGGAGGTCGACCTCGGCCAGCGACTGGGCGCCGCCCTCCAGGTCGCGCAGCGTCGCGCGGAACAGCGGCGCACGACGCAGCGGACGCATGCCCGCCAGCTCGGTCAGCAGCAGGGTCGGGGTGGTGAGCCGCTGCTGCACCGTCGCGGCCAGCAGGCCCTGCGCGGTGCGGGGCGAGCGCTCGTAGCCGGCGAGGAGGAGCGCGGCCGGCTCCACCCGTGCCAGGGGGAGTGCGGAGCGCCGGTCGCGGAAGCGTCGCAACGGACGCCGGGTGCGGGCGAAGACCAGTCCGGGGAGCGGCTCGACGTCGGCCTCGTCGTCGACCAGCACGGTCACGTCGTCGCGGTGCCACCCTCGCAGGCCGTGGACCTCCAGCGCGCTCAGCCCGCCCACGACGCAGTCCGCCCCGGCGTGCAGGGCGCCGAGCCACATCGTCGCCTCCCGGGACAGCGGTCCGGTGAAGGTGCTGACGACGGTGCTCGAGCGCTCGGCCCAGCGGCGCGCGGCGACCTGGTTGCGCACCCGCTTGCGGTCGCAGCCCAGGGCCCGCAGCTGGCGCCGGGCGACCAGCCCGGCCTGGGCCGTCGCGAGTCGGGCGATGACGAGGTCGTCCATGCCCAGACCCTGGCGCAGCCGGGCCGAGGGCGCGCTCGGCGATCCACAGGCAACCGGGTCGTGAGGGTGAGCGGGCGCCAGGGCGCCCGGTGGCACCCACGACTCGTAGGTTGGGGGGATGAGGCGCGCACACACCGTGGAGCAGGTCCGGGCGGCGGAGCGGGAGCAGATGGCCAGGCTGCCCGAGGGGGCGCTGATGCAGCGGGCGGCAGCGGGGCTGGCGGTGGCGGTGGCCGACCTCCTGGGGGCGTCGTACGGCGCGCGCGTGCTGCTGCTGGTCGGGGCCGGGGACAACGGTGGCGACGCGCTGTGGGCCGGGGCGGTGCTGGCGCGCCGCGGGGTGTCCGTCGAGGCGGTCCTGCTCGCCGAGCAGGCGCACGCCGAGGGGCTGGCGGCGCTGCGCCGGGCCGGGGGACGGGTGGTCGAGCGGGCCGAGGCGCGCCGGCCCGACGTCGTGGTCGACGGGATCGTCGGCATCGGCGGGCGGCCGGGTCTGCGCGAGGCGGCGACCGCCGCGCTGGCCGGGCTGGAGGACGTGCCGCTGGTGGCCGTCGACGTGCCCTCCGGCGTCGAGGTCGACACCGGCCGACTGGACGGCCCCCACGTGCGCGCCGACCTGACCGTCACCTTCGGCACCCTCAAGGTCGCCCACCTGGTCGACCCGGCCGCAGCGGCGTGCGGGGTGGTGCACCTGGTCGACCTGGGGCTGGACCTGCCCGGGCCGGACGTCGAGGCGCTGCAGCCCGACGACGTCGCGGCGCTGCTGCCGAGGCCCGACGAGGCGGCCCACAAGTACACCCGCGGCGTGGTCGGGGTCCGGGCCGGCTCCGCGACCTACCCGGGTGCCGCGGTGCTGTGCACCTCGGCGGCCGTGAGCGGGCTGGCCGGCATGGTGCGCTACCTCGGCTCCGCCGCCGACGCGGTGCGCGCCCGGCACCCGGAGGTGGTGGTCGCCGAGGGCCGCGTGCAGGCCTGGGTCGTGGGCTCGGGCGGCGACGCCGACGCCGAGCAGGCGCTGGCCGACGCGCTGGCCGACGGCGTGCCGACCGTGGTCGACGCCGACGCGCTGCAGCACGTGCGGCGGGGGCCGGGCGACCTGGTGCTGACCCCGCACGCCGGCGAGCTGGCCCGGATGCTCGGCGTCGAGCGCGCCGAGGTCGAGACCGACCAGCTGGGGTCCGCCCGCCGCGCCGCCCGCGAGCTCGACGCCGTGGTGGTGCTCAAGGGCCGCCACACCCTCGTCGCCCGTCCCGACGGGGCCGTCCGGGTGACCACGAGCGGGGTGCCCTGGCTGGCCGTCGCCGGGGCCGGGGACGTGCTGGCCGGGATGGTCGGGTCGCTGCTCGCGGCCGGGCTCGACCCCTGGGACGCGGCCTCGGTCGGGTCGTGGGTGCACGGGGCGGCGGCCGCCCTGGCGAGCGCCGGGGGACCGCTGAGCGCCTCGCGCGTGGCGGACGCCATCCCCGAGACGGTGCGTCGGCTGCTCACCTGAGCCGCTCCGGGGTGGGAGGATGGTCGCGCCATGGACGCCTCCGACCCCGCCCGGGGACCCCGCGCGGACGCCGAGGTCGTCGTCGACCTCGCGGCGGTGCGCCACAACGTCCGCCGGTTGCGCGAGCTCGTCTGGGCCGACGCCGAGTCGCCCGGCGAGGTGATGGTCGTGGTCAAGGCGGACGGCTACGGCCACGGGATGGCCCAGGTCGCCCGGGCCGCGCGCCAGGCCGGCGCCGGCTGGCTGGGCGTCGCGACCCCCGGCGAGGCGCTGGCGCTGCGGGAGGCCGGCGACACCGGCCGGCTGCTGTGCTGGCTGGCCGCTCCCGGCCACGACTTCGCGCCGCTGGTGGCCGCGGACGTCGACTGCACGGCGTACTCCGTGGCGCAGCTGGACGAGGTCGTGGAGGGAGCGCGCAGCGCCGGGCGCCCCGCCCGGCTGCAGCTCAAGCTCGACACCGGCCTCTCGCGGGGCGGCGCGACCCGCGACCACTGGCTGGCGCTGGTGACCGGGGCCCGGCACGCCGAGGACGAGGGCACCGCGGTCGTGACTGGCCTCTGGTCGCACCTGGCCTGCTCCGACGAACCCGACCACCCCGCCAACGCCGCCCAGGTCGCCGCCTTCGCCGAGGCGCTCGCGCTGGCCGACGACGCGGGGCTGCGGCCGGAGGTGCGCCACCTGGCCAACTCCGCGGGCGCGCTGCTGCACCCCGCGGCCCGCCACGACCTGGTGCGGCTCGGCATCGCGACGTACGGCGTCAGCCCCGCCCCCGACGTCGTCACCGAGGCCGAGCTCGGCCTGCTCGCCGCGATGACCGTGCGCGGCCGCCTGGTGATGGCCAAGGAGCTCTCCGCCGACGACGGCGTCTCCTACGGCCACACCTACGTCGCGACCGGGCCGGAGCGGGTCGGCCTGGTCCCGCTGGGGTACGCCGACGGCGTCCCGCGCCACGCCTCCTCCCGCGCCGAGGTGCTGGTCGACGGCCGGCGCGCGCCGGTGCGCGGGCGGGTCTGCATGGACCAGTTCGTCGTCTCCGTGCCCGAGGGCGAGGCCGGCGACGAGGTGCTGCTGCTCGGCCCGGGGACCCAGGGGGAGCCGACCGCCAACGAGTGGGCCGCCTGGTCCGACACCATCGGCTACGAGATCGTCACCCGCATGGGTGCCCGCACGCACGGCCGCGCGACCCGGGTGTGGGTCGGTCAGGAGGACACGTGAGCAAGCGATCCCTCGCCTACACCTTGGGCGGCACCGGTGCCGGCATGGTGGCGGCCCTCGTCGCCGGGGTGGTGGTCGAGCGCCGGGTGGTCGAGGCCCGCCGCGAGGGTGCCGCCGAGGCCGACAAGCTCGGGTCGCTGCACTCGCCGCCGCTGGCGGTCACCTGCGACGACGGCGTCGTGCTGCACGCCGAGCTGGACGAGCTCGACCCGCCGCAGCGGGCGGAGGCGGCCCCGACGCTGGTGTTCGTGCACGGCTACGCCCTGAGCCTGGACTGCTGGCACTTCCAGCGCGACGCCTTCCGCGGCCGCTTCGAGATGGCCTTCTACGACCAGCGCTCCCACGGGCGCTCGCAGCGCTCCGACAAGGAGCACGTGACCATCGACCAGCTCGGCGACGACCTGGCGCGGGTGCTCGAGCAGGTGGTGCCGGACGGCGACGTGGTGCTCGTGGGCCACTCGATGGGCGGCATGTCCATCATCGCCTTCGCCGAGCGCCACCCCGAGGTGTTCCACGAGCGGGTGCGCGGCGTCGCGCTCATCTCGACGACCGCCGGCGGCCTGCGCCCGCACCGCACGCTCAGCCGCTGGATCCCCGACGGCCTCGGCCAGCTGGTCGCGCCCCGGCTGGTGGCCGCGCTCGCCGGCGCTCCCGAGCTGGTCGACTCGGCCCGCCGCGGCGGCTCCAACATCGGCTTCCTGGTCTCGCAGATGTTCGCCTTCGGCCACAAGGACGTGCCGGCCGCCGAGGTGGAGTTCCTCGACGAGATGCTGGCCGACACCCCCTTCGAGGTGCTGGCGGCCTTCTTCCCCAACTTCTCCGCGCTCGACAAGTTCCAGCAGCTGCCGATCTTCCGCAGCGTGCCCACCACGATCGTGTGCGGCACCAAGGACCGGATGACCTCGATCGGCCACAGCCGCAAGATGGCCGAGATCATCGAGAACGCCACCCTGGTCGAGTCCGAGGGCTCGGGCCACATGGTCATCTTCGAGGACCGGGCGCTGGTCAACGCCGCGCTCGTGGAGCTGGTCGAGGCGGCTGCCCGTGAGTGAGCACCCCGCGACCGCACGTCCCGCCACCGGGCGCCTGAGCGAGCCCGTCATCGACCCGGTCGACGGCCTGGTCATCCGCGAGGTCGACGGCAGCCGCGCGGCCGACGTCCTGGCCGTGGTCCACGAGGCCTTCGGTGCCCGCCCGCCGCTCGACCCGCCGGCGACGGCCCTCGACGAGACGGTGGAGTCGGTGCGCGCGGCGCTCGACGCCCACGGCGGCCTGCTCGCCGAGCACGACGGCGTCCCCGTCGGCGTGCTGCTGTTCGAGCTGCGCGGCCGGATGCTGGGGCTGCGCCGGGTCGGCGTGCGCTCGCGGGCCCGCGGCCTCGGCGTGGCCCACCGGCTCTCCGCCCGGGCGATGCGGATCGCGGCCGAGCGCCACTTCGGCGGCATCGAGCTCGAGGCCCGCGTCGAGCTCCCGCAGACGGTCGCGATGTGGGCGCGCTACGGCTTCGTCGAGGCGGGCCGCAACGGCAACCGCCTCACCATGCTCAAGCTGCTCCCGATCGAGCGCACCCTGCCCACGCCCGAGGACACCCGTGCCTTCGGCGGCTGGATCGCCTCGCTGCTGCGCCCGGGCGACATGGTCATCCTCAGCGGCGACCTGGGCGCGGGGAAGACCACGCTCACGCAGGGCCTCGGCGAGGGGCTCGGCGTCCGGGGTCCCGTCACCTCGCCCACCTTCGTGATCGCCCGCGTCCACCCCTCGCTGGTCGACGGTCCGCCGCTGATCCACGTCGACGCCTACCGGCTGGGGGAGAGCGCCGAGCTCGACGACCTCGACCTCGACACCGACGTCGAGACGGCCGTGACGGTCGTGGAGTGGGGCCGGGGGCTCGCGGAGGGGCTGGCCCACAGCCGGCTGGAGCTGGAGCTGACCCGGGCCGACGACGACGTGCGCCGCCTGCGGCTGACCCCGGTGGGTCCGCGCTGGCGCGAGCTCGTCTTCTAGGCTCACGCCGTGCTCCTCGCCTTCGACACCGCCACGTCCCGGGTCACCGTGGCGCTCCACGACGGGACCCGCGTGGTGGCCTCCCACGACGCCGACGAGGCGATGCGCCACGGCGAGATGCTCGCCCCCGGCATCGCGCGGGTGCTGGCCGAGGCGGGCGCGACCGTGCGCGACCTGACCGGGATCGCCGTCGGCGTCGGCCCCGGTCCCTTCACCGGCCTGCGCGTCGGCCTGGTCACCGCCCGCACCCTGGCGCTGGTGCGCGACCTCCCGGTCCACGGCGTCTGCACCCTCGACGTGCTGGCGGCCGAGGCGGTGCGCGACGGCCTCGAGGGCGACTTCTCGGTGGCCACCGACGCGCGCCGCAAGGAGGTCTACCTCGCGTCGTACGCCGGGGGCCGCCGCGTCGCCGGACCCGTCGTGGTGCGACCGGCCGACGCGGACGTGGCCGGACCGGTCGTCGGCCGGGGCGCGGTGCTCTACCCGGAGGTGTTCGGCGACGCCCGGGGGCCCGAGCAGCCGTCCGCCGCCGTGCTCGCCGAGGCGGTCCGGGCCGGCACGGTCGAGCTGCTGTCCTCCGAGCCGCTCTACCTGCGGCGCCCCGACGCCACCGCGCCCGGGAAGCCCAAGCGGGTCAGCTGACCGCGGGGGCGCTGCGCGGACCGGCCGCGCGCCGGCGCTGCAGCAGCACGAGCGCGCCCACCACCACGGGCGAGACCAGCCCGAGGTAGCCCGGCCAGGCGTCGGCCGCGACCAGGGCGATCCCCACCCACACGACGACGTCGCCGCTCCACGAGCGCCCGGTCGCGACCAGCGCCTGTCCCGCCAGCCACGCAGCCAGCCCGACCCAGGTCAGCAGGCCCAGGACGCCGATCGACAGGCTGGTGACCTGCAGCGGGGCGCTGACCAGCCACAGCGCGGGCACCGCCAGGGCGGCCGGGACCCCGAGCAGCGGCGCGGGGTGACCGGTGCCCGAGCGCAGCACGTGGAGCACCGACCACAGCAACGCCATCACGCACGGCAGCCAGACCAGCGTCGCGATGCCGGGGGAGAGGGGGTCCTGGTCGGACCACGCCATCGCCCCCTGGCCGCTCGACAGCGGGGCGTACGCCGTCCACCCGAAGTCCTCCGGGGTGCGGGTGCCCCACGCGATCCACAGCAGCGAGACGACCGCCACGGCGGCCGTCGCCCCCGACCAGGTGTGCGCCGCGGTCGTGCCCGGCGACCAGCCGTGGCGCCGGCCGAGCGCCCGCACGAGGAGCACCACGGCGGCGACGGCGGCCAGGGAGGACAGGGCGACCCGCAGGGTCGCCCCGAGGTCGAGGTAGAAGTCCAGGCCCGAGGTCACCCCCAGGAGACTAGGAGACGGCCACCTTGCGGGGCGGCAGGGGGACGAACATCGAGGTGCGGGCGGCGTACTCCGGGTAGCCCGCGCGCTTCATCATGGTCTTCTCCAGCAGCCTGGCGCCGGTCGCGAAGACGAGGAAGTAGGTCATCACCACGGGGGAGAGGACCGTGGCCAGCCCGACCAGGCCACCGCCGAGGCCGACGGTCCAGACGCCCCACCAGACGCAGGCGTCGCCGAAGTAGTTGGGGTGGCGGGTGTAGCGCCACAGGCCCTGGTCCATCACCTGCGGGCGGCTCTCGCGAGGCCGGGCGCGGTACGCCGAGAGCTGCGCGTCGCCGACGGTCTCGAAGACCAGGCCGACGGCCCACACCACGACGCCGACCACCACCAGCCAGGTCCAGCGGGTCTCGGTGACCGCGGCGACCTGGACCGGCAGGGACACGAACCACATCGCCAGGCCCTGGGTGAGGAACACCCGCGTCACGGCGAACGAGTAGGGCTTGCCGTCGAGGAGCTCGGCGTAGCGCGGGTCCTCCTCGTCGGTGGCCAGCAGCCGCTGCAGCGTGTGGCGCCCCAGCCGCAGGCCCCACAGGCCGACCATGACCAGCAGCAGCCAGCGCACGCCAGCGTCGCCGACCAGGGCGCACACCAGCGCGACCAGCACGAAGCCGAAGCCCCAGGTGGCGTCGACGATGACGACCCGGCCCATCCTCCGGGCCAGCAGGGCGGTCGCCACCATGAGCAGCGCGACCGCGACGAGCGAGGCCAGGAGGACGGTCAGCACCTCAGAAGTCTCGCACCGCGGGCAGGGTGTGGGCGGCGCCGGGTCGCACCATGAGGATCTGGTCGACGCCCATGCGGCCGTCGCGGAAGGCCATCGCGCCCCCGACGAGGTAGAGCCGCCAGACCCGCACGACCTCCTCGTCGGTGAGCGCGGTCAGCTCGGCCTGGTGGGCCTCGAAGTTCTCCAGCCAGCCCGCCACCGTCTTGACGTAGTGCTCGCGCATCCCGTGGACGTCGCGCACCTCGAGCCCCCCGCGCTCGAGGTAGGCGACGGTCTCGCCCACGGGCCGCATGGTCATGTCGGGGGCGATGAACGACTCGATGAACGGGCCGCCGCCCGGGTGGCCATTGCGGCCACCGGCGCGCGACATCTGCTGGATCAGCACGCGGCCGCCCGGCTTGACGGCGTCGTGCAGCACCCGGGCGTACGTCGCGTAGTTGCGCTCCCCGACGTGCTCGCCCATCTCGAGCGAGCCGACGGCGTCGAACGGCCCTGCGCCCCGGCCGTGGGCCTCGGGGATCTCGCGGTAGTCCTGGAGCCGGATCTCCACCCGGTCCTCGAGCCCGCGCTCGCGGATCCGCTCGTCGATGAACTTCTTCTGCTCGGCGGCGATCGTCACGCCGACGACCTGGGCGCCGAAGTGCTCGGCGGCGTGCAGCGACAGCGAGCCCCAGCCGCAGCCGATGTCGAGGAAGCGCATGCCGGGCTCGAGGCCGAGCTTGGTGCAGACCAGGTCGAGCTTGTCGCGCTGCGCGTCCTCCACCGTGTACGACGGGTCGTCGCTGCGGTGGTAGCCGCACGAGTAGGCCATCTGGGGCTCGAGGATGAGCGAGTAGAACTCGTTGGACAGGTCGTAGTGGTGGCTGATGGCGCGGCTGTCGCGCAGCTTGCTGTGCAGGCGCCCGCGCAGGCGCGCCTGCGAGGCGGGCGGGGCCGGGGGCCGGCCCAGGGCGCCGACGTCGACGGCGGTGCGCAGCGCCTGGACGAACGCCTTCGGCGAGGGGCGCACGCCGGACAGGCCGCGCTCGGCGGCCACCGACCAGACGTGGGTGAGCGCGGCGTCGAGGTCGTGGTGGACCTCGATCTCGCCGGTCACGTAGGCCTGCGCGGCCCCGAGCTCGCCCGGGTGCCACAGCAGCCGCCGGATGGCGTCGGGGGTGCGCAGCTCGACCAGCGGCGCGTCGAGCGGCCCGGTCTCCGAGCCGTCCCACGCACGCAGCCGCACCGGCAGGTCGCCGCCCACGAAGGGCCGCAGCGCCTCGGCGAGCCGCTCGGCCACGCCGCCGCCCTGCGTGGTGCTCGGGGCGCGGTCCTGGGTCGCGGTCATGCGCGGGTCCTCTCGAAGGTGAGCTGCTGGACGTCGAGGTAGCCCGAGGCGAAGCCCGCCCGGGAGTACTCGAGGTAGAAGTGCCACATCCGCTCGAAGGTCGCGTCGAAGCCGAGCGCGGCCACCTGCTCGTGGGCCTCGCGGAAGGCGAGGTCCCAGCGCTCCAGGGTGTCGGCGTAGTGGGTGCCGAAGGAGAGCCGGTCGCTGATCCGCAGCGAGGTGTCGGCCGCGGTGACCTCCTCGAGCGCGCGCACCGAGGGCAGGAAGCCGCCGGGGAAGATGTACTTGTTGATCCACGTGTAGGTGTGGCGGGTGGCCAGCATCCGGTCGTGCGGCATCGTGATCGCCTGGATCCCGACCCGGCCGCCGGGGGCGAGCAGCCGGTCGATGGTCTGGAAGTACGTCGACCAGTACTCGTGGCCGACCGCCTCGATCATCTCGACCGAGACGACCGCGTCGAACTCGCCCTCGACGAGGCGGTAGTCGCACAGCGCGATGTCGACCTGGTCGGCGTACCCGGCCGCCGCGACCCGCTGCTCGGCCAGCTCGAGCTGCTCGCGCGAGAGCGTCACGGAGTGGACCGTCGCGCCGCGGCGGGCGGCCCGGATGGCCAGCTCGCCCCAGCCGGTGCCGATCTCCAGCACGCGGGTGCCCTCGGTGACGCCGGCCTGGTCGAGCAGCCGCTCGACCTTGCGGGCCTGGGCCTGCGCGAGGGGCTCGCCGCCGTCCTCCGCGCCGCCCTCGGGCGGCGTGGCGACCAGGTGGCGACGACCGTCGGCGACCACGCGGGTCAGCGAGGTGTCGAACAGCGCGGAGGAGTAGCTCAGCGTCTCGTCGAGGAAGACCCGGAACAGGTCGTTCGACAGGTCGTAGTGGTGCGCGATGTTGTCGCGGGTGTTGTCGGTGGTGTTGCGGTGCATCGAGGGCGGGCGCTTGACGTAGACCGCGCGCAGCTTCTGCATCCAGCCCGGCACCAGCCGCGGCATCTCGGCCGCCAGCACGGTGAGGAAGCCGCCGAGGTCCTCGGCGTCCCAGGCCCCGGTCAGGTAGGCCTCGCCGAAGCCGATGAGGCCGTCGGAGCCGACCCGGCGGTAGAACTCGTCGGGGCGGTGCACGACCATCTCGGGCCCGCCGAGGCCCACGACCTCGGCGCCGTCGCGCACGGTCACCGGGAGCCGGCGCACGGCCGCGTGGAAGATCTTGCGGGCGATGCGGGCCGAGACCTCGGTGCGCACCCCCGAGGGGACGGTGTCCAGCCCCGGCCACCGGGTGGCGGAGCGGGCAGGGGTGGTGGTCATGAGGTGACCCCTTCCTGTCGCGGGTGCTCGGGTCGCGGTCGGATCCCGAGCCGTCGTGCCCACAGCCAGACGCCGTGGACGTGGATGAGCAGGGTGTGGCGCAGGGCGGCGGGGGCCGCACGCAGCGCGGAGACGCCGGAGCGCTCGCCGTCGAGGGAGGCGCTGAAGGTGGCGCCGTCGTCGGTGTGCAGGGTGACCGCGACGCGGAGCCGCTGGCCGGGCGTCGGGACGGCCACGTCGTACCAGCCGTCGGTGCCGTGGAACGGCGAGACGTACATCTGCTTCTCGGTGCGGGCGCGGCCCTGCTCGTCGGGGTGGACGAGGTAGGCGTGGCGGTCGCCGTAGGTGTTGTGCACCTCGACCACGACCCCGGCCAGGTCGCCGTCGCGGCGGTGGCACCAGAAGACGCTGATGGGGTTGAAGCAGTGGCCGAGCGCGCGGGCGTTGGCGGCCATGACGATGCGGCCGCCGTCGGTCTCGACGCCGTTGAGGCGCAGGAAGTGCTCGACGTTGCCCTTGAGGGTGCCGTCGGGGTCGCCGAGGTGGTCGCGCGCCTCGAAGCTGCCCTTCACGCCGCGCAGCACCCCGTGGTCGGGCAGGTGGTCGAGGTCGACCAGCCAGGTGGTCGACCGGTGGGAGAAGCTGCGCCGGAACGGCCGGCGACGGGTGTGCCGGATCGTGGTGGCGTACGCCGTGGGCTCGCGGGAGACCTCCAGGGCCGGCACGCGGACCCGGGCCGGTCCCCACTCGACGCCCAGCCGGGCGGCGGCGTCGACGCCGGAGCGCGCGCCGTCCTCGTGGAAGCCCCAGCCGTGGTAGGCGCCGGCGAAGACGACCCGCTCGGTGTCGATCTCGGGCAGCAGCCGCTGCGCCGCGACCGAGGCCGGGGTGTAGATCGGGTGCTCGTACTGCATCGTCGCGATCACCCGCGACTGGTCGACGAGGTCCTCGCCGCCCAGCGTGACGAGGTAGCGGGTGCCGTCGGCCGGGACCGGCAGGCGCATCAGCCGCGTCATGTCGTAGGTGACGGTCACCGTGCGTCCGGGTGCCGAGGCGCGGCGCAGGTAGTTCCACGACGCGCGGGCGCGGGGCAGCCGGGGCAGCACGCTGGTGTCGGTGTGCAGCTGCGCGGTGTTGGGGGAGTAGGGCATCGCGGAGAGCACCTCGGCCTGCAGCGCGGTCGGCTCGGCGAGCATCCCCAGGGCCTGGCCCGGGTGGGTGGCCACGACGACGGCGTCGAACCGCTCGACCTCGCCGTTGCCGTCGGTGACCTGCACGCCGTCGGCGGTCTCGAGGACGGAGGTGACCTTGGTGGAGGTGCGGACGTCGTCGAGGCCGGCGGCCACGCGACCGACGTACTCGCGCGAGCCGCCGGTGACGGTGCGCCACGTCGGCGAGCCGAAGACGCCGAGCATGCCGTGGTGGCGCAGGAAGCTGAACAGGTAGCGGGCGGGGTACTCGCGGGCCACCTCGGGGTCGCACGACCACACGCAGGCGACGAGCGACTCCATGAAGTGGGTCCGGAACAGCGGGCTGAAGCCGCCGCGGTCCAGGAAGTCGCCGAGCGTCTCGCCGTCGTCGGCCACGCTCGTGCCGCCGTCGGTCTCCTCGAGCAGCCGGTGGGCCATGCGGTGGAAGCGCGGGATCTCGACCAGCATCCGCAGGTACGCCGGCCGGCGCAGGTTGGTCGCCGACGGGAACAGTCCGCCGGCCCCCAGCGCTCCGGCGTACTCCAGGCCGCCGAGGCGGTCGATGGGCGCGTCGGCGCGCACCGACATCGACATCTCCGACTCCTGGGTGGAGACGCCGAGCTCGTCGAACAGGCGCAGCAGGTGGGGGTAGGTGCGGTGGTTGTGCACGATGAAGCCGGTGTCGACCGCGATCCGTCCGACGGCGGGGTCACCGGTCTCGACCTCGTGGGTGTCGGCGTGGCCGCCGAGCCGGGCGTCGGCCTCGAGCAGCGTCACCCGGACGCCGCCGCGCGCGAGCACGTGGGCGGCCAGCAGCCCGGCGACCCCGCTGCCGATGACGGCCACGCGGTCGGGTGCGGGGCGGGTCATGCAGTGCCCTGCCCGAGGTCCATCATCGCGATCGGGTCGGACGTGGGGGCCGAGGAGCCGCCCTCGGGCTCGACGGTGATGCCGACGCCGGTGGCGGTGGCGCCGTCACCGCGGAGCACGAAGGTCTGGTCGCCGCCCGAGGTCATCAGGCCGGCGGGACGCATCCGGCCCTCGGCGTCGCGCAGCCACATCTCGAAGACGCGGCCGCTGGGCGGCGCAGCCATCCGCTTGGTGGTCAGCACGGCCTTGCCTTCGGCCCTCGAGCGGGTCACGGTGGCGCTCGACCCGTCGGGGAAGCGCTGGGTGACCTCTTCGGCGTCGTCGGCCGACAGCACGCGGTCGGCGACCGAGAGGGTGGCCGACGGGGCGCTGCGCTCGGGCTCCCACGGCTGCGTCACGGCGCCGACGCCGACCACGCCGAGGACGACGGCGGCGGCGGCCAGGTTGGCCAGGCGGCGGCCGCGGCGACGCGGTGCCAGCGGCACGACGTCGGCGGTCGGGGCCTCGTCGCGGACCGGGACGACCCGCTCGGCGGCGTCGACCTCGGGCGGCAGCGGTCGCACGGTGGCGACGCCGGCCAGCACGGAGGCGCGCAGCGAGGCGGGCGGCGTCTCGAGGGTGGACTCGGGCAGGACGGCGGCGGCCTCGCGGAGCTCGGCCACCTCGACCTGGCAGTCGCGGCAGCCGGTCAGGTGCTCCTCGAAGACGGACCGTTCCTCGTCGTCGAGCGCGTCGACGACGTAGGCACCGGACAGCGCGTGGATCGATGACGTCACTGTCCCACCCCCCATGTGTCTCGCAGACGGATCAGTCCGTCGCGGATGCGTGTCTTGGCCGTGCCCAGCGGGAGGTCGAGCATCGTCGCCACCTCCGTGTGGGTGTAGCCCTTGAAGTAGGCGAGCTCCAGCGCTTCTCGCTGGACCTCGGTCAGGTCGCCCAGGGCCGCGCGGACGCGGCGGGCTTCCATGGACGCGTGCACGGCTTCGGCGGTGGAGTCGTGCTCGGTCGTCTGGTTCTCGTGGTGGTACGTCGTCTCGCGACGGGTGCTGGCCTCGGCCGAGCGGACCCGGTCGACGGCCTTGCGGTGGATCAGGGTGAAGATCCAGGACAGCGCGCTGCCCTTGGTGGCGTCGAAGCGGCTGGCGGTGCGCCAGACCTCGAGGTAGGCCTCCTGCGTGACCTCCTCGGCCTGTGCCGGGTCCCGCACCACGCGGCGGGCGAGCCCGAAGGCCCGCACCGACGTGGCGTCGTAGAGCTCGGCGAAGGCGACCTCGTCACCGCGGGCGCTGCGTCGCAGCAGCTCCGCGAGCTGGTCGCCGGCCGGGACCAGGTGGACGACCTCGCCCTCCTGGACCGGGTCGACGGAGACCTCCGGCCCGCCGAAGGGGGAGCCGGAGGTCGCGTTGCCGCTCTGCTTCACAGGGAGAACTTTCGCAGATCCGTCGAGCTGGGGTGGCGCGTCGGGTCAGTTGGCCGGCGGCGAGAGGACGCCGTCGATGATGTAGACCGTGGCGTTGGCCGTCTGCACGTTGCCGCAGATGACGTTGGCGTCGGCGCTGCCGACGGTGAACTCCTCGCCGGAGCCCTTGACGGTGACGTCCTGGCCCTCGAGGGTCTTGTGGGTGCCCGCCAGGTCCTCGGGGCTGAGCTTGCCCGCGACCACGTGGTACTGCAGCACCTTGGTCAGCGCGGCCTTGTCCTTGAGCAGCGCGTTGAGGTCCTTCTTCGGGATGGCCGCGAACGCGTCGTTGGCCGGGGCGAAGACGGTGATGTCCTGCGCGGAGTTCAGGGTGTCGCCCAGGTCCGCGGCGGTCACGGCGGCGACCAGGGTCTTGAGGACCGGGTTGTTGCTGGCGGCGGTGGCGACCGGGGCGGTCGACATGCCCTGGAAGGAGCCGGGGCCGCTGGCCGGGACGGCCGAGCAGGCGGAGCCGAACTCGCCCGAGGCGGCGGCAGCGGACTCGCTGGCGCTGGGCGACTCGCTCGGCGAGGAGGAGGCGGAGGACGACGAGTCGCTCGAGGCGGAGCCCGAGTCGTCGGAGGAACCGCAAGCGGCCATCCCGAACGACACGGTGAGGGCCATGGCGGCGAGGCCGGTGCGGCGGAGCTTGGTGTTCATGGTCTGCCTTTCGTTGGGTGCTGCTGTCGGTGTTGCACTGGTGGTTCGGTGTGGTGCGGGACCCGGATGGGTCCGATGGGAAAAAACTTGGAGATTTCGTCAGGAAACGGTGACGACGACGGACTGGATGCCGCTCGAGCCCGCTGGGAAGGGCGTGGCGCGCTTCTCGGTCTGGACCTCGCCACGGGTGTTGGTGGCGCGCACGGCGATGGTGTGGGTGCCGGGCTGGGCGTCCCAGGGCAGGAACCACTGGCGCCAGTAGTCGACGCCGGCGTCCGGCCCGAGCTTCGCCGTGGTCCACTCGCCCTCGTCGATGCGGACCTCGACCTGCTCCACGCCGTCGGGCTGGGCCCAGGCGACACCGCCGATGACGGTCTGGCCGGCGTCGAGGTTGGTGAGCGCGGCCGGGGTGTCGATGCGGCTCGAGAGCTTGATCGGCGCGTCGGTGGCCCACTTGCGCTTGGTCCAGTAGGCCTCCTGCGCGGCGTACGTCGTCAGGGTGAGGCGGGTGAGCCACTTGGTGCCGCCGACGTAGCCGTAGAGGCCGGGCGTGATCAGGCGCACCGGGAAGCCGTGCTCGCGGGGGAGCGGCTGGCCGTTCATGCCGAAGACGACCAGCGAGTCCCGCCCGTCCAGCGCCACCTCCAGCGGGGTGCTGATCGTGAACCCGTCGTCGGCCGTGGAGAGGATCTGGTCGGCCTCGGTGCTCTCGATGCCGGCCAGGGCCAGCACGTCGGCCAGGGGCACGCCGAGCCAGCGGGCCGACCCGACGAGCTCGCCGCCGACCTCGTTGCTGACGCAGGTCATGGTGATGTCCTTCTCGACCACGTCCATGCGGGTGAGGTCCTCGAAGGTCAGCTCGACCTTCTTGCCCACGTCGCCGTCGATGGTCAGCGTCCAGCCCTCGACGTCCACGGTCGGGACGGTGAGGTTGGTGTCGACGCGGTAGAAGTCGCCGTTGGGGGTGACGAAGGGCGTGATCGCGTCGTAGCGCTGGTCGAGGCCCTCGGCCAGCGCGGGCAGCGCCCGGCGCGGGCGGGGCAGCGCGATGTCGGTGACCCGCTCACGGGCCCGGACGATCAGCTGGCCGGCGCCCCCGAGCACGACGGCCACCGCGGCGGCGGCCCCGGCGCCCAGCAGGAAGCCGCGGCGGCTCGGGGCGGGCGCGTCGGTGGCCGGGTCCGCGCCGGGCCCTGCCTGCGCGGTCGCGTGGGCCTGCGTCCCGGCGCGGGTCAGCTGCGCCAGCACCGCCAGGCCGACGACCGCGGTCGTCAGGGCCGGCAGCACGTCGAGCGGGCCGGCCGCGGGCTGCAGCACCGCCGCGGCACCGGCCGCGGCGACCAGCAGCATCAGCAGGGCCACGCCCGCGCCGAAGGTCCGGCGGGCGAGCACGCCCGCGACCCCGGCCAGCAGCAGCGTGACGACCAGGACCGTGCCGATGAGCACGGGCTTGTCGGCGCTGCCGAGCGTGCGCACGGCCCAGGTCTTGACCGGCGTCGGCGTCAGGTTGATGACGGCCGTGCCGACCGCCAGGACCGGTGAGGAGGCGGGGTTGGTCAGCGCGGCGACCAGGTGACCGGCGGCAGCGCCCGTGAGGGCGGCCAGCACGCCGGCGCCGAAGGCAGCGGCTCCGGCGGCGCGGCCACCACGGGTCGTCGAGTGGGGAGACATGCCGGTGGTTCGGTGCGGGGCGGGGGGTCGGATGGGTGGGAGGTCCGATTCGTCCCGGGGACGGGCAGGATGGGGCGGTGCCCCCGCCGCCCGCGCACGTCCGACCCGCCACCGCCGCCGACCTCGAGGCCGTCGTCGACCTCGAGCAACGGTGCCTGGGGGCCGACGCCTGGGGCGCGGCCCTGGTCGCCCCGGGCCTGGCGGGCGAGCTGCCCACCGTGTCCTACCTCGTGGTCGAGGTCGGGGGCCGGGTGGTCGGTCACGCGGTCGTCTCGGCGGCCGGCGACGTCGCCGAGCTGCAGCGGATCGCAGTGGCACCCGAGCAGCGCCGCCAGGGCCTGGCGACCCGGCTCCTGGGAGCCGCGACCGAGGACCTGCTCGGGTCCGAGGCCGAGCGGCTGCTGCTCGAGGTGCGCGAGGACAACGCCGGGGCCGCGCGCTTCTACGCGGCCGAGGGGTTCGCCGAGATCGCCCGCCGGCGTCGCTACTACGCCGACGGGTCGACCGCGGTGGTGATGGAGCGCCGGCTCAGCCCGCGGGGCTGAGCTCGGCCAGGCGGCGCACGGCCAGCTCGGCGTACACCGTCGCGGCGTCCGGCAGCACCGCCTCGTCGAAGTCCGCCCGCGGGCTGTGGTTGTTGGGGGCGGTGGCCGGGTCGCGGCCGGGCAGCGTGGCGCCGAGGAAGACGAACGCCCCGGGCACGGCCTGCAGCACCCGCGAGAAGTCCTCCGACCCGGGGATGGGGTCGGCCAGGTCGGCCCAGCGGTCCTCGCCGAGCACCTCGCGGACCACGCCGGAGGCGAACTCCACCCCGGCCGGGTCGTTGACGGTCAGGGGGTACTCGCCCTGGAAGTCGACCTCCACCTCCACCCCGTGGGCACGGGCGACGCCCTCGAGCACCTCGGGCACCAGCGCGCGCAGCAGGTCCTCGTTGGCCTCGGAGAAGCGGCGCACGGTGGCCTCGAAGCGGGCGCTGTCGGGGATGACGTTGCGTCGGGTGCCGCCCTCCACCATCCCGACCGTGAGCACGACCGGGTCGAACACGTCGAAGCGCCGGGTCACCATCGTCTGCAGCGCGGTGATCATCTCGGCCATCGCCGCGATCGGGTCGCGCCCGCGGTGCGGCATCGAGCCGTGGCCGCCCTGGCCGCGGACCGTGACGTAGAGCCCGTGCGAGGCCGCCATCAGCGGGCCCGGGCGGCTGCTGAACTGGTGGGCCGGGAAGCTGGCCGAGAACACGTGCAGGCCGTACGCCGCGTCCGCGCGCCGTCCCGCGGCGTCCAGGACGCCCTCGTCGATCATCACGCCGGCGCCGTCCCAGCCCTCCTCGCCGGGCTGGAACATCAGCACCACGTCGCCGCGCAGGTGGTCGCGGTGCTGTGCGAGCAGCCGGGTGGCGCCGAGCAGCGCGGTGGTGTGCAGGTCGTGCCCGCACGCGTGCATGGCCCCGTCGGTGGCGGCGAAGTCGAGCCCGGTCTCCTCCCGCACGGGCAGCGCGTCCATGTCGGCGCGCAGCAGCACCGTGCGGGGGTCGGCGTCGTCGCGGGCGCCGCCGCGCAGCACGGCGGTCACCGAGGTGGTGCCGGTGCCGGTCGAGAGCTCCAGGCCGAGGCCGTCGAGCTCCTCCAGCACCGCCTCCTGGGTGCGGGGGAGCACCAGTCCCACCTCGGGTCGGGCGTGCAGCCGCCGTCGCAGCTGCACCAGGTCGTCGGCCAGGCTCCGGGCGTCGTCCCTCAGGTCCATGGGTGTCCTCTCCTCGTGCGCGTCGGTCCGTGAGGCGACAATGGCACGGTGAACGCCTCGACCGCCCCCGGCCCCCGCTCCGACGGGGGCCCCCTCGTCCTCGGCATCGAGACCTCCTGCGACGAGACCGGCATCGGCGTCGTCTCGGGCCACCGGCTGCTGGCCGACGCCGTCGCCTCCTCGGTCGAGGAGCACGCCCGCTTCGGCGGCGTCGTGCCCGAGGTCGCCTCGCGGGCCCACCTGGAGGCCATGGTCCCGACGCTGCAGCGGGCCTGCGAGACCGCCGGCATCGCCCTCGACGACGTCGACGCGATCGCCGTGACCTCGGGCCCCGGGCTGGCGGGCGCGCTGCTCGTCGGCGTGGCGGCCGCCAAGGCGCTGGCGCTGGGCCTCGACAAGCCGCTCTACGGCGTCAACCACCTCGCCGCCCACGTCGCGGTCGACCAGCTCGAGCACGGCGCGCTGCCCGACCCCTGCCTGGCGATGCTGGTCTCCGGGGGCCACTCCTCGCTGCTGCGCGTCGACGACGTCACCGCCTCCGTCACCCCGCTGGGCGCGACCATCGACGACGCCGCCGGCGAGGCCTTCGACAAGGTGGCGCGGCTGCTCGGCCTGCCGTTCCCCGGCGGCCCCCACGTCGACCGGGCGGCGGCCTCCGGGTCCTCGGTGGCCATCGACTTCCCGCGCGGGCTCTCCTCGCGCCGCGACCTCGAGCGCCACCGCTTCGACTTCTCCTTCTCCGGGCTCAAGACCGCCGTCGCGCGCTGGGTGCAGGCCCGCGAGGAGTCCGGCGAGCCGGTGCCGGTGGCCGACGTCGCCGCGTCGTTCCAGGAAGCGGTCTGCGACGTGCTCACCCGCAAGGCCGTCGACGCCGCCCGCTCGGCCGGCATCGAGGACCTCCTCATCGGCGGGGGCGTGGCGGCCAACTCGCGGCTGCGGGTGCTCGCCGAGGAGCGCGCCGCGGTCCACGGCATCCGGGTGCGCGTCCCGCGCCCGGGCCTGTGCACCGACAACGGCGCCATGGTGGCCGCCCTGGGCTCCGAGATGGTGGCCCGCGGTCGCACGCCCTCCTCGCTCGACCTGCCGGCCGACTCGTCGCTGCCCGTCACCGAGGTGCTCGCCGGCTGAGGGCCGGTTAGCCTGTCGGGGCTCGTCCCCCCACCCAGCAAGGAGCACGCATGCAGCAGGTCAAGGCCGTCATCGCCCGGAGCAAGGGAGCTCCGGTCGAGATCGTGACCATCAACGTGCCCGACCCGGGGCCGGGCGAGGCGCTCGTCCGGGTCCAGGCCTGCGGGGTGTGCCACACCGACCTGCACTACCGCGAGGGCGGCATCAACGACGAGTTCCCGTTCCTGCTCGGCCACGAGGCCGCGGGCGTCATCGAGGCCGTCGGCGAGGGCGTCACCCAGGTCGCTCCCGGCGACTTCGTGGTGCTCAACTGGCGTGCCGTCTGCGGCGAGTGCCGCGCCTGCAGGCGCGGTGAGCCGCAGTACTGCTTCGCCACGCACAACGCCACCCAGAAGATGACGCTGGCCGAGGGGGAGGACGCCGGCACCGAGCTGTCGCCGGCCCTGGGCATCGGGGCCTTCGCCGAGAAGACCCTGGTCGCCGCGGGCCAGTGCACCAAGGTCGACCCCGAGGCCCGTCCGGCCGCCGTCGGCCTGCTCGGCTGCGGCGTGATGGCCGGCATCGGCGCTGCCATCAACACCGGCAACGTCGGCCGCGGGATGTCGGTGGCCGTCATCGGCTGCGGCGGCGTGGGGGCGGCGGCGGTCGCCGGTGCGGCGCTGGCCGGCGCGGCGAAGATCATCGCCGTCGACCTCGACGACAAGAAGCTCGCAGGCGCCACCAGGCTGGGCGCCACCCACACGGTGAACAGCAGCGAGCAGGACGCCGTCGAGGCGATCCAGGCCCTCACCGACGGCAACGGCGCCGACGTCGTCATCGACGCGGTCGGTCGTCCCGAGACCTGGAAGCAGGCCTTCTACGCCCGCGACCTGGCCGGCACGGTCGTGCTCGTGGGCGTCCCGACGCCCGACATGACGATCCCGGAGATCCCGCTCATCGACGTCTTCGGGCGCGGCGGGTCGCTGAAGTCCAGCTGGTACGGCGACTGCCTGCCCAGCCGCGACTTCCCGGTGCTCGTCGACCTCTACCGCCAGGGCCGGCTCGACCTCGACGCGTTCGTCACCGAGGAGATCGCGCTCGGCGACGTGGAGGCGGCCTTCGAGAAGATGCACCACGGGGACGTGCTCCGATCCGTCGTCCTGCTCTGACCCCTCGCCCCACCCGGCTGCGGCTCCTCGTGGGAGCCGTGGCCCTGTCGCTGTGCGCCAGTGCCTGCGGCGGGGACGACACCGCGGCACCCGCGCCGTCCCCGTCCGCCTCGCCCACGGTGGCCGGCCCCGAGCCGACCTTCGGCGAGCGCGCCGTGGCCGGGATGTCGCTGCGCGACAAGGCCGGGCAGGTGATCGTCACCGACTGGGACGGCACCGGGTCCCCGGCCCCGCTCGTGAAGCGGCTCCACCTCGGCGGCGTCATCGCCTTCGGGCGCAACGTCAGCTCCCCGCGCCAGATCCGCCAGGTCAACCGCAGCGTCCGCGCGGTCGTGGCCGCGCGGGGGTGGCCGGCGTTCGTCGGCGTGGACCAGGAGGGGGGCACGGTGCAGCGCATCGGCTCGCCCAGCACCGGGTTCCCGGCCTTCATGGCCGCGGGCGCCGCGGGCGACACCGGCCTCACCGAGCAGGCGGCCCGCGCCAGCGCCGCCGAGATGCGCGGCCTGGGCTTCGACGTGCTCTTCGCGCCGGTCGCCGACGTCACGGCCGGAGCGCGCGACGTCGCCATCGGCACCCGCTCGGCCGGCGGCAACGCCCGGCTGGTGGCCGCCCAGGTGGTCGCGGCCACCCAGGGCATCGAGTCCGCGGGCGTGCTGCCCGTCGTCAAGCACTTCCCGGGCCACGGCTCGCTCGGCTCGGACAGCCACCGCTCGCTGCCGCGGCAGCGAGCCTCGCTGGCCGAGCTGGAGCGCCGCGACCTGCTGCCGTTCGTGGCCGCCATCGCCCAGGGCGCCCCCGCCGTGCTGACCGGCCACATCGACGTCGCCGCCGTCGACCGCGGCGTGCCCGCGAGCCTGTCGCGCAAGGTGACCACCGGCCTGCTGCGCGACCAGCTCGGGTTCGAGGGCCTGGTCGTGACCGACGCCCTCGACATGCGGGGGGCCCAGCAGGTCGCCCCCGGGGCACGGGCCGCCGTCCGGGCGCTGCGGGCCGGGGCCGACGTGGTGCTGATGCCGCCCGACCCCGCCCGGGCCCGCGCCCGCATCGTCACCGCGGTCCGCACCGGCGCGCTGCCCGAGGCCCGGCTCGACGAGGCGGCCGCCCGGATGATCGACGCCCTGCGCGGCGTGCGGCGCGGCACCACCGCCCCCGTCGGCAGCGGCCGGCTGGCCTCCCTGGCCCTGGCCCAGGCCTCCCTGACCTCCGTCGCCGGCCCGTGCCGCGGCCGGCTGCTGGGCCAGGAGGTGCGCGTGGTCGGCCCCGAGGGCGACGTCGCCGAGGTGGAGCAGCTGCTCGAGGCCCGCGGCGTCACCATCGCCCGCCCCTACCTCAAGCGGGTGCGCTCCGGCTTCGAGCGGGTGGTGGTGCGCTACCGCAAGAAGACCGTCACGGTCGAGAAGAAGGTCCGCAAGAAGAAGGACGGCGAGGTCGTCGTCGTGGTGAAGGAGGTGAAGGTGAGGAAGAAGGTGCCGGTCTACAAGCGCAAGCCGGTCTTCACCACCATCACCGTGGTCCCCGACGCCCCGGTCGTCTCGCTCGTCGGGTACGGCGGCGCCCGACCCGGGCCGGCGGACGTGACGGTGGCCCTCGACCGTCCCGGCGTGCTGGGCCGGGTGCGCTCGCGCGTCGAGCTGGCGACGTACGGCGACGCCCCGGCCGTGCTGGAGAACCTCGCCGACGCGCTGGTCGGTCGTCGGGGCGCCCCGGGCGAGCTGCCGCTGGCGGTGCCCGGCACGCAGCGGCGCGGCTGTGGGGGCTGACGCTCCTCGATAGGGTCGCGCCATGAGCTCCGTGCGCATCGACCACGCCGTGTCCAGCGGCACCTTCAGCCTCGACGGCGAGACCTTCGACGTCGACAACAACATCTGGGTCATCGGCAACGACGACGAGTGCGTGGTCATCGACGCCCCCCACGACGTCGACGACATCCTCGCGGTCGTCGGGGGCCGCACGGTCAAGGCGATCATCGCCACCCACGCCCACGACGACCACGTGCGCGTCGCCCCCGAGCTGCGCGAGCGGGTCGGCGCGCCGATCCTGATGCACCCGGCCGACCGCGAGGTGTGGGAGCTGACCCACCCCGACTCGCTGTGGGACGTCGACCTCGAGGACGGCCAGACCGTCAAGGTCGCCGGCGCCGCGCTCAAGGTGATCCACACCCCGGGCCACGCGCCGGGCGCGGTCTGCCTCTACGTCCACGACCTCGGCTGCGTGTTCACCGGTGACACCCTCTTCCAGGGCGGTCCGGGCGCGACCGGACGCTCGTTCAGCGACGCCGACCTGATCGAGCACTCGATCCGCACCAAGCTCCTCGACCTGCCCGACGAGACCGTCGTGCACACCGGCCACGGGCCCGACACCACGATCGGTGCCGAGCGCGCCAACCTCGGGTGACCCGGCTGCGGCTGCTCGCGCGGGCGGTCTTCGCCGTCCTGCTGGTGGCCTCGCTCGTCTCGTTCCTCACCCCGGCCGACGACCTCGCCGACCCCGGCGTCGACGACAAGGTGATGCACGCGCTCACCTTCCTGGTGCTCACCCTGTCCGGGGCGCTGGCGGGGGTCCGGTGGCGGACGCTGGCGGCCGGGCTGGCGGCGTACGCCGTGGGCACCGAGGTGCTGCAGCACGTGCTCCCCATCGGGCGTCACGGCGACCCGTTCGACGCCCTGGCCGACCTGGTCGGGACGGTCCTGGGCCTGGGCGTGGTCGCGCTGCTCGCACGGACGCCGCGCCCCGGCCGTCGCGACGGCGCGGGGCGCGGCGGCGTGCGCTCAGCGCCGCGCTGAGGTCAGGGCCTGCAGCGAGCGCAGCAGCGTCGAGGCGCCGGCCCGGTGCGGCTGGGTGGCCCGCAGGTCGGCGGAGCCCAGGATCACCGACCCCGGGTCGTAGGTCCGGCTGACGCGCGCCAGCCGCCGCAGCGTGGGGGCGGAGTACGTCGCCCGCAGCCAGGCCGTCCCGGTGCGCGGCGCGAAGTTCGGCAGCCGCCCGGCCACCGTCCAGGGGCCCAGCGCGGCGACCAGCTCCTCGGCGTCGCGTCGCACCTGCTCGACCACCGGGGGAGCGCCCAGGCCGATGGCCATCAGGGAGTACGCCGCCCCGCGGGCGTCGTACGCGCTCGGCACCGGGCCGGGCAGGCGGAGCGCACCACCCAGCTGCCGCAGCTCGACCACGACCTGCTGGCAGGCCGCCCCGGGCCCGGCGAGCCGGAGCAGCTCCTCGACGGCCGGGCGCGGGAGCGCGCCCAGGAGGGCGTGCTCCTCGTGGACCGGCATCGGGTCGACCGGGTCGGCGTGGATGGCGCCCAGGGCGGCGTACGGCATGGTCGTGACGGTGTCGACCAGCGGCTCGGCCACCGCCCGCACCGGCGCGAGCACCTCGGCCCCGCGCGCCGCGGAGCCGGTCCAGGCGAAGCGCACGGCGATCGTCAGCCGACCGGCGAGGGGCGGGGGCACGGAGGGCAGCGGGGGCAGCCGCAGCAGCGCCACCGAGGTGGTCGCCTCGCGGGGCAGCCGCTCGGCCCACGTCGCCCACCGGCGCAGCACGTCGGGTGCGTCGTCGCCGTCGAAGTAGACCGCGCCGGCGTAGAGCTCGGCGATCGGCAGCACCTCGAGCTCGACCGCCGTGACGATGCCGGCCAGGCCCTTGCCGCCGCGCAGCGCCCAGAACAGCTCGGGGTTCTCGGTGGCCGTGGCGCGGCGCAGCTCGCCGTCGCCGGTCACCACGTCGAAGGCCCGGACCCGGTCCGAGGCGAGGCCGTGGGTGCGGGCGAGCGGGCCGACGCCGCCGCCGGTGGTGTAGCCGACGACGCCGACGTGCGGCGCCGAGCCGGCCAGGGGCGCCAGCCCGTGGGGGGCGCAGGCGTCGAGGACCCGGTCCCAGCGCACGCCGGCACCGACGCGGACCACGCGGGTGGCCGGGTCGACGTGGAGGTCCTGCAGCGCGCGGGTGCTGACCAGCAGCGTGCCCTGCAGGCCGGAGGTGGCGCCGTGGCCGGTGGCCTGGACGGCGACCGCCAGGCGGTGCCGGCGGGCGAGCCGGACGGCCGCGACCACGTCGCGCGGCGACTCCGCGGCCACGACGGCGACGGGCCGCTGCACCACGGCGACGTTCCACGGGGAGACGGCGGCGTCGTACTCCGGCGTGCCGGGCAGGTGGTGGGTGCGGGTGGTGCGGGCGAGGTGGGCGAGCACCGGCTGCAGCTCGTCGTGCTCGGGCCGGTGGGTGGTGGACTGCGACATCGGGGGCTCCTGGTGTGGGGGGTGGATCGGTGGGCCCACCCTCGGCGCGGGCCCTTGGCGGTCGCCTGGTGCCGGCTTGGTGCCGTCCTTGGTGCCCTCCACCGTGCGGTCCTGCCACCCGTGGGGGGTCTCGCGGTGGCACCATGTCGGCGTCATGAACGCTCCGCTGCAGCTGCGCCTGCTGGGGCCCCTGGACGTGCGCCGCGACGGGGCCGGCCTCGACCTGGGCCCGCCCAAGCAGCGGGCGGTGCTGGGTCGGCTGCTGCTCGACCGCGCCCACGTCGTCGGGGTGGACCAGCTCCTGGACGCCGCGTGGGGGGACCGGCTGCCGACGAGCGCCCTCGGGAGCCTGCAGGTCTACGTCTCCCACCTGCGGCGCCTGGTGGGCGGCGACCCGGGAGTGCGGCTGGTGCGCCGCGACCCCGGCTACCTGCTCGACACCGACGGCGCCGAGGTGGACCTCGACCTGGTCGCCCACGAGGCCGAGCTGGTGCGTGCAGCTGTCTCGCAGGAGGACTGGAGGGCGACCGTGGACCGGGCCGGTGCGGCGCTGGGCCGGTGGCGCGGCGAGCTGCTGTCCGACCTCGGGGACCCGGGGTGGCTGGTCGCCGAGAGGGCCGCGTGGGCCTCGCGCCGCACGGACCTCCGCATCGCCCTGGTGACCGGCCTCGCCGGGTGCGGTCGCCGCGACGAGGCCGCCCGGGCGGCCGTCGCGCTGCTGGACGAGGACCCGCTGCGCGACGACCTGGTGCGGCTGGCGATGCTCGCGCTCACCGGTGCGGGCCGGGGCGTGCAGGCGCTGGAGGTGCACGCCGCGCACGTCGCTCGGCTCGACGAGGAGCTCGGGGTCGGCCCCACCCCCGGGCTGCGCGAGCTGCACGTCGCGCTGCTGCGCCAGGAGGCGTGGACCCAGGTGTGGCCGGGCCCGGTGGCAGGCCCGGTGGCCGGGCCGGTGGCCGGGCCGGTGGCCGGGCCGGCGGCGGTGCCGGCGGCGGTGGGGGCACCCTCCGACGAGGACGCGACGGATGACGGCCTCGTGGGCCGCGGGCGGGAGCTCGACGTCGGCCGGTCGCTGCTGGAGGAGGCGGTGTCCCAGCGACTGCCGCGGACGCTGGTGCTGACCGGGCCGGCGGGCATCGGCAAGACCCGCCTCGCCGAGGCGGTGCTGAGCGAGGTCGCCCGGCGGGGCGGACGCGTCGCCCGGTCGCGCAGCCCCCAGGAGCAGGGCGTCCCGGCCTGGTGGCCGATGCGCCAGCTCGTGCGCGACGTCGGCCAGGACCCCGACGAGGTCCTGCGGACGCCGGTCGGGGCCGATGCCGACACGGTGCGCTTCGCGCTCTACGAGCGCCTCCGTGCCTGCCTGGAGACGGCGGCGGCCGACGCGCCGCTGGGGGTGCTCGTCGACGACCTGCAGTGGGTCGACCCCACGTCCGCCACGGCTCTGGCCTACCTCGCCGCGGCCACCTCGGCGCCGGTGCTGCTCGTCGTCACGGCTCGCGACGACGAGGCCGTGACCGGCTCCGCCGGCCCGGCCGACGCGCTGCTCCGGGCGGGGGGATCGCGGCAGCTGGCGGTGCCACCGCTGCAGGTCGAGGAGGTCGCGGCGCTCGCCGCCCGCGTCGGTGGGCGAGCCCTGACCGAGGACCAGTCCGTGCGGCTCACCGAGGAGACCGGCGGCAACGCGCTGTTCGTCACCGAGTACGCCCGGCTGCCCGAGGCCGCCCAGGCACAGGGCGAGGTGCCGCTGGCGGTCCGCGGCGTGCTCGGGCGGAGGATCGGCCAGCTCGGCGAGCAGGCGCGGGCGGTGCTGCAGGTGGCGGCGGTCGTCGGCGACCGGATCGACGTGGACCTGGTCGCGCGCGTCGGCGGGGCGTCGTACGACGAGGTGCTGGACCTGCTCGACGAGGCGGCGGCCGCGCGCATCGTCGTCCCGGCCGAGGGCGGAGGTGGCTACGTCTTCTCCCACGCCCTGGTGCGGCAGGAGGTGCTGGCCGGGCTCACCGCGGTGCGGCGCCACCGCTGGCACGCCCGCGCGGCCGAGGCGCTGACCACCGCCGGCCGCGACCGGGTCGCGGCCCGCGCCCAGCACCTGCTCGACGCCGGCCCCCTGGCCGAGCCGCGGGAGCTGCTGGAGGCGTGCCGCGCCGCGGCCCTCCAGGCCGAGGAGGGGGGCTCGGCCGAGACGGCCGTGCAGTGGTGGCAGGAGGCGTCCGGCGCCTGGGCGCGGCTGCCGGCCGAGGAGCGCGACCCCCAGGAGCGCGACGACCTGATCGTGGCCCGGGTCGAGGCGCTGGTGCGGGCCGGCCGCGGCCAGACCGTCCTCGACGTCGTCGACGACGAGCTGCTGACGGCCGCCCGGGAGGCGCGCTGGAGCGCCGTCGGTCGGCTCGCCGCCACCCTGCTGCGCTGCGCGGGCACGTGGCCGTGGGTCACGCAGGGACGCGACCCCGGCCCGGTGCTGAGCCGGCTGCGGGGCCTGGAGCCGCTGCTCGACGCCGACCCGGCAGCCCGGGTGCAGGTGCTGGCCGCCGCTGCGGTGGGCAGCTGCTACGACCCCGACCCGACCGTCCCGGACCGCCTCGGCCGTCGCGCGCTGGAGCTGGCGGAGCGGCTGGGCGATCCGGAGGTGCTCGCGGACGCGCTGCTCGGCCGGGTGCTCACCTACGTCGGCGAGGCGGCCCACGCCCGGGAGTGCGAGGCCCACCTCGCCCGTCTGCTGGCGCTGCCGCGCCCCGTCACGGGAGCAGCGGACGAGGCCGTCGCCCACAGCGCGATGACCATGTCGCGACTGCTCCTGGGCGACGTGCCGGGCGTCGAGGTCCACCTGCACCGCGCCGCTGCCGCCAGCGACCTGCTGCGGCTGCCCACCGTCCGGGCGCAGCTGCGCTGGATGGAGGTGGGCCTGGCGCACTGGCACCACGGGGCGGAGCGCGCGCTGGTGCTGCACGGCGCGGCCGTGACCGCGCACCGGGCGACCGAGCTCTACGAGAGCGGCGGGTTCGGCGACCTCACCCTGCTCGCGCTGCTGCACGACCTGGGGCGCCTGGCCGACCGGCCCGACCACGAGGGGGTCGAGCCGCTGACCTGGAACGCCGCCATCGCCCTGGCCCGGGGGCGGCACGACCGTGCGGCGGCGCTGGTGCGCGAGCGGCTGGCGGACGACTCGCCGCCCACCTGGTCCACGGCGTCCCACCTCGTGGTGCTGGGTGACGTGGCCGTCGGCCTGGGTCGCCGTGACCTGGCCGAGGCCGTCGTCGGCCGGCTCGCGCCGTACGCCGGCCTGCTGGCCTCCTTCGGGCAGGGCCCGGTCGCCGGTCCCGTCGACCTCACCCGTGCCCGGTTGCTGCTGCTCCTGGGCCGGCTCGAGGAGGCCCGCCGGTGCGGCGTCGCGGCGCGGGACCTCGCGGCGCGCAACGGTGGGCCCGGTTGGGCGGCTCGCGCCGAGGCGGTCGTGGCCGACGTCGACGCGCGCGGCTCAGCCGGCCCGTGAGGCCGTCCGCCGCTCCCGCACCACCTCGAGCACCCCGACCGAGGTGGCCGCCAGCACGAAGCACAGCGAGACCCCGACCGCGACGGCCAGCGCCGCGGCGTACGACGCGGGGCCGGGGCCGGCGACCGCGGCGAAGAACGCCGCGCCGATGACCGCCTGCCCCACCGCGAGCCCGACGCGCTGGGCGGTCTGCAGCACGCCGCCGGCGGTGCTCCCGACGACGGGGTCGACCTCGGCCAGGGTGAGTGCCTGGTTGGGCGTGATCACCGCGCCGTTGCCGACGCCCATGAGGAACAGCGGCACCGCGAGGGCGTACGCCGCGGCCCCGGGCGGGGTGAGGTGGGCCGCGACCGCCAGCGAGACGCCGCCGACCCCGAAGACCGCGGTGCCGACGACGGTGAGCGGGCGACCGACCCGGGTGACGAACCGGCCGGCGGTCTGGGCGGCGACCGCGCTGCCGACCGCGAACGCGGTGACCGCGAGCGCGGTGTGCAGCGCGCTGTAGCCCAGCCCGCGCTGGAAGTAGAGCGTGAGCACGAGCGGGATGCCCGCCTGGGCGGGGAAGTAGAGCAGCGCCAGCACCACGCCCGAGGTGTAGGAGGGCTGCCGGAACAGCCGCAGGTCGACCAGCGGGTCGAGCCGGGCGCGGGTCAGCCGCCGCTCGCGGCGCCAGAACCCGACCAGCAGCAGCACGGCCGGGACCAGGAGCGCCAGCACGACGGGGCCGACCCGCTCGAGCTCGACGGCGGTGAACAGCACGCAAAAGGTCGCGGCGCCCAGCAGCAGCGAGCCCAGCACGTCGAGCCGGTGGCGGCCGGTCGAGGGGGTCTCGGGGAGCAGCCGTCGGGCCAGCACGAGCACGACGACGGCTATCGGCACGTTGACGAAGAACACCAGCCGCCAGCCCAGCTCGGGGCCACCGACCGCGATCAGCAGGCCGCCGACCATGGGCCCGAGCGCGACGCCGACACCGACGGTCGTGCCCAGCGCCCCGAACGCGCGGCCGCGCTCCTCGCCGCGGAACATCTGCTGGATCAGCCCCGAGACCTGCGGGTTGATCAGCCCGCCGGCGACGCCCTGCAGCACCCGCGCCGCGATCAGCAGCTCGGGCGTGGGGGCGAGCCCGGCGACGGCGCTGGTGACCGCGAACCCGACCACCCCGACCTGGAACATCAGCTTGCGGCCGTGGTCGTCGCCGAGCCGCCCCGCCAGCACGGGCACGAGACCGAAGGCGAGCGTGTAGCCGCTGACGATCCACTGCAGCTCCGCCGGACCGGCGCCGGTGGCGTCGCTGATCGAGGGCAGCGCGACGTTGGTGATCGAGACGTCGAGCAGGGTCATGAAGAGCGCGCTGCAGCACACCAGCAGGGCCAGCCAGCGGTTCGTGGGGGTGGTCGCGGGGGCGACGTGGTCGTCGCGCGCGTGCTGCTCGTGCGGGAACTCGCTCACGCCAGCGGCTCCACCAGCAGCGCCCGGCCCTTGCCGTCGACGCGGGTCATCACCAGGGTCGCCTCGGCGTCGCCGGCCAGCGCGAGCCGCTTGCGCAGCTCCTCGGGCACCACCGAGACGCCCCGCTTCTTGATGGTCAGCCGCCCCACGCCGCGGGCCCGCAGCGCCGCGCGGAGCGGCTTCTCGCGGAAGGGCAGCTCCTCGACGACGCGGTAGCCGCGGGCGAAGGGCGTCCGCGGCGCCCGGTCGGTGCCGACGTAGGCGATGTGCTCGTCGAGCAGCCGTCCGCCGACCGCGTCGGCGACGGCGGTGACCAGGCCCGCGCGGATGACGGCGCCGTCCGGCTCCAGGACGTACGCCGGCAGCGGGTCGCCCTCGGCCAGGGCGCCCACCGGCTCGCGGGGGAGGTCCTCGTCGGTGAGCGTGGCCAGGCCGCCGTCACCGATGACCGTGGCCCGGCGCCGGGTGGTGGCCAGCCGCCCCGACCACAGGACGGCCTCCTTGACCTCGCGGTGGTCGCTGACCCACTCGGCCTCGACGTGGTCGGGCACCAGGTCGTGGGGCAGCCCGGGCGCCAGCTTGACGCAGGCGTCGCGCTCCAGCAGGCGCAGCACGAACGGCCACGGGGGCGTCCAGCCGTCGACGTCGAAGACCCGTCCGCGGGCCGAGCGGCGGGCCGGGTCGGCGTACGCCAGGTCGAAGGGGGTGGTGTCGACCTCGGTGCCGTCGGCGACCGCGACGGCGCCGCCGAGACCCAGCGCGTCCAGGTTGGCCCGGGCGACCTCGACCCGCAGCTCGTCGAGGTCGACGCCGGCCGCGGTGGCACCGGCGCGGGCGAAGGCGACCAGGTCGCCCCCGATGCCGCAGCCCAGGTCGACCACCGAGGCGGCCGAGGCGGCGCGGGCGCGGGCCGCGCGGTGGGCGGCCACCGGCGCGCGGGTGGCCTGCTCGAGGCCCTCGGGGGTGAAGAACATCCGGGCGGCGTCGTCGCCGAACTTGGCCACGGCCCGGCGCCGCAGCTCGACCTGGGTCAGCGCGGCGGCGACGTGCGCGGCCGAGGCGGTGCGCCGCAGGGCCGCGTGGCCCGCCAGCGAGCCCGACCGCGACCCCGGGTCGACCTCGGCGGCGCGCTCCAGGAGCCGTCGCCCGTCGGCGGTGAGCAGCCAGCGGAAGGCGTCGAGGTCCACCGCCCCATCCTGACGCATGGACGGACGCCCCCCGGCCTGGCACTCGGCTGCGGTGAGTGCTAGTTTCTGGATTGGCACTCTCCCCGTGAGTGTGCCAGCGCTTGTGAGGCGTGCGACCCCCGCGACGGCGCACTCAGCACAGGCGGCGAACTTCTCAGACACCCCCAGACAACTGCGTGGAAAGTGGAGGTCGACACCGTGTCGGTCAACATCAAGCCCCTCGAGGACCGGATCGTCGTCAAGGCCCTGGAGGCCGAGCAGACCACGGCTTCCGGCCTGGTCATCCCTGACACTGCCAAGGAGAAGCCCCAGGAGGGCGAGGTCCTGAGCATCGGTCCGGGTCGCGTCGACGACAACGGCAACCGCGTCCCCCTGGACGTCCAGGTCGGCGACAAGGTCATCTACAGCAAGTACGGCGGCACCGAGGTCAAGTACGCCGGCGAGGAGTACCTCATCCTCTCCGCCCGCGACGTCCTCGCCGTCGTCTCCTGATCCACCTCATCGGATAGTCCGAGACGATCGGCACCCCGCCACCGTGCGACCAGGTGTCGAACGTCTCGGACTATCGCCGTTCTGAGACCAACCGAAAGGAGCATCCACCGAGATGCCGAAGATCCTGGAGTTCGACGAGCACGCCCGCCGCTCCCTCGAGCGGGGCGTGGACGCCCTGGCCAACGCCGTCAAGGTGACGCTGGGCCCGCGCGGCCGCTACGTCGTGCTGGACAAGAAGTGGGGCGCCCCCACCATCACCAACGACGGTGTCACCGTCGCGCGTGAGATCGAGCTGGACGACCCCTTCGAGAACCTCGGGGCCCAGCTGACGAAGGAGGTCGCCACCAAGACCAACGACGTCGCCGGTGACGGCACCACCACCGCCACCGTGCTGGCCCAGGCGATGGTCCACGAGGGCCTGCGCGCCGTGGCCGCGGGCATCAACCCGATGAGCATCAAGCGGGGCATGGACAAGGCGACCGAGGCCGTGGGCAAGGCCCTCGACGAGGCCGCCCGCGACGTCGACGACCGCAGCGACATGGCGGCCGTGGCCACCGTGTCCAGCCGCGACGAGCACATCGGCGACCTGCTCGCGCAGGCCTTCGACAAGGTCGGCAAGGACGGCGTCATCACCGTCGAGGAGTCCAACACCATGGGCACCGACCTCGAGTTCACCGAGGGCATGCAGTTCGACAAGGGCTACCTGTCGCCCTACTTCGTGACCGACCAGGAGTCGATGGAGGCCGTCCTCGACGACCCGTTCATCCTGCTGCACCAGGGCAAGATCTCGGCCATCGCCGAGCTGCTGCCCCTGCTGGAGAAGGTCATCGCCGCCGGCAAGCCGCTGTTCATCCTGGCCGAGGACGTCGAGGGCGAGGCCCTCTCGACCCTGGTCGTCAACAAGATCCGCGGCACCTTCAACGCCGTCGCGGTGAAGAGCCCGGCCTTCGGCGACCGCCGCAAGTCGATGATGCAGGACATCGCCACCCTCACCGGTGGCCAGGTCATCGCCCCCGAGGTCGGCCTCAAGCTCGACCAGGTCGGTCTCGAGGCCCTCGGCACCGCCCGTCGCGTCGTGGTCACCAAGGACAACACCACGATCGTCGAGGGTGGCGGCAAGGCCGACGAGGTCGCCGGCCGCGTCAACCAGATCAAGGCCGAGATCGAGTCGACCGACTCCGACTGGGACCGCGAGAAGCTCCAGGAGCGCCTGGCCAAGCTCGCCGGCGGCGTGTGCGTCGTCCGCGTGGGTGCCGCCACCGAGGTGGAGCTCAAGGAGAAGAAGCACCGCATCGAGGACGCCGTCTCCGCGACGCGCGCCGCGATCGAGGAGGGCATCGTCGCCGGTGGCGGCTCCGCCCTCATCCACGCGGTCTCCGTCCTCGAGGGCGACCTCGGGCTCACCGGCGACGAGGCGGTCGGCGTGCGCGTCGTCCGCAAGGCCGCCGACGAGCCGCTGCGCTGGATCGCCGAGAACGGCGGCGAGCAGGGCTACGTCGTCATCTCCAAGGTCCGCGAGCTCGGCGTCGGCAACGGCTACAACGCCGCGACCCAGGAGTACGGCGACCTGGTCTCCCAGGGCGTGCTCGACCCGGTCAAGGTGACCAAGTCCGCGCTGGTCAACGCCACCTCGATCGCGGGCATGCTGCTCACGACCGAGACCCTGGTCGTGGACAAGCCCGAGGACGAGGAGCCGGCTGCCGCCGGTGGCCACGGCCACGGGCACGGCCACTGATCCGCAGCACCTGACCAGGGGCACCTGGTCCAGCGCCGGCCCGTCGCGCACCGCGCGGCGGGCCGGTGTGCGTCCGGGGCCGGCCTCAGTCCGCGGCGTACTGCGCGCGCATCGCCCCGGCGGCCTCGTCGATGATCGAGCGCATCGCCCGCTCGGCGGCCGTGGCGTCGCCGGTGCGGATCGCCCGGGCCACCTCGTCGTGCAGGGCGATCGCCTGGGGGTTGGGCCGGGCCGGCATCAGGTCGTGCTCGGTGCGGCCGGTCAGCACCTCGGCCACCACGTCGGCCAGCGCCCGGATCATCTCGTTGCCGCTCGCCTCGAGCATCGTGGCGTGGAAGCGCACGTCGGCCACCAGGTAGGCCCGCAGGTCACCGCTGCGGCCGTGGACGACCATGTCGCTGACCGCGCTGGCCAGCTCGGAGCACTGCGCCGGGGTGGCGCGCCGGGCCGCCAGGCCCGCGGCCACGGGCTCGAAGCCGTTGCGCAGCTCGCTCAGGGACAGCAGCTGGGCGGTGCGGTCGTCGCCGGCCAGCCGCCAGCGGATCAGCCGGGGGTCGAAGACGTGCCACGAGGCCCGGGGGAGCACGCTCACCCCGACGCGCCGCCGGGCGGCGACCATCCCCATCGACTCCAGGACCCGCACGGCCTCGCGCGCGACCGGCACCGACACGGCGTACTCCCGGGCGATGGTGTCCAGGGTCAGCACGCGCCCCTCGACGAGGTCGCCGGTCACGAGCCGGGCTCCGAGCGCGTCGAGCACGTCGCCGTGCAGCGCCCCGTGGGGGCGGGTGCGAGGGGTCGCGTCGGCGGGCATGTCGGCATCCTGTCAGGTCGGCGCGGGGCCGCAAAGATATGACGAATGTCGCAGCAAACCTTGCAAAGATCATATCTTTGGGGGCATGCTGTGTCGACCGTCACAAGGAGTCCTCATGGATGCACGCACCGCACCACCCCTGGTGGTCGTCATGGGCGTCTCGGGGTCCGGCAAGTCGACCGTGGGGGCTGCGCTCGCGCAGCGCCTGGGCGTGCCGTACGCCGACGCCGACGACTTCCACCCCGAGGCCAACATCGCCAAGATGACCGCCGGCCAGGCCCTCGACGACCACGACCGGGGCCCCTGGCTCGACGCCGTCGGCGCCTGGCTCCGCGACCACGGGGAGTCCGGGGGAGTGATGAGCTGCTCGGCCCTCAAGCGGAGCTACCGCGACCAGCTGCGCGCCCACGCACCCCGCGCCGAGCTGGTCCACCTGCACGGCACCCGCGAGGTCATCGCGCGCCGCCAGGCCAGCCGGCCCGGGCACTTCATGCCCGCCTCGCTGCTCGACTCGCAGTTCGCCACGCTCGAGCCCCTCGGCGAGGACGAGGCCGGCCAGGTGATCGACGTCGACCAGTCCGTCGACGCCGTCGTGCAGGCCTACGTCGACACCCACCCCAGCCCCACCACCGAGAACAGGAACGCCGGATGACCGCCCTGCTGAGCAGCCCGCTCGCCGCCCTCGTGCCCACCGCGGACCCCGCCCCGCTGGTCGAGCCGGTGGCCTCCGGCCTCCAGCTCGTGCTCGCCGCGCTCGTCGCGATCGCACTGATCGTCGTGCTGATCACCTGGGCCAAGGTCCACCCGTTCCTGGCGCTGATCCTCGGCGGCCTGACGGTGGGCATCGTGGCCGGCCAGAACATCAGCGCCGTGATCACCAGCTTCACCACCGGCTTCGGCTCGACCGCCGCCGGCGTCGGCGCGCTGATCGCGCTCGGCGCGATGTTCGCCAAGCTGCTCGCCGACTCGGGCGGGGCCGACCAGATCGTCGACACCATCGTCGGCAAGGCCTCGCCGCGCACGCTGCCGTGGGCGATGGCCGGCGTCGGTGCCCTCATCGGCCTGCCGATGTTCTTCGAGATCGGCCTGGTGCTGCTGATGCCGGTGATCTACCTGGTCGCGCGCCGCGCCCAGATGTCGGTCATCACCATCGGCATCCCCACGCTCGCCGGCCTCTCGGCGATGCACGGCCTGGTGCCGCCGCACCCCGGTCCGCTGGTGGCCATCGACTCGCTGGGCGCCGACCTCGGCACCACCCTGCTCTTCGGCGTCATCGTGGCCGTCCCGACCGTCGTGGTCGCCGGCCCGCTGTTCGGCAAGCTCGCCGGCCGCTGGGTCGACGTGCCGGCCCCGGAGCTGTTCGAGTCCCGCGAGGAGAAGCCGGTCGAGTCCCGTCCGAGCTTCGGCCTGACCCTGATGACGGTGCTGCTGCCCGTCGCGCTGATGATGGCCAAGGCCCTGGTCGACATCTTCGTCTCCGACGAGACCGCCACCGTGCGCCAGGTCTTCGACGTGATCGGCAACCCGTTCACCGCGCTGCTCATCGCCGTGCTCGTCGCGATGTTCACCTTCGGCAAGGCCTCGGGCATGGACCGCGCGGGGATCACCAGGTCGGTCGAGACCTCGCTGCCCGCCATCGCCGGCATCCTGCTCATCGTGGCCGCCGGCGGCGGCTTCAAGCAGGTGCTGGTCGACACCGGGGTCGGCACCCTGCTGGCCGACTGGGCCCGGGACGCCAACGTCTCGGTGCTGCTGCTCGCGTGGTTCGTCGCGGTCCTGATCCGGCTCGCGACCGGCTCGGCCACCGTGGCCACCATCACCGCCTCGGCGCTGATGCTCGGCCTGGTCGAGGGCCTCAGCCAGCCCGAGGTCTCGCTCGTCGTGCTCGCCATCGGCGCGGGCTCGGTGTTCTTCTCCCACGTCAACGACGCCGGCTTCTGGCTCGTCAAGGAGTACTTCGGGCTCTCGGTCGGCCAGACCATCAAGTCCTGGTCGCTGATGGAGACGGTGCTCTCGGTCAGCGGGCTGGTGTTCGTGCTGCTGCTGGGGCTGCTCGTCTGAGCCGCTCCACCGCGGAGCGGGCGCGGTCGCGCGCCTGCTCCGCGCCCGGCGCCCGCCGCACCACGACCGGGTAGTCGACCAGCGTGCCGCCGAACTGCTTCTTGTACGCCGCGATCTCGGGGGTCGGCACCCCGCTCAGGTCCAGGGTCGCGGCGCCGCGCTCGTGGGCCCACCGGAGGGCGTCCCAGTAGAGCAGCGGGTTGGCGTGGTGCGGCGGTGCTCGGGCAGCACGCCGCCCAGCCAGGCGACCGCCCGGTCCTCGTGGCGCACGGTCAGCAGGCTGCCCACGGGCTCGTCGCCCACCTGCGCCACCGCCCAGCGGGCGTCGAGGTCCTTGAGGGGCAGCAGGTCGGTGGGGGCCAGCCCCAGCGGGTGGCGGTAGCCCGAGGAGTGGTCCTTGAGCGCGAAGACCGACTCGAGCACCCGCTCCAGCGTCGGTCCGGCCAGCGGTGAGCGCGCCTCGACGCGGACGCCGCCCGCCTCGGCCTTGCGGATCTGGCGCCGGCAGCGCGGGTCGACGCCGGCGAGCAGGACGTCGAGGTCCGCAGAGGTGTCCACCACGTAGGTCTGGTCGTGGCGCAGCGTGCTGCCCCAGGTGGCCAGCGCCCCGGGGTCCACGGCCGTGCCCGGCGCGAACTCGTGGTCCTGCGTGACCACCCCGTGGCGACGGCCCCGCCGCCACAGCGCGTCGAGGGTCTCGCCCAGCAGGTCGGGAGGGACCAGCGGGCCGGCGTACGGGAAGGGGACGCGGTTGACCCGCGCCAGCGGGCCACGCCGCCGCAGCAGCCACGGGGCCACGCCGACGTCGCGGCCGCGGTGGCGCACCACCAGCGGCACCAGGTGGCTCTGCGTCACGGCCGCGGCGACGGTCAGGAACCCCACCGCGTGGAAGGCCGACACGGGCTGGCCCGAGGCGCGGGCCGCCTCGCCCCACCGCTGCACGTCACCGTCCACCACGAGCTCCACGCCCACGCTGCTCCTCCTCGCCGCTCCCGGACCGGGGCCCGAGACACCTGCGTGGGGCCCTGGCCCCGCGCAGGGGGCCGGGCACGAGGGTGCCACCTCCGGTGCCGCCACGCGGGCTGAACGCGGGGGACGACGCGCACTGGTCTGGTCGGGTGGGCACAGGGAGTCGGAACCGGAACCCGATACGAGTTGACATGCCCGAAATACGACGGCAGCGATCCCGCAACACGGCCCCGTCACAGTGAGGCCATGTTCTTCCGAGTACGCGCGTCGCTGACGGACCGTCCCGGTGCCCTCGCGCTGCTCGCCACCCGGTGCGGAGACGCGGGCCTCAACATCCTGGGCCTGCAGATCTTCCCCGACCTCGGGCAGGTCACCGACGAGCTGGTGATCTCGACCCCCGAGGACTGGACCGCGCGAGCGGTCGCCGAACTCGTGGGTGGTGCAGGCGGGGACGAGGTGAGCGTCGAACCCTGCACCACCCACGACCTGATCGACCAGCCGACGCGGTGGCTGGGCGCGGCGCAGGACGTGGTCGACGACCCGTCCGCCCTGCCCCACCTGCTCGAGCGGCTGCTCGGTCCGCACCCGGAGAAGTGGAGCGCCACGGAGCACTCCCGCGCCGGTGCGCTCACCTCCCTGGCCGAGGGCGTCGCGGCCCGGTCCGGCCGCGAGGCCGTGCCCGGGTCGGTGCCGATCACGCCGCGCTCCTCCGGGGTGGAGTACGCCGAGACGCCGTCCGGACTGCAGGCCCGGATCGGCGGCCACGTCGTCGGCGTGGCCGGGTTCGCCCCGACGGCGGCCCAGGAGCTGACCATCGAGGTCGCGCCCGCGTGGCGCCGCCTCGGCATCGGCACCCAGCTGCTGACCCGGGGGTGCGCCCTCGCGGCGGCCCGCGGGATGACCGAGGTCGTGCTGCTCGCGCCGGCCGAGGACGAGGGCTTCGTCTCGATGGTCTGCGGTGCGGGCCTGCGCGCCCGGATCAAGGTGACCCAGGGCGTGCTGCAGGCCCGGATCGCGCTGCCGGGCGGGCCGGTGACGGGCCTGACCGGGGAAGAACGCGTCGCGCTCGGGCGTTAGGCTCAGGTCCCGCACCTCTGCCACCGGAAGGCCCCCGGACCATGACCTCCGACGCCGAAGTCCCCGCCAAGTTCGCGCCGCTGGGCCTCACCTACGACGACGTGCTGCTGCTGCCGGGGGAGACCGACGTCATCCCCAGCGAGGTCGACACCTCGACCCGGCTGACGCGGGAGATCCGGCTGCGGACGCCGCTGGTCTCCAGCGCCATGGACACCGTGACGGAGTCCCGGATGGCGATCGCGATGGCGCGCCAGGGCGGCATCGGCATCCTGCACCGCAACCTGTCCATCGAGGACCAGGCCTACCAGGTCGACCTCGTCAAGCGGACCCAGACCGGCATGATCTCCAACCCGGTGGTGATCGGCCCCGACCGCACCCTGGAGGAGCTCGACGCCATCTGCGGCGAGTACCGCGTCTCGGGCCTGCCCGTCGTCGACGTCGACCACCGCCTCCTCGGCATCATCACCAACCGTGACCTGCGCTTCACGCCCGTCGCGGAGTGGGCCACCACCAAGGTGGACGAGGTGATGACCCCGATGCCCCTCATCACCGCCCCCGTCGGGATCTCCCGCGACGACGCCACCGCCCTGCTGCGCCAGCACAAGCGCGAGCGGCTCCCGATCGTCGACGAGCAGGGCCGCCTGGCCGGCCTCATCACCGTCAAGGACTTCGTCAAGTCCGAGCAGTTCCCGATGGCCTCCAACGACGCCGACGGCCGCCTCCTCGTGGGGGCGGCGATCGGCTACTTCGGCGACGCGTGGGAGCGCGCCACCACGCTGGTCGAGGCCGGTGTCGACGTGCTCGTCCCCGACGTCGCCAACGGCCACGCCCGGCTGATGCTCGAGATGATCGCGCGCCTCAAGAGCGACCCCGCCACCCGCCACGTGCAGGTCATCGGCGGCAACGTGGCCACGCGCGCCGGGGCCCAGGCCCTGGTCGACGCGGGCGCGGACGCGGTCAAGGTCGGGGTGGGCCCGGGCTCCATCTGCACCACCCGCGTGGTCGCCGGCGTCGGCGTCCCGCAGGTCACCGCGGTCTACGAGGCCTCCCTGGCCTGCGGCCCGGCCGACGTGCCGCTGGTCGCCGACGGCGGCCTGCAGTACTCCGGCGACATCGCCAAGGCCCTCGTGGCCGGCGCCGAGACCGTGATGGTCGGCTCGCTGCTCGCCGGCTGCGACGAGAGCCCGGGCGAGCTGATGTTCGTCAACGGCAAGCAGTACAAGTCCTACCGCGGCATGGGCTCGATCGGCGCCATGGCCTCGCGCGGCAAGAAGTCGTTCTCCAAGGACCGCTACTTCCAGGCCGACGTGGAGAGCGACGACAAGATCGTTCCCGAGGGCATCGAGGGCCAGGTCGCCTACCGCGGGCCGCTCTCGGCCGTCGCCCACCAGCTCATCGGCGGGCTCCACCAGTCGATGTTCTACGTCGGGGCCCGCACCGTCCCCGAGCTGCGCGAGCGGGGCCGCTTCGTGCGGATCACCTCCGCCGGGCTCAAGGAGAGCCACCCCCACGACGTGCAGATCACGACCGAGGCGCCCAACTACTCCTGGCGCTGATCCGGCTCCGCCGTAACGCCCCGGGGCGCTGCGGCAGAGGACGGGCATGACACCGACGCCGGTCTCGCGCATCGCGACCGACCCCGACTCCCTCGAGGCCTTCTACCGGGCCCACGTCGAGGAGGTGCAGGGGTTCGTCTCGCGACGCGTCGGCGACCCCGCCACCGGGGCCGACCTCACGGCCGACGTCTTCCTCGCCGCCATCGACCGGGCCCACACCCACGACCCCGCACTGGGATCCCCGCGGATGTGGCTCTACGGCATCGCCCGCAGCGTGGTGGCGATGGAGCTGCGCCGCTCGGGTCGGCACGCGCGCGCCGTCTCCCGGGTGAGCGGCCGCCGGCTGCTCGAGGGCGACGCCTACCAGCAGGTCGTCGACCGACTCGACGCCGAGCGGGAGGCGCGCCGGCTGCACCGCCGGCTGGAGGCGCTGCCCGACCCGCTGCGCGCCGTGCTGGAGCTGGTGGCCCTCGACGGGCTCGGGGTCGCCGACGCCGCCGAGGTGCTCGGCATCTCCGCCGGGGCGGCCCGCGTCCGGCTGCACCGCGCCCGCCGCCGGCTGACCGCCGCGCCCGGGGGCGACCCGCCGGAGGACCTGGCCCCCCGCCCCGTGACCGTCCCCGCCCGAGAGGAGACGTCGTGAGCACCTCGCTCGACGCGTTCCAGACCGCCCTGCTGACCGAGCTGCGCGACGACGTCGCCCGGTCGTCCCCGGCCGACCGCCCCGACGCCCCGCCACCCGTCAGGCGGCCCCGGCGCCGCCTCGTGCTCGCGGCCGCCCTGGTCGGGCTGCTGGCCGGTGGGGGACTGCTCGTCCCCGCCCTGCTGGCCCAGCGACCGGCGTACGCCGTGGTGCAGGGCGCCAACGGCGTGGTCGACGTCGAGGTCCACCGGCTGGAGGACGCCGCTGGCCTGGAACGCGCCCTGGCGGACGCCGGTGTGCGCTCGGACGTCACCTACCTGCCTCGCGACACCCGCTGCGCCGCCGGGCGCTTCGTGCAGGTGGCGGCGCCCGTCGGCTCGGCCCGCTTCGAGTTCGTGCTGGGGGAGGACGGCTACCGCGTCGCGCTCTCACCGGGAGTAGTCGCCGACGACCAGACCCTGGTCATCTCGGTCGCCCGGGTCTCCGGCGAGCCCGGGCCCGGCGACGACGGGGTCCGCGACCTGGGGGGCGTCGCGGGGTCGATCGGCGTCGCCGAGGGGGCCGTGGCCCCCTGCGAGCCCCGGGCCCTGCCCTGACGCACCTCGCCGCCGGGGGCGCGGGGTCCTACGATCGGCGGCGATGACTGCCGACCCCGACCGTCCCGTGACCCGGCCGACCGACCCCCCTGCCCCGTCCCCGGGGCCGCGAGCCGAGCGTCAGCGGGTCCTCGACGTCGCGGCCCGACGCTTCGCGGCGCAGGGCTGGGTGCGCACGACGATGGCCCAGCTGGCCGACGAGTCCGGCGTCGACGCCGCCCGCATCGAGCGCCTGGTCGGCACCAAGTCGGAGGTCTTCACCGCGATGGTGTGGCGGGCCATCCTGGGCGAGCACCAGGGGCTGCAGGAGGCCTTCGACGTGCTCCGCCTGGAGGAGGAGCCCGACGTCGACGCCCGCCTCGACGTGCTGGCGCGGGCCGTGACGGCCATGGTGGCGCGGATGGCCCACCTGGTGCCCGCGATCGCCGAGGCCGTGGCGCGCGACGCGACGGTGCGGGGGATCGTCCAGGGCGCGGAGCTGCAGCGCGTCGGCAGCACCCGCCGCCTGGTCGCCCTGCTCACGCGGGGCGACGCCGCCCGTCCCGACGCCGTGCCCGAGGTGCAGATGCTGTGCTCGGGCGAGACCTACCGATCGATGACGGCCTTCTCCTGGTCCGAGGAGCGGTACGCCGCGTGGCTGCGGCAGGCGTTCGACCTCGCGGTCAACGGCACGGGGGCGGTCCTCGTCGACCGACCGGCCGGGCCTGCAGCTCGCCCGTGACGAACTGCGCGCGTCCGTTGCCGAAGGACCAGTCGTCGCGGCCGACCTCGGCCAGGGAGACGACCAAGTCCTCGGGGCGCAGGCCGCACTCCCGCTCCAGCCGCTCGGCCAGCGCGGCGTTCAGCGCCTGCTTCCGAGCGGTGTCGCGTCCCAGCGGGGAGACCCGTCCCGAGGTCGATCCGCACCAGGGGCACGGGCCCGGTCCGGCCCCGGGGACCGCGCGGCTCGGCGTCGCCCCCGACCTTGGTTAGGGTTCGTCCGTGACTGAGATCGAGATCGGGCGCGCCAAGCGCGGCCGCCGGGCCTACGCCTTCGACGACATCGCGATCGTGCCGAGCCGGCGCACCCGCGACCCCGAGGAGGTCTCGACGGCCTGGCAGATCGACGCCTACCGCTTCGAGCTGCCCATCGTGGCCGCCCCCATGGACTCGGTGATGTCGCCGGAGACCGCCATCGCGTTCGGCCGCCACGGCGGCCTGGGGGTGCTCAACCTCGAGGGCCTGTGGACGCGGTACGACGACCCCACCGAGCTGCTCGCCGAGGTGGCCGGCCTCGAGGGCGTCGACGCCGTGCGCCGGATGCAGGAGATCTACGCCGAGCCGATCCGCGCCGAGCTGATCACCGAGCGGCTGCGCCAGGTCCGCGAGGCGGGCGTGACGGTGGCCGGGAGCCTGAGCCCCCAGCGCACCAAGGAGTTCGCCAAGACCGTGGTCGACGCCGGGGTCGACATGTTCGTCATCCGGGGCACCACGGTCAGCGCCGAGCACGTCTCGTCCAACGCCGAGCCGCTCAACCTCAAGGAGTTCATCTACGAGCTCGACGTGCCCGTCGTGGTCGGGGGCTGCGCGACCTACCAGGCCGCCCTGCACCTGATGCGCACCGGCGCCGCGGGCGTCCTGGTCGGCTTCGGTGGCGGCGCCGCCCACACCACCCGCACGGTGCTCGGCGTGGCGGTGCCGATGGCCAGCGCGGTGGCCGACGTCGCCGCGGCCCGGCGCGACTACATGGACGAGTCGGGCGGCCGCTACGTGCACGTCATCGCAGACGGCTCGATCGGACGCAGCGGCGACATCGCCAAGGCGATCGCCTGCGGCGCCGACGCGGTCATGATCGGCTCGCCCCTGGCCCGGGCGACCGACGCCCCGGGGCACGGCTTCCACTGGGGGACCGAGGCCCACCACGCCGACCTCCCGCGCGGCCAGCGGGTCGAGTTCGGGACGGTCGGCACGCTCCAGGAGATCCTCTTCGGCCCCTCCCACGTCGCCGACGGCACCATGAACCTGGTGGGCGCCCTCAAGCGCGCGATGGCGACCACGGGCTACACCGACGTCAAGGAGTTCCAGCGCATCGAGGTCGTCGTCAGCTGACCGCGGCCGCGCGTCCGGGGCCGGCGACGCGGTGTTTGGGGTGCCGGGCTGGGGGTAGTGATCTCCAAAGGCGTCCGCGCCGATGCCCCCTGGGAATCGAGGCACCATGTCCGACACCGCGACCGCCACCCCCGGAGAGGCCGAGAGCGGGCTCAAGCGCTCGATCACCGGCCGGCTGCTGTTCTTCTACGTGCTGGGCGACGTCCTAGGCTCCGGCATCTACGCCCTCATCGGTCTGGTCGCCGGCGCGGTGGGAGGGGCGTTCTTCATCGCCTTCGCCGTCGGCGTGACGATCGCGACCGTGACCGGCATGGCGTACGCCGAGCTGGCCACGAAGTACCCCCGCGCCGCCGGTGCCGCGCTCTACATCAACCAGGCCTTCCGGTCCCAGCCGCTGACGTTCCTGGTGACGGTGCTGTTCCTGGCCTCGAGCTTCGCCGCGGCCGGCTCGCTGGCCACCGGCTTCGCCAACTACTTCGGCCAGGTGTGGGCAGCACCCCCGGGCCTGGTCATCGCGCTGCTGTTCATCCTGATGCTGGCGGTGATCAACTTCATCGGCATCACCGAGTCGGTGGTGGCCAACATGGTGATGACCTTCGTCGAGGTGTCGGGCCTGCTGATCGTGCTCCTCATCGGGGCCGTCGTGGTGTTCCGCGGCGATGCCGAGTTCGGCGTCCTGACGGAGTTCACGGCCGACGGCAACCCGGTCTTCGCGATCCTGGCCGGCGTCTCCCTCGCGTTCTTCGCCATGACCGGGTTCGAGAACGCCGCCAACGTGGCGGAGGAGACCGTCGACCCCGCCCGCAACTTCCCGCGGGCGCTCATCGGCGGCATGGCGGCGGCCGGCGTCTTCTACGTCCTGGTCTCCGTCGCCTCGGCCCTCACCCTGCCCGTCGACGAGCTGGCGGGGTCCGACACCCCGCTGCTCGACGTCGTGGAGTCGGGCGTGCTCCCGCTCCCGGTGGGCGTGCTGTCGATCGTGTTCGCCGTCATCGCGATGACCGCGATCACCAACACCACGCTGGTCGCGATCGTCACCCAGCCCCGGATCCTCTACGGGATGGCCCGCGAGGACGTGGTGCCCGCGGTGTTCGGCAAGGTGCACCCGACGCGTCGCAGCCCCGTGGTGGGCCTGGTCTTCTCCGCCGCCGTGGTGATGGTCCTGCTCGCGGCCAGCAACGGGCTCAAGGCCCTGGGTCTCGACGTCGACGTCGTGGCCCGCCTGGCCACGGTGACCGTCGTGCTGCTGCTCATCATCTACTCGATGGTGATCGTGGCCTGCATGAAGCTCGGCTCCACCGACGTCAACGCCGAGCACTACCGGGCGCCACGTCCGCTCCTCGTGCTGGGGCTGGTCGGCAACCTCGCGGTGCTCGTCTACACGGTGGTGGACGACCCCACCTCGGTGCTGTGGTGCCTGGCCCTGGTGGCCGTGGGGGTGGGGCTGTTCGTCTTCGAGTACTTCTTCGGCCACCGCGACCGTCCCGCGGGCACCGACCGCGGGGACCGCACCCTGCGCACGGAGGGGAGCTGAGATGCACGTCGTCGTCGCCACCGACGGGTCGGCCCAGTCCCTGGCCGCCGCAGAGCACCTGCGCTCCTTCGCCGACCCCGACCGGATCACCGACGTCACGGTCGTGGGAGTGATCAGCCCCTACGCCACCCTCGCCTTCGCCGACGAGATCAGCGAGCTCGGCACCGACGCGAGCTTCCGGGAGGCGGGCCAGGCCGCGGTGCGCACGGTGGCCGCCGGCTTCGAGGGCTGGGGGCCGGCCGTGCACGAGCAGGTGCGCAGCGGCTCCCCGGCCAACGAGATCGTCAGGGCCGCCACCGACCTGGACGCCGGTCTGGTGGTGGTGGCGAGCGGCAGCCGCGGGCTGAGCGAGACGGTGCTGCTCGGCAGCACCGCCCAGCGGGTGCAGCACTCCGCCCCCTGCCCCGTGCTGGTCGTGCGTCCCGCCGGTCGCCGTCGCCGACGGCTCCGCGGCTGAGGCGCAGGGACCCTCACGGGGGACCGCCACGGGCCCCGACGCGTGCGTCGGGCGCGTGACCGGGAGGTTGCGAAGAAGTTTCGACAATTTTCCGGGCCGCTGACCTGCACGGATGCTGTCGGCGGACCCCGTGGAGGCCCCCGGGGTGGCCCCTCGATGTGCACATCCCCGGATCCGTGTGTAATGTTCTCTCTGTCGCCGGGTGCGGCGGGACACAAGGCCTCAAGGCCGGGTGGCCGGCCCCCAGCAGACATCCTCTCCACCACGTCGTGGTCGTTCCCGTCGCAGTCTGCGCCGAGATCGGATCCACGTGAAGCAGGAGAGCGGCCGGACCGGCCAGGGAAGCGATTTGACGCGACTCGGGCCGCCCGGTAAGTTTCACCAGATTGCCCCGCGGGGAGATCGCAAGATTTCCAGTGGTGCGCGCTTGATCCTTGAGAACTCAACAGTGTGCCAAAAGTCGACGAATTAATTTATACCTGTCGGCCGATTGCCTGCCTTTTGGGGTGGGTGTTGGTTGATGGTTCCTTTGGTAAGAACGACGATGATTCTGGCAATTTTTTGTCAGTGGATCGTTCCTCTTGCTGGGGTTTGAATTTCTGCATTTTCAATGGAGAGTTTGATCCTGGCTCAGGACGAACGCTGGCGGCGTGCTTAACACATGCAAGTCGAGCGGTAAGGCCCTTCGGGGTACACGAGCGGCGAACGGGTGAGTAACACGTGAGCAATCTGCCCTGCACTTTGGGATAACCACCGGAAACGGTGGCTAATACCGGATATGACTGCGCCTCGCATGGGGTGTGGTGGAAAGTTCTGGCGGTGCAGGATGAGCTCGCGGCCTATCAGCTTGTTGGTGAGGTAATGGCTCACCAAGGCTTCGACGGGTAGCCGGCCTGAGAGGGTGACCGGCCACACTGGGACTGAGACACGGCCCAGACTCCTACGGGAGGCAGCAGTGGGGAATATTGGACAATGGGCGAAAGCCTGATCCAGCAACGCCGCGTGAGGGATGACGGCCTTCGGGTTGTAAACCTCTTTCAGCGCAGACGAAGCGAAAGTGACGGTATGCGCAGAAGAAGCACCGGCCAACTACGTGCCAGCAGCCGCGGTAATACGTAGGGTGCGAGCGTTGTCCGGAATTATTGGGCGTAAAGGGCTCGTAGGCGGTTTGTTGCGTCGGGAGTGAAAACTCAGGGCTTAACCCTGAGCCTGCTTCCGATACGGGCAGACTAGAGGTATGCAGGGGAGAACGGAATTCCTGGTGTAGCGGTGAAATGCGCAGATATCAGGAGGAACACCGGTGGCGAAGGCGGTTCTCTGGGCATTACCTGACGCTGAGGAGCGAAAGTGTGGGGAGCGAACAGGATTAGATACCCTGGTAGTCCACACCGTAAACGTTGGGCGCTAGGTGTGGGACTCATTCCACGAGTTCCGTGCCGCAGCTAACGCATTAAGCGCCCCGCCTGGGGAGTACGGCCGCAAGGCTAAAACTCAAAGGAATTGACGGGGGCCCGCACAAGCGGCGGAGCATGCGGATTAATTCGATGCAACGCGAAGAACCTTACCTAGGTTTGACATATACGAGAAGCCTCTGGAGACAGAGGTCTCTTTGGACACTTGTATACAGGTGGTGCATGGCTGTCGTCAGCTCGTGTCGTGAGATGTTGGGTTAAGTCCCGCAACGAGCGCAACCCTCGTCTTATGTTGCCAGCACGTCATGGTGGGGACTCATAAGAGACTGCCGGGGTCAACTCGGAGGAAGGTGGGGATGACGTCAAGTCATCATGCCCCTTATGCCTAGGGCTTCACGCATGCTACAATGGCCGGTACAAAGGGCTGCGATACCGCAAGGTGGAGCGAATCCCAAAAAGCCGGTCTCAGTTCGGATTGGGGTCTGCAACTCGACCCCATGAAGTCGGAGTCGCTAGTAATCGCAGATCAGCAACGCTGCGGTGAATACGTTCCCGGGCCTTGTACACACCGCCCGTCACGTCACGAAAGTTGGCAACACCCGAAGCCAGTGGCCCAACCGTTTACGGAGGGAGCTGTCGAAGGTGGGGCGAGCGATTGGGACGAAGTCGTAACAAGGTAGCCGTACCGGAAGGTGCGGCTGGATCACCTCCTTTCTAAGGAGCATGTAGGCACCTGCTTCGGTGGGTGTCCATCGGCGCTGTTTCGGGGACGTGTGTTCCTCGGCGGTGCCAGCTCATTAGTGGAACGTCGATTATTTGGTTGCTCTCTCGTCTGGTTGGCGGCTAGTACTGCGTCGGTGGCTTCGTGCTGCTGGTGTGTGGAACGTGGTTACTGGGTGGGGGAGTTGTCAGGCACACTGTTGGGTCCTGAGGGATCAGGCCTTGTGAGGTCATGATTCTTCTGCGGCCTTCCATCTCTTCGAACTGCTCGTGCGGTCGTCGGGGTCTCCTTCGGGGGATGCCGGTGGCGTGTGGGTCAGCGGGGGTGTAGGTGGGGGTTCCGCCCGTATGTTGAGAACTACACAGTGGACGCGAGCATCTTTGTAGCAAGACAAGCTACTAAGGGCACATGGTGGATGCCTTGGCACCAAGAGCCGATGAAGGACGTAGAAGCCTGCGATAAGCCCCGGGAAGTTGGCAATCGAGCTGTGATCCGGGGATTTCCGAATGGGGAAACCCAGCTGGAGTCATGTCCAGTTACGCCCATCTGAACACATAGGGTGGTGCGAGGGAACGCCGGGAAGTGAAACATCTCAGTACCGGCAGGAAGAGAAAACAAAAGTGATTCCGAGAGTAGTGGCGAGCGAAATCGGAAGAGGCCAAACTCACGTCGTGTGATAGCCGGCAGGCGTTGCGGCGTGAGGGTTGTGGGGCCGCCTTGTTGGTTCTGCCGAACCAGCACAGAGTAAGAAACCATCGATGAAGTGCAACTGGATTGGAAAGTCCGGCCGTAGAGGGTGATAGCCCCGTATACGTAAACCGATGGCTCTGTGGCGTTACCCCAAGTAACACGGAACCCCTGAAATTCCGTGTGAATCTGGCGGGACCACCCGTTAAGCCTAAATACTCCTTGGTGACCGATAGCGGACAAGTACCGTGAGGGAAAGGTGAAAAGTACCCCTGGCGGGGAGTGAAATAGTACCTGAAACCATGTGCCTACAATCCGTTGGAGCTGAAGTCCCCCTCGTGGGGACCAGGTGACAGCGTGCCTTTTGAAGAATGAGCCTGCGAGTTTGCGTTGTGTCGCGAGGTTAACCCGTGTGGGGAAGCCGTAGCGAAAGCGAGTCCGAATAGGGCGTCTGAGTGGCACGATCAAGACCCGAAGCGAAGTGATCTATCCATGGGCAGGTTGAAGCGCGGGTAAGACCGCGTGGAGGACCGAACCCACTTAGGTTGAAAACTGAGGGGATGACCTGTGGATAGGGGTGAAAGGCCAATCAAACTTCGTGATAGCTGGTTCTCCCCGAAATGCATTTAGGTGCAGCGTCGCGTGTTTCTTTCCGGAGGTAGAGCACTGGATGGACTAGGGGGCCCAACAGCTTACCGAATTCAACCAAACTCCGAATGCCGGGAAGTGAGAGCGCGGCAGTGAGACTGCGGGGGATAAGCTCCGTAGTCGAGAGGGAAACAGCCCAGACCATCAGCTAAGGCCCCTAAGCGGTGACTAAGTGGAAAAGGATGTGGAGTCGCAGAGACAACCAGGAGGTTGGCTTAGAAGCAGCCACCCTTGAAAGAGTGCGTAATAGCTCACTGGTCAAGTGATTCCGCGCCGACAATGTAGCGGGGCTCAAGTCATCCGCCGAAGCTATGGCATTCATGCGTTATCCCGGCCCACGTGAGTGGGTCCAGGTGTGTGGATGGGTAGGGGAGCGTCGTGTGGCGAGTGAAGCGGCGGTGTGAACCAGTCGTGGACGCCACACGAGTGAGAATGCAGGCATGAGTAGCGAATGAAGAGTGAGAAACTCTTCCGCCGAATGATCAAGGGTTCCAGGGTCAAGCTAATCTGCCCTGGGTAAGTCGGGACCTAAGGCGAGGCCGACAGGCGTAGTCGATGGACAACGGGTTGATATTCCCGTACCGGCAAAGTAGCGCCCATGACGAGGCTAGTGATGCTAAGTGCCCGAAACCACCGGGATCCTTCGGGACGATGGTGGCAGAGCGCACGACCCGATCTAGTAGTAGTCAAGCGATGGGGTGACGCAGGAAGGTAGGCCAACCACCGCGATGGTTGTCGGTGGCTAAGGGTGTAGGACGAGAGGACAGGCAAATCCGTCTCTCATGTGTCTGAGACCTGATGGGGAGTCCGTATGGACGAAGTGGCTGATCCTATGCTGTCGAGAAAAACCTCTAGCGAGCTATGCGCCGCCCGTACCCCAAACCGACTCAGGTGATCAGGTAGAGAATACTAAGGCGATCGAGTGAACCATGGTTAAGGAACTCGGCAAAATGCCCCCGTAACTTCGGGAGAAGGGGGGCCGGATCCGTTATCACACTTGCTGTGAGACGCGGTGATGGCCGCAGAGACCAGGCCCAAGCGACTGTTTACTAAAAACACAGGTCCGTGCGAAGTTGTAAGACGATGTATACGGACTGACTCCTGCCCGGTGCTGGAAGGTTAAGGGGACCTGTTAGATCGCAAGATCGAAGCGGAGAACTTAAGCCCCAGTAAACGGCGGTGGTAACTATAACCATCCTAAGGTAGCGAAATTCCTTGTCGGGTAAGTTCCGACCTGCACGAATGGAGTAACGACTTGGGCGCTGTCTCAACCGTGGACTCGGCGAAATTGCACTACGAGTAAAGATGCTCGTTACGCGCGGCAGGACGGAAAGACCCCGGGACCTTTACTATAGTTTGGTATTGGTGTTTGGTTCGACTTGTGTAGGATAGGTGGGAGACTGTGAAGCATTCACGCCAGTGAGTGTGGAGTCATCGTTGAAATACCACTCTGGTCGTATTAGATATCTAACCTAGGTCCATTATCTGGATCAGGGACAGTGCCTGATGGGTAGTTTAACTGGGGCGGTTGCCTCCTAAAATGTAACGGAGGCGCTCAAAGGTTCCCTCAGCCTGGTTGGCAATCAGGTTTCGAGTGTAAGTGCACAAGGGAGCTTGACTGTGAGAGTGACAACTCGAGCAGGGACGAAAGTCGGAACTAGTGATCCGGCGCTGGCATGTGGAAGCGGCGTCGCTCAACGGATAAAAGGTACCCCGGGGATAACAGGCTGATCTTCCCCAAGAGTCCATATCGACGGGATGGTTTGGCACCTCGATGTCGGCTCGTCGCATCCTGGGGCTGGAGTAGGTCCCAAGGGTTGGGCTGTTCGCCCATTAAAGCGGCACGCGAGCTGGGTTTAGAACGTCGTGAGACAGTTCGGTCCCTATCCGCCGCGCGCGCAGGAAACTTGAGAAAGGCTGTCCCTAGTACGAGAGGACCGGGATGGACGAACCTCTGGTGTGCCAGTTGTTCTGCCAAGGGCACGGCTGGTTAGCTACGTTCGGAAGTGATAACCGCTGAAAGCATCTAAGCGGGAAGCACGTTTCAAGATGAGGTTTCCCACCGGGTCAACCGGGTAAGGCCCCCAGTAGACGACTGGGTTGATAGGCCGGAGGTGTACAGCAGTAATGCCTAGCCGACCGGTACTAATAGGCCGAGGGCTTGTCCCTCAAAGATGTTGCGCGTCCACTGTGTGGTTCCCGAGTTACGGTCGGGAACACCGTATGAGTCCCATGTGACTGTTCTGCCCTGTTGTGGGGTGGGGTGGTGGTGTGGGGCTGGTGTCCACTGGATAACTCCATAGTGTTTCGGCGGCCATAGCGATAGGGAAATACCCGGTTCCATTCCGAACCCGGAAGTCAAGCCTTTCAGCGCCGATGGTACTGCGACCGGGAGGTCGTGGGAGAGTAGGACGTCGCCGGACAATTTTTAGTGCTGAGGGCCGCCCCACCCGTGGGGCGGCCTTCAGTCGTTCCTGCATGTCCGAGCACGGTGGCACAGTGCGGGGATGACCTGCTTCGTCTCGCTCACCACCAGGAACCGCATCCACCTCGGCCTGAGCCCCAGCGCCACCACGCGCGACGAGGAGCTCGCCCGCCTGCTCCGGGGGCCGGCCGACGCCGCCCACGAGCAGGCTTCGCCGGCTTCGTAGACTGGTGCCACCCCCTGCCGCACTCGTCGGGGGGTCGTGTGCGTGCCCGAAGGAAGTGTTCTCGCGTGTCCCTCTCCACCCTGGCCGACCTGGTCCTCACCGAGCCGGTGCTGGCCCAGACGCTGTCCCAGGCCCGAACGCTGCCGACGGTCGACCTGGTGGGTCCGCAGGCGCTGCGGCCCTTCGTGGTCAAGGGCCTGGTGGACGCCGGTCGCACCGTGCTGGTGGTGGCCGCCACCGTGCGCGAGGCAGAGGACCTGACCGAGGAGCTCGTCGACGTCCTGGGCCCCGAGGGCGTGGCCTTCTTCCCCGCGTGGGAGACGCTGCCCCACGAGCGGCTGAGCCCGCGCAGCGACACGGTCGGTCGTCGGCTGGCGGTGCTGCGCCGGCTGGTCCACCCCGGGCAGGACGCCTCCAACGGCCCGGTGCAGGTGGTGGTGGCCCCGGTGCGCTCAGTGCTCCAGCCCCAGGTCAAGGGTCTGGCCGACCTCGAGCCGGTCGAGCTGGTCCCCGGGGAGGAGCACGAGCTCGACGAGGTGGTGGCCCGGCTGGCGGCCGCGGCGTACTCCCGGGTCGACCTGGTCGAGAAGCGTGGCGAGTTCGCCGTCCGAGGCGGCATCGTCGACGTCTTCCCCCCGACCGAGGAGCACCCGCTGCGGGTGGAGTTCTTCGGCGACGAGATCGACGAGATCCGCAGCTTCGCGGTGGCCGACCAGCGCACGCTGGCCCCGGTCGAGCGGCTGTGGGCGCCGCCGTGCCGCGAGCTGCTGCTCACCGACTCCGTCCGCGCCCGGGCGCGGACGCTGGGGGAGGAGCACCCCCAGCTGCGCGAGATCACCGACAAGCTCGCCGAGGGCGTGGCCGTCGAGGGCATGGAGTCGCTGTCCCCGGTGCTGGTCGACGAGATGGAGCTGCTCGTCGACCTGCTCCCGGCCGACTCCCACGTGCTGGTGCTGGATCCCGAGCGGGTGCGCACCCGGGCCCGCGACCTGGTGGAGACCTCCGAGGAGTTCCTCGGCGCCAGCTGGGCCGCGGCCGCCTCGGGCGGCACCGCCCCCATCGACCTGGGAGCGGCCTCCCTCAAGGGCATCGGCGAGATCCGCGACGCGGTGCTCGGCAGCCGGCGCGCCTGGTGGGGCATCAGCCCCTTCGGGCTCGACCTTCCCGACGGGGCCGACGACTCCTCGCGCGAGGTGGGCGTGCAGCCCGCCGAGGCCTACCGCGGCGACCTCGAGGAGGCCGTCGGCGACATCCGCAAGGCGCTCTCCGAGGGCCGTGACGTCGTCACCCTCCACCAGGGGGCCGGCCCGGCGCAGCGGATGGTCGAGGTGCTGGGCGAGCACGACGTGCCGGCCGCGCTGGTCGCCGACCAGGCCTTCGGCGCCCGCGGCGACGGTGTCGTGCAGGTGGGGCAGGGGTGCCTGTCCCACGGCTTCTCCATGGCCCGGCCCGGCCTGCTGCTGCTGACCGGCGAGGACATCGCCGGCCAGAAGGCGACCACGCGCGACATGCGCAAGATGCCGGTGCGCCGCAAGAAGCAGATCGACCCCCTCGAGCTCAAGGCCGGCGACTTCGTCGTGCACGAGCAGCACGGGGTGGGCCGCTTCCTGGAGATGAAGCAGCGCGAGGTCCACGGAGCGGTGCGGGAGTACCTCGTGCTCGAGTACGGCTCCTCCAAGCGCGGCCAACCGGCCGACCGGCTCTACGTGCCCGCGGACGCCCTCGACCAGGTGACGCGCTACGTCGGTGGCGAGCAGCCGAGCCTGGACCGGCTCGGCGGCGCCGACTGGGCCAAGCGCAAGGGCCGCGCCCGCAAGGCCGTGCGCCAGATCGCCGCCGAGCTGATCAAGCTGTACGCCGCGCGGCAGGCCACCAAGGGCCACGCCTTCGGCCCCGACACCCCGTGGCAGACCGAGCTCGAGGACGCGTTCCCCTTCCACGAGACGCCCGACCAGCTCAGCACGGTCGAGGAGGTCAAGGCCGACATGCGCCAGGTCGTGCCGATGGACCGGCTGGTGTGCGGCGACGTCGGCTACGGCAAGACCGAGATCGCCGTCCGCGCCGCCTTCAAGGCGGTGCAGGACGGCAAGCAGGTGGTCCTGCTGGTGCCCACCACGCTGCTGGTCACCCAGCACTTCTCGACGTTCTCGGAGCGGATGAGCGGGTTCCCGGTGGTGCTCAAGCCGCTGAGCCGGTTCCAGTCCGACAAGGAGGCCAAGGAGGTCATCGCGGGCCTGGCCGACGGCAGCGTCGACATCGTCATCGGCACCCACCGGCTGCTCAACCCCGACATCAAGCTCAAGGACCTCGGCCTGATCATCGTCGACGAGGAGCAGCGCTTCGGTGTCGAGCACAAGGAGCAGATGAAGCAGCTGCGCACCAGCGTGGACGTGCTCTCGATGTCGGCGACCCCGATCCCGCGCACCCTGGAGATGGCGATCACCGGCATCCGCGAGATGTCGACCATCGCCACCCCGCCGGAGGAGCGGCACCCGGTGCTCACCTACGTCGGGGCCTACGAGGACCGGCAGGTCGCCGCGGCCGTGCGCCGCGAGCTGCTGCGCGACGGCCAGGTCTTCTTCATCCACAACCGCGTCACCTCGATCGAGAAGGCCGCGGCGCGCATCAAGGAGCTGGTGCCCGAGGCCCGGGTCGCGACCGCCCACGGCCAGATGGGGGAGCACCAGCTCGAGCAGGTGATGCTCGACTTCTGGGAGAAGGAGTTCGACGTGCTGGTGTGCACCACCATCGTCGAGTCCGGCCTGGACGTCTCCAACGCCAACACCATGATCATCGAGCGGGCCGACACGCTGGGCCTGTCCCAGCTGCACCAGCTGCGCGGCCGGGTGGGCCGCTCGCGCGAGCGGGCCTACGCCTACTTCCTCTACCCGCCCGACAAGCCGCTCACCGAGACCGCCCACGAGCGGCTGGCCACGCTGGCCCAGCACTCCGACCTCGGCGGCGGCATGGCGATCGCCATGAAGGACCTCGAGATCCGTGGCGCCGGCAACCTGCTCGGCGGCGAGCAGTCCGGCCACATCGCCGACGTCGGCTTCGACCTCTACGTGCGCCTGGTGGGGGAGGCCGTCTCGGAGTTCCGGCAGGACGGCAGCGCTCCCGAGGCGACGATCGAGGTCAAGATCGAGCTCCCGGTCGAGGCCCACCTGCCGCACACCTACGTGCCCAGCGAGCGGCTGCGGCTAGAGATGTACAAGCGCCTGGCCGAGGTGCGCTCGGACGACGACGTCGCGACCCTGCGCGAGGAGCTGGTCGACCGCTACGGCGAGCCGCCGGCGGAGGTGGTGCGGCTGCTGGCCGTGGCCAGCTTCCGGGCCCGCTGCCGCGAGGCCGGGGTCTCGGAGGTGACGGTGCAGGGCAAGTACCTGCGCTTCCACCCCGTCGACCTGCCGGACTCGCGTGTCGTGCGCCTGAACCGGTTGCACCCCAAGAGCCTCTACAAGGAGCCCGTGCGTACCATGCTGGTGCCACGGCCCCAGCCGGTCGGCTTCGGTGCTCCCGCCCCGCGGGACGAGGAGCTGCTCGCGTGGGCCCGGCAGGTGATCGACGGGGTGATCGCCCCGGACCAGATCAAGGCCGCCCGGGCCGCCAGTGAGGAGACCGGATCGTGAAGGCACGTCGTTGGGCCCCCGTCCTCGGAGCCGGTGTGCTCCTGCTGTCGGGCTGCAGCCAGCTCACCCCGGGCACCGCCTCGGTGGTCGACGGCAGCCGGATCCCGACCTCGCAGGTCGACGACCTCGCGGCCGCCCAGTGCTCGGCCATCGAGCAGGCCGGGCAGTCGGGGCAGTCCAGCGAGGTCCCGCTGTCCAGCGTCAAGCGCCAGTCGCTGGCGCTGCTGGTCGACATCCAGCTCGACGAGCGGTTCGCCGCCGACCAGGGCGTCTCCGCGCCCCGCTCGCTGGTCACCTTCATCGACCAGCAGCTCCAGACCCAGGTGCAGGGCGTCAAGGGGCGGGCCGGGACGGTGCTCTCCGACGTGCTGTCGCAGTACGCCGCCAGCCGCGCCGACGTCGTGCAGGTCGCGGCCGAGGCCACGGGCCAGAAGGCCAGCCCCACCAACCTCGACGCCCTGCTGACCGAGGGGCTCAAGCAGCGCGACGCCTGGGCGAAGAAGGTCGAGATCGACACCGACGCCCGGTTCAACCCCGGCAAGGACGGCCGTCCCGGCGGTGGCTCGGGCTCGGTGTCGCAGGCGGGGTCCGACTTCGCCAAGCAGGCCGGTGCCGAGCAGGCCGACCCGGCGTTCGTCGCCTCCCTGCCCGACTCCCAGAAGTGCGGCTGAGGCCGTCCCGGCCATGACCACCACCGCCCTGCTCGAGGTGGTGGCCATGATGCGTCGGCTGCGGGCCGAGTGCGGCTGGAAGGCCGCCCAGACCCACCGCACGCTCGCCCGGCACCTGCTCGAGGAGACCTACGAGCTGCTGGAGGCGATCGAGGCGGGGCAGGACGCCGAGCTGCGCGAGGAGCTCGGCGACGTGCTGCTCCAGGTGCTGTTCCACGCCGCCATCGCGGAGGAGCAGGGCCGCTTCGACCTCGAGGACGTGGCCGCCGGCCTCCGCGACAAGCTGCTGCACCGCAACCCCCACGTGTTCGGGGACCTGGTCGAGACCGACCCGGCGCGCATCAACGACGCCTGGGAGCAGGCCAAGGCCACCGAGAAGCAGCGCACCGATCCCTGGGAGGGGATCGCGCTCGCGCTGCCCGCGCTGAGCCGCGCCGCCAAGGTGCTCGACCGCCAGGAGCGGGCCGGCCTGCGGACCACCCCGCGGCCGGCTCCCGGCCCCGAGGCCGAGCTGGGCGACCAGCTGCTCGCGCTGGTGGCCCAGGCGCGGTCCTCGGGCATCGACCCGGAACAGGCGCTGCGCGACGCGGTGCGGCGCACCCGGGACTGAGGTCCGCCGGGCGGGTGCTCCCGAGGATCGGCCGTCGGGATGGTTAGGCTGGTTCGGCAGTCCACCCCCTGGATCAGGAGCACCACCTTGGCTTCCATCGACACCGTCCTCGCCCGCGAGATCCTCGACTCGCGCGGCAACCCCACGGTCGAGGTCGAGGTCCTCCTCGACGACGACTCCGTCGGCCGCGCGGCCGTGCCCTCGGGCGCCTCCACCGGCGCCTTCGAGGCCGTGGAGCTGCGCGACGGCGGCAAGCGCTACGGCGGCAAGGGCACCCAGAAGGCCGTGGCCGCGGTCCAGGACCAGATCGAGCCGGAGATCATCGGCCTCGACGCCACGGACCAGCGCCTGGTCGACCAGGCCATGCTCGACCTGGACGGCACCCCCAACAAGGCCAACCTCGGCGCCAACGCCATCCTCGGCGTCTCCCTGGCCGTCGCCCGCGCCGCCTCGGTGAGCTCGGGCCTGCCGCTGTTCCGCTACGTCGGCGGACCCAACGCCCACGTGCTGCCCGTGCCGATGATGAACATCCTCAACGGCGGCGCGCACGCGGACACCAACGTGGACGTCCAGGAGTTCATGATCGCGCCGATCGGCGCTCCCACCTTCCGCGAGGCGCTGCAGCAGGGCGCCGAGGTCTACCAGGCGCTGAAGTCGGTGCTGAAGAAGAAGGGCCTGGCCACGGGCGTCGGCGACGAGGGCGGGTTCGCCCCCGACCTGTCGAGCAACCGCGCCGCCCTGGACCTGATCGCCGACGCGATCGACGCCGCCGGGTTCACCCTGGGCCGCGACTTCGGCCTGGCGCTCGACGTCGCGGCCTCGGAGTTCCACGAGAAGAAGAAGTACGCCTTCGAGGGGGCGCACAAGTCGAGCCTGGAGATGATCGACTACTACGCCGACCTCGTCGCGTCGTACCCCATCGTCTCGATCGAGGACCCGCTGGACGAGGAGGACTGGGACGGCTGGAAGGCCATGACCGAGCGCCTCGGCGGCCAGATCCAGATCGTCGGCGACGACCTGTTCGTCACCAACGTGGAGCGGCTGCAGCGCGGCATCACCGGCGGCCAGGCCAACGCCCTGCTGGTGAAGGTCAACCAGATCGGCTCGCTCACGGAGACCCTCGACTCCGTCGAGCTGGCCCACCGCAACGGCTTCCGCAGCATGATGAGCCACCGCTCGGGCGAGACCGAGGACACCACGATCGCCGACCTCGCCGTCGCCACCAACTGCGGCCAGATCAAGACCGGTGCCCCGGCCCGCTCGGAGCGCGTCGCGAAGTACAACCAGCTGCTGCGCATCGAGGAGGAGCTCGACGACGCGGCCCGCTACGCCGGCCGCGGCGCGTTCCCCCGCTTCCAGGGCTGACCCCGCACCGTGGCACGCCGAGACGAACCCCAGCAGGGCCCCCGCCGCCGCGGGCGGTCCGAGCGACGGGGCTCCACCCCTCGGCACCTCCCGGGCAACCTGCGACCCGGGAGCCGGTCGGGCGGGCGCGAGCGCCGGGACCCGGCCGCGCCGCGCCCCCGCTTCACCCAGCGGATGGTCGTGCTCGTCCTGGTGCTGGCGGTGCTGGTCGTCTCCTACGCGTCCTCGATGCGGGCCTACCTCGACCAGCGCTCGCACATCAACGACCTGAAGGCCCAGATCGCCTCCTCGCAGACCGAGATCTCCACCCTCGAGCGCGAGAAGCGCCGCTGGAAGGACGAGGCGTACGTCGAGGCGCAGGCCCGCGAGCGGCTGGGCTGGGTGATGCCCGGCGAGACCAGCTACCAGGTGATCGACCGCGACGGCAAGCCGCTGGAGCGCACCGACGAGCTGACCGACCCCGACTCCGTGCCGGAGGTCGCCACCGACGCCTGGTGGGACAAGGTGTGGACCACCGTCGAGGTGGCCGACCACCCGGAGAAGCTCGACAACCCCGCGGAGCAGATCGACCCCCCGACCCCGTCGTCCGGAGACTGACCATGCCCATCGACCCCTCCGACGAGGCGGTGGTCGCGGCGCAGCTCGGTCGGCCGCCCCGGTCGATCCACGCCGTCGCGCACCGCTGCCCGTGCGGCAACCCCGACGTGGTCGCCACCGAGCCGCGGCTCGACGACGGGACGCCGTTCCCGACCACCTTCTACCTGACCTGTCCGCGGGCGGCCTCGATGATCGGGACCCTGGAGGCCTCGGGGCTGATGCGCGAGATGTCCGAGCGCCTGAGCGCCGACGAGGAGCTCGCCGCGGCGTACGCCCGGGCCCACGACGCCTACCTCGAGGCCCGCGCCGCGATCGGCGAGGTGCCCGAGATCGCCGGCGTCTCCGCGGGCGGCATGCCCGGGCGGGTCAAGTGCCTGCACGTGCTCGCGGGCCAGTCTCTCGCCCAGGGGCCGGGGACCAACCCGCTCGGCGACGAGGTGCTCGACGCCCTGGGGGCCTGGTGGCAGCGGGGACCGTGCGTCGGTGCCGACGCCGAGGAGCCGGCGTGACCCGGGTGGCGGCCTTCGACTGCGGCACCAACAGCCTGCGGGTGCTGGTGACCGACCTCGACCCCGTGGCCGGCACCGCGACCGAGCTGGTGCGCGAGATGCGGATCGTGCGGCTCGGCCAGGGCGTCGACCGCACCGGTCGGCTCTCCGACGCCGCCGTCACGCGGGTCCTCGACACCACCGAGGAGCTGATGGACCTGGTCCGGCCCCACGACGTGGCGTCGGTGCGCTTCTGCGCCACCTCGGCCGCCCGTGACGCCGAGAACGCCCAGGACCTCCTCGACGGCATCCGCGAGCGCACCGGCGTGGTGCCCGAGGTGCTCGACGGGGAGCAGGAGGCGCGGGCCACCTTCGCGGGGGCGGTGCGCGACCTGCCGCCGCTGCCGGAGCCGATCCTGGTGCTCGACATCGGGGGAGGGTCGACCGAGCTCGTCCTCGGTGGCGCCGACGGCACCGTCCGCGGACAGCACTCGCTCGACATCGGCTCGGTCCGGCTCACCGAGCGCTGCCTGGCCGGCGACCCGCCCTCGCGGGCCGAGATCGACGAGGCGGTCGCCGCTATCGACGCCGTGCTGGACACCTGCGAGGTCGACCCCGCCGTCGCCGGCGCGGTCATCGGGGTGGCGGGCACGGTCACGACGCTGGCGGCGGCCGTGCTCGGTCTCGACTCCTACGACCGGGCCCTGATCCACCACAGCGTGCTGCCGGTCGACGCCGTGCAGGGCGCCGTGACCCACCTGCTCTCCCTCGACGTCGAGCAGCGCCGGGCGCTCGGCTACATGCACCCCGGCCGCGCCGACGTCATCGCCGCCGGCGGGCTCGTCCTGACCCGGGTGCTGGCCCGCACCCGCGTCGACTCCCTGCTCGTCTCCGAGCACGACATCCTCGACGGGATCGCCTGGTCCCAGCTCCAGCACGGGTCCCCCGAGCGAAAGGCCTAGCCATGCCCCTGTTCACCCCCCGCACCACCGACGCCCCCACCGCTCCCGAATCCCAGGACGTGGAGCACACCCAGCCGCTCCACGTGCCCCCCGGCGTCGCCGCGGCCCCCGCCCCCTCGGGCAGCCCGACCGGCCCGGTCGTGGGCCCGCGCCCGCCGGGTGCCGACCGGTCCGACGTGCGCGATCCCGACGCCCCCGTGGGGAAGCGCTCGCCCTGGTTCGTGCTGCGCCTCACCGTGCGCGAGCTCCGCGACGACCGCGGCGCCGACCTGGCCGCCAGCCTGACCTTCCGCGCCCTGCTGGCCCTGGTGTGGGCGAGCCTCGCGCTCGCCTCCGGGCTGGCCCTGCTGGGCCGGTCGACCTCGGTGCTCGACCGGGTCGAGCGGGTCCTGGGCCAGGTGGTCGCCACCGACGTCGCGAGCCGGCTGGCCACGCCGCTGCGCGACCTCGGTGACCTGCCCGGCCTGCCCGTCGTGGTGGCCGTGGCCGCCGCGGGCCTGCTCTGGGCGGCCGTGGCGTACGTCGCCGCCGCGGCCCGGGTGGCCAACCTCGTGCACGAGGTCGACGAGGGCCGTCCCGCCTGGCGGCTGCGGCCGACGCAGCTGGTCCTGGCCGTGGTGGTCACCGTGCTCGCCTCGGCGGGCGTCCTGGTGCTGGCCGCCACCGGCCCGGTGGCCCGCGCGGTCGGCGCCGAGCTGGGCCTGGACGAGGGCGTCGTCACCGCCTGGGAGGTCGCGAAGTGGCCGGTCCTGGCCCTGGTCGTCCTGGCCGTCGTGGTGCTGCTCCAGCGCTCCACCCCGAACGCCGTGCTGCCCCGGCGGCTGCTGACCCCGGGGTCGGTGCTCGCCTTCCTGGCCTGGCTGGTCCTCGGCGTCGCTGCGGCGGTGGCCGTGGCCGCGACCTCCCGCGTCGACGGGGGGCCGACCCGGCTGCTGGTGGCCGCCGTCGGCGTGCTGGTGGTGCTGCTGTGGGCGTGGCTGAGCCACGTGGCGCTGGTGCTCGGGGCCGAGCTCGACGCCGAGCTCGAGCGCGGACGCCAGCTCCAGCACGGTGTGGCGGCCGAGGAGCGGCTCCAGCTGCCGCTGCGCGACGAGCGCGGCGTCCGCCGGGCCGAGGCGCGCCGGGAGCGCGACCACGCCGCCCAGCGCGAGATCCGCGAGGCAGCTGCCGGCCACGGCGACCCGGCCGACCGTCCGTTCGGTCGTCCGGGCTCGGCCGCGCCCCGTCGGTGACCGTCCCCGGGTCGGGCTGGCCCGGCGACCCCGTCGCTCCCGGCGTCCCCGTTCCGGTCGCCGCCCGCGGGGCGGCAGGCGTGGCCCGGCTGGCGGCCCGGGCCTCGCTCCCCGAGCTCGACGCACGGGTCTCGGTGTGCCGCGCCTGTCCCCGGCTCGTCGACTGGCGCGAGCAGGTCGCGCGCGAGAAGCGGGCGGCGTACGCGGGGGAGGACTACTGGGGCCGTCCGGTCCCGGGCTTCGGCGATCCGCACGCCCGGGTGCTGGTGATGGGCCTGGCCCCGGCCGCCCACGGCGCCAACCGGACCGGTCGGGTCTTCACCGGCGACCGGTCGGGTGACTGGCTGTTCGCCTCCCTGCACCGGGTCGGCCTGGCCTCGCGGCCCACCTCGACCCACGCCGGCGACGGACTCGAGCTGCGCTCGACCCGGGTGGTGGCCGCGGTCCGCTGTGCCCCGCCGGACAACAAGCCCACGACCGAGGAGCGTGACACGTGCGCGCCCTGGGTCGAGCGCGAGCTGCGGCTGCTGCTGCCGACCCTGCGGGTGGTGGTGTGCCTGGGCGGGTTCGGGTGGGACGCGGCGCTGCGCTCGCTGGAGCGCGCCGGGGTGGCGGTGCCGCGACCCCGACCGCGCTTCGGGCACGGCGCCGAGGTGGTGCTGGGGGAGCTGACGCTGCTGGGCTGCTACCACCCCTCGCAGCAGAACACCTTCACCGGCCGGCTCACCGAGCCGATGCTCGACGCCGTGCTCGGCCGGGCGGCCGGGCTGGCCGACCTCGGCTCCCTATGATCGGCGGGCACTGCCGCCCCGGTATCCCAACGGCAGAGGAAGCGGTCTTAAAAACCGCCCAGTGTGGGTTCGAGTCCCACCCGGGGCACGGTTGCACGATCGTGCGCCCGGTGGGAACACCGGTCCCGCGCCGATCGTTGAGACCATGACGCACCGGTAGGATCCGGGCGTCGCGCGAACACCAGAGTGGGGGGTTCGCAGGCATCCAAGGAGGACGCCTTGCAGAGCAACAACCCGGTTTTCACGCGTTCCGAGGGCTTCAACGGCCGCGGCAACGCCTCCGTCGGCAGTCCGTCCACCTGGAGCACCGGCCTCGGCCAGGGCTCCGGACCGGGCGGCTACGGCTCCTACGACCAGGGCGGCCTCGGGGGTGGCTACGCCCCCGCGCCCCAGCTCGACCAGGGCCGGATGACCATCGACAGCGTCGTGCAGAAGACCGGCCTGTCGCTGGGCGTGGTGGTCCTCGTCGCCGCGGCGACGTGGGTCCTCACCGGCGACCTCGGCAACGCCTCGACGGCGCAGGGCACCCTGGGGACGCTCTACGCGCTGTCCCTGGTGGGCTCGCTCGGCGGCTTCGTGCTGGCGATGGTCAACTCCTTCAAGAAGGTGATCAGCCCGGCGCTGGTGCTGGCCTACGCCGCCATGCAGGGCCTGTTCGTCGGCGCCTTCTCCAAGGTGGTCGAGGCGACCTTCGTCGGCCCCGGCCAGAGCGGCCTGGTCCTCCAGGCGGTCGCCGGCACCTTCATGGCGGTCGTCGGCACCCTCGCGGCGTACAAGTTCTTCGACATCCGAGTGACGCCGAAGTTCCGCATCTTCGTCACCGCGGCGATGATCGGCTTCGTGGCGGTCAGCCTGTTCAGCTTCGTGCTGTCGTTCTTCGGGGCCGGCCTCGGCGTCAACGGGTTCGGCACCGTCGGCATGGTCTTCGCGGCCCTGGGCGTCGTCCTGGGCGTGTTCATGCTGATCATGGACTTCGACTTCGTCGAGCGCGGCATCGAGGCGGGGCTCCCCGACCGCGAGTCGTGGCGGGCCGCCTTCGGGCTCACCGTGACCATCGTGTGGATCTACGTCCAGCTGCTGCGGCTGCTGGCCATCCTGCGCGGCAACGACTGACACCCGCCCGTCCGGGCCCCTCGGGGCGCGGACGACGCAGACAGCTCAGCCAGGCGCCTCGACCGAGTCCTCGGTCGGGGCGTCTGTCGCGTCCGACTCGTCCGGGGTCTCGGCCGCACCGGTGGGCAGCAGCCGGCGGCGCATGAGCGTCACCCAGCGGCCGCCGACGCCCCGGGTGGCGCCGCCGACCTCGGTGCCGTCGATCTCGGTGCCGGGGTTCTCGCTCGCCCGGGTGGCGGCGTACCCGATGGGGAGCACGGCCTCGCCGCGCACCGCGCGGGGAGCGTCCTCCTCGACCTCGCCGAAGCCCAGCGCGGCCAGCACCGAGGGCACCATGACCCGGGCCATCGACTCGTAGCCCCGCGCCGAGGGGTGGAACCGGTCGGGCCCGAACAGCAGGGCCGGGGCGGAGGCGAACTCCTCGCCCAGGATCGAGGCCAGGGAGACCGTGCGGCCGCCGGCCTCGACGACGGCGATGGTCTGCGCTGCGGCGAGGCGGCGCGACCAGACCCGGGCCACCTGGCGCAGCGGGGGAGGCAGCGGCTGGATGGTGCCGAGGTCCGGGCAGGTGCCGACCACGACCGCGACACCGGCCGCGGTGAGGCGCCGCACCGCGTCGGAGAGGTGGCGCACCGAGGCCGAGGGCAGCACCGCGTGGGTGACGTCGTTGGCGCCGATGAAGACCACGACGACGTCGGGGGAGCCGGCCAGGGCCGCGGTCACCTGGCCCTCCAGCGCGCTCGACTGCGCACCGACCTTGGGGTAGGCCCGCAGGTGCACCCGGCGGTCGGCCCGCTCGGCCACGCTCGAGGCCAGCCACGCGCCGGGGGTCTGCTCGACCGAGTCGACCCCGTAGCCGGCGGCGCTGGAGTCGCCGAGCAGGGCCAGGCGCAGGGCGGGGCCTGGCCGGCCGCGGCCGTACCAGCCGGTGGCGTCCGGGACCCGCAGGCCGGCCGGCCCGATGGTGCGCCGGGCGATCACGGCCTCGGCCCGCAGCAGGGCGTAGAGGGAGGCGCCCAGGGCGGTCAGGCCGCCGCTGCCGTAGGCGGTGGCGGCTGCCACCCTGCGTGCTGCCGCTGCTCTCCCCACGGGTCCAGTCTACGAAGCGGCCGTGGGGAGCCCGCGGTCAGTCCTGGAGGTGCGCCCGGGTCTGGATGATCGGGTGGTCGGTGATCTTGCTGGTCCGCGTCGTGGTGTCGCGCAGGAAGTAGGAGAACCGCACCTGACCGGCAGCGAAGATCCAGTCGATCGAGCGGCCCTTGGCCGGGAACGCGCAGGTGTCGCTGGGCAGGCTGTTGGGCGAGATCATCAGCTTGCCCGCGGTGAGCGGGCAGAAGGCGGGCTCGGCGTCGTTGAAGTCGCCGACCAGGAAGACGGGACGGCCGGTCGCGCGCAGGTCGACGACCTTCTGGCGCTCGATGGCCACGGCCTGGGCCCGCCACACGGCGTGGTCGCCGCGCTGCTTGCTGCTGGCGGGGTTGTGGACGTTGAGGTACCACGCGGTGCGGCCGGTGGCCTTCTCGCGCAGCAGCACCGCCGGCATGGCGCGCAGGTTGCCGCCGAAGTAGGGGACCGAGAAGGTCTGCGACTCGACGAGCTCCATCGTGGAGCGGCGCCAGATGATCGCGTTGTCGGGGTCCCACGACTTGCCGGGCGGGTCGAAGTAGAACTCGCCCCAGGTCTGGTCGTAGCCGTTGGCGTCGAACCACTGGGCCTGCGGCTTCTGGAACTCCTGCAGCCCGGCGACGTCGATGGCGCGGTCGTCGAGCAGCTGCATGGCACGCCGCATCCGCGAGGGGTACGTCGCGTACACGGGGCTGTTCTCGGTGTGGTTGGCGCCGAGCAGGTTGAACGAGACCAGGTCGATCCCGGCGGTGTCGTAGAGGCGGCCGACCGGCGGGGCGTCGCCGACGTACCGCGCCAGCCACGTCGTCGGGTTGACCGCCTTGCCGTCCTTGGTCACCGCGAACGCCAGCGAGCACGCGCGGGTGGTGAGGTGGCGGGTCAGGGCGCCGAGCACCTGGCCGGACTGGAGCACCTGGCCGTCGACGACCGCGGGCGAGGCGAGCCAGCCGTAGCTGGTGGACAGGTCGGCGGTGCCGGTGTAGACGCGCACCAGGTAGGCGCTGCGACCCTTGACCGTGCGCTTGAGGACGCGGGCGGTGCCGGGGTGCGAGGCGCGGACGCTGGTGCCGCAGGGCGCGGCGACGTCGGTGGCCTGGCGCCGTGAGGAGAAGGTCTTGAGGTCCTTCACGCCCGCGCCGCCGGCCACGGGGTAGAAGACGTTGGGGGCGCTGGTGGCCCGGTAGGCAGGGTCGTCCGTGGCGGCGCTCGACGGCGCGGCCACCGACAGGGGGGCGAGCAGCAGTGCGGCTCCGGCTGCGGCGATCAGTGCGGGTCGCACCGAGAAGCGACGTGTGTTCATCGTGCAGGACTCCCGTGTGAAGGCCGGAGGGGCGACGTCAGCGGCCAGAATCGGGCCGATGTGGGGCAGTCTGCCCCATTTTGGTGAGCCCTGAGGGGCTGATGTGAAGAAACCTAACCTGCTCGACGCGTGTCGGTCCTTGCTCGGAGGTGACAACTCGATCTCGGCTCCCGGTGGGCGGGAAGGGTGACGCTCGGCCTAGGTTGGTCCCATGCAGTACGCCAACTCCCTCCTGGAGCTGATCGGCAACACCCCGCTGGTCAAGCTCAACCGCACCGCGGGCGCCACCGCGTCCCTCGTGCTCGCCAAGGTCGAGTACCTCAACCCGGGTGGCTCGGTGAAGGACCGCATCGCGGTCAAGATGATCGACGCGGCCGAGGCCAGCGGCGAGCTCCGCCCGGGCGGCACCATCGTCGAACCCACCTCCGGCAACACCGGGGTCGGCCTCGCGCTGGTGGCCCAGCAGCGCGGCTACTCGTGCGTCTTCGTGTGCCCCGACAAGGTCAGCGAGGACAAGCGCAACGTCCTCAAGGCCTACGGCGCCGAGGTCGTGGTCTGCCCGACCGCCGTCGCCCCCGAGCACCCCGACAGCTACTACAGCGTCTCGGACCGCCTCAGCCGCGAGATCGAGGGCGCCTGGAAGCCCAACCAGTACGCCAACCCCAACAACCCGCTCTCGCACTACGAGCAGACCGGCCCCGAGATCTGGGAGCAGACCGACGGCCGCATCACCCACTTCGTCACGGGCATGGGCACCGGCGGCACCATCAGCGGCGTCGGGCGCTACCTCAAGGAGCGCAACCCCGAGATCCAGGTGGTCGGGGCCGACCCCGCCGGCTCGGTCTACTCGGGCGGCACCGGGCGTCCCTACCTCGTCGAGGGCGTGGGGGAGGACTTCTGGCCCGACACCTACGACCGCGGCGTCGCCGACCGGGTGATCGAGGTGTCCGACGGCGACTCGTTCGCCTTCACGCGGCGGCTGGCCCGCGAGGAGGGCCTGCTCGTCGGCGGCTCGGCCGGCATGGCGGCGTACGCCGCGGTGCAGCTGGCCCAGGAGCTCGACGACCCCGATGCCGTCGTCGTGGTGCTGCTGCCCGACAGCGGGCGCGGCTACCTGACCAAGGTCTTCAACGACGAGTGGCTGGCCCGCTACGGCTTCCTGTCCGACCACACCGGCCAGACCGTGGGCCAGGTCCTGCACGCCAAGAAGGGCGACATCCCCGCCCTGGTGCACACCCACCCGACCGAGACCATCGCCGAGGCGATCGCGATCCTGCAGGAGTACGGCGTCTCGCAGATGCCCGTGGTCCGCGCGGAGCCGCCCATCATGGCCGCCGAGGTGGCCGGGTCGGTGTCCGAGCGGCGTCTGCTGGACGCCCTCTACGGCGGCAAGGCCCGGCTGGCCGACCAGGTCGAGGACCACATGGACGAGCCGCTGCCCACCATGGGGGCCGGCGCCGCCGTCGAGGACGCCGTGGCGGCGCTCCGCGACGCCGACGCCGTGCTGGTCCAGGAGGACGGCAAGCCGGTCGGCGTGCTGACCCGGCAGGACCTGCTGGGCTTCGTCGCGCACGACTGAGGCGCCGACCGGGGCACCGACCGGGACGGTCGCCCGGAGCCGTCGAGGCGGGGACCGAATTGGTGACATCGGTCGCGCGCGACCGCTCGTTTGCCTAGGCTGTGCACCGGTCCTGGACGAGGATCGGCCTGCCTCAGGTCCCTCCAACCTTCCTCGTCGGCGACCACCTCGTGGTGGGGTGGCACTCCCAAGGTCGCCCCACCACCAGGCTGCGCCTCAGCGCACCCGGCAGGCCGCGTTGCCGTGCGGGTCGGCGCCCGCCACGATCGCGGCCAGGGTCTCGACGCCGTCGACCAGCCGCGGGCCGGGACGGGCGAAGGAGGCGTTGGCGTCGACCGCCCACACCGGCACGTCGGGGGGCAGCTCGCCGCTCCCGACGAGCTCCCGCGCGAGCTCGAGCGCAGCCGGCAGGTCGTAGCCGCACGGCGCGCACACCACGACGTCCGGAGCGCTGGCGCGGACCTGCGACCAGTCGGCCCGCACCGACGTCGCGCCGGCCTGGCCCAGCGTGCAGGTGGCACCGGCGAGCTCCACCATCTCGGGGACCCAGTGGCCCGGGGTGAACGCCGGGTCGGTCCACTCCAGCACCAGCATCCGCGGCGTGCGGGCGCCCGCGCGGCGGCGCTCGGCCACCTCGTCGCGGACCCGCTGCAGCCGCTCCTCGAGGCGCTGCACCAGGGCCTCGGCGGGCGCCTCCCGGCCGGTGGCCCGCCCCAGGGTCAGCACCGACCCGAGCACCTCGGCGAGGGTGTGCGGGTCGATGGTCAGCACCTCCGCGCGGGTGCCGAGGTGGGACAGCGCGTCCTGGACCACCGACACGTCGACGGCGCAGACCGCGCACAGGTCCTGGGTGACGACCAGGTCGGCGTCGAGGCCCTCCAGGGCTCCGGCGTCGAGGCGGTAGAGGTCCTCGCCGGCGTGGCGGGCCGCCCGCACGAACGCGTCGATCTCGCGGGGCGACAGGCCCTCGGGCAGGGCGCTGGTCGAGACGATCCGGCGCTCGCGGGCCTCGACCGGGTGGTCGCACTCGAAGGTGACCCCAACGACGTCGTCTCCGGCGCCGATGGCGAAGAGGATCTCGGTGGTCGAGGGCAGCAGTGAGACGACGCGCATGGACCGATCATCGCAAGCGATGATCGGCGCGTGGCCGTGACGTCGTACCAGACCATCGCGCGCGACGGCGAGGCCGAGATCGAGGTCGAGCGGTCGCGGTTCCGCTGCACCCTGGTGCGGGTCGGCGACGAGGCCGAGGCCCGCGCCGTCGTGGAGCAGGTGCGGCGCCGCCACTGGGAGGCGCGCCACCACTGCTCGGCCTTCGTGGTCGGCCCCGAGCGCGCGGTCGAGGCGGCACACGACGACGGCGAGCCCTCCGGCACGGCCGGACCACCGATCCTGGGCATCCTCCGCGGGCGCGAGCTGGGCGACGTGGTCGCGGTCGTCTCCCGGTGGTTCGGGGGCACGCTGCTCGGCACCGGGGGCCTGACCCGGGCGTACGCCGAGGCGACCCGTGTCGCGCTCGACGAGGTCGGGACCGTCGAGCGGGTGCTGCAGGACCTGTGCGAGGTGATGGTCGACATCGCCGCCGTCGGTCGCCTCGAGCACGACCTGCGCTCGCGGGGGGCGCGCGTGCTGGGCGTGGACTACACGGGCGAGGCCACGCTGCGGTTCGCGGTGCCGCCCGCGGCGCGGGGCGTCATCGAGGAGATCGTCGCCGAGCTGACCGCCGGCACGGCCGTGCCCCGCACCATCGGCCAGCAGTGGGTCGACGCCCGCTGAGCCCGGGCCCGGCCGGCTCCGACCGGCCTCACCCGGCGGTCATGGCCGCCCGCAGCCGGGCGGTGACCTCGCGGACCACCTCGGCGTCGAGCTTGAGCACCTCGCGGTCGTAGGTCCACAGCCCGTTGAGCTCGTCCTCGACGTCGCTGAGCTGGGTGTAGACCGTGGCCGAGAGCCCGCGGGCGGCCTCCGTGACGAGGGCGTCGTGGAGCTGCACGAAGGCCCGCTGGAGCCGCTTGCGGACCTTGAACTTGCGGTAGCCGAACATCCGCGGGCCCCACTGGTGGTCCTCGACGCGGTGGCTGTAGCCGCCGTACTCGGAGAGCACGACCGCCCGGCGGCCGCCGCGGTGCGCGGGCATGCGGAAGGGCTTGCCGTAGCGGTGGAAGCTGCGCAGGTCGCCACCGCCGTGGTCGACCCAGCCGCTGGTGGCCATCACCAGCCGGGTCGGGTCCAGGCGCCTGACCAGGCGGGCGACGGCCCGCGAGGAGAACTGGCCCCAGCCCTCGTTGAAGGGCGTCCACACCACGACGCTGGGGGCGTTGCCGAGCGTGGCGACGGTGGCCTCGACCTCACTCAGGAACTCGGCCCGACCGGCCCGGTGGCCGCGGCCGTAGACGGGGAAGAGACGGTCGGGGACGGGGGGCAGCCTGGAGGCGGGACGACGGGTGGTGATGCCGCGGTAGGTCGTGCCGCCGTTGACGACGTCCTGCCAGACCAGCACCCCGATCCGGTCGCAGTGGGCGTACCACCGGGCGGGCTCGAGCTTGGCGTGCTTGCGCAGCACCGTGAAGCCGAGGTCCTTCATGCTGGTGATGTCGTGGACCATGGCCGCGTCGCCGGGCGGCGTCAGCAGCCCGTCGGGCCAGTAGCCCTGGTCGAGCACCCCGACGTGGGGGTACGGCGCGCCGTTGAGCAGCAGCCGGCGGTGCCCCCGGGCGTCGGTCCCGACCGCGACCGAGCGGAGCCCGGCGTACGACGTGACGCGGTCCTCGCCGAAGGTGACCTCGAGGTCGTAGAGGTGGGGGTCCTCGGGCGACCACGGCCGCACCTGCGCCAGCGCGACGCGGGTGGCGACCCCGGGCGCGACCTCCGCGCGACCGACCTCCTGCTCGCCGCTGCGCACCACCACCGTGGCCGTGGCGCCCCGGTGGCCGCCCTGCGCGTGCACGGTGACCTCGAGCGCGCCCGCGTCGAGGTGGGGGACCAGCACCAGCCGCTCGACGTGCCGGGGGGGCACCCACTCGAGCCAGACCGTCTGCCAGATCCCTGACTGGGCGGTGTACCAGATGTTGCCGCGCCGGAGCTTCTGCTTGCCGCGGGCGTGCCAGCTGGTGTCGGACAGGTCGCGCACCCGCACCTCGAGGACGTGCTCGGCCGTGGCGTCGTGCCGGCGGGCGGCCAGCGCGTCGGTCACGTCGAGGGTGAAGGGCAGGTAGCCGCCGGTGTGTCCGCCCACCTCGTGGCCGTCGACCCACACGGTGCAGCTCTGGTCGACCGCGCCGAGGTGCAGCAGCACGCGGCCGCCGTCGACGACCGGCGGCGTCGGGAAGGTCCGGCGGTACCACAGCCACTCGTCGGGCTGCAGCTGCCGCTCGACCCCCGACAGCGGCGCCTCGGGGGAGAAGGGGACGGTGATCGGCCCGTCGTACGCCGCGGGGCGCTCGCCCGACGCGGTGAAGGCGTGCTCCCACCGGCCGTTGAGCGAGCTCCACGACGGGCGCTCGAGCTGCGGCCGCGGGTGCTCGGGCAGGGGCGCGTCGGGGTCGAGCTCGCGTCCCCAGCGGGTCGTCATCACCCGCCGGAGACTAGCGGCCCGTCAGTCGGTGCGCTCGACGTCCGCGCGGACGTCGGTGAGCAGCTTCGCGACCTGGCCGCGGGAGTAGCCGACGGCGGTCGGGAAGAGCTGTCCGACCGTGTCGCGGGTGGCCCAGGCGCAGATGGCGGCCTTCTGGCCCTCGGTCTGCGCCGCGCAGGCCCCGGCGGAGTCGTCGCCGGTGTCGAGCGAGGTCACCTCGAAGCCGTTGGCCTTCGCGCGCGAGCGGAAGTCCGCGAGCAGCGTTGCCGGGTCCTCGACGGGGGTGGCGAGCTTGACGCCCACGAACAGCAGCGGGCCGACGGGGCCGCGCTTCTCGTCGTCCTGGGTGTAGAGGCCCAGACGGGTGTAGGAGACCTTGCCCTCGATGTTGTCGACGACCTGCTTCTCGACCGCGGACAGCGTGCTGGCCCCGGCCTTCTCGCGCTCGGTGTCGCGCTCCATGCCGCCGGCCGTCTTCGTCAGCGTGAGGGTGTGGGTGTCCGGCCCGGTGAGGGCCAGGGCGGCGGTGATGCCGCCCCCGACGACGAGGGCGAGCACCACGACGGCGGCGACGACCTTGAGGAGCAGGCCGCGGCGGCCGCGCGTGGCGGGGGCCTCGGCGGCGGGCTCGGCGGCGGGCTCGTCGGGCGTGGGCTCGGTGGGCGGGGTGGTCTCGGGCATCGAGCCAGTGTGCCCCAGGGGCCGCGCCCGACCCGAATCGTGCAGGCGTTGCCCTGCTCACGTCACCGGCGCGACGACCGGAGGCTCAGTAGCCGACCGCGCGCCCGTCGTACGCCGTGGCGGCGTCGTCGGTGCCCCCGGAGAGCAGCTCCTCGGCCAGGGCGTCCCAGCGCTCCTGGTCCTGCTCGTAGGGCAGGTCCATGTGGCCCACGAGGTGGGTGACCGGCGCGACCATGACGGCCTCGCGGCGGCGCTGGGTGAGCGCGGCCAGGTTGATGCCCAGCCGGGCGAGCACCTTGTAGGCGACGCGCAGGGCCCGGCCCCGGGCCGGCATCGACGGTGGCGCCAGGTCGCTGAGCAGGTGGGCCCAGGGATAGGGCGTCGCGCCCTGGACGGCCAGGCAGGTGGTGCGGTCCCAGGCGGCGCCGGTCCACGGGCACAGGCGCAGCAGCCAGGCGGCGCGGCGGATCGCGTCCGGCCGGCCCCCGAAGGTGCTGGTGGTGCTGTCGATGCGCTGCCACTGGCGGCGCTCGTGGTCGCGGCGGGGCACCGCGAAGGCCCAGTGGCGCGAGCGGGGGAGCGGCACGGCCGACTGCGCGCGCCGCAGCTCGAGCCGGTCGAGCGGCGTCGGGCCGGACAGGGCGAACCAGCTCACGCTCGGCAGGTCGTGCACCGCGGCGACCAGCGCGTGCAGCGCGTCGGCGGCGTAGAGGTAGTCGTCCTCGGCGAACCACACCAGCTCGGCGCGCACCCCGGCGGCGACGCGCAGCTGCTCGGCGTACGACGCCCGGTTGCTGCCCCAGCGGCCGCGGTGCAGCGCGCCGGCGCCGCGCATCATCGACTCGACGTCGGCCTCGACGTCGCCGTCGACCAGGAAGGTGACCGCGACCTCGTCGCGCACCTCGTCCAGGGCGACGAGGAAGGAGTGCAGGGCCAGCTTCTTGGAGAAGTAGTCGGGCCGGGGCTTGTCGCCCACCGCGGCGGCGTAGCGGTAGACCACGTGCACGACAGGGTGCTGCATGGGTCCACCTCGTGGGTCGGTGCGGTCGGGATCGGGACGGCCGAGCTCGGTGACGGTTCAACCATGGCGGCCGGACCCCACCCTAACGTTGCCTTCACGTCAATGCTGGTGGAACGCAGCGTGACGTGTGGGCATCACCACGCGTCGCGGCCGGTCCCGGACGCACCACGGGCCGGAGCGACACGTGGTCGCTCCGGCCCGGGTGCGTGCGGGTCGCGGGTGCTCAGTCGCGGGGGACCGAGATGCCCGTCGCGCTGTGGCAGCGGTAGCCGAAGGGGTTCTTCAGCAGGTACTGCTGGTGGTGGTCCTCGGCGTAGTAGTACGGCGTCTCGGCCGCGGGCCGGATCTCGGTGGTGATGGGGCCGTAGCCGCGCTTGGCCAGCTCGGGCTGGTAGCGCTCGGTGACCTCGTGGGCGACCCTCTCCTGCTCGGGGGTCTCGTAGTAGATCGCCGAGCGGTACTGCGTGCCGGTGTCGTTGCCCTGGCGCATGCCCTGGGTCGGGTCGTGCACCTCGTAGAAGGTCGCGACCAGGTCGGCGTAGGACACCTGCGACGGGTCGTAGACGACGCGGACGGCCTCGGTGTGGCCGGTGCGACCGCTGCAGACCTCCTCGTACGACGGGTGGGGGGTCTGGCCGCCGGCGTACCCGACGGACGTCGACCAGACGCCGGGGACCTGCCAGAAGATCTCCTCGGCGCCCCAGAAGCAGCCGAGCCCGAACAGGGCGACCTGGTGGCCCTCGGGCACCTCGTCGGTCACGAGCGGCGCGTCGAGCGCGCGGTGCTTCTCGCTCAGCGGGAACCACTGCTCGGTGCGGCCCGGCAGGGCCTCGTCGGCGGTGGGCAGGGTGGTCTTGGTGCGGCTGAAGAACATGGTGTCCCTTCCTCGGATTCCACTGGTCCCAACAGTAGGCGGCGGGTGCATGTTCCCCGGCGAGTAGCGTGGCGCCGGTGACCCAGGAGCAGCACGACCAGCACCGATCGAAGTCCGGGTTCGAGACCCGTGCCATCCACGCCGGCTACGAGCCAGACGCCGCGACGGGGGCGGTGATCCCGCCCATCTACGCCACCTCGACGTACAAGCAGGACGGCGTCGGTGGCCTGCGCGGCGGCTACGAGTACAGCCGCTCCGGCAACCCGACGCGCAGCGCGCTCGAGGGCAACCTCGCGGCGCTCGAGGAGGGGGAGCGGGCCTTCGCGTTCGCCTCCGGCCTGGCCGCCGAGGACACCCTGCTGCACTCGGTGTGCGGTCCCGGCGACCACGTGGTCATCCCCGACGACGCCTACGGCGGCACCTTCCGGCTCGTGGACAAGGTCGCCACCCGCTGGGGCCTGACGTACGACGCCGCGCCGGTCAGCGACGTCGACGCCGTCCGTGCCGCGATCCGTCCCGGGCAGACGAAGCTGGTCTGGGTGGAGACGCCCACCAACCCGCTGCTCAACATCGGTGACGTCGAGGCGCTGGCGGCCGTGGCCCACGACGCGGGTGCGCTGCTCGTCGTGGACAACACCTTCGCCTCCTCCTACCTCCAGCAGCCGCTGACGCTGGGCGCCGACGTCGTCGTGCACTCGACGACCAAGTACGCCGGCGGCCACTCCGACGTGGTCGGCGGCGCGCTCGTGGTCCGCGACCTCGAGCTGGCCGAGCAGGTCGGGTTCCACCAGAACGCCATCGGTGCGGTGGCCGGCCCGTTCGACTCCTGGCTGGTGCTGCGCGGGCTCAAGACCCTGGCCGTGCGCATGGACCGCCACTGCGACAACGCCGAGCGGGTCGTGGAGTTCCTCTCCGCCCACCCGAAGGTGGCCGAGGTGATCTACCCCGGCCTCGAGCAGCACCCGGGCCACGCCGTCGCCGCCCGCCAGATGAAGCGCTTCGGCGGCATCGTGTCCTTCCGGGTCGCGGCCGGGGAGCAGGCCGCCCTCGACGCGTGCGCCCGCGCCGAGGTGTTCACCCTGGCGGAGTCGCTCGGCGGCATCGAGTCGCTCATCGAGCACCCCGGCCGGATGACCCACGCCAGCGTCGCGGGCACCGCCCTGGAGGTCCCCTCGGACCTGATCCGGCTCAGCGTCGGCATCGAGACGGTCGAGGACCTGCTCGCCGACCTCGACCGGGCCCTTGGCTGAGGTCCCCGCGGCCGGTCCGGCGGCGTCACCGGCGCCCCGGCCCGAGCCCGACGTCCGCTTCTCGCTCGCCAACGAGCGGACGCTGCTGGCCTACCAGCGCACGTCGGTGGGGCTGCTCGCCGCCGCGGTGGCGATCGTGCACTTCCTCGACGACGACCCCCTCGTGGTGGTGCTGGGCCTGAGCTTCGTGGCGACCTCGGCCGTGGCCGCGGTCGGCGGCTACCTGCGCTTCCGCGGCGTCGACCGCGCGATCCGGGAGGGGCGCCCGATCGGGGCCGGCCCGGCGGCCCACCTGCTGAGCGTCGCCGTGATGGTCACGCTGCTGGTCGGCACGGCGTACGTCCTGCTGGCGCGGGTCTGAGGCCCCCGGTGACCCCGCTGCTGTGCGTCGACCTCGGGTCGACCTTCACCAAGGCCGCCCTGGTCGACGGCGACACCGGCGAGCTGCTCGCCACCACCAGCCACCCGACGACGGTCGCCACCGACGTCATGGACGGCGTCGACGCCTGCCGGGCCGCCCTGGCCGAGCAGCGCCCCGAGGCCCTCGACGCGCCGCTGCTGGCCTGCTCCTCGGCCGGGGGTGGCCTCCGGATCGCGGTCGTCGGCAACGAGGAGCTGGTGACGGCCGAGGCCGGACGCCGGGTGGCGCTGTCCAGCGGCGGCAAGGTGGTGGCGGTCCTGGGCCGGGCCTCGGGGCAGGCGGACTACCGCGCCCTCGCCGAGCAGACCCGGCCCGACGTGGTGCTGCTGACCGGGGGCACCGACGGCGGCGACGTCGACGGCGCGCTCGCCGGCGCGCGGGCGCTGGTCGCCTCGGGCTGGCGCGGCCCGGTCGTGGTCGCGGCCAACCCCGACGCGGTGCCGCAGCTGCGGGAGGTGCTGGCCGGGTGGCCGGTGCAGGTGGCGGACAACGTGGTGCCGCGCATCGGGGTGCTCGAGCCCGGGCCCGCCCGGCTTGCGATCCGCGAGGCGTTCCTGCGCCACGTCATCGGCGGCAAGGGCCTCTCGACGCGCGTCGACCTGGCCGAGGTGGTCTCGGGCCCCACGCCCGACCTGGTGCTGACCGGCGTCGAGGTGCTGGCGGCCGAGACCGGCGACGACGTGGTCGTGGTCGACGTCGGCGGTGCCACCACCGACGTCCACTCCGTGGTCCGGCTCGACCCGGAGGAGGCCGGCCTGGCGCGCGAGGTGGTCGCACCCAGCCCGGTCACCCGCACCGTGGAGGGCGACCTCGGGATGCGCTGGAGCGCCGCCTCGACGTGGGAGGCCGCGACCGGGGCCGGCCTGGAGCCCGCCCTGCCGCAGTCCGCCGCCCTGCGCCGGACCGAGGACCCGGACCTGCTGCCCGCCACGCCCGCCGAGGTCGAGGAGGACCTGGCCCTGGCGCGGGTGGCGGCGACGCTCGCGGTGCGCCGCCACGTCGGTCGCTCGCGGGTCGTCGTGGGACCCGACGGGCGCCGGGTGGAGCGCTCGGGCACCGACCTGCGCGAGGTGGGCCTGCTCGTGGGGTCCGGCGGGGTGCTGCGCCACGCCGACCCCGCGCGCGCGGCCGCCCTGCTGGACGGCCTGGTGGGCCCCTCGCCGGAGGGCTGGCAGCTGCCCGACCACCCGCGCGTGGTGGTCGACCGCGACTACGTCCTGGCGGCCGTCGGGCTGCTCGCGACGAGCCACGACGACCGCCGCGCGGCTGCCGCCGCGCTCGCGCGTAGCCTGGCCCGGTGGCACTCGACCGGGGTCTGAGGACCCGCCTGCGCATCCCCTCCCGCACCGGCCATCGGGTCCGGGCGGTGGAGGAGCAGGCACGCCGCGAGCTGGAGACCGTCGAGCTGCGCGAGCGGATCGCCCAGCAGTGGGCCGAGGTCCGCGCGACCCGGCGCAGCATGGACGCCGAGCCGAGGATCACCGGCGGGGTCAGCAACTTCAGCCGCGCCAAGGTGCCCTACGGCGTGGACCTGGCCGCGGCCTGGGGGTGGCGCTTCCTGGTGATCTGCGCGGCCGGCGCGATCATCCTCTACCTGCTGCAGTTCTTCATGGTGATGGTGCTGCCGCTGGTCATCGCCCTGCTGCTGGCCGCCCTGTTCTCCCCGGTGGTCCACCGCCTCGGACGCCTCGGGGTGCCGCGCAAGCTGGGCGCGCTGCTCGTGGTGCTGCTGCTGGTCGGGATCGTGGCGCTGTCCGCGACCTTCGTCGGCAACCAGGTGGCGCAGGGGGTCAGCGACCTCTCCACGCAGGTCGGCAGCGGCGTGGGCCAGATCCGCGCCTGGCTGCGCGACGGACCGCTCCAGGTCACCGACTCCCAGATCAGCACGGCCCTGGGCGAGGCGCAGGCCCAGCTCACCTCGCTCGGCGACAACGCCGTGGAGACGCTGAGCGAGCTCGGCACCACGCTCGGGCACGTCGTGGCCGGCATCTTCATCGTGCTGTTCGCGACGTACTTCTTCCTCGCCGACGGTGGCCTGATCTGGGCCTGGCTGGTGCGGCTGTTCCCGCGGGCCGGTCGGCTGCAGGCCGACTCCTCGGGTCGCGTCGCCTGGGCCTCGCTGACCCAGTTCGTCCGGGCCACCGTGCTGGTCGCCGCCGTCGACGCCATCGGGATCGCGGTGGGCGCCGCCGTCCTGGGCGTCCCCTTCGTCGGGGCCATCGGCGTGCTGGTGTTCCTCGGCTCCTTCGTCCCCATGATCGGGGCGGCCATCAGCGGCACCGTGGCCGTGCTGGTCGCGCTCGTGGCGCAGGGCCCGGTGACGGCGCTCATCATGCTCGGCGTGGTGGTGGCCGTGCAGCAGGTCGAGGCCCACGTGCTGCAGCCGTTCCTCATGGGCCGCTTCGTCTCCGTGCACCCGCTCGGCGTCATCGTCGCGATCGCGATGGGCGTCCTGGTGGCCGGCATCGCGGGCGCGCTCATCGCGGTGCCGCTCGCCGCCTCCCTCAACGCCGTGGTCCAGCACCTCGCCCGTCACACCGACGTGGGACAGGACGCCGACGAGGCGACCGACGACGACCCCATCCCCGTCGCGGGCACGCCCGCACCCGACGCCGACGGGCCGGAGCCGGCCCCCGAGGGGAGCCCCGCATGAGCGTGACGCTGGCCGACATCGAGCAGTGCCGCGAGGTCGTCGACGCCGTGGCACTGCGCACCGCGATGGAGGAGTCGCGGTGGCTGCAGAACATCGTGGGCGGCCAGGTGCTCCTCAAGTGCGAGAACCTGCAGCGCACCGGGTCGTTCAAGATCCGCGGCGCCTACGTGCGGCTGTCGCGGCTCTCCGCCGACGAGCGCGCCCGCGGCGTGGTCGCGGCCTCGGCCGGCAACCACGCGCAGGGCGTCGCGCTGGCCGCGCAGCTGCTCGGCATCACCGCCACCGTCTTCATGCCCGAGGGTGCGCCCATCCCCAAGGCCAACGCCACGCGCGGGTACGGCGCCGACGTGCGCTTCCACGGGGAGTCGCTCACCGAGGCGCTGGTCGCCGCGCAGGAGCACGCCGACGCCACCGGGGCGGTGTTCATCCACCCCTTCGACCACCCCGACATCATGTCCGGGCAGGGCACCTGCGGCCTCGAGATCCTCGAGCAGGCCCCCCAGGCCCGCACGGTCCTGGTGCCGACCGGGGGCGGCGGCCTGCTCGCGGGCGTCGCCCTGGCCATCAAGGCCAAGCGGCCCGACGTCCGCGTCGTCGGCGTCCAGGCCGCGGGTGCCGCGGCGTACCCCGAGTCGCTGCGCACGGGCGCGCCGGTCGCCCTGCAGCGGATGCTGACGATGGCCGACGGCATCGCGGTCGCCCGGCCCGGCGACCTCACCTTCGCCGCCGTCCGCGACCACGTCGACGAGATCGTCACGGTCTCCGAGGACTCGATGTCACGGGCCCTGGTGCTGCTGCTCGAGCGGGCCAAGATGGTCGTCGAGCCGTCCGGGGCGGCGGCGGTGGCCGCAATCCTCGACGCGCCCCACGCCTTCGAGACCCCGGCGGTCGCCGTGCTCTCGGGCGGCAACGTCGACCCGCTGCTGCTCGGCAACCTGATCCGCCACGGCATGGCCGCGGGCGGGCGCTACCTCAGCATCGGCTGCGTGATCTCCGACCGGCCGGGCGGCCTGGCCACGCTGCTGCGCGACCTCGCCGACGCCGGGGCCAACGTGCTCGAGGTGGTCCACGAGCGGACGTCGGTCTCGCTGCACATCGGCGAGGTGCAGGTGCGGCTCAGCCTGGAGACGCGTGGGGCCCCGCACGCCGAAGCCGTGCTCGCGCGGCTGCGCGAGCACGGCTACGAGGTCGTGCAGTAGGTCCCGACGGGCTCCACCGCCGGGCGGGTCAGCCGGAGTAGGGGACCGCGTCGACGATCTCGGCCTGCTGCTCCTTGCCGTTGGGCAGCGTGTAGGTGACGGTGTCGCCGCGCTTGGCGCCGTCGATGGCCTGGCCGAGCGGGGACTGCGGGGAGTAGACCTTGATGTCGTCGCCGGCCATCTCGCGGGCGCCGAAGAGGAAGGTCTCCTCGAAGTCGAGGCCGACCAGGTTGACGGTGACCTTCATGCCGGGCTCCACGACGCCGTCGTCGGCCGGGGTCTCGCCGACCTGGGCCCGCTCGAGCATCTCGGAGAGCTGCTGGATCCGGCCGTCGATCTTGCCGAGCTCGTCGCGGGCGGCGTGGTAGCCGGCGTTCTCCTTCAGGTCGCCCTCGTCGCGGGCGTCGCTGACGCGCTTGACGATCATCGAGCGCGTCGGGCCGCGCAGCTCTTCCAGCTCGGCCTTCAGCTCGTCGAACTTGGCCTGCGTCAGCCAGACGGCGGCGGAGGTCTGCTCGCTCATGCGGGGCTCCTACGGAAGTGGGGGTCGATCGGGCAAGTAGGCGATGCTACCAACGAGCCCGGTCGGTCTCGAACCGACGCGTCCGGCGCGCCCGCAGGTCAGCACCCGGGTGGGTGCCCCGGGTCAGCGGGGGCGGGATTGGTCGGGGGTGGTGCAGCCGACCATCTCCACGGACGTCGCGCGGCGCTCGGTGCGGACCTGGAGCCGGTAGCCCTTGCGTCCCTCGACCCCCGTGACCGGGAAGCTCTGCTCGCCCACGACGCTGCGGTCGGCGGCGACGGCGCGCACCAGGCACGAGGCGCGGACCGAGGGGTCGGTGAGCTCGACGGTGACGCGGGCGTCGGCCCGGTGCACGCCGACGACGTCGTAGGTCACCATCCGCGACTGCACCTGCGGGGTGGCCTGCGCCCAGGCGGCCCAGGCCACCCAGGCCAGGGCGACCAGGCCCACCACGCCCGACACGACGACCACCCCGCGACGGCCTCCCGGGCGGGGGCGGCCGTAGCGGTCCTGCAGCGCCGGTCCGGAGGACGGCTCGCGGGACGGGTCGGACGGGGGGACGGACTGGCTCACCTGCCCATTCTCCCACCCGGGGGTTTCCCTAGGATGGGCGCATGCTGCGCCTGATGCACGTGCACGCCCACCCCGACGACGAGTCGAGCAAGGGTGCTGCCTCGACGGTGAAGTACGTCCGCGAGGGGGTGGACGTCCACGTCGTCACCTGCACCGGCGGGGAGCGGGGCTCGATCCTCAACCCCAAGATGGAGCGCCCCGACGTCCTGGAGAACATCACCGAGATCCGGCGCGCGGAGATGGACGCCGCCCGCGAGATCCTCGGCGTGCGCCAGGACTGGCTCGGCTACGTCGACTCCGGGTGGCCCGAGGGCGACCCCAAGCCGCCGCTGCCCGAGGGGTGCTTCGGCCTGGTGGACCCCGAGGTGGCCGCCGAGCCGCTGGTCCGGCTGATCCGGGAGCTGCGCCCGCACGTCGTCACGACGTACGACGAGAACGGCGGCTACCCCCACCCGGACCACATCATGTGCCACAAGATCTCCATGGTGGCCTTCGAGGCGGCCGGCGACCCCGAGCGCTACCCCGAGGCGGGCGAGCCCTGGCAGCCGCTGAAGCTCTACTACCAGCACGGGTTCAACCGGCCCCGCTTCGTCGCGATCCACGAGGCCATGGAGGCCGCCGGGCTCGAGTCGCCCTTCGCCGAGCGGCTGCAGGAGTGGAAGGTCGACCCCGAGCACGACGCCCGGATCACCACCCGGGTGCCCTGCGGGGAGTACTTCGAGGTGCGCGACCGCGCGCTGATCGCCCACGCCACCCAGATCGACCCCGACGGCTTCTTCTTCAAGGCGCCGATCGAGATCCAGCAGCGGGTGTGGCCCACCGAGGAGTTCGAGCTCGTGACCTCCCACGTGGAGACCACGCTGCCCGAGGACGACCTGTTCGCCGGCATCCGCGGGCGCGACGACCTCGACTGAGGGACCAGGCCGGGCCCGCCCCCTGCCGGGGTCCGAGCCACTGGTGCGGCTGCTTGGCGTTCTTGCGACAATGGGGTCATGGACCTCCTGCTCAGCCACGTCTTCGTCCTCCTCCCGCAGGCCCTCGACCCGGTGCCGCAGGACGACGACGTCAAGGCGGGCTGGCTGGCGTTCTGGATCTTCGTGGCGCTGTGCGTGGCCACGGCGCTGCTGTGCTGGAGCCTGGTACGCCAGCTGCGGCGCACCCGCGAGAACGCCGCCCGCGGCGTCTTCGGGCCCGTCGAGGAGCCCCGCACCACCGACGACGCCGACGGCCCCGTCACGCGCTGAGCGCGCCGACCACCCGCCGCCGACCGTGACCGTCCCCCTGCCGTGAGCGCGCGGGCGAGCGCGGACCGGGCGGTGGGCCCGATGCTGTGGGGGCGCGCCCTGACGCTGTCGGTCGTGGCGCTGAGCGTGGGCTCGGCCGCGCACGCCGAGGCCGGCGGCCTGCTGCCCGGCCCCCTGGCGCTGGCCGTCCTGGCGGTGCTCGGCACCCTCGCGGCGCTGCCGCTGCTGCGGCGACCCGCCTCCACGCTGCGGCTGGTCGTGCTCACCGTCCTCGGCCAGACGGCCGTGCACACCGCCCTGGCCGTGGTGGCCGGGCACCGGGGCGACCCGGTCGCCGGGCCCGCGCACGCCCCCGTGGCCCCGGCCGTGCCCCAGGTGCCCGTCGGCAGCGGGGCCGCCCGCGGCTCCTACTTCGAGGTGGCCTACGACGCCGCCCCCGCGTCCCTCGCGGGCGACGGGTCGGGCGGCCCGGTCGTGCCCGCCCCGCTGCTCCACGCGCTCACCGACGTGGTCGACCAGCCGGTGATGGCGCTGGCCCACCTGCTCGCCGCCGCGGCGTGCGGCTGGTGGCTCGCCCGCGGGGAGCGGGCGCTGTGGGCGCTCGTGACCCTCGTCGCCCAGGTGGCCGACCAGGTCGCCGTCCAGCCGTGGACCAGGGCCGTGGCCCGCTGCGTCGCGGCGGCGACCCTCACCGCGCGCGCCGCCTCCCACGGCGCGCGGGCGCGCGGCCCACGACCGCCGCTGCTGCTCCTCGAGCCGCCACCGCGCGGCTCGCAGACCCACCGACGCTGCGTCTCGCGGCGCGGCCCCCCGCTCGCGGCCTGACACCCGACCCACCTCTCCTCGCGCCCCGGCGCCGTCCACGCACGTCACCGCACGTCCGTGAGCCGGTGCCGCCTGCGCGACCCCGTCAGCCAGGAGCTCCCGCATGTCCGTCTCGACCCGTCCCGCCCTGCCCACCCCACCCGGCCCCCACGGGCCCTCCCGCGACCGGCCACCCCGACCGCAGCGGGGAGGGGGCGGCTGGTTCCGCGCCGTGTGGCGCTGGCACTTCTACGCCAGCTTCGTCGTCCTCCCGGTCCTGCTCGTGCTGGCCGTGACCGGGCTGGTCTACCTGTTCCGCTTCCAGCTCGAGCCCGCGCTGCACCCCGACCTGATGCGCGTCGAGCAGCCCGCCGACCGCGACGTCGTGCAGCCGTACGCCGGGCAGCTGCGGGCCGTCGAGCGGGCCCACCCCGACGCCACGGTGGTCTCCCTCGCCGAGCCGCGCGACGCCGGCCGCAGCACCGTCGTGTCCGTCACCGAGGCCGACGGCTCGGGCCGCGAGGTCTTCGTCGACCCCTGGACCGCCGAGGTGCTCGGCGACCTCGACCCCGACACCACGGTGAGCGGCACCGCCATCCGGGTGCACGCCGACCTGATGGCCGGCCGCCCGGGCGACCTGCTCGTGGAGCTCGGCACCTGCTGGGCGATCGTGATGACGCTGAGCGGCTACTACCTGTTCGTGCGCGGCCGTCGGGCGCGTCGCCGCGGGGTCGCGTCCGGGCGTCGTGGCGCACGGCTGCGCTCGCGGCACGGCGCGGTCGGCGCCGTCGCCGGGGTGGGGCTGCTCGCGATGCTGGTGACCGGCCTGCCCTGGACCGGGGTGTGGGGCGAGCAGGTGCAGGGCCTCGCGACGCGGACCGGGTCGTCGCTGTGGAGCACCGACCACGGGGCGCAGTCCGAGCCGCTGTCCACGCTCGACGAGTCGCTGCCGCACAGCCACGCCGAGGTGCCGTGGGCGCAGCAGCGCAGCGAGGTGCCGCGCTCCGAGCCGCCGTCGCCGGGCCACGCCGACGGGTCGGTCGCGGTCGCCAACGTCGACACCGCGATCGAGGTCGCCGCAGCGCAGGGGCTGCGACGTCCGATGACGGTGGCGCTGCCGGGCGACGAGTCCGGCACCTTCTCGGTGATCGGCTACGCCTTCGACGCGCCCAGCGACGAGCGCACGGTCCACGTCGACCAGTACGGCGGCACGGTGCGGTCGTCGTACGGCTACGACGACTACCCGGCGCTGGCCCGGGTGGTGTCCCAGGGGATCGGGCTGCACGAGGGCCGCAGCCTCGGGGCCCTCAGCTTCGTGGCCGCCGCGGCGTTCTGCCTGGCGGTCCTGGTGCTGTGCGTCACCGGGCCGCTGATGTGGTGGCGGCGCCGGCCCTCGGGTCGGCGCACGGGCGCGCCGCGCGGCCGGCTCCCGGTGCGGGCGACGCCCTGGTTGGCGGTGGCCCTGGTCGCGCTGGGGGTCTTCCTGCCCGTCTTCGGGGTCAGCCTGCTGCTGGTGCTGCTGCTCGACCGCTTCGTGCTGCGTCGGGTGCCGGCCCTGGGGAGGTTCTTCGAGACCACCTGAGCGGGCGGCCGCGGGTCAGGTCCGGCGCACGTGGACGAGCACGTCCCACGCGGTGCCGGCCGGCCCGTGGCCGTCGGCCGCGGGGACGGTGCGCGGCACCCGGTCGGCGTGGAGCACCTCGACCGGGACCGCGCCCGGTCCCTGCAGGTCGGCCAGCACGTCCGCCGCGGTGCACAGCACCGTGGCGTCCTGGGGGCCGCCGACGCCGTCGGTCAGGTTGCTCAGGTCGTGGCCGACCAGGTGCAGGTGGCCGCCCGCCCCCAGGGCCGCGACGGCCCGGCGCACCACGGTCGTGCGCTGGTGGGGCGGCAGGTGCAGGTAGGCGACGACGACCAGGTCGAGGTCGTCGGGCAGGGGAGCGGTGAGGGCGTCACCGACCCGCCAGTCGACCCCCACGCCCTGCTCCTCGGCGGCGGCCCGGCCCTTGTCGACCGCGACGGCGGAGAAGTCGAGCGCCGTGACCCGCCAGCCGCGGGACGCCAGCCAGCGCGCGTTGCGGCCCTCGCCGCAGGCCAGGTCGAGGGCCCGGCCCGGGGGCAGGCCGGCCAGGTCGCGCTCGACGAACTGGTTGGGCGTCGCCGACCAGACCAGGGCCGTCGCGGCGTACCGCTCGTCCCAGGCCGCGGCGTCCATCAGGCGCCCGAGCCGGCCTGGCCGGACGACTGGCCGGACGACTGGCCGGACGCCTGGTCCGCCGCCTGGTCCGACCGGGCCGCCAGCTGGCGGCGCACGTCGTCCATGTCGAGGTCGCGCACGGCCGCGATCAGCTGGTCGAGCGCCGGGGCGGGCAGCGCGCCGGGCTGGGAGAAGACCAGGACGCCCTCGCGGAACGCCATCAGCGTCGGGATGGAGCTGACCTGCGCCGCGGCGGCGAGCTGGTGCTGCTCCTCGGTGTTGACGGACCCGAAGGTGAGGTCGGGATGAGCCTCGGAGGCGGCCTCGTAGGTGGGGGCGAACTGGCGGCAGGGGCCGCACCAGCTCGCCCAGAAGTCGACCAGCACGATGTCGTGCGCGGCGACCTGGGCCTCGAAGTTCTCGGCGGTCAGCTCGATGGTTGCCATCCCACGAGCCTACGTCGGGGGCTGGTCCCCGGGCTCCTCGTCGGTCGGGTCGACCAGGTGGGGGTCGCCGACCGTCACGTCGCTGACGTGCACGTGGCTCACGGTGAGGGTGACCAGGTCGTCGCCCGAGGCCGGGGGACCGAGCGCGAGGCCGATCGCCTCGGCGGCGAGCCGTCGGGTGCGGTCGCCGAGCGCGAGGATGTCGTGGCCGTAGCGCACCAGCAGGTCGACGGTGAGCGCGCGCAGCCGGCCCTCGCGGTCGACGTCGAGCAGCACCCGGCCGACGGCCCCGCCCTCGAGCTCCTCGTCGACGTGGGCCCGGACCTGGGCGACCAGGACGAGCGAGCTGACCCGCAGCCACGACCGGTCGCCGCGGGCACGGACGAGCTCGGCGCGCCGCGGTGTGGACAGGGAGCGCCGCAGCACGGCGTCGGCGATCTCGACCGAGCGCGGGAGGGGTCGGGCGCGGAGCGCCTGGGTGGCCAGGTCGAGGGTCTCGGTGGGGGGCTCCTCCGGGGAGGACGCCGCCGGGGACGCCGAGGAGGACGCCGGGTCGAACGAGGCGGTCATCGCCACTGCTCCATCCTGATAGCGAGCGTGCGTCGGGCCCGGTGCAGCTGTCCGCGCACCACGGTGGGGGTGGTGTCGAGCACCCGGGCGATGTCGTCGTAGGAGAAGCCCTCCAGCTCGCGCAGCAACCAGCTGGCCCGTTGCCTCCACGGTAGTTCCATGAGCGCGAGGGTCAACGTGTGCCACAGCTCGTCGGCCAGCACGGCCTGGGCGGGGTCCTGCGGGCGGGCGGAGGCGGGGGTGCTCCGGTCGAGGATCGGCTCGAGCAGCTCCCCGTCGAGGGCGACGGGTCGTCGTCGGCGCCGGACCTCGAGCGCCTCGCGGGAGACGATCGAGAACAGCCACGTGGAGAAGGTCGAGGTGCCGCGGAAGTCGGGCAGTCCGCGCCAGGCCTTGACCCACGCCTCCTGGACGGTGTCCTCGGCCAGGCCGGTGTCGCTGTCGAGCATGCGCAGGGCGAAGCGGAACGTCGAGGGGAACAGCCGGCGGAACAGCTCCTCGTACGCCGCGCGGTCGCCCAGGCCGGCGCGGCGGGCGAGCGCCTGCTGCGTCGCTGCCGCGAGGGCGTCGTCGTCCGGCACGGTAGGCCTCCTGGTCGGTGGACCACGTCCTCCGCACGGCGTGCGTCGCGACGTCCTGCACCTGAGTGCCCCTCGAGGGGCGGGTGCGCGGTGTGAACTGGGTCACACCCGCGTGACGATCCGGGGGTGAGGCCCGTCCAACCTCCGTACCCACAACGCACCGCAACCACGAGAGGACGGTTTCCATGACCGACAAGTCCGTAGAGAAGACCACCACCTCCAACCAGCTGGTGGGCAAGGACGGCCGCACGACCATCGCCGACACCGTCGTGTCGAAGATCGCCGGCATCGCCGCCCGTGAGGTCTCCGGCGTGTACGCCCTCGGTGGCGGTGCCGCCCGCGCCGTCGGCGCGCTGCGCGAGCGCATCCCCGGCAGCAGCACCAACCACTCCCAGGGCGTCTCCGTCGAGGTCGGCGAGCGCCAGGCCGCGGTGGACGTGCAGCTCGTCGCGGAGTACGGCGTGAGCCTGGCCGACCTGGCCAGCGGCATCCGTCGCAACGTCATCGCCTCGATCGAGCGGATGACCGGCCTCGAGGTCACCGAGGTCAACATCGAGATCCAGGACGTGCACCTCGAGACCGAGGAGAACACCGAGGACACCTCGAGCGAGCCGCGGGTCAAGTGAGCGACCCCGAGCAGCTCGGCGGGCCGGCGGAGGGGGAGACCCCCTCCGCGGCCGGCGGGGCGCACGCAGCGGACCCGGTGACGCCTCCGGCCGCCGCTCCGCAGGCGCCGGCGGAGGGGGTCGACCGCGTCGCCGAGGCCGTCCTCGCGGTGCCCGGCGTCGTCGGGCTCCACGCCGGGTCGTTCGGCGAGGTCGCGACCTACCTGGTGGGACGCAGCGTCGCGGGGATCCGCGAGCGCGGCGACGTCACCGAGGTGCACGTGACCGTGCGCATGGGGTCGGTCCTGCTCGACGTGGCCGACCAGGTCCGTGCCGCGGTGGCCGCGGTCACCGCCGGTGAGGTCGAGGTCGTCGTCGAGGACGTCACCGCCGCATGAGCGAGCGCGGTGGTGCGGGTCGCTCGCCCGGGCAGTCGCCCGGGCAGGCCTCGGCCCGCGCCGCCGCTCGCCGGGCGGTCATCCGCCGGCACCACCCCGACGTCGGGGGAGACCCCGAGGTCCTGCGCCGCGAGCTCGCCGCGCTCGAGGACCCGGCACCCGCTCCGACGCTCGACCCCCGGGTGGAGCTGCGGGCCCCGGGCCGGTGGCAGCCGGTCGCCCGCGTCGCCACCCGCACCCGTCGCGTCGTACGCCGCCGCACCCGCGAGCTGCGTGCCCGCCTGCCCCACGGCTGGCCGGGCTCGCGCCGCTGGACCGATCTGTGACCCGTTCCATCCGCATCCCCCCTCCCAGGAGTGATTGACATGACCACCTCCACCATCGGCCTCATCGCCGGCCTGCTGCTCGCCATCGCCGCGGCCGCGGGCGGCTTCGCCGGCTTCCTCATCGCCCTCGTGCTCGGCACCGCCGGCTACGTCATCGGCGGTCACTACGACGGCGAGGTGGACCTGAGCGCCGTCTTCGGCAAGCGGGGCGACCGTGGCTGACCCCACGACGCCCGCCACGCCTCCCGAAGAGCGCGGCCGCACGGTCATCGCCGACCGGGTCGTGGAGCGGATCGCCTCCGCCGCCGCGGCCGAGGTCGAGGCCGTCACCGACTCGCGCGGCGGCTTCGGTCGTCTCGTGCGCGGCAAGCTGCCCTCCGCCGAGGCGGTCGTGGCCGGGAAGACCTCGCGCATCTCCGTCGAGGTCGGGGCCGTGTGGCCGACGCCGCTGAGCGTGCTGGCCGGCCGCGTCCGCGACCACGTGGGCGAGCGCGTCCACACCCTCGCGGGCGTCGAGGTCACCGCGGTCGACGTCACCGTCGCCGACGTCGTCCACAGCACCGACTCCGCACGCCGCGTCCAGTGACGCGGCCCCACCTCATCGAGAGGACACCGTCATGACCCAGTCCGTGACCCAGTCCGCGACCCAGTCCGGTGGTCCCGGGCAGTCCGGTACCGAGCCGGCGGCCCGTCCCGGCGCGGACGGCGCCATGCAGGCGGCCAAGCCGCCGGTCGGCGTCGGCGCCTCGCCGCTGGTCGCCCAGCTGGTCGCCCTGGCCCTGATCGCGCTCGGGGTGGTCGGGATCCAGGCGCTGCTCAGCACCACCGGAGCGATCGCGCAGGCTCCCTGGATCACCAGCGCGCTCGACGCCGTCGACGGCACCGCCTCCGACGCCCCCGTCGTGCTCGTGGTGGCCGTCGTGGCCATCGTGCTGGGCCTGCTGGTGCTGCCGATCGCCTTCAAGCGGCGGCCGCGCAAGTCCCTCGAGCTCGCCGCCCACACCGGTGTCCGGCTGCGGACCCGCGACCTGGCCCGCATCGCGAGCACCGCCGTGGAGGGCGCCGACGGCGTCACCGACGTCAAGGTCACCGCCACCCGCCGCAAGCTCCGCGTCGTGGCCACCAGCGTGGCCGCGAAGGACCGCAACGGTGCCGTCGTCGACGACATCGGCCGTCGCCTGGCCCCCACGCTGGAGGCCCTGGAGTCGCGTCCCAAGCTCGCCGTCTCGGTCCGCAACGAAGGAGTGTCATGACCTCGCGCCGCACGCTGTTCCTCGACCGGGTGGCCACGCTGCTCCTCGCCCTGCTCCTCGTCGCCGGCGGCGCCGCCGCGGCGTACTGGTGGAGCGGCCGGAGCTCGCTGCCGGGCACCCTCGACACCGGTGCCGTGCGCGACGTCGTCGACGCCGCGTGGTTCAGCTGGATCGCCGCCCTCGTGGGCCTGGTGCTGATCCTGCTGGGGCTGCGCTGGATCGCCGCCCACCTCGGGCGTCCCACCGTGTCCAAGCTGCACCTCAAGGGCTCCGGCTCGCAGGGGCGGCTGGACGTGGCCGGCAGCAAGGTCGCGGGCGCCGCGGCCTCGGCGCTGGCCGACACCATCGGCGTGCGCAGCGCCCGGGGCACCGTGGTCCGTGACCGCGGCCAGCTCGTGGCCAAGCTCACCGCCGTCATCGAGCCGGAGGCCGACCTCAGGGTCGTGGCCCGCCAGGCCGACATCGTCTCGGCGCAGCTGCGCCAGGTCCTCGAGCGTGAGGACGTCCGTTGCAGCGTCGAGATCCGGGTGGCGACTTTCGCTCGCTCGTTGGCACGTGCCCGCTAGTGTCGAAAGCGGCGTGACCCGGTAACAACCCCATCCCGCTACACCTGACGAGAGGAAACACCATGTCGCTTGCTGACAAGGCGAAGAACGCTGCCGAGGACCTCAAGGGCAAGGCCAAGGAGGCCGTCGGCGACGTCAAGAACGACGACCAGCTCAAGGCGGAGGGCAAGGCCGACCAGACCAAGGCCTCCACCAAGAAGGCCGGCGAGAACGTCAAGGACGCCTTCAAGTCCTGATCTCTCCTCACTGCCAGGGGCTCCGCCGATCCGGCGGAGCCCCTGTCGCACGTCCGGGGCCGGGCCGGCGCCGGTAGAGTGCGACGCGGTGTGCCGGGAAGTCTGGTCGGCGGTCGTTTCCCCCACCCCGAGAGCGAGCACCCGATGAGCACACCCCCCGCCCGACGCGCGCTGCTGGCGCGGGGCTCGTGGTCCGAGACCACCCGGATCGCCGAGGTGCTGCGCCGCGAGACCGTGGGCGGCGCCCTGCTGCTGGTGGCCACCGTGGCCGCGCTGGTGTGGGCCAACCTCGACGGAGCGTCGTACGCCGCGCTGCGCGACACCGTCGTGGGGCCCGAGGCCCTCCACCTCGACCTCTCCCTCGGCACCTGGGCGGCCGACGGCCTGCTGGCCGTCTTCTTCTTCGTGGTCGGCCTCGAGCTCAAGCGCGAGTTCGTCGCGGGCGACCTGCGCGACCCGCGTCGGGCCGCGCTGCCGATCCTGGCCGCGGTCGGCGGCATGGTGGCACCGGCGCTGGTGTTCGTGGCGGTCAACCTGGGCACCGGGGGAGACGCGCTGCGGGGCTGGGCCATCCCCACCGCGACCGACATCGCCTTCGCGCTCGCCGTGCTGGCCGTGGTGGGGCGCCACCTGCCGACGGCGCTGCGCACCTTCCTGCTCACCCTGGCCGTGGTGGACGACCTGCTCGCCGTCACGGTGATCGCGGTCTTCTACACCTCCGACCTGTCGTGGTGGCCGCTGCTGGGCGCGCTGGTGCCGATCGGCCTGTTCGCGCTGCTGGTGCAGCGGCGGATCTGGTCCTGGTGGCTGCTGGTCCCTCTCGCCGTGGCCGCCTGGGTGCTGGTGCACGAGTCGGGCGTGCACGCGACCGTGGCCGGGGTCCTGCTCGGCTTCACGGTGCCGGTGGTCCGCAGCCGGGCCGCCGGGGGACCCGAGGCGGGGCCGGGGCTGGCCGAGCACCTCGAGCACCTGGTGCGGCCGCTGTCCGCAGGGTTCGCGGTGCCGGTGTTCGCCTTCTTCGCCTCCGGCGTGACCATCGGCGGGGCCGCCGGGCTGCGCGACTCGCTGGCCGACCCCGTGGCCCTGGGCATCGTCGCCGGCCTGGTCCTCGGCAAGACGGTCGGCGTCCTCGGCACGACGTACGCCGTGTCCCGCTTCACCCGTGCCGACCTCGACCCCGACCTGCGGTGGCTCGACGTGCTCGGCGTCTCGGTGCTCGCCGGCATCGGCTTCACCGTGTCGCTGCTGATCGGGGAGCTGGCCTTCGGCCAGGGCAGCGCGCGCGACGACCACGTCAAGGTCGCGGTGCTGACCGGGTCCCTGGTCGCCGGGCTGCTGGCCGGGCTGCTGCTGCGCAGCCGCGACCGGGCCTACCGCCGCATCGAGGAGGCCGACCGGGTCGACCTCGACGCCGACGGCATCCCCGACGCCTACCAGCGCGACAGCTGAGCCGCCGCGGGGCGATGATCGGTCGGTGAGCCGTCCCGACCCCGCCCCCGCTGCCACCGGACCCGAGGAGCCCCTGCGGTGGGGCGAGGCCCGCGCCCGGTGGGTGCTGGGCGCGACCGTGCTCGGCGCGGCCCTCACCTTCATCGACGGCACCGTCGTCAACCTGGCCCTGCCGCACCTCGCCGAGGACCTCGGCGCCGGGTCCCAGTCGCTGACCTGGGTCGTCAAAGGCTACACCCTGGCGCTGGCCTCGCTGGTCCTGCTCGGGGGCGCGCTCGGCGACCGGCTCGGCCGACGTCGGACCTACGTCGTGGGGGTGGTCGGCTTCGCCGCGGCGTCGCTCGCGTGCGGCCTGGCCCCCAGCGTCGAGGTGCTGGTCGCGGCGCGGGTGGTGCAGGGCGTGGCCGCCGCGCTGCTGACCCCCGGCAGCCTCGCCCTGCTCCAGGCGGGCTTCGCCCCGGAGGACCGCTCGCGCGCCATCGGGGCCTGGTCGGGCCTGACGGGCGTGGCCGGGGCGATCGGTCCGTTCCTGGGCGGCTGGATCATCGAGGTGGCCGACTGGCGGTGGGCCTTCCTGGTCAACCTGCCGGTCGCGGCGGTGGTGGTGGTGGTCACCCGTCGCCACGTGCCGGAGTCCCGTCCGGTGGGCGACGGCGCCCCTCTCGACTACCCGGGCGCCGGGCTGCTGGTGGTGGCCCTGGGCACCCTCACCTTCGCGCTCACGGCCTGGTCGGGCGCGCCGTTCCTCGACCTGCGGGTCGGCGGGATGCTGCTGGCCAGCCTGGTCGTGGGGGCGGTGTTCCTCGCCGTCGAGCACCGGTCCTCCTCCCCGCTGGTGCCGACGCGGCTCTTCGGGTCGCGCGTCTTCGTGGTGGCCAACCTGGCGACGTTCCTGGTGTACGCCGCCCTCGGGGCGCTGTTCTTCTCCCTCGGCCTCGTGCTCCAGGTCGGCGCCGGGCGCTCGCCGCTCGCCGCGGGCCTGGCCCTGATGCCCGTGACGCTGCTCATGCTCCTGCTGTCGGGGCGCGTGGGCGTGCTGATGGAGCGCCGCGGCGCCCGGCTGCCGATGGCCCTGGGACCGCTGCTGGCCGCGCTGGGCGTGGGGCTGCTGACGACCCTCGACGCCGACGTCGACTACGTGAGCGGGGTGCTGCTCCCGATGACGGTCTTCGGCGCCGGACTGACGCTGCTCGTCACGCCGCTCACGGCCACGGTGCTGGCGGCCGCCCCCGACGACGCGGTGGGGCTGGCGAGCGGTGTCAACAACGCGGTGGCGCGCACGTCCGGCCTGCTCGCCGTGGCCGCCGTGCCGCTCGTGGCCGGGCTGGGCGGCACGGCGCTGACCGACCCCGAGCGCGTGGTGGCGGGCTTCGGGGCGGTCGCCTGGTGGTGCGTGGGCCTGCTCCTGGCCGCCTCCCTGCTGGCCGCGGTCGGCGTACCGGGTCGCTCGGGGACCCTGCGGAAGGGGGCCGAGCGGCCGGCGGCGCACCACTGCGCGACCTCGGCGCCACCGCCCGGCGTGCGCCCGGTCGCGGAGCAGGAGCCGTTCACGGCGTCCTGACAGGTCCGCGACAGAGCCCGGACATCCGGGCGCGCCACGCTCCGGGGTCCGAGGCGCCTCACCCGTGGCGCCCGGTGGAACCGAGGAGAGACATGACGGCATCGAAGAAGGCCAAGGCCCTGGCGGTGGGCGGCACGCTCGTCGTCGCCGGGTTCGGCGCGGGAGCGGTCCTGGCCGCGACCGGGTCGGCCTCCGCGACCAGCGGGGGCGCGGGCTACGGCTACGGCGCTCCCGGCGACGCGCGTGGCGACCACGACGGCGACGGCCACCGCGGTGGTCCCGGTGGTGGCGGGCAGGGCGAGACGCCGCTGACCGGCACGACCGCCGACAAGGTGGAGGCCGCCGCCCTGGCGGCGTACCCCGGCGCGACCGTGGACCGGCTCGAGACCGACTCCGAGGGCGTCTACGAGGCCCACGTCACCACCGCGGACGGCGAGCAGCTGGTCGTCCAGGTGGGCCGGGACTTCACCGTGACCGGCACCCAGTCCTTCGACGGCGGTGGCGGTCGCGGCGACCACGACGGCGACGGCCCCGGCGGGGACCGCCCGGCCCCCTCCGAGGAGTCCTCGCCGAGCGCCTGACCGCCCGACGACGGGCCCGGACCGCTCCGGACGCAGGTCCCGAGCGGTCCGGGTCCCCGACGTCGTCCCGACCACGCCGGTGCAGGTCCACCCCGACCCGCCGCGGCTCGGTCCTGGCGGCCCTAGCGCAGGGAGTACGTCGCGATCGACGCCGCGACGTAGTGGCACACGAAGGCCGCGATCGTCAGGGTGTGGAAGACCTCGTGGAAGCCGAACCAGCTCGGGAACGGGTCGGGCTTCTTCAGGCCGTAGACCAGGCCGCCGACCGTGTAGAGGCCGCCGCCGACCATGAGCAGCGTGGTGACCGCCGGGCCGCCGGAGCCGAGCTCGCCGGCGTAGAAGATCGCCACCCAGCCGAGCGCGACGTAGATCGGGGTGTAGATCCAGCGCGGCGCGTTGCTCCAGAAGATCCGGAACAGCACGCCCAGCACGGCGCCGGTCCACACGATCGCGAGCAGGGCGGTGCGTTCGGGCTCCTTCAGCAGGATCAGGGTGAAGGGCGTGTAGGAGCCCGCGATCAGCAGGAAGATGTTGGAGTGGTCGAAGCGCCGCAGGAAGGCGTGCGCCCGGGGCGACCACGTGCCGCGGTGGTAGATCGCGGAGACCGTGAACAGCAGCAGCGCGGTGCCGGCGAAGATCGCCGAGCCGACGCGGGTCGCCACGGTGGGCGACAGGGCCAGCAGCACGATGCCCGCGGCCAGCGCCAGGGGAGCGGTGCCGGCGTGCAGCCATCCGCGCAGCTTGGGCTTGACCTCGGCCTTGACCTCGCGGACCTTCTCGCGCACCTGCTCGGCCGCCTCGTGCCCGCGCCCGGAGACCCGTTCGCCGAGGCCGTCGGGGCTGCGGTCGGTCGAGCGCTCGGGCAGCGGCTGGTCAGGGGCCATGGTGTCCAGGGTACGGACGGATGCGGTGGGTGGACACGGGTCGGGCGCGCGCTGAGGTCGACCTCACAGGGCGGTCCCGGCTCCGCCCGCCGGCCCGAGCAGCCCGACACGGGGCCGCGGCGTGGGTAGAGTCGCTCGCGTGGCGGACTGGAAGCGCGGGTTGCGGCGGGTGCTCTACCCGGCGTACGAGGCCCGCGTCGCACGCCGCCTGCCACCCGAGCGCGTGCCCCGCCACGTCGGCGTGATGCTCGACGGCAACCGTCGCTGGGCCCGCTCCGTGGGGGCCGACACCGCCCACGGCCACCGCGCCGGCGCGGCCAACATCGAGCCGCTGCTCACGTGGTGCGGGGAGATCGGCGTCGAGGTGGTCACGCTGTGGCTGCTCTCCACCGACAACCTCAACCGGCCCTCCGAGGAGCTCGACGACCTGCTCGGCATCATCGGCGACGTCGTGGAGTCCCTGGCCGCGCAGCAGCGCTGGCGGATCCACCCCGTCGGGGCTCTCGACCTGCTGCCGGCGCCGGTCGCGCAGCGCCTCAAGTCCGCCGAGGAGGCGACCCGCGACACCGACGGCTTCATCGTCAACGTCGCCGTCGGCTACGGCGGCCGCCGCGAGATCGCCGACGCCGTGCGCTCGCTGCTGCAGGAGCACGCCGGCCGCGGCACCACGCTCGAGGAGCTCGCCGAGGTGATCGACGTCGAGCACATCGCCGAGCACCTCTACACCAAGGGGCAGCCCGACCCCGACCTCGTGATCCGCACCAGTGGCGAGCAGCGGCTCGGCGGCTTCCTGCTGTGGCAGAGCGCCCAGAGCGAATTCTACTTCTGCGAGGCCTACTGGCCCGACTTCCGGCGGGTGGACTTCCTGCGCGCCGTCCGGGCGTACGCCGAGCGCGAGCGCCGCTTCGGCGCCTGACCCACCGCCTCGACGAGACCCACCTCGACGAAACACAGCGTTCACCCCGCGAGCGGGCGTGTCGCCGTCGACCGGACCGGTGACCGGCCTACTTTCCAGGTGTCGGGCTGCGGGGAAGCAGCCCGATCCAGGAGGGGCGAACCTTCGTGACCACTCACGACGAGAGCACCACCGGGAGCCAGCACTCGGGCCCCCGGCGCCTGACCCGGTCCGAGCACGACCACTAGCGGACCGGGGCGCTGAGTGCGCGCGCCGGTCACAAGGGGAAACCGTGGCACCAGCGCAGCGCCCACTGTCCAGCACCGCGTCCAGCACCGCCCGCGAGCGGTCCCCCGAGGACCTCGGTGACGACGGCCGTCGCACCTACGTCCTCGACACGTCGGTGCTCCTCGCCGACCCGAAGGCGATCAACCGCTTCGCCGAGCACGAGGTGGTGCTCCCCGTCGTCGTGATCACCGAGCTCGAGGCCAAGCGCCACCACCCCGAGCTCGGCTACTTCGCCCGCTCGGCGCTGCGCGGCCTCGACGAGCTCCGCGTCGCCAACGGCCGGCTCGACGAGCCGGTCCCGGTGGGGGAGGACGGCGGCACGCTGCGCGTCGAGCTCAACCACACCGACGCCGCGTCGCTGCCCTCGGGCTTCCGGCTCGGGGACAACGACACCCGGATCCTGGCCGTGGCGCGCAACCTGGCCGACGAGGGCCACGACGTCACGCTGGTCTCCAAGGACCTGCCGATGCGCATCAAGGCCTCGGCCGTCGGCCTCGACGCCCAGGAGTACCGCGGCGAGCAGGTCCACGAGTCCGACGCCGGCTGGACGGGCATGACCGAGCTCGAGGTCACCGGCGCCGACCTCGACGAGCTGTACGACGACCAGGTGATCGACCTCGACGTCGCCAAGGACCTGCCGTGCCACACCGGTCTGGTGATGGTCTCCGAGCGGGGCAGCGCCCTGGGCCGCGTCAAGGCCGACAAGCAGGTGCACCTCGTGCGCGGCGACCGGGAGGCCTTCGGGCTGCACGGCCGCTCCGCCGAGCAGCGCATCGCCCTCGACCTGCTGCTCGACCCCGAGGTCGGCATCGTGTCGCTGGGCGGCCGCGCCGGCACCGGCAAGTCGGCGCTGGCGCTGTGCGCGGGCCTCGAGACGGTGCTCGAGCGGCGCCAGCACAAGAAGGTCGTCGTGTTCCGGCCGCTGTTCGCGGTCGGCGGCCAGGAGCTCGGCTACCTCCCCGGCAGCGAGTCGGAGAAGATGTCGCCCTGGGGCCAGGCCGTGTTCGACACCCTGGGTGCCATCACCACGCCCGACGTCGTCGACGAGGTGCTCGACCGGGGCATGCTCGAGGTGATGCCGCTGACCCACATCCGCGGCCGCTCGCTGCACGACGCCTTCGTCATCGTCGACGAGGCGCAGTCGCTGGAGCGCAACGTGCTGCTGACCGTGCTCTCGCGGATGGGGGCCAACTCCAAGGTGGTGCTGACGCACGACGTGGCCCAGCGCGACAACCTGCGGGTGGGCCGCCACGACGGCGTCGTCGCGGTCGTCGACCGCCTCAAGGGGCACCCGCTGTTCGCCCACGTCACGCTCACCCGCTCCGAGCGCTCGCCCATCGCGGCCCTGGTCACGGAGATGCTGGAGCACGTCACGATGTAGGGCCGGTCGGTGACGCAGGCCACGCGCCGCAGGGGTGGTTCGATTTGCAACCACCCCTGCGGGTGTGTTTCGGTGGAGGTTCTTCCCTGCGCGTTCCGCCTCACCCACTCGGGTGGTCGATCGAGGACCTGGAGCGCGGTTGACGTTGTCGCCAACCCCGAGGGCTCACCTTGTCGTCACACCACCATGCCAAGCACCGCACGCTGCCCGTGCCCGGCTCGCGCCGCCGCGGCGCCCGACGTGCCGCCGGCCTGACCGCCGTCGCCCTGGGCGCCACCGGTCTCGTCGTGGCCGCCGGCGTGCTGACCGGCGGCGGCGCCGCCGGTCCCCTCGACGGCTCCGGCGTGGCCCTGTCGGCCGCCGCGCCGACGCCGTCGCCGCTGAGCGACACCGAGCTCGCCGAGCGCACGGACCGGGCCTCGCGCTCCGAGGGCGACCGGACCGCCGTGCTCGACCGCGGCAAGGCCCGCACCCTGGCCAGCGACGCCGGTCGGGCCGCCACGAAGTCCCAGGACCTGGCGGACGCCGACCCCAAGACCCTGGCCCGGGCCCTGATGCCCCAGTTCGGCATGAGCGCCTCGGAGTTCGGCTGCCTCGACAGCCTCTGGTCCGGCGAGTCCGGGTGGCGCGTGGACGCCGACAACCCCAGCTCCTCGGCGTACGGCATCCCGCAGGCGCTGCCCGGCTCCAAGATGGCCTCGGCCGGCGCCGACTGGGCCACCAACCCCGCGACCCAGATCAAGTGGGGCCTGGGCTACATCCGCGACCGCTACGGCTCGGCCTGCGGTGCGGAGTCCTTCAAGCAGGGCAACGGCTGGTACTGAGCCGACCGGCTCCCGGCCGCGGGGTCAGCGGCCGGTCATCGAGCGGACGTCCAGGGCGGCGTCGAGCTGCTCCTCGGTGAGGTCGCCGCGCTCGACGTAGCCCATCGCGAGCACCTGCTCGCGGATGGTCCGACCTTCCTCCAACGCCGCCTTGGCGACCTTGGAGGCCTCCTCGTAGCCGATGTGGCGGTTGAGCGGCGTCACCACCGACGGTGACGACTCGGCGTACGCCAGCATCCGGTCCTCGTCGGCGGTGATGCCGTCGACGCAGCGGTGGGCGAGCAGCGGTGCCACGGCCGCGAGCAGCCGGATCGACTCGAGCAGGTTGCGGGCCATCACCGGCATCATCACGTTCAGCTCGAAGCTGCCGCTCGCCCCGGCCAGCGCCACGGTGGCGTCGTTGCCGACGACCTGGGCGCACACCATCAAGGTGGCCTCCGGCAGCACCGGGTTGACCTTGCCCGGCATGATGCTCGACCCCGGCTGCAGGTCGGGCAGGTGGATCTCGGCGAGGCCGGTGGTCGGCCCCGAGGACATCCAGCGCAGGTCGTTGCAGATCTTGGTCAGGCCGACCGCGATGGTGCGCAGCTGGCCCGAGAGCTCGACCAGCGCGTCCTGGCCGCCCTGCGCCTCGAAGTGGTTGCGGGTCTCGCGGAACGGCAGCCCCGTCTCGCGGGCGAGGTCGGCGATGACCTGCTCGGCGAACCCGTCGGGGGTGTTGATCCCGGTGCCGACGGCCGTGCCCCCCAGCGGCAGCTCGACGACGCGGGGCAGGGCGGACTCGACGCGCTCGATGCCGAGCCGCACGACGGCGGCGTACCCGCCGAACTCCTGACCGAGCATCACTGGGGTCGCGTCCATCAGGTGGGTGCGGCCCGACTTCACGACGTCGGCGAACTCCTCGGCCTTCGCCTCCAGCGACGTCGCGAGCACGTCGAGCGCCGGCACCAGGTCGGTGGTGGCGGCCTCGGCGGCGGCGACGTGGATGGAGGTGGGGAAGGTGTCGTTGCTCGACTGGCTGGCGTTGACGTGGTCGTTGGGGTGGACCTCGACACCGGCGCGGGCGGCGAGCGAGGCCAGCACCTCGTTCATGTTCATGTTGGAGCTGGTGCCCGAGCCGGTCTGGAAGACGTCGATGGGGAACGCGTCGTGGTGGCGGCCCGCGATGACCTCGTCGGCCGCGGCGGCGATCGCGTCGGCCTGCTCCTGGTCGACGATGCCCAGGGCCGCGTTGGTGCGCGCGGCGGCCTTCTTGACGCGGGCGATGGCCACGACGTGCGCGGGCTCCAGGGTGGTGCCGCTGATGGGGAAGTTCTCGACCGCCCGCTGGGTCTGCGCCCGCCACAGGGCGTCGCGGGGGACCTCGATGTCGCCCATGCTGTCGTGCTCGGTGCGGGTCTGCTCGCTCATGCGGCGAACGTACCCGCCCGGCTCAGGACGTCACGCGGCGTCGGGGCGCGCGACGTAGAGGTAGTACGCCTCCTGCCGGCCCTGCAGCGCCACGTCGAAGGCCCGCTCCTCGCACCGACCGAACACCTCGGTCATGGTGTCGAGCAGCTCGGGCGCGGTGTCGGCCGACCAGACCACGACCACGCCGCCGGGAGCGAGCAGCCGCCGCACGTCGGTGAGGAAGGCCCGCGCGTAGACCGCGGCGTTGGCGTCGTGCACGAGGTAGCCCGGTCCGTTGTCGACGTCCAGCAGCACCAGGTCGTAGCGGCCGGCGCCGCTGCCGCCGGTCGTCCCGTCGGCCGCAGCGTCCCCGGTCGCCTCGGCCACGGCGCTGCGGACGTCGGCGGTGACCACCCGCACCCGCCGGTCGGCCAGCAGAGCTGGTCCGTGCGGCACCGTCCCGTCGCGCATCCAGCCGACCAGCGCCTCCTCCAGCTCGACGACCACGACCCGCTCGACCCGCGGGTCGCCCAGCAGCCGCTGCACCGTGAACCCCAGCCCGAGCCCGCCGACCAGCACGTCGCGCGGGTCCTCGACCAGCGCCAGCGCCGCTGCCGCCAGCTCGATCTCCGTCGAGGTCTCCTGGTTGTCCATCACGAACACCCCGTTGACCCGCAGCTCCAGCACGGCCGGCCCCCGGTCCGTCGTGCGCCGTCGCAGCAGGACCTCGCCCCGCTCCGTCTCCGCCCTCGCCACCTCGACGTGCTCCACGGGGGGTGCCTCCTGGTCGTCGTCGGTGTCGGGGTGGGCCGGCCCCGAGGTGGTCGTCCGATCCCGGGGTGCGTCATGCGAGGTGGTCGCGGGGGCGGCCGGGATGCATGACGTCCCGGGGGACGTCGTACGCGGTGGTCGCCGGGACGGCCGCAATGTATGACGTCCCGCTGGTCCACAGGAACCCGGGCGGCGTCGGTCGTCCACAGGTCGCGTCGTGGCCTGTGCGGATCGAGGTCGGTGGTCGCAGGCTGCAGCCATGGACATCCAGCGGGCCGGGCGCGACGAGCCGAGACGGGGCGACCGCGGGCGTCGCGTCCGGGAGGTCGCGTCGCGGCAGGGCGGCGTCGTGGCGCGGTCGCAGCTGTACGCCGCCGGCCTCACCCGCAGCGAGGTCCGCGCCGACGTCCGGGCCGGTCGGTGGCAGCTGATCGGTCGCCACTGCGTGGTGGTGCACTCGGGGCCGCTCACCACGCAGGCCCGCCTGTGGTCGGCGGTCCTCGAGGGTGGACCACGGGCCGTCCTCGACGGGGACTCGTCGCTGGTGGCCGCTGGTCTCGAGCACTACGAGCCGGAGCGGATCCGCGTCTCGGTGCCCCGGGGCGCCCGGATCCGCCACCGCGGCACCACGGTGGACATCCGGCAGACCCGCCGCTGGGACGCCGGTGACGTCGCCGGCGGTTCGTCGCCGCCCCGCACCCGCCCCGCGGTGGCGGCCGTGCGCGCGGCGCTGTGGGCACGGACCGAGCGGCAGGCGACCCTGCTCGTGACGATGGCGGTGCAGCAGCGGCTCACGACCGTCGCCGACCTCGCGGTGGAGCTGATGCGCATCCGACGGGACCGGCGTCGCGAGCAGTTGGGCAACCTCCTGCTCGACCTCGCCGGAGGCGTCGGCTCGCTGGGAGAGCTCGACGTGCTCCGCGGATGTCGGGAGCGCGGACTCCCGCTGCCCGACCAGCAGGTGGTGCGGCGTGCTCCCTCGGGGTCCTGCTATCTCGACTTCCGCTGGGACCGCTGGCACGTGGTCCTCGAGGTCGACGGCATCCAGCACACCTGGGCGGAGAACCTCGTCGCCGACGCCGTCCGCCACAACCGGGTCGCCCTCGACGGTGACGTCGTGCTCCGCCTCCCCGTCCTCGGCCTCCGCGTCGCCCCGGACGTGTTCTTCGACCAGGTCGAGGAAGCACTTTGTCGCGCCGGCTGGCGCGCCCCGCGCTCAGCGGCATGAGTGAGACGCCACCGGACGCCCGGGAGGCAGCACCACCTCGTGGGAGGCGGCACCACCTCGCGCGGTCGGGACGTCATGCGGGGTGGTCGCTCCGGCGGCCAGTTCGCATGACCTCCCGTACGACGTCATGCGGACCGGTCCCCGGGCCAGCCACTTCGCATGACGCGCCGTCGCCCCCGACGGCCACGTCGCATGACGCGGCCACACCCGGGCAGCCACCTCGCATGACGCGCCCCGCCCGGACGGCCACCTCGTACGACGCGCCCAGCCCGGACGGCCACCTCGTACGACGCGCCCAGCCCGGACGGCCACCTCGTACGACGCGCCCAGCCCGGACGACGCGGGCCCGCCCCGTCGGCCTGATGACGTCTGGGGGGAGCGCACCCCGTGAGGACCCGCTCGCTAGCCTCGGGGAGCACGCCGAGCGGCAGCAGCCGCGCGGCCAGGGACGCAGCACGACGAGCAGAGGGAGTCACCGTGGGCGAGCAGGAGTCCGAAGGCCAGGTCTCGGAGGCCAGCAGCATGGGCGGCGGGCCGCAGCCGATCTCGGACGACCAGTCGGTCGCGGGTCAGCCCCACGAGGACGACGTGCAGGAGGGCCGCCAGGGCCCCAACGCCCGCAGCGGGTCGCGCGACGAGGCGCACCGCAACGGCGACTACGTCAAGGACGACGAGGTCCGGGACCCCGCCGTCGACCGCGACCTCGAGGCCTGAGCGCCCCTACTCCGCCGAGCGCACCCGCAGCCCGCTGATCGGCACGGTGACGGCCCCCGACGGGTCGGTGAAGAAGTCGTTGCCCTTGTCGTCGACGACGATGAAGGCGGGGAAGTCCTCGACCTCGATCTTCCACACGGCCTCCATGCCGAGCTCCTCGTACTCCAGCACCGACACCGACTTGATGCAGTCCTGGGCGAGGCGGGCGGCGGGGCCGCCGATGGAGCCGAGGTAGAAGCCGCCGTGGGCCTCGCAGGCCTGGGTGACGACCTTGGAGCGGTTGCCCTTGGCCAGCATCACCTTGGAGCCGCCGGCGGCCTGGAACTGCTCGACGTAGGAGTCCATCCGGCCGGCGGTCGTCGGGCCGAAGGAGCCCGACGCGTAGCCCTCGGGCGTCTTGGCGGGCCCGGCGTAGTAGACCGCGTGGTCGCGCAGGTACGACGGCACCTCCTCGCCGGCGTCGAGCCGCTCCTTGATCTTCGCGTGCGCGATGTCGCGGGCCACGACCAGCGGCCCGGTCAGCGAGAGCCGCGTCTTGACCGGGTGCCTCGTCAGCTCGGCGAGGATGTCGTCCATCGGCTGGTTGAGGTCGATGGCGACGACGTCGCCCTCCTCCAGCTCGGTCTCCGGGAGGTACGACGCGGGGTCGGTCTCGAGCTGCTCCAGGAAGACGCCCTCGGGGGTGATCTTGCCCAGCGCCTGCCGGTCGGCCGAGCACGAGACGGCGATCGCGACCGGGCACGAGGCACCGTGGCGGGGCAGCCGCACCACGCGCACGTCGTGGCAGAAGTACTTGCCGCCGAACTGCGCGCCGATGCCGAACGACTTGGTCAGCTCGAAGACCTGCTCCTCGAGCTCGACGTCGCGGAAGCCGTGGGCCGACATCGAGCCCTCGGTCGGCAGCTCGTCGAGGTAGTGCGCGGAGGCGTACTTCGCGGTCTTGAGCGCGAACTCCGCGCTGGTGCCGCCGATGACGATGGCCAGGTGGTACGGCGGGCACGCGGCCGTCCCGAGCGAGCGGATCTTCTCGTCGAGGAACTCCAGCATCCGCTTCGGGTTGAGGACCGCCTTGGTCTCCTGGAACAGGAACGACTTGTTGGCCGAGCCGCCACCCTTGGCCATGAAGAGGAACTTGTACGACGGCGTCCCGTCGGCGTCGGGGGTGGCGTACAGCTCGATCTGCGCGGGCAGGTTGGTGCCGGTGTTCTTCTCCTCCCACGTCGTCAGCGGCGCGAGCTGGGAGTAGCGCAGGTTGAGCTTGGTGTAGGCGTCGTACACGCCGCGGCTGATGGCCTCGCCGTCGTCGGTGCCGGTGAGCACGCCCTCGGACTTCTTGCCCATGACGATGGCGGTGCCGGTGTCCTGGCACATTGGCAGCACGCCGCCGGCGGAGATGTTGACGTTCTTGAGCAGGTCGGTCGCCACGAAGCGGTCGTTGCCCGACGCCTCGGGGTCGTCGATGATCCGGCGCAGCTGCGCCAGGTGCGCGGGGCGCAGGTAGTGGGCGATGTCGTGCATCGCCTCGGCGGTCAGCCGCTGGATCGCCTCGGGCTCGACCTGCAGGAAGGTGCGACCCCCCGCCTCGAAGGTGGAGACACCCTCGGTGGTCAGCAGCCGGTACGGCGTCGGGTCGGCGCCGGTGGGCAGGAGGTCGGAGTAGCGGAACTCAGGATCGGTGGCCACGACCGGCGATTATCCCGTACGCCGCGCCGCCCGCGGGCGCGGGCCCGGTGCTGGAGCGGACCACCAGCTCGGTCTCGAGCACCAGGTGGCGTGCCGGGACGGGCTCCGGCGGGTCCTCGTCGAGCAGGGCGAGCACCTGCAGCGCCGCCTGCCGACCCTGCTCCGCGACGGGCTGCCGCACGGTCGTGAGGTCGAGGAACTGCGCCATCTCGTGGTCGTCGATGCCCACCACGGACAGCTGCTCGGGCACGGCGACGCCCCGGTCGCGGGCGGCCCGGAGCACGCCGATGGCCATCTCGTCGGAGGCGCAGAACACCGCGGTGGGGGGCTGGTCCAGGTCGAGCAGGTCGTGGCCCGCGGCGAGCCCGCCGGCGACGGTGAAGCCACCGACCCGCTCCAGGGCGGGGTCGGCCTCGAGGCCGGACTCGCTCATGGCGCGGTGGAAGCCGACCAGCCGGGCGCGCGGGGTGGCGAAGTCGAGGGCCTCCTCGGCCGAGCCGCCGACGTAGGCGATCCGGCGGTGGCCGAGGGCGGCCAGGTGGGCCACGGCGGTGACCGAGGCGGCCTCGTCGTCGATGGTGACGCTGGGCCAGGTGGGCACGCTGGCGCCGACCAACACCACGCGGGCGGCGTGGTCGGCCAGCCACGTCTGCTCGGCCGGGGTGGGCTGCAGCCCGAGGATGACCACGGCGTCGGCGCGCTTGGTCAGCTGGTGGGTCTGCATCACCCGGTGGCGGGCCTCGGCGGAGCCGGCGAGGTTGAACAGCAGCAGGTCGTAGCCCCGGCCGCTCAGCACCTGCTCGGCGCCGTGCACGACGGTGGAGAAGAACCAGCGGCTGACGTAGGGCACCACCACGGCGACGGTGCGGGTGCGTCCGGTGGCCAGGTTGGCGGCCGTGCGCGAGGGCACGTAGCCCAGCCGTGCCGCGGCCTGCTCGATCCGGTGGCGGTTGTCGGCCGACACGCCGGGCTGGCCGCGCAGGGCGCGCGAGACCGTCGCGATCGAGAGGCCGACGTCGAGGGCGACGTCCTTGATGCCGGTCATCGGCGCTCCCGCCGGCGGGGGAGCGGACCGTAGGGTTCCCCGACATGAGCCCCGCACTGCCCGAGCCCGGCCGATTCGCCCTCGGCACCGCCACCGCGTCCTACCAGATCGAGGGGGCCTTCACCGAGGACGGCCGTGGCCCCTCGATCTGGGACGTCTTCAGCCAGCGCCCCGGCGCGACCGCCGACGGTCGCGACGGCTCGGTGGCCTGCGACTCCTACCACCGGTGGACCGAGGACCTCGACCTCGTCGCCGGCCTCGGCGTGGAGTACTACCGCTTCTCCATCGCCTGGCCGCGGATCGTGCCCGAGGGGCGCGGGCGCGTGGAGGAGCGCGGGCTCGACTACTACGACCGCCTCGTCGACGGCATGCTCGAGCGGGGCCTGGTGCCCAGCGCCACGCTCTTCCACTGGGACCTGCCGCAGGCGCTGGAGGACGAGGGCGGCTGGCTGGTGCGCAGCACCCCCGAGGCCTTCGCGGAGTACGCCGACGTGGTGGCGCAGCGGCTCGTCGACCGGGTGGGTCTGTGGGCCACGCACAACGAGCCGTGGTGCGCGGCGTACCTCGGCTACGCCGCGGGCGTGCACGCCCCGGGTCGCCAGGAGGGGGGAGCGGCGCACCGCGCGGCCCACCACCTCAACCTGGGCCACGCGCTGGCCGCGGAGCGGCTGCGGGCGGCGGGCGCCGAGGCCGTGGGCATCGTGCTCAACCTCGCCCCGATCTGGCCCGAGCGGGAGGAGGCGCGCGAGGTCAGCGCCGGCATCGACGCCATCCGCAACGCGGTGTGGCTCGACCCGCTCGTCGACGGGGCGTACGGCGAGCAGCTGCTGTCCGTCGCGCCGGAGCTGGCCGACCCCGAGCTGGTCCAGACCGGTGACCTGGACCGGATCCAGGGCTCGGTCGACTGGCTGGGCGTCAACTACTACACGCCCGTGCGCCCCGACGTCGCCCTGGCGGACGCCGCGCCCCACCCCGAGGGGGGCGCCTACCCGGGCGTCGCGCCCTTCGACCTGGTGGTCCGCGAGCCCCGCACCGACATCGGCTGGGAGATCGAGCCCGCGGGCCTGACCGACGTGCTGACCACGACCTGGGAGCGCGTCGGCGTGCCGATCATCGTCACCGAGAACGGCGCCGCCTGCGTCGACGAGGTCGCGCCGGTCGCGGAGGGCGAGGCCCCGACGTACGCCGTCGACGACCAGGACCGCATCGACTACCTGCGCGGCCACCTCGCTGCGGTGAACGACGCGCGCCGCGCAGGTGCCGACGTGCGGGCCTACTTCGTGTGGACCCTGCTCGACAACTTCGAGTGGGCCGAGGGCTACACGAAGACCTTCGGGCTGGTGCACGTCGCGTCGGAGGACCAGACGCGCACCCCCAAGGCCTCCTACCGGTGGGTGGCCGCCCATGCGGACGACCTCCGCGAGGCTGCCCGAGTCGCCGGGGCGGCCGTCAGCCCTTGACACTTCCGGCCAGCAGGCCGCGCACGAAGTAGCGCTGACCGGCGAGGAAGACGATCAGGGGCACCACCAGGGAGACGAACGCACCGGCGCTGAGCAGGTGCCAGTCCTCGCCGCGCTGGCCCGCCAGCGCGGCGAGCCGCACCGTCAGGGGCGAGACGTCCAGGTTGCCGCCGGCGAACACCAGCGCCACGAGCAGGTCGTTCCAGACCCACAGGAACTGGAAGATGCCGAAGGCCGCGATGGCCGGGGTGAGCAGCGGCAGCATGATGCGGGTGAAGATCTGCACGTGGCCGGCGCCGTCGACGCGCGCCGACTCGATCAGCTCGCCGGGGATCTCGCGCATGAAATTGTGCATCAGGTAGATCGCCAGCGGCAGCGCGAAGATCGAGTGGGAGAGCCACACGGTCCAGAAGCCGCCACCGACGGCGTTGGCGCCCGCGAGCTGGGGCAGGCCGAACGGCGGGTTCACGTAGAGCTTGAGCAGCGGGATCATCGTCACCTGGATCGGCACGATCTGGAGCGCGAAGACGGCCACGAACAGCAGGTGGCGGCCCTTGAAGTCCATCCAGGCGAAGGCGTACGCCGCGAGCGTCGCCAGGCTGATCGGGATCAGCACCGACGGGATCGTGATGACGAACGAGTTCACGAAGTACGTCGCCAGGTCGACGTCGGAGCCGGTGATGACCGACTTGTAGTTGTCGAAGGTGAACGACGGGTTGGTGAAGGCGTTCCACCAGCCGTTGGTCTTGACCTCGCCCTCGGGGCGGAAGGAGGAGACCAGCAGGCCGAAGGTCGGGATCGTCCACAGCACGGCGATGACCAGCGCGACCGCCGATCCGATCCGGCTGGTCAGACCGCCGTGCGCGGCCGCGGCGGCGCTCTTCGGCGGGCCCGTGGGGGGCTCGATCTGCGCGGGGGCGATGGTGGGGGTGCTCGTGGTCATCGGGACTCCAGCTTGCGCATCTGACGGATGTTGTAGACGACGATGGGCAGCACCAGCACGAAGATCAGGGTGCCGAGCGCGGCTCCCAGTCCCTGCTGGAAGGCCCGGAAGCTCTGGGTGTAGAACTCGTTGGCCAGCACGCTGGTGCCGAAGTTGCCGCCGGTGCTGGTGCGGACGATGTCGAACACCTTGAGCGTCGCGATGCTGATGGTGGTGAGCACCACGATCAGGGCCGGACGGATGCTCGGGATCGTGATGAAGCGGAACATCTTCAGCGCGCTCGCGCCGTCGAGCTTGGCGGCCTCGATCATGTCGTCGGGGATGGCCTTGATCGACGCGGAGAGCAGCGTCATGGCGAAGCCGGCCTGCACCCAGATGAAGATGACGATGAGGAACAGCGTGTTCCAGGGCTCGGTCAGCAGGAACCGGTAGGTCTCGACGCCGAACGACTTGAGGATGGCGTTGAGGATGCCGAGCTGGTCCTGCTCGGTGGCCTTGTAGTCGTAGACGAACTTCCAGATGATCGACGCGCCCACGAGCGAGATCGCCATCGGCAGGAACAGCAGCGTCTTGGCGAACTTCTCGAAGCGGGCGCGGTCGATGAGCACGGCGTACACCAGGCCGATGGCGGTCGCGAGGACCGGCGTCACGATGACCCAGATCGCGGTGTTGCGCAGCACCTGCAGCTGGGCCGGGTCGGTGAAGATCGCCTGGTAGTTGTCGAAGCCGACGAACTCGGTCAGCGAGCGGTTCTTGAAGGACTGCACGATCGTGGTGATCGCGGGGTAGAGCAGGCCGACCGCCACCATCAGCAGCGAGGGCAGCACGAAGGCGGCGACCTGGATGCGCTCGCCAGCGCGCGAGCGGAACCGCTGGGTCAGGAGCAGGATCGCGCCCATGACCCCGAAGAAGAGCAAGACAGCGAAGAGCAGGTTGAGGAACTTCTCAGGGGTGGACATGGCCGCTCCGAGGGTCGTCGTCGGGAGGGGGGACGTGGGCGGGTGGGGGACCGGGCCGCGGCTCGCGCCGCGACCCGGTCCTCACCACCCAGGGAGGAGACGGATCAGGAGGAGGGCCAGGACTTCTCGATGTTGCCGAGGGTCGTGGCGTCGTCCTGCCCGGTGATCCAGGCGGTCATCTGCTTCCAGAAGGAGTCGGCACCCACGGCGCCGGGCATCTGGTCCGAACCGTCGAAGCGGAAGACCGCGTCGGGGTCCTGGAAGGTCTCGGCCGACAGCTTGTCGATCGGGCTCTTCAGGTTGGCGATGTCCAGCCCCTTGTTGGCGCTGACCCAGCCGCCGCCGGGGGTGGCCTTGGCCTTCTCGTTGGCCCACGTGTCGGTCGACAGGTAGGTCTGGAAGGCCTGGACCTCGGGACGGTCGGCGAACGCCGCGACGAACTCGCCACCGCCGAGGACGGGCTGGCCGAACTCCTCGCTCGTGGTGGGCAGGTAGAAGGCGAACACGTCGCCGTCCTCGGTCACCTTGGTGCCCTCGGGCCACTGGGCGGCGTAGAAGCTCGCCTGGCGGTGCAGGCCGCACTCGCCCTTGAGGATCGGCAGGCCGGCCTCCTGGAAGGCGGTGGTGGCGATCGACTTCACGTCGCCGATGCCGCCGTTGACCATCTTGTCGTCCTTGAGGATCGAGCCGACGAGCTGCAGGGCGGACTCGACCTGCGGGTCGTCGAACGGGATCTCGTGGTTGACCCACTGGTCGTAGACGTCGGGGCCGACCTCGCGGAGCATGGCGTCCTCGAGCCAGTCGGTGGTCACCCAGCCGGTGGCGTCACCGGACTCGATGCCGGCGCACCAGGGCTTGATGCCCTTGGCGGCCATGTCCTCGGACAGCGTCATCATGTCGTCCCAGGTGGTCGGCACCTTCCAGCCGTTCTCCTTGAACATCTTCGGGGAGTACCACACGAAGGACTTCACGTTCGCGCCGAGCGGGGCGGCGTAGAACTTGTCGTCGACCGTGCCGTAGGCCTTCCAGTCCTCGCCCCAGAACTTGTCGACGTTCTCGCCGACGCCGGAGGGCGCCTCGACGACCTGGCCGGTGTCCTGGACCAGCGTCTTGAGCAGGCCGGGCTGGGGGATGTAGGCGATGTCGGGGGCGTTGCCGCCCTGGACGCGCACGTTGAGCTGGGCCTCGAACTCCGAGGAGCCCTCGTACTTGATGGAGGCGCCGGTGCAGTCCTCGAAGAGCTTGTAGCTCTCCTTCTGGGCCTTGTCCTCGGGCGCGATGATCGAGGTGTAGACGCTGACGGACTTGCCCGACAGGTCGCCGAAGGACGTGAGCCCCTCGCACTCGGCCTTGCCCTCGCCCGGGGACGTGCCGCCGGCCGAGGCGTCGTCGCCCCCGCCGCCGCCACAGCCGGCCAGCAGCATGGTGCCGGCGGTCAGGACAGCGGCAGCCGCCAGGCTCCGCGGTCTCGTGATTGCTCGCATGTGATCGTTTCTCCCTCGTCCTCGCCCCTGGGTGGGCCTGGTGCTGACAGCGCAGATGAAAGCGTTTACGTCATCGGTGCGTCAAGGCTGGGAGGTCACGACTGTGTAACGCCCGTCACAGGTCGACGGGAGGGGGGTGAACCCCTAGGGTGACTGCCGTCACTTACAACGGATCGTCCGGCACGTTCCTGCCGGTGAGGAGATAGACACATGGCAACCATCACGTTCAAGCAGGCTCAGCGCTGGTATCCCGGCGCCGACAAGCCCGCCGTCCCGGGCATCGACCTGGAGATCCACGACGGGGAGTTCATGGTCCTCGTCGGGCCCTCGGGCTGCGGCAAGTCCACGACCCTGCGCATGCTCGCGGGCCTCGAGGAGGTCAACAGCGGCCAGATCTTCATCGGCGACAAGGACGTCACCAAGCTCCCCCCGAAGGACCGTGACATCGCCATGGTCTTCCAGAACTACGCGCTCTACCCGCACATGACGGTGGCCGACAACATGGGCTTCGCGCTCAAGATGGCCAAGATGAAGCCCGAGGAGCGCAAGAAGCGCGTCGAGGAGGCTGCTCGCATCCTCAACCTGACCGAGTACCTCGAGCGCAAGCCCAAGGCCCTCTCCGGTGGTCAGCGCCAGCGCGTCGCCATGGGCCGCGCGATCGTGCGCAACCCGCAGGTGTTCTGCATGGACGAGCCGCTGTCGAACCTCGACGCCAAGATGCGCGTGCAGACCCGCACCGACATCGCCAAGCTGCAGGCCGACCTCGGCGTCACCACCGTCTACGTCACCCACGACCAGGTCGAGGCCATGACGATGGGCGACCGCGTCGCGGTGATGAAGGACGGCTACCTCCAGCAGGTCGACACCCCGCTCAACCTCTACGACCGGCCCGTCAACCTGTTCGTGGCCGGCTTCATCGGCTCCCCGCAGATGAACCTCATGGGTGCCACCGCCAAGGACGGCCGCGCCGTCATCGGCGACTACGCCGTGCCGGTCGACGAGACCGCCGCCAAGAAGATGAGCGGCGACGTCGTCGTCGGCGTGCGTCCCGAGGCCTGGCGCCAGGTCGGCCCCGAGGAGGGTGGCCTGCCGGTCACCGTCACCGTGGTCGAGGAGCTCGGCTCGGACGCGTTCGTCTACGGCACCAGCGGTGTCGAGGGCACGCCCAACAGCATCATCGTGCGGGTCTCGGGCCGCGACTCGGTCCACAAGGGCGACACGATCTACGTGACGACCGACCCCCGCAGCGTCCACGTCTTCGACGCGGACAGCGGCGAGCGGCTCAGCGACTGACCCGCAGCACCACCGGCTCCTAGGACCGGGCGTCGGCTCCCGTCGACGCCCGGTCCGCCGTACGTCGGACCAGGTCCACGAAGGAGTCGAACAGCGCCGGCGGGAGGTCGTGGCCCATGCCGTCGACCGTCAGCAGCTCGGCGCCCGGGATGGCGCGGGCCGTGGCGCGACCGCCCGAGACGTGCACCATCTTGTCGGCGGTGCCGTGCATGACGGCGGCCGGCACCCGCACCTCGCCGAGGCGGCGGGTGCGGTCGGGCTGGTTGAGGATGGCCAGCATCTGGCGCAGCACGCCGTTGGCCGACACGCCCCGGTCGAAGGTCTCCTCGGCCCGCGCGCGCAGCCGGTCCTCGTCGGTCGGGAAGCCGGGGGAGCCGATCAGGCGCCACATCTTGGCCGAGCCGAGGACGTAGGCCTCCTTGCCCGGCGTCCGGCGGGCCAGCAGCATCGGCAGCAGCGAGGGGTGCTGCCAGCCGACCGTGCGCCGCCCCAGGGTCGACATCACCGAGGTCATCGAGCGCACCCGCTCGGGGTGCTCCACGGCCAGGGTCTGCACGATCATGCCGCCCATCGAGATGCCGGCGACGTGAGCACTGGTCCAGCCCAGGTGATCCATGAGGCCGACCGCGTCGGCGGCCATGTCGCCCAGCTGGTACGGCGCCCGGGTGGGCCGGCCGAGGAAGGCCTGGACCAGCTGGGTCCGGCCGACCCGGCCGCGCACCCGGCTGGAGCGGCCGGTGTCGCGGTTGTCGTAGCGGACCACGTGGAAGCCCTCGCGGGCCAGCTGCTCGCACAGCTCGGTGTCCCACCAGTTCATCGGACCGCCGAGCCCCATCACCAGCAGCAGCGGGTCGCCGTCGGGCTCCCCGAAGGTCTGGTAGCACAGCTCCACCCCGGGAGACACCGGGGCGAAGAGCTCCTCGGACACGGGCACGGCCACGGGGTCAGGGGCGGACATGGTCCCTCTTTTCCGGATCATGGGGATTTCGGCGATGTGCGCCAGGTATCTGGTCACCAACGCTACCGTCCGAGGATGAGCTCACCACTCGGTTCCTTCCTGGTCCCCCCGGGGTTCGGCGGTCCGTCGGGCGTGCGGGCGCTGGCCCGGGAGGCCAGCACCGTGTCGGAGGCCGCGCGGCTGCTGCGGCGCTCCCGCGAGGACCGGCGGGCCCGCTCGGTGCTGCCGTACGCCGGCCCGCACCGCGTCAGCGCCCACGACCCCGTCGTCCTCGTGCCGGGGTTCATGGCCGGTGACTCGACGCTGCGCGGGATGGCGCTGTTCCTGCGGCGCGAGGGGTTCCGGACCTACCGCTCGCAGATCCACGTCAACGTGGGCTGCACCCGCGAGGCGGCGGACCGGCTCGAGCGGCGCCTGGAGACGATCGCGGTCCGCCGCGGCCGCAAGGTGACGGTGGTCGGCCACAGCCTGGGCGGCATGCTGGCCCGCGGCCTCGCCGCCCGCCGTCCCGACCTGGTGGAGGGCATCGTGGCGCTGGGCTCGCCGGTGCTGGCCCCGGGAGCGGTGCACCGGCTGCTGGCGTGGGACGCGCGGCTGCTCGCCCGGCTCAACGGCGCCGGGCTGCGGGGCCTCATGGGCGCCGACTGCTTCGGCGGCGACTGCGCCCGGCTGTCGTGGGAGGACAGCCGGCTGCCGCTCTCGGCGGAGCAGTCGTTCACCGCGGTCTACAGCCGCCGCGACGGGATCGTCGACTGGCGCGCCTGCCTGGACCCGGCGGCCACCCACGTCGAGGTGCGCACCAGCCACTGCGGCATGGCCGTCGACCCGGTCGTGCTCGACCACGTGCTGGCGGCGCTGCGCCGCCAGCAGCTCAGCCGGGCCAGCCGGTCGGCAGCTCCGAGCGACGAGGTGGGTTCGCGCCGCGCCGCTCGCAGGTGATGGCGGCGATCTCCACCGCCCCGGCGAGCAGCCGGGTCAGCGACGCCTCGTCGGCGGGCAGCTCCTGGGTGCCCGGGGTCAGCACCCCCAGGTCGTGCAGCTGCGCCAGGGTGCCGGCCATGAAGGCGTCGCCGGCGCCGACGGTGTCCACGACGTGCGTGGTGCGCGGCGCCACGCTGAACTCGCCGCCCGCGCAGTACGCCGTGGCGCCGTCGGGGCCGCGGGTCAGCAGCACCAGGTCGGTGCGCTCGCCCTCGAGCAGGGTGCGCGCGACGTCGTCGGGCGCCTGCGAGGGGTCGAGCAGCTCGGCGTCCTCGTCGCTCAGCTTCACCAGCGTGCACCGCGCGCCGAGCTCGCGGACCTGGCGCCACACCTCGGCGCGGTCGTCGACGAAGGTCTCGCGCAGGTTGGCGTCGAAGCTGACGAACAGCTCCCGCTCGCAGGCCTGCTCGACCAGGTCGCGCACCGACTCGCGGCCGGGCTCCAGCAGGGTGCCGAGGGACCCGACGTGCAGCGCCCGGCAGATCGGCAGCTCCTGGCGGGGCAGGCTCCAGTCGAGCTCGAACTCGTAGCGCGCCGCGCCCGTCGCGTCGAGGTGGGCCGTGGCGACCGAGGTGCGACCCGAGGAGGTCGGGGCCGCGACGATCTCGGCGCCGCTGGCGGTCACGTGGCCGACCACGACGCCGGCGCGCTCGTCGTCGCCGACCTGGGTGATCAAGGTGGCGGGCACGTCGAGGCGAGCGAGCCCGACCGCGACGTTGAGGGGGGACCCGCCCGGGGTCTCGGTGGAGTCGCCGTCGTGGTCCAGCACCACGTCGACCAGGGACTCACCGGCGACGACGACCATCTGCTCGCTCATCCGGGCGGGCCTCAGCGTCCGAAGTCGACGTCGGCGTAGGCACTCAGCTTGGACAGCCGGTGCTCGCTGTGGATGGAGCGGATCGTGCCGCTGCGCGAGCGCATCACCAGCGAGTGGGTCGAGGCGCCCCCGGCCTTGTAGCGCACGCCCTGCATCAGCTCGCCGTCGGTGATGCCGGTGGCGACGAAGAAGCAGTCGTCGCCGCGCACCAGGTCGTCGGTGAGCAGGACGCGGTCGAGGTCGTGGCCGGCGTCGACGGCGCGCTGCCGCTCCTCGTCGTCGGTGGGCCACAGCCGACCCTGGATGACGCCGTCGAGGCACTTCATCGCGCAGGCCGCGATGATCCCCTCGGGGGTGCCGCCGATGCCGAGCAGCAGGTCGATGCCGGTGCCCTCGCGGGCGGCCATGATGGCGCCGGCGACGTCGCCGTCGACGATGAACTTGATGCGCGCCCCGGTGGCCCGGATCTCCTCGGCCAGCTTCTCGTGGCGGGGCCGGTCGAGCAGCACGACCGTGACGTCCTCGGGCTTGGTGCCCTTGGCCTTGGCGACCTGGTGGACGTTCTCGGCCACGGGGTAGCGGATGTCGACGACGTCGGCGGCAGCCGCCCCGGTGACCAGCTTCTCCATGTAGAACACGGCCGAGGGGTCGTACATCGAGCCGCGGGGCGAGACCGCCAGCACCGAGACGGCGTTGGCCATCCCCTTGGCGGTCAGCGTGGTGCCGTCGATCGGGTCCACGGCCACGTCGACCTCGGGGCCCTCGCCGGCGCCCACCTGCTCGCCGTTGTAGAGCATGGGGGCGTTGTCCTTCTCGCCCTCGCCGATGACCACCGTGCCGCGCATGCTCACGGTCGAGATCAGCACCCGCATCGCGTTGACCGCGACGCCGTCGGCGCCGTTCTTGTCACCCTTGCCGACCCACCGGCCGGCGGCCATCGCGGCCGCCTCGGTCACGCGGACGAGCTCGAGGGCGAGGTTGCGGTCCGGGTAGCTCGGCGCGACGGTCAGGGCGTCGGGCAGGTGGCTCTCTGACATGGCAGTGATCGTAGCCTCAGGCGGACTTGGCAGGATGACGTCATGAGCCAGACCACCGGCCGGCCCGGCCGCTACAACCGCACCTCGGGCGGCCTGGTCGGCGCCATGATCATCACGGTGCTGCTGGTCGTGGTCTTCGCCTCCGTCCGGGGCCTCGTCTTCGGCGACCGCAGCAGCGACGTGGCCAGCGTGGACTGGGAGGCGCAGGTGCGCGCCGGCCGGGCCGACGGCAAGCTGACGGTGCCGGCCCCGCGGTCGCTGCCCGAGTCGTGGCGGGCGACGAGCGCGGCGTACGCCACGGGCACCGCGCCGTCGTGGCGGATGGGCGTGGTCACCGGCGACGAGCTCTACCTCGGCATCTACGAGCGCCTGGGCAGCGTCGCCGACCTGGTCGAGGAGCACGTCGACGCCAACGCCGAGCAGGGCGAGGACGTCACCGTGGCCGGGGAGACCTGGCAGAGCTTCAGCGACAGCGGCGGCGACTACGCGCTGGTGCGCCGCGTCGAGGAGCCGCAGGGCGGCCGGGGCACCGTGCTGGTCGTCGGGACCGTGCCGCGCACCGAGGTGCGCGACTACGTCGCCGGCCTCACGACCGGCTGAGGTCGGGCCGGGGTCGCCCCCTCAGCGCTGCTCGCCCTCGACGACCGCGTCGAGCCGGGCGCGCGCCCCCTCCAGGGCCTCCTGGCAGCGGCGGGCGAGCTCCTCGCCGCGCTCCCAGAGCGCCAGCGACTCGGCGAGGCTGGTGCCGCCGCCCTCCAGGGAGCGGACCACCTCGACCAGCTGGTCGCGGGCCTCCTCGTAGCTCAGCTCCTCGGCGGTCCCGTCGTCGGCGCCGTCCCCGGCCCTGCGTTCGGGTGCCCCGGTCGTGGGCTCAGCCATCCTGGTCCTCCTCCTGTGACGCGTCGTCGCCCACGAGGGCGACCCGCTCGATGCCGGTGACGGTGGCCCCGATGCGGCCGTCGGCGACGCGCATGTGCAGCGTCTGGCCGGGGTCGAGGTCCACCACGCTGGACAGGGCCTGCCCCTGCGCGTCGGAGATGACGGCGTAGCCGCGGCGCAGCGTCGCGAGCGGTGACAGCGCCCGGACCCGGGCGACCTGGTGGTGCAGGTCGTCCTCGCCCCGGTCGAGCCGGTGGGCGAAGCTGCGGCGGGCGCGCTCGCGCAGCGCCTCCACCTCGCGCAGCCGCTCGTCGAGGCCGCTGCGGGGGTCGGCCAGGCTGGGGCGCGAGCGCAGCGCGTCGAGCGCCCGCAGCTCCCGCTCCAGCAGGTGGTGCAGGGCGCGGCGGCCGCGCTCGCGCGACTGGAGCACCCGCTGGGCCTCCTCGGCCACGTCGGGCACCACGCGCTTGGCCGCGTCGGTGGGGGTCGAGGCGCGGACGTCGGCGACCAGGTCGAGCAGCGGGGAGTCGGGCTCGTGGCCGATGGCCGAGACCACCGGTGTGCGAGCGGCGTGCACCGCGCGGACCACCGCCTCGTCGGAGAACGGCAGCAGGTCCTCGACGGAGCCACCGCCGCGCGCCACCACGATGACGTCGACCTCGGGCTCGCGGTCCAGGAGGCCCAGCGCCTCGATCACCTCGCGGGCGGAGTGCACGCCCTGCATCGCGGCGTACCTCACCTCGAAGCGGACTCCGGGCCAGCGCCGACGGGCGTGCTCCAGGACGTCGCGCTCGGCCGCCGACCCCTGGGCGGTCACCAGCCCGACGGCGCGGGGCAGGAAGGGCAGCGGGCGCTTGAGGGCCTCGGCGAACAGGCCCTCGGCGGCCAGCAGCTGCCGGCGCCGCTCCAGCCGCGCCAGCAGCTCGCCCTCGCCGACCAGGCGGATCTCGCGGACCTGCAGGGACAGCGTGCCGCGGGTGGCGTAGTAGGACGGCTTGGCGTGGCAGACGACCTGGGCGCCCTCCACCAGCGGCGTCGGGAGCGAGTCGACGACCCCGCGCGGGCAGGTGACCGAGACCGAGACGTCGGCCAGCTTGTCGCGCAGGGTCAGGAAGACGGTGTTGGTGCCGCCGCGCCGCGAGACCTGGGTGACCTGGCCCTCGACCCAGACCGCCCCGAGGCGCTCGACCCACGCCCCGATGGCCTGGGCGATCTGGCGCACCGGGGCCGGGTGCTCGGGGGAGGTCTCCAGCGCCATGGACGCACACCTTAGGTGGCCGGGCCGACACGGGACCCGCCACCTACCATGGACGACATGACCGATCTGGGTACGCCGACCGTCCTCTCGCCCGACGAGGCCGACCGCGCCGTCCGCCTGGCCGCCCCGCGGGGCTACTGCGCCGGCGTCGACCGCGCGGTCATCACCGTCGAGAAGGCCCTCGACCTCTACGGCTCGCCCGTCTACGTGCGCAAGCAGATCGTGCACAACAAGCACGTCGTGGCCGACCTGGAGTCGCGCGGCGCGATCTTCGTCGAGGAGCTCGACGAGGTGCCGACCGGCCAGACGGTCGTCTTCTCCGCCCACGGCGTCTCCCCGGCCGTCCACGCCGAGGCACAGGAGCGGGACCTCAAGACGATCGACGCCACCTGCCCGCTGGTGACCAAGGTCCACCACGAGGCCCGGCGCTTCGCCAGCGACGACTACGACATCCTGCTCATCGGCCACGAGGGCCACGAGGAGGTCGAGGGCACCGCCGGCGAGGCCCCCGAGCACATCCAGCTCGTCCAGAGCCCGGCCGACGTGCCGCACATCGAGGTCCGCGACCCCTCCAAGGTCGCCTGGCTCTCCCAGACCACGCTGTCGGTCGACGAGACGATGGCGACCGTCGACGCGATCCGCGAGCGGTTCCCGCTGCTGCTCGACCCGCCCAGCGACGACATCTGCTACGCCACCCAGAACCGCCAGCTCGCGATCAAGGAGATCGGCCAGGACGCCGACCTCGTGATCGTGGTGGGGTCGGCCAACTCCTCCAACTCCGTGCGCCTGGCCGAGGTGGCCCTCGAGGCAGGGGCCAAGGCGGCGTACCGCGTCGACGACCGCAGCGAGATCGACGACGCCTGGCTGGACGGCGTGGAGAAGGTGAGCGTCACCTCGGGCGCCTCGGTGCCCGACGACCTCGTCGTGGGCGTCCTGCAGCACCTCGCCTCCCACGGCTTCCCCGACGCCGAGGCGGTGCACACCGCGGAGGAGTCGCTCATCTTCGCGCTGCCCCCCGAGCTGCGTCGCGACCTGCGCGCGGCCGGGAAGTCCTGAGCCGCTGCCGATGGCGCGCTACCTCGACGTCCACCCGGTCGACCCCCAGCCCCGCTCGGTGCGGCAGGCGGTCGAGCAGCTGCGCGACGGCGGGCTGATCGCCTACCCGACCGACTCCGGCTACGCGCTGGGCACCGCGCTGGGCAACCGCGACGGGTTGGAGCGGATCAGGACGCTGCGCCGCCTCGACGACAAGCACCACTTCACGCTGGTGTGCCGCGACTTCGCCCAGCTCGGTCAGCTCGTGCAGCTGAGCAACACCGCCTTCCGGGCGGTCAAGGCGGCCACGCCCGGTCCCTACACCTTCATCCTGCCCGCGACCGGCGAGGTGCCGAAGCGGCTGATGCACCCGAAGAAGCGCACAGTGGGGGTGCGCATCCCCGAGCACCGCGTCGTCCAGGCCCTACTCGAGGAGCTGGGGGAGCCGCTGCTCTCCAGCACCCTGATCCTGCCCGGCGAGACCGAGCCCATGACCGACGGCTGGTCGGTCAAGGAGGAGCTCGACCACACCGTCGACCTGGTCATCGACTCCGGGGAGTGCGGCACCGAGCCGACGACGGTCGTCGACTGGTCGGAGGGCTACCCCGAGGTGACGCGCGTCGGGGCGGGGGACCCCGCGCGGTTCGAGTGAGCCGAGACCCGGTCGCCGTGCCGGGCGCGGACCCGCATCCGCACCAGCAGCACCAGCAGGGCCAGTGCGTAGCCGGCCATCAGGCCGCCCGCGTGGTGGGCCAGGCCGGAGACCACGGCCTGCACCACGCTGTCGGACTCGCGCGCGACCCAGCCGCGCTCGACCACGGCCACGAGCGTGACCAGGCCGAGCAGCAGCAGCGGGGGCAGCACGCTGACCCGGAAGAAGTCGGCGGGGCGGACGCCGAGGGCCGCCGCGACGCAGACGGCGACGAAGCCGAGGTCGAACAGGGCGGTGACGTCGCGGAACAGGGCGATGTCGACGGCCAGCAGCAGCAGGCCGCTCAGGACCGCCAGCCGCGTCACGCGGCCGCCGGTCAGGTGTCCCTCTTCCCACAGGGTGGGTGCGCTCACGCGGACAACGTAGGTCGGCCTAGGCGCTGGCGCCGCGCGACTCGCCGGGGCGGTCGTCTCCCAGGGGGAGCGGATCCTGCAGGTCAGGCCGCTGCGGGGTGAGCTCGTCGAGCAGCTCGGCGGCCGTCAGGGGGCGGGGCGTGGTGGTCACGGGGCGCACCGGCGGCAGCTGGGTGCGGGTGACGCCGACGTCCTCGAACTGCCGGGCGGTCACCAGCACCCGGCTCTCCAGGGACCCCACGGCGCCGTTGTAGGCCTCGACCGCCCCCTTGAGCGAGCGGCCGACCCGGTCGAGGTGACCGCCCATGACGCCCAGCCGCGCGTGGAGCTCGCGGCCCAGCTCGTGGATCTCGCGGGTGCGCTCCGCCAGCAGCTCGGTGGTCCAGCCGTGGGCCACGGTGCGCAGCAGCGCGATCAGGGTCGTGGGGCTGGCCAGCACCACGTCGCGCGAGGCCGCGTGGTCCAGCAGGGTGGCGTCGACCTCCAGCGCGGCCGCCAGGAACGACTCGGCCGGCACGAACATCACCACGAACTCCGGGCTGCCGGGCAGCGAGCGCCAGTAGGCCTTGGACGACAGCGCGTCCACGTGGGCGCGGAACTGCCGGACGTGACGGCGCAGGTGGGCCTGCACCTCGTCCTCGTCGTCGGCGGCCAGGGCGTCGAGGTGGGCGTCGAGCGGGACCTTGGCGTCGACCACCACCGAGCGACCGCCCGCGAGGTGGACCACCAGGTCGGGGCGCTGCGTGCGGGCCTCGCCGTCGGTGAGGTGGACCTGCTCGTCGAAGTCGCAGTGCTCGACCATCCCGGCGAGCTCGACCGAGCGGCGCAGGTGGAGCTCGCCCCACTGGCCGCGCACGTGCGGTCGGCGCAGGGCCGTCGAGAGGGCCCCGGTCTCGCGGCGCAGCAGGTCGGTGCTGCGGCGCACGTCGTCGACCTGCTGGTGGAGCTGGCCCTGCCAGGAGGCACGCTGCTGCTCCACGTCGCCGAGCCGCTCGTGGAGCCGGTCGAGGCCGGCGCGGAGCACGGCCTGGTCGTCCCCCCGGGCCGACAGCGCGTGCAGCACCTCGGGGTCACTCGCGCGCCGCCACCGGGCCAGCACCGCGAGCGCGCCGAGCAGCAGGCCGATGACCAGGGTCAGCAGGGGGAGCACGACGTCCATGCGAGCAGGGTGGCAGCGACCACCGACAGGAGATCGGGCCGTGTCTTTTCTTGATTCGTTCCAGAACAGGTGCGAAGGTAGGGCCATGCCCACCACCACCGACGCCGAGCGCCTGCTGCGCCAGGCGGCGCTGCGCGTGACGCGGCCGCGGCTGGCGGTGCTGGCGGCGGTGCACCGGCACCCGCACGCCCACACGGAGTCGCTGATCGGCGCCGTGCGCGCCGACCTCGGCGACGTCTCGCACCAGGCCGTGTACGACGCGCTGCGCGTGCTGTGCACCGCCGGGCTGGTGCGGCGGATCCAGCCCTCGGGCTCGGTCGCGCGCTACGAGTCCCGCGTGGGCGACAACCACCACCACGTGGTCTGCCGCACCTGCGGTGCCATCGCCGACGTCGACTGCGCCGTCGGCGAGGCCCCCTGCCTCACCGCCTCCGACGACCACGGTTTCGTGGTCGACGAGGCGGAGGTCGTCTACTGGGGCACCTGCCCCGACTGCACGGCCGCCCGCTCCACCCTCCACCCCGACCGAGAGGAATCCAGGTGACCGACCAGAGCCACGAGACCCGCGAAGCAGAGATGAACACTGAGGCGGCCGGCGGCTGCCCGGTCGCCCACGGTCGGATGAGCCACCCCACCGAGGGCTCGTCGAACGAGCGCTGGTGGCCCGAGTCGCTCAACGTCCGCATCCTGCGCAAGCACCACCCGGCCGCGGACCCGATGGACGACGGCTTCGACTACGCCGCCGAGTTCGCCACCATCGACCTCGACGAGCTCCGCGAGGACGTCCGCCACGTGCTCACCGACTCGCAGGAGTGGTGGCCCGCCGACTTCGGCCACTACGGCCCCTTCTTCATCCGGATGGCCTGGCACAGCGCCGGCACCTACCGCGTGGCCGACGGCCGCGGCGGCGCCGGGGCCGGCATGCAGCGCTTCGCCCCGCTCAACAGCTGGCCCGACAACGCCAGCCTCGACAAGGCCCGACGCCTGATCTGGCCGGTGAAGCAGAAGTACGGCCGCAAGCTGTCGTGGGCCGACCTGATCGTGTTCACCGGCAACGTCGCGCTCGAGGACATGGGCCTGCCGACCTTCGGCTTCGCCGGTGGCCGCGCTGACGTCTGGGAGCCCGACGAGGACGTCTACTGGGGTCCCGAGACCACCTGGCTCGGCAACGAGCGCTACCAGGGCGACCGCGAGCTCCAGGGTCCCCTGGCCGCCGTCCAGATGGGCCTGATCTACGTCAACCCCGAGGGTCCGGACGGCAATCCCGACCCGCTGGCCTCGGCGCGCGACATCCGCGAGACCTTCGGCCGGATGGCGATGAACGACGAGGAGACCTTCGCGCTGATCGCGGGCGGCCACACCTTCGGCAAGACCCACGGCGCGGCCGACCCCGAGCCGCACGTCGGTCCCGAGCCCGAGGGCGCCCCGATCGAGCAGCTCGGCTTCGGCTGGAAGAGCTCCCACGGCAGCGGAGCCGGTCGCGACGCAATCACCAGCGGCATCGAGGTCACGTGGACCTCCACGCCGACGCAGTGGAGCACGAAGTACCTCGAGAACCTCTACGGGCTCGACTGGGAGCTGACCAAGGGTCCCGGCGGCGCGTACCAGTGGCAGCCCAAGGACGGTGCCGCGGCCAACACGGTGCCCGACCCGGAGGACGGCTCGCTCTCGCGCCCGCCGACGATGCTCACCTCCGACGTGGCGCTCAAGGTCGACCCGGTCTACGACGAGATCGGCCGCCGCTTCCTGGCCCACCCCGACCAGTTCGCCGACGCCTTCGCCCGCGCCTGGTTCAAGCTCACCCACCGCGACATGGGCCCGATCCAGCGCTACCTCGGCCCCGAGGTCCCGGCCGAGGAGCTGCTCTGGCAGGACCGCGTGCCGGCCGTCGACCACGAGCTGGTCGACGACGCCGACGTCGCCGCCCTCAAGGCGAAGGTGCTCGACTCCGGCCTGTCCGTCTCCCGCCTGGTCGCGACCGCCTGGGCCTCGGCCTCGACGTTCCGCAGCAGCGACAAGCGCGGCGGCGCCAACGGCGCCCGGATCCGCCTCGAGCCGCAGAGCGGCTGGGAGGTCAACGAGCCCGACGAGCTGGCCCAGGCCCTGCGCGTCCTCGAGGGCGTCCAGGCCGACTTCAACGCCTCCGCGACCGGCGGCAAGAAGATCTCGCTGGCCGACCTGATCGTGCTGGCCGGTGCTGCCGCGGTCGAGAAGGCCGCCCGTGACGCCGGGCAGGACGTCACGGTGCCCTTCACCCCGGGCCGGACCGACGCGAGCGCCGAGCAGACCGACGTCGAGTCGTTCTCCTGGCTCGAGCCGAAGGCCGACGGCTTCCGCAACTTCGTGGGCAAGGGGCAGCTGCTCCCCGCGGAGTTCCTGCTGGTCGACCGGGCCAACCTGCTGGGCCTCAGCGCCCCCGAGCTGACCGTCCTGGTCGGCGGGCTGCGGGTGCTCGGCGCCAACACCGGCGGGTCGACCGCCGGCGTGCTGACGGACCGTCCGGGCGTGCTGAGCAACGACTTCTTCGTCAACCTGCTCACGATGGACGTCGAGTGGAGCCAGGTCGGCGACGACCGCGACTCCTTCGAGGCCCGTCGCCGCGGGACCGACGAGGTCGTCTGGACCGGGACGCGCAACGACCTGGTCTTCGGCTCCAACTCCGAGCTGCGGGCCGTCTCGGAGGTCTACGCCTCCTCCGACGCCCAGGCCAAGTTCGTCCGTGACTTCGTCGCCGCCTGGGACAAGGTCATGATGGCGGACCGGTACGACCTGGTCTGAGCCACCGCTGCGGGCGGTTTCCCCGGTCGACCGGGGAAACTGCCCGCGGAAACGGGCGAAGGGGACGAGCACGGGCAGTTTCGGCCGACATCGGCGCCCGGTTCGTCCCCTTCGGCGTCCCCGGGCCCGAGAGCCGCGCGGCGTACGACGGGTCAGGCGAGCCGGGCGAGCCCCGCGAGCAGGCGGTCGACGTCGTCCGCGCTGCTGTACGCCGCCAGCCCGACGCGCACGGCCCCGGCATCGCCCAGGCCCAGCCAGCGCGACGCCTCCAGGGCGTAGAAGTTGCTGGCCGGGGCGTTGATCCCGAGCGCGCCGAGGTGCTCGTGCACCTCGCGGCCGGAGCGGCCGTCGACCTCCAGCAGCACCGTGGGCGTGCGTCGCGCCGCGCGGCCGTGCGTCCGCACGTGGGCCAGACCGTCCAGCCCCTCGAGCAGCCGCGCGAGCAGGGCCGCCTCGTGCCGCTCGACGGCCGCCATCGACGCCAGCACCCGCTCCCGCCGGGTGGTCGCACCCGCAGCGGGATCGGGGTCGGGTGCGGCCAGCGCGGCCACGAAGTCGACCGCTGCGGTCGTGCCGGCCAGCAGCTCGTAGGGCAGGGTGCCGAGCTCGAAGCGCTCGGGCACCGCGTCGGTCGAGGGCGCGAGCTTGTCGGGGCGCAGCGTCTCGAGCAGGTCGGGCGAGGCGACCAGGGCGCCGTGGTGGGGTCCGAAGAACTTGTAGGGCGAGCAGGCCAGGAGGTCGACGCCGAGCGCGGGCAGGTCGACCGGCGCGTGCGGCACCAGGTGGACCGCGTCGAGGTGGACCAGGGCGCCCACCGCGTGGGCGGCGGCGGCGATCGCGGCGACGTCGGGCCGCGTGCCGATGAGGTTGGAGGCGCCGGTGACGGCCACCAGCCGGGTGCGCTCGGACAGCACGGTGGCGACGTCGTCCAGCTCGCCGGTCGCGCGGTCGAAGCCCAGCCAGCGCACCGTCGCCCCGGCGCGCTCCGCGAGCACCACCCACGGGCGCACGTCGGCGTCGTGGTCCAGGCGCGTCACGACCACCTCGTCGCCGGCCCCCCACCCTGCGGCCAGGGTCCGGGCCAGGGCCCAGGTCAGCTCGGTCATCGAGCGGCCGAAGACGACGCCGCGCGGGTCGCCGCCCACCAGGTCGGCGACGGCGGTGCGGGCGGCGAGGACCACCTCGTCGGCGCGGCGCTCCGAGGGGTTGACCGGCCCGCGGTTGCTCAGGCCGGCGAGCAGGGTCGCGGCGACGGCGTCGGCCACGACGGTCGGCGTCAGCGAGCCGCCGGGGGAGTCGAAGCGGGCGCGCCCGTCGGCCAGGGCGGGGAAGCAGGCGCGCACGGCGCCGGTGTCGAGGTCCATGCGGGTCTCCGAGAGGTCGGTGGGTCAGTCGAGGTCGACGACCACGGGGGCGTGGTCGCTGGCGCCCTTGCCGGCGCGCTCCTCGCGGTCGATGAAGGCGCCGCGGACGCGGCCGGCGAGCCCGGGGTCGCCCAGCACGAAGTCGATGCGCATGCCGCGGTTGCGCTCGTAGCGCTGCCGGTAGTAGTCCCAGTAGGTGTAGACCTCGGGACCCGGCGTGTGCGCGCGGGTGACGTCGGACCAGCCGTCCTCGAGGAAGGCCTCGAACGCCGCGCGCTCGGGGCGGGTGACGTGGGTGCTCCTCGCGAAGGCCGCGAGGTCGAAGACGTCCTCGTCCTGGGGCGCGATGTTCCAGTCGCCGACCAGGGCGGTGTCGCCGGTCATGGCGCGCGCGGCCTCGCGCAGCCGCGCCAGCCACTCCAGCTTGTAGGCGTAGTGCGGGTCGTCGACCTTGCGGCCGTTGGGGACGTACAGCGACCACACCCGTACGCCGCCGCACGTTGCCCCCAGCGCCCGGGCCTCGGCCACCGGCGGCTCGCCCCACGTCGGCATGCCGGCGAACCCGACCTCGACGCCCTCGAGGCCCACGCGGCTGATGATCGCGACGCCGTTCCACTGGTCGTGGCCGACGGCGGCGACGTCGTACCCGAGCGAGCTGAGGCCCATCAGCGGCAGCTGCTCCTCGCGCGCCTTGGTCTCCTGGACGGCGAGCACGTCGACGTCGTGGCGCTGCAGGAAGCCCTCGACGCGGTCGATCCGGCTGCGGAGGGAGTTGACGTTCCAGGTGGCGAGGCGCACCCGGCGAGCCTAAGGGGCGGTGACGTGCGCAGGACCCCGCGGCCTCGTAGCGTGGTCCCGGTGAGAGCCCTGGGCCAGCACCCGCTTCCGCGCCACACCGTCGCCCACCTCAGCGACCCCCACCTGCTCGCCCGTCACCGCCTCTACGGCGCGGTCGACACCACCGAGCACCTCCGCTCGGCCATGGAGCGGCTGACCCGGCTGGAGACGCCGCCGCAGGCGATCGTGTTCACCGGCGACCTCGCCGACCGGGCCGAGCCCGACGCCTACCGCCGGCTGCGCGAGATCGTCGAGCCCGAGGCCGCCCAGATGGGCGCCGAGGTGGTCTGGACGATGGGCAACCACGACGAGCCGCAGCCCTTCGCCCGCGAGCTGTGGGGCACCGAGGTCGGCCCCGACGCGAGCCTCGACCGGGTCCACGACGTGGCCGGCCTGCGCATCGTGGCTCTCGACACGACGGTGCCCGGCTTCCACCACGGCGAGCTGTCGCCGGCCCAGCTCGAGTGGCTCGCCGACGTGCTGGCCACGCCCGCGGAGCACGGCACGCTGCTGGCGATGCACCACGCACCGATCCCGGTGCCGATCGTGCGGCTCTCGGCCCTCATCGAGCTCGCCGACCAGCAGGCCCTGGCCGAGGTGGTCCGGGGCACCGACGTGCGCGGGGTCCTGGGGGGCCACTTCCACTTCTCGTCGTTCTCGACCTTCGCGGGCGTCCCGGTCTCGGTGGCCTCGGCGACCTGCTACGTCGCCGACCCGGCCCCGACCAGTCGGTTCATGTCCTCGGTCGACGGCCACCAGAGCTTCACCATGGTCCACGCGTACGACGACCGCCTGGTCCACTCGGTCGTGCCGCTGGCCGGCGCCGCCGAGATCGCGGGCTACGGCATGGACCTCGCCGAGCGGCTGGAGGCGCTGCCGCAGCACGAGGCGCAGCGCCTGGTCTCGGCCAAGGACTCGCCGCTCTGGGCCCACGAGGAGCCGCTGGACTGACGGCCGGCGGGGCATGCTGGGCGGATGGACACCCGCCAGCAGCTCGAGGCCAAGCGCGACGAGATGGACGCCGAGATGACCGAGATGGAGCGTCCACCGACCGAGACCGGCGGGATCTCCTTCGGCAAGCGGATCGGCGAGGGCACCTCGATGGCGGTCGACCGGATGCAGCAGGTGGCCGTCCACGACCAGCTGCGCGGCGTGCGGACCGAGGTGCTGCGGGCGCTGGAGAAGCTGGACGAGGGCACCTACGGCCGCTGCGACGCCTGCGGGCGCGAGATCCCGGCGGGCCGCCTCGAGGCGCTGCCGTGGGCGGTCCTGTGCGTCGAGGACGCCGCCCGTCGCTGAGGTCGGGGGATTCGGAACCGCCTCCACCGGGCACGGGAGCACATCGGGCAACGACGCCCGCGACACGTGAGGGAGACGGTCATGGCCAATCTGCGAGGCATCATCAACCGGGTCGTCGGCGGCGGCGCTGCCGGCGGCCGACGCACCGGCGGCACCCCCGGACCCGGACGGGTCGGAGGGCCCGGGGCCGGTCACGGCGCCGGCGGCCGCAGCTCCACCGACGAGGCGATCGGCCGCGGCGTGCGCGGCCTGCTGGGCAAGCTCCGCCGCTGATGGCGGCGTTCGGGGGCAGGTCGGGGAGGATGGGGGTGCGATGCGCCTCCTCGACCTGCTGCCCGATGCCCGAGCCACCTCCGACCCCGACGCCCTCTACGACGCGATCGCGACCTGGGTCGACGAGCAGGGACTGAGCCTCTACCCCGCGCAGGACGAGGCGCTGATCGAGCTGGTCAGCGGCAACCACGTGATCCTGTCCACCCCGACCGGCACCGGCAAGAGCCTGGTCGCGCTGGCCGCCCACGCCGTCGCGCTGGCGCAGGGCCGCCGCACCTTCTACACCGCCCCCATCAAGGCGCTGGTCTCGGAGAAGTTCTTCGCGCTCATCGACGTCTTCGGGGCGAGCAACGTCGGCATGCTCACGGGCGATGCCTCCATCAACTCCCAGGCGCCGATCATCTGCTGCACCGCCGAGGTGCTGGCCAACATCGCGCTGCGCGAGGGCGCGTCGGCCGACGTCGGCCAGGTCGTCATGGACGAGTTCCACTTCTACGCCGAGCCCGACCGCGGCTGGGCCTGGCAGGTGCCGCTCATCGAGCTCACCGGCGCCCAGTTCCTGCTGATGTCGGCGACGCTGGGCGACGTCAGCCTCTTCGAGGAGGACCTGACCCGGCGCACCGGCCGCCCCACCGCCGTCGTCACCAGCGCCACCCGACCGGTGCCGCTGTCGTTCGAGTGGGCCCTGACGCCGCTGCACGAGACGATCGAGGAGCTGCTGACGACGCACCAGGCGCCGGCGTACGTCGTGCACTTCACGCAGGCCTCGGCTCTCGAGCGCGCGCAGGCGCTGACCAGCATCAACGTCGCCACCCGCGAGGAGAAGGACCGGATCGCCGAGACGCTGGCGACCTTCCGGTTCAGCGCCGGCTTCGGGCGGACGCTGTCGCGGTTGCTGCGCTCGGGGATCGGGGTGCACCACGCGGGGATGCTGCCGAAGTACCGCCGCCTCGTCGAGCAGCTCGCCCAGGCCGGCCTCCTCAAGGTCATCTGCGGCACGGACACGCTGGGCGTCGGCATCAACGTGCCGATCCGCACGGTGGTGTTCACCGGGCTCACGAAGTACGACGGCCACCGCCAGCGGATGCTCAAGGCCCGGGAGTTCCACCAGATCGCCGGCCGCGCCGGGCGGGCCGGCTTCGACACCGCCGGCACCGTCGTGGTGCAGGCGCCCGAGCACGCCGTCGAGAACCACCGGCTGGTCAAGAAGGCCGGCGACGACCCCAAGAAGCTCAAGCGGGTGCAGCGCAAGAAGCCCCCCGAGGGCCAGGTCACCTGGAACGAGGACAGCTTCGAGCGGCTGGTCCACGCCGAGCCCGAGGCGCTGGTCTCCCGGATGCGGGTGACCCACTCGATGCTGCTCAACGTCATCGCGCGGCCCGGCGACCCCGCGGCCGCGATGCGCCACCTGCTGCGCGACAACCACGAGGACGAGCGGTCGCGACGCCGGTTGATGCGGCTCGCCGCCGCCCAGCACCGCGCGCTGCTCGCCGCCGGGGTGGTCGAGCTGGTGCCCCGCGAGCCGGACGGCCGGCGGGTGCGGCTGGCCGAGGGGCTGCAGCTCGACTTCGCGCTCAACCAGCCGCTGTCGGCGTACGCCCTCGACGTGCTGGACACCCTCGACCCGGAGGCGCCGACGTACGCCCTGGACGTGGTCTCGGTCATCGAGGCAACACTTGACGACCCCCGACCGGTGCTCGGCGCCCAGGAGCACCTGGCGCGGGGCGAGGCGATCGGGGCGATGAAGGCCGAGGGCATCGAGTACGAGGAGCGCATGGAGCTGCTCGAGGAGGTCACCCACCCCCAGCCCCTGCAGGAGCTGCTCGAGCACACCTTCTCGCTCTACCGCGCCCACCACCCGTGGGTGGGGGAGGACGCGCTGTCGCCCAAGGCGGTGGTGCGCGACGTCTACGAGCGCGCGATGGGCTTCGGGGAGTACGTCGCGTTCTACGGCCTGACCCGCTCCGAGGGGCTGGTGCTGCGCTACCTCGGCGACGCCTACCGGGCGCTGCGCCAGACCGTGCCCGACCGGGTGCGCACCGACGAGCTCGACGACATCATCGAGTGGCTCGGCGCCGTCGTCCGCCAGACCGACTCGAGCCTGCTCGACGAGTGGGAGACCCTCAACGACCCCGCCCTGGCCGCCGCGCGGGCCGCCGCCGAGGTCGCCCCCGACGTGCTGCCGCCCACGCCCGAGCGGATCACCGCCAACGTGCGCGCCTTCACCGTGCTGGTGCGCAACGCGATGTTCCGCCGGGTCGAGCTCGCCTCCCGCCGCCGGGTGGCCGAGCTGGTCGCGCTCGAGGCCGAGGCCGGCTCGACGATGACCGAGGCCGACTGGGACGAGGCGCTCGCGGCGTACTTCTCCGAGCACGACTCCATCGACACCGGCGCCGACGCCCGCGGCCCCCGGATGCTGCTCGTCGAGAAGACGGCGACCACCTGGGAGGTCCAGCAGGTCATCGGCGACCCCGAGGGCTACCACGACTGGCGCCTGCTCGCGACCGTCGACCTCACCGCCTCCGACGACGAGGGGGAGCTGGTGCTGGACGTGACGGGGATGGTGCGGCTCTGAGGGCTGGGGCAGTTTCCCCGGTCGACCGGGGAAACTGCCCGCGGAACCGGGCAGATCGGTCACGGACGGGCAGTTTCGGCCCTCATGGACGCCCGAGTTGCCCGGTCCGGGTGCGCGGCGGCCGACGGCGACCCTTCGACGCGGCGCGGGTCGAGGCGGCGCGGGTCGAGGTGGCGCAGGCGCCAGGTGGCGTACGCCGACCGGCGCTCGTGTTTCGCATGACGGTCATCGGCCGCCGTCAGGGCCCAGCACGACGCGTCCGAGGTGCGATCCACCACCGCGTCGTCGCGGCCCGTCGGCGCGCAGGCGGACGCGACCAGCGACACGAGGACCAGCAGGCAGGCGGTACGGCGCACCACTCCACCCTGGGCGGTCGGCGCCCGTGCCGCGAGGGTCGCGTCCGGAGCTGTGGACAAGCGCTGCGGCGCTGGCCCTGCGATCCCGCCCGAGCCGTTCCGGGGCGTGGTGGGTCGGCGCCGTGGCGGGACGTCGTGCGTGGCACCGGGACGTCATGCGTCCCGGCTGCCGGGGCGACCACCTCGCACGACGTCCCGCTCGACGTCATGCGCCCCGGATGCCGGGGCGACCACCTCGCACGACGCCCGGAGGCGGTGGTCTTCGTGCCGCAGGACGTCGTGCACCCGGCCCCGACCGCCCGACCGCCCGACCGCCCGACCGCCCGACCGCCCGACCGCCCGCGACCGTGCCAGCCGCAGGGCCGACCCGCAACCCCTAGACGAACGCGCTCTCCCCGGTGATCGCCCGCCCGACGATGAGCGTGTTGACCTCCCGGGTGCCCTCGTAGGAGTAGATCGCCTCGGCGTCGGCGACGAACCGGCCGACGTGGTGCTCGAGCAGGATGCCGTTGCCGCCGAGGACCTCCCGGGCCCAGCCGACGGCCTCGCGCATGCGGACCGTCGAGTGCGCCTTGCAGAGCGAGGCGTGCTCGTCGCGGAGCTGGCCGGCGTCCTGGAGCTGCGAGGCGCGGGCGTTCATGGCGGTCGCGGCGGTGACGTTGGAGAGCATCTTGACGAGCAGGTCCTGCACCAGCTGGAAGCCGGCGATGGGGCGGCCGAACTGCTGGCGCTGCTTGGTGTAGCGCAGCGCGTGCTCGAAGGCGCCGCGTGCGCAGCCGGCGGCCTGCCAGGCGACGCCCATCCGGGTCACGCGGAGCACGTCGGCGGTGGTGCGGAAGGACTCGGCGCGCTGCAGCCGGTTGGCCTCGGGGACCCGGGCGTCGCGCAGGTGGATCTCGGCGTTCTGCACCACCCGCAGGGCGATCTTGTCCTCCTGCTTGACGAACTCGACCCCCTCGGTGCCCTTCTCGACGACGAAGCCCTTGACCTGGCCGTCCTCGGTGTCGCGGGCCCAGATCACGACGAGGTCGGCGAAGGCGGCGTTGCCGATCCACTTCTTGTCGCCGTTGAGCACCCACTCGTCGCCGTCGCGGGTGGCGCTGGTGGCCAGGCCCTGCGAGATCGCCGAGCCGGTCTCGGGCTCGGTGAGGCCGAAGGCGCCGATCAGCTCCATGCGAGCCATGGCGGGCAGCCAGCGCTCGCGCTGCTCGTCGGAGCCGCCGATCTGGATCGAGCCCATCGCCAGGCCGCCGTGGACGCCCATGAAGGTGCCGATCGAGGGGTCGACGCGGGCCAGCTCCATGGCGACCAGGCCGTCGACGAGGGCGCCTCGGGCGGGGCAGCCCGGACCGTCGTACGCCAGGCCGGCGATCCCGAGCTCCGCGATGCCGGGCACCAGCTCGTGGGGGAACTCCGCGCGCGTCCAGTAGTCGTTGATGACCGGCTCGACCTCACGGGTCATGAAGGCCCGCACCCGGCTCAGCAGCTCGCGGTCCTGCTCCTCGAGCAGCAGCTCGAAGCCCAGGAAGTCGGAGAAGGGTGAGTCGTCGACCTGGTGGTCGTCGAGCTCGCTCATGCGGTGCCCCTGTCGTCGGTGGTCTCGTCGAGGAAGGCGTCGATCACCGGGGCGAGCTGGTCGGCCTCGGTGAGGATGCCGAGGTGGCCACCGCGGTAGAGGTGCAGCCGCGCCCGCGGGATCAGCGCGGCCTGCATCCGGGGGTTGGCCGCCGGGATGATCGGGTCGTCGTCGCCGCCCATCACCAGCGTCGGCTGCCGCAGCAGGCCGAGGAAGGGCAGGCTCGTCCAGCCGGCCATCGCGGCCAGCTGGTAGTAGTAGCCCCGCTTCGGCCCCGAGCGGGTCGCGCCGTGCAGGAGCGCGGCGCCCTGACCGGGATCGGTGCGCATGCTGCCGCCGTAGATCTCCGGCGCCACGGCCCGGGCGTACGCCGGGTCGCGGTGGCGTCGCGGCGTCGACATGATCCGCAGCACCCGCGGGGAGGCCGGCACCATCAGGCAGCCGGTGCCGGTGGCCACCAGCACCACGCGGCGCACCTTGCGCGGCGACTGCACGGCCAGCTGCTGGGCAAGGCCGCCGCCCCACGACAGCCCGAGCACGTCGAAGCGCCGGTGGCCGAGCTTGGCCATCAGCGCCGTCACCCAGGAGGCGAGCGCAGCGATGGGGTACGGCGTGGGCGGCAGCGCCGAGCCGCCGATCCCGGGGACGTCGAAGCGGATCACGCCCCGGTCGGGGTGGAGGTGGTCCACCAGCGGCTGCAGCGCCTCGAGGCTGATGCCGATGCCGTTGCACAGCAGCAGCGGGGGAGCGTCGGTGTAGGACCCGACGCCGGGGCGCACCGAGACGCGGGCGGCGATGCTGCGCACCGTCACCTGGCGCACCACGTCGCGCATCCGCGCCTCGAGCGCCTCGTCGCGCAGGTCCTCGTTGTCGGTCCCGTCGCTCATCGGGGTCCGGCCCGGCCGCTCAGCGGTCGTGGACATAGGTGCCCGGAGCCTCGGCCAGCGGCTCGTGGGCGGCGTTGCCCAGCTTGCGCGGCTTGGTCTTCTCCTCGCCGCAGCGCTCGCCCAGCCAGGCGACGTAGTCGTCCCACCAGCTGCCCTTGACCTTCACGGCCTGCGAGAGCCACTGCTGGGTGTCCTCCGGGTTGTCGGTGCCCTGCTGGCCGTGGCCGCTGGGCGAGGTCTGGAAGCTCGCCTTGGGGTTGCCGGGCGGGTTGACCATGGCGGCGATGTGACCGCTCGTCGACAGCACGAACTTGGTGTCGCCACCGAACAGCTGCGTGGTCTGGTAGCACGACTCCCACTTGCACAGGTGGTCGGCGATGCCGGCCACGACGTACGAGTCGGTGGTGATCCGCGACAGGTCGACCCGGGAGCCGAGGATGGTCGCGGCGTCCTTCTCGACCAGGGCGTTGCGGATCGCGAGGTCCATGAAGTCGCGGTGCATGGCGGCCGTCATCCGCACCGGGTCGGCGTTCCAGTAGAGGATGTCGAAGGCCTTGGGAGCGTGGCCCATCAGGTAGTTGTTGACCCAGTAGTTCCAGATCAGGTCGTTGGGCCGCAGCCACGCGAAGATCTCGGCGAGGGTGCGCCCGTCGAGGTAGCCCTTCTCCTTCGAGGCCTGCGTCGAGGCCGCCGCCGCCTTGTGCGACAGCAGCGCGCTGGTCACGCCCGCGCGCTCCTGGTCGAGCACCGTCACCGCGAGGCTGTACGCCGCGACGCGGTCCAGCTCGCCCGTGGCCGCGAGGTGGGCCATCACCATCGAGGCGATCATGCCGCCGGAGCAGATGCCGAATATGGCGGTGCTGTCCTGCCTGGTGATGTCCTCGCAGGCGCTCATCGCCTCGAGGATCGCCTGGCCGTAGGTGTCCAGGCCCCAGTCGGCGTGCCGCACGTCGGGGTTGCGCCAGGAGATGCAGAAGACCTGCTGGCCGGACTGGACGAGGTACTCGACCATCGAGCGCTGCTCGGCCAGGTCGATGACGTAGTACTTGTTGATCGTCGGCGGCACGATGAGCAGCGGCACGGAGCGGACCTTGGGGGTCTGCGGGGTGTACTGGATCAGCTCGAAGACGTCGGTGCGCAGCACCACGGCGCCCGGGGTGACCGCGATGTCGCGGCCCACCTCGAAGGCGTCGGCCTCGACCATGGACGGCACCCGCGGGGCGGTGGCGAAGTCCTTGACGAAGCGGCGTCCGCCCGCGACCAGGTTGCCGCCGCCGGTGTCGAGCGTGCGCTTGAGCACCTTGGGGTTGAGGAAGGGGTTGTTGCTCGGGGCCGCGGCCTCGACCAGGTTGTCCATGATGAAGCGGATCCGCTGGTCGTCGCCCCAGCCCATGGCGGCGTCGTCGACCAGGCCGCGGGCGGCCTCGCCGACGGCCAGGTAGCTCTGCAGCGTGCGCTTGAACAGGGGGTTCTTGGCCCACGCCTCCTCGGTGAAGCGGCGGTCCTTCTCGCCGGGGGCGATCCGCGAGCGGCCCAGGCCGACCCGGGTGAGCTCGGCGGCCAGGCCGGCCGTGCGGCGCGCCACCTTGCGGGGGTGCCGGGCCAGGCCGGCGGTGAACTTCAGGCCGGAGACGCCCGGGACGAAGCGGCGCAGCGGGCTGCCCGCGTCGGCCAGCAGCAGGTCGAGCGGGGTCGCCAGCGCCGTGCTGCGCGAGGCCTCGGCCTCCTCGGCCGACTCGTCCTGCTGGTGCATCCGGCGCTCGACCGCAGCCGCCTCGGCCTTCGGCGACGCCTGTGCGGCCGACTTCTGGGCCGACTTCGGGGCCGGCTTCTGGGCCGACTTCTGGGTGGCCTTCGAAGCCGTCCGCTTGCGCGGCTTCGGGGCCGCCTTCACAGCCTGCTTCCGAGCCGGAGGCGCGGGGTCAGCGGCCTTCTGGTCCGTCTTCTGGTCCGTCTTCTGGGGGCGCTCGGCCTCGACCGCGGTCACTGGGTGTCTCCCTCGGGGGCGCTGACCTCGCGACGCAGGATCTTGCCGGTCGGACCCTTGGGGAGCTCGTCCACGATCCACACGGCGCGGGGGTACTTGTAGGCGGCGAGGCGCTCCTTGGCGAAGGCCTGCAGGTCCTCGACGTCGACCTTCTCGCCGTCCTTGAGGGCCACGGCGGCCCCGACCTCCTCGCCCATCGTGTCGTCGGGGATGCCGATCACCGCGACCTCGCGGACCGACTCGTGCTCGTAGAGCGCCTCCTCGACCTCGCGCGGGTAGACGTTGTAGCCGCCGCGGATGATGAGGTCCTTCTTGCGGTCGACGATGAAGAAGTAGCCGTCCTCGTCCATGGTCGCGACGTCGCCGGTGAGGAACCAGCCGTCCTTGATGGAGTCGGCGGTGGCCTCCTCGCGGCCCCAGTAGCCCTTCATGACGTTCTCGCCCTTGATGGCGATCTCGCCGTTCTCGCCCTGGGGGACGTCGTTGCCGTCGTCGTCGACGATCTTCAGCTCGCAGCCGCGCACGGCGGTGCCGATCGAGCCGGGCTTGCGCTCCTGGCCGGGCTGGTTGAACGACGCGACGGGGGAGGTCTCGGACAGGCCGTAGCCCTCGAGCACGATGCAGTCGAACTTCTTCTCGAAGCTCTTCATCACCTCGACCGGCATCGCCGAGCCGCCGGAGATGCAGGTGCGCAGGCTGGACATGTCGGCGTCGTCGGCGCCCTTGGCGTGCAGCATCCCGGCGTACATCGTCGGAACGCCCTCGAAGACGGTGACCCGGTCGCGGCCCACGACCTCCAGCGCCTTCTCCGGGTCGAAGCGCGGGATGAGCGTCAGGCAGGAGCCCTTGAGCACGGAGGCGTTGAGGCCGCAGGTGAGGCCGAAGACGTGGAACAGCGGGAGGCAGCCCATGACGACGTCCTCCTCGGTGATCTCGATGAGGGTCTCGGCGCTGGTGGCGGCGTTGGTGCCCATGCTGTGGTGGGTCAGCTGGGCGCCCTTGGGCTGGCCCGTGGTGCCGGAGGTGTAGAGCAGCACGACGTCGTCGTCGTCCTCGCGGTCGGCCACCTCGGTGCGGGGCTCGTAGCCCGCGAGCACCTCGGCGAAGTCGGTGCCGACCTCGACGCACTCGATGCCGACCTCCGAGGCGCCCTTGCCGGCCTCCTCGGCCATGTCCTTCCAGGCCAGGATGATCGAGGCGCCGGAGTCCTCGAGGTAGTACTTCACCTCGCGGCCCTTGAGCAGCGGGTTCATCGGCACCACGACGGCGCCCAGCGCGAGGGCTCCGTAGAAGATGATCGGGAAGGGCGGCACGTTGGGCAGCACCATCGCGACGCGGTCGCCGGGGCCGATCCCCTTCTCCTCGAGCATGGCGGCGACGCGCTGCGCCCCGCCCTGGACCTCGGCCCAGGTGAGGACGAGGTCGTCGAGCTTGATCGCGGGCCGGTCGGGGAAGCGCTCGGCGGTCGCGGTCAGGTTGGCGGCGAGGTTGGTCACGGAGGCCTCCGGCGCACGACGGTCCGGTGTCGCGTCCGGCGGCGGGCTCCACCGGGCGCGGCGACCGCCTGGGGGGCCGCGACGTCGTACCCCCCATGTCTACCCGCTTGTGAGCCCGGCCACACGGGCGGGATCCACCCGATGGGCAGGACGTCGTCGATTCGTGGGGTGGGGCCGTGCGCTCGTAGACTCCCGGCCCGTGGCTCTCACCATCGGGATCGTCGGTCTCCCCAACGCCGGCAAGTCGACCCTGTTCAACGCGCTGACCAAGAACGACGTGCTCGCGGCGAACTACCCGTTCGCCACGATCGAGCCCAACGTCGGCGTCGTCGGGGTCCCCGACTCCCGCCTCGGCGTGCTCGCGGGGATCTTCGGCTCCGCCAAGGTGCTGCCCGCCACCGTCGAGTTCGTCGACATCGCCGGCATCGTCGCGGGCGCCTCGCAGGGGGAGGGCCTGGGCAACAAGTTCCTGTCCCACATCCGCGAGTCCTCGGCCATCTGCCAGGTGACCCGGGTCTTCCGCGACGAGGACGTCACCCACGTCGACGGCAAGGTCGACCCCGCCTCCGACATCTCCACGATCCAGACCGAGATGATCCTGGCCGACCTGCAGACGGTCGAGAAGGCCGTGCCCCGGCTGGAGAAGGAGGCCCGCGGCGACAAGGCCCGCGGCGCCCACCTCGCCGCGGCGCGCGAGGCGCTCGAGGCGCTCGAGGCCGGCACTCCGATCAGCTCGACGAAGATCGACCGCGACCTGGTCCGCGAGCTGTCGCTGCTGACCTCCAAGCCCTACATCTACGTCTTCAACTGCGACGCCGACGAGCTGGCCGACGAGGAGCTCAAGGACCGGATGCGCGCCATCGTCGCCCCGGCCGAGGCGATCTTCCTCGACGCCAAGTTCGAGTCCGAGCTCGTCGAGCTCGGCGACGACGACGAGGCCCGCGAGATGCTCGCCGACATGGGCGTCGAGGAGCCCGGCCTGGACGTCCTGGCCCGCGTCGGCTTCGACACCCTGGGCCTGCAGACCTACCTCACCGCCGGCCCCAAGGAGTCGCGCGCCTGGACCGTCCGCAAGGGCGCCACCGCCCCCGAGGCCGCCGGCGTCATCCACACCGACTTCCAGAAGGGCTTCATCAAGGCCGAGATCGTCTCCTTCGACGACCTCGTCGAGGCGGGCTCCATGGCCGCGGCCAAGAGCGCCGGCAAGGTGCGCATGGAGGGCAAGGACTACGTCATGGCCGACGGCGACGTGGTGGAGTTCCGCTTCAACGTGTAGACCCGTCGAACGCCCTCCGGCGGCCGCTCCCCTCCGGTACGTTCCGGGGATGAGCACCCCGTCCGACGACCTCCGGCGACGGGCGGGCGCCGAGCGGACGCCGCGGTGGGTGGGTCCGGTGCCGCGGTGCGAGCCCGACCGGGTCTGGGACCACGTCAGGCACGCCCTGGTCGTGTGCTGGTTGGTGGCCCTCGTCGCCCTTCCGGTCGTGGGCGAGCGGAACTCGTCGTGGGACGACGTGCGAGGCCTGGTCGCGTCGGGGGAGGTCACCCGGGTGCGGGTCTCGGGAGAGCTGAGCGACGTCGGGACCGGGTCGTCCACCGTCACGGTGCACTGGCGGCAGGGGCTGCTCGGCCACCGGGCCGAGGTGGTGCAGGTCGTGGGGCGTGGTCGGGCAGCCGGCCCCGACCCGGGCGGGGAGAAGACCGTGGTCCGGGTCCCCCCGAGCCGGACGCTCGTCCAGCTGCAGCCGGGGATCCGGCTCACCCGCGACCCGAGCCCTGCCCAGTCCGGCAGCGACGTGCTCGGCTGGACGGTGCCGTCCGCCGTCGCCCTGCTCGGGGTCGTCCTCCTCTTCGTCGGCCTCGCGCTCCTCGTCGGCGGACCGCGCCCGTGGCGTGCGACGCGGTGGGCCTGGTTCTGGCTGCTGCTGCCGCCGATCGGCCACGTCGTGTTCCTGCTGCTGTCGGGCCCGACGCCCGGCGTGCGCCCCCCGCGCCCTGGCGCCCGCCGGCTCACGGGTGGGTGGGCGTTCCTGCTGAGCCTGCCCCTGGCGTCGCTGCTCGCTTCCTGCAGCCGGTGACGGGGCCCCGTCAGGTGTGGAAGACCGCCACCGAGACCCCCAGATCTCCTGGTGGGAGGCCGGTCAGCGGAGCGAGCGCACCCGACGTGGTCGGTGCCCGGGTCTAGGGTGGCCGGCGGGCGCCGGTGTGACGCTCGTCACGTCTGCTCGGAGGCACCCATGACCGTCCCGTCCCGTCGCGCCCTGGCCGGCACCCTCGCGGCCCTCACGGCCGCCACCACGCTCGCGCTCGCGCCGACGGGAGCCGGGGTCGCCGCCCCGACTCCGGCGCCGCGGGCCGCGGCCACCGCCCGCGTCCCGGGGGACCAGCCGCTGCCCGGCTGGACGATCTCGAACCCGCCGCTCGCGCCGCTGGTCGTCGACGGACGGCGCACCCGGGTGCTGCAGGGCGTGCACCAGCACGCGGCGTACGACATCGAGGTGCCGGCCCGGTGGAACGGCGAGCTCGTGATGTGGGCCCACGGCTACCGCGGCGACGGCCGCGTGCTGACCGTGGACCCACCGGAGTTCGGGCTGCGCGAGCGGGTGCTGCGCCAGGGCTACGCGTGGGCCGCCTCGAGCTACGCCCGCAACGAGTACGACGTCCGCACCGGCGTGCGCACCACCAAGGGCCTCGCCGACCTCGTGGCGCGCACGCTCGGACGGGAGCCGCGGCGCACCTACCTCGCCGGGGTGTCGATGGGCGGCCACGTGATCGGGCGCTCGCTGGAGCAGTACCCCGCGGCGTACGACGGGGCGCTGCCGATGTGCGGCGTGCTGGGCGACCAGGAGCTGTTCGACTACCTCCTCGGCTACAACCTGGTTGCGCAGGACCTCGCCGACCGGCCGGCCTACCCGCCGCCGGCCGACTACCTCACCGCCGACGTCCCGGTGATCCAGCAGCGGCTCGGGCTGGCCGGGCTGAGGCCGGGCGGCCCCGACACCACCAACGCCCTGGGACGGCAGCTGCGCGACGTCACGACCGACCTGACCGGCGGCCCGCGGCCCGGGGCCGACCAGGCGTTCGCGGTCTGGAAGGACTTCCTGTTCACCCTCTTCACGCCCGACGGCGGGGGACCGCTCTCGGCCAACCCCGGGCGGGTGGCGCAGAACCTGCGCACGACCTACACGCCGAGCACCCCGGTCGACGTGGACAGGACCGTGCAGCGCGTGAGGGCCGCCGACCCGGTTTCCCGGCGCACCCACCGGCTGACGCAGATCCCCCGCATCCAGGGCCGTCCCCGGGTGCCGGTGCTGACGCTGCACGGCCTGGGCGACCTGTTCGTGCCGTTCTCGATGGAGCAGGTCTACCGGCGCGAGGTCGGGCGGCACCACCGCTCCGCCCTGCTGGTGCAGCGGGCGGTGCGGGCGGCGGGGCACTGCGAGTTCACCCCGGCCGAGGCCGGGCGGGCGTGGGACGACCTGACCCGCTGGGTCGAGTCGCGGCGCCACGGGCGGGGTCCCGGCGGCCAGGTCCGGCGCCCGGCCGGCGACGACGTCCTGGACGCCGCGACCGTGGCGTCGCCGACGTACGGCTGCCGCTTCACCGACCCCGCGGCGTACGCCGACCCGCAGCGGTTCCCGACCCGGGCGCTCTACGCTCGCTGCCCCGTGGGATGAGGCGGGCGACGGCGTAGCATGGGGGGCTGCCCGCCCACGACCCACCAGGAACCGTCATCTCCTCGTCGCCCGAGACCACCAGCCCGTCCGCGTCGCACCACTCCGTCGAGGAGGTCGGCCGCGAGGCGGCGCGGCGGCGCACCTTCGCCGTCATCAGCCACCCCGACGCCGGCAAGTCGACGCTGACCGAGGCGCTGGCGCTGCACGCCCAGGTGATCACCGAGGCGGGCGCCGTGCACGGCAAGGCCGGACGCCGTGCGACCGTGTCGGACTGGATGGACATGGAGAAGGCGCGCGGCATCTCCATCACCTCGGCGGCGCTGCAGTTCCCCTACGGCGAGCACATCGTCAACCTCGTCGACACCCCCGGCCACTCCGACTTCTCCGAGGACACCTACCGCGTGCTGTCGGCCGTCGACGCCGCCGTGATGCTCGTCGACGCGGCCAAGGGCCTCGAGCCGCAGACGCTCAAGCTCTTCCGCGTCTGCAAGGCGCGCGGCATCCCGGTCATCACCGTCATCAACAAGTGGGACCGGCCCGGCCTGGACCCGCTGGCGCTGATGGAGGAGATCCAGGACCAGATCGGGCTCGTGCCGACCCCGCTGACCTGGCCCGTCGGCATCTCGGGCGACTTCCGGGGCGTGCTCGACCGGCGCACGGGGGAGTACGTCGCCTACACCCGCACCGCGGGCGGGGCCACCCGCGCCCCCGAGGAGCGGATGGCGGCCGACGCCGCGCTGGCGCGCGAGGGCGAGGTGTGGCAGGCCAGCGTCGAGGAGTCCGAGCTGCTCGCGGGCGACGGGGCCGACCACGACCAGGACCTGTTCCTCTCCGGCTTCACCACGCCGGTGCTCTTCGCCTCGGCGATCCTCAACTTCGGCGTCGCCACCATCCTGGAGACGCTGGTCGAGCTGGCTCCGTCGGCCGCGGCGTTCCACCACGGCAAGGAGGACGCCGAGGGGCGGCCCGCCGAGGTGCGCGAGGTGGTGGCCCCCTTCAGCGCCTTCGTCTTCAAGGTGCAGGCGGGCATGGACACCAACCACCGCGACCGGCTGGCCTTCGCCCGGGTCTGCTCGGGCGTCTTCGAGCGCGGCATGGTCGTGGTGCACGCGCAGAGCGGCCGCCCGTTCGCGACCAAGTACGCCCAGAGCGTCTTCGGGCGCGACCGGGCCGTGCTCGACGTGGCCTACCCCGGCGACATCATCGGGCTGGTCAACGCCAACGCCCTCACCATCGGCGACACGATCTACGTCGACGACCCGGTGCAGTACCCGCCGATCGCGACCTTCGCGCCGGAGCACTTCGCCGTCGCCACCGCGGTGGACCGCGGCCGGTTCAAGCAGTTCCAGCGCGGCATCGACCAGCTCGACAGCGAGGGCGTCGTGCAGGTGCTGCGCTCGGACCTGCGCGGCAACCAGTCGCCCGTGCTCGCCGCCGTCGGCCCGATGCAGTTCGAGGTCGCCCAGGCGCGGATGGCCGACGAGTTCAACGCCGCGATCCGCCTCGAGACGCTCGGCTACAGCCAGGCCCGCCGCACCGACGCCGCGTCGGCCCCGACCTTCGCGATGGTCCGCGGCGTCGAGGTCCTCGAGCGGCGAGACGGCACCCTGCTGGTGCTGGCCCCCGACAAGTGGCGGATCAGCACCATGGAGCGCGACCACCCCGACCTGACGCTGGAGCCCCTGCTGGCCGGCGAGCGCTGAGCGCCCCCGGCGTACGGCCGGCGGGTGGTGGGGGACGAAGCGGACGTGCTCGACGGGCAGAACTGCCCGCGCTTGCCCGCTTCGCCCGTTTCCGCGGGCAGTTTCCCCGGTCGACCGGGGAAACCGCCCTCAGCCCCCCAGCTCCGCCAGGTCCTGCTCGGAGAGCACGACGTCGCGGACGGCGAGGTTCTGCTCGAGGTGGGCGACCCGGGAGGTGCCGGGGATGAGCAGGACGTTCTCGCGCAGGGCGAGCAGCCAGGCGAGGCCGACCTGGGCCGGGGTGGCGCCGTGGCGCTCGGCGACGGCGCGGACGCGCGGGTGGTCGGACACCTTGGGCATGCCCGGGAAGGCCGAGCCGAGCGGGAAGAACGGCACGTAGGCGATGCCCAGGCCGGCGCAGAGGTCGAGCACGTCGAGGTCGTGCTGGTCGACGAGGCTGAAGGGGTTCTGCACGCAGGCGATGTCGGTCGCCTCGACGGCGGTCCGCACCTGCTCGAGCGTGACGTTGGAGATGCCGACGCCGGCGATCTTGCCCTCGTCGCGCAGGGCCACCATCTCGGCGAGTTGGTCCTCGAAGGCGACGTCCTGGCCCTCGGGCACGTCGTGGCCCTCGTCCATGCGGCGCAGGTTGACCGCGCCGAGCTGGTCGACGCCGAGCGTGCGCAGGTTGTCCTCGACGCCGCTGCGCAGCTCCTCGGGGCGCTGGGCCGGCAGCCACGCGCCGGCCTCGTCACGGCGCGCGCCGACCTTGGACACCAGGACCAGCCCGTCGGGGTAGGGGTGCAGCGCCTCGCGGATCAGCTCGTTGGCCACGTCGGGGCCGTAGAACTGCGAGGTGTCGACGTGGTCGACGCCCAGCTCGACGGCGCGGCGCAGCACGGCGATGGCCTCGTCGTGGTCGCGCGGGGGGCCCATGACCCCCGGGCCGGGGAGCTGCATGGCGCCGTAGCCGACGCGGTGGACGGGCAGGGAGCCCAGGGCGAACTCGAGGGAGGACGACGTCATGCCCTCGACGCTAGCCCGACCCCGTCCGGCAGCTCGAACCACACCTCGGTGCCGCCGTCGGGAGCCGCCTCGACGCCGACCTCCCCGTCGTGCGCGTGGACCAGCCGGGCGACGGTGGCCAGCCCGATGCCGTGGCCCTCGACCTCGTGGTCGCCACGGCTGAACAGCGCGAAGACCTGCTCCCGGCGGGCCGGGTCGATGCCGCGCCCGTTGTCGCGCACGGTGATCCGCCAGCCGCCGGGTCGCCGGCTGGCGGTGACCCGGACCCAGGCCGGGGCGTCGGGACGGGCGAACTTGACGGCGTTGGTCAGCAGGTTCTGCAGCACGGAGTACATGTCGTCGCCGTCGGCGGTGACCACCGGGAGGTTGCGGGCCTCGACCACGGCCCCGACCGGGTCGAGCAGCGGCGCGGAGTCCGAGACCAGCTGCTCCACCACCCGGCCGAGGTCCACGGGCACGCGCTGGCCGACCCGGTCGTCGAGGGTGAGGTGGGTGTCGATCATGCGTCCCATCCGCTCCGACGCGGACTGCATCCGGGTCAGCAGCGCCGCCACGGCGCGGTCGGGGTGGGACGCCAGCTGGTCCTCGAGCAGCTCCACGCCGGCGACCAGGGCCGACAGGGGGACGCGCAGGTCGTGGCACAGCTCGGCGGCCAGCTGGGTCACCACGGTCCGGGTGGCGGGGTCGGGGGCGTCGCGCCCCTGGTCGGCGTCGCGCCGCAGGCGCAGCTCGATGAGCTGGGTCACGCTGCGCGCCATCGCCTCCAGCGAGCGCTGCTGCAGTGCGTCCAGCTCGCGGGGCCGGGCGTCGATGACGCACAGCCGGCCCACCATCCGGCCGTCGGGCGCGTAGAGGGGGGCCGAGGCGTACGAGCGGGCGTGCGCCCGGCGACCGTCCACCCAGCCGATGTGGGCGAAGCGGGGATCGGCGAGGGCGTCCGGGACCACGACCACCCCGTCCTCGCCCATGCTCCAGGCGCAGAAGGTGTCGTCCGCGGGGCAGACGAACGGCGCGATGCCGTGGGTGACGGGCACGTGGTAGTCGTCCCCCCGGCGGATCGTGATGCCGGCGGCGTCGGCGTCGCACAGCCCGGCCACCAGCTGCAGGAGCTCGGCCAGGTCGACGTCGTCGGTGCGCGACAGGACGGCCAGGACCGCGTCGACGTCGGGCGCGGGGGCACCGCTCCGTGGTCCCACGTGCACCCCCTCGAGCCGTTCGGCGGGGGCGGACGGGTCCCGTCGACCGGCCGCACCACCCTAGGCGTCGAGAGGCGCCGGGTGAAGGGTCCGATACGTGGGGGAGCAGCCCCGTTCGGGGGCTCTTCGACGAGCCGCCCCACGTCGTGAGACGGGCGGCGACCACTCCTGTCCCATCTGCCTCTCCCAGCACTGCAGCACCACCCGCCACATGACCCAGGGTCCGGTGTGACAACCTCGAACAGATGTTTGTCCGTCGTTCGCGTGGCTGCGGTTCCGTTGCAGGGGGGATCGCCGCACAATTGCGGCCTACGGGGTGGAAAACGCCCCGCAAATCCGGACAAAGGGGGAGACTCGGGGCATGAGGCGGAGAACCACGGCTGCAGGTCTACTGGGGTGCGCGATGCTGGCCGCCCCGGTCGGGTCGATGGGACCGGCCCCGGTGGCCGACCAGGTCCCCGCCCCCGCCCCGCAGGCGGTCGCCGCGAGCGCCGCCGAGGCGCCGCAGCCCGAGCTCCCCGCCCCCGCCGACCCCGTCGTGGTCCGGAGCGCCAGCGCCACTCGTGACTGGGCCGCCTCGGGTGCCGCGCCCACGGGCGTCGCTCCCCAGACCCTCCCGACCGTCGTGCTCGACGCGTACGAGAAGGCCGTCGCCCTGGCGCCCGAGCGCTGCCACCTGACGGTGCCCGTGCTCGCCGCCATCGGCCAGGTCGAGAGCGGCAACCTCGTCGGTCGCGAGCTCGACGCCGAGCACCGCGTCACCCCGGCGATCGTCGGACCGCGCCTCGACGGCCGCGCCTTCAAGGCCGTCAGGGACACCGACAAGGGCGCGCTGGACGGCGACGCGAAGTTCGACCGGGCTGTCGGACCGCTGCAGTTCCTGCCCTCGACGTGGCGCACGGTCGCCGTCGACCTCGACGGCGACGGCACCCGCGACCCCCAGGACATCTACGACGCCGCGGGTGGCGCCATGGTCTACCTGTGCAGCACCGGCGGTGACCTGCGCGACGCCGCCGACCTCCGCTCGGCCGTGCTGTCCTACAACCACTCCCAGGCCTACCTCACGCAGGTCCTGCGCTGGAAGGCGACCTTCGAGAAGGCCGACCTGACCCGGATCGCCTCGCTGCCGACGTTCTCGTCGTGGGCCATCGCGACCGACCCCACCGAGACCATGGCGACCGCCGCCGCCCCGGTCCGGCCCCTCGATCCCGAGCCGAAGCCCGTGCGTCGTCCGGCCGCGCAGCAGCCCGCCGGCACGCCGACCCCGGGCAAGCCGAGCGGGACGGCCACGCCCGGGAAGCCGACGCCCGGGAAGCCCACCCCCGGCACGCCGACGACCGGTCCCGCCGGCCCCGGCACGCCGACCCAGCCCGGCACGCCGACCCAGCCCGGCACGCCGACCCAGCCCGGCACGCCGACCCCGGCCCCTGGCCAGCCCTCCGAGCCGGCCGACCCGGGCCAGCCGACGCCCGGCCCGACCCCCGCACCCGACCCGACGCCCGCGCCCGACCCGACCCCCGAGCCCACGCCGACCCCGGAGCCGACCCCCACCCCGGTCCCGACGGCGCTGCCGGCCTTCGAGGAGCTGGTGACCTGCGTCGTGCCCACCGACCCCGCGCTCCCGCAGCCGGCGCCGGTGGACGAGGCCGGCTACGCGCTGCTCGTCCCGGGCGTCGACGGTCAGGTGACCCTCGGGGACGGCACGGCCGTCGACGTCGCGCAGCTGTGCCTCGCGGAGCCCACCGCCCCGTAGCCGGACCGCTCCGGACGGGCTGCGACCCGGCGCGTCAGCCGTCGAGCGAGGAGCGGCGCACCGCGAACACGAAGCGCCGTCCGGGGTGCTCGGTGACCGACCAGAGCAGGTCGAGCTCGGGCCAGTAGGAGATGTCCTCGGGCCCGACCGGCAGCGCTCCGTCGAGCGAGCGCCACTCGCCGGGCCGCCCCACGTGGAGGGTGCCGCGGCGCCACTTCCCGTTGCTCGAGGTGACGTAGTAGGTGTCGCCCACCAGCGCCGCGCCCTGCATGTGGCCCAGACCGTCGTCGTGGACGCGCAGCGGCGAGGTGGTGCCCGCGTCGTCGGTGCTGAGCAGGTGGGTGTCCGGGTCGAGCGGGAAGTGGGCGATGCGGCGCGTCATCGTGCCGGTGGCGTACTCCCCGGCCAGCAGCTCCGGCGGGTCCGAGGCGCGGTCCAGGGAGCAGAAGGAGTAGCGCATCTGCTCGGTGCCCTCGTCGGTGCCGGCGCGGTAGGCGAAGCGCACCGGCAGGACGTAGCGGTAGCCGAGGCTGGTGGTGAGGTCGTCGACCCGCACCAGGTCCTCGAGCCGGCAGCTCACGAGCCCGCGGCGGGTGCCGGCCACGTGCAGGTAGGGGCCCCACCAGACCAGCCCGCCCGCGTGCACGGTGACGGGGCGGAAGCGGGCGCGGCCGTGCGCGTCGACGACCGGCTGCACGAGCAGCACGTGGCGGTAGGTGAGGGTGGCGAGGTCGACCACCGTGATCCGGCTGCCGTGCTGGCTCGAGCCGACCTTCTGGGCGTACCAGCTGACGACGACCAGGCGCTGGCCCTCGTCGCTGGCGCCCGCGTCGGCCGAGGTGGTGATGCCCTGCGGCCACCAGCGGCGGTTGGTCACGTCGCGGTCCTCCCAGCGGAAGCCCCACTCGACCGCCGACCCGGGCACCCGGACGTGGCGCGCCTGCCGGTCGAGGTGGGCCAGCACCCCGTCGAGGCCGGTGCGCCGCCCGAGCTGCGCGGTCGCCGTCGCGATCTCGTCGCGGTTCTCCTGGGTCCGGCGCAGGTGGATGCTCACGCGACCAATCTAGGGACCGGACCTACCATCGCGACGTGGGCGGGGTGAGCGCGGTGGACGGCGCGGGCACAGCGGTGGTCGTCGTGGGGGTGGCGATCCGCCGCGGCGACCGCGTGCTCGCGGCCCGGCGCACGTCGCCGCCCGAGCTCGCCGGACGCTGGGAGCTGCCGGGCGGCAAGCCGCTGCCGGGGGAGGACCTCGCGGCGGCGGCCGAGCGGGAGGTCGCCGAGGAGCTCGGCTGCCGGGTCCGCGTCGACGGCGTGCTGCCCGGCGAGGTCGAGGTGCGGCCGGGACTGGTGCTGCGGGTGGTCACCGCCCGGCTCGAGCCCCCCGTCGGGTCCGGCGTCGACGCTGGCGGTGGCGCGGGCACCGAGCCGCTGCCGCTCGAGCACGACGCCCTGCGGTGGCTCGCGCCCGACCAGCTGGGCGAGGTCGACTGGCTCGAGGCCGACCGGCCGTTCGTGGCCGCGCTGGGGCGGGGGACGCAGTCGTGAGGGGGATCTTCTTCGAGGAGTCCGACGCCCACGCCGCCGCGGCCCGGCTGCGGCGCGACGGGTTCGAGGCGCAGGTGCGTCGCCAGCCCTTCGCGGGCGAGGACGACGACGAGGACCAGCCCTGGGTGGTGGTGACCGACGCGCCCCCGGTGATGCTGGAGCTGCTCGTCGAGGAGCGCGACGGCTGGCTGGAGGACGACGCCCCGCCACCGGCGGCGCCCCTGGTGCTGCCGCGGGCGCCGCGACGCACCCACCGGCCGGGAGCGGGCGGCGACGGCCCCGGCGGGAGCAGCGGTGCGGGCCGTCGGTAGCCCGTTCTAGGCTCGGACCCATGAACAAGCGCCTGCTCCTCGTGCACGCCCATCCCGACGACGAGAGCATCGGCCAGGGCGCCACGATGGCGCGCTACGTCGCCGAGGGCGTCGGGGTCACCCTGGTCACCTGCACGGGTGGTGAGATGGGCGAGATCCTGGTGCCCGAGCTGGCGCACCTGGCCGCCGACCAGGAGGACGGCCTCGGCGAGCACCGTCGCGGCGAGCTGGCCAACGCGATGAAGGCCCTGGGCGTCACCGACCACCGCTACCTCGGCGGCTTCGGGCGCTACCGCGACTCGGGCATGCAGTGGCACCCCGACGGCCACGCCGTCGCCGCCGACGACGTGCACGCCAACGCCTTCTGGAACGCCGACCTCACCGAGGCCGCGACCCTGCTCGTCGAGGTGGTGCGCGAGGTCCGGCCCCAGGTGCTGGTCACCTACGACGAGTTCGGCGGCTACGGCCACCCCGACCACATCCAGGCCCACCGCGTCGCGACGTACGCCGTGGCGCTCGCGGCGGTGCCGTCCTACCGCCCCGACCTGGGGGAGGCCCACGACGTGGCCAAGGTCTACTGGGGCGCGATGTCGGCCGACAAGGTCCGCGAGGGCCTGCGGGCGCTGCGCGACGCGGGCGACACCACGACCTTCGAGGGCATGGAGCCCGACGGAGACCTGCCGGCCTTCATGGTGCCCGACGCGGTCCTGACGGCCGCGATCGAGGCGACCGACTTCGCAGCCGCGAAGACCGAGGCCCTCAGGGCGCACCGCACCCAGATCGCCGTCGACGGCCCGTTCTTCGCGCTGTCCAACAACCAGGGCGCCAACATCTGGGGCACGGAGTACTTCCGGATCGCCAAGGGGCACCCGGGGCCGGTGGGCGAGTCCGGCCTCGAGGACGACCTGTTCGCCGGGCTCGGGTGACCCCGGAGCCGCCGTCGGGCCCGGTGGGCGCCGAGGACGCGGACGCGCCCGAGGCCGCCGACGCCCCGAGGACCCCGGGGCGACGCCGCGGTCGGGTGGCCGCCTGGTCCGCCGGGGGCCTGCTCGTCGTGGCCGCCGTCGCCTGGGTCGCGCTGTGCGCCTGGGCCGACGACCGGATGCCGCGGCACGCGGCCGTCGCCGGCGTGGGTCTCGGTGGGCTCGACCGTGACGAGGCGCGCGACCGCCTCTCGGACGGGCTCGCGGAGCGCCTGGACGCTCCCGTGCGGCTGCGACCGGGCCGGGGCGACGTGGTCGAGGTGCCGGCCGACGAGGCCGGGGTCGCGCTCGACGTCGACGCCTCGCTGGAGGCTGCCGGAGCAGGCGACGGGTTCGGGCCCTCGCGGGTGTGGGCGCTGCTCACCGGCGGCGGGTCCGCGGACCCGGTCGTGACCGTCGACGACGCGGGCGTGGAGCGGACCGCCGCGCTGCTGACCTCGCGGCTGGACACACCGGCTCGCGAGGCGGCCATCCGCTTCGCCGACGGCGAGGCCGTCGCGGTGCCCGGTCGGGAGGGCCGCGAGGTCGACCCCGAGGCGCTGGCCCCGCTGCTGGAGCGGGCCCACCTCGAGCAGGAGCCGGTGCGGGTCCCCGTCACCGGTGCCCGCCCGGAGGTCGACGCCGCCGAGCTCGAGCAGGCGATGGTCGAGCTCGGCCGCCCGGCGATGTCGGGACCGGTGGTCCTCGTCCTCGACGGCCGGGAGCTCAGCGCCCCGCCGGAGCTGTTCGGCCGCGGGCTGGCCACGGAGGTGCGCGACGGGACGCTCGCGCTCACCGTCGACGGGCGGCGCATGATCCGGGCCCTGGAGCCCCTGCTGGCCCGGGTGGGCTCGGCTCCGGTCGACGCCCGGATCGAGGTCCGTGACGGCCGGCCCCGCGTGGTGCCCGCCCGGGCGGGCCTCGAGCTCGATCCCCAGGAGCTCACCGACGGCTTCGCCGCCGCCGCGACCCGCGAGGGCGAGCAGCGGCGGCTGCGGGTGGAGGGCCGCCGGGCGGCCCCCGACCTGACGACCGCCGAGGCGCGGGCGCTCGGCGTCCGGACCCGGATCAGCACCTCCACGACCTACTTCCCCTACGCGGAGTACCGCAACGTCAACATCGGCCGGGCCGCCGAGATCGTCGACGGCACCCTGCTCGAGCCGGGCGAGCGCTTCAGCCTCAACGAGATCGTGGGGGAGCGCACCGCCGAGAACGGCTTCACCGAGGGCTACATCGTCTCCGACGGGATCTTCCGCAAGGACCTCGGCGGCGGTGTCTCGCAGATGGCCACGACCACGTTCGACGCGATGTTCTTCGCCGGTCTCGAGGACGTCGAGCACAAGCCCCACTCGGTCTACATCGACCGCTACCCCGAGGGGCGCGAGGCGACCGTGGCGTGGCCCACGGTCGACCTGCGCTTCGACAACGACAGCCCCCACGGCGTGCTGATCACGGCCTCGCTGACCCCCTCCACCCCGAGCAGCCAGGGGTCGGTCACGGTCTCGATGTGGTCGACCAAGCGCTTCGACGTCGAGGCCCGCACGAGCGAGCGCTACGCCTTCACCGCGCCCTCCACGCGCTACCTCACCGACGAGGACTGCGAGGAGGCGACCGGCTCGAGCGGCTTCAGCGTCGACGTGTTCCGCGACTTCAGGGCCCCGGGGTCTGAGAAGGTGCTGCGCACCGAGAAGTTCCACACCGACTACATCCCCTCGGACGCCGTCGTCTGCGGGCCCGAGCCGGCGGGGGGCTGACCCACCACCCACCAGGGGGCTCCCGTGGTCCGTCGTACGTCGTTCTCCGCCCGTGCCGCTGCGGGCGGCGCGCTGGTCGCCCTCGTCGCGTCGGCCGCGCTCGTGCTCGCACCGTCCCCGGCCTCGGCCGCCCCGAGCTCGGGGGTCGACGACTGGAGCTGCCGCCCCAGCGCGGCGCACCCGAGCCCGGTCGTGGTGGTGCACGGCACCTTCGGCGACAGCCGGACGCTGCTGCGCCGGCTGGAGCGCTCGGTGGCGGCGGCGGGGTGGTGCGTGTTCGCCCTCGACTACGGGCAGCGCGCCACCGGGCCGGTGGAGCGCTCGGCGCAGGAGCTGGCGGCGTTCGTCGACCGCGTGCTGGCCACCACCGGGGCGCGGCGGGTGTCCCTGGTCGGTCACTCGCAGGGCGGGATGATGCCGCGCTACTACGTGCGGTTCCTTGGTGGTGCCGCCCGGGTGGACGACCTCGTGGGGCTGGCGCCGTCGAACCACGGCACCGCCAACCCGCTGCTGCTGACCCCGGGCCTGAGCGTGCTGTGCCCCGCCTGCCTGCAGCAGGCCCGCGGGTCGGCCTTCCTGTCCGTCCTCAACGCCGGCGACGAGACCTCGGGGGCGGTCAGCCACACCACGGTCGTGACCCGGCTCGACGAGGTCGTGCTGCCCGCGAGCTCGGGCTTCCTCGACGGCGCCACCAACCTGGTGCTGCAGCGGCTGTGCCCGCTGCACCTGCCGGGCCACCTGCTGCTGCCGAGCGACGGCGCCGCGATCCGGGTGGTGCTGCACGCGCTGGGTCGCCCGGGGCCGGCCGACCCGGCGTACCGCCCGTCGTGCGCGCCCTGAGGCCGTGGGCGTCTCCCTGGACTAGACCAAAGGCCGTTAAACGGACAAGTCGCACCTTTGGCCGTATTTTGTGTCCTGACAGTCGTGCGTGCGGCTGCGAAAGGACGCAGGGGAGGGGCCGATGCGCCGTCGCGCCGTCCGCGGCCTGCTCGCTGCGACCCTCCTGGCCGCCGTGCCCGTGACCGTCGGGTCGGGACCGGCGAGCGCCACCGCGCCCCCGCCCGCCCCCCGGGGAGCCCCCTCGGCCGCCCGCACCGTGGCCCCCGGTGACGTCGCCGACGCTGGACCCCTCACCGGCGCACCCGGCGGACCTGGTGGCCTCGTGGCCCGCACCGTGCTGCCGGGCCTCGGCGGGGGTGGCGTGATGCTCGGCAGCGACGCCGCGACCGCGGCGGTCGTGCCCTCCGTGGCGCCACCCGGCACGCAGGCACCCACCGGCTGGTCGGCCGGCAGCCCGCCCGGCCTGCTCTTCGGGTCGAGCCGGGGCCACACGACCCTGCGCCTGGGGGCGGGGGCCGATGGCGAGCCGTCGACCACCTCCTGGCACCCCGACCGGGCGGCGCCCGGCTGGTCGCTCGTCCTCGGCAGCGTCGGCGAGGGCACGCTGCGGCTCACCGCCCTGGACGAGGACCTCGACGAGCTGCCCGTGCGTGCCCTGGGCTTCGCCGGCACCTTCGCCCCGGACCTCGCGCCGGGCGCGCTCCTGCCCGTGTGGGACCCGAGCACGGGCACGCTGGCCCCGGCCCCGGCCGGCGCGACCGCCGCGGACGCCTCGGGTGCGAGCGCGTGGCTGCGGCCGCGCGCCGACGTCCGCGCGGTCGTGGCGACCTTCGACCCGGCCTCCGCCGACGACACGTACGACGCCTGGGTGGCCGCGCCCCTGCGCCCGGTCACGGGCCGCCTCACCACGCTCGCCGGCGACTGCGACCCGACGACAGCCGTGCTCGCCCTGGCTGACGGCCCGGGGCCGTCGGCCGACGTGCTCGCCACGACCGTGCCCGGGCCGCGCGGTGCCTTCGCCTTCGCCCGCGTCTCGCCCCGGCCGGGCCTGTCGGTGCGGCTCGCGCGGGCCCCTCGGGGCTGCCGCGGCGCGACCTCCTCGGTCCCGCTGACCTTCACCTCGACCGGGGCCGTCGCCACCCTCGGGGTGCGGCAGGTGCGCGGCTCCCTCGGCATCGACGTGACCGAGCGGCGGAGCGGCAAGGCCCTCCGGGGCGTCACCCTCACCCTCAGCGGTCCCGCGTCGTACGCCGCCCGACGGACCTCGGACGAGCAGGGACGGATCCGGTTCGCCGGGCTGGTGCCGGGGCGCTACTCCCTCCGGCTGCTGCCCCTGGCCGGCTACGCCGTGGTCGGCGAGGACACCTTCCCGGTCGTCGTGCCCGGCTCCGGCGAGGGGGTGTCCATGCGCCTGCTCCTGGCGGTCCGGGGCACCCCGGGCGGCGCCGGCGGCCCGGCGGTCCCGCTCGTGCCGGGCGCCGTGGCCACGACCACCACCGGCGCGGCGGCCGCGCCGTCCGTCGCCGGTGCCGTCACCACGACCACGACCGCCACCTCCACGACCGGCACGTCCACCTCGGCGACGACCGGCCGGGTCGCGACCACGACCGGGTCGGGCTCGGGGCTGCCGGACACCGGCGGCCCCGCGGGGTCGCTGCCCTGGCTGGGCGGTGGCCTGCTGCTGCTCGGTGCGGCGCTGCTGCGCGGGTCGCGGTCGCCCGCGACGCCGACCCGCTAGTCGCTCGCCCGCCGCCGGGGGGCCTCGAGGTAGTCGTAGCGGTGGTGCTCGCTCCAGCCGAGCCGCTCGTAGAGCCGCTGCGCCCCGGTGTTGGCCGCCACGACCTGCAGGTAGGTCGTGGTCGCCCCGCGCTCGGCCCCGCGCTCCAGCAGGGCGCCGACCACCGCCCGTGACAGGCCGCGCCCGCGGTGGTCCTCGCGGGTCCACAGCCCCGAGACGCCGCACCAGTCGCCGTGGACCGTGCCGCGACCCCGGGCGACCACCGCGCCCGTCCCGTCGCGCACCGTCGCGAAGGTGACCTCGCCGGCCTCGAGCACCGCCCGGGCGGCCTCCCCGAAGCTCCGGGAGCGCTCGTCGGTGGCCAGCCAGGCGGCGTCGACCACGTCGGTCTCCACGACCTCGACCCGGGGGGCGTCGAGGCGGCGCACGACGCGGGCCAGCGAGGCCAGCATCAGCAGTGTCGTCTCGTACGCCGACCAGCCGGCCGCCTCGAGGGCGCCCGCGGCCGGGCTGCCGGGCAGCACGTGGGCGCGCGCCGGCAGCGAGCGGGCGGCGTACCACTGCTCGACGCGGGTGACCGCCTCGTCGAGCGGCACCCCGGGGTCGCCCAGGGCCAGCACCGAGCAGCCCCGGGAGGAGAAGCCGGCCGAGGCCCGCAGCAGCCACCCGCCGAGGCGTTCCTGCTCCAGCGGCGACCACCCGGGGGCCGCGAGCCGGTCGGCCTCCTCGGCGGGCAGGCGGTGGTGCACCGAGGGGCGCGGGGGCACGGGCTTGCCGGCCACGACGTCGGCGAGCGCGATCTCGACCAGCTCGCCGTCCTCGCGGCGCACGGCCAGCGAGGTGTCCGTCCACGACTCGCAGGTGCCCAGGACATCGGTCTGGGCCGGCCCACCGCTGGGTCCGGTCTCGCCGGCCACGACGCGGCGCACGACGACGCGCTGGCCCACCACGTGGGGTCCGAGGTGGGGCGCGCCGGAGGGCGGGCGTCCGTCGTGCGTGGGTCGATCGGCGGGCGGCACCAGGGGATACTAGGCTGAGCGTCGTCCGCTCCCGGACCACATCTTCTGTAGGAGGAGCCAGGTGACCTACGTCATCGCCCAGCCCTGTGTCGACCTCAAGGACCGTGCGTGCGTCGACGAGTGTCCTGTCGACTGCATCTACGAGGGCAAGCGGATGCTCTACATCCACCCCGACGAGTGCGTCGACTGCGGTGCGTGCGAGCCGGTCTGCCCGGTCGAGGCCATCTACTACGAGGACGACACGCCGGAGGAGTGGAAGGAGTACTACGACGCCAACGTCCACTTCTTCGACGACCTCGGCTCGCCCGGTGGCGCGGCCAAGATGGGTGAGATCGACAAGGACCACCCGACCATCGCCGCGCTTCCTCCCCAGAACCAGGAGTGACCCGCACCCCGGTCTCCCGCCGGCTCCCGGACTTCCCGTGGGACCGGCTCGTGCCGTACGCCGAGCAGGCGCGCGCGCACCGCGACGGGGTCGTGGACCTCTCGATCGGCACGCCGGTCGACCCCACGCCCGAGGTGGTGCAGCGCGCCCTGGCGGCGGCCACGGACTCCCCGGGGTACCCCCAGACGATCGGCCTCCCGCAGACGCGGCAGGCGGTCGTCGACTGGCTCGCCCGACGCCACGGCGTGACGGGCCTGGGCCTGGACGGCGTGCTGCCGGTGATCGGCTCCAAGGAGCTGATCGCCTCCCTGCCGCAGCAGCTCGGGCTCGGCCCGGGCGACCTCGTGGTGTTCCCGGAGGTGGCCTACCCGACGTACGAGGTGGGGGCCCGGCTCGTGGGCGCCGACGTCATGGCGACCGACTCGCTGACCGCCGTCGGCCCGCGCACGCCCGCGCTGCTGTGGCTCAACTCGCCCTCGAACCCCACCGGCCGCGTGCTGCCGCCCGACCACCTGCGCAAGGTCGTCGACTGGTGCCGTGAGCGCGGCGTGCTGCTGGTCAGCGACGAGTGCTACGTCGAGTGCACCTGGGAGGGCGAGGCGCTCTCGGTGCTGCACCCCGACGTCTGCGGTGGCTCCCACGAGGGCCTGCTCGCCGTGCACTCGCTGTCCAAGCGCTCCAACCTCGCGGGCTACCGCTGCGCCTTCGTCGCGGGCGACCCCGCGGTGGTGGCCGAGCTGCTGGCCGTGCGCAAGAACCTCGGCCTCATCATGCCGGGCCCCCAGCAGCGCGCGATGGCCGCGGCGCTCGACGACGACGCCCACGCCGACGAGCAGCACGCCCGCTACGCCGCCCGCCGGGCCCGGCTGCGCGCCGCCCTCGAGGGGGCGGGCTTCGGCGTCACCCACTCCGAGGCCTCGCTCTACCTGTGGGCCACCCGTGGCGAGCCCTGCTGGGACACCGTCGCGTGGCTGGCCGAGCGGGGCGTCCTGGTGGCCCCCGGCGAGTTCTACGGCCGCGCCGGCGCCCAGCACGTCCGGGTGGCCTTCACGGCCATCGACGAGCGCGTCGCCGCCGCCGTCGAGCGGCTCGCCTGAGGCCGCCGTCGTGGACGTCGCCGTCGTCGCCGAGCGCACCGCGCTGGGCCGGCTGCTGTGCCAGGCGGACCTGCCCGGCACCGAGGTCCGCGGGGGCGAGGGCTGGGTCGCGGTCCGCACCGGCCTCGGCTCCAACGACCTCAACGGGGTGGTCAGCCAGGGTGCCGAGGGCGTGAGCGCCGCCGACGTCGCCGACCTCGTCGCCTGGTTCGACGGCGTCCCGGCGTCCTGGCTCACCTCGCGCGCCGACCCGCTGCTCACCGAGCTGCTGGTGGCCGCCGGTGCCCGCCCCGAGCGCACCGGCCACTGGGTCGGGCGCGACCTCGTCGTCGCCGAGCCCTCGCTGCCCGGGGTCGTGCTGCCCCTGGGCGACCCGTCCGACCACCTCGACGTCGCCCAGGCCTGCGGCTGGTTCGGTCCCGACGAGCGCGCGGCCCGCCGCGAGCAGCTGCTGCCCCACCCGCTCCTCGTGCACCGCGTGGTGCGGCGCGACGGCGCTCCGGTCGCGATGGCGACCGGCTTCGTCGGCACCGCCCTCGAGGTGGTGGCGGTCGCCGTGCGGCCCGAGCACCGCCGCCAGGGCCTCGCCCGGGCGCTGGTGGAGGACCTGGTCGCGGTGGGCCACGACCGCGGGCTCGGCCAGGTGGTCGCCGCCCCCACCCCGGACGGCGCCCGGCTGTTCGCCGCCCTCGGGTTCACCAGCGCTCCCGTGACCCCGGACGTCTGCTTCTACCTGCCGACACGGGGCGCGCCGGACTGACGAAGCCGAGTACTTGACGATGTCAGGTACTCGGCATCATGATCATGCGGTGGACCTCGACCCGCAGATGCTCAAGGGCGTGCTCGGCATGCTGCTGCTGCGGCTGCTCGACGCCGAGGAGGGCTACGGGTACGCCGTGGTGGTCCGCCTGCGCGAGGCCGGGGTCGTGGGCCTCGCCGAGGGCACGGTCTACCCGGCGCTGACCCGCCTCGAGGCCGCCGGGCACCTCAGCTCTCGGCTGGTCCGCTCGTCGTCGGGCCCGGCCCGCAAGTACTACCGCACCACCCCGGCCGGCCGGGAGGCCCTCGCGACCCGCGAGGCGTCCTGGCAGCTGCTCCGCGACGCCGTCGAGCGCGTCGGCACCCGTCCCGACCAGGAGGTCCCCGCATGAACACCCTCGACCGGGCCCGGCTGGGCCTCTACGTGCTGCGCCACGACTTCTGGCTCGACCTCCACGACGTGCCGCGACGACGTCGCCGCGAGCTGCGCGAGGAGCTGCGCGCCAACGTCGCCGACGCGTCGCACGACGTGGGGACCGAGGCCGCGCTCGCCGGGCTCGGCTCACCGCGGACGCTGGCCCGGGAGAACGCCGCGGGCACCGTCGGCACCCGCGGGGCGCGGGCGCGGTGGACGGCCGGCCTGCAGTGGGGCGTGGCGGCCTTCGTGGTGATGATGCTGCTCTGGACGCTGTCGGTGCTCGCGTTCGTCGATGGCGTCACCGCCGCCGGCGCGACCGGTCGGGTGACCGGCTCGGTGTTCCCATGGGGCGGCTCGGTCACCGCCGAGGTCGGCTCCGGGCTCCAGGTCTGGGGCACGGTCCCGCCGTCGATCTGGGTGCTCACGCTCGTCGCTGCCGTCCTCGGCGCCCGGCCCTGGTTGCTCGCCCGGCGAGGGTGAGACCTGCGCGGGGAGACCGCCGGGAAGTGGTCCGGGGGAGGGGCCTCAGCCGAGGCGGACGACCACCGTGGTGGGGTCGGAGGAGCGGGCCTCGGTCCAGCCGTCCTCGGAGTCGGAGCCGGGGCGCCAGCGCTTGCCGGCGTAGGTCACCTCGGAGACCGCGAGCCGGCCCGCGTGGGCGGTCGTGAACTGCGCGACGGCCCAGCCGAGGCGGCGGCCGGCCTCGTCGTCGCCGACGCGGACGTCGAGGGCGCGACGCGAGCCGATGGGGGCGGCGTCGAGCGGGCCGAAGCCGCGCTGCAGGGCGCGGGCCGTGCGGGTGACCGAGCCGGGCTCCTCGGGCTCGCGCACCACGCAGCTGAACAGGCCGCCGGGGCTGTAGCCGGTGAGCACCGAGGCGAGGGCGCGTGCGTCGGCGGCGTGGTCCTCGTAGGCCTCGGGGAAGCCGGAGCGCTGCACGAGCTGGGCGGCCTCGGTGATGCGCATCGTCTGGTAGCCGTCGATCTTCTCCAGCGCGTCGTAGAACCGGTCGATCGCGTAGTACTCGTCGAGGATCTGCTCCCGCGTGCCCCACCCCTGCGACGGCCGCTGCTGGAACAGGCCGAGGGAGTCGCGGTCGCCGTAGTCGATGTTGACGATCTTGCTCTCCTGGTACGCCGTGGCCAGGGCGATCGAGACGGCCCGGGCCGGGAGCCCCCGGCGCACGCCGAGAGCGGCGATCAGCGTCGCGTTGCGGGCCTGCTCGGGGGAGAGGTCGACGGTGCGCCCCGCCAGGGTCGCCGAGCAGCCCTCGGGGTCCGGGAGCGGACCCGAGCCGCGCCACGTGGCCACGCCGACGCCCGCCACGACGGCGAGCACGACGAGGACGGCGAGCGTGGGCCAGCGCACGGGAGCAGGGGTGGGTCAGTTGCTGTGCAGCGCGGCGTTGAGCGTGATCCCGTGGCCCTGGCGTGGGACGGCCTCGACGGCGCCGGACACGGAGTTGCGGCGGAACAGCACGCCGTCGGTGCCGGAGAGCTCCAGCGCCTTCACGACGGTGGTCTCCTCGCCGGGGCGCACGACGCTCACCTTGGTGCCGGCGGTGACGTAGCAGCCGGCCTCGACCACGCAGTCGTCGCCGAGCGAGATGCCGATGCCGGAGTTGGCGCCGAGCAGGCAGCGCTCGCCGAGCGAGATCACCTGGGTGCCGCCGCCCGAGAGGGTTCCCATGATCGAGGCGCCGCCGCCCACGTCGGAGCCGTCGCCGACCACGACGCCGGCCGAGATCCGGCCCTCGACCATCGAGGAGCCGAGGGTGCCGGCGTTGTAGTTGACGAAGCCCTCGTGCATGACGGTGGTGCCGCTGGCCAGGTGGGCGCCGAGGCGGACCCGGTCGGCGTCGGCGACGCGGACGCCCGAGGGCACGACGTAGTCGGTCATCCGGGGGAACTTGTCGACGCCGAAGACCTGGACGGCGCCGAGCGCGCGCAGCGCGAGGCGGACCTCCTCGAAGTCGGCGACGGCGCAGGGGCCGGCCGAGGTCCACACCACGTTGGCGAGCAGCCCGAACACGCCGTCCATCGACTGGCCGTGGGGCCGCACGAGCCGGTGGCTGAGCAGGTGCAGCCGGAGGTAGACGTCGGCGGCGTCGGCCGGGGCGGCGGCGAGCTCGACCGAGGTGGTGACGACCTCGGTGCGGACCCGTCGCTCGGGGTGCTCCGCGGCCAGGGCGGCGAGCCGGGCGGGCACCGTCGAGGCGGCATCGGCCGGGGCCTCGCCGAGCGCGGGGGAGGGGTACCAGGTGTCGAGCACCGTGCCGTCGGCGGCGACGGTCGCGAGGCCGTGGCCCCAGGCGTGGGTGGGGCCCTCACCGGTCGAGGAGGCGGTCGTGTCGGCCGTGTCGTCGGCAGGCGCAGCAGGCATGCGGCGAGGGTACCGGCCACCAACCTTTGTCCAACCACGCAGACCTAGCGTGGCGAGCGTCACACGACGACTGTGCTCACCTGTCCCGAGGAGTAGTTGCGAACATGACCAGGATCGAACTCACCGTCGACGGCTCGCCCGTCTCCGACGACGTCGAGCCCCGGATGCTGCTGGTGCAGTACCTCCGCGAGAAGCTCGGCAAGACCGGCACCGTGATCGGCTGCGACACCAGCAACTGCGGCGCCTGCACCGTCCACCTCGACGGGCGCAGCGTGAAGTCCTGCAACGTCCTCGCCGTGCAGGCCGACGGCCGTGAGGTGACCACCATCGAGGGCCTGGCCAAGGACGGCGAGCTGCACCCCGTGCAGGCCGCCTTCCACGAGTGCCACGCGCTCCAGTGCGGCTTCTGCACCCCCGGGATGATCATGCAGTCCGTCGACCTGCTCAACGACAACCCGAACCCCTCCGAGGAGGAGATCCGGGTCGGGATCGAGGGCAACCTGTGCCGCTGCACCGGCTACCACAACATCGTCCGGGCCGTGCAGACCGCCGCGGGCGCGAAGACGGAGGCCTGAGATGACCGCGACCCAGGACGCGCCCGCCGCGGCGCCGCAGCTCGAGATCGGCCGCGACCGCCGGCGCAAGGAGGACCAGCGCCTCATCACCGGTCGCACCAAGTGGACCGACAACATCCAGATCACCGGGATGCTGCACCTCGCCATGGTGCGCAGCCCCTTCGCCCACGCCAAGATCACCAACATCGAGGTCTCCGAGGCCAAGGCCTCGCGCAACGTCGTCGACGTCCTCACCGGGGCGGACCTCGCCGACACCCAGGGCGTGCTCATCAACGCCTGGCCGATCACCCCCGACCAGGTCACCCCGGTCCACCTGCCCGTCCCGGCCGACCGCGTCACGTTCGCCGGCGAGATCGTGGCGGTCGTGGTGGCCCGCTCGGCCGCCGAGGCCCGCGACGCCGCCGAGCTGGTCGACGTCGACTACGAGGAGCTGCCCGCGGCCCTCGACCTCAAGGAGGCCGCCGAGGACAAGGTGCTGGCGCACCCCGACCTGGGCACCAACAAGAGCGCGTTCTGGAAGTTCGACTCGGCCGAGGCCGGCACCGGCGGCAACGTCGAGGAGGCCATCGCCAAGGCCCGCGAGGACGGCATCGTCGTCGAGCGCGAGTTCCGCCAGCAGCGCCTCATCCCCGCCTTCATGGAGCCCCGCTCGACGGTGGTCGACCCGACCGGCGAGCAGCTGACGATGTGGTCGGCGACCCAGATCCCGCACATCCTGCGGTTCGCGCTGGCCGCGACCACCGGCATCCCCGAGTCGAAGATCCGCGTGATCGCCCCCGACGTCGGCGGCGGCTTCGGCGGCAAGCTGCAGACCACCCCCGAGGAGTGGATCACCGTCGCGGTGGCCCGCCGCACCGGCAAGCCGGTGAAGTACACCGAGACCCGCTCGGAGTCCCTCATGGCCGCCCACCACGGCCGCGACCAGTGGCAGAAGATCACCCTGGCCGCCGAGAAGGACGGCACCGTGACCGGCCTCAAGGTCGACCTGCTGGCCGACCTCGGCTCCTACGTCAGCCTCGTCGGCGGCGGTGTCCCGGTGCTGGGCGCGTTCATGTTCAACGCGATCTACAAGTTCCCGGCCTACCAGTTCAACTGCCAGACGGTGCTGACCAACAAGACCTGGACCGACGCCTACCGCGGCGCCGGCCGCCCCGAGGCCACCTTCGGCATCGAGCGGATCATGGACGAGCTCGCCCTCGAGCTCGGCGTCGACCCGCTCGTGGTGCGCGAGCAGAACTGGATCAAGGCCGAGGAGTTCCCCTTCACCACGGTCGCCGGCCTGGAGTACGACTCCGGCAACTACGAGGCCGCGACCGAGAAGGCCAAGGCCAGCTTCGGCTACGACGAGCTGCGGGCCGAGCAGCAGCGCCGCCGCGACAGCGGCGACAAGGTGCAGCTCGGCATCGGCGTCTCGACCTTCACCGAGATGTGCGGCCTCGCACCCAGCCGGGTGCTCGGCTCGCTCGACTACGGCGCCGGCGGCTGGGAGCACGCCAGCGTGCGGATGCTCGCGACCGGCAAGGTCGAGATCGTCACCGGTGCCAGCGCCCACGGCCAGGGCCACGAGACGGCGTTCAGCCAGATCGTCGCCGACCGGCTCGGGGTGCCCTTCGAGGACGTCGAGGTGCTGCACGGCGACACCCAGGTGGCGCCCAAGGGCCTCGACACCTACGGCTCGCGCTCGCTGGTCGTCGGCGGCGAGGCGCTGGTCAAGGCCGTCGACAAGGTCGTCGAGAAGGCCAAGCCGGTCGCGGCCCACCTGCTCGAGGCCAACATCGACGACATCGAGTTCAAGGCCGGCACCTTCGGCGTCCGCGGCACCGACCAGGGCATCTCCATCCAGGACATCGCCGGGGCGACCTTCGTGGCGCACAACCTGCCCGACGGGATGGAGCCCTCGCTGGACTCCGACGCGACCTACGACCCCATCAACTTCAACTACCCGCACGGCACCCACCTGTGCGCGATGGAGGTCGACACCGAGACCGGTCAGGTCAAGATGCGCAAGTACACCTGCGTCGACGACATCGGCAACATCATCAACCCGCTGATCGTCTCCGGCCAGGTCCACGGTGGCCTGGTGCAGGGCATCGCGCAGGCCCTGTGGGAGGAGGCGGTGTACGACGACGCCGGCACGCTGGTCAGCGCCAGCTTCGTCGACTACCTCGTGCCCACCGCGGCCGACACGATCAGCTACGACGTGGGCCACAACTCCACGCCGTCGCTGACCAACACGCTGGGGACCAAGGGCGTCGGCGAGGCCGGCACCATCGCCTCGACCCCCGCCGTGGTCAACGCCGTGCTCGACGCCATCCGCCAGTTCGGGGTCAAGGACATCCAGATGCCCTGCACCCCCGAGCGCGTGTGGAAGGCGATCCAGCAGGGCACCGCCGGTGCCACCGAGGACACCACGGGCGCGGCCGCCGCCCACTTCGACCCCGCCACCGACGGCGAGGGCCAGACCGACCGCACCGCCGGTGCCAGCAGTGAAGGAGCAGGCCAGTGATCCCGGCCCAGTTCGACTACCTCGCCCCGACCTCCGTCGAGGAGGCGCTCGCCGCGCTGACCCAGCACGGCGACGACGCCAAGATCCTGGCCGGCGGCCAGTCGCTGCTCCCGGTGCTCCGGATGCGGCTCAACGCGCCGGAGGTGATCATCGACCTCGGCAAGATCGACCGGCTCCGCGAGATCCGCGACGAGGGCGACACGATCGTCATCGGGGCGATGGCGCCGTACTACGAGATCCTGGGCAACGCCTCGGTCAAGCAGAGCCTCACCCTGCTGCACCAGGCCATCACCGAGGTCGCCGACGCCCAGATCCGCCACCGCGGCACCCTGGGCGGCGCGCTCGTGCACGCCGACCCGGCGGGCGACTGCGGGGCCCCGACCATCGCGCTCGAGGCCGACCTGGTCATCGCCGGGCCCGGCGGCGAGCGCACCGTCAGGGCCACGGAGTTCTTCGAGGACCTGTTCACCACGGCGGTGGGCGAGGACGAGCTGCTGACCGAGATCCGCTTCGCCAAGCACGACGGCTGGGGCACCCACTACGAGAAGTTCGTGCGGGTGGCCCACCAGTGGCCGATCGTCTCGATCGCCGCCGCCGTCAGGACCGACGGCGGCACCATCAGCGAGGCCCGCATCGGCCTGGTCAACATGGGCAACACCCCGCTGCGGGCGACCGCCGCGGAGCAGGCCCTGGTCGGCCAGCCGGCGACCGAGGAGGGCGTGCGCGCGGCGTGCGACCTCGTCGCGGAGGGCACCAACCCGCCCTCGGACCTCAACGGCGACTCGGCGTACCGCAAGCACCTCGCGACGGTGCTGACCCGTCGCGCCGTGCTCAAGGCGGCGGCCGGCTGATGGAGCTCAAGCACGAGTTCACGGTCCCGGCGACCCTGGACGAGACCTGGGCCGCCTTCAACGACATCGCCTCGGTCGGGGAGTGCTTCCCCGGCGCGCAGGTGACCTCGGTGGAGGGCGACACCTTCCAGGGCACCGTCAAGGTCAAGCTCGGACCGATCGCCCTCGTCTACTCCGGCACCGGCACCTTCAAGGAGAAGGACGAGCAGGCCCACCGGATGGTGATCGAGGCCAAGGGCAAGGACAAGCGCGGCAACGGCACCGCCGGCGCCGACGTGGTCGCCCAGCTCACCGACGAGGGGAGCGGCAACACCAAGGTGACGGTGGAGACCGACCTGGCCATCACCGGCAAGCCGGCGCAGTTCGGCCGCGGCGTCATCCAGGACGTGAGCGACAAGCTGCTCGGCCAGTTCACCGCCTGCCTCGAGCAGAAGGTGGGCGCCCCCGAGGCGCCTGTCGACGAGCCCGAGGCGGCCGCCGGCGCGGCTGCCGCGTCCGAGCCGGCACCGGCGACACCCGCCGGGGCCTCGGGGGCGGCCGGCACCACGACGCCGCTGCGGTCGGCACCGACCGGCGCCTCGGCGGGTGCCTCGCGGCCCTCGTCGGCCGGCAACGACGACGCGCTCGACCTGGGCGCGACGGTGCTGCCGGTGCTGATCAAGGGCTACTGGAAGCAGGGCCTCGGCGCGCTGCTCGTGGTGGTCGTGCTGCTCCGACTGCTGGGCCGGCGCTCCTAGCGGAGCCCGGACACGGGGGCGGGTGGTCGCTGACCACCCGCCTCCTAGTCTGTGCGTGGTGGACCAGTACCAGTACCTCCTGCTGATGGCCGGGTGCCTTCTGCTCACGCTGCCCCTCGAGCTCGTCCTCGGGGCACGGGTGTGGCGGGCACCCCGCCGTCTGCTGCTCGCGCTGCTGCCGGTGGTCGTCGTCTACAGCGTCTGGGACGTCGTGGCGATCGCCCGCGGCACCTGGGACTACAGCGAGCGCTGGACGACCGGGATCCTGCTGCCGTTCGCGATGCCGCTGGAGGAGCTCGTCTTCTTCGTGGTCATCCCGATCTGCGGCCTGCTGACCTACGAGGCCGTCGGCAACGTCCTGGCCCACCTGCGCGCGCGCACCAGCGACCGCGCCACCCGGCAGCAGGACGCCTGATGCCGGAGTACACCGTGTTCGCCGTCGCGTCCGTGGTGGTCGTGGTCGCCCTCGAGCTGCTGTGGCTGCGCACCGGGATCTTCCGCCAGCTGCAGTACTGGCTGGCGATGGCGATCGTGCTCGGCTTCCAGGTCCCCGTCGACGGCTGGCTGACCAAGCTGCGCGACCCGATCGTGCTCTACGCCGAGTCGGAGATGACCGGAGTCCGGGTCCCGTGGGACATCCCCGTCGAGGACTTCGCCTTCGGCTTCTCGATGGTGACGCTGACGATGCTGCTCTGGCTGCGCGCCGGACCCACCCGCACCCCCCGCACGCCCGCCCCCGACGCGTCCGCCGAGAGGACCCGATGACCACCGCCACCACCCCGCACGCCGCGAGCGTGCCCGCCGCCTTCGACGAGGTCGCGCCGACGTACGACCTGATGGTGGCTCTCAACCCCGGCTACCACTCCCAGCTGCGCGCCTCGGCCGACGTGCTGGTCTCCCAGCTGCCCCGCCCCGCCGGCCGTCCCGTGCGGGTGGCCGACCTGGGCTGCGGCTCCGGCGCCTCGACCCGGGCCCTGGAGCGGGCGCTCGTCGCCGCCGGGCTGGACTACGAGATCATCGGCGTGGACGGCTCGGCCGGCATGCTGGAGCAGGCCCGCCGCAAGTCCTGGCAGGGCCAGGTGCACTTCGCGCAGGACGACGCCGAGCAGCTCGACCCCAGCACCTGGGACCGCGCCCACCTGGCCGGCGACGGCGTGCTGGACGGCGTGTTCGCGGCGTACCTCGTGCGCAACGTGGACCGGCGCGACGAGCTGCTGGCCGGCATCGTGCGGCTGCTGGTGCCCGGCGGGGCCGTGGTCATCCACGAGTACAGCGTCAAGGAGAGCCGCGTCGGTCGCCGGGTGTGGGACGCCGTGTCGTGGGGCGTCGTGGTGCCGCTGGGCCTGCTGACCGCCCCCCGCAGCCCGATCTACCGCTACCTGTGGCGCAGCGTCGTGGACATGGACGGCACCCGCGAGCTGCGCAGCCGGATGGTGGCCGCCGGCCTGGTCGACGTGCGCAGCCGCAGCTTCGGCGGCTGGCAGCGCGGCGTGCTCCACACCTTCCTGGGCCGTACGCCGCGATGAGCGGCTCCCGCGACGGCTGGAGGCCCGGGCGCGACCGGCAGGCGGTGTGGCACCCGCCGCAGCCCGGTCGGTCCGACGACGGGGGCGCCCACCACGTCGCGGTGGTCGGCGGCGGCATCGCGGGCCTGACCGCGGCGACGGCGCTGGCCGAGCGCGGCGTGCGGGTGACCCTGCTGGAGCGCGAGACGCGCCTGGGAGGCCGGGTGTCGTCGTGGCCGGTGGGGGTCGACGGCGAGACGACCACGATGAGCCGCGGGTTCCACGCCTTCTTCCGGCAGTACTACAACCTGCGCTCGCTGCTGCGCCGCACCGACCCGGCGCTGGAGCGGCTCCGGGCGGTCGAGGACTACCCGCTCAGCCTCAAGGGCGGCCCGACCGACTCCTTCACCGGCATCGCCCGCACGCCGCCGCTCAACATCATCTCGTTCGTGCTGCGCTCGCCGACCTTCCGGCTGCGCGACCTCGCCTCCGTCGACGTGGGCGCGGCGATGGGGCTGCTCGACGTCGACTTCCCGCGGACCTTCACCGACCACGACGGCGTCAGCGCGGCCGACTTCCTCGACCGGCTGCGCTTCCCCGACCAGGCGCGCCACCTGGCGCTGGAGGTCTTCGCGCGCAGCTTCTTCGCCGACGCCCGGGAGTTCTCGGCCGGCGAGCTGGTCGCGATGTTCCACTCCTACTTCCTGGGCTCGGCCGAGGGCCTGCTGTTCGACGTGCCGGTCGACGACTACGAGACCTCGCTGTGGGGCCCGCTCGCGCGGCGGCTCGCCGAGCAGGGGGTCGACGTGCGCACCGGGACCACCGCGGAGTCGGTCGAGTCCGGCGAGGACGACCGGCTGACGGTGCTGACCGACGAGGGCCCGACCGTGGTGGACGGCGTGGTGCTCGCCACCGACCGCGGTCCGCTGCAGCGGCTGGTGGCCTCCTCGCCGTCGCTGGGCGACCACCCGTGGCGGCGCTCGGTGGCCGCCGGCCGCTCCGCCCCGCCGTTCGCGGTGTGGCGGCTGTGGCTGGACCGCGAGGTCGCCCCCGGCGCCGCCCCGTTCCGCGCCACCAGCGGCTTCGGCCCGCTCGACAACGTCTCGGTCCTCGAGGGCCTCGAGCACGGTGCCGCCGCGTGGTCGGCCCGCCACCGGGGCTCGGTCGTGGAGCTGCACGCGTACGCCGTCGACGCGGCCTCCGACCAGGCCGCCCTGCGCCGCACGCTGTGGCGCGAGCTGCTGGTCCTCCACCCCGAGCTCGCGGGGGCGCAGGTCGTGCACGACGAGTGGCTGTGGCGCGACGACTGCCCGCTCGTCGGGACCGAGCCGTGGGCCGGTCGCCCCGGCGTGGTCACCCCCGACCCGCGGGTGGTGCTCGCCGGCGACGGCGTCCGCTGCGAGCTGCCCGTCGCCCTCATGGAGCGCGCCGCGACGACCGGCTTCCAGGCCGCCGACCAGCTGCTCGCCCGGTGGGACCTCGCCGGCCACGGCGTCTGGACGGTCCCGATGCGCCACCGGCACCGGGTGGTCCCGCTGCTCCGGCGGCTCGTGGGCTGAGGAGGTCGCCCCGCCGCCGCTTCGGTCCCTGAGGAGGTCGCTCTGGCGACCGTCTCGAAGGGCTGCTCGTGCTCGGGCCCTTCGAGACAGGACTCCGTCCTTCCTCAGGGACCGACGCCGCGCTCCTCGGTCCCTGAGGAGGTCGCTCTGGCGACCGTCTCGAAGGGTTGCTCGTGCTCGGGCCCTTCGAGACAGGACTCCGTCCTTCCTCAGGGACCGACGCCGCGCTCCTCGGTCCCTGAGGAGGTCGCTCTGGCGACCGTCTCGAAGGGCTGCTCGTGCCTGGGGCCCGTCGAGACAGGACGTCGTCCTGCCTCAGGGACCGAAGCGTCAGACGCCGTAGTGCTCGCCGCGGGAGCGCAGCAGCCAGGAGCGCTCGGCGTAGGTGAGGTCGTCGACCCACAGGCGGCGGGCGACCTTGCGCATGGCCGGGCGGAGCAGCGGTGCGGCGTGGCGAGCCACGGCGAAGCCGGTGCGGTCGGAGGTGGCGATGGTGGCCTCGGTCATCAGCGTGCGGGGGCGGCCGGCGGCGTCGGGGCCGAGCGGCGTGGCGTGGGTCTCGACCACGCTGCCGGCGCCCTCGCCCTCGGTGATGGTCATGACGATGGTGCGGGCGTCGGGGCAGGCGAACTCCGCGCGCACCGGGACGCCCCAGGTGCGGCTGACGCGGAAGGTGACGTCGACGGTCAGCACGTGCTCGTCGCTGAGGTCCTCGACCACGGTGAGGTGGCTGAAGGAGTAGGGGTGGAACCACGAGCCGTGCCACGGGTCGAGCCGGTTGGCGATGATGTCGCGCGGCTCGCAGGTGCCGGGCACCTCGATCACCGCCGCGACGGAGGCCTGCGGGTCGGGGCGGCGGGTGATCCGGGGGAGCGGGGTGGACTGCTCGCCCTGGGTGGCCAGCCGGACCCAGAGCAGGACGCCGTCGTCGTGGGCGGCGTACGGCGTCCAGCCGTGGGCGCCCCCGGCGGGCAGCGCCAGGCCGTGCCACCGGCAGTGCAGCTGGTCGTGGAGGACCTCGCAGTCGTCGAGCAGCGCGCCGAGGTGGGGGCAGCTGCCGGGACCGGCGACCACGCCGGTGCTGGAGCGCCACAGGGTGACCTCCTGGCCGCCGACGGTGCGCACGATGGAGCGCTCGCCAAGGTCGCTGCTGGCGCCCACGACGTACCAGCCGCCGGGGTCCTGGGCCAGGGCGGCGTCGAGGGCCGTGCGGATCCGCCTCGGCGAGGCGGCGCGCCAGCTCGGCTCGAGCTGGTCGCGGGGCGGCATCCGGCGCAGCTGCAGCGGGATCCGGTCCGACAGCGTCACCGGGGTGCGGTCGGTGCCGGGTTCGGCCGGGCGGCGCGCGACGACCGTGCGGGCGGCCGTGCCGGCCTTGCGCCAGGTGGGGATGCGGGCGCGGCTGGAGAACACGTCGTAGTCGGCCTGCTCGATCTTGTCGAGGATGCCGGAGTAGAGCACCCGCGCGGTCCGCACGCAGCGCTCGGCGGCGCCCTGCAGGTGGGCCAGGCCGGCGTCGGCCTCGCGGTAGAGCTCGCGGTTGCGCTCGATCTCGAAGCGCATCAGCGCGCGCCAGTCGTCGGTGACCGTGCGCGCCGCGGGGTCGGCACCGAAGCGCTCGAGGTCCTCCTGGGGCAGGTAGACCCGACCGCGGTCGAGGTCCTCGGCGACGTCGCGCAGGAAGTTGGTGAGCTGGAAGGCCAGGCCGAGGGCGCGGGCGGGCGCGAACGCCTCGTGGCTCGCGGGTCGCAGCACCGGCAGCATCATCTCGCCGATGACGGCGGCCGAGCCGTCCATGTAGCCGAGCAGGTCCTCCCAGCTGCGGTAGGACACCGTGTCGAGGTCCTGGGCCATCGCGTCGAAGAACCGGTCGAAGCACGCCGGGTCGATCGCGCACTCCTCGACGGTGCGGGCCACGGCCGCGAGCACCGGGTCGACGCTGCGCCCGGTCGCGAGCGCCTGCTCGAAGTCGCTGCGGAAGGTCGAGAGCTCGGCCCGGGTCTGGGCCACGGTGGCCCGGCGCGCGGAGCTGTCGTCGACGATGTCGTCGGCCAGCCGGCACAGCGCGTAGACCGCGTGCACGTGGCGGCGCTGCGCGGCGGGCAGCAGCGCGGCACCCCAGAAGTACGTCGTGCCGTGGCGCCGCGTCAGGTCGGCGGCGCGGCGGTAGCCCTGCTCCAGGATCGGCTCGGTCAGCGTCACGACGCCACGGTCTCACGACGGGGCGAGGGCAGGAACTCCGTGACCCTCCGGGCGGCCAGCTTGCCGGAGATCAGCACCATCGGCACCCCGACGCCGGGCGTGGTGCCGGAGCCGGCGAAGAACAGGCCCGGCACCCGCTTCTCGACGTTGGCCGGGCGGAAGGGGCCGGTCTGCCGGAAGGTGTGGGCCAGCGCGAACGGCGTGCCCTGCTCCATGCCCATCCGCTCCCAGTCGAGCGGGTCGACCAGCTCCTCGGCGACGATGTCGGTCGGGTAGCCCTCACGGTCGAGGAAGGCCAGCAGCGAGTCGCGCATCGGGCCGCGCTGCTGCTTCCAGTCGATCGTGCCCGACAGGTTGGGCACCGGCTCCAGGACGTACATCGTGGTGCCGCCGGGGGCGGCCAGGGACGGGTCGGTCAGCGAGGGCACCGTCACCAGGCGCGACGGGTCGGGCATCAGCTCGTGCTTGTTGATGAGCGAGTCGAAGGCGCTGTCCCACGCGTCGGCGAAGTGGATGTTGTGGTGCTTCGTGGCCTCGCTGACGCCCCCACGGGCCCCGACGTGCCACACGACGGCCGAGGGGGAGTAGGTGCCCCGGCGCACGACGCGGCGCGGCTTGAGGTCGGGCAGCAGCCAGCGGTAGGCGACGGGCAGGTCGAGCGTGCACACGACCGCGTCGGCCGCGACCTGCTCGCCGCCGTCGATCTCGACCCCGGCGACGCCGCCGTCGAGCCGGCGCAGCAGCCGGGTCACGGTCTGGCCGTAGCGCACGTCGACGCCCGCGCGGGTGGCGGCCCGCTCGAGGGAGCGCGGCACCTCGCTCATGCCGCCCTCGGGGAAGTAGACGCCCTCGATGCAGTCCATGTAGGTGATGACGGCGTACAGGCTGAGCGCGCTGCTGGGCGGGAGGCCGGCGTACATCGCCTGGAAGGTGAACAGCCGGCGCAGCCGGTCGTCGTCGAAGCGGCGCCCGATCGCGGGGCCGAGCTTGCCGAAGCCCCCGAGCCGCACCAGCTTGGCGGCGGCGGCGGGGGAGGCGAGCAGGTCGAGCGGCGAGTCGAAGTTGTGGTCGATGAAGTGGGGCAGCTCGACGTCGTACAGCTTCTCCAGCCACGCGACGAAGCGGTCGAACGCGGCGGCGTCCTTGCTCCCGCTCGTGCGGGCGATCTCCTCGCGCATCGCCTCGTGACCGGCGCGCACCATGATCTCGCTGCCGTCGGCGAACTTCGCGCGGTACGCCGGGTCGAGCTGCTGCAGGGTGATGACGTCGGACAGGTCGCTGCCAGCAGCCCGGGTGGCGTCGCCGAGCAGGCCCGGCATCGTCATCACGGTGGGCCCGGTGTCGAAGGTGTAGCCGTCGCGCTCGACCCGACCGGCGCGGCCGCCGGGGATGGTCTCGCGCTCGACGACGACGACCTCGTGGCCGCTCCCGACCAGGTGGCAGGCGGTGGCGAGCCCGGCGAGACCGGCTCCGATGACGACGACGGTGCTCATGGGGATCTCCTGGGGACGGGCGTGGGGTGGGGCAGGGGGGTGGGCGTCGCGCTCACCAGGTCCGCCAGGCGACCTGGTCGGCCACCTCGGTCAGACCGGCGACGCCCTCGTCTGTGAGGCGGTCGTCGTCGAGCGCGGCCACGGCGGCGCGGGTGCGGGCCTCGACCATCGACTCGACCTCGTCGCGCACGCCCTCGCGCACCATGGCGTCGGCGACGCCGCCGACGTCGGACTCGTCGTGCTGCTGGCGGCGGATCCGGGCCACGGCCCGGGCGTCGGGGCCGCCCAGGCGCTGCTCGGCGAGCGCGAGGACCACGGTGGACTTGCCGAGCCGCAGGTCGTCGCCGACCGGCTTGCCGGTCTGCTCCGGGTGGCCCCACACGCCGAGCAGGTCGTCGCGCAGGGCGAAGGCCTCGCCCAGCAGGCGGCCGTAGAGCGACAGCGGTGCCAGCGCCTCGCCCGACGCGCCACCGACGGTGGCGCCGAGCTCGAGGGGTCGCTGGATCGTGTAGGCGCCGGACTTGGCACGGGCGACCTCGAGGGCGCGTCGCAGCGCCTGCTCACCGCCTCCACGGGCGGCCTCGCCGAGGTCGCGGGCCTGGCCGCGGACGAGCTCCACGCAGGTGCGGCGCCACAGCGTGCGGACCGCGCGCGGCAGGTCGGCCACCATCGCGTCGGCCTCGGCGTGGCCCAGGTCGCCCGCCAGCACGGCGATGCTGTCGCCGTAGCGGTCGGCGTCGTCGCGCCCGGCCACCTCGCGGTGCCGGGTGGCGGCCACGACGTGCAGGGCGCTCTGGCCGCGCCGGGTGCGGGAGCGGTCCATGACGTCGTCCTGGGCGAGCGCGAAGGCGTGCAGCAGCTCCAGCGCCGCCCCGAGGGTGACGAGGTCGGCGTGGCTGTCGCCGGTCGGTCCGGGGCGGCGGGCCCCGCCGACCGCGACCCAGCCCCAGTGGCACAGCAGCGGGCGGAACCGCTTCCCACCCGACTGCACGAGGCGGGTCAGCAGCTCGGGCACGTCGGTCGCGCCAAGGACGGCGTCCTCGGTCTCGCAGTCCCGCCGCCACTCCACGCCGAGCGCCTCCAGCCGGTCGGCGAGGCAGCGCTCGACGTCGTCCAGGGTCTGGGTCCGGTCGGGGACCGCGGGCGGCACCGGCATGGCGAGGGCGTTCACGATCCGGAGCCCCCGGCGGGGGGCAGCCAGTCGGGGGAGGCGCCGATCTGGAGGACCTGGAGCACCATCCACGGGCTGAAGACGACCGGGGTGCGGCGCACCGACTCGTGGAGGTCGGCCCAGGCGACCCACGCGTGCTCGCCGACCTCGTCGGGGTCGGGTCGCACGGGGACGTCGGCCTCGACGTGCGCCACGTGGACGGGGCAGACCTCGTGCTCGACGACGCCGCCGGCGTCCACGGCGCGGTAGCGGAAGTCGGGCAGCACCAGCGTGGGTGGGCCGACCTCGACGCCCAGCTCCTCGGCGACGCGGCGGCGGGCGGCCTGGGCGGGGGCCTCCCCGGGACGCGGGTGGCCGCAGCAGGAGTTGGTCCACACGCCGGGCCAGGTGCGCTTGCCCAGCGCGCGCCGGGTCAGCAGCGTGCGACCGGCCGGGTCGACGAGGTGGAGCGAGAACGCGAGGTGGAGCGGGGTGGCGTGGTCGTGGACCGACAGGCGGGGGGCGGTGCCGCGGGGGGTGCCGTCGTCGTCCAGCAGCACCACGTCGTCCGGGCTCGCCCGGACGGTCGCCGCCGGGCTCGGGCTGTGCTTGGTCACGGGCTGGGACTCCTGTGTTCGCTCGTGTCCTCCGACCCTAGCCAGCGTCGCGAAACCCCGCCCGCCCGCGACCTGCCCGGTCCGGCCACGCGAGGGACCCGGGGGCAGACTGGTCGCATGGCGGCGGTGGTGGGCGTGCGGGACCTGACCAAGGTCTACGGGACCGGGGGCGGCGAGGTCCGCGCGCTCGACGGCGTCACCCTCGACCTGGGGGAGGGCGAGTTCACGGCCGTCATGGGGCCCTCGGGCTCGGGCAAGTCGACCCTCATGCACTGCTGCGCCGCGCTGGACACCCCCACGTCGGGCCAGGTCCTGATGGGCGACGTCGACCTCGCCGCGCTCAGCGACAAGCGGCTGACCACGCTGCGCCGCGAGCAGCTCGGCTTCGTGTTCCAGTCCTTCAACCTGGTGCCGACCCTCAGCGCCGAGGAGAACATCGCGCTGCCCCTCGCCCTGGCCGGCCGCAAGCCCGACCCCGCCTGGTGGGACCTCGTCGTCGGCGCGGTGGGTCTCGGCGACCGCCTCGACCACCGGCCCCAGCAGCTCTCGGGCGGGCAGCAGCAGCGCGTCGCGGTCGCGCGGGCCCTGATGAGCCGGCCCACCGTGGTGTTCGCCGACGAGCCGACCGGCAACCTCGACTCCCGCTCGGGGGCCGAGGTGCTCGGGCTGCTGCGGCGGGCCGTCGACGAGTTCGGCCAGTCGATCGTGATGGTCACCCACGACCCGGTCGCCGCGGCGTACACCGACCGCGTGGTGTTCCTGGCCGACGGGCGCCTGGCCGGGGAGCTGCGGCACCCCACCCGCGAGGGCGTGCTGGAGCAGATGACGCTCCACGAGCCGCACCCGCCGGCCGCCGCCGCAGGGGCCTGAGGTGCTCCACGCCGCCTGGCGGAGCCTGCTGGGTCGCAAGCTGCGGCTGCTGACCAGCACCTTCGCGATCGTGCTGGGCGTCGCCTTCGTGGCCGGCACCCTGATCTTCACCGACACCCTGGACCGCAGCTTCACCTCGATCTTCGACAGCTCGGTCGGCGACGTCGTGGTGCAGCCCACCGGAGCCCAGCAGAGCGGCGCCGAGCGCACGACGCTGACGGTGCCCGCCGCGCTCGTCGACCGGCTGGCCGAGGTGCCGGGCGCCGCCCGCGCCGACGGCCAGGCGTCGGGCTCGGGCGTGTTCGTCATCGGCAAGAACGGCCGCGTCGTCGGCGGCCAGGGCTCCCCGGGCCTGTGGCGCAACGCGACCGGCGCGCTGGCGGCCGGTGGCGTGCAGCCGCTGCAGGTGGTGCGGGGGGAAGACCCGCAGGGGCAGGACGAGGTGGCGCTGGACGCGGGCACGGCCCGCCGGGCGGGCTACGGCCTGGGCGAGAAGATCCGGCTGGTGAACGTCGGGCGACGAGCGGTGCTGACGCCCCGGCTGGTGGGGATCGCCGACTTCCCCGACGGCGGCTCGCTCAACGGCGCCAGCGTCGCGATCTTCTCGACCCCCGCCGCCCAGGAGCTGTTCCTCCAGGGCCGCGACGTCTACAACTCCGTGTGGGTCACCGCCGCCGACGGCGTCTCCCAGGAGGAGCTGCGCGACCGGGTCGCCCGGGTCCTGCCACGCGGCTTCGAGGCCACCACCGGCACGAAGGCGGCGGCCGAGTCGGCCAGCGACCTGCTGCAGGCGATCTCGTTCCTCACCGTCTTCCTGCTCGTCTTCGCCGGCATCTCGCTGGTCGTGGGCAGCTTCCTCATCGTCAACACCTTCTCGATGCTGGTGGCCCAGCGCAGCCGCGAGCTGGCGCTGCTGCGCGCCCTCGGCGCCTCCCGGGGGCAGGTGACCCGCTCGGTGCTCTTCGAGGCGCTGGTCGTGGGGCTCGCCGGCAGCGCCGTGGGCCTGGGGGTCGGGGTGCTGCTCGCCCTCGGGATCCGGGCGCTGTTCGGACGCTTCGGGCTCGACCTGAGCGCCCAGTCGCTGGTCATCGCCTGGCGCACGCCGGTCGCCGCCGTCGCCGTGGGCGTCCTGGTCACGGTCGTCGCGGCGTACCTCCCGGCCCGCCGGTCGGCCCGGATCCCGCCGGTCGCCGCCCTCCGCGACGACGTGGCCATGCCCGAGTCGGCGCTGCGGCGGCGCTTCGTGGTCGGCACGCTGATGGTGCTGGCCGGGGTCGCCGCCGGGGCGACGGGGCTGTTCGCCGACGTGCCGCGGCCCGGCTACTGGGTCGGCTTCGGCGCGCTGCTGGCCATGCTGGGGGTCGCGACGGCCAGCCCGGTGATCGCGCTGCCGTTCCTCGGCGCGGTCGCCGCGGCGTACCGCCGGGTGTTCGGGACGACGGGCCGGCTGGCCGGCCAGAACGCGCTGCGCAACCCGCGTCGCACGGCGGCCACCGCCTCGGCGCTGATGATCGGCCTCACCCTGGTCACCACGATGTCGATCGCCGGCACCTCGGCCAAGGCGAGCGTCGACCAGACGGTGGCGCGCACCTTCGTGGGCGACATCGTGGTGAGCAACGCCATCGGGCAGGCCTTCAGCCCCGAGATCGCCCAGCGCGTGGAGCGCCAGCCGGGCGTCGGCTCGGTGACCCGGCTGCGCTCGGCGGAGACCCGCGTCGACGGCGAGCGTGCCTTCCTCACCGCCGCCGACCCCGCGACCCTGCCCGACGTGCTGCGCCTGGACCTCGTGGCCGGGTCGCTCGCGGACCTGCGGGGCGAGTCGGTCGTGCTGAGCCAGGACAAGGCCCAGGAGCTCGGCGTCGGGGTGGGCGACAGCATCGTGCTGCGCTTCCCCGAGGGCCGCACCCGGCTGCGGGTGGTCGGCATCCACGACGCGGCGTTCGCGAGCTACCTGACCACGCTGGGCGTCCTGGAGCGGGGCGGCTACCCCGTCGAGGACTCGGCGCTGCTGGTCTCGCTGGCCCCCGGCGCCGACGGCGGCCGGGTCAGCGACGAGATCGAGAAGGCCACCGCCGACCTGCCGATCCTCACGGTCAAGGACCAGACGGAGTACGCCGCGGAGCAGCGCGCGCCCATCGACCGGCTGGTGCTGATGATCTACGCCCTGCTCGGCCTCGCCCTGGTGATCGCGGTCCTGGGCGTGGTCAACACCCTCGGCCTGTCGGTCATCGAGCGCACCCGCGAGATCGGCCTGCTGCGGGCGATCGGCATGGACCGGCGCCGGCTGCGCCGCATGATCGGCCTGGAGTCGGTGGCGATCGCGGTGCTGGGCGCGGTCCTCGGCCTCGCGATGGGGCTGGTGTTCGGGATCGCGCTGATGGCCTCGCTGCGCGACGAGGGCCTCGAGGTGACCCGGGTGCCGTGGGGCAGCCTGGGGCTCTACCTGGTCGCCGCGGTCGTCATCGGGCTGGTGGCCGCCGTGCTCCCCGCGCGCCGGGCGGCGAGGCTGGACGTCCTGCGTGCGATCGAGCACGAGTGAGACCGGCCTCTCTGCCCTAGGATGTCGCGCAGTCGAGGCCCCCCAGCGTTGCGGGGTTGGCTACGGTGCACTGGCGGGTCGGGGCGCGGCCAGCGGACAGAGGAGCGCACAGAGGTGACTGAGGAGCGATCGTCGCGAGGCGGCGGGCGTCGGGGCCGCAAGCACGTGCTCGTCCGCGAGTACGTCCGTTCGGTCATCGTGAGCGCCGAGCCGGGCACGCCCGCGCCGTCCGAGCGTGACCTGGCCGAGCAGTTCGGCGTGGCCCGGATGACGGTGCGCCACGCCATCGACGCGCTCGTGGCCCAGGGGCTGCTGGAGCGCGTGGCCGGTCGCGGCACCTTCGTCACCAAGCCGCTCATCGACATGCAGATGCGGCTCTCGGCGTACACCGAGGAGATGGAGCGGCGCGGCAAGAAGCCCGAGTCGCGCACCCTGCTCGCCCGCCGCGAGAGCGCCGGTCCCGGCGTCGCCCGCGCGCTGGAGATCGAGGAGGGCTCCGCGATCGTGCACTGGCAGCGGCTGCGGCTGGCCGACAGCGTGCCGATGGCGATCCAGCACGTCTACCTCTCGCTCGACCTGTTCCCCAGCTTCCTCGACGAGGCGCTGCCGAGCAGCCTCTACTTCTGGCTCGCCATGCGCGACCTGATGCCGACGTGGGGCGAGGACTCCGTGCTGGCCGGCATCGCCACCGAGGAGGAGGCCGAGCACCTCGAGCTCGACCCCGGCGCCCCGGTGCTGCACATCTCGCGCCGGGCGTTCTGCCGCGAGAACGTCGTCGAGGTGACGCGCAGCGTCTACCGCGCCGACCGCTACACTCTGTGGGTGCCGGTGCTGCGCCCCGAGCACCTGCGCTAGCGGGCAGCGCCCCGCCGACGTCCCGCTAGGGGCCGGTGAGCGGGGGAGGGGTGCGGGGGAGGTCGCCCACCGCGCCGACGGCGATCTGCGACCGCTCGCAGACCCACGTCGGATCGGGGCCGCCCAGGTCGGGGTGCACGTGCACCGGGTGGGGGTCGAGGTCGTCGCACCACCGGCACAGCGGCCAGCGGCCGCGCGAGTCGAGCAGCGCGTCCTGCACGTCCTGGGCCACCAGCCCGACGACGAAGTCGCGGCCCTCCGCCCACTGCTCGAGCCACCAGCCCCGGTCGGCCAGGGCCGTCTCGAGGATGGAGACGGTCTCGGCGTCGGCGACGCCCGTGGTCTCGAGGTCGCGCAACACCAGGGCGCGTGCCGTCACGACGGGGTCGGGGGATGTCACGATGACAGTGTGACAAGCGACCCCGCACATCTCGACGTCGTCGTCACCCGGGCGCGCGACGCCGCGGGGGCGCAGGCCGGCGGCGCCGACCGGCTGCTGCTCAGCGCCGACCCCGGGGCCGGCCACGTCTCGCCCGAGCCGGCGCTGGTCTCGGCCGTCGTGCGCGAGACCGACCTGCCCGTATGGGTCGTCCTGCGACGCGACGAGCTGCCCTTCCACCGGCTGGTGCTGCTCGGCACCGACTACCTCGAGCTGGGCGCCACGGGGCTCGCGTTCGGCTTCCTCGACCGCGACCTCGAGATCGACGGGCCGGCCTGCGCCGAGGTCACCCGCGAGCTCGGCGACGTCCCCTGGCTCTACCACGGCTTCGACACCGCGCTGGAGGTCCCGCGGGCCTGGCGCGACGTGCGCCGGCTGCCGAACCTCGACGGCGTCCTGTCCGCCGGCTCCACCCGTGGCCTCGAGCACGGCGTCGAGGAGCTCATCGCCCGCCTCCGCGAGGACCCCTCGCTCGCCGACCTGCTCGTCGCCGGTGGCGGCCTCACGCCCGAGCTGGTCCCGTGGCTGGTCCGCGCCGGCGTGCGCCGCTTCGCGATCGGGTCCTCGGCCCGCGAGAGCGGCTCCTGGACCCGCGCCTCCGTCGACGCCCACCGGGTGCGCACCTGGCGGATGCTGATCGACGACGCCGTCAGCCGGGCGCTCGGGATCCCGGCGGGCTGAGGGGTCGGGGCAGTTTCCCCGGTCGACCGGTGAAACTGCCCGCCGGTGGGCGAGATGTCCGGTTCAGCGGGCAGTATTGCCTGACCTGGACGCCCGTTCCGTCCGAGTCGTACGCCGCATGGCAGCGCGTGTCAGCTCCGTGCCGCCCGGTCGCGGGACCACGCCACGTGGTTGCGCCAGTGGTGCAGCCGGATGAGGTGGGCGGTCGGGTCGGCGCCCAGCACGTGGCGGTCGATCACGACGGGGGAGCCGTGGTCGCGCTCGAGGCGGAGCAGGTGGCGTCGGCGCCACCGCGGGGCGCGGCGTACGACGTCGGCGGGGTGGTGGACGGCCACGACGACCACCCGGCCGTCGCGCCGGATCCGCGTGACCTCGTCCCAGCCGACCAGCCCGGCGGCGCCGCGGGTCCACGAGGTGCGGATGCCGCTCTCGTCGACACGGACCGCCGGAAGCCGCAGCAGCGAGCGGAGCAGGTGCGCGAGAGCAAGTCCGGCGAGGCCGGCGGCGAGCACGAGCCCGGGGGCGGTGGGCGCGAGCCAGGCGACCGCGGCGGCCGCCGCGAGCAGGACGCCGCCGCGCAGGAGGCCGACACGGACCGGGCGGGACCACCGCACCGGACCGGGCCGCTCGGAGGCACGGAAGTGGGGGCCGCTCACCGACCCCATCCTCCCGGGACCGGCGCCGGACGGTGCCGCGATCGCCCGGTCGGAGTTCTGGCGCGTGCCGCGATCGCCCGGTCGGCGCTCCGGCGCGTGCCGCAATTGCCCGGTCGGCGCTCTGGCGCGTGCCGTGATCGCCCGGTCGGCGCTCCGGCGCGTGCTGCGATCGCCCGCTCGGCGGGGTCAGGCGTGGTGGGTGCGCAGCCAGATCGTCGAGTCGGCGGAGCGGAGGCCGGTGAGGGCGTCGTCGGTGAGGGCGGTGGCGACGTCGGTGACGACGTACCCCTGCTCGCCGCGGGTGGAGAGGTACTGCGCCGTCACGTTGGCGTCCTGCTCGGCGAGCATCTGGTTGACCGAGGCGAGGACACCGGGGATGTTGTGGTGGAGCAGCGAGATCCGCGAGCCGGCGGCCAGGGCAGGGGCGGCGACCTCGGGCAGGTTGACCGAGAGCTCGGTGCTGCCGCCGCGGAGGTAGCGCGAGAGCTTGCCGGAGACGAAGTAGCCGATCTCCTCCTGCGCCTCCTGGGTCGAGCCGCCGACGTGGGGCGTGAGGATGACGTTGGGCAGGCCGCGCAGGGCCGACTCGAACTCGTCGCCCTGGGCCTTGGGCTCGACCGGGAAGACGTCGAGCGCGGCGCCCGCGATGTGCCCCGAGAGGATGTGCTCGCGCAGCGCGACGTCGTCGACGACCATGCCGCGCGAGGCGTTGATGAACAGCGAGCGCGGCTTCATCGCGGCGAACTGCGCCGCGCCGAAGAGGCCGGCGTTGCCGGGGCGGCCGTCGACGTGCAGCGAGACCACGTCGGCCTCCGCGAGCAGCTCCTCGAGGGTGCCGACGCGGCGGGCGTTGCCGTGGGCGAGGCGGTCAGCGGTGTCGAAGAAGATCACGCGCAGGCCCATCGACTCGGCCAGGTTGGACAGCTGCGTCCCGATGTTGCCGTACCCGACGATGCCGAGCGTGCGGCCGCGCACCTCGTGGCTGCCCATGGCCGACTTGTCCCAGACGCCGTCGTGCATCTTGCCGGTCTTCTCGGTGAGCCGGCGGGCGAGCGCGATGATCTCGCCGATGACGAGCTCGACCACGCTGCGGGTGTTGGAGTACGGCGCGTTGAAGGCCGCGACGCCCCGCGCGGCAGCCGCGGCGAGGTCGATCTGGTTGGTGCCGATGCAGAACGCCCCGATGGCGGTCAGGTCGGGGCAGGCGTCGAGGACGCGCTCGGTCACCTTGGTGTTGGAGCGGATCCCGACCATCGTCTTGCCCTGGAGCGCCTCGATGAGGTCGTCCTCGCCGAGCGAGCCGGGCCGGGTGTGGACCAGGACGCCGTTGCGCTCGAAGACGTCGGTCGCGACGGGGTGGATGTTCTCCAGCAGCAGGACTTCGGGCTTGGTCACCGGACGAGTTTACGAGGGCGCCCGACCACGACCACCACGCCCCGCGTGGGGCGAGACGCCCCGGGCCGTGCGCCGCCCGTGGGACCCCCGACCCGCCCCCGGACCTCGCAGACGCGCGGACACAAGTCTCGGCGTACGCCCGTCGTGCCCGAGTTCGTCCCGGTGACGGGAGAACTTGTGTCCGCGCGTCTGCGGGACGGCGGCCGGCTGAGCGGCGCCGTCAGAGGTCGGTGGCGTCCATGATCCGGTAGGCGTACCCCTGCTCGGCCAGGAACCGCTGGCGGTTCTGGGCGAAGTCGGCGTCGACGGTGTCGCGGCTGACGATGGTGTAGAACCGCGCGGTCTTGCCGTCGCTCTTGGGTCGCAGCAGCCGGCCGAGTCGCTGGGCCTCCTCCTGCCGGGAGCCGAAGGAGCCGCTGACCTGGATCGCCACCTGGGCGCCGGGCAGGTCGACGGAGAAGTTGGCGACCTTGGAGACCACGAGGAGCGGGATCTCGCCGGTCCGGAAGCCCTCGAAGAGCCGCTCGCGCTCCTTGACGCTGGTCTCGCCCTTGATGACGGGGGCGTCGAGGTGGGCGGCGAGCTCGTCGAGCTGGTCGAGGTACTGGCCGATCACCAGGGTCGGCTCGCCGGGGTGCTGGGCGACCAGCTGGGCGGCGACCTTGACCTTCTCGTGGGTCGAGCTGGCCAGGCGGTAGCGCTCCTCGGGCTCGGAGGTGGCGTACGCCAGCCGCTCGCCCTCGGGCAGGCTCACCCGCACCTCCACGCAGTCGGCCGGCGCGATCCAGCCCTGCGACTCGATGTCCTTCCAGGGCGCGTCGTAGCGCTTGGGCCCGATGAGGCTGAACACGTCGCCCTCGCGGCCGTCCTCGCGCACCAGCGTGGCTGTGAGACCGACCCGCCGGCGGGCCTGCAGGTCGGCGGTCATCCGGAAGATCGGCGCGGGCAGCAGGTGGACCTCGTCGTACACGATCAGGCCCCAGTCCTTGGCGTCGAGCAGGTCGAGGTGGGGGTAGGCGCCCTTGCGACGCATCGTGAGCACCTGGTACGTCGCGATGGTGACCGGCTTGATCTCCTTCTTGGCGCCGCTGTACTCGCCGATCTCGTCCTCGGTGAGCGACGTGCGCCGGACCAGCTCGCTCTTCCACTGCCGCGCGCTGACGGTGTTGGTGACCAGGATGAGCGTGGTCGCCTGCGCGTGGGCCATCGCGGCCGCGCCGACCAGCGTCTTGCCGGCCCCGCAGGGGAGGACCACGACGCCGGAGCCGCCGTGCCAGAACGACTCGGCGGCCTCGCGCTGGTAGGGCCGCAGGCTCCACTCGGTCTCGTCGAGGGAGATGGCGTGGGCCTCGCCGTCGACGTACCCCGCGAAGTCCTCGGCCGGCCAGCCCAGCTTGAGCAGCGCCTGCTTGAGGTTGCCGCGCTGGGAGGGGTGGACCACGGCGGTGTCGGTCTCGATGCGCTCGCCGAGCATGCCGGCGACCTTCTTGGACCGCACCACCTCCTCGAAGACCGCGTGGTCGGTCGAGGAGAGCACCAGGCCGTGGACGGGGTGCTTGTCGAGTCGCAGCCGGCCGTAGCGGTCCATGGTCTCGGCGATGTCGATGAGCAGGGCGTGCGGGACGGCGTAGCGGCTGAAGGTGAGCAGGGTGTTGACCACCTGCTCGGCGTCGTGTCCGGCGGCGCGGGCGTTCCACAGGCCGAGCGGGGTGAGGCGGTAGGTGTGGATGTGCTCGGGACTGCGCTCGAGCTCGGCGAACGGCGCGATCGCCTTGCGGCACGCGCTCGCCTGCTCGTGGTCGATCTCGAGCAGGAGGGTCTTGTCCGACTGGACGATGAGGGGGCCGTCGTTCACCGGGCAAGGGTACGGACCCAGTGGGGGTCCCTCCCCGCCAGACCGAGCACCCGGTCGAAGGGCCCGGCCCCGTCCGGCACCGCGACGACCGGCCCGAACAGCCCGCCCCGGTCGGAGCCGTCGGGCGTCTCGGGGGAGGGCGAGACGATCGGGAGCACGGCGTCGCACTCCACCCGGCTGGGCGCGTAGTCCTGGCCGGACGCGACCGCGAGGTCCCACCCGTGCAGCAGCACCTCGTCGAGGGCGACCAGCCCGGCCACCTCGCCCGGCAGGTCGACGCCCCCGGCCCTGGTCATCCCGGTCCATGCGTCGGGGGCGCGCCACGCCTCGGCCAGCTCGACCAGCCGCGCGGAGGCGAGCTCGCGCCAGCCCTCGGGCAGCGGGTCGTCGACCGGCCCGGGCGGGGTGCTGGTGGTGGGACCGTCGAGCTTGGCGGCCGCGTCGCGGAAGGCCACGGCCAGGCCCAGCACGTGCTGGACCACCTGGCGGACGCTCCCGGCGGGCGTCGGCCGGTCGAGGTCGTCGTCGCGGAGGGCGGCGACCACAGCGGCGGTGCGGTCGGTGGTGGGGGTCAGGTCGGTCATGGGGAGGCAGACCCGCGGCGTACGACGTGCTCATCGGTCCCACTGGACGTCCTTCTCGGTGACTGGACGTCTGTTGCAACAGCCGTCCAGTGACTGATCACCCGGACGTCCGGGTGATCAGCGCGCCCCTCAGCCGCTCGGCTGCCGGCTCACCGCGGTGATCCGGTGGACCGCGAAGGTGCGGTCGGCGTCGCTGCGCTCGTCGTACGCCGTGAGCTGGCCGCCCTCGACGCGCGAGGGCGTGACCACGCGCTCGGCCACGGTGCCGTCGTTGCCGACGTAGCCGATGACCAGCTCGCTGCCGGACTCCGCCGCGTCGCGCAGCAGGGCGATCACCTCGGAGGGGGTGGTCGCGCTGGCGCCGCGCTCGGCGCGCGGGCGGGTGGAGCGGTCGCCCGAGCGGATGGCCGTGACCACGGCGCTGGTGCGCACGGCGGTCCGCACCGAGACGGGGGAGCGGCGGCGGGGCACCCGGGCGCGGAAGACGTCGGGGCGGGCCACCTGCACGGTGCCGTCGACCGACTCGACCACGGGCGACTGGCCGAGCTCGCGCAGCCGGGGCAGCAGCGTCGCGAGCGGGAGGTCGGAGACCACGACGGTGGGGGCGATCCGGCGCAGCCGCAGCGACTCGGCGCCGGCGGCGTGGACCAGCTCGGTCAGCGCGGTCTCGTCGTCGCTGCGCAGGAACGACTCGGCGTGCCCGGCGCGGACCGTGCCGAAGCGGCGCGAGACGTCGTCGATGAGGTAGGTCAGCGACTGCGGGACGGGCGTGCGCGAGGTCTGGGTGACGAAGTCGTGCACCTCGGCCGAGGACCAGCCGGCGTCGAAGGCCCGGCGCACCGAGGTCGCGGCGAAGCGGTAGACGGTGGCGCCGCCGCGGCTCTCGACGTCGGCCAGCATCGCCAGCCGGCGCGCGACCTCCTGCTCGAGCGGGCCGGGCGCGACGGCGGTCAGGTCGGCCTGGATCAGGACGTGGTCGACCGGGCGGGGGAGCAGCTCCTCCAGCTCGCCGACGACGCGCGGGTCCTCGGGGTCGGCGAGCAGCCGCCGCCCGACGCCGCTGAGGCCGTCGAGCCCGGTGACGCCGAGCAGCGCGGCCTCGGAGAGCACGGAGGGCACCTGGGCCAGGCGGGACGCAGGACGCCGGGGCCGCCGCCACCGCAGCCGCTCGACCAGGGAGGCGACGCCGGTGCCGGCGGCCAGGGTGTGACCGGCGGGCAGCGCGGCCAGCTCGGCGAGCACGTCGTGGCGCAGCTCGCGCAGCCAGCTGCGGGTGAGGTCGGGGGACAGGGCGTTGACCGGCTTGTCGGCCACGCGCCCGCCGATCGAGGAGACCAGGCGCGGGTTGTCGACCCAGGCGCGGGCCAGGGCCCGCCAGCGCGAGGCGGGCGTGCCGGCGTTCCACACGTCGTAGCCGTCGGTCGGCAGCCAGGCCCCGTCGAGGTCGTCGGTCATGCCCTGCGCCAGCAGCCCGGCGGCCGACGCGGTCTCGACGACCAGCGCGGTCACGTCGTTCTCGACGTGGAGCAGCGTGGAGGTGGCCCGCAGGTCGCGCACGCCGAGACCGCCGGCCTTGAGCGCCGGCGGCGGGTGGGTGCCCCAGCGGTCGAGCAGCAGCTCGGTGCGGCGCACCGCCTCGAACGCCGCGCCCGCGGCGGCCCGGTCGACCAGGGCGGTGCCGCGCTCGGCGGTGGCCAGCACCGGGGCCTCGTCGAGCGGGCCCAGGGTATGCGACCAGAGGCAGAGCCGCACCGTCCAGGGCAGCGTGACGTGGCGCTCGTCGAGGCGCACCAGCAGGCCCGAGGACACCAGCGCCGCGGTGGGCCCGGGGCCGCCGCCCCAGCGGCCGTCGGCGCCGGTCTGGGCGAGGTGGTCGAGGATCGCCCGGGCGCGCGGCTCCAGGCCCTCGAGCAGGGAGGGGACCTCCTCGACCGGGGGGCCGTCGGGCAGGCGCAGCAGCTCGCTCACCGCCAGCACGGGGCGCGGCGGGTCACCCCACGCCAGCGCCAGCGACAGCAGCCGGTCGAGCGCCCGGTCGGCCGCCTCGCCGGACGCCGGCAGGGAGGTGGGGTCGACGTCCTGGACCAGCGCCTGGAGCACGGTCAGCTCCAGGAAGTCGAGACCGTCGAGGGCCCGCAGCACCGAGGTGCGGACCACGACGCGGGCGGCCAGCTGGGAGGAGTCGTGGGGCGCCGGGGTGGCGAGGTCGGGGCGGGCCTCCAGCAGCCGCGCCAGCCGCTCGTCGGGCCAGCCGCGCAGCTGGTCGGCGAGGGAGCGGGGGGCGGAGGAGGACATCCGTCGAATCCTACGGGCGGGCTGCGAGAGGATCAGCCCGTGGACGTGGGAGCGGAGGTGCTGGAGCTGCTGCTGGCCGGTGGGTCGCGCGAGGAGCTCGACGCCGTGCTCGCCCGCGCCCACCCCGCAGCCGGGACCGACGGCGGCCCCGGGGCGGCCGGCCCCAGCGCCACCGACCTGGCCTGGCTGCGCGAGCTGGCCCACCGGCTCCAGGCCCAGGCCGAGCGGCAGCGCTCCCGGGAGGCCGAGCTGTCGGCCCTCTACGAGACCGCGCGCGACCTGACCGCGATCCGCGACCTCGACGCCATCCTGGCCGCGATCGTGCGCCGCGCCCGGCAGCTGCTCGGCGCCGACATGACCTACCTGTCGCTCAACGACGCGCCCGACGGCGCGTCGTACATGAAGGTGACCGACGGGGCGCTGACCCCGGAGTTCCGCCGGCTGCGGCTGCCGCTCGGCACCGGCCTGCTGGGGCTGGTGGCGCAGTCGGGAGCGCCGTACTTCACCGAGGACTACCAGGCCGACGAGCGGTTCCTGCACCGCGAGTACATCGACACCGCGGTGGAGGGCGAGCAGATCCGCGCCATCCTCGGCGTCCCCCTGATGGTCGAGGGCGTGGTGATCGGCGCCCTGCTCGCGGTGCACCGGCGGGTGCGGCCGTTCCCGGCCAACGAGGTCACGCTGCTGACGTCGTTCGCCGCCCACGCGGCCGTGGCGCTGGAGAACGCCCGGCTCTTCGAGCGCGCCCGCGCCGCGGTCGCCGACGCCGACGCCGCGACCGAGGCGCTGGTCGCCCGCAACCAGGCCTCCGAGCGGGCCGCGCACGCCCACGACCTGCTCACCGACACGCTGCTGCACCAGGGCGGGGTCGGCGAGGTGGCCGAGGTGCTGGCGGAGGTGCTCGGCGGCGCCGTGGAGGTGTACGACGACGCGGGCCGCGTCCTCGCCGGTCCCGGGTCCGCACGTCCGGTCGACGTGGACGACGCCGTCGGCGAGGCCCTCGCCTCGGGTCGCTGCGTGCGCACCGAGGACGGCTCGTGGATCGCCGTGGCCGCCGCGGGCGAGGAGCACCTCGGCACCCTCGTGCTGCGCACCGACGGCCCCATGGGCCTGCCCGAGCGCCGCACCCTGGAGCGGGCGGCGCTGGTGACGGCGATGGTGCTGCTCTTCGGGCGCAGCGAGGCCGAGGCCGAGAGCCGGGTGCGCGGCGAGCTGCTCGTCGACCTGCTCGGCACCCGTCGCCTCGACCCGGTGCGGGTGCGCGAGCGGGCCCGCCAGCAGGGTGCCGACCTCGACGGCGCGCTGGCGCTCGCGGTCGCCCGGCACGCCTCGGAGCGGGCCGGCCAGCGGGTGGTCGCCGGCCTGGCCAGGGAGCGGCGCGGGCTCGGTGCGGTCCACGAGGGCCAGCTGGTGCTGCTGGCGGCGGGGGACCCCCGCGAGCTCGGCCGCGAGCTCCAGGACCGGCTCGACGGCGCGACCGTGGGCGTCGCCCGGGTCGAGGACGCCGTGGGCGGGGTGGCCTCGGCGTGGCACGAGGCCAGGCGCACGCTGACCGTGCTGTTCCGGCTGGGCCGCACCGGCGAGGTCGCCGACGCGGCGACCCTGGGCCTGGCCCGGCTGCTGCTGGGCGACAACGGCCCCGAGCAGGTCGACGAGTTCATCGAGCAGGCGCTGGGCCCGCTGCTGCGCTACGACGCCGAGCGCGAGACCCGGCTGGTCGAGACGGTGTCGGTCTGGTTCGCGGCCAGCGGCAGCCTGCGCGACGCGGCCGAGCAGCTCCACGTGCACCCCAACACGGTCACGCAGCGGCTCGACCGGGTGGGCCGGCTTCTCGGCGACGGGTGGCGCGAGGGCAGCCGCCGGCTCGAGGTGCAGCTCGCGCTCCAGACCCACCAGCTGCGCGACCTGATGTGAGACCGGTGTGGTGGCACCACATCTCGAGGGCTTGATCGTGGTGCCGCACACATGGCAGTGGCGGGGGTCACACCCGTAGCGTCCCAAGCATGACCTCGACCAGCCCCGCGGCGGACCCGTCCGCCACCGCCGGACCCCTCGCCGGCCGCACCGCCCTCGTCACCGGCGCCGCCAGCGGCATCGGCCGCGCGGTCGCCACCCGGCTCGCCGAGCAGGGCGCGTCGCTGCTGCTGCTCGACGTCAACGAGGCCGGGGCCCGCGAGGCCGCCGAGCAGGTCGGGGGCGAGGCACTGACCGCCGACCTCTCGGACCGCACCGCCATCGAGGCCCTCGGCCTCGGCGAGCGCGGCATCGACGTCCTGGTCAACAATGCGGGCATCCAGCACGTCGCCCCGATCGAGGACTTCGACCCCGAGCGCTTCGAGCTGATCCACCGGATCATGCTCCAGGCGCCGTTCCACCTGACCCGCGCGGTCCTGCCCGGCATGTACGCCGCCGGCTGGGGCCGGATCGTCCACCTGTCCTCGGTGCACGGCCACCGCGCCTCGGCGTACAAGTCGGCCTACGTCAGCGCCAAGCACGGGCTCGAGGGCCTGTCCAAGGTGATCGCCCTCGAGGGTGCGGCCAAGGGGGTCACCAGCAACACGGTCTGCCCGGGCTACGTCCGCACCCCGCTCGTGGAGGGCCAGGTCGCCGACCAGGCCCGCAGCCACGGCATCGCCGAGGACGAGGTCCTCGAGCAGGTGCTGCTCGCCCGCACGCCGGTCAAGCGGCTCGTCGAGCCCGAGGAGGTCGCGCACCTCGTCGGCTTCCTGTGCGGCCCGGGCACCGACTCGATCAACGGCCAGTCCTACCTCATGGACGGCGGCTGGACCGCGCAGTAGCGCCGTCGCCGCACCCCACCCACCCGCTTCCTCCACGACCGACCCACACCCAGGAGATCTGAGCATGTCATCGACCACCCACGGGGCCACGAGCCCCGAGACCGAGACGTCCGGACCGGGCATCGTCAAGGTCGTCTTCGCCAGCCTGATCGGCACCGCCGTCGAGTGGTACGACTTCTTCCTCTACGGCTCCGCCGCCGCGCTGGTCTTCGGCGTGCTGTTCTTCCCCGAGGGCGACGCCGTCACCGGCACCCTGCTGGCCTTCGGCACCTACGCGCTGGGCTTCCTGGCCCGCCCGCTCGGCGGCGTCGTCTTCGGGCACTTCGGTGACCGGGTCGGCCGCAAGAAGATGCTGGTCACCTCGCTGCTCATGATGGGCATCGCGACCTTCGCGATCGGCCTGCTGCCGACGTACGCCACCATCGGCATCGCCGCGCCGATCCTGCTGCTCGTGTGCCGCCTGGTGCAGGGCTTCGCGGTCGGCGGCGAGTGGGGCGGCGCGGTCCTCATGGCCGCCGAGCACGGCTCCGACGAGCGTCGCGGCTTCTGGTCGTCGTGGCCGCAGGCCGGCGTGGCGCTGGGCAACCTGATCGCCACCGGCGTGCTGTTCGTGCTGGCCGCCTTCCAGAGCGAGGCCGCGTTCGAGGCCTGGGGCTGGCGGATCCCGTTCCTGCTGTCGGCGGTGCTGGTCGTCATCGGCCTGTGGGTCCGGCTCTCGATCGAGGAGTCCCCGGTCTTCAAGGAGGCCCACGCCGAGATCGTGGAGAAGAAGCAGGAGGACAACCACATCCCGATCCTCGAGGTGTTCAAGAACTACCCCCGCGAGGTCTTCTCCGCGATGGGCATGCGGCTGGCCGAGAACACCAGCTACTACATCTTCACGATCATCGTCATCACCTTCGTCACGACGTACGACGGCCAGGAGCGCGGCCCGATCCTGCAGGCGCTGCTCGTCGGCTCGGTCGTGCACTTCGTCTGGATCCCGATCGTGGGCGCCATCTCCGACAAGGTCGGCCGCAAGCCGCTCTACCTCGCCGGCGCCGTCGGGGTGGCCGTGTGGACGCTGTTCTTCTTCTTCCCCCTCGTCGAGAGCGGCACCCAGGGCAACCTGATCCTCGCCGTCGTGGTCGGCCTCATGCTCCACGCGCTGATGTACTCCCCGCAGGCCGCCTTCTTCTCCGAGCTGTTCGGCACCTCGGTGCGCTACACCGGTGCGTCGGTCGGCTACCAGCTCGCCTCCATCGGCGCCGGCGCGATCGCGCCGATCATCGCCCTCGAGCTGCTCGGCTCGGTCGAGGAGTCCAACACCTTCGCGGTCGGCATCTACGTCTCCGTCACCTCGGTGCTGACGATCATCGCCGTGCTCGCCGCCAAGGAGACCCGCAACACCTCGCTGCGCCACGACCGCGTGGTGCGGGGCGCGCACGACTGACCCGCCCGGGCCGCTCGGCCCACCCCGAACCGCCAGGACCGGCCCGCAGACCCCCCGCTGCGGTGCCGGTCCTGTGCGTCCTGGGGGGCTGGTGAGCCTGGGTGCCCCCACCCGGTCGGACCGCGCGCCGCTCAGTCCCGGGGCCGCAGGCCGGCGGCGGTGCGCTCGGCCACCTCGGCCACGCGGCGCTCGCGGGTGGCGGGCCGCCTGGCCTCGACCAGCCACACCAGCGCCGCGCGGCGGGCCGAGCGGCCCAGCGCGTCCCACCGCTCGCGGGCGCCCCGGTCGGCCAGGGCGGCGGCGAGGTCCTCGGGCACGACCAGGGCCTCGACGTCGTCCAGGAGGGTCCAGGACCCGTCGGCCCGGGCGGCGTCGACGACGGCCTCGCCGGGGGGCCGCATCCGGTCGGCGGCGTACAGCTCCTCCAGGCGCAGCTTGTTGGGCCGCGACCACCCACTGCCCGGCGCGCGTCGGGTGAACCACATCATCGTGCGCTCGGCGTCGAGGCCCTTCGAGGTGCTGTCGATCCAGCCCCAGCACAGCGCCTCGCGCACCAGCTCCTCGTACGACGGGGCCGGCCGCCCGGTGGCGCGCTTCCACCACACCACCCACACGCCACCCGGGTCGGCGTGGTGCTCGGCCAGCCACGCGCCCCACGCCGCCACGTCCTCGACGTGGAGCCGCTCCGCGTCCGCCTGGCCCATGGGCTCGACGCTAGTCTCGCGGGCGATGTCCGAGCCAGCCGATGCCGCGACCCTGGTCTGGTACGTCAGCTACGGCTCCAACATGAGCAGCGCCCGGCTCGCCGCCTACCTCGCCGGCGGCGCGCCCGCGGGCGGGCGTCGCGCCAACCCCGGGGCGCGCGACCCGAGCCCGCCGCGGCGCAGCGAGCCGGTCGACCTGCCCGGGGCGCTCTACTTCGCCGGGGAGTCGCCGCAGTGGGGCGGCGGGGTGGCGTTCTACGACCACGACGCGACCGACCGCGGGCCGACCCGTGCCCGCGCGTACCTCCTGACGGCGGCGCAGCTCGCCGACGTGGCGGCCCAGGAGATGTACCGCGTGCCCGGCGCCGGCCACCCCGTCGAGGCGGTGCTGCTCGCCGGCGTCGACGGACGCCACCAGGTCGGGCCCGGCCGCTACGAGACGCTCCTCGACGTCGGCCGCCTCGACGGCCACCCGCTGCTGGTCCTCACCTCGCCCCACGGCCTCGGTGCCGTCGAGCACACCCGGCCGTCCCCGGCGTACGTCGAGGTGCTCGCCACCGGTCTCCGCGAGTCGCGCGGCTGGGGCGCGGCCGAGGTCGCGGCGTACGTCGCGCGGGTGGTGGGGGACTGACGGGTGCGTGGCGGGGGGTGACGGGCTGCGGTTTCCCAAGGCCCCTTGGGAAACCGGGCTGTCCGAACGGCGCGCACGCGACACGCCGCACCCCCGGGTGCCGTGCGGTCGGACGACCCCGGCCCACCCTCAGAACGTCGAGGTCACCACGACCCGGCCGGTGTCGTCGCGGACCTCGAAGCCGGCGGCGCGGTCGCGCAGGACCGAGCTGTTGAGGTTGCAGTCCATCTCGCGGGCGCCGGTGCCGACGAACTCGCCGGCGGGGTACCGCTCGCCGTCGGTGCCGAGGACGGCGACCCGGTAGCGATCGCCGGGGGCGAAGCCGGACGCGTGCAGCTTCACCTCGACGCCCCAGGTGTGGGCGACCAGGGCGGCGGTGGCGTCCACGCCGGGCGCGCGGTCCACGACGCCCACGGCCTCGGTCGGCACGGCCGGGGCGTCCTCGGCCACGAGCCGCTGCACGCCGAGGGCGGCTACCACGGCCACCGCGGCCGCCACGGTCGCGACGCCTGCGGCGCGGGCCCAGCCGCGGCGGCGCTCGTCGCGGGCGGCGTGGCCCACCGCGCCGGCGACGCGGTCGCCGAGGTCGGCGGGCGGCTCGTCCGGTGCCGTGCGGTCGGGGGAGCCGCGCAGCGCTGCGAGCGCACCGGCGACCGGGGTCAGCTCGGCGAGCTCGGCGGTGCAGGAGGCGCAGTCGTCGAGGTGCTCCTCCAGGCGCTCGGTCTCGGCGGCGGGCAGCTGCCCCAGGACGTAGGCCCCGAGGTCCACCCGGAGCTGCTCGTGCTCGCGCTCGGTCACAGCGACACCTCCATCTCCTCCATCACGACCCGCAGTGCCTTGAGGCCGTAGAACACCCGGCTCCGCAGCGTGCTGACGGGGATCCCGAGCTCGGCGGCCACCTCGTCGTAGGGCCGGTCGGCCAGGTAGGTCTCCTCCAGCGCCCGTCGGTGGTCCTCGCCCAGCCGGCGCAGGCCCTCCTCGACCAGCCACCGGTGCACCAGACCCTCCCACGCGTCGGGGGAGGTGGCCGGCGCCTGCGCCAGCGTGGCGGGGTCGGCGAGCGAGCGCAGCCAGGGCCGTGCGCCGCGGGCACGGTGGAGGTCGATGACCACGTTGCGGGCGATCCCGAACAGCCAGGTCCGCAGCGCGGCGACCTGGGGGTCGTAGCGCTCGCGGGCCCGCCACGCCCGCAGGAAGGTCTCCTGCACGGCGTCCTGCGCCAGGCCCGCGTCGCCGAGCCCGCGCAGGGCGAAGCGGTAGAGCTCGCCGCCGTGCGCGGCGTACGCCTCGCGCACCCCCTCCTCCCGGGACAGGGAGGGGGTGCGCGAGGTGCGGCGGGTCAGCGCCATGGGTCCGAGCAGCTCCCGGGGGTCAGCGTCCGATCGGGACGGCGATGTCGCTGACCTGCAGCGAGCGGGGGAAGCGGCCGCGGTCGTCGAGGTCACCGCTGAGCAGCGAGACCTGGTAGAGACGGTAGGCCCCCTTGACCTGCAGCGTCGCGAACCCCGTGCTCCGCGTGCCGATGACGTCGAAGCCCGCGTCGCTGCCGGCGTCGACCCCGAGCTTGCCGGTGGGTGCGAGCGTCCCGGCGTTGGCCGGCACCTGCGTGGCGACCTGGTCGAGCGCGGTGTCGAGGTCGAACAGGGTGGTCGCGGTGTCCGGGTCGAGGTCGTTGTTGGTGTACGCCGCCGCGGCGATGCCGGTGGCCGGCGTGGTGGCCGGCGGGTAGGTCAGTCCGCCGTCGGCGATCGTCGCGCCGCCCGGGTTGACGTCGTGGCGCAGGTTCTGGCCGGTGTTGCTGACCACCCGCAGCCGGTCGGCGGCGGGGTTGAAGTCGACGCCGAAGCTGCTGCCCGAGAGCGCCACCGTCAGCTGGCTGACCTTGGTGGCGCGGGCCTTGCTGCCGATCGTGTAGACGCCGCCCTGGTCGCCCACGGCGTACAGCTTGCGGTCCTGCACGCGGTGGTCGATCCCGACCACCGAGGTGTCGCCGACGAGCCCGGTGATCGTGCCGACCCGCTTCGTCCGCTCCGGCCGGGTGAGGGGGAACGACACCAGGGTGCTGCCGTCGACGAGCCCGACGGCCGTGCGGGCCGGGGCCTTGCGGGTGGCCTCGGCGCTGGTGGCGGCGAGCGGGACGGCGAGGGCGGCGGCGAGGCCACCGGCGACGAGGGCGGTGCGGGTGCGGTTCATGCGAGAGGCTCCTTGGGAGGGGTACGTCGGTCGCGTGCACCGGTGACTACGGCCCCCGCGCCTCCTGCGTTGACGCCGCGTCGGAGAAAGTTCGCGGCGCCCCTCCGGACCCCGGTCCGGCTGCCCCCCTCGACCCCTCAGCCGTCGATGTAGAACGCGGTGACCAGCGTCTCGTCCGGCAGCGGCCGGCCCGTCTCGCGCAGCCGCAGCACCACCGTGCGGCCGATCTCGTCGGGCACCGACACCAGGCTGGGACGCCCGCGGGGCACGGCCACCCACGGGCCGTCGTTGACGCGGTAGCTCAGCCGGGAGCGGCTCGTCGCGCCGACCGCCCCGACCATGGCGTGCAGCCCGGGGTGCGGCCCGATGATCGTCGAGGAGTACCACCGCTGGGTGCGCCCCTGGTCGCGGGTGCGGACGCTGCTCAGGCTGGTGCGGAACAGGCCCAGGTCGTCGAGGCGCACGTGGTCGGCGGCGACGCACTCGGGGGTCTCGGCCAGGCACGCGCCGCCGAGGACCTCCCAGTCCTGGCGGGGCTCCCCGACGACGGCAGGCGCCGCCGAGGGCGACCCGGTCGGGGAGGGCGAGGCGACGGTCGCGGGCGGCACGTCGGTGTCGTCGCCGACCAGCCGCGGCACCACGGCGACGGCGACAACCGCGGCGGCGGCGGCCAGCACCAGCCCGGCGTGGCGCAGGCCGTGGGGCGGGGGCGTGTGCCGGCCCGGTCGGTCGGGCAGGGCCGGAGCCGGCAGGGCCCAGTCCTCGGTGGCGCGGGCGCGCTCGCGCAGCTCCCGGCGCAGGTCGTCGGTGGTCCTCATCGCAGTGCCTGCCTCTCGTCGCTGCGGCCCTGGCGGTCGGCGGTCAGCGCCGGGTCGACACCCAGCGTCCGCAGCGCCTTGTGGGTCTGGCTCTTCACGGTGCCGACGGTGGTGCCCATCAGCTCGGCGACCTGCGCCTCGGTCAGGTCCTCGTAGAACCGCAGCACCACCACCGCGCGCTGGCGGCGGGGGAGCCGGTCGAGGGCGTCGCGCAGGTCCAGCGACCCGGAGCGGTCGTCCTCCCGGGCGGGGTCGGCGCCCTCCGGCAGGTCCCCGGTCGGCTGCTCGCCGTGCCAGCGGCGCCGCCACCACGAGGCGTACGTCGTGACCATCGTCCGGCGCGCGAACGCCTCGGGGCTGGTGTGGATCGTGGCCCACGCGCGCCACGTGGCCAGCAGGGTGGCCTGGTAGAGGTCCTCGGCGGCGTGCCGCTGGCCCGCGAGCAGCCCGGCGGTGGTGAGCAGTCGTCGCCCGCTGCGGTCCACGAAGGCCTCGAACTCGACGTCCACCGCGGCTCCTCCCCGGTCGTGCCACCGCCCCGGTGCGGTGGGTCCAGTGTCATGGACGCGGTGGGGGTCGCCGATGGTTGCCCGCACCCGCCCGCGGACTGGCAGCATGCGGGGGCATGGGTGAGCTCAGGGGCCTCCTCGGTCTGGCACTGCTGCTGGCGGTCGCCGTCGCGTGCTCGCGCCACCGGCGCGGCATCAGCCTGCGCACGGTCGGCGCGGCCCTGGCGCTGCAGGTCGCCTTCGCCGTGCTGGTGCTGCGGTGGGGCCCGGGGGAGGCGGCGCTGCGCTGGGTCTCGGGACGGGTGGAGGCGCTGGTCGGCTTCACCGAGGAGGGCACCCGCTTCGTGTTCGGCTCGCTGCTCGACGTCGGCCCCGAGGACAGCCCGGTGTTCGCGCTCCAGGTGCTGCCGGTCATCGTCTTCCTCGGCGCCCTGGTCTACCTGCTGTTCTACCTGCGGGTGGTCCAGTGGGTCACCTTCGTGCTGGGGGGTGCGATCGCGTGGCTGCTGGGGGTCTCGCGCGTGGAGTCGATGTACGCCGCCACGGTGATCTTCCTGGGCCAGAGCGAGGCGCCGCTGGTGGTCGCGCCGTACCTGCGCCGGCTCCGGACGCCGCAGCTGTTCGCCCTCATGACCGGGGGCTTCGCGGCGGCCGCGGGCTCGACGCTGGTGGGCTACTCCCTGCTCGGCGCGCCCCTGGAGTACCTCCTGGCCGCCACCGTGATGAACGCCCCCGCGGGCCTGCTCATGGCCAAGATCATCTGGCCCGACAGCACCCCCGAGCCCGCCTGGGCCGAGCGTCCCGACGAGCCCCACGACCCGGGGGAGCCCGAGGAGCCGGAGGAGTTCGACGTGCGCGCGGTGCGCGACGAGGAGTCGGCCAACGTCATCGACGCCATCGGCCGCGGCGCGCTCGCGGGCGGGCGCATCGCGGTGACCGTCGGCGCCCTTCTGGTCGCGTTCGTGGCCCTGATCGCGATGGCCAACGCCGCGCTGTCGCGGGTCGGCGGCTGGGTCGGCGCCGACGGGCTCACCTTCCAGGGCCTGCTCGGCGGGGCGCTCTCGCCGCTGGCGTGGTTGCTGGGGGTGCCGTGGTCCGAGGCCTCCGAGGCGGGGTCCTTGATCGGCCAGAAGACGATCCTCAACGAGTTCGTGGCGTACGCCGACTTCGGCCCCCAGGTCGACCAGCTCTCCCCGGTCACGGTCGTGATCGTCACCTTCGCGCTCGCCGGCTTCGCCAACCTGGCCTCCATCGCGATCCAGATCGGCACCTACTCCTCGCTGGTGCCCGAGCGCCGCGCCCAGGTGGCGCGCCTCGGGCTGCTGGCGCTGCTGGCGGGGTCGCTGGCCAACCTGGCCAACGCCGCGATCGCGGGGCTGGTGGTCGCGGTCTAGGACCGCGCGGGTGTGGTCCACGTCACGCCGGCGTGACTAGGGTGCGGGCATGGAGTCCTACGCCGCCGGGGAGACCACGCCGGCCCTGATCGACCAGACCATCGGTGCCAGCTTCGAGAGCACCGTCGCGGCGCACGGCGACAACGAGGCGCTGGTGGAGTTCGCCACCGGACGGCGCTGGACCTACGCCGAGCTCGACCGCGACGTCGACGCCCTGGGTCGCGGCCTCATGGGGGCCGGCGTCGAGAAGGGCGACCGGGTCGGCGTCTGGGCGCCCAACTGCGCGGAGTGGACGATCGCGCAGTTCGCCACGGCCAAGATCGGCGCCGTGCTGGTCAACGTCAACCCGAGCTACCGCACCCACGAGTTCTCCTACGCCCTGCAGCAGTCGGGGATGAAGTTGCTCATCAGCGCCGAGAGCTTCAAGGCCAGCGACTACCGCGCCATGATCCAGGAGGTCACCGCGGCGCAGGGGGCCGAGCACCAGCTTGAGCGGGTCGTCCACATCGGCACGCCCGACTGGGACGCGCTGCTCGCCGAGGGGGAGGGCCTGCCCGACGACGCGGTCGCGCAGCGGATGGCCACCCTGGCGCCGAGCGACCCGATCAACATCCAGTACACCTCGGGCACCACGGGCTACCCCAAGGGCGCGACCCTGAGCCACACCAACATCCTCAACAACGGCTTCTTCGTCACCGAGCTGATCAACTTCACCCACGAGGACCGGCTCTGCATCCCGGTGCCCTTCTACCACTGCTTCGGCATGGTGATGGGCAACCTCGGGTGCACCACCCACGGCGCCACGATGGTGATCCCGGCCCCCGGCTTCGACCCCGAGACGACGCTGCGCTGCGTCGAGGCCGAGCGCTGCACGGGGCTGTACGGCGTGCCGACGATGTTCATCGCGATGCAGAACCACCCGACCTTCGCCGAGCACGACCTCTCCAGCCTGCGCACCGGCTGCATGGCCGGGTCCATCTGCCCGGTCGAGGTGATGAAGCGCTGCATCGAGGACATGCACATGGAGCAGGTCTCGATCGCCTACGGCATGACCGAGACGTCCCCGGTCTCCGCGCAGACCCGCGACGACGACGACCTGGAGCGGCGTACCTCCACGATCGGGCGGGTGCACCCGCACGTCGAGCTCCGGGTGGTCGACCCGGCGACGGGGGAGACCGTCGAGCGGGGAACGCCCGGCGAGCTGTGCACCCGGGGCTACTCGGTGATGCTCGGCTACTGGGAGGACGAGGAGAAGACCCGCGAGGCCGTCGACGCCGACGGGTGGATGCACACCGGCGACCTGGCCGAGATGCGCGAGGACGGCTACCTCAACATCGTGGGCCGCATCAAGGACATGGTGATCCGCGGCGGGGAGAACATCTACCCGCGCGAGATCGAGGAGTTCCTCTACACCCATCCCGACGTCCAGGACGTGCAGGTCATCGGGGTGCCCGACGAGCGCTACGGCGAGGAGCTGTGCGCCTGGATCAAGCTGCGCGACGGGGCGCAGCCGCTCGACACCGAGGGGGTGCGCGCGTTCGCGACCGGGAAGCTCGCGCACTACAAGATCCCGCGCTACGTGATGCTCGTCGAGGAGTTCCCGATGACCGTGACGGGCAAGATCCGCAAGGTCCAGATGCGCGAGGAGACCACCGAGAAGCTCGGGCTCGTCGGGGCCGGGCACGGTGCCGACCAGCGCCGCTGACCCGTAGGTTGGCCGCATGAGCGACAGCATCACCTCCCTGGCCGAGGACTACTGGCAGCACCACCTCTCCACCCACCCGACCGAGGCGCACCTCGTCGGCCGCACCGAGTGGGCCGGCGAGTTCGAGGGCGCGACCCGCGCCGACGAGGACGCCCAGGTCGAGGCGCTGCGCGGCTTCGCGGCCCGTGCCGAGGCGCTGGACCCCGCGGGGCTGGACCCGCAGGAGGTGCTCACCCGCGAGGTGCTGCTGGCCCACACCCGGGCCAGCGCCGACGTGCTGGAGACCCGCCTCGGCGAGATGGCCGCCGACCCGATCTTCGGCCTGCAGGTCTCGATGGGGATCATCGCGCCGATGCTGGCGCTGCCGACGCCCGAGGTCGCCGAGGCGCTGGTGGGCAAGTACGCCGCCATCGGCCGCCACCTCCACGAGCTCGCCGAGCGCCAGCGCGAGGGCATCGCCTCGGGCCGGCTCCCGGCCGCCTTCGCGGTGGCCGACACCGTGGCCCAGCTCGACGCCCGCCTCGCCGGCCCGGTCGCCGACGACCCGCTGCTGCTCACCTCGACGCCGCCGTCCGGCATCGACGTCGACGGCTGGAAGGCGCGGCTGCGCGAGGTCGTCGAGACCGAGGTGCGGCCCGGCCTCGCGGCGTACCGCGCGGTGCTGCGCAACGAGGTGCTGCCCCTGGCGCGCCCCGACGAGCAGGTCGGCCTGACCCACCTGCCCGGTGGTGACGAGGCGTACGCCGCGCTGCTGCGCTACTTCACCACCACCGACAAGAGCGCCCAGGAGATCCACGACATCGGCTTGGCGCAGGTCGCCCAGCTCGCCGAGGAGTACCGCGCGCTCGGCCCCGAGGTGGTCGGCACCGCCGACCTCGCCGCCATCTTCGAGGCGATGCGGACGGACCCGGCGCTGCACTTCGAGCACGGCGAGCAGCTCGTCGAGGCCTCCGAGGTCGCGATGCAGCGGGCGTGGGACGCGATGCCGCAGTGGTTCGAGACGCTGCCGCAGGCCCGCTGCGTCGTGCAGGCCACGACGTCGGGCGCCAAGGCGTTCTACTTCCCGCCCTCGGCCGACGGCAGCCGCGGCGGCACCTTCTTCATCAACGTCGACGACCCCTCGGCGTGGGGCACCTTCGAGCTCGAGGCGATGGCCTTCCACGAGGGCATCCCCGGCCACCACCTGCAGCTCGCGATCGCCGGCGAGCTCACCACCGTGCCCGAGTTCCGCAAGCACCTGCACAACGCGGCGTACGCCGAGGGCTGGGGTCTCTACACCGAGCGGCTGGCCGACGAGATGGGCCTCTACTCAGGCCCCGTCGACCGGATGGGGATGTACGCCGCCGACTCGATGCGCGCGTGCCGCCTCGTCGTCGACACCGGGATGCACGCCCTCGGCTGGAGCCGCGAGCAGGCGGTGCAGTACATGGTCGACAACTCGCCCCTCGCCGAGGGCGTCGTGCGCCCCGAGATCGACCGCTACGCCGTCACCCCGGGCCAGGCCTGCAGCTACATGATCGGCCGCCTGGAGATCCAGCGGATGCGCCGCGAGGCCGAGGAGCGGCAGGGGAGCGACTTCTCGCTGCCGGCCTTCCACTCCGCCGTCCTCGACTCCGGCTCGCTGCCCCTCGGGGTGCTCGACGACGTGGTGGTGGCCCGGCTGGGCTGAGCGGCTCGGGCCGTCACGCCACGACGGCCTAGGGTGCAGACCATGACCTGGCTCGGCAACCCCCGGCACCACCGCGTGCTGCAGCAGGAGACGGAGTCCCTGCTCGACTTCGGGCGGGCGTCGGTGCACCCCGACGGCGGCTTCGCCTGGCTCGACGAGGACGGACGGCCCGAGCTCGACCGGCCGGCGGCGCTGTGGATCACCTGTCGGATGACCCACGCCTACAGCCTCGGGCTGATGCTCGACCTGCCCGGCTGCGCCGAGCTCGTCGACCACGGCCTCGCCGCACTCACGGGGCGGCTGCGCGACGCCGACCACGGGGGCTGGTGGCCGGCGGTGGGCCCCGACGGGCCCGAGGCACGGGTCAAGGAGGCCTACGGGCACGCCTTCGTGGTGCTCGCCGGCGCCAGCGCGACGGCCGCCGGACGCCCTGGCGCCCGCGCGCTGCTCGACGAGGCGGTCGCGGTGCTGCTCGAGCACTTCTGGGACGACGAGGCCGGGATGGTCGTCGAGGAGTGGGACGCCGCGTGGACCACGTGCGACGACTACCGCGGCGTCAACGCCAACATGCACGCGGTCGAGGCGCTGCTCGCGGCCGCCGACGTGCTCGAGGACGACGGCCTGCGCGACCGCGCGCTGCGGATCACCGAGCGGGTCGTGCGCGACCTCGCCCCGGCCCACCACTGGCGGATCCCGGAGCACTTCGACGCCTCGTGGACCCCGCAGCTGGACTACCACGTCGACGAGCCGGCCCACCCGTTCCGCCCCTACGGCGCCACCATCGGCCACTGGCTGGAGTGGTCCCGGCTGACGCTGCACCTGCGGGCCTCGCTGCGCGCGCTGGGGGAGCCGGTCCCCGACTGGATGCTCGACCACGCCCGGTCGCTCTTCGACGCCTCCGTGGCCGAGGGCTGGGCGGTCGACGGCGCCGAGGGCTTCGTCTACACCGTCGACTGGGACGGCCGGCCGGTGGTGCGCGAGCGGATGCACTGGGTGGTCGCCGAGGCGATCGCGACGGCCGCGGCGCTGCACACGACGACCGGCGACCCGGCGTACGACCGGTGGTACCGCACCTGGTTCGAGTACGTCGCCAGCACCGTCCGCGACCACGAGCGCGGGAGCTGGCACCACGAGCTGTCGCCCACCAACGGGCCGAGCGGCATCACCTGGCCGGGCAAGCCCGACATCTACCACGCGGTGGGCGCGACGCTCGTGCCGCGGCTGCCGCTCAGCCCCGCGATGGCCGTCGCGCTGCGCGACGGGATGCTGCGCGACTGAGGCCTCGCACGGCGAGCACGCCGGCGGCCGCCACGAGGAACTCCTGGGGCAGCCGACGCGGCGACTCGTGCTGGATCCGCACGTGGAAGGCGTCCACCGCGGCCGGGAACGGCGAGGCCCCGAAGAACAGCCGGCCGGGCTTGTCGAGGTCGGGCAGGCACGCGCCGACCACCCCGGCCAGGACCCGCACCCGGGCGTCCGCCTCGGTGGTGCGCCACACCCACGCGATCGCGCCCAGGCCCACCAGGCCGTCGGGCACCGCCACCTGCAGGAAGATCGAGTCGTCGCCCCAGTGGGGCACCACGTCGAGCGCAAAGTGCGAGCCCACGCCCGCGAGGAGCGCCGTGGCCGGACCGGGCGCCGCGCGCCCCACCAGGGCGCCGGACAGGACGTGGTTGGTGATCAGCACGTGACGAACCTAGGCCGCCTGCCTGCCAGGAACCTGAGAACCCCGTGTCGCGCGGGTGAACCCCGCCCGTCGCCCCGCCCGTCGCCCCGCCTCGCCCGCCGGTCGCCCCGCACCTCCGGCGACCTCGTCGGGAGCCGCCGGCGGGACCCGCCGTAGCCTGGAGCCATGGGTGAGCAGCTGGTGGTCGGGTTCGACCTCGACATGACGCTCATCGACACCACCGCGGGGTTCGCCTCGACGCTGACGCTGCTGTGCGACGAGCTCGGGGTGCAGCTCCCGGTCGAGGAGCTGTCGACCCGGCTGGGGCCGCCGCTCGACCTGCTGCTCGAGCCGCACCTGCCCGCCGAGGACATCGGCCCCGCGGTCGACCGGTTCCGCGAGATCTACCCCGACGTCGCCGTGACCGGCACCCCCGCGCTGCCGGGCGTGGCCGAGGCCCTGGCGGCCGTGCGTCGCCACGACGGCCGGCTGCTGCTGGTGACGGGCAAGCACGCCCCCAACGCCCGGCTGCACGTCGAGCACCTCGGCCTCGACGTCGACCTGGTCGAGGGCGGGGTCTGGGGCGGCGGCAAGGGCGAGGTGCTGCGGCGCCACGGCGCCCACCTCTACGTCGGCGACCACGTCCACGACGTCGAGGGCGCCCGGGCGGCCGGCGTGCCGAGCGTGTCGGTGCTGACCGGGGGCTGCGACGCGGCCGAGCTGCGTGCCGCCGGCACCGACGTCGTGCTCGACGACCTGACCGGCTTCCCCGCCTGGCTCGACGGCTGGGTCCTCGACCGTCGCCTGGCCGCGCTCGAGGAGCAGCTGCGAGGCCACGACCGGCTGCTGGTGGCCTTCAGCGGGGGAGCCGACAGCGCCTTCCTGCTGGCCGCGGCCGTGCGCGCGCTCGGGGCCGACCGGGTGGGCGCCGCGACGGCGTACAGCGACTCGCTGCCGATGGCCGAGCGCGGCCCCGCGCAGGAGTTCGCCGAGCAGCTGGGGGTGGCGGTGCTGACGCCGCGCACCCACGAGATGGAGCGCGAGGGCTACCGCGCCAACGCCGGCGACCGGTGCGCGTTCTGCAAGGCCGAGCTGCTGGAGACGCTGGGCCCGCTGGCGCGCGAGCAGGGGTACGACGCCGTCGCGACCGGCACCAACGCCGACGACGTCCGCGCCGGGTTCCGTCCGGGCATCGCGGCGGCCGCCGACCGGGGCGCCGTGACCCCGCTGCGCGACGCCGGCCTGACCAAGGAGCAGGTGCGGCTGGCCTCCCGCCGCTGGGGCCTGCCGACCTGGGACAAGCCGGCGGCGGCGTGCCTGAGCTCGCGGGTCGCCTACGGCATCGAGATCACCCCGGCCCGGCTGGCCCGGGTCGAGCGCGCCGAGGCCGACCTGCGCCGGGCGCTGACCGAGGCCGGCCACGTGGTGCGCGACCTCCGGGTCCGCGACCTGGGCCAGCAGGCCCGGGTGGAGGTCGACCGGGTGCTGGTCGAGGCGGCGGGGGAGCACCTCGGCGTCGTCCGCGAGGCCGGCTTCGCCGAGGCGGAGGTCGACCCGCTGGGCTTCCGGTCGGGCTCGATGAACGAGCTGCTGCCCGACCCCGAGCGCTTCCGCTGATCTCGCTGGCGGGGCCTTCGTGCCTGCGTCTACGCTGGCCCGGCGCCGCCCTCCGCGGCGTTTCCCACGTCTGATGAGTGAAAGGTCGAAGGCCGTGCCCACCGGAAAGGTCAAGTGGTACGACGCCGAGAAGGGCTTCGGGTTCCTCTCGCGCGAGGACGGCGACGACGTCTACGTCCGCGCCTCCTCCCTGCCCGAGGGGATCGCCACGCTCAAGGCCGGCACCAAGGTCGAGTTCGGCGTCCTGTCCGGCCGCAAGGGCGAGCAGGCCCACCAGGTGAAGGTGCTCGACGCCCCGCCGTCGGTGAGCCAGAACCGCCGCGCTGCGTCGCGTCGCAGCCCCGAGGACATGGCCACGATCACCGAGGACCTGATCCGGCTGCTCGAGGGCGTCGGCACGGCGTACCGCCACGGCCGCCACCCCGACGCCAAGACCGCCAAGCCCACGGCCAAGCTGCTCCGCGCCCTGGCCGACGAGCTCGACCTCTAGCGCACCGGGGCGATCGGCCCGGTCGACTCGGGGTCGACGACCGTCCACTCCGAGCGCGGCGGCTGCGGTCGGCGCACGAGCACGAAGACCGTCCAGGCCACCATCAGCCCGGCCAGCACGCCCAGGCCCAGGCGCGGCACGAGCGGCAGCCCGATGCCGAGGAAGCCGCCCAGCACCCACGAGAGCTGCAGCATCGTCTCGGAGCGCGCGAAGGCGGAGGTGCGGTGGCGCTCCGGCACGGAGTGCTGGATGGTCGAGTCGAGCGAGACCTTGCCCAGCGCCTGGGCGACGCCGACGGTGACGCCGAGCGCGACCGCGACCACGAGGCCGTAGAAGATCGCCGCCAGCACCACCACGACCGCGTCGGCGACCAGCGCCACCACCACCGTCACCGACGGCGTGACGCGCCGCAGCACCGAGCCGAGCCCGATGCCGATCGTGTTGCCGAGTCCCGCCGCGCCGATGACCAGGCCGAGCAGCAGCGTGCTGCGGTCCTCCCAGCCGGGGAAGGGCTGGTCGCGGAGCAGGAAGGCCATGTACATCGTCAAGAACCCCGAGAGCATCCGCAGCCCCGCGTTGCACCGCAGCGCGAAGGCGACGTCGACCGGGATCCGGAACTTGCGGCTCTCCCCGCCGAGGCTGACCGGCAGCTCGCCCGCCGTGGCGTCGGCGCGGGCGGGCAGCAGGATGGCCAGGATCGTGGCCCCGGCGAAGACCACGAAGGCGTAGCGCAGCGACCACTGCGGCCCGAAGTACGACGCGGCGCCGGCCAGCGGCGCCGAGACGGCCGCCCCGACCACGCCGGCCAGCGAGATCCGGCTGTTGGCCTTGACCAGGCTCAGCGCCTCGGGCTGCAGGCGAGGCACGGTGGCGGCGCGCGCGACGCCGTACGCCTTGGAGGAGACCAGGACACCCAGGGCGGTGGGGTACATCAGCAGCGACTGCGACGCGACGGCGTCGGCCATCAGCCAGCACAGGAACGCCCGCAGCGCCATCGTGGCGCCGATCGCCCAGCGCCGGCCGTGGCTGAAGCGGTCGAGGAAGGGCCCCAGCAGCGGCGCCACCACCGCGAACGGCAGCATCGTCAGGCCCAGGAACAGCGCGATCGGACCGCGCGCCTCGCCCGGGGCGGCGAAGAACAGCGTCCCGGCCAGCGAGATGGCCACGGCGGCGTCGCCGGCGGCGTTGAAGGCGTGCAGCTCGATCAGCCGGTAGAGCCCGGAGTCGCCCGCGCCCTCGGCGTGCGAGGCCCGCCGCGCCTGGCGCAGGGTGTACGACGCCCCGCGCCCGGTCGCCGAGCCCGCCCGGCGGAACCCTCGTCCGGTCGCGTCGGTCATGCGTCGAGCGCGGCCTCCCATGACCACATCCTGCCAACTCCGGCGGGCCCGGGGAGACACGACCCGGTGCGACCGGGCACAATCGCCCCCGTGATCGACACAGCCGACCCGGTGCCCTTCGAGGCGACCGACCTCGCGCGCGCCGCTCTCGTCGAGCAGGTGGGCCAGGACGTCGTGGGGGAGCACCTCGGTGCCACCCCGGAGGACCAGGGCGTCGTCACCCACCGCTTCGGGTGCCTGCAGCGCGGCTACCGCGGCTGGATCTGGGCCGTCACCGTCGCGCACGCCGCCGGCCAGGAGCAGGCGACCGTCGACGAGGTGGTGATGCTGCCCGGCGACGAGGCCATCGTGGCCCCGACCTGGGTGCCCTACCGCGACCGCATCAAGCCCGGCGACCTCTCGCCCGGCGACCTGCTGCCCGCCGACGAGGACGACCCCCGGCTGGTCCCGACCTGGCTCGACGGCGAGCGCCCCGACCCGGTCGCGCAGGCCGTCCTCGACGAGGTCGGTCTCGGCCGCTCCCGGGTGCTCTCGCTGGAGGGCCGCGACCTCGCCGCCAACCGGTGGTACGCCGGCGAGCAGGGCCCCGACGTCCCGCTGGCCCAGTCGGCCCCCGGTCGCTGCGGTGGCTGCGGCTTCCTGGTCCGCCTCGCGGGGCCGATGGCCACGATGTTCGGCGTCTGCGCCAACGAGTACGCCAACGACGACGCCCGCGTGGTCGCCCTCGACCACGGCTGCGGCGCCCACTCCGAGGCCCAGCTGCGCAAGAAGCAGCTGCCCCCGCCGCTGCCCGACCCGGTGTTCGACACCGTGCGGCGCGACGACCTCGAGCAGTTCTGAGCCTGCCTCCTCGGCTCAGTCGCGGAGCGGGCCGCGGACGTCGTACGTCGCGGTGACGAAGTCGCCGTTGCGCGCGGTCTCGACCAGCGCCAGCTCCTGACGGCGGGGGAACAGCGGCCGGCCCGCGCCCAGAGTGACCGGGGCGATCGCGACCACGACCTGGTCGAGGAGGCCGGCGTCGGCGTGCTGCCCGGCCAGGTCGCCACCCCCGACGACCCACACGTCGCGCTCCCCGGCGGCGGCCCGGATCTCCTCGGCGTGGTCGGTGACGGGCCCGGAGACGAAGCGCACCTCGGGGGCCAGCGGCTCGAGGTCGCGGTGGGTGAAGACCCAGCAGGGCTGCTCGTAGGACCAGGTCTCGCCGTTCTCGCGGAGCTGGTCGCGCACCCAGGCGTACGTCGTCGCGCCCATCACCAGCGCACCCACCCCGGCGATGAACGGCTCGTAGCCGCCCGGTCCCGCCTGGTCGATGTCCTGGGTGAACAGCCAGGCCAGCGAGTCGTGGTCGTCGGCCAGGAACCCGTCGAGGGTGGTGGCGGTGTAGAACACGGTGCGCGTCACGGTGGGGTCACCCCTCGTCGTCGAGCCGCCCGGCGCGGCGGGCGTTGCGGCGGCGCCGGCAGTGGTCCCAGCCCACGAGCCCGAGACCGAAGCCGGCGACGCAGGTCCACAGCCACCACAGGTGGCCGTCCTCGGCGAGCCGCTCGTGGAACGGCAGCAGCACGAGCAGGCCGACCACCCACAGGGCGGTGCCGACCTGCATGGTCCGGACGCCGTCGAGGTCCAGCGGGTCGACGTCGGCGACGATGTAGGTGCGGTTGCCGATCTCGTGGACCACCGGCTGCTCGTCGTCGGGCTGCATGACGCCGGATCCTAGTCGTCCCACGGGAAGCCCTGGGAGCGACCGAGGTCACCGACAGGTGGTTCGATACCGCCCGTGGACACCTTCTTCAAGATCTCCGAGCGCGGCTCGACCGTGGCCCGCGAGGTGCGCGGCGGCATCGTCACCTTCTTCACGATGGCCTACATCATCGTGCTCAACCCGCTCATCCTCGGCTTCGCGCCCGACGTCGACGGCGGCTTCCTCGGCGGGGTGGAGCCGCCCGGCAACCTGCCGATGATCGCCGCCGGCACGGCGCTGGTCGCGGGGGTGATGACGATCCTGATGGGGGTGGTGGCCAACTACCCGCTGGCGCTGGCCACCGGGCTGGGCCTCAACGCCTTCGTCGCCTTCTCGATCGCCTCCCAGATGACCTGGGCCGACGCGATGGGCCTGGTCGTGCTGGAGGGCATCGTCATCCTGGTACTCGTGCTGACCGGGTTCCGCGAGGCCGTCTTCCACGCCGTGCCCGCCCAGCTCAAGATCGCCATCTCGGTCGGCATCGGCCTGTTCATCGCGCTCATCGGCTTCGTCGACGCGGGCTTCGTGCGCCGCATCCCCGACGCCGCCAACACCACCGTGCCCGTGCAGCTCGGCCCCGCCGGGCAGCTCCAGGGCTGGCCCGTGCTGGTCTTCTGCGTCGGCCTGGCGCTGATGGTCGCGCTGTGGGTGCGCCGCGTGAAGGGCGCGATCCTCATCTCGATCATCGCCACCACCGTGCTCGCGGTCGTCGTCGAGGCGATCGGGAAGTTCGGCGCCGGCGGCGCGAAGAACCCCACCGGCTGGGGCCTGACCGTGCCCTCGCCGCCCGGCACCGTCTTCGACGTTCCCGACTTCGGCACACTCGGCCAGTTCGACCTGTTCGACTCCTTCGCCTCGGTCGGGGTGGTCGCCGCCGTGCTGCTGGTCTTCACGCTGCTGCTCGCCGACTTCTTCGACACCATGGGCACGATGACCGCGATCGGCGCCGAGGCCGGCCTGCTCGACGAGGAGGGCGCCCCGCCGAACACCCGTCGCATCCTGGTCGTCGACTCGATCGCCGCGGCCGCCGGTGGTGCGGCGGGCGTCTCGTCCAACACCTCCTACATCGAGTCCGCCTCCGGCGTGGGGGAGGGCGCCCGCACCGGCCTGGCTTCGGTCGTCACCGGCGTGTGCTTCCTGCTCTCGATCTTCCTGGCCCCGCTCGTGGCCGTGATCCCCTCCGAGGCGGCCGTCCCGGCGCTCGTGCTCGTCGGCTTCCTGATGATGCAGCAGGTCAAGGGCATCGCCTGGGACGACGTCGAGATCGCCATCCCGGCGTTCCTCACGATCGTGCTGATGCCGTTCACCTACTCCATCACCGCCGGCATCGGCGCCGGCTTCCTGGCGTACGTCCTCATCAAGGTGGTCAAGGGCAAGACCCGCCAGGTCCACCCGCTCCTGTGGGTGATCGCCGTGCTGTTCGTGGCGTACTTCGCCATCAACCCGCTGACCTCGCTGCTCACCTAGCCCGTCCGGTCTCCGGCCGGGTGATCGGGGAGTCCTGCTGCCACCGGCTGGCAGCAGGGCTCCCCGTTCGTCGTGCCCGGGGCTTCGAGACGGGCCTGGCGGCCCTCCTCGGCCAGCGAGGCGATCCGGACGGTGTCCGACCACCCGGCAGGCGACACGCCGTCGCCGAGGTGCCGGGTGCTCGGAGAGCGGGTCAGGCCAAACCCCGAGGGCCAGGTCGTACGACGTCCCGGTCGGAGCCGGCCTGGGGCGCGGCGCTCCGACCGGCCCGACTCCCGGTCCGCGGATCGCCCGCACCGGGTGCTGAGGATCCGCGGACGAGACGGGCCCGCCACCCCGGGCGATCGGTCGGCCGTCGTTCCCTGAGAAGGGTGGGGTGAACGGCGGCGGGGCTTCGAGACGGGCCTGGCGGCCCTCCTCAGCCAGCGAACCGGCTCGGTCCCCGAGGAACGACGGAGTCGTGTCTCGAAGGGCCGAAATACTTAGCACGACTAATGAGTTATGCTAAGCAACCATGACCCCCTCCGTGCAGGCCGCCTCGCGCACCGACACCGGGCTCGCCAGCGAGCTCCGGCTCTCGGTGATGCGGTTCTCGCGTCGGCTGCGCAGCGAGCGGGAGCCCGACAACACCTTGAGCGTGGCGGCGCTGAGCGCGCTGGGGATCCTGTTCCGCGAGGGGGAGTGCACCGTCGGGGCCCTGGCCGCCCACGAGCGGGTGCAGCCCCCGTCGATGACGCGCACGGTCGCGAGCCTGGTCGAGGAGGGGTACGCCACGCGGCGGCCCTCGGAGACCGACGGCCGCGCCTGGCTGGTCGCGCTGACCGAGCAGGGCCGCGAGGTCCTGCTGGCCGACCGCCGGCGCCGCGACGCCTGGCTCGCGCAGCGCCTGCGCGAGCTGACCCCCGACGAACGCGCCCTGCTGCGGCAGGCCGCCCCCCTGATCCAGAGATTGGCCACCAGTTGAGCCCCACGTTCCGCGCCCTGCACAACCGCAACTACCGGCTGTACGCCGCCGGCGGTGTCGTCTCCAACACCGGCACCTGGATGCAGCGGGTCGCGCAGGACTGGCTCGTGGTGCTGCTGGCCACCAACGCCGGCACGGCGCTCGGCATCACCACCGGGCTGCAGTTCCTGCCCGCCCTGCTGCTCTCGCCGTACGCCGGCCTGGTCGCCGACCGGATGCCCAAGCTGCGCCTGCTCAAGATCACCCAGACGGTGATGGCCCTGACCGCGCTGGTGCTCGGCGCGCTGGCCGTGACCGGCACGGTGCAGGTCTGGCACGTCTACGTGCTGGCGTTCACCTTCGGGATCGGCTCGGCCTTCGACGCCCCGGCCCGCCAGAGCTTCGTCAGCGAGATGGTCGGTCCCGACGAGGTCACCAACGCCGTCGGCCTCAACTCCGCGTCCTTCAACGCCGCCCGGATGCTCGGCCCCGCGGTCGCCGGCCTGCTGATCGCGGCCTTCGGCGGCGGCGTCGAGGCGACCGGCTGGGTGATCGTGATCAACGGCCTCAGCTACAGCGCGGTGCTGCTGGCGCTGGCCCGGATGAACCCCGCGCTGCTGCACCTGACGCCCGCCGAGAAGCGCCACAAGGGCATGATCCGCGACGCCGTGCGCTACCTGCGGGGGCGGCCCGACCTGCTGATGGTGCTGAGCGTGGTGGGCTTCGCGGGCACCTTCGGGCTCAACTTCCAGATGACCTCGGCCCTGATGGCCACGCAGGTCTTCGACAAGGGCGCCACGGAGTACGGCCTGCTCGGCTCCATCATGGCCATCGGCTCGCTCAGCGGTGCGCTGCTGGCCGCCCGGCGGACCCGGGTGCGGCTGCGGCTGGTGGTCGGGTCGGCGCTGCTGTTCGGCGTGGTCGAGATCGCGGCCGGCCTGATGCCGACCTACACGGCGTACGCCGTGATCGTGCCGCTGCTCGGCCTGTCGGCGCTGACCATGATCACCGCGGCCAACACCACCATGCAGCTGGCCACCGCGCCCCACCTGCGCGGCCGGGTGATGGCGCTCTACCTGATGGTCTTCATGGGCGGCACCCCGATCGGGTCGCCGTTCATCGGCTGGATCGGCGAGACCTTCGGCGCGCGCTGGACCCTCATCGGCGGTGGTGCGCTGGTGCTGGTCGGAGTGCTCGGCTCGGTGGCGCTGTTCGCCCGCAGCCGGCACCGCCTCGGCGAGGCCGTCGTGGTGCCCGAGCGCGTCGCCGTGGCCGCCAGCGCCTGAGGCGGCGCGCGCCGGGGTGACTAGGCTCCGGCGGGTGAGCGACGAGCTGCTGGTACGCCGCGCCGACGGCGTGGTCGAGGTGACCTTCCACCGGCCGGAGCGCCGCAACGCCTTCACGCGGGAGATGTACGCCGCCCTGCGCGACCTGTGCGAGGAGCTGCACGACAGCCCGCAGGTGCGGGCGCTGGTGCTGCGCGGTGCGGGAGGTCGGGCGTTCGCCGCGGGCAACGAGATCCGCGACTTCGTCGGGGCCGACGCCGTGGCGTACGAGCAGTGGATCGGCGAGCTGCTGCGCTCGCTGTTCACGCTGCCCCAGGTGACCGTGGCGGCCGTCGACGGCGTCTGCGTCGGTGGGGGACTGGCCGTCGCCGCCCACTGCGACCTGCGGCTGGCGACGCCGGGCTCGCGGTTCGGCTACCCGATCGCGCGCACCCTGGGCAACGCGCTCGCGGCGCCGATCGTCTACCGCACCGCCGCCGTCTTCGGGGAGTCGCTGACCCGGGAGATGCTGCTCGCCTCGCGGCTCGTGGGCGCCGACCGCGCCCACGCCGTGGGGGCGGTGATGGTGGTGACCGACGACCTCGACGGCGAGCTGGCCACCCTGCTCGAGGGGCTGGCCCACGCCTCGGGCGTCACGCTGCGGGCCACCAAGGGCCAGCTGCTCGACCGGGCGCAGCGGCTCGAGGTCGCCCCGGACGGCGACGAGGAGCTGCTCCGCGAGGTCTACACGGGCCCCGACTTCACCGAGGGCGTGCGGGCCTTCCTGGCCAAGGAGCGGCCGGCCTTCGAGGGGAGAGCCGAGCGGTGAGCCGGCTGCGCGCCTGGGCCGGCCGGGTCGAGCGCCGGGTCGAGGGGGCCCGGCGGGCGCGCGCGGCCGGACGGGTGCCGCTGGACTTCCGCATCGTGGCCTACGTCGCCCACGGCGCGGCCGGCCGGGTGGTGGTGCGCGCCCGGGTGCTCGACGACGAGGAGCCGGCCGAGACCATCGCCGGCGAGAGGGTGTGGGCGGCCGTGCGGCGCACCGTCCACGGCTTCGTCACCACCGAGCTGCCCGGCGTGCGCCTGCGGGTCGAGGTCGGCGGCGCGTCGGTGGTGGTGGAGAGCGACCAGGACGGCTACGTCCGCGCCGAGCTCGAGGGCGCGTCGCTCCGGGCGCCCTGGACGACGGGCCGGATCGTGCTCGACGAGCCCTACCGCGGCGTCGCGGAGGCCTCCGCCCCCGTGCGGGTCCGGGTCAGCGACGGCCGGGCCGAGCTCGGGGTGGTCTCCGACGTCGACGACACCGTGCTGGTGACCGGCGTGCAGCGCACCCGCGCGATGGTCCGCCAGACCCTGACCGGCTCGGCCCTGACCCGCACCACCTTCCCGGGGGCGCCGGAGCTCTACCGCGCCCTGGCGCGCGCCGACGACCGCAACCCGGTGGCGTACGTGTCCTCGAGCCCGTGGAACCTGCACGAGTTCGTGCTCGGCTTCCTGGCCCACCGCGGCTTCCCGGCCGGCCCGGTGCTGCTGCGCGACTTCGTCACCGGCGGCCACAAGCGCGACCGGATCGAGGAGGTGCTGCGGCTGCACCCCGACCTGCGGTTCGTGCTCATCGGCGACTCGGGCGAGCACGACCCGGAGATCTACGCCGAGACCGTGCGCCGCCACCCCGGCCGGGTGCTGGCCGTGCTCGTCCGCGAGGTCCGGCTCGACCCCGGCGACGGCCGCGTCGAGGCGGTCACCGACGGCTGGTCCCACGAGGTGCCGTTCGTGCTCGCCGCCGACTCGGGCGTGATGGCCCGCCGGCTCGGCGAGCTCGGGCTGATCACCGACGCCGACGTCGCCGTGGTCGCGGCGGCCGCCGCGCGGCGTACGGCCGGGGGCTGAGGGGGCGAAACGGGTGGTCGGGGCGGGCGAAACTGCCCGGCGGTGGGCGACATGTCCGACTCCGCGGGCAGTTTCCCCGGTCGACCGGGGAAACTGCCCCCAGCTCAGCGCAGCGCCATCGACCCCGACACCGTCGGCTCGAACTCGACCCCGCGGTGCTCGGCGACCCGGGCGTCGATCTGGGCGGCGACGTCGTCGGGCCAGGGGGAGGTGGTGCGGGTGGACATGTCCATGTGGAGGCAGATCTCCTCGATCACGCAGCTGATCTGCTCGCGGGTGTCGTCGAGCAGGTAGACCAGCACGTGCATCGCGCGCTCGGAGCGGCCGAGCAGCAGCACCCGCGAGGACACCCGGTCGCCGGTCAGCAGCTCGGAGATGTAGGTCAGGTGGTGCTCGGCGGAGAAGATCGCGAAGCCCTTGTCGACCCAGTTGGTGGGGATGCCGACCTCGGTCAGCGCCTCGTCGAGGCCCTCGCTGGCCATGCCGAGGTAGTAGCGGACGTTCATGTGCCCGTTGATGTCCTCGAAGAAGACCGGCACCGGCCGCTCGCTGTAGGACGGCAGGGCGGCGATCTGGGCGTACGTCGGAAGGGTGCTCACGCCCGCGACCGTACCGGGTCGCCGCCCCACGGCGCTGGACCTGCTCGCAGCCGCCCTAGACTTCGCCGCATGAACCCCCGCTACCGCCGACTGGTCATCCCGGTCGCCCTCGGCGGGCTCATCCTCGTCGTCGTGATCGCCGCCCTCACCAAGTAGCGCCCACGCCTCCTCCTGCCCCACCAGCCCCACCAGTCCCACGGAGCCCCCTGATCGTGGCCGAGCCCCTGCTCCCCGCCCTGTCCCGGCTGCGCGCCGAGATCCTCGACGACGAGCACCTCGTCCGCGCCCTGGCCACCGGTCGCCGACGCGGCCGCGAGGAGCCGCGCTACCGCCGCGTCGAGCTGCGCTACGTCGACCTCAAGGGCGGTCGCCACCTCCAGGTCACGGCGTACGACGGGACGCAGGCGCTCACCTCCAACCACCGCGACCCGCGCGAGGTCCTCGACGACCTGCTCGACCTGCCGTTCGGCAACTGGCACGTCGACACCGACGTGCGCAGCCACCAGCTGCGGGTCACCAAGAAGGGCGAGGCGCTGCTCCACACCACCGAGCGCGCCGAGGCCACCGCGCCGCAGCGCTCCCACGACCAGGCCAAGGAGCGGCTCCTGGCCGAGGACCACCCGGTGCTCCGCGCCCTGGGGATCGCCGACGAGCAGGGCCGGGTGAAGCCGTCGCGGCAGGCGAAGTACCGCCAGGTCGAGGAGTTCCTGCGCGCCCTCGACGCCGCGCTCGACGACGCCACCCGCGCGGGCAGGCTGCGGGTGCCCACCACCGAGGACCCGCTGCGGGTCGTCGACCTCGGCTGCGGCAACGCCTACCTCACCTTCGCCGCCCACGCCTGGCTCAGCGAGCGGCTCCCGGTCGCGCTGACCGGCGTCGACGTCAAGGAGCAGTCGCGCCGCCACAACAGCGAGGTCGCGGCCGGGCTCGGCGTCGACGGCTCGGTGCGCTTCGTGCAGGCCGGCATCGCCGACGTGCAGCTCGAGCAGGCGCCCGACGTGGTGCTGGCCCTGCACGCCTGCGACACCGCGACCGACGACGCGCTGTTCCGCGCCGTGGAGTGGGAGGCCGACCTCGTGCTGGCGGCACCGTGCTGCCACCACGACCTCTCGGCCCAGCTGCGGCGCGAGCCGACGCCGCCCGGGTACGACGCCCTCACCCGCGACGGCATCCTGCGCGAGCGCCTCGCCGACACCCTCACCGACGCCGTCCGGGCCTCGCTGCTGCGGATCGAGGGCTACCGCGTCGACGTCGTGGAGTTCGTCGACAGCGCCCACACCCCGCGCAACACCCTGCTGCGTGCCGTCCGGACGTCCGGCCCGGGCCGCGACCGCAGCGGCGACCGCGAGGACTACGACCGCCTGGTCGGCACCTGGCGGCTGCGGCCGGCGCTGGCCGAGCTGCTCGCCGGCCGCGGGGCGTGACCCGACCGCTCGTCGGCCTCGCGGCGGGGCTGGTGCTCCTCGTGGGCGCGACCACGCCCGGGGCCGCGTCGGCCGCCGACGGCGGGGGTGACGACGGCGGGGGCTCGCGGCAGGTCTTCTCGCTCACCGACCCGCGCATCGACGAGTCCAGCGGGCTGGTCGACCGCGGCGCCACGATGGTGACGACCGACGACTCCGGCAGCGACCCCGTCCTCTACCTGCTCGACGCGGCCGGGCGCACGACCGGCGTCACGACGTACGCCGCGCGGACGCTCGACGTCGAGGCCCTGGCCCCCGGTCGCGGCGACCGGGTCTGGGTCGGCGACATCGGCGACAACCGCCGGGTGCGGGAGACGATCACCGTCCACGACGTCGAGGTGCTGCCGGGGGAGCGGACCGTGGCCGCGCCGGCGTACGACCTGGCCTACCCCGACGGCCCCCACGACGCCGAGTCGCTGCTGGTCGGTCCCGACGGTCGGCTGCTCGTGGTCACCAAGGCGCTCTTCGGCGGCACGGCGTACGCCGCACCCCGCCGCCTGGATCCCGACCGCACCAACCGGCTCGAGCCCGTGGGCCGCGTCGCCGAGCTGGCGACCGACGCCGCCCTCACCCGCGACGGCCGGCACGCGCTGGTGCGCGGGCCGGGCGAGGCGGGCGTCTACGCGCTGCCGTCGTGGGAGCGGCTCGCCACGCTGCCGCTGCCCGCCCAGCCCCAGGGCGAGGGGATCTCGGTCGGCCCCGGCGGGCGGGTCCGGGTCAGCAGCGAGGGCGCCGGCACACCGGTGTGGCAGGTCGCGCTCCCGGACGAGGTGCGCGCGGTGCTGCGGGGCGGGACATCGTCCGGGCCGTCCGACGAGCCGGCGCAGGACCCGGTCGAGCCCGGGAGCGGGCGCCCGACGGCCCCGACGGTCGGCTCCTGGGCCCGCGAGCACCGGGCGGCCCTGGCCGGCGGCGGGATCGCGGTCCTCGCGCTGGCCGGCGCGGGACTGGCCCTGGGCCGCCGGCGCCGCTGAGCGGCGCGCGAGCGCTCAGGCCAGGTGCTCGACGACGTGGTCGACGCAGCGGGTGAGCGCCTCGACGTCGGCGGGGTCGACGGCGGGAAACATCGCGATCCGCAGCTGGTTGCGGCCGAGCTTGCGGTAGGGCTCGGTGTCGACGACGCCGTTGGCCCGCAGCACCGCCGAGACCCGGGCGGCGTCGACGGACCCGTCGAGGTCGACGGTGCCGACCACGAGGCTGCGGTGGGCGGGATCGGCGACGAACGGGGCGGCGTACGACGAGCGCTCGGCCCAGCCGTAGAGCGCCTGGGAGGACGCGGTCGTGCGCCCCACCATGGCGTCCAGACCGCCCTGCGCGAGCATCCAGTCGAGCTGCTCGGCGACGAGGAAGAGCGTGGCGATCGCAGGGGTGTTGTAGGTCTGGTCCTTGCGGGAGTTCTCGATCGCCGTCGGCAGGTCGAGGGAGGCCGGCACCCACCGCGAGGCCGCGACCTCGGCGGCGCGCTCGAGGGCGGCGGGCGACATCAGCGCGAGCCACAGCCCGCCGTCGGAGGCGAAGCCCTTCTGCGGGGCGAAGTAGTAGACGTCGGTCTCGCGGACGTCGACCGGCAGGCCGCCCGCCCCCGAGGTGGCGTCGACCAGCACCAGCGAGCCCGGGCCGCCGACGCGGCGCACCGGCGCCATCACGCCGGTCGAGGTCTCGTTGTGGGGCCAGGCGTAGGCGTCGAGCCCGTCCTCGTCGTGCGGCGACGCGAGCGAGCCCGGCTCGGCCGAGACCACGGTCGGCTCGCCGAGGAAGGGAGCGGCCGCGGCGGCCTGGGCGAACTTGGCCGAGAACTCGCCGAAGACCAGGTGCTGGCTGCGCTCGCGGACCAGTCCGAAGGTCGCGGCGTCCCAGAACGCCGTGGAGCCGCCGTTGCCCAGCACCACCTCGTAGCCCTCGGGCAGGTCGAACAGCTCGGCGAGCCCCGCGCGCACGCGGCCCACCAGCGCCCGGACCGGGGCCTGCCGGTGGGAGGTGCCCATCAGCTCCGCGCCGGAGGCGGCCAGCCGGTCGAGGCGGCCCGCCGGCACCTTCGAGGGACCCGAGCCGAAGCGTCCGTCGTGGGGGAGCAGGTCCTGGGGGATGACGAGGTCGGCCACGGTCCTAGTGTGTCAGCGGTGAGCTCCCGGCTGCGCCCCGTCCCAGGCTGGGAGGTCGTCCCCCGCCCGTTCGACCACCCCGACTCGCAGCGGCTGGTCGAGGAGGTGCAGCAGGAGTACGTCGTGCGCTACGGCGGTCCCGACCTGACGCCGCTCGACCCGTCGTACTTCGAGGCGCCGCTGGGCGCCTTCTTCGTCGGCTACCTCGACGGCGAGCCCGTCGCGACCGGCGCCTGGCGGCGGCGCGACGACGTGGCGTGGGCCGGGACCACCGCCACGGCCGAGGTGAAGCGGATGTACGTCGCGCCCCGCGCCCGCGGCCGGGGCCTGGCGCGGGCGCTGCTCGCCCACCTCGAGGCGACCGCGACGCAGGCCGGCGCCGAGGTGATGGTGCTCGAGACCGGGGAGCGGCAGCCCGAGGCGATCGCGCTCTACGAGTCGATCGGCTACCGGCGGATCGCGGGGTTCGGGTTCTACAGGGACGCCCCGCTGTCGCGCTGCTACGCCCGGGCGCTGGGGGAGCGGCGGTCGTGGGACGACGCCGCCGCCACCTTCGACGACGAGCCCGACCACGGACTGGCCGACCCGACCACCCGCGAGGCGTGGCGGGTGCTGCTGGCCGAGGCCCTGCCGCCCGCCCCCGCGCGGGTCCTCGACGTCGGCTGCGGCACCGGCACCCTGTCCGGCCTGCTGGCGGAGGCGGGCCACGACGTGACCGGCGTGGACTTCGCGCCGGCGATGGTCGACCTGGCCCGCGAGCGGCACCCGGGCGTGGAGTTCCTGCTCGGCGACGCCGCCGACCCGCCCGTGGGTCCGCGGGCCGGCGGCGGGGCGGCGTACGACGTGGTGCTGGGGCGGCACGTGCTGTGGGCGCTGCCCGACCCGGCGGCCGCGCTGCGGCGCTGGGTCTCGCTGCTGGCCCCCGGCGGTCGGCTCGTGCTGGTCGAGGGCCGCTGGCACACCGGCTCGGGCCTGCTCGCGGCCGAGACGTCGCGGCTGCTCGGGCAGGCGGGCCGCGAGGTGTCGCTGCGGGTGCTCGACGACCCGGTGCTGTGGGGCGGACCGACCGGCGACGAGCGCTACCTGGTGGTCAGCCGGCGCTGAGGTCGGGGCCGGGCCGACGTACGGGAGTGCCGGGCGGGCGAACGACGAACGCCCGCTCCGTCCCCGAGGGGACGAAGCGGGCGTCGATGTCGGCCGAAACTGCCCGCCGGGGCGGGCATTCCGGGCGCCGGCGGGCAGTTTCCCCGGTCGACCGGGGAAACTGCCCGCCGCCAGGAGCCTCAGGCCGCGGACGACCCGAACGTCGACACGTCGATCACGAACCGGTAGCGCACGTCGGAGTCGACGACGCGGTCCCAGGCCTTGTCGACGTCGTCGACCGAGATGACCTCGATCTCGGCGCCGAGGCCGTGCTCGGCGCAGAAGTCGAGCATCTCCTGGGTCTCGCGGATGCCGCCGATCTTCGAGCCGGCCATGCTGCGGCGCATGCCGGCGAGCGAGAACGCCTGGTAGGAGCTGTCGCCCTCGGGGATGCCGACGTGGACCAGGGTGCCGTTGAGGCCGAGCAGGCCGAGGTACTTGTCGATCGGCAGGTCGGCGGAGACCGTGTTGACGATCAGGTCGAAGTGGCCCGCGAGCTTCTCGAAGGTCTCCTCCTCCTTGGTCGCGTAGTAGTGGTCGGCGCCGAACTTCTTGCCGTCCTCCTCCTTGGAGGTGGTCTGCGACAGGACGGTCACCTCGGCGCCGAGCGCCGCGGCGATCTTGACGCCCATGTGGCCCAGGCCGCCCATGCCGACGATCGCGACCTTCTTGCCGGGGCCGGCCTCCCAGTGGTGCAGGGGGGAGAACAGCGTGATGCCGGCGCAGAGCAGGGGAGCGGCCACGTCGAGCTCGACGCCCTCGGGGATGCCGAGCACGTAGTTCTCGTCGACGACGATCGAGGTGCTGTAGCCACCGAAGGTGGGCTCGCCGTCGTACTGCTTGCCGTTGTACGTCGGCACCTCGCCCTGGAGGCAGTACTGCTCCTCGCCGGCCTTGCAGTTCTCGCACTCGCGGCAGGAGTCGACGAAGCAGCCCACCCCGACGCGGTCGCCGACGGAGTACTTGCTCACCTCGGAGCCGACCTCGGAGACGATGCCGGCGATCTCGTGGCCGGGGACCATCGGGAACAGGGCCGAGCCCCACTCCTCGCGACCCTGGTGGATGTCGGAGTGGCAGATGCCGGCGAACTTGATGTCGATGACGACGTCGTGGGCACGGGGGGCGCGGCGCTCGATGGTGCTGCGCTCGAAGGGCTGGGAGGCACCGCGCGTGACGAGGGCGTCGGCGGTGCGGGAAGTAGTTGTCGCTTCACTCATGCCCAGCACTGTGCCCAATCGCGGCCAGCTGAAGCAAAATCCGGACAAATACGAAGTGACGAACCTAACCTCGAGAGGACCCCTGGGAGGTCCCCGTGCGCCGATCGCTCTCGCTGCTGCCCCTCGCCGTCGTCTCGGCCCTGCTGGTCGTCGGCCCGACGACCTCGGCGCGTGCCGACGAGCCGGACCCGCCGCCCCCGGTCGAGGCCTACGCGAAGTACGACCCCCAGAGCACCTGCAGCCCCAAGGCCAAGCCCGGGACCGTCGTGGCGCTCGACTACGTCGTGGCGACGTACGGCGGCGCCAAGGGCGGCATCTCGCGGCCCTGCGGCGGCTCGGTCTCCGAGCACAAGGAGGGGCGCGCCTTCGACTGGACGCTGGACGCCGCGAAGGAGGCCGACCGGATCCGCGCGGCCAAGCTGCGCAAGGCGCTGTTCGCGGAGGGCCCGGACGGCGATGCCGCCGAGCTGGCCCGCCGGATGGGCGTCATGTACATCATCTGGAACGACAAGATGTACGCCTCCTACCGCCAGTTCGCGCCCACGCCGTACGTCAGCAGCGCGTGCAAGGGCAAGCCGCTGAGCAAGTGCAGCAAGACGCTGCGGCACCGCGACCACCTGCACGTCTCGCTCTCCAGGGCGGGAGGCGCCGGCACCACCAGCTGGTATGCCGGCCGCCTGCCCGCCCCGAAGTAGGCGACTGGGCTCAGACGACGAGGTCGTCGTCGGCCGAGGCGTTGCCCCAGGCGTCGTTCCAGCCGTCGATCGAGCTGGCCGGGCGCTCGCCCGGACCGGTGTAGATCGCGGAGGGACGGATCAGCCGGCCGGTGCGCTTCTGCTCCAGGATGTGCGCCGACCAGCCGCCCGTGCGGGCGCAGGTGAACATCGAGGTGAACATCGGCGCCGGCACCTCGGCGAAGTCGAGGACGATGGCCGCCCAGAACTCCACGTTGGTCTCCAGCACGCGGTCGGGACGACGCTCGCGCAGCTCGGCCAGGGCCGCCTGCTCGAGCCGCTCGGCGACCTCGTAGCGCGGCGCGTCGAGCTCCTTGGCCGTGCGGCGCAGCACCCGGGCCCGGGGGTCCTCGGCGCGGTAGACGCGGTGGCCGAAGCCCATCAGGCGCTCGCCGTCGTCGAGCAGCTTCTTGACGTACGCCGTGGCGTCGCCGCTCTTCTCGACGTCCTCGATCATCGTCAGCACCCGGGCGGGGGCCCCGCCGTGCAGCGGGCCGCTCATGGCACCGATCGCGCCCGAGAACGCCGCGGCCACGTCGGCACCGGTGGAGGTGATGACGCGGGCGGTGAACGTCGAGGCGTTCATGCCGTGCTCGGCGGCCGAGCTCCAGTAGGCGTCGATGGCCTTGACGTGCTTGGGGTCGGCCTCGCCCTTCCAGCGGATCAGGAACTTCTCCGCCAGCGTGGTGCCCTCGTCGACCTCGCGCTGCGGCACGATCGGCTGGCCCAGCCCGCGGGCGGCCTGCGCGGCGTACGACAGCACCATGACGGCGACGCGGGAGAGGTCCTCGCGGGCCTCGGCGTCGCTGATGTCGTAGGTCTGCTTCATCCCGAGCATCGGCGCCAGCATCGCGACGCCGGCCTGCACGTCGGCGCGCACGTCACCGGTGTGGATCGGGATGTTGTACGGCTCGGCGGGCGGCAGGCCCGGGTCGTAGGCCCCGTCGATCAGGAGCCCCCAGACCTTCTCGAAGGGGATGCGCCCCACGATCTCCTCGATGTCGACGCCGCGGTAGCGCAGCGCCGATCCTTCCTTGTCGGGCTCCGCGATCTGCGTCTCGAACGCGACGACGCCTTCGAGCCCGTGGTGAACCTCGGTCATCTGACCCCTTCCGTCTGCGGGGCATTCTGCACCCAACGCGCTGGTCCGCACGCACTTTGCCCGTGCCCGCCCACGGGCTGGCCGCCGGGGCTGCCCCCGGGAGCAGTGAGGGGCGTCGCGAGGGGTGGTCGGTCCGAGCCGTCGGGGGCACCTCCTAGGTTGGCCCCATGACCACCCCCGACCCCTCCCCGAGCCCCGCGCACGCGAGCGAGCGGCTGGCCTCGCTGCGCCGCGAGTACGCCGACACCGGCCTCGACGCCGCCGACGTCGACCCCGACCCGCTGGTCGTGCTCGCGCGCTGGCTCGACGAGGCCGAGGCGGCTGGGATCCACGAGCCCAACGCCGTGGTCGTCGCGTCGGTCTCGCCCGAGGGTCAGCCGTCAGCGCGGATCGTGCTGCTCAAGGGGCTCGACGAGCGCGGCCTGGTCTTCTACACCAACTACGACTCCCGCAAGGGCCACGAGCTCGAGGCCACCGGCCGCGCCGCGCTGCTCTTCCCGTGGCACGACCTGCAGCGCCAGGTCCGCGTCGAGGGCAGCGTCGCCCGGGTCGCGCCCGAGGAGAGCGCGGCGTACTTCGCCCAGCGCCCCCGCGGCTCCCAGCTCGGCGCCTGGGCCTCCCCGCAGTCACAGCCCGTGGCCTCCCGCGAGGAGCTCGACGAGCGCTACGCCGCGGTCGAGCAGCGCTTCGCCGACGACGCCGAGGTCCCGGTCCCGTCCCACTGGGGCGGCTACCGCGTGGTGCCCGAGGTCGTCGAGCTCTGGCAGGGCCGGTCGGGGCGGATGCACGACCGGCTGGTCTACCGCCGGGGGGCGGACGCCGCCCCGGGGGAGGGGTGGACGCTCGAGCGGCTGGCTCCCTGACGGGAGGTCGGCTCGCGGTGGCCGGGTGGCCGGTGGCGGTCGTCGTGTGGCGGTCGTCGTGTGGCGGGACGTCATGCGAGGTGGCTGCCCGGACGACCGCTCCGCATGACGTCCCGGCGGACGTCGTACGAGGTGGCTGCCGGGGCGACCACCTCGCACGACGCCCGCGCCGGCGCGGCGACCACCTCGTGCGCCGTGGATCCCCACCACCAGTCTTGTGAGTGAGTGCTCACTCACTTAGGATCGGCCCATGACCCCACGCGCGACGCCGATGGCGCCCGAGGAGCGACGGGCGGCGATCGTGTCGGCCGTGGCGCCGCTGGTGCTCGAGCACGGCCGGATGCCCAGCACCCGCGAGATCGCGCAGGCGGCCGGCATCGCCGAGGGGACGATCTACCGCGTCTTCGAGGACAAGGGCGCGCTGCTGCACGCCGTCCTCGAGGAGGTGCTGCGACCGCCCGACACCGCCGACCAGCTGGTCGGGCTGATGGCCTCGCTGCCGGGGCTCGCGACGCGGCTGCTCGTCCTGGCCGAGCGGTCCCAGGCGCGGATGCGCGAGGTCCACGCCACGATGATGGTGATGCGGCCGCTGATGGAGCAGGCCGCCCACGGCCGTGGAGCGCCGCTGGGCCCGCCGCGCTTCCTCGTCGAGGCCAACGAGGCGCTGATGGAGCGCCTGACCCGGGTCTTCGAGCTCTCCGCCGACGAGCTGCGCGTGGAGCCGCTGGTGGCCGCGGCCGCCTTCCGGGCGCTCATGCTCGGCGCGCACAGCCCCGGGATGCCCTCGCCCTCCCCGCTCACTCCCGAGGTCGTGACCCGGCTGCTGCTCGAGGGGTTCGCGCGACCCGACTCCCGCCAGGAGGGGGACGCCTGATGCTGCTGCGGCTCGTGCGCACCCGGTTGCGCCCCTACCGGACCTGGCTGGGCGCGGTCGTGCTCCTCCAGCTGGTCGGCACCATGGCGGCGCTGTACCTGCCCAGCCTCAACGCCGACATCATCGACCGCGGCGTCGCGACCGGCGACACGGCGTACGTCGTGCGCACCGGCGGCGTGATGCTCGTCGTCGCCCTGCTCCAGGTGGCGTGCTCGATCGCGGCGGTGTGGTTCTCGGCGCGCACGGCGATGAGCTTCGGCCGCGACGTGCGCCGCGAGCTGTTCCACCGGGTGGGCAGCTTCTCCCAGCGCGAGGTGACCCGCTTCGGGGCGCCGTCGCTCATCACCCGCGAGACCAACGACGTCCAGCAGGTGCAGATGCTGGTGCTGATGAGCTGCACCCTGATGGTGACCGCGCCGATCATGATGGTCGGCGGCGTCGTGATGGCGATGCGCGAGGACCTCGGGCTGTCGTGGCTGCTGGCCGTGGCGGTGCCCGTGCTGGTGCTGGTGATCGGGCTGATCATCCGCCGGATGGTGCCCAGCTTCCGCGCGATGCAGGAGCGCATCGACGAGGTCAACCGGCTGCTGCGCGAGCAGATCACCGGCGTGCGCGTGGTGCGGGCGTTCGTGCGCGAGCCCTACGAGACCGAGCGCTTCGCCCGCGCCAACGGCGACCTGACCGACGTCTCGATCCGCGCCGGGCGGTGGCTCGCGGCGATGTTCCCCGCGGTCATGCTCATCGCCAACGTCTCCTCGGTGGCGGTGCTGTGGTTCGGCGGCCACCGCGTCGAGGCCGGGCAGATGCAGGTGGGGGCGCTGACGGCGTACCTCGCCTACCTGATGCAGATCCTGATGTCGGTGATGATGGGCACCTTCATGCTGATGATGGTGCCGCGCTCGGCGGTCTGCGCCGACCGGATCATGGAGGTGCTCGACACCGAGTCGTCGGTGGTGCCGCCCCGCGAGCCGGTGACCGAGCTGGCCGACGCCGGCACGCTCCGCTTCGAGCACGTCGGGTTCAGCTACCCGGGCGCCGCGTCCGCGGTGGTGCGCGACGTCTCCTTCGAGGCCCGGCCGGGCCAGGTGGTGGCGATCATCGGCTCGACCGGCGCCGGCAAGACGACGATGGTCGACCTGGTGCCGCGGCTGGTCGACGTCACCGAGGGCCGGGTGCTGGTCGGCGGGGTCGACGTGCGGCGCCTCGACCCCGACGTGCTGCACCGCTCGGTCGGGCTGGTGCCCCAGCAGGCGTGGCTGTTCTCCGGCACGGTGCGCTCCAACCTGGCCTACGGCCGCCCCGACGCGACCGAGGCCGAGCTGTGGGAGGCGCTGACGACCGCGCAGGCCCGCGACTTCGTCGAGGCGCTGCCCGAGGGGCTCGACGCCCCGGTCTCGCAGGGCGGCACCAACCTCAGCGGTGGCCAGCGGCAGCGGCTCGCGATCGCCCGGGCGCTCGTGCGGCGACCCCTGGTCTACCTGTTCGACGACTCGTCCAGCGCGCTGGACCTGGCCACGGACGCCCGCCTGCGTGAAGCCCTGCGACCGGTGACGCGCGACGCGACGGTGCTGGTCGTGGCCCAGCGGGTCTCGAGCATCCGCGACGCCGACCTGGTCCTGGTGGTCGAGGACGGCGCCGTGGTGGGGCGCGGCACGCACGACGAGCTGCTCGAGACGTGCGCGACGTACCAGGAGATCGTCGCCTCCCAGCTGGGCGCGGAGGCGGTCGCATGAGCGCCGACGTCGCGCGTCCCGAGGGCGAGCAGGCCCCCGGCCAGCTCCAGGAGACCGAGCGCGTCCAGTCCGGGGGAGGCCCCGGGCGGGGTGGTCCCTTCGGTGGCGGCATGGTCGGCCAGAAGGCCTCCAGCTTCGGTCCCTCGGCCCGACGGCTGGTCGGACGGCTGGCGCCGGAGCGCGCCAAGGCGGTCGCCGTGGTGGTGCTGGCCGTGGTCAGCACCGGCCTCACCGCGCTGGGGCCGTGGCTGCTCGGCCGGGCCACCGACCTGATCTTCGCCGGGCTCCTCGGCGCACGCCTGCCCGAGGGGCTGTCCCGGGCCCAGGCCGTGGCCCAGCTGCGCGGGCGCGGCCAGGACGAGCTGGCCGCGATGGTGTCCTCCATGGACCTGGTGCCGGGTCGGGGCGTCGACTTCGACGCGGTCGGGCGCGTGCTGCTCGTCGTCCTGGCGGTGTACGCCGTCGCGGGGCTGCTCGCGTTCGTCCAGGGCTACCTGCTCAACGACGTCGTGCAGAAGACCGTGCGGCGGCTGCGGGCCGAGGTCGAGGACAAGGTCAACGCCCTGCCGCTCGGCTTCGTGGACCGCCAGGCCCGCGGCGAGCTGCTGAGCCGGGTCACCAACGACATCGACAACGTCAGCCAGACCCTGCAGCAGACGATGAGCCAGCTGCTGACCTCGCTGCTGACGGTGCTCGCGGTGATCTCGCTGATGTTCTGGATCTCGCCGCTGCTGGCCCTGGTCGCGCTGGTCTCGGTGCCGGTCTCGGTGCTGGTGGCCAAGGTCGTCATGGGCCGCTCGCAGGGCCTGTTCGTGACGCAGTGGCGGCGCACGGGGCGGCTCAACGCCCACATCGAGGAGTCCTTCTCCGGGCACGCGCTGGTGACCGTGTTCGGCCGTCGCCAGGAGGCCGAGGAGGTCTTCGCGGTGGAGAACGACGAGCTCTACCGCGCGAGCTTCGGGGCGCAGTTCGTCAGCGGCCTGATCATGCCGATCATGATGTTCGTCGGGAACCTCAACTACGTCGTCATCGCGGTCGTCGGCGGCCTGCGGGTCGCGAGCGGCTCGCTGTCGCTGGGTGACGTGCAGGCGTTCATCCAGTACTCCCGCCAGTTCACCCAGCCGCTCACCCAGGTGGCCTCGATGGCCAACCTGCTGCAGTCCGGGGTGGCCTCGGCCGAGCGGGTCTTCGAGCTGCTCGACGCCGAGGAGCAGAGCCCCGACCCCGAGCCCGCGGTGGCCGGCGGCACCCGGCCGGGGCCGTCCGGCGTACGCCGCGGGGAGGTGCGCTTCGAGCACGTCGACTTCTCCTACGACCCCGAGCGGCCGCTGGTCCAGGACCTGTCGCTCGTCGCCCGGCCGGGCCAGACCGTGGCCATCGTGGGGCCGACCGGGGCGGGCAAGACCACGCTGGTCAACCTGGTGATGCGCTTCTACGAGGTCAGCGGCGGCCGCATCACCCTCGACGGCGTCGACGTCGCCTCGGTGCCCCGGGCCGAGCTGCGCCGCCAGACCGGGATGGTGCTGCAGGACACCTGGCTGTTCGCCGGGACGATCCGCGACAACATCGCCTACGGCAACCCCGACGCCGGCCCCGAGGACGTCCTCGCAGCGGCGCGCGCCACCTTCGTGGACCGCTTCGTGCACTCGCTGCCGGACGGCTACGACACCCTCGTCGACGAGAACGGCTCCAACCTGTCGGCGGGGGAGCGGCAGCTGGTCACCATCGCGCGCGCGTTCCTGTCCGACCCCGCGCTGCTGATCCTCGACGAGGCCACCTCGTCGGTCGACACCCGCACCGAGCTGCTGCTCCAGCACGCCATGCGGGCCCTGCGCAGCGACCGGACGTCGTTCGTCATCGCCCACCGGCTCTCGACGATCCGTGACGCCGACCTGATCCTGGTGATGGAGGCGGGCTCGATCGTCGAGCAGGGCAGCCACGAGGAGCTGCTCGCCGCCGAGGGTGCCTACGCCCGGCTGCACGCGGCGCAGTTCGCCGCGCCCCTCACGACCTAGGCCGACGCGTCCGCGACGCGAGGAGGGGCCGGACCCGGGGTGTCCCGGGACCGGCCCCTCGTGCCGTGGTGGGGAGGAGCAGGCTCAGCCCGCGCCGCCCCCGCCGTTGTCCAGGGTGTCGGAGCCGTCGTCCTCCTCGGCGGTGGCGCGGCCGTCGGAGGTGCCGTCGCCCCCCGACGAGCCGGACCCGCCCGAGCCGTCCGAGCCGCCGGAGCCGTAGTCGGCGTCGGCGGCCGTCAGCGGCGCGGTCTCCGGGTCCTCCTCGCGGTCGGCCCCGATCGCGTCGTCCTCGTCACCGGTCTGCTCCGGGTGGCGGGCCAGCGGGTTGTCCTCGGTGGGGCGCAGGTCCTCGGGCAGGTCGGCGTCGGCCACGTCGCCCGGCCCTCCCTGGTCGAGCTCCTCGGTCGAGCTGGTCTCCTCGGACGTGTCGGTCGAGGCGGTCTCGTCAGGGGTCTCACTCATGGGTGCGACGTACCCCCGTCCGCTCGGTGCACACGCGACCGACCGGCGGGTCGTCTTACGCCTCGTGCGTCCCACTGGACGTCCTTCCCGGACACCTGGCAGGTGTTGCAACAGACGTCAGGTCACCGATCACCCGGACGTCCGGGTAATCAGCGGCCCCGCGAGACCCCCGGAAAAAAAGTCGTTGAGTCCGGGCGTCGGGCGATCTACCGTGGTCGGACACGGGAAAGGAGGTGGTCCGAGGAATGAGTTCTTCGAGGACGCGTGAGGTGGCTGCCCACTAGCAGCGCACCGCCCAGCCGCGTGAGCGCGCTGGTGAATTCCAAGCAGTCACCCGACCCGCAGACGATCCGGGAACACGTCCCCCGGAGCGGCCCCATCCCGGGGCCACGTCTGCGGGTCGCTGCTTTTCACTAGGATCCGCCCATGGCCGACGACGAGACGATCCTGGCGCTGGAGCACGAGATGAGCGTGCTCATCCGGCGCCTGCGCCGCCGCATCGCCCTGAGGGCGCGGATGGTGCACCCCGACCTGGCGCCCGTCGCCTACTCGATGCTGATGGCGCTGCACGACGGCGGGCCGCAGCGGGCGAGCGCGCTGGTCGAGCTGTTCGCCGTCGACAAGGGGGCGATCAGCCGGCAGGTCTCGACGCTGCTCGAGCTGGGGCTCATCGAGCGCACGCCCGACCCGGACGACCGGCGGGCGGCGATCCTGGCGCTGACGCCGCACGGCCTGGAGCGGATGGAGGCGGTGACGCTCGACCGGCGGGCGGAGTTCCGCGAGAAGCTCGGCGACTGGACCCACGACGACCTGCGGGGCTTCGTCGACGTGATGGCGCGCTACAACGCGTCACTCGAGACCGGCTGACCGCCGGACTCGTCGGTCTCGGGTGCCTTCGGGACCGCAGAGGGGCGCGGCGGGTCCGGGAAGGCGAGCAGCGCCAGCACGTTGAGGGCCAGCCAGGTGACCACGGCCAGCACCAGCACCCGCTCGACGGCGTCCTGACCGGTCAGCAGGCCGCGGTGCAGCAGCCAGGCGACGGGGGAGGAGACCAGCGCGCTGGCGGCGACCACGACGGGCAGCGGGACGCTCACGGCGCGACCAGCATGGCCTCGGCGTCCACGACGCCGACCGAGCGGATCTGGGCCGTCCCGTGGAGCTCGGTGTAGGACAGCACGCCGAGACCGGGCTGGCTGGGCCGCAGCAGCCGCCGCAGGGCGGGACGGATCTGCGGGGCGCAGACGAGCACCGGCTCCTGGCCGGTCTCCTGGCTGGCGCGGACGAGCTGGTCGAGCTGGGTGAGCAGCCGGTGCCCGACCTCGGGGTCGAGGGCGAGGACGGCGCCATGCTCGCCGGGCCGCATCGACTCCAGCATCCGCTGCTCGAGGCTCGGCTCGAGGCTCAGCACGTGCACGGTGCCGTCGCGGGTGTGGGCGGCGACCAGGGCGGGGCCGAGCGCCGCGCGGGCGCTCTCCACGAGCAGGTCGACGTCCTTGGTGACCTGGGCCCGCAGCGAGAGGGCCTCGAAGATGCGGACCAGGTCGCGCACCGAGATGCCCTCGTCGAGCAGCGCCTGGAGCACGCGCTGCACCTCGCCCAGGCTGAGCAGCGTCGGCGTCAGCTCCTCGACCACGACCGGGTGGGTGCGCTTGACCACGTCGGTCAGCAGCCGCACGTCCTCGCGCGAGAGCAGCCGCGAGGCCTGCGTCTGCACCACCTCGGCGAGGTGGGTGGTGATGACGGAGGTCCGGTCGACGACGGTGGCGCCGCTCAGCTCGGCCTGGGTCTTGAGCTCGGTGGCGATCCACTTGGCGTCGAGGCCGAAGACGGGCTCCTGGGTGGGGGTGCCGGGCAGCGAGCCCAGGAACTCCCCGATGGCCAGGACGTGCCCGCGCGGGGCCTCGCCGCGGGCGACCTCGACCCCGAAGACCTTGATGGCGTAGGTCTGGGCCGGCAGGTCGAGGTTGTCGCGGGTCCGCAGCGGCGGGATCACGATGCCGAGGTCGCCGGCGATCTTGCGCCGCAGCGCCTTGACCCGCGGCAGCAGGTCGCCGCCGCTCGCCGGGTCGACGACGTCGATGATGTCGGCGGAGAGGTCGAGGCCGAGCGGGTCGACCTGGATCTCCTGGGCGAGGTCCTCGGGCGTGTCCTGGGAGCGGGCCTCGACCGCGGGCACCTCCTCGGCCGCGGCCGCGGCGGCCGCCTGCTCCTTGCCGGCGCGGGTGGAGGCCAGCAGCAGCAGGCCGCCGGCCAGGATGAACGGCAGCTTGGGCAGCCCGGGGATCAGGCACAGCGAGAGCCCGGCGAAGCCGGCCACGCGCAGCGGCATCGCCTGCGCGGTCACCTGCCGCACGATCTCCGAGCCCATGTCGTCCTTGCCCGTGTTGCGGGTGACGATGAGGCCGGTGGCGACCGAGAGCAGCAGGGCGGGGACCTGGGAGACCAGGCCGTCACCGACCGAGAGCAGGCTGTACGTCGTGACGGCCTCGCCCATGGACATGCCGTTCTGGGCGACCCCGACGGCGAAGCCGCCGACCAGGTTGACCAGCGTGATCACGATGGCGGCGATCGCGTCGCCCTTGACGAACTTCGAGGCGCCGTCCATCGCGCCGTAGAAGTCGGCCTCCGCGTGGACCTCGCTGCGGCGCAGCCGGGCGGTGTCCTCGTCGATGAGGCCGGAGTTGAGGTCGGCGTCGATGGCCATCTGCTTGCCGGGCATGGCGTCGAGGGTGAAGCGCGCCCCCACCTCGGCGACGCGGCCGGCACCGTTGGTGATGACGACGAACTGGATGACGAGCAGGATCGAGAACACGATCAGGCCGACGATGAGCGAGCCGCCGACGACGAAGTGGCCGAAGGTGTCGATCACCTTGCCGGCGTACCCGTCGAGGAGGACGAGCCGGGTGGCGCTGACGTTGAGCGCGAGCCGGAACAGCGTCATCACCAGGATCAGCGCCGGGAACGCCGAGAAGTCGAGGGGGCGGCTGACGAACATCGCGGTCAGCAGGATGAGCAGCGCGACGACGATGTTGAGGGCGATCAGCAGGTCGAGCACGATCGGGGGGAGCGGGACGACCAGCATCACCACGATCATCACGATGCCGACCGGGACACCGAGCTGTGTCAGGCGCTTGAGGGGCAACGGAAGCCTTCCGGGATCGGGCACGACTGTGGGGTCGCACCGTCCCTGGCGCCTCCGTCACCGTCCTGGCGACTCCTGGCTCATCGGCCGGTGGCGGCCGGTCCTGAGGAGAACCGGCGACGTCGTCCGCGGGGCAGCACGTCGGGCACGGCGTCCTCGAGCCGGGGGGAGCGGTGCTCGCCGCCGTGCTGTCCCGACGCCTTGCGGCTGATGACGAACGCCAGCACGGAGGCGACGGCCGCGAACAGCTCGGCGGGGATGGTCTGCCCGACCTCGGTGGAGCGGTGCAGGGCGCGTGCCAGGGGCACGTCGCGCACGATCGGGACCCGGGCCGCGGCGGCGTTCTCACGGATCTTCAGCGCCACCGCACCGGCGCCACGGGCCACCACCAGGGGGGCGGACCGCTCGGGGTCGTAGCGCAGGGCGACGGCGATGTGGGTGGGGTTGACCAGCACGACGTCGGCCGACGCCACGTCCGCGATCATCCGGTTGCGCGCCATCGCCATCTGCTTGGAGCGGATCGCGCCCTTGAGCTGCGGGTCGCCCTCGCTCTGCTTGTGCTCCTGCTTGACCTCCTGCTTGGTCATCCGCGTCTGCTTGCCCATCCGGCGACGCGCGACGGCGTAGTCGACGGCCGCCAGCACCAGGCCGGCGAGGGCGACGTTGCGCAGCAGGGTCATGGCCTCGTCGTTGACCAGCCCGATCGTGGCGCCGAGCGGCACCATGCCGCCGACCAGCGGGACCAGGTGCGCGACCGCCGACCACACGAGCAGCCCCACCAGGGCGCTCTTGATGATCATCTTGACGCCCTCCCACAGCGCCTGCGGCCCGAAGATCCGCTTGAAGCCGGAGATCGGGTTGAGCTTCTTGGCGCTGGGCTTGACCTGCTTGGTGGCCAGCAGGAAGCCGCCCTGGGCCAGCGCGGCGGCGACGCCGACCACCATGACGCAGGCGCCGAGCACCAGCAGGCTCGTGAAGACGTGCATCACGGCGTCCTTGAGCAGTCCGGCCGCGACGTCGAGGGACGCGTCCTGCACGGCCCCGAGCGAGCGGGCCATGATGTCCTGCCACGCGGAGAGCTCCTCGCGCAGCAGCACGGGCGCGGCCATGCCCGCGATCAGCACGGTGGTCCAGCCGCCCAGCTCCTGGGTGCGGGCGACCCGCCCCTCCTTGCGGTTCTCCTTGCGCTTCTGCGGTGTGGCCTGCTCTGTCTTCTCCTCCGACGACATCCGTGGCTCACCCCGCCCCGGCGATGGCGGCCATGGCCTCCTGGCTGAGCTGGACCAGCTTGTCCATGGCCAGGGGGAGCACGGGGAAGGAGAGCCCGAGGAGCAGCAGCGTGAGGCCGATCTTGGCCGGGAACATCACGTTGATGGCGTTGAGCTGCGGCGCCACCTTGGTCAGCAGCGCGAGCCCGACGTCGGCCAGGAACAGCACCCCGATCATCGGCAGCGCGATCTGGACGGCGGTGACGAAGAAGACCTCGAAGGCCTTGCTGATGACCTGGGTGGTGGTGCCGATGTCGGGGCTCTCGCCCAGGGGCAGGAAGCGGAAGGTGCTGAGCAGCCCCCCGATGACCAGCAGGTGGGCGTTGCTCGCGAAGAGCAGCATCGTGGCCAGCATCTGGTGGAAGTTGCCGAAGACGGTGTTGGAGTTCATGCCCAGCGGGTCGTAGGCCTGGGCCAGCGCGAAGCCTCCGAAGACGTCGATGAGGCTGCCGGCGGCCGCCAGCGCGGCGAACAGCAGGAAGGTGGTCATCCCCATGGCGGCGCCGATGGCGACCTGGGTGACGGCGGCGGTCACCAGCCCCAGCAGGTCGGTCGGTACGCCGGTCGCGGCGACGCTCGGCACCACGGTCACCGCCAGGCCCAGCGAGAGCACGACCTTGACCGTGGCCGGGATCGAGCGGCCCATGAACGGCGGGACCACCACCAGCCACGCCGCGATCCGCAGCGAGGCCAGCAGGTAGCCCACCAGGGCGTCGCCGGGGACGGTCAGGGTCATGGCGTGCTCACCCGAGGAGGCCGGGGATGCTCTCGAAGAGCTGCACGGTGAAGGTCTCGAGGGTGTGCAGCATCCAGTTGCCGCACAAGAGCAGGACCACGCCCACGCCGACGAGCTTCGGCACGAAGGAGAGCGTGAACTCCTGGATCTGCGTCATCGACTGGAACAGCGAGACCGCGAAGCCGATCACCAGCGAGGTGACGAGGATCGGGGCGGAGAGCTTCAGCGCGACCAGCATGGTCTTGAGCGCGAGCTCGATGATGGCGGTGTCGGTCACGGCAGCTACCCGTAGCTCGCGACGAGGGCCTTGATGAGCAGCGCCCACCCGTCGACCAGGACGAAGAGCAGCAGCTTGAACGGCAGGCTCACCATCACCGGCGGCATCATCATCATGCCGAGCGCCATCAGCGCGCCGCTGACCACGATGTCGATGACCAGGAAGGGGATGAAGATGATGAAGCCGATCGTGAAGGCCTGCTTGAGCTCGCTCAGCACGAACGCCGGCACCAGCGTCGAGAGCGGCGTCTCGGCCCGGTCCTTCGGCAGGTCGCGCTTGGCCACGTTGGTCAGCAGCTCGAGCTGGGCGTCCTCGGTGTTGTCGAGCATGAACGCCTTGAGCGGCGCGCTGCCGTCGTCCCACGCCTGGGCGGCCGTCTTGGTGCCGTCCATGTAGGGCCGCACGCCCTCGTCGTTCATGCTCGAGAGCACCGGGCTCATGATGAACAGGCTCAGGAACAGCGCCAGCCCCGCGAGCACCTGGTTGGGGGGCGTCTGCTGCAGCCCCAGCGCGTTGCGGGTGAGGCTGAGGACCACCAGGATCTTGGTGAAGCTGGTGCAGGTCAGCACGATGGCCGGCAGCAGCGAGAGCAGCGTGAGCGCCAGGATCGTGGTGACCGAGGTGCTCGGCTTGTCGGTCAGCCCGTCGAGCCGGACCGTGACGTCGCCGTCGCCCTTCCTGCTCGGCCCGACGGGGCCACCGGGGCCGCTGACGTCGGCCTGCGGCACGCCGACGCGACTCGCGACGCGGTCGGCGACCTGGCTCGTGACCTGACCGGTGACCTGGGCAGTGGTGGTCTGGCCGGTGGTGGTCCGCGAGGTCAGCGGGTCGGCCTGCGCGGGAGCCGCGAGGGCCAGCGGCAGCGCCAGGGCGAGACCGCCCAGCACGAGGGCCGCGAGGAGGTGCAGACGGCGGGTCATGCACGCCCCATGGCGACGGTCATCGCCTGACGCCAGGTGCCGGGGCTGAGGATCGAGCCGTGCAGGGGGCCCTGGGTGACGGGCTCGGAGCGGGTCGGGGCGAGGGCGTCGCCGGCGTCCAGGTCGTCGAAGAGCAGCGTCGCGGGCGTCCGGGGCACGACCTCCTCGGCGGGGACGGGCAGCGGCTGGAGCCGGGCCAGCGCGGCGTCGAAGGTGGCGGCGAAGTCGGCGGGCAGTGCCGCGGCGGGTGCTGCCGCGACGGCCGGGGCGACGACGGGCGCGACGACGGGGGCGACGACGGGCGCGAAGGCCGGTGCGGGAGCGGTGACAGGGGCAGGAGCGGCCGCGCGGGCGGCCACCGGGGCCGCGACGGGGGAGACGTGGCCACCGGGGGTGCTGGCGGGCCCGGCCGCGGGGGCGCGGCGGGCGGCCCGACGGGTCCGCCGGTCGGGACGGGCCTCGGAGCCGCCGGAGCGGCCCGGGCGACCCGCGCGGCCGGAGCCACTCGTGCCGGCCTGGGCGCGGGCCGGGGCGAGCAGCGACTCGGGGTCGAGCTCGGTCAGCAGGCTGATCTGGTGCTCGGTGGTGCCCAGCACGAGGGTGCGGCCCCCGACCTCGACGACGGCCACGGCGGTGGATCGGCTCAGCGGCTGGCGGTGGACCACCCGGAGGGGCGCGCTGCTGCCACCGCCCCCGCGGCGGCGGGCGAGGCGGGCGAGCACGAGCACGAGGCCGACGACGACGGCCAGCGACGACAGCAGCCGCACGGTCAGGTCGAGCACGGTCAGCTCGCCCGCGAGTCGATGATCTGGGTGACCCGGAGGCCGAACTCCTCGCCGACCACGACGACCTCGCCGCGGGCGATGAGCCGGCCGTTGACCAGCAGGTCGGCGGGGCTGCCGGCCGCCCGGTCCAGCTCGAGGACGTCGCCCGGCGCGAGCGAGAGCAGGTCGCGCACCGCCATCCGGGTGCGTCCCAGCTCGACGGTCAGCTCCATGTCGACGCCGTGGAGCAGCTCGATGCCGCGTCCGGTGGCGGGCCGTGCCGCGGGCGCCGGCGTCGGGGTCGGGGCAGCGGCGGGGACGACCGCGGCGAGCAGGTCCTCGCTGATCAGCAGGGCCGCGACCGGGCCGAGGCCCTGCAGCGGCACCGCGGTGGCACCGGGCCCCATGATGCCGAGCAGGTCGGCCACGCCGATGTCCTGGGCGGCGTCGGCGCTGCGGCCCAGCGCCGCGGCCGCCGCGTCGACGGCCGGCTGGGTGGCGGCGGCGACGGTGAGGCCGGGCGTGGGGCTGGCGGCCATCGCGTCGACCAGCTCGTGACCGACGAGCAGCCCCAGCAGGTGGGTGGCGGACCCACCCGTGGGGACGAGCACACCGGCGGCGAAGGCCTGGGCGAGGTCGGGGGTGAGCGCCTGGGCGACGCCGGGCTCGACCGGGGTCGAGGACGGCAGCAGCTCGGCGGCGCGGGCCGCGGCGCGGGCCGCGGGGGTCCCGGCGTCGGTGGGGGCGAAGGCGGGGGCGGTCATCGGTCCTCCAGCGAGGCGGCGACGATGAGGGCCGCGAGACGCGTCCCCTTCGTCCCGGCGGTGGCGTGGGCGAACGACGTGGCGTCGGTGACCACGTCGAGGGGCGCACCGGACGGGTGTCCGAGGCGGATGACGTCACCGACGCACAGGTCGTCGAGGACGTCGGGGGAGATGGTGGTGGGCCGGAAGCGGACGCCGACCTCGACCGGGATGGTGTCGAACTGCTCCCGCAGCAGGACCTCCGAGCGGGCCCGGTCGGCGCGCTCGCGCTCCGACACCGGCGCCGGGGCGACGGCGGTGCGCAGGAACGGCAGCAGCCCGCTGAAGGGCAGGCAGACGGTGAAGCGGAACTCCGCGGCGTCCAGGCGCAGGTGCAGCACGGCGACCACGACGGTGTCGCTCGGTGCCCCGACCTGGGCGAACTGCGGGTTGTACTCCACCCCGGTGACCTCGGGCTCCAGGGGCACGATCTCCTGCAGCGAGGCGGTCAGGCCGGTCAGCAGCCGGCTGGTCAGCCCGGAGAAGACGCTCTCCTCGATGTCGGACAGCGGCCGGTCCGGCTGGGGGCCGCCGGCGCCGCCGAGCATGTGATCGACGCAGGTCATCGCGGCCGAGGTGGGGATCTCGAGCACGCCGAGGCCGGGCAGCGGCTCGGCACGGAAGAGGGTGAGGCAGGTGCTGCTCGGCACCGAGGCGGCGTACTCGGCGTAGGTCCGCTGCTCGACCAGGTCGGCGCTGACCTGGGAGACCCGGCGCAGCGTCGAGCTGAAGACCGCGCCCGCCTGGCGGGCGAACTCGTCGAACGCGAGCTGCAGCGCGCGGGCGTGCTCGCGCGAGAGCTGGATCGGCCGACGGAAGTCGTACGCCGCGACCGGACGCTCGCCGGTGCGCCCCTGACGCCGGGTGGCGTGGGGGCTGCGCACACCGGGCGCGGAGGAGGTCATGCCGTACCGATCGACCAGCAGCGACCGGACCTGAGGAGAAAATCAGGTATCGGATCTCGTCGGTCCGTCGTGGGCACCGGACCCGGGTGGGTCGGTGAGGCTCACCGGTGGCTCAGCGGCCACTCACTGGGTGACGAACTCGGTGAAGTACACCTCCATCACCTCGTGGTGGTAGAGCTCGCCGAGCTCCTTCTCCAGCTCCTTCTTCATCGCCCGCCGCTCCTTCGGGTCCAGGACCTGCTCCAGCTTCGCCCCGCTGAAGGTGTCGATCGCGGCGTCCAGCGCCTTGGACCCGTCGGCCTCGTGCGCGTCGGCCGTCATCTGCAGCGCCATCCCCATCCGGAGGTAGTGGCTCTGGGCCAGGTTGATCTGGATCGGGTCGAGCGCCACGACCTCGCCGGGCTCGGGGGCGGTCTCGGGCTTGGGCCGCAGCACGAACCAGTACGCCGCGCCGGCCAGCAGCGCGACCACGAGCACGATGATGATCAGCTTCTTCTTGCCGCCCTTGGCGGGTGCGTCGGCGGCGTCGCCGGTGGCCGGGGGCATGGTGGTCACGGTCACGAGCCGTCTCCTCTCGGGGATTGGTCACGGGAGGCCCCGGCGAGCAGGGCCCTGGTCTCGGCGGGCTGGGTGGAGCGGATCACGATGTCGACCCGCTTGTTGACGGCCTGGGAGTCGGGCTTCGAGGGGTCGATCAGCGGCTTCTCGTGGCCGTAGGCGCTGGCCGTCATCCGCCGGTTGGGGATGCCCTCCTCCTCGTTGAGGTAGCGCAGCACCCCGACGGCGCGGGCTGCCGAGAGCTCCCAGTCGGTCGCGAAGTAGCGCGGCTTCACCGGCTCCTGGTTGGTGTGGCCCTCGATCGACAGCGGCTCGGTCAGGTCGGCCAGCACGGGGGCCAGCTGGTCGAGGACCTCCCGGCCGCGTGCCGACAGCTCGGCCACGTCGGGCTCGAACACCACGTGCCGCGAGACCAGGCTCAGCACCAGCCCGCGCTCGTCGATGGTGGCGCGCACGTCGCTGCCCAGGCCGCGCTTGGCCAGGGCCGCCTCGACCTTGCGCTGCAGGCCGGAGAGCCGCTGGGCCTCCACCTGCGCGTCCTTGCGCACCTGCTGCTCGCGGAGCTCGTCGTACCTGGCCAGCTGCGCGGCCAGCCCGGCGTCCTGCTTGCGCTGGCCGGGCGAGGACTGGCCGGGGGCGATCGGCATGGCGACGGCGAGGCCGGTCTCGTTGAGGATGTTGTCCGACCCGTCCTGGATCGAGACCGACTGCCCGAAGCCGGCGGCCAGGCCGGCCTTGAGCGCGTTGAACTTCTTCTCGTCGACCTGGCTCATGGCGAACATGACGATGAACAGCACCATCAGCAGCGTCACCATGTCGGCGTACGTCACCAACCAGCGCTCGTGGTTCTCGTGCTCCTCCTCGTGGGAGCCGCGGCGGCCCTTGGACACCTCACGCCGCCTCGGCCGTGCCGGGCGAGCCGATCAGGGAGCGCAGCCGCTGCGTCACGACGCGGGCGTTGGCGCCGGCCTGGATGGCGGCGATGCCCTCGATGGCGACCTCCATGTGGGCCACCTCCAGCTCGCTGAGCCGCTTGAGGCGGTTGCCCAGGGGCAGGAAGATGACGTTCGCCGAGGTGACGCCCCACAGCGTGGCCACGAACGCCGCGGCGATCAGGTGGCCGAGCTCCTCGGGCGCCGACAGGTTCTCCAGCACGTGCACGAGGCCCATGACGGTGCCGATGATGCCGATGGTGGGGGCGTAGGCACCCGCGTCGGCGAAGAACTTCGCGGCCTGCTTGTCGTTGGCCCGCTTGGTGTAGACCTCCGACTCCAGGATCTCGCGCAACTCCTCGGGGTCGGTGCCGTCGACGGCCATGGTGATGCCGCGCCGCAGGAAGTCGTCGTCGACGTCGCGGGCGGCCTGCTCGAGGGCGAGCAGGCCCTCCTTGCGGGCCTTCTCGGCGAGCGTGACGACCTGGGGCAGCAGCTCCTCCGGATCGGCGGCGTCGCTGGTGAAGGCGCGCTTGAGGGAGAGGCCGGCGGTCTTGGCGTCCTTCATCGTCCCGCCGGCGATGGTGACCAGGATGGTGGTGCCGAAGACGAGGAGCAGGGGCGGCATGAGCAGCAGGCTCATGGGGTTGCCGCCCTCGAGGACGTTGGCGGTGACGACGACGGCGAAACCGGCGCCGATGCCGATCGCGGGTGCCGCGTCCATCAGTGCTCCTGGGAGATCGGGGTGACGCTGGACAGTCGCGACCGGTCCGGCTGCGCCGGCAGCTCGGGCAGCTCGGCCGAGGACATCCGGTGGCTGAGCGCGAGCACCTGGCTGCGGAAGTGGATGGCCAGCGCGGTGATGTCGCGGGGGCTCTCCAGGACGACGTACTTCTTGCCGTCCACGAGCGTGACGACGGTGTCGGGGGTCTGGTCGACGCGCTCGATGAGGTCGCAGTTCAAGACCAGCGGGGAGCCCGAGATACGGGTCAGGGAGATCACGGTTGCACCTTCCTAGTGCGGTTCCTGGCCGTCCGTGGCCCGGATACCTGGGTCATCGGCCGCCTGCGGGCGGACCTGAGCGGTTCCGGCGTGCACGGGGGCCGGGATCGCTCCCGGCCCCCGCGACGACGTCAGCGCTTGATGTTGACGAGCTCCTCGAGCACCTGGTCCGAGGTGGTGATGACGCGCGAGCTGGCCTGGAACCCGCGCTGGGCGAGGATCAGGTTGGTGAACTCGGCGGCGAGGTCGACGTTGGACATCTCGACCGCACCCGCGACCAGGACGCCGTTGCCGCCCTCGCTGGGCACGCCGAGCTGGGCCGCGCCCGAGTTGGCCGACTCGCGGAACGACGTCTCGCCGACCCGCTCGAGGCCCATCGGGTTGTTGAAGTCCGCGACCGCCACCTGCGCCATGTCGCGCTGCACCTGGTCGGTGAACAGGCCGCGCAGCTTGCCGTCGGGACCGATGGAGTACGACGTGAGCTCGACGCCGGCGGGCACGGCGGGAGTGGCGCCGGCCGTCGACAGCGTGATGTCGCTCAGGCCGCCCGTGCGCTGGCCCGCGGCGTCGAGCTTGTAGCCCTGGACCCGCGCACCCGTGGGGGTCACGAGGGTGCCGGAGTTGTCGAAGGTGAACGAGCCGGCCCGGGTGTAGAGCTGCTCGCCGCTGCGCCGGGTGACGAACATGCCGTCGCCCTGGATCAGCAGGTCGGTGGACCGGCCCGTGGTCTGGGTCGACCCCTGGTTGAGGTTGCTGCTGGTCGCGGCGACCTGGACGCCCAGCCCGACCTGCACCGGGTTGGTGCCGCCCCGGGCGGGGCTCTGGCCGGACGCGGCCGTCAGCATCTGGCTCAGGGTGTCCTGGAAGACCGTGGAGCTGCCCTTGTAGCCGATGGTGTTGGCGTTGGCGATGTTGTTGCCGGTGACGTCGAGCATGACCTGGTTGACGCGCAGGCCGCTGATGCCGGCGAAGAGGGAACGAAGCATGGTGTGTCCTTCGAGGAGAGCAGTGGCCGAGGACCGGTCGGTCCTCGGTGCGGAGCAGCGGGGGTGGGAGCGCCTAGACGCTCGTGGAGGGAACCGTCGGGACGGACGGCGTGGCCGTGCGGGTGCCGTCGTCGACGCGCTGGACCTGGCCGAGCGCGACGGTCGTGCCGCCGACGTCCAGGCTGGGTCCGTCAGCCCCGAAGCTGACCCCGTTGACGAGACCGGTCTGCGAGGTCCCCTCGGTGTCGGTCCAGGTCACGGTGCGACCCACCAGGCCGCTCGCCCCGAAGGACAGCTGGGCCGAGACCAGCTGCGCCGTCTGGTCGGCCACCGCCTGCATCTTCTCCAGCGCGGTGAACTGCGCCGACTGGGCGAGGAACTGTGCCGAGTCGGTGGGGTTGGTGGGGTCCTGGTACTTCATCTGGGCGACCAGCAGCTGCAGGAACATGTCCTTGTCCTGCGAGTTGCCCAGCTTGGTCTTGGCGCTCGTGTCGGCCCCGGGAACGGTGCCGAGCATGCCCGTGTGGGTCACGGGCTCGGTGGCTGCGATGGACACGTGTCCTCCTCACATGCGGAGGTCGACCGCTCCCGGTGGGGAGTCAGGCACGACCGAGGGATGCCGGGAGCTCCAGGTGGAGCCGGCAGTGGTGGTCGGGGTGCCCTCCGTGGCCGCGCCGTGCTCATCCGTCCGTGGATGACGGGCGCTGTGTCGTTGCTGCGGGTCGTGGCCTCCAAGGAGCTGCTGCTGGGGAGCGGACGGGTCGTGGGAGCGGCCTGGCAGGTCGCCGCCGGTCGGGGAGGAGAGGTCGGTCAGGACGATCCGGGCGTCCCGGATCCCGACCTGCTCGAGGGCGCGGGTCAGCTCGCCGCCGGAGCGGGCCAGCGCCGCGCGTGCCTCGTCGCCGGCGGCGAGGCGCACGTGCACCTCGCCCTGGCGGACGGTCAGCACGACGCGGACGTCGCCGAGCGCGGCGGGGGCGAGGTCGAGGGTGAGGCGGTGCACGCCGTCGCCGCGGCGGACCAGCGACGTCAGGTGGGAGCCGACCTCGGCGGGGCTCACCCGCGCCGGTGCGTGGCCCGCGGGGGCGGTGGGCAGCACGCTCGCGAGGGGCGAGCCCGCGCCCGCGGCGCCGGCCGCGCCGAGCAGCGCGGTCGGGACGGTCACGCCTGCGGGAGCAGGGACTGCCGCCTGGCCCGGCGTGGCCTGGCCCTGGCCGGCCGGGCCGGCCTGGCTGGCCTGTCCGTCCGGGCTGCCCTGGCCGGACCTGCCGTCCGGACCGGTCTGCCCGCTGTCCGGACCCGGCTGGTCGGTCCCGCCGGAGGGGACCGGGGTGTCAGGTGCGGCCGGGAGGTCGGTGGTGACGGACGTGCCGGGGTCGGGGGTCGGCGCCGCCGCGGTGGGGTCGGTCGTCGCCGTCGTAGCCGCTGCGGCGTCGGCGGGGGCGGCCGGGACGGCCGCGAGGGCGTCCGCTGCCGCGGGTGCGGTGCCGGGGTCGGCGGCGGCGCCGGACGCGGCGCCCGACGCAGGGCCGGACGCAGCGGCGGCGTCCACCGCGGCGACGCCGGGGTCGGCGGTCGGCGCGGCGGCCGAGGTGGCGGGCAGGCTGGCGGCGAGTCCGGGCACGAGGTGCAGCACCGAGAACACCAGCTCGCTGAGGCCCACCGGGGTCGTGACGACGGTGTCGCCCGTCGTCGACGCGTCGTCGGCGTCCCCGTCGGCGGCACCCTCGGTGACGTCCGCGATCCCGGTGCCGGTGGTCGTGGCGGTGGTCGTGGCGGCGGCGGGGGCGCCCGTCGGGGTGGCGCCGGCCGGCACCGGTGCCGTGGTCGCAGCGGTGGTCGCCCCGGCGGAGCCGGTGATGGCGGCCATGAGCAGCGCGAAGAGACCGGCCTCGGCGTCGGGCACTCCGGTGCCGCCGGCCGCGCCCGCGGCGGTCCCGGCCGTCCCGGGGACGGTGGCGGCGCCGAGGGGCGCCGACGAGGTCAGGCTCATGCGGCCCTCCCGAGGGAGGTCATGATCTTGCGCACGTAGTTCTGGGTCTCCTGGTAGGGCGGGATGCCGTGGTACTTCATGACCGCGCCCGGACCGGCGTTGTAGCCCGCCAGCGCGAGGTCGGTCCGCCCGAAGCGGTGGATGAGGTCGCGCAGCATCCGGGCCGCACCGTCGACGGCCTGGGCCGGGTCGAAGGAGTTGGCCACCCCGAGGCCGCGGGCGGTGCCGGGCATCAGCTGCATCAGGCCCTGCGCGCCGGCGGGGCTGACCGCGCGGGGGTCGTAGTTGGACTCGGCCTTGGCGACGGCCGACAGCAGCGCGGGGCTGACGCCGTACTTGGTGCCGACCCGGTTGAACAGGTCGGCGTACGGCCCCTGCGCGGCGCCCCCGGCGCCGGTGGTGGCGGAGACGGTGGAGGCGCGGCCGGCCGAGGCCGCACCCGCCTCGGGCAGGATCCGGCGGATGACGTCGGGCTTGCTGGGGACGTCGACCAGGCGGATGTCGAGGCCCGTGCGAGGCGCCTCGATCATCTTGCCGCCGCCGATGTAGATGGCGATGTGGTCGACGCCGTTGTTGCGGCTGCTGTTGTCCCAGGCGATGAGGTCGCCCGGCTTGGCCTGGGCCATGCTCGCGACGGGACGCCCGGCGGCGGCCTGCTGGTAGGAGACCCGGGGCAGGTCGAAGCCGAGGTTCTTGTAGACGACCTGGACCAGGCCGGAGCAGTCCATGCCCTTGGTGGGGCTGGTGCCGCCCCAGACGTAGGGCAGCCCGATGTACTTCGACGCCTCGGTGACCACGTCGGCGCCCGTGACGCCCGAGCCCTTGCTGCCCGTGACGGGGACGCCGGGGACGGCGACGGACGTGCTGGGGGTGACGCCGGCCGCGCCGACCGTCGCGCCGGCGGTCAGCGGGTCGGTGCCGTCGGTGGCGGTCGCGGCGGCGACGGCCGACGACAGGCTCTGGGCGAAGTCGGTGCCGGAGGTCGGTGCCGCCCCGGGGGCGGCCAGCTTGGCCAGCGCGGCCTGGAGCTCGGCGATGCGTCCGGTGACGCCGGTGACGGTCACGACGCCTGCCCGCGGGTGCGCCGCCACAGCTGCGTGGCGGCCTCGTCCTGGGCGGCGGCCTCGAGGACGCGACGCTCCTCGAGCCGCGCCAGGCGGCGGCGCTCCTGCAGCATCTCGATCGAGCGCAGCCGGCTGCGGTCCAGCTGCCAGTGCGACATCGCGGAGGCCGCGAGACCGCGGGCGGCGTCGGCCTCCTGCTCGCGCAGCGTGACCACGGCGCTCAGGCCGAGCGCGAGCTCGCGCTGCGCCACGAACTGGGCGGCGTCGGCGGTGCCGGGACGCGGCGCGGCGAGCACCTGCGCCCGGGCCACCGCGAGGGCGTCCTCGGCCTGGCGCTGCTCGCGCGCGGCCTGGTGGTAGCCGAGCAGGCTGTCCTGCTCGCGGACCCGGCGGACCCGCGCCACGACGGCGAGGGGGTCGCGACGGGCGCTCACGGGGTCACCAGCCGGCTGAGGCGGTGCCAGGTGTCGGAGAGGTCGTCGTGGTCGTCCATGGGCTGCTGCAGGAACTCCTCGATCTGGGGCATCAGGGCCAGGGCGACGTCGGCGTCGCCGTCGGTGCCGGGCACGTAGGCACCGATCTCGACCAGCTCCTTGACGTCGCGGTGGGCGGCGAGCAGCCGGCGCACGAGCCGGGCGTCGCGCTGCTGGGTGGGGTCGGTGACCGCGTTGGTGACGCGGGAGATCGACTCGAGCACGTCGATCGCGGGGAAGTGGCCGGCGGTGGCCAGGCGGCGGGAGAGCACGACGTGGCCGTCGAGGATCGAGCGGGCGGTGTCGCCGACCGGGTCCTGGAGGTCGTCGCCCTCGACGAGCACGGTGTAGAGGCCGGTGATGCTGCCCGTGCTGCTGGTGCCGGCGCGCTCGAGCAGGCGGGGGAGCAGCGTGAAGGAGCTCGGCGGGTAGCCGCGGGTCGCCGGGGGCTCGCCGGCCGAGAGGCCGATCTCGCGCTGCGCCATCGCCACCCGGGTCAGCGAGTCCATCATGAGCACGACGTCGCGGCCGTCGTCGCGGAACCACTCGGCGATGCGGGTGGCGACGAAGGCCGAGCGGACCCGCTCGACCGGGGGCGCGTCGGAGGTGGCCACGACCACCACGGAGCGGGCCAGGCCCTCGGGGCCGAGGTCGTTCTCGATGAACTCGCGGACCTCGCGACCGCGCTCGCCCACCAGGGCGATCACGGAGATCTCGGCGTCCGTGCCACGGGCGACCATCGAGAGCAGGCTCGACTTGCCGACGCCGGAGCCGGCCATGATGCCGATGCGCTGGCCGCGCCCGCAGGGGACCAGCGAGTCCAGCGCCCGGACGCCGAGGCCCACCTGGCGCGAGATCCGGGGCCGCGAGAGGGCGGCGGGGGCGGGGTGCTCGACGCTGACGCGGGGCAGCGCGGCCAGGCTCGGCCCGCCGTCGACGGGACGGCCCAGGCCGTCCAGGACCCGGCCGCGCAGCGCGTCGCCGACCCCGATCGTCAGCGGGCCGCCGCAGGGCCGCACGAGCGCGCCGGGGGAGACCCCGGGCAGCGAGCCGAGGGGCAGGCACACCAGGCCGCGGCGGTTGCTCGCCACGACCTCGGCGAGCACGGGCGGCTGGTGCTCGATCTCGAGCAGGTCACCCACCGCTGCCCGCAGCCCCGTCACGGTGACCTGGAGGCCGAGCAGCTCGCCGACGGTGCCGCGCACCGCCGGGCGCACGGCCTCGTGGGCCCGCGCGACGAGGTCGGGGGCCAGCAGGGCGCTCACGCGAGCACCTCGCCGAGGCGCTGCAGGGCGTGGTCGACGCGCAGGTCGAGGACGCCCTCGTCGAGGTCGACGAGCACGTCGGCGCGACCCAGGTTCGCGTCGGCCCGCACCGTGACGCCGGCGGGCCAGTCGGCGTCGGGGTGGTGCGCGACGTCGGGGTGGGCGTGCAGCACGGCCCCGGGCGGCGGCACCGGCAGCGCGGAGCGGACGCGGGCCGCGACGGCGCCGACGCCGGCGGTGGCAGCGGCCTCGCCGACCAGCTCGCGGGTGAGCTCGAGGGCCAGGGCGGCCGCCTGCTGCTCCACCCGGGCGACGGCGTCGGCGATCGCGGCGTCCAGGGCGTGGGCGGCGCGGACCAGGTCGGCCAGCGCGCGGGCGTGCTCCTGCTCCCGGCGGTCGCGGTCCTCGGCGTGCTGGCGCTCCTCGGCCTCGCGGCGGGCGCGGGCCTCCTGGTCGGCGCGGCGGCTGCCGAGCGACCAGCCCACGGCGTACCCCTCGGCGTGCCCGGCGGTGCGGGCCTTCTCCGCGAGGTCCGACATGGCCTCCTCGGTGACGCGGTCGCCCAGGACGCCCCCGCTGCCGAGCCGGGTCCAGTGGCCGCTGCGCAGGTCGGTGACGACCAGCGGCGTGGTCTCGACGTGGTCGGCGAGGCGCAGCACGCGGGGCTCAGACGACGAAGTCATCGTCGCCTCCCCGTCGGACCGTGACCTGGCCCTGCTCCTCGAGCTCGCGGATGACGTGCAGGACGCCCTGCTGGGCCTCCTCGACCTGGGCCAGGCGCACGGCACCGAGGATCTCGACCTCCTCGAGCAGGTCGCTGGCGGCCCGCTCGGAGAGGTTGGAGGCGATCTTGTCGCGCACCTCGGGGGTGACGCCCTTGAGGGCCAGCGCCAGCTGGGCGGGGTCGACCTGGCGCAGCACCAGCTGCAGGCCGCGGTCCTCGATGTGGACGATGTCCTCGAACATGAACATCCGGCTGCGGACCTCGTCGGCCAGCGCCGGGTCGAGGGAGGCGAGTCCCTCCACGATCTGGCGCTCGGTGGAGCGGTCCGAGCGGTTGATGATGTCGACGAGGGGGGCGACGCCGCCGACGCGGGAGGTCTCGACGGGCTGGAGCATCGCCGAGAGGCGGCGCTCGAGGGTGCGCTCGACGGTGCGCACGACCTCGGGGGAGGTGCGGTCCATCACGGCGATCCGGTGGGCGACCTCGGCCTGGGCGGCGGGCGGCATCCCCGCCAGCACGGCGGAGGACCGCTCGGCCGGCAGGTGGGCGAGCACGAGGGCGACGACCTGCGGGTGCTCGTCGATGATGAAGCTGCGCAGCTGCGCGGGCTCCACGTGCTGCAGAGCCCGGAAGGGTGCCTGCACGCTGGCGGCGTTGATCCGCCCCACGATCTGGGCGGCGCGCTCGTCGCCGACGGACTCGGCGAGCAGCTGGGAGGCGAAGCCGATGCCGCCCTGCTGCACGCCCTGGCCGGTGGCCAGGCCGTGGAACTCGCCCAGCACCGCGGCGCCCTCCTCGGCGGAGACGTTCTGCAGCCGGGCGATCTCGGCGGAGATGGCCTCGATCTCGGACTCCTCGAGCCGGCTCAGCACGGCGGCCGCGGCCTCGCGGCCCAGCTGCAGCAGCACGATGGCCGCCTTGCGGGTGCCGGTCGTGGCCAGGGTGGAGACGGTCATCGGCTCTCCACCAGCCAGCCCCGCAGCAGCGCGGCGACGTCCTCGGGCTGGCGCTCGATGAGTTCGACGAGCTCCTCGCGCATGTCGTCCTCGCGGTTGGCCGAGCCCGAGGGCGGCGCGCCCAGGCTGAGCACCCGGTTGTTGGGAGCGGTGAGCTCGCGCTCCTGCTCGCGCTGGAGGGCGTCGGTGCGCAGCTGCTCCACGACGTACTCGGTCGCGTCCTGGCGCTGCTTGCGGCGGCGACGGGCCCGGAGCCAGGCCAGCAGGCCGGCGAGCAGGAGCAGCAGCGCGACGCCGCCGTTGCGGATCAGGGCGTTGCGCGAGCTGGCCGCCTCGGCCTTGGTCTGGGCCGCGAGGTCCTTGGCCGCCGCCTGCTCGGCGGTGCGGTCGAAGGGCAGCACCGAGACGCGCACGCTGTCGCCACGCTTGGGGGTGATGCCGACCGCCGACTCGATCATCGACTGGATCTCGTTGGGGTCGTTGTTGGCGGCCGCGGTGCGGTCCAGGGCGACGCCGATGTGGATCGACTTCAGCGAGCCGGGGGCGGTGTCGCGGCGCTCGACCGTGGTGTCGACGGCGTTGTCGCGGGTGACCGAGGACTTGTCGTACGTCGACCCGTCGGCGCCCGTGGTGCCGGTGGTCGTGTCCATCTGGCCGTCGGGGCCCACGACGCCGTTGGGCACGGCCGCGCCGTCGGCGCCGACGTACTTCTCCTTGTCGACGTTCTCCGAGAGGGCCAGGATCTTGTTCGGGTCGGCCGCGCGGTAGGTGCGCGAGTTGATCTGGGCCTTGTCGAAGTCGAGGTCGGCGGTCACCTGGACGGCGGAGTTGCCCGGGCCGACGACGCGGTCGAGCATCGCCTGGATCTTGCCGCTGACCTGGTCCTGGAAGTCGTTGACGGTCTGGGCGCGGTTGCTGGAGATGCCACCGCCCTGGCCCGAGCCGTCGGAGAGCAGCCGGCCCGAGGAGTCGGCCACGGTGACCTTGTCGGGGCTCATCCCGTCGATGCTGGCGGCCACGAGGTGCACGACCGACTGGACCTGCTGGGGGTCGAGGGTCTGGCCCGGGCTGGTCGAGACCAGGATCGAGGCGGTCGGCGGGGCCTGCTCGTCGGCGAAGACCTCCTTGGGCGGCAGCGCGAGGTGCACGACGGCGCTCTGCACGCCGTCCATCGCGCCGATGGTCTTGGCGAGCTCGCCCTCCATGGCCCGTTTGAAGTCGGTCTGCTCCTTGAACTCGGAGGTCGAGATGTCCTGGGAGTCCAGCAGCGAGTAGCCGCCGTCGCTGCCCGAGGGGATGCCCTGGCCGCTGAGCTGGATGCGCGTCTTGTAGACGTCGTTGCGGGGCACCATCACGGTGGCGCCGCCGTTGGTCAGCTCGTAGGCGATGCCCTGGGTGTCGAGCTCCTCGACCACGGCCGAGGCGTCGGCCGCGGAGAGGTTGCTGAACAGCGGGGCGTAGTCGGGGCGCGAGGCCCACTGGAACATCATGAACCCGGCCATCAGCAGGGCGGCGGTGCCGACGAGGGCGACCGCCTTCTGCCCGGCGGTGTACCCGCCGAAGCTGCGTCCCCAGCCGCTCAGGCGGCTCATCACCTGGTCCTTCATCAGACCGGCATCCTCATGATCTCGGTGAACGCCTCGAGCGCCTTGTTGCGCATCGCGACGGTCAGCTGGGTGGTGACCTGGGCCTCGGAGGCGGCGATCGTGTACTGGTGGATGGCCTGCAGGTCACCCGTGGCGGCCTTGACCGCGAGCTGGTCGCTCGTGGCCTGGGTCTGCTGGAGCCGCTCGACGCCCTTGACGACGAGGTCGCCGAAGCCGCCGCCGGCACCGCTGGCGCCGTCGGGGCCGCGGGGGGAGGTGAGGTCGGAGGCGGGGTCGAGCCGCGGGGTGGCGAGGGGCGCGAAGCCGCCGATGCCCTCGATGCCGGAGACGCTCATCAGCCACGACCGATCTGGAGCGCCGCGGCGTACTCCTCCTGTGCTTGCTTGGTCACCTGGACCGAGGCCTGGAAGCCGCGCTGGGCCATGACCAGCTGCGACATCTGGGAGGCCAGGTCGGTGTCGGGAGCGCGGACGAAGCCCTGCGCGTCGGCCATCGGGTTGTCGGGGGCCTGCTCGAGGCGGCCCTCCGCGGAGCCCTCGACGATCCGGGCGACGCCGACGCCGCCGCCGGCCTGGGCGCTGGCCACGACGTACTGGGGTCGGAAGGCGGCCTCGCTGGTCGGGCGGACGGTGTTGATGTTGGCGATGTTGTGCGCCAGCGTGTCGAGCCACGTCTGGTGCATCCCCAGCGCCGATCCCGCGATGCGCAGGGTGTCGAAGGCGCCCATCACATGCTCCCGAGGGCGGAGCGCAGGAGCGCGTGGCGGTCCGAGACCGCCCGGCTCAGCAGCTGGTACTGGTACTGCGTCTGGACCGCGGCGAGGGTCTCCTTGCGCAGGTCGACGTTGTTGCCGTTGGGGCCCACCGGGGTGTCGGTCGCGGTGCTCACCGCCTCGATGCCGCTCAGGCGGCCGCGGTCGACGTCCCCGCTCTCCAGCGCACCCCGCAGCGACGACTCGAAGTCGACGCTCGACGCACGGAAGTCCGGGGTGTCGACGTTCGCGATGTTGTCGGCGATGACGCTCTGACGCAGCGACACGCCGTCCAGGGCGAGGCCGAGCACCCGGTTGACGTTGTCGGACACGGCGAAGGACACAGGGGACTCCCAGTGCAAGGAGGGTGCCGGTCCTTCGGCGGGGGTGAGCGGTCCGTGCTCGCCCTGTGCTTCGGCACCCAGATGCCCGACCTGAGAGGTTTCGTCACGAACTTTCGTCCGGGACGGGGGAGCGGGCTCGGGTCAGCCGACGAGGTCGACGTACACCGACGGCGACAGCGAGCTCGACGCGCGCTCGGAGGCCTCCTGGCGACGCATCGTGGCCTCGAGCGAGACCGCGAGGCGCTGCATCAGCTCCTGCTGCCGGGCGTGGAGCTCGCGGGCGCGGGGGAGCAGGTACGCCGGCATCGGGCCGCGGTCCGCGGGGGCGATCCACTCGGGCGGGGCCTCGAGGCTGCGCGAGGCCGCCAGCAGCCGCTCGGCGCGGTGCAGGTCGAGCTCGAGGCGGTCCAGCTCGGTCTCCCAGGCCAGCCGGGACGCGCCCGGGACCCGGTCGTCCAGGGGTGACCCGGCGCTCATGCCGGCAGGGCCAGGGCGAGGGCGGCCTGCCGCCAGGTGTCGGCGATCTGGGTCGCGAGGCTGGCGCAGTGCTGCGTGATCTCGGGGTCGCGCCTCACGTTGGCGCGGACGAGCTCGGCGAACAGGTGCTCGTAGATCGCGGCCAGCTGCACGCCGCCCTCGAAGCCCGATGGGTCGAGGCTGCTGCGCAGCTCCAACGCGATGTCCTGGGCGTGGATCAGCTGCTCGCCCGCAGCGAGGTGCTCACCGGCCTGCTGGCACGCGAGCGCGCGCTGCACGTCGAGGACCATCCGGTCGCAGAGCATCACGAGGAGGCGCTGCGGGTCGGCGGTGGCGATCGAGGCCTGCACGTAGGCGGCTCGAGCGAGGGTGGATGTCGTCATGGGGTGCCCTCCTTGGCTTCCCTAGGACTGCGCGAGTGAGCTGATCTGGCCAGCGAGCCACTGGGACTGGCTGTTCATCTGGTTCAGCGCCGTCTCCATGGCGGTGAACTGACGGGTGAGGGTGGTGCGCCGCATCTCCAGCCGGGTGTCCCAGGCGGAGATGTCGCCCTGGGTCCGGGTGATGGCGGTGCCACGGCCCGTGATGGCCGAGGTGAGGGTGCCGGTGTAGCTGTCGCTGGCGCCGGCGGCCGCCTTGCGGAGGCGCTCGGCGAACCCGTCGGCGGGGGAGGCGGTGGTGCCCGCGGTGAAGGCCGCGGTGATCTTGGCGGGGTCCGCGGCGTACGCCTTGCCGAAGGCGTCGGAGTCGAGCACCAGCTTGCCCGACCGGTCCGTCTGCAGGCCGATCGAGGCCAGCGACGACCCGTCGGCCGGGTAGATGCTGTCGAGCAGGGCGTTGCGCAGGCTCCGGACGGCCGAGTCGCCCGCGAGCGGCCCGGACGTCTTGGTGCCCGCGTCGTAGTTGGTGAGGCTGTCGATGGTGGACAGCGCTGCGTTGACCTGGTCGACCAGCGCCTTGACCTTGTTCTGCATCGACGAGGTGTCGGTGGCCACCTCGACCTGGACCGTCTGGCCCACGGCCGCGGCGGTGGCGGTCAGGGTCAGGCCCGGGACCACGCCGGAGAAGGTGTTGGTCTTGGAGTGGACGGTGTCCTGGCCGATCTGGATCTCGGCGTCGGCGCCGGCGCGGACGGAGGCCGTCCCGAGGCCGTCGACCCCGGAGAGCGTGAACGACGCCCCGGCTCCCGGCTCGACGGAGGTGACCATCAGCCGCTGGGTGCCGTCGTCGAGCTTGACCGTCGTGGCCCGGACGCCGGTGCCCCCTCGGTTGAGCGCGGAGACCAGGCCGGCCAGCGTGTCGTCGTCCGGCGTGATGGTCTGGCTCTCGCCCCCGCGGGTCAGCGTCACCGGGCCGGTGACGACCGACGCGGTGGACGCGACGCTGGTGCCGAAGGTGAGCCGGTGGGTGGAGGCCAGCCGGTTGACGGTGACCTCGTAGCTCCCCGACGCGCTGCCGGTCGCGGCGGTGGCGACCAGGGCGGTGCTGGAGCTGGTCGCCGTCAGCGGCTGCCAGGCCTTGTCCGTGGTCAGGGCCTTGGCCGTGGTCGCCAGCGAGGCGATCCGGGCGTTGAGGTCCTGGAGGGTCTTGAGGTCCCGCTGCTGGGTCGAGAGGGAGGTCTTCAGCTTGGTCTGGGGGACCGCCTCGATCGACATGAACTGGTCGATGATCGTGGCCGTGTCGAGACCGCTGGCGAGACCGCCGATGGATGCGTTGGCCATCTCGGCCTCCTCTCGTGCTCACGGGGCAGGTGACGAGGGGGCGGTCCGGGCAGCGGCCCGCCCCCTCGTCACCGTGGTGGGGATCAGCGCAGCAGCTGCAGGACGCCCTGGGGGGCCTGGTTGGCCTGGGCGAGCATCGCCGTGCCGGCCTGGGACAGGATCTGCGAGCGGGTGAAGCTCATCATCTCCTGCGCCATGTCGGTGTCGCGGATCCGGCTCTCGGAGGCCGACAGGTTCTCGACGGCCACGTTGAGGTTGTTGATGGTGTGCTCGAAGCGGTTCTGCACGGCACCGAGGTTGGCGCGGGCCGTGGAGATGCTCTGGATCTGCGTGTCGATGGCGGTGATCGCCGAGCGCGACGAGGTGGCCGTCGCGAAGGAGATGCCGCCGGTGTTGGCGGTGCCGTTGGCCACGCCGGTGCCCGGAGCGGTCGTGGTGACCGTCGCGCCCGACTTGGCCGTGACGACCAGCTGCTGGTCCTGGTTGACCGTGGCCGTGAAGGACTGGGCGAACCCGGTGTCCGAGTTGAGGGCCTGGGCCACGTCGCCGGTCGACTTGTAGGTGCCCGCCGCGCCCAGCGTGACGCTGACCGAGGTGGTGCCGTCGGTGAAGGCCTGGGCCCCGGTGACGGCGGTGGGCGTGACGACGTCGAACTTCTGGCCACCACCGGTGGAGAGCGCGGAGGCCACGCCGGCCACGTTGGCGGTGTCGAAGTCGAAGGAGATCGCGTTGTCGCCGGCGGCGGCACCCGCACCCACCTGGAAGCTGAGGGTGTTGGCGGAGCCGTCGAGCAGCTTCTTGCCGTTGAAGTTCGTCGAGCCGGCGATGCGACCCAGCTCCTGCTGGAGCTGGTTGGCCTCGGTCGTGATGGCCTGACGGGCGTCGGGGCTGTTGGTGTCGTTGGCGGACTGGACAGCCAGGTCACGCATGCGCTGCAGGATCGAGTGGACCTCGGTCAGCGCACCTTCAGCGGTCTGGACGACGGAGATGCCGTCCTGGGCGTTGCGGACCGCGACCTTGAGCCCGCCGACCTGCGAGCGCAGGCCCTCGGAGATCGCGAGGCCGGCGGCGTCGTCGGCGGCCCGGTTGATCCGGAAGCCGCTCGACAGCTTCTCCAGCGACTTGGACATCTGGCCCTGGGTGACCGAGAGGTTGCGGTAGCTGTTGAAGGCGTCGGTGTTCTGGTTGATGCGAAGACCCATGATGGATTTCCTTCCTGGAAGTGAGTCACGTGCTGGAGCCCGTCCGTGGGCGCCGTACCTGGACCATCGGTTGGTCCGAGGTGGATCTGAGGGGAACGGCCGTTTTCTTTTTCGGTCAGGCCGTGGCGTCGTACGCCGCCTGCGCGGAGCCGGCGGAGACCAGGAGGTCGGCGCGGCTCGCGACGGCGGCGTAGTAGGACTCGCGGCGGCGCACGGCGCAGCCGGTGCCGGCCTCGGCCGGGGCGGCGTCGAGGGTCCGGGCGAGCGCGCCGCGCAGCAGCACCAGCGCCTCGGCGCGGATCTGGGAGACCCGCGACTCGCTGACGCCGAGCTGCTCGGCGATCTCGGCCATGGGCCGCTCGTGCAGGAAGTACTGCTCGACCACGAGCCGCTGCCGCTCGGGCAGCTCGACGACGGCCGCTCGCAGGTAGCGGAGCTGCTCCTGGTCCTCCAGGGCCTGCTCGGGGCTGGGGATGCTGCTCACCAGCAGGCCCGCGAGGTCGTGGTCCTCCGAGCCCTGGAGCGAGATGACCTGTGCGCGGGCGACGTCGTGCTCGTTGGCGGCCACCTCCTCGCTGGTGAGGCCCAGCGAGGCGGCCAGCTCCTCGGTCGAGGGGGTGCGGCCCAGGGCGGTCGCCAGGGCGCTGCGCGAGGCGTCGAGGTCGCGGGCCCGGCGGCGGACCGAGCGCGAGGCCCAGTCGACGCTCCGGAGCTCGTCGAGGATGGCGCCGCGGACGCGGACCGTGGCGTAGCCGCCGAAGGGCACGCCGCGCGAGGCGTCGAAGCTGCGGGCCGCCTGGACCAGCGCCATCAGGCCGGCGGAGTGCAGGTCCGCGGCGTCCACGTGGCTGGGCACCTTGCCCCGCACCTCGCGCACGAGGTGCGCGACCAGCGGGAGGTGCTGGCTGGCCAGGTCGTCGACGGTGGTTCCCAGGTGCGTGCTCACGAGGAGAAGCCTCAGCGGGCAGGGGTGACGAAGGTGGCGGAATCGGACGCTTGGGACGTTTGCAGCAGGCCTTTGGGACATTTGACCTAGACCGCCCCGGCTGGAACGGACTAGACCAGCGGCGTGTCGCGTCGAACTTTCTTGTCGCGAGATTTCCCCTCACGTCCCCGCGGGGGTGGCCGATGGGTAGGGAAGCACGAAGGTCGTGCGTTCGTGGAGGTGCCCGGTGGACAAGCTGTCGCAGATCCTGTGGCGCGAGCGGGAGCTCATGGAGTCGTTGCTGTTCAAGCTCGAGGTCGAACAGCTCGTCGTCAGCTCCGGCCGCACCCGGTGGTTGGCACGCTCGGCCGAGGAGGTCGAGATGGTGCTCGGCCTGCTGCGCGAGACCGAGGTCCTGCGCGCCGTCGTCTCGGACGAGGCCGCCGAGAGCGTGGGCCTGCCCCCCGACGCGAGCCTGCGCGACCTCGCCGCCGCGGCCCAGGAGCCGTGGAGCTCCATCCTCGACGACCACCGGACCGTGTTCCAGGCCCTCGGGGCCGAGATCGCTGCCCTGGCGCAGACCAACCGCGAGCTGCTCACCGCCGGGCTGCGCTCGGCGCGCGAGACCCTGCTCAGCTTTGAGAGCGCCGTCACCGGGTACGCCGCCGACGGCGCGGCCGTCGCCGCGGGCGCCTCCAGCTCCCTCGTGGACCGGAGCCTCTGACGTGGGGACCGGCTTCAGCACCCTCGGGACCGCCATGAGCGGCCTGCGCGCCAGCCGGGCCGCGCTGGACGTGGCGGCCAACAACGTCGCCAACGCCGGCACCGAGGGCTACGTGCGCCGCCGCCTCGAGACGTCCTCCGTGGGCGCGCCGGCGGTCCCGGCCCTGTGGTCGCGCTACGACGGCCAGGGGGAGGGGGTGCGTGTCGACGGCGTCCAGCGGATGACCGACGAGCTGCTCACCGCCCGGGTCCGCCGCGAGCACGGCACCCAGAGCTACCTCGACGTCCGCAGCCGGAGCCTCGGGCGCATCGAGGGCGGCCTGGCCGAGCCGGGGGAGAACGGCCTCGCCGCCGCGCTCACCGCGCTCCAGGCCTCCTGGCAGGAGGTCTCCACCTCGCCGACCTCGAGCTCGGCGCGCAGCCAGGTGCTGCAGCGCGCCGAGGCCGTGGTGCGCGGCGTGGCCGGGCAGGTCGCGGCCTTCGGCGACGAGGCGGCCGACCAGCGGGTGCGGCTCCAGGGCGACCTCGTCGAGGCCAACGGCGTCGCGGCCAACCTGGCCCAGACCAACGAGGCGATCGCGGCCGGCCACCTCGCCGGCACCGACGTCAACTCCCTGCTCGACGCCCGCGACGGGTTCGCCCGCCGGCTCGCCGAGCTGACCGGGGCCAGCACCACCATCGCCCTCGACGGCACGGCGCAGGTCTCCGTCGGCGGCACCCCCTGGGTCGCCGGCGCCAGGGCCGGCACGCTCGCGGTCACCGCCGGCATCACCCCCGCCGGGGACGCCGACGGTCGTCCCGTCGCGCTGGCCGTCACCCTGGCGGGCGCCACCACCGCGACCGGCCCCCTCGGGGGCGAGGTGGGCGGCATCACCGACGTGCTCGACCACGCCGTGCCCGACTACCTGGCCGACCTCTCGCGCCTGGTGTCCTCGCTCGCCGACAAGGTCAACGCCCAGCACCGCCAGGGCTTCGACGCCGATGGCAACGCCGGCGGCGACGTCTTCACCTACGACCCGGCCGACGTCCTGGGCAGCTTCGCCGTGGCCGTCACCGACGGCCGCAAGCTCGCGGTCTCCGCGGTGCCGGGCGGCGGGCTCGGGACCGGCAACGGCGAGGCCCTCGCCCGGACCGGGGTGTCGGCGGAGTACTCCCGCGTGCTCAGCGGGTTCGGGACGACCGTGGCCGACGCCGGGCGTCGCGCCACCGTGCAGAAGGTCGTGACCGGCCAGGCCGACACGGCCCACGACCAGCTGGCAGGAGTCAGCACCGACGAGGAGATGGTGGCCATGGTCTCGGCCCAACGGGCCTTCGAGGCGGCATCGCGGGTGATGACCGCGGTCGACTCGATGCTCGACACGCTCATCAACCGCACCGGGCTGGTGCGCTGATGGCACTCACCCGCGTCACCGAGGGGATGGTCGGCCGGCTCTCGCTCGCCGCCTCCCAGGACGGCCTGGTCAAGCTGGCCCGCCTCCAGGAGCGCCTCACCACCGGTCGGGTCCTCAACCGCCCCTCCGACTCGCCGGTCGACACCACCACGTCGCTGCGGCTGCGCGATGCTGTCGCGATGAACCAGCAGCACCAGCGCAACGCCCAGGACGCGCAGGGCTGGATGGGCACCGTCGACGCCGCCCTGGCGTCGGTCACCGAGCAGACCCGCCAGGCCCGCGACGTCGCGCTCCAGGGCGGGAGCTCGGCGGCCATGGGCCAGGCGGCGCGCGACGCGCTCGCCAGCACGGTCGACGGGCTCCGGTCCTCGCTGCTCGCCACGGCCAACACCACGCTGCTCGGCCGCCCGGTCTTCGGGGGCACGACGGCGGGCGAGGCGGCGTACGCCCAGGACGGGAGCTACGTCGGTGACGGGGGAGCGGTCCTGCGCACGGTCGGGCCCCAGGAGCAGGTCCGCGTCGACGTCGACGGCGCCAGCGTCTTCGGTGCCGCGGGCAACACGGTCTTCGACCACCTCACGGCCCTCTCGACGGCCCTGCGGGCCGGCGACGAGGCGGGGGTGCGCACCGGCATCGGTGCCCTCAACCGGGACCTCGAGCAGGTCACCACCTCGCGCGCCGAGATGGGCACCCGCCAGGCCCGCGTCGAGGCCGCCGTGTCGGCCACCGCGGCCCGCGAGCTGGACCTGCGGTCGTCGCTCTCCTCGGTCGAGGACGCCGACCTGCCCGAGACGATCATCGACCTCAAGCTCCAGGAGGCCGCGTACCAGGCGGCGCTGGGCGCCACGGCTCGTGTCCTGCAGCCCAGTCTGATGGACTACCTGCGGTGACGATCACCGCGCCACCGTCCCTGCGTTCGAGGAGCAGCATGAGCGACCTGCCGGTCATCGAGTTCGTCGAGCCCATGCTGGGGTTCCCGCAGCTGCACGACTTCGCCCTCGTCGAGCTCGACGAGGCCGGGGTGCTGTGCGCCCTGCGCTCCCTCGAGGAGCCCCAGGTGCGGTTCCTCGTGACCGCGCCGCACGCCTTCTTCCCGGGCTACGAGCCCGAGATCGACGACAGCACCGTCTCCGAGCTCGACATCACCCAGGTGGAGGAGGTGCTGCTGCTCGTGGTGGTCAACGCCGGACGCAGCCTGGCCGAGTCCAGCGCCAACCTGGTGGCGCCCGTGGTGCTCAACACCCGCACCCGGCGGGCCCGCCAGGTGATCCTCGACGACCCCTCGTTGACCATCGCTGCGCCGCTGGTGCCGGCCTGACCGCTAGCCTGGTCCCATGCTGGTCCTGAGCCGCCGCCCCGGCGAGAGCGTCACCATCGGCGACGGCATCGTGGTGACCGTGCTGGAGGTCCGCGGTGACGTCATCCGCCTGGGCGTCGACGCGCCCCGATCCATCGCCGTCCACCGCTCCGAGCTGCTGGTGCAGCTGGAGCAGAGCAACCGGGAGTCCGCGTCCCCCTCGGAGGACGTCGTCTCGCAGCTGGCCAGGGACCTGGGCGAGCGCCGCTAGTCGACGGTCGTCAGACCGGTGCGCACGGCCAGCAGCGCGGCCTGCGTGCGGCGCTCGACGCCCAGCTTGGCCAGGACGGCCGTGACGTGGTTGCGCACGGTCTTCTCCTGCAGCGTCAGCGTCTCCGCGATCTGGCGGTTGGTCAGCCCGCGGGCGAGGAGCTCCAGGATCCGCTGCTCCTGGCGGGTCAGGCGCGGCCCCGGCTCGGCAGCGGCACGGGCCTCGACCTCGGCCCCCGTCGCCTGCGCCACGATCCGCACCCGGTGCTCGGGGTCGGCGGGGGGACGCCCGTCGACCATGGAGCGCGCGGCCGCGATCAGGTGCTCGGCCGAGACGCTCTTGGAGATGAGGGCGTCGGCGCCCGCGACCCGCGAGCTCTCGAGCACCTCGGGGCTCTCCTCGGTGGTCATCACCAGCACCCGCAGCCACGGGTGGCGGACCCGCAGCCGGGAGAGCACCTCGAGCTCGTCGAGCTCGAAGGCGCGCACGCCGACCAGCGCGACGTGGGCGTGCACGTCGTCCGGCAGCTCGGCCAGCTCCGCGAACGACGAGGTCTCGCGGACCAGGTCCGTGGAGGGGTCGTCGAGCAGGACGGCAGCGACCCCACGACGGAAGATGTCGTGAGCGTCGTGGAGCACCACGCGAATCCGAGTCGTGTGCACGGAATGACCTTATCGTCCCAAGTCCACGATGTGGGCCAACCGGTGGATCGGGCCCCTGGCGGGCGATGCGAGAATGACCCGGTGAGCGATCTCATCGACACCACGGAGATGTACCTCCGCACCATCTACGAGCTCGTGGAGGAGGGCATCGTGCCGCTGCGCGCCCGCATCGCCGAGCGGCTGCACCAGAGCGGCCCCACCGTGAGCCAGACGGTCGCGCGGATGCAGCGCGACGGCCTGCTGACCGTCGAGGGTGACCGCCACCTCCAGCTCACCGACGAGGGCCACCACCTCGCCACCCGCGTGATGCGCAAGCACCGTCTCGCCGAGCGGCTGCTCACCGACGTCATCGGCCTCGACTGGGAGCTGGTGCACGAGGAGGCGTGCCGCTGGGAGCACGTGATGAGCGAGACCGTCGAGCGGCGGCTGCTCGAGCTGCTCGACCACCCCACCGAGTCGCCCTACGGCAACCCGATCCCCGGCCTGACCGAGCTGGGGCAGGCCGACGAGGGCGAGCACTTCCGCGACGGGGTGGAGCCGCTCACCAGCGTGGTCGGCCCCGAGTCGCGCCGCGTCCAGGTGCGGCGCATCAGCGAGGAGATGCAGAAGGACGAGGCCCTCATGGGGGCGCTGCGGCGTGCGGGCGCCATCCCGGGGGCCGTGGTGGCCGCCGTGGCCACCGCCGAGGGCGTGCTGCTGGGCAGCTCGGGCGAGACGGCCGAGATCGTGCCCGAGGCCGCCGAGCACATCTTCGTCACCCCCGCCTGACCCGCGTCCCGCTCACCCGGCGCGGCGACCCTCGACCGCGTCGGCCAGGGCGCTCAGCCACGGGCCGCAGCCGGTGTCGAGCTTCGCGGTCACCAGGTCGTCGCCGCGGGTCGCGCCGCGGTTGACCAGCACCACCGGCGTGCCGGTCTTCGCCGCGTGCCGCACGAAGCGCAGGCCGGACATCACCGTCAGCGACGACCCGGCGACCAGCAGCGCGTCGGCGGCGTCGACCGCGTCGTAGCAGCGGGCCACCCGGTCCTTGGGCACGTTCTCGCCGAAGAACACGACGTCGGGCTTGAGGCGGCCGCCGCACGCCTCGCAGGGGGGTACGACGAACCGACCGGTGTCCTCGAGGTCGACGTCGCCGTCGGGGCGGACCGGCGCCGCGGCGTACGTCTCGAGCCAGCCGGGGTTGAGCTCGGCCAGTCGGCGCTGCACCTGCTGGCGGGGGACCGTGAGCCGGCAGTCGAGGCAGACGACCTCGCTGATGCGCCCGTGCAGGGCGACCAGGGCCTGGTGGCCGGCGCGCTCGTGCAGGCCGTCGACGTTCTGGGTGATGAGGAACGACACCTGGCCGAGACGCTCGAGCCGGGCCAGCGCCCGGTGGCCCGCGTTGGGCTCGGCCTCGCGCATCCGCGACCAGCCCACGTGGGCGCGGGCCCAGTAGCGCTGCCGCCCGGCGTCGTCGGCGACGAACTCCTGGTAGGTCATCGGGCGCCGCACCGGCGCCCCGGGGCCGCGGTAGTCGGGGATGCCGGAGTCGGTCGAGAGCCCGGCGCCGGTCAGCACCGCCGTCCGGGCACCGAGCAGGTCGAGCAGCTCCGGGGTGGGGCCCGTCGCCGCGCCGGTCGCCGTGCCGGGCGGGACCACCGCCACCGAGGGGGCGGCCGGCTCAGCCACGGGCGTAGCGCACCTCGGCACGGCGGCGGGCCTTGGCGGCCTCCACGTCGCGGTCCTTGGGCGGTGCGGTCGTGGTCAACCCGTCGAGCAGCCGGTGGGTGGCGGCCTCGACCTCGGCCACGGCCTGCTCGAAGGCGTCGGCGTTGGCCTGCGAGGGCCGCGCCGAGCCGCTGATCTTGCGGACGTACTGCACGGCGGCGGCCCTCACCTCGTCACGGGTGGCCGGCGGCTCGAAGTTGTGCAGGGTGCGGATGTTGCGGCACATGCCCCGAGGGTACGTCGCGGGCCGGCGCCCGTCATGGGCCCGCCATGGGGCAGGATGAGCCGCCCCGCCAGCCGACCCAGGAGGCCCCGTGCCCGACGCTCGCCCCACCCGCGACCACGACCTGGTGCTGCTCGGCGCCACCGGCTTCACGGGCGAGCTGACCGCCGCCTACCTGGCCGAGCACGCCCCGGCGGACCTGCGCTGGGCGCTGGCCGGGCGCAACCGCGCCAAGCTCGAGGCCGTGCGCGACCGGCTGGCCGCGATCGACCCAGCGCTGGCCGAGCTGCCGCTGCTCCAGGCCGACAGCGGCGACGAGGGCTCGCTGCGCGCGCTCGCCCGCTCGACCCGGCTCGTCATCACGACCGTCGGTCCCTACCTGGCCCACGGCGCCCCGCTGGTGGCGGCGTGCGCGGCCGAGGGCACCGACTACGTCGACCTGACCGGCGAGCCGGAGTTCGTCGACCAGATGTACCTCGACCACCACGACGCCGCCGTCGCCTCCGGAGCCCGCCTGGTCCACGCCTGCGGCTTCGACTCGATCCCGCACGACCTCGGCGCGTGGTTCACGGTGCAGCAGCTCGGCGAGACCGAGCCGATCCGGCTGCGCGGCGTGGTCCGCTCGGTCGGCACCTTCTCCGGCGGCACCTTCCACTCCGCGCTGGGCGCGATGAGCCGGGCCAAGCAGATGCGCGAGGCCGGCAAGGCGCGCCGGGCCAAGCAGGGCCGGCCCGAGGGACGCAGCTCGCGGGCCGTCGCGGGCAAGCCGCACCGCGACTCCGTGCTCGGCCTGTGGCTGCTGCCCCTGCCGACCATCGACCCGTTCGTCGTGGCCCGGTCGGGGGCCGCGCTGGCGGCGTACGGCCCGGACTTCCGCTACAGCCACTATGCCGGCCTGAAGACGCTGCGCTACACCGCCGGTGCGGTGGTCGGCCTGGGCGCGCTCGTCGCCGCGGTGCAGGTGCCGCCGCTGCGCTCGGTGCTGGAGAAGCGGGTGCCGCAGGGCCAGGGTCCCTCGGAGTCGCGCCGCGCGACGTCGTGGTTCACCGTCGACTTCGTCGGCGAGAGCGCCGGGCGCACCGTCCGCACCCGGGTCTCGGGCGGCGACCCGGGCTACACCGAGACGGCCAAGATGCTCGCCGAGTCGGCGCTGTGCCTGCTGCTCGACGACAACCCGGAGACCTCCGGCCAGGTCACCACGGCCGAGGCGATGGCCGCGCACCTGCTGCCCCGCCTCGAGGCGGCGGGGATGAGGTTCGAGGTGGTCTGAGGGCGCCGGTGGTCGGGTAGTCCGAGACGTTCGGCATGCCGAAAGGGACGAACCACCTGCCGAACGTCTCGGACTATCCGTCCCGGACGCCTCAGACGAACAGGGTGTCCCCGATGAACCCGGTCTTGGTGCGTACGCCGGGTGGTACGGCGAACAGGCCCGAGCCGGTGTGCTGGAGGTACTCCATGAGGCCGTCCTGGCCCGAGAGCCTGGTCTGCATCGGGATGTAGTGCTGGTCGGGGTCGCGCACGAAGGCCACGAAGAACAGGCCCGCGTCGAGCCGGCCGAGCGCGTTGCTGCCGTCGGTGAAGTTGTAGCCGCGACGCAGCATCTTCACGCCGCCGTTCTGCGTGGGGTGGGCGAGGCGGACGTGGGAGTCCATCGCCACCAGCGGGCCCTCGCGGCCCTGGAGCTCGAAGTCGGGCTCGCTGAACTCCGTGCCGCCCGAGAGCGGGGCGCCCTGCTCCCGGTCGCGACCGACCAGCGTCTCCTGCTCGCGCAGGCTGGTGCGGTCCCAGGTCTCGATCTGCATGTTGATGCGGCGCGCGACCAGGTAGCTGCCGCCCGCCAGCCAGTCGGCCCCGGCGTCGTCGCCCTCGCCGACCCACACGAAGTCGGCGATGCCCGCGCGGTCCTCGGACTTGAGGTTGGCGGTGCCGTCCTTGAAGCCGAACAGGTTGCGCGGCGTGACCTGGCTGGTCGAGGTGGAGGAGGTGCGGCCGAAGCCGAGCTGGGCCCAGCGCAGCGCGACCGTGCCGAACCCGATGCGCGACAGGTTGCGGATCGCGTGCACGGCCACCTGCGGGTCGTGGGCGCAGGCCTGCACGCACAGGTCGCCGTTGCTGCGGGCCGGGTCGAGCTGGTCGGCGGGGAAGTGGGGCAGCTCGCGCAGCGCCTTCGGCTGCTTGCCGCCCAGCCCGAAGCGCGGCTTGCCGTTGCGCTCGAAGAGCGAGGGGCCGAAGCCGAAGGTGAGGGTCAGGCCCGAGGCGTCGAGGTCGAGGGCCTCGCCGGTGTCGTCCGGCGGCGCGTCGTACGACGTCGCGACGCCCTCGCCGACGGGCAGCCCCGACGTCATCGCCCGCGCGGCCGCGGTCCAGGCGCGCAGCAGCAGCACCAGGTCGTCGCGCGACTCGGTGGTGACGTCGAAGGAGGCGAAGTGGAGCCGGTCCTGCGCGGGCGTGACGATGCCGGCCTGGTGCCGCCCCGCGAAGGGGTACGTCGCCTGGCCCTCGCGGCCCGGGTCGTCCTCGGTGTGGCCGTAGGCGTAGCCGCCCACGCCTGCCGCGCCGACGGCGAGCGCGCCGGCGCCGGCGACGCCGAGGAGGCGGCGCCGGCTGACGGCCGAGGTGGCGGAGGTCGGGGTCTCGCTCACAGGGTGATGGCCCCGGTGAGCTTCGAGAGCGGCTCGGCCAGCGCGTTGACCAGGTCGGAGAGCTTCTTGCGCTCCGGGTCGGTCACGGTGTCGTAGGACACGAAGCCGTCCTTGCCCTGGCGGAAGGTGTCGAGCTCGGCCTGGAGCGCGTCGAAGGCGGTCTTGATCTTCTGCGACAGCGCGGGGTCCTTCACGTCGAGCAGCGGCTGGAGGCCCTCGTAGGCCACCCGCGCGCCGTCGACGTTGGCCTGGAAGTCAAAGAGGTCGGTGTGCGACCAGATGTCCTCCTCGCCGGTGATCTTGCCGCTGGCGACCTCGTCGAGCAGGCCCTTGGAGCCGTTGCCGATCTGGTCGACGGTGTAGTCGAGGTCCTGCACGCGCTCGTCGAGGACCTTGGTGTTGGCCAGCAGGTCCTGGCCGTACGTCGTCCGCTCGGCCTTGCTCAGCGGGGTGTAGCCGCTGGCCGGCGGCCACAGGTCCTTCTCGATCCGGTGCCAGCCGGTCCACTTCTGGCCCGGCGCCAGGTCGGCCTCGCGCAGGTCCATCTTCGGGTCGAGGTCGCCGAAGGACTCGGCCACGGTCTCGATCCGCTCCCAGTAGGTGCGGGCCACGGGGTAGAGCGCGCGGGCCTTGGCGTCGTCGCCCGCGGCGTACGCCGTGACGAAGGCGGTGGTCTGGTCGACCAGCTGCGAGGCCTGGTCCTTGACGTAGGCGGCGTACTGGGTGGTCGCCTGGTCGATGTCGGCCTGGTCGACGCCGGTGATCTTGGTGTCCGCGCCGGAGTCGGTGACGGTGAACTCCGAGCGCAGGCCCTTGCCGCTCATGCCGGGGCGGCAGGAGGCGACGTAGGTGCCGGGGGCGGCGCGGACGACGAGGTCGCGCGACAGCCCGGGGCCGACGTTCTCGATCTCGCCGACGATGCGCAGGCCGTCCTCGGCGTAGAAGTAGAACTCCGTGACCTCGTCGCCGGTGTTCTTGACGTTGAAGACCAGGTTGCCCGAGGGCGCCTTCGTGCTGGTCAGGTCGCACGCGTCGGCCGAGGAGTCGACCGTGATGGTGCCGTCGCCGGCCGCCGCGGCCTGGTCGTTGGACTCGGTGAGCGAGCAGGCGGACGTGCCGAGCAGGAGGGCTCCGGCGCAGGCGGCCACGAGGACGTGCTTCACGGGGTGGGGATCCTTTGTCTGGGCGGGGAAGGGGAGGGGACGGCGTCAGACGCCGGCGGGGCTGGCCGCGCGCGGGGCGGTGCGGCGGGGCGCGGCGGGGGTGCGCACGCGGTGCAGGAAGAAGGCCATCGTCGGGACGACGTACGCCACCCAGACGACCGCCTCGAGCCAGGTCGTGGCGGGGGAGAAGTTGAGGGTGCCCTTGAGGATCGTGCCGAGCAGGGAGGCGGGCGGGATCGCGTCGCTGACGTCGAAGGCCAAGGTGTTGAGCCCAGGCAGGATCCCGGCCTCCTGCAGGTCGTGGACGCCGTACGCCAGCACGCCGGCCGCGACGACGATGAGGATCGCGCCGGTCCAGGTGAAGAAGCGCGACAGGTTGATCCTCAGCACGCCCTTGTAGAAGGCGAAGCCCATCGCGACGGCGGTGAGGATGCCGCCGAGGGCGCCGAGCAGCGGCACCAGCTGGGACCCGCCCGAGCCGGTGGCCTGGGTCGCGGACCAGAGGAACAGCGCCGTCTCGAGGCCCTCGCGGCCGACGGCGAAGAAGGCCACGACGGCGAGGCTGGCACGGCCGGCCGAGGCGGCGTGGTCGATCTTGCCCCTGAGCTCGCCGCTCATCTCGCGCGAGTGGCGCGCCATCCAGAAGACCATCCAGGTCACGAAGCCGACGGCGACGATCGACAGGATCCCGCCGAGCGCCTCCTGGGCCTCGAAGGTGAGGCGGCGGGGACCGAAGGTGAGCAGCGCGCCGAACCCGAACGACAGGGCGACGGCGGCGCCGACGCCGGCCCAGATCCGCGGCAGCAGGTGGGACCGGCCGGACTTGACGAGGTAGGCGACCAGGATGACCACGACGAGACTCGCCTCGAGGCCTTCGCGGAGGCCGATGAGGTAGTTGCCGAGGGGGAAGGACGTCATAGCGCGGCTCCTGACAGGTAAGGCTTGCCTAATCAAGGTAGCCGGGCCGGGTCGTGCCACGCAACGCCGGTCCACCGTGCCGCACCTCACGCCGCGGGCGGGACGCCTGCGAGAAGCGCCGGAGGGGATCGCGCGTGCCCCAGGCCAGAGTCGAACTGGCGACCTTTCGCTTAGGAGGCGGCTGCTCTATCCACTGAGCTACTGGGGCGTCCGCGGCATCTTGTCACGGAGGCGTCCTGGCGCGATCTTCAGGCGCGGCACAGGTGCGCGTGCCAGAATGACCCGGCCCCGGGTGCGCCCGCCCGCAGGAGCCTGCCCGTGAACAGTGGAGGAACGCCCGTGTCCGACGTCGAGACCGTACGCCCCGAGAAGGGTCGTTCGCGTCGGCGTCGCATCCTCACGCGTGTCGCCATCGGGTTCCTGGTGCTGGCGCTGGTGGTGGTCGGCTTCCTCGTCTTCACCTACAACAAGCTCGAGAACAACATCAACGCCATCGCGCCCGACCTCGGCGACAACCGCCCGGCGCAGGTCGAGGTGGAGGGACCCGAGGAGCCGCTCAACGTCCTGGTCATGGGCTCCGACGACCGCAGCGGCACCGACATCGGCGGCGAGACGCCCGGGCTGTCCGACACCACGATGCTGCTGCACCTCTCGGCCGACCGGAGGCGCGCCTACGGCGTCAGCCTGCCGCGCGACCTGATGGTCCAGCGCCCCGCCTGCCCCGGCAAGAACGGCAAGACGATCCCCGCGGGTCTCACCCAGTTCAACGAGGCGTACGCCGACGGCGGCCCCGCCTGCACCGTGCGCACCGTCGAGGCGATCACCAAGGTGCGCATCGACCACTTCGTCGTCATCAACTTCGCCGGGTTCAAGGACATGGTCAACGCCGTCGACGGGGTCAAGGTCTGCGTGCCCAACGAGGTCAACGACACCATCGGCAACATCTACCTGCCGGCGGGCACCTACAAGGTCAACGGCAACCAGGCGCTCGACTACGTGCGCGTGCGCCACGGCCTCGGACTGGAGAACGGCGACATCGGCCGGATGAAGCGCCAGCAGGCCTTCATCGCCGCCATGGTGGCCAAGGTCGTCAGCCGCGGCACCCTGGCCAACCCGCTGCGCCTCTACCGCTTCCTCGACGCCGCCACCAGCTCGCTGACCACCGACCGCGGCTTCGCCAAGCTGCGCGAGCTCGTCTCGCTCGGCACCTCGCTGCAGGACATCGGCCTGGACAACATCGCCTTCGTGACGGTGCCCAACGAGGAGTACCAGCCCGACCCCAACCGGCTCCAGCTGGCGCCCGAGGCCACCGGCCTGTGGCGCAAGATCCGCTTCGACAAGGCGCTGGGCAGCTACGGCGCCGACGCGCTCGTCCCGGGCCGCAAGCCCGGCGAGCTGCCGACCGACGGCGCCTCCGGCTCGCCGTCCGCGTCGCCGTCCGGCTCGGCGTCCGCCTCGCCCAGCCCCACGACCACCCCCGACCAGGCGGCCGCGCGCGCCGCCGCCGAGGCCGCCCGCAAGCAGGCCGCCGAGGACGCCGGGCTCTGCGCCTGACCCTCGCCCGACGAGGCGCCGCCGGGGGTGACCCCGGGGGCCTGGAGCCGGCGCGGCGTACACTCGAGGGGATGGGAGTACCCACGAACGCCTCGCCCGACACCGCCGCGTCGAGTTGCCGTCACCGGATCGTTATCGGATCATGTCGGCCGTGAGGATCGTTCTGACCGGCGGCACCGGCGTGATCGGGCGGGCTGCCGTGCCGTCGCTGCTGGCGGCCGGGCACGACGTCCGGCTCGTCACCCGCTCGGCGCGCGCCGACGCCGTCGCCCACCAGCTGGGCGTGCGCTCCGTGCGCGGCAACGTGCTCGACCTCGACAGCCTCGAGGCCGCCTTCGCCGGGGCCGACGCGGTGGTCAACCTGGCCAGCCACGTGCCCGTGGGCCACAGCGCCTTCCTCGCCAGCGCCTGGCGGCGCCAGGACCTGCTGCGGACCGCGGGGGTGCGCCACGTGGTCGAGGCGGCCCGCCGCGCCGGCGTACGACGGGTGGTGCAGGAGGGCGCGAGCTACCTCTACGCCGACCAGGGCGACGACTGGATCACCGAGCAGAGCCCGCTGGAGATCACGGCCATGACCGAGCCCGCCGCGGTGGGGGAGTCGCTGGTCCAGGACTTCAGCTGCGGCTCGCGCACCGGGGTCGTGCTGCGCTTCGGCACGATCGTCGGCGACGACCCGCAGACCCGCTACTGGCTGCGCGCCGTGCAGGCCGGACGCCGCATCGGCATGGGCCACCCCGAGGGCTGGTCGCACGTCGTGCACACCGACGACCTGGGCGAGATCGTGCGCTGCGCGCTGCACGCCCCCAGCGGCGTCTACAACGTCGGGGCCGAGCCGGTGCAGCGCCACGAGCTGGTGCAGGGGTACGCCGACGCGATGGGCGTGGAGTCCCGCTCCTTCATCGGCCCGGTCGGCCGGTGGTGGATCGGCCCGCGCTTCGAGCCGCAGGCGCGCTCCCTGCGGGTGTGCTCCGACCACTTCGCCTCGATGACGGGCTACCAGCCGCACCGCCCGAAGTTCGACGCGGGCTGGTTGGACGCCGCCCTGCAGCGATGCACCAGCGCGAGCCACTGACCGCCGCGGAGCGCGAGGCGCGACGCCGCCGGCTGGCCGAGGTGTTCGGCGACGTGCTGCCCGAGCAGACCCGTGACGACCGGGTCGAGGTGGAGCGCACCGAGACCGCCGAGGACCGGCTGCGTCGCGACGTGCCCCCGCACCACGGCCCGGTGGGCTGAGCCGACCGGACCGCGGGCGGGCCGGTCAGACCGAGCTGGTGCCGCCGGGAGGGGTGCCGGGGCGCGTCGAGCCGCCGGCCGCGGTGGCCTGGGCGGCCAGCAGGTCGCGGATCTCCTCGAGCAGGGCGATGTCGGCCGGGGTGCCGGGGGCCTCGGCGGGGAAGTACTTCTCCTTCGCCTTGGTGTAGGGCAGCACCACGAAGAAGTAGACGATCGCGGCCAGCAACACGAAGGAGATCACGGCGTTGAGGAAGGCGCCGAAGCTGTTGGCGGTGTTCTCGAAGTACTTCGACGCCGTGTCGGGCAGCAGGGCCGTCAGCCAGTTGGTGAACGTCGTCACGACGGCCCCGAAGGCCGAGCCGATGATGACCGCGACCGCGAGGTCGATCAGGTTGCCGCGCAGGATGAAGTTCTTGAAGCCGTTCATGTCGCTGGGCTCTCCGTTCCGAGGGCGGGGGGGCGCGGGATCGGCCCGCGCACGAGGCTAGTCCCTCCAGACGGGGATGAGAATCGACGTCGCCGCGCGTGCCGCGACGTCGGCGGCCTCCCCGTCGGGCACGGCGACCACCACCAGTCGTCCCGAACCGCCCGCCACCCCGCCGAGACCTGCGGAGGCCCGCGGCACGGCGACCACCGGCACGTCCTCGACGAGCAGCTGCGGCTCGCCCCGGCCGTCGGGGTCGGCGACCACGAAGCTGACCCGGTCGCCGACGCGCAGCAGCGAGACGACCTCGCCGTCGGTCACGCGCAGCGGCACGGCGGTGCTCCCGGGGTAGCCGCGCAGCAGACCGCGGCGCACGACACGCAGGGTGGTGACCGTCTCGCCCCGCGCCACCGGGGCCGCCAGCACCCGCCCCACGACCTCGCGCGGGTCGGTGACCGCGTCGTCGGGCACCGCCTCGGGCGGCAGCTCGCGGGGCGCGAGGTCCGACCCGGTCAGCACCACCCCGCCCGGCAGCGCGCGTCCCGCCGTCCACACCGCCACGGTCGGCGCAGGTGGCGGCGAGGCCACCTCGAACCCGACCAGCACCGCCGCCGCGGCGCACAGCGCTGCCAGCGACCGCCGGTGCAGCAGGACCCGCCGGCGGAGCCGGCGCAGGGGAGCGAGCAGGCGGGCGAGGGTCATGGCCGCGACGCTAGGCGGCCGCCGCGATCCGTGCGTCGCGTCGTCCACAGGCCCTTCGAGACAGGACTCCGTCCTTCCTCAGGGACCGAGGGGCGTCAGGCCGGCTTGGAGTCGCTGCTGCTCGAGGTCGAGGCGGTCGAGGAGCTGCTGCTGCCCGAGTCCGAGGAGGACGAGGTGGACGACGTGGAGCCGGAGTCCTGGGCGGCGGGCTTGGAGGGGGTGCTCGACCCGGTGCCGCCCTTGGACTCGCTGCGGCTGTCGTTGCGGTAGAAGCCGGAGCCCTTGAACACCACGCCGACGGCGTTGAAGACCTTGCGGAGCTTGCCCTCGCACACGGGGCAGACGGTCAGGGAGTCGTCGGAGAAGCTCTGCACCACCTCGAAGAAGTGGCCGCATTCGGTGCAGGAGTACTGGTACGTGGGCACGGCTGGATCCTCCGGGGAAGTCACACGGACAAGGGGTCGGCACTCGTCGACGTCGCGGCCAGATGCTACGGCACAATGCTCCGAGTGACGTCCCCGAGCCGCCCGGCCAGCACCGTCGCGACGTTCCGGGGCTGGCCCGGGTGGGCACGCGCCACGACGTACGCCGTCGCCGCCCTGGTGCTGCTCGTCGTGGTCGCCCTGGTGGCCACCCTGGCGATGCTGCGACGCCCGCTGCCGCAGACCGAGGGCACCCTCACCGTGCCCGGTCTGTCCGCCGACGTCGAGGTGCTGCGCGACGACCACGGCGTCCCCCAGGTGTACGCCGACGAGCCCGGCGACCTCTTCCTCGCCCAGGGGTTCGTGCAGGCGCAGGACCGGTTCTACGAGATGGACGTGCGTCGCCACGTCACCGCCGGCCGGCTCGCCGAGCTGGTGGGGGAGCGGGCGGTCGAGTCCGACCTGGTGGTGCGGACGCTGGGCTGGCGCCGCGTGGCCGCGCAGGAGTACGACCTGCTGGCGCCCAGCACCCGCAGCTACCTGCAGTCCTACAGCGACGGGGTCAACGCGTGGCTGCGCGGCCGTCCCACCACCCAGCTGTCCGCGGAGTACACCGCGCTGGCGCTGGGCGGGCTCGACTACCAGCCCGAGCGGTGGACGCCGATCGACTCGCTGGCCTGGCTCAAGGCGATGGCGTGGGACCTGCGCGGCAACATGCAGGACGAGATCGCCCGCACCCGCCTGGCCGTGAACCGCACGCCGGAGCAGGTCGACGAGCTGTGGCCGCGCTACGACTACGACCGGGCGCCGATCCTGCCCGACGAGGACGTCCCGCCCGCCCGCCCGGCGCCGCGGGTGGCCCCCGGAGCCGGCGGCGGGGGCGACGGGAGCCGTGCCGCGGCCCTCGACGCGGTCGCCGCGAGCCTGGAGCAGGTTCCTCACCTGCTCGGCACAGGTGACGGCCTGGGCTCCGACAGCTGGGTGCTCTCGGGCGAGCACACCGTGACCGGCCAGCCGCTGCTGGCCAACGACCCCCACCTCGGGGTCTCGCTGCCCGGGGTCTGGACCCAGGTGGGGCTGCACTGTCGCACCGTCGACGAGAGCTGCCCCTTCGACGTCTCGGGCTTCAGCTTCGCCGGCATGCCCGGGGTGGTGATCGGCCACAACCGCGACATCGCCTGGGGGCTGACCAACCTCGACCCCGACGTGAGCGACCTCTTCCTCGAGAAGCTCGAGGGCCGCACCTACCAGTACGGCGACCAGCAGCTCCCCCTCACCGAGCGCGACGAGACCATCCGCGTGGCGGGCGGCACGCCCCGGCTGTTCACGGTGCGCTCCACGCGCCACGGCCCGCTGCTCTCCGACGTCTCGGCCGAGCTGTCCAGCGTGGGCGCCAACGCCCAGGTCGGGCCGGAGGCCCCCGAGCGCGGCAACGGGTACGCCGTCGCGCTGGCCTGGACGGCGCTGACCCCGCGCCCCACCGCCGACGCGATCTTCGCCCTCGACCGGGCCGCCGACTGGACGCAGTTCCGCGCGGCGGCCGAGTCCTTCGCGGTGCCGAGCCAGAACCTGGTGTACGCCGACCGGCAGGGCAACATCGGCTACCAGGCGCCGGGCGCGATCCCGATCCGCAAGGGCGGGCGCGACGGCCGCTACCCGGCCGCCGGCTGGGACCCCGCCGACGACTGGACCGGGCGCACCATCCCCTTCGACCGGCTGCCGAGCCGGCTCAACCCCGCCGAGGGGTTCGTCGTGGCGGCCAACCAGGCGGTCACCGGGCCGTCGTACCCCTTCCTGCTGACCGACGAGCCCGACCACGGCTACCGCAGCGAGCGGATCCGCCGGCTGCTGACCGCGCGTCTCGCCGACGACGCCCGGCTCGACGTCCGCGACCTCGAGGCGGTGCAGCGCGACACCCGCCACCCGATGGCGCCGGTGCTGGTGCCCTACCTGATGCGCCAGCTGATGACCTCGCAGTACGACGCCGACGGCCAGCGCCTGCTCCTCGACTGGGACGGCCGCCAGGAGGCCGGGTCGGCGGCGGCCGCCTACTTCAACGTGGTCTGGCGCACCGTGCTGGAGGAGACCTTCCACGACGACCTCCCCGAGGCGCAGTGGCCCGACGGTGGGCAGCGCTGGGTGGCCGTGGTGTCCAACCTGCTGCGCCAGCCCGACAGCCCCTGGTGGGACGACTCCCGCACGGAGGGCGTCATCGAGGACCGCGACATGGTGCTCGCCGCGTCGCTGCGCGCGGCCCGCGACGAGATCACCCGCCGCGAGTCGGTGCGGCCCGAGGACTGGAGCTGGGGCCGGCTGCACCGCCTCGACCTCGAGAACGCCACCGTCGGCCAGAGTGGCTTCGCCCCGCTGCGGTGGCTGTTCAACCGCGGGCCGTGGGCGGTCGGCGGGGGCGGCACCAGCGTGGACTCGACCGCGTGGGACGCCGCCGAGGGGTACGACGTCACCACCGCGCCGTCGATGCGGATGGTGGTCGACCTCGCCGACCTCGACGACTCCCGCTGGGTGACCCTGGGCGGCGCCTCGGGCCACGCGGCGTCCTCCCACTACACCGACCAGGTCGACCTGCTGGTCGAGGGCCGCTCGCTGGCCTGGCCGTTCAGCCGCGACGCCGTCGAGGCCGCGACCTCGGACCGGCTGGTGCTACGCCCCTCCGGCGGCGAGGGGTAGCCGCACCACGCCCTCGTCGGTGACGACCGCGTCGACGGACAGGTCGTGGGGCTCGGCGGGCACGGCGTCGAGCAGCTCGCCGCGGTGGAGCAGCACGCAGCGCAGGGTGCCGGCCGGGACCCGGGCCAGCGCCCGGTCGTAGGAGCCGCCGCCGCGGCCCATCCGGGTGCCGTCGCGCCCGACCGCCAGCCCGGGCACGAGCACGACGTCGGCGCCGGCGACCGCGTCCGGCCCCAGGGCGGCGGTGCCCGGCTCGAGCAGGCCGCGCCGGGCCGAGCGCAGGTCGCCGGACCCGGCGTACGGCGCCCAGTCGAGGTCGCCGTCGGGCTGCAGCAGGGGCAGCAGCACCCGGACCCCGCGGTCGTGGAGCCGGTCGAGCAGGGGACCGGTGCCGGGCTCGTGGCCCACCGAGACGTACGCCGCGACGGTCGCCGCGCGGCGTACCTCGGGGAGGTCGAGGAGGTGGTCGGCGCTGGCCCGGGCGCGCTCGCCCAGCTCCAGCAGCCCGATCCGGCGCCTCCCGGCGAGCAGCTGGTCGCGCAGGGCGAGCTTGGCCGCCTTCACGGTCCCTGTGTGGTCGAGCACCAGGTGAGCCTACGATCGGGAGCATGAAGTCGAAGGGACTCACGCAGGCCCGCGAGAAGATGACCGCCGAGGGTGTCGACCCGGTGGCGATCGAGGTGTTCTCGCACTACTACCGCCAGCTCGAGCACGGCGAGACCGGCATGATCGCCGAGGACACCATCGAGCCGGTCGGCATGGACTCCCTCGCCGACGTCGAGGTGGCCGACGACGTGGCCGCCGAGGCCATCGGCGCGACCGTCGTCATCAAGCTCAACGGCGGGCTCGGCACCTCGATGGGCATGGAGCGGGCCAAGTCGCTGCTGTGCGTGCGCCGCGGGCTGTCCTTCCTCGACGTCATCGCCCGCCAGGTGCTCCACCTGCGCCGCGAGTACGGCGCCACGCTCCCGCTCGTGTTCATGAACAGCTTCCGCACCTCGGCCGACACCCTGGCCGCGCTGGCCCGCTACGACGACCTCGCCGTCGACGGCCTGCCGCTGGAGTTCCTCCAGAACAAGGAGCCCAAGCTCCGCAAGGACGACCTGACCCCCGTCACGTGGACCAAGGACGCGGCGATGGAGTGGTGTCCGCCCGGCCACGGCGACCTCTACACCGCGCTCGTCGGCACCGGTCTGCTCGACCGGCTCATCGACCAGGGCTACCGCTACGCCTTCGTCTCCAACTCCGACAACCTCGGGGCGGTGCCCGACGCCCGGGTCGCCGGCTGGTTCGCGAGCAGCGGGGCGCCCTTCGCGATCGAGGCGGTGCGGCGTACCCCCTCGGACCGCAAGGGCGGCCACTTCGCGCGCCGCAAGGCCGACGGCCGGATCGTGCTGCGCGAGACCGCGCAGACGCCCGCGGCCGACCAGGAGGCGCTGCAGGACCTCTCGCGCCACCAGTTCTGCTCCACCAACAACCTGTGGTTCGACCTGGAGCGGATGCGCGCCGAGATCGCCCGCCGCGAGGGCGTGCTGGGGCTGCCGCTGATCCGCAACGAGAAGAACGTCGACCCGGCGGACAGCAGGAGCCCCGAGGTCATCCAGGTCGAGACGGCCATGGGCGCTGCGATCGAGGTCTTCGAGGACTCCACCCTCATCGAGGTCACCCGCGAGCGCTTCGTGCCGGTCAAGACGACCAACGACCTGCTGGTGCTGCGCTCGGACGCCTACGAGCTCGGCCAGGACTTCGTGCTCGACCAGCAGGCCGCCGAGCTGCCCTTCGTCGACCTCGACGCCGAGCACTACAAGCTGGTCGGGGACTTCGACAAGCGCTTCGCCGCCGGCGTCCCGTCGCTGCGCGAGGCCGAGTCGCTGGTCGTCCACGGCGACTGGAGCTTCGGCGAGGGCGTCAAGGTCACCGGCCGGGCGACCCTCGAGGGCCAGCGCGGCCGCGTCGACGCCGGCTCCACCCTGGGTGAGGCGAGCCCCGCCCGCACCCGGGACCGAGGCACCGGCGACTAGATTCGCGCCATGGCCACGGACCCACCCCGCCCCACCGACGTCGCGCCGCTGTCCATGGAGGACTACCGGCGCCGGGTCCTGGAGCAGATCACCCCGCTGACGCCGTCGCAGCGCCCGCTGCTCGACGCCATCGGCCTCCCCCTCGCCGACGACGTGGTGGCCGAGGTGGCGCTGCCGGGCTTCGACAACTCCAGCATGGACGGCTACGCCGTGGCCTTCGCCGACGTCGCCGAGGCCACCGCCGAGCGTCCGGTGCACCTGCCCGTGGTGGGCGAGATCGCCGCCGGGCAGACCACCATCCACAGCCTCACCCCCGGCACCGCGGTCCGGATCATGACCGGCGCGCCCGTCCCCGCCGGCGCCACCGCGGTGGTGCCCTTCGAGTGGACCCACGAGGAGGGCCGCGAGGTCGTCGTCGCGCAGGCGCCCGACGAGGGCCAGCACGTCCGGCGCGCGGGCGAGGAGGTGCAGCGCGGCGACGTGCTGATGCGCCGCGGCCAGGTGATCGGCACCCGCCACGTCGGGCTGCTCGCGGCGCTCGGCAACGGCAGCGTCACCACCGCCCCGCGCCCCCGCGTCGTCGTGATGTCGACCGGCTCCGAGCTCGTCGAGCCCGGCAAGCCGCTGGCGGGCGACCAGATCTACGACGCCAACAGCTTCCTGCTCGCCGCGGCGGTGCGTGCCCACGGCGGCATCGCCTACCGCGCCCGGGCGACCACCGACGACCCCCGCGAGTTCGCCGACGCGCTCTCCGACCAGCTGCTGCGCGCCGACCTGGTGGTCACCAGCGGCGGGGTCAGCAAGGGCACCCACGACGTGGTCAAGGAGGTGCTGCGCGAGCTCGGCACCGTCGACTTCCTCGAGGTCAAGATGCAGCCCGGCAAGCCGCAGGGCTTCGGCGTCGTGGGGGAGGACCGCACCCCGATCTTCACGCTCCCCGGCAACCCGGTCTCGGCGTACGTCTCCTTCGAGGTGTTCGTCGCCCCTGCGCTGCGCCGGCTCACCGGCCAGGCCGGCACCGACCCGGTGCTGCGCCCGGCCGTGCTGACCGAGTCGGTCCGCTCGATGCGCGGCAAGACCCAGCTGCTCCGGGTCGCGGCTGAGCACACCGGCGGCCAGCTGCGGGTGACGCCGGTCGGCGGGCCGGGGTCGCACCTGATCGCGGGGCTGGCCCAGGCCGACGGCCTGGTCGTCCTGGCCGAGGACGTCGCCGCCGTCTCCCAGGGCGACCTGGTGCCGGTGCTGCTGCTCGACCGGCCGCAGGAGGGCCGGTGAACGGCCCGGTGAGCAGCCCGGTGGGCGACCGGCTCACCCACGTCGACGAGCACGGCGCGGCCCGCATGGTCGACGTCTCCGAGAAGCAGGTGACCGCCCGCAGTGCCACCGCGAGCGGCCGGGTGCTGGTCTCGGCGCAGGTGGTGGCGCTGCTGCGCGGGGAGGGCGTGCCCAAGGGCGACGCGCTCGGGGTGGCGCGGGTCGCCGGCATCATGGCCACCAAGCGCACCCCCGACCTGGTGCCGCTGTGCCACCCGCTGGCGGTCTCCGGCGTCACCGTCGACCTCGAGGTCCTCGACGACGCGGTCGTGATCGCGGCCACCGTGCGGACCACCGACCGCACGGGCGTGGAGATGGAGGCGCTCACGGCCGTGTCGGTCGCCGCGCTCACGGTCGTCGACATGGTCAAGGCCGTCGACAAGGGCGCGGTCATCACCGACGTCCGCGTGGAGGAGAAGACCGGTGGCAAGAGCGGCACGTGGCGCCGTGGCTGAGTCGCTGCAGGCCGCCGTCGTGGTCGCCTCCAACCGCGCCGCGGCCGGGGTGTACGACGACACCACCGGCCCCCTCATCGTCGAGGCGCTCCGGGCCGACGGCTGGGACGTCGCCGACCCCGCGGTCGTGCCCGACGGCGACCCCGTCGGCGAGGCCGTCCGGGCGGCGATCGCGGCGGGGGCGCGCGCCGTGCTGACGACCGGTGGCACCGGCCTGACGCCCACCGACCGCACCCCCGAGGCGACCCGCCCGCTGCTCGACCGCGAGGTGCCCGGCATCGCCGAGGCGATCCGCGCCCACGGCACGGCCAAGGGCGTGCCGACCGCGGCGCTCTCGCGGGGTCTCGCGGGGGTCTCGGGCCAGGCGCTCGTGGTCAACCTCCCCGGCTCGCGCGGCGGGGTCAAGGACGGCCTCGCGGTGGTGGTGCCGCTGCTGCGCCACGCCGTGGAGCAGATCGTCGGGAGCGACCACTGAGCCCCGGCTGGCCGGCCGTGCTGACCTCCGGGCGGGTGCGGCTGCGGCCGCTGACCCAGGCCGACCGGCACACCTGGCGCCGGCTGCGCCACGCCAACGCCGCCTGGCTGGGCCCCTGGGACGCGACCGCACCCTCGCAGACCCAGGTCCAGCCCCGCTCGTTCGCCGCGATGGTCCGCACCATGCGGCGCGAGGCGCGGGCCGGGCGGCAGCTGCCGTTCGTGGTCGAGCACGACGGCCAGTTCGTCGGGCAGCTGACCGTCAGCAACGTGGTGCGCGGGTCGGCGCAGTTCGCCTCGATCGGCTACTGGGTCGACCAGGGCCACGCCGGCCGCGGCATCATCCCGCGCGCGGTCGCCCTGGCGGTCGACCACTGCTTCGGCCCGGTCGGGCTGCACCGCGTCGAGGTGGCGATCCGGCCCGAGAACGCCTCCTCGCTGCGGGTGGTGGAGAAGCTGGGCTTCGAGGAGGTCGGCTACGCCCGCCGGTTCCTGCACATCGACGGCGACTGGCGCGACCACCGGCTGTTCGCGCTGACCACCGAGCAGGTCCCGGGCGGGCTCCTCGCCCGGCTCGACGCCCGGGCGTCCCCGGGCGGCACCCCGCCCCTCGGCCCCTGAGGAGGGCCGCCGGGCCCGTCTCGAAGGGCAAACCACACCCGTCACACGAGTGAACTGGCGACACACCGCCCCGGGTCCGGTTCGCCGCCTCCGCCCGCTCGTATCGTCCTGCCTGTGGACCTGTCAGCTGTCATCTTCGTCGTGCTGGCCCTCGCGTGGGCCGTCTATCTGATCCCCAAGGCGCTCCAGCACCACGACGAGGTGGCCGGCGAGCGGCTCGAGGAGGGCCACACCGAGAAGGTGCGGATCCTCACCCGTCGCCGCCACACCGACGCGTCCGCCACGACGCCGGCCCACGACGAGGTCGACACGGTCGTCGAGGTGTCCTCGGAGGACACGGTCGTGCGCCGCCCGGTCGTCGAGCTGACCCCCACCGCCCGCGCCGCGCGCAACCGCCGCCGGGTGCTGGGCGTCCTGCTCGGCGCGCTGGTCCTGGTGGCCGTGCTCGCCGGTGCCGCGGTCGTCCCGTGGTGGTCGCTGGCGGTCCCCGGCGTCCTGACGCTCGCCTTCCTCGTCATCGCCCGGCTCTCGGTCAGGGCCCAGCAGCGCCGCCGCACGGCGCCCGTCCGGACCGCCCCCGTCGCCGTCCCCGAGGTGGCCCCGCACGTCGAGCCCGCGGCCCACGCCGCCCCGCAGGTCGAGCGGCCCACCCCTGCCGCTCGCCCCGCGTCGCCGGTCGCCCGACCCGCGACGGTCGAGCCCGTCGAGGTCCCCCTCGACATCGACGCCGAGCTCGAGCGGCTGCTGTCCTCCGGGACCAGCCCGGAGGAGCGCGTCGAGGTCGAGGCCGCCCTGGCCGACGACGGCTCGCTGTGGGACCCGCTGCCGCTCACCCTCCCGACGTACGTCGGCAAGGCGACCGCCCGCCGCACCGTGCGCACCATCGAGCTGACCGGCGTCACCAGCTCGGGCCACGACGAGTCGGACACCGCGCTGGCCCGCGAGGCCGAGGAGCAGGCCGAGCAGGACCGCGCCGACTCCGAGCAGGCGCGCAGGGCCGCCGGCGCCTGACCCGATTCGGGACCTGCGGGGTCCCGGTGGTAACTTCTTCCTCGCGCTCGCGGGCGCACTGGGGCTGTGGCGCAGTTGGTAGCGCGTCTCGTTCGCAATGAGAAGGCCAGGGGTTCGAATCCCCTCAGCTCCACCAGACCGACCCCCACCGGCACTGCGCCGGTGGGGGTCGTCGCACGTCCGGGGTCGTGGGTGCCACCGGGCGCCCCGGCGCCCTCTCACCCACACGACCAGGTCGGTGCGGGGTGCAGCGGGTCTCAGCGTGGCGCGCCGGGTCCGAGCAGTCCGACGGCGGCCAGGGCGCAGCCTGCGGCGAGGGTGGACAGCGTGGCGACCAGGCCGACCCGGGCCAGCTGCCAGGCCAGCGGGGGCAGCCGCAGCGAGCGGCGACCGATCCGGTGCGGGGTGACGGCCAGCCAGATCGAGGCCACGAGCGCGAGGGCGCCGCAGCCGACGACCGTGACGGTCAGGGCGTGGGTGGTGGGCATGGGGCCCCTCTCCTGGAGTGGACGCGGCCCCGGAGCCGCGACGACCGGTTACCGCTCGAGCGCGACTCATGCTGCTGTGGCCCAGCCCGCGCTTGCTAGCCTCTTGTGCCAGGGCCGGCCGAGCCGGTCCCCGGACGAGGGAGCCGTACCCGGAGCGCGACAAGACGGCCACGAGGAGTCGTCATGTCGTGGTGGGTGCTGGTCGTGTCCGGTGTGCTGGAGGCCGTCTGGGCCACGGCGCTGGGGAGGTCCGAGGGGTTCACCCGGCTGCTGCCGTCGGTGGTCTTCGGCGTCGCCATCGTGGCGAGCATGGGCGGCCTGGCGTACGCCATGCGCGAGCTGCCGGTCGGGACGGCGTACGCCGTGTGGGTGGGCGTCGGCGCCTCGCTCACCGTCGCCTGGGCGATGGCCACGGGGGAGGAGCCGGTCAGCCTCGTGCGCGTGCTGCTGATCCTGGGCCTCGTCGGCTGCGTCGTGGGCCTCAAGCTCGTCCACTGAGGCCGACCCGGCGGTCGCGTCAGCGGGGGTAGGTGGCGGCGAGGTCGCGGCGCACGACGCGGCCGCGGGCGACCAGCTGGAGCACGACGGCGGTGGTGACGGCCTGGCCGGCCATCAGCCCGAAGAGCACCAGCACCTGGGCCGAGGCCGCCTCGAGCGGGGTGCCGCCGCCGAGCAGGACGCCGACGAAGGCGCCGGGCAGGGTGACCAGGCCGACGGTGCGGGTCTGGTCGAGGCCCGGGAGCAGCGCCTCGCGCGCGGAGGGCTGCACGACCTCGAAGGCGGCCTGCTGCTGGGTGAGACCCAGCGCCAGGCCGGCCTCGTAGGAGCCGAAGGCGCCGCGGAGCTCGTCGCTGGCCCGCCGGCCGGTGAGCGTCGCCGCGGTCATGGTGCCGCCGATGACGATGCCCGCGACCGGCACGATCCCGGCCCCGTCGAAGGGCACCACCCCGGAGCCCAGGCTCAGCGCCAGCACCGGGAGCGCCCCGGCGGCCACGGCCAGGGCCAGCCACGGCACCTGCCGCGCCGGCACGTCGATCCGACGGGCCGAGGTGGCCACGGCGACGGCGTACATCACCGCGACCACGAGCAGCGACCAGCCGACCGAGCCGAGCGCCGCCGCGATCACCAGCGAGACCACGCCGAGCTGGACCACCGCGCGCACCCCCGCGGTCACGTGGTCGCGAGCGACCCCGAGCCCGGCCAGCAGCGAGACGACCACGCCGAGCACCAGCAGCGCCAGCAGCACCAGGGCGAGGCGCCAGTCCGGGGCCGGGGCGGTGGTGGCGGCCAGCGCGGGTCCGGGGCCGTGCAGGAGACCGGTCATGGGGGGAGCGTGCCAGGTGGGTGACCCGGGCCAGGTCTGGACCAGTTGTCTCGGCATGTGTCGTTGACGGGTCGCCGCTGCGGGTGCTGCTCACGGTGCGTCTGCGCAGCGCGCTGCCGCAGATCATCACCGGCATGCGGCTCGCCATGGGCGGGGCGTGGACCAGCATCGTGGCCGTGGAGCTGATCGCGGCCGACAGCGGGCTGGGCTACCTCATCAACAACGCCGGCGTGAACCTGCAGACCTCGCTGGTGCTCAGCGGCATCGTGTCGATCTCCATCCTCGGCATCCTGCTCGACGCCCTGCTCCGGCTGCTGCACCGCCGGGTGGACCCCACCGGTCGCTGAGGGGAGGCGCGCCCGCACGGTGGGGCGGCGACGATGGGGTACGCCTACCCCTGCCGGTCGCCATCGGGACGGCCGGCCCGGCAGACGGGGGAGACCCATGACCCAGACCGAGGCACGCAGGGACCAGGGGGACGACGCCCACGAGGGCGCCCTCAACGGGCTGATGCTCGCGGTGGCGGTGGTCTCGGCCGTCAGCGGGCTGCTCTACGGCTACGACACCGGCATCATCTCCGGGGCGCTGCTCCAGATCTCCGAGGAGTTCGACACCGGCAACGGCCTCGAGCAGTCGATCGCGGCCGGGATCCTGCTCGGCGCGGTCATCGGCGCGCTGGTGTGCAGCCTGCTGTCCGAGCGCTGGGGCCGGCACCGCACCATCCTGCTCATCTGCTGCGTGTTCGTGGCCGGCAGCCTGCTGTGCTCGATCGCGCCCAGCGCCGTGCTGCTGGCCCTGGCCCGGGTGCTGCTCGGCTTCGCGGTCGGAGGCGCGACCCAGACCGTCCCGATGTACGTCGCGGAGATGGCGCCGGCGCGGCTGCGCGGCCGCCTCGTGCTGTGCTTCCAGCTGGCCATCGGCGTCGGCATCGTGATCTCGACCCTGGTCGGGGCCACCGAGGCCGTCGACTGGCGGATCTCGATCGGCGCGGCGGCGGTGCCGGCGCTGCTGATGCTGCTCCTGCAGCTGCGACTGCCCGAGAGCCCCCGGTGGCTGGTCAAGCGCGGTCGGCGCGACGAGGCGGAGGCGGTGCTGCGGCGGGTCCGACCCGACGGCTACGACATCGCCACCGAGCTCGAGGAGATCGTCGAGGTCGAGGAGCGCAAGCAGGAGACCCGGGCCCGCGACCGCGGCTGGAGCGGCCTGCGCCGGCCGTGGGTGCGCCCGGCGCTGGTCGTGGGCTGCGGCGTCGCGGCGTTCACGCAGCTGTCCGGGATCGAGATGATCATCTACTACGCCCCGACGATCCTCACCGACAACGGGTTCTCGACCACCGCGGCCCTGCGGGTCAGCGTCGCGCTGGGCCTGACCTACCTGGTGATGATGATCGTCGGCCTGGCCATCGTCGACCGGGTCGGGCGTCGGCGCCTCACCCTGGTGATGGTGCCGGGGGCCGCCGTGGCGCTGTTCGTGCTCGGCGCCTTCTTCGTCACCGGCAACGCCGGCAAGGACAGCGTGCCGTTCATCGTCGCCTGCCTGGTCGTGTTCATGTTCTTCAACGCCGGCGGGCTGCAGCTGATGGGCTGGCTCACCGGATCGGAGATCTACCCGCTCGCGGTCCGCGGCGCCGGCACCGCCGCCCAGTCGGCCACGCTGTGGTCGACCAACCTGCTCATCACCCTGACCCTGCTGACGATGATCGACCTGCTCGGGGTGGGCCAGGTGTTCTGGCTCTACGGCCTGTTCAACGTGGCCGCCTGGGTGTTCGTGTGGCGCCGGATGCCGGAGCTGACCGGGCACAGCCTGGAGGACATCGAGTCGCGCCTGGCCGAGGGGAAGTTCGCCCCGTCCGACTTCGCGGGCAGCCGCGCCGGCTGAGCCGCCCGCGGGTCGCCACCACCGCCCCGTAGGTTCGGGGCGTGGCGACGACGACACGAGCACCCGGCAGCCCCACCACCGACCGCTGGGTCGGACCGACGACGGCGGGGGTGCTCAGCGCCCTGCCGGGCCTGGCGCTGATGGCGGCAGGCTACTTCCACCCCGAGCGCCTCGACGAGGGCACGGCCCACCGCTGGTGGACGCTGCACGTGCCCGGGATGCTGGTCTTCCCGCTCGTGGGGGTGGCCCTGATGTGGCTGTTCAAGGGGCGCCGCGACCCGCTGGCCGTGGTCGCGGTCCTGGCGGCCTTCGTCTACGCGATCTTCTACAACGCCCTCGACATCCTCAGCGGCATCGGCGCCGGCTGGGTGACCTCGCGGCTGCCCTCGGGCGCCGCGCGCCCCGACGAGGTGCGCTCGATCTTCGCGATCGGCACCCCGCTCGGCGAGATCGGCTCGTGGGGACTGCTGGTGGCCGCGGTGGTGGTCGCGCTGGACGCCCTGCTGCGCCACCGGCTGGCGGGCCTGCCCGGGCTGCTGCTCGTGCCCGGCGCGGTGCTGCTGCACCTCGACCACATCTACTGGCCGCAGGGCGCCCTGGGCATCGGACTGGTCGGCCTGGCGACCGGCTGGCTGGCGTACGTCGGCCGACGGTCCGGGTCCGTGATGTCAACTCATCGGGGATGAAGGATCAATCTGATCTAGTCCAGAAGAACTATGTCCGTTTTGCTGGCGGCGGCGTACGGTAGGTCACATCGGGGGTTCACCGGGGAACGTGGGAGGACGTCACCATGGGAGCAATCGCACCGCTGTCAGTGCTGCTGATGGGTCTGCTGGGTCTGGTCGTCGTCGCGGGAGCGCTGCTGCGCATGTCCGTGCTCGAGCGCCGGCTGCACGCACCTGTCTCGACGGTCGTCGCGCCGGTCGCGCAGGAGCCCCTGGCGGGCGCTGCCGCCGCCTGACCACGGACCGCCGCACCCCTCGGGGGCGGCCGTCCCGCTCAGCACCCTCCGCCGCTGGTCGGACCCGACACCCGGGTCAGATCCAGCGGCGGAACCACATCCGGTCCAGCCACTGGCCGTTGGTGAGCAGCTCGTCGGTCCAGATGGGCCAGAACCACGCGAACGCCAGCGCCGTCAGGCCGACCACCCCGCCCGCGACCGCGGCGCCCACGAGGCGCCTCCGGCGCGGCGCGCCGGGGCCACCGACGACCGCCCCGACGGCCAGGGTCAGCGACAGCACCAGGAACGGCAGCGAGACCGACGCGTAGTAGCTGAAGATCGGCCGGTCGTCGTAGCGGAACCACGGCAGCCAGGTCGCCGCCAGCCCGACCAGCACCAGCACGTGGCGCCAGTCGCGCTTCGCCACGCCCGCGACCACCGACCAGAGCGCGGCCAGCGTGCCCAGCCACCACACGACCGGGTTGCCGAGCAGGAGCACCTGGCGCAGGCAGGTCGAGCCCGCCGCGGCCGCACAGCCCTGCGACCCCGGCGCGATGTCGAGCTCGGTGGAGATGCCGACGGGGCGGTTGAGCACGAACCAGCCCCACGGGCTCGACTGGTAGGCGTGGGTGGCGTCGGTGAGGAACTTGGTGTGGAACGAGTAGACGTCGTGGTGGTAGTGCCACAGCGACCGCAGCGACTGCCACAGCTCGGGGAAGAAGCCGGTGGCGTCCTTCTCCAGGTAGCTGCCCCAGTAGGGGCCGTACTGCGTGTCCGAGAGCGCCCGCTCGTAGACGTCGGCGTGCAGCAGCCAGCCGGTCCAGCTGACGACGTAGAGCACGAGCGGCAGCGCCACGACGTACAGCAGGGCCGGGGCGGCGTCGACGACCGCCGACTTCAGCAGCGCCCACCGGACCCCGAAGGAGCGCCTCGCCCCGGCGTCCCAGGCCCACATCAGCAGGCCGAGGGCCGCGAGCGGGAACAGCGCCGTCCACTTGGTGGAGATGGCGGCGCCCCACATCAGGCCCGCGGCGAGCCGCCAGGGCCGCCACAGCAGCAGCGGGCCCCACGCGCCGGCCCGCAGGCGGGCGCCGTCGAGCCGCTCCTCGACCAGGTCCGCGAGCCGCGCCCGGCCCCAGTCGCGGTCGGCGACCGTGCACGCGACCGCGCAGAGCACGAAGAAGGCGAGGAACACGTCGAGCAGCGCGAGCCGCGACAGCACCAGCTGCTGGCCCTCCAGGCACAGCAGCAGCCCGGCGAACAGGCCCAGCGCGGTCGAGCGGGTGAGCCGCCGCGCGAGCCGGACCATCACCATCACCATCAGCGCGCCCACGATCGCCGAGGAGATCCGCCAGCCGAAGGGCGTCATCCCGAAGGCCGCCTCGCCCAGCGCGATGATCCACTTGCCGAGCTCGGGGTGGACCACCATCGACGGGTCGCCGGTCCACACCCCGGTGGTCTGCCCCGACAGGATCAGCTGGTCGGCGCCGTCGACGTAGGTCTGGGCGTAGCCGAAGTGCAGCAGCGACCAGGCGTCCTTGGCGTAGTAGGTCTCGTCGAAGGAGAACGACCGCGGCTTCGACAGGTCCCACAGGCGCAGGAACAGCGCCAGCAGCGTCACGGCCAGGGTGCCGGTCCACGCCAGCACCGGGTCGCGGTCGCGGGCCCGGAGCCGCGCGCGCAGCGAGGCGCGGGGCACCGGGCTGGTCGCGGGGGCTGCCTCGCGGTCGAGCAGGGTGCTGGGGAGGCTCACGCTGCCCAAGGCTACGGCTGCGATGATCGACCGGTGAGCCAACCGGACCTCCCTCGTGCGGGTGTCGCCGCGACCGGCGTCCTCATCCTGGCCGGCACGCCGATCGGTCGCCCCGAGGACGCCTCGCCACGCCTGGCCCGCGAGCTCGCGGAGGCCGACGTGGTGGCCGCGGAGGACACCCGGCGGCTGCGCCGGCTCACCTCCGACCTCGGCGTGGAGCTGACGGGTCGGGTGGTGTCGTACTTCGAGGGCAACGAGCACCTGCGGACCCAGGCGCTGGTCGACGCCCTGCTGGCGGGGGAGCGGGTGGTGCTGGTGACCGACGCCGGCATGCCGAGCGTCTCCGACCCGGGCTACCGCCTGGTCGCGGCCGCGGTCGAGCAGGGCGTGCGCGTCACCAGCCTGCCGGGGCCGTCGGCGGTGCTGACCGCGCTGGCGGTGTCGGGCCTGCCGGTCGACCGCTTCTGCTTCGAGGGCTTCCTGCCGCGCAAGGGGGGCGAGCGCTCGCGTCGGCTGGCCTCGGTCGCCCGGGAGGAGCGCACGCTGGTCTTCTTCGAGGCGCCCCACCGCACGGCCGCGGCGCTCGCCGCGCTGGCCGAGGCCTTCGGTCCGGAGCGCCGCGCGGTGGTGTGCCGCGAGCTGACCAAGACCCACGAGGAGGTACGCCGCGGCACGCTGGCCGAGCTGGCCGCGTGGGCCGACGACGGCGTCCGCGGCGAGGTCACCCTGGTCGTGGAGGGCGCCGCCCCGCCCGAGGCCGTCACCGACCCGGTGGCGCTGGCCGCCCTGGTGGAGGTCGAGGAGTCGACCGGCGTGCCCCGCAAGCAGGCCATCGCCGAGGTCGCCAAGCGCTCCGGCGTGCCCAAGCGGCTGGTCTACGACGCGGTGCACCGCCCGTGAGCGCCGCGACCGCCGGCCGGGTCCCCGAGGGCCGGCCCGGCCTGCCCGAGCCGCTGCCGCACCCGGTCGTGGACAACCACTGCCACCTCGACGTCACCCGAGGCGAGGAGGAGGCCCTCGCGGTCGCCGACGCGCTGGCGCTGTCGGCCTCGGTCGGGGTGCCGCGCGTGGTGCAGGTCGGGTGCGACCTCGAGGGCTCGGCCTGGGCCGTGGCCACCGCCGAGGCCCACCCGCAGGTGGTGGCCGCGGTGGCGCTGCACCCCAACGAGGCGCCGCTGCTCGCGGAGCAGGGCCGCCTCGACGACGCGCTGGCCGAGATCGAGCGGCTGGCCCGCAGCAGCGACCGGGTGCGCGCGGTCGGCGAGACCGGCCTCGACCGGTTCCGCACCGGACCCGAGGGCACGGCCGCCCAGCAGCACTCCTTCCGGGCCCACGTCGAGCTGGCCCGCCGTCTCGACCGCACCCTGGTGATCCACGACCGCGACGCCCACGACGACGTGCTCCGCGTGCTCGACGAGGTCGGGGTCCCGGACCGCTGGGTGATGCACTGCTTCTCCGGCGACGCGGCGTTCGCCCGCGCCTGCCTGGACCGCGGCGCCCACCTCTCCTTCGCCGGCACCGTCACCTTCAAGAACGCCGCGTCGCTGCGCGAGGCGCTGCGGGTGGCGCCGCTCGACCGGGTGCTCGTGGAGACCGACGCGCCGTACCTGACGCCGGCGCCGCACCGGGGTCGCACCAACGCCAGCTACCTCGTCCCGCTGACCGTGCGGGCCATGGCCGAGACCCGCGGCGACGACCTCGAGGAGCTGTGCCGAGCGCTCGACGCGAACACCGAGACGGCCTTCGGTGGCCCCTGGGGCTGATGGGGTGGGTGGGGCGTCACGTCCACCTCGTGGACCCCGCCCCCCGGTGTGACGCGGCCGACGTCGGTTTGCTAACGCTCCCGCGCGCCACCTAGGGTCGACGGCTGATGGCCGGGAGCGGGACTGCTGCTGCAGCGCTCGGCATGCGTCCCAGGGGGTCCGCCAGCACCAGCGTCGGTGCGATCGCGCGGGGGGACGACGCCGCCCGTGGTCCGGGAAACGCGAACACTGGAGAACTGTGCGCGCACGCCTCGAACACCTCAGCAAGAGCAAGACCCTTCTCGTCGGACTGACCCTCGCGGTCGTCCTCGCCCTCGTCGGCACCGCCACGGCGTACGCCGCCATGAGCCGCACCGTGACCCTCTCGGTCGACGGCCAGCGCAGCGAGGTCCGCACCTTCGCCAGCTCGGTCGGCGACGTCCTCGCGGCCGAGGGCATCGAGCCCGGCCAGCACGACTCGGTCGTGCCCAGCGTCGACACGCCCGTCAACGACGGCACCGAGATCGCCGTGCGCGTCGGGCGTCCGCTGGCCCTGAGCATCGACGGCGAGGAGAAGACCGTGTGGACCACCGCGACCCAGGTCTCGACCGCCCTGTCGCAGGTCGGGCTCCGCATCAGCGGCGCCGCCCTGTCGGTCAGCCGCAGCGCCACCATCGACCGCTCGGGCATGGCCCTGTCGATCGTCACGCCCAAGAAGGTCTCCCTCAAGGTCGGCACGAAGAAGGCCGTGCGGCACGACGTGCCCGTCGCCACCGTGGCCGACCTGCTGCGCGAGACCGCCGCCGACGTCGACCGCGACGACCTCGTCCGCCCCTCCCGCAGCGCCGCCCTCGAGGACGGCGACCGCGTGGTCGTGGTCAAGCGCGCCGTCCAGACCCAGCGGGTGCCCCGCCAGGTCATCGACGCCGGCACCGTCACCCGCGAGGACGACTCGATGACCGAGGGCGAGACCCGCACGGTCCGTCCCAGCCGCGACGGCGTCCGCGACGTGACCTACAAGAAGTTCTGGCGCAACGGCGAGGTCGTGCGCACCACGGTCGTGAAGTCCCGCGTGCTGCGCGCCCCGGTCGACGCGATCGTCCGGGTCGGCACCAAGCCGGCCGCGCCCGCGACCCCCACCGCCAGCGTCGGCGGCGGCAGCGTCTGGGACGCCATCGCCGCGTGCGAGTCGGGCGGCAACTGGGCGGCCAACACCGGCAACGGCTACTACGGCGGCCTGCAGTTCAGCCTCGGCACCTGGCAGGCGTACGGCGGCTCCGGCCTGCCCAGCGCCAACAGCCGCGAGCAGCAGATCGCCATCGCCGAGCGCGTGGCGGCGGCCGAGGGCGGCTACGGCGCCTGGCCGCACTGCGGGGCCGGTCACTGACGGCCTCTACGCTCGTCCCCGTGACGACTTCCTCCGCCGGACCGAGACTGCTCGGTCCGGCGGAGGTGCGTCTGCTCGCGGACGGGCTCGACCTGCGCCCCACCAAGCAGAAGGGGCAGAACTTCGTCATCGACCCCAACACGGTGCGGCGGATCGTGCGCGACTCCGGCATCGGGGCCGACGACGTCGTGCTCGAGGTCGGTCCCGGACTGGGGTCGCTGACCCTGGCCCTGCTCGAGGTGGCCCGCCGCGTGGTGGCGCTGGAGATCGACCCGCTGCTCGCCGGCCTGCTGCCCGCGACCGTGGCCGAGCGCGCCCCCGACCACGCCGACCGCTTCGAGGTGGTCCTGGCCGATGCCCTGCGGGTCAGCGAGGTGCCCGGCCCCGCGCCCACGGCGCTGGTGGCCAACCTGCCCTACAACGTCTCGGTGCCGGTGCTGCTCCACCTGCTCGGCCTGCTGCCCTCGCTGGAGCGCGGGCTGGTGATGGTGCAGTCGGAGGTGGCCGACCGGCTGGCCGCCCGCCCCGGCTCCAAGATCTACGGCGTGCCCTCGGTCAAGGCCGCGTGGTACGCCGACGTCCGCCGCGCCGGCGCCGTCGGTCGCAACGTGTTCTGGCCCGCGCCCAACGTCGACTCGGGGCTGGTCGCCTGGACCCGTCGCGAGCCGCCGACCACGGCGGTCACCCGCGCGCAGGTGTTCGCCGTCGTCGACGCCGCGTTCGCCCAGCGGCGCAAGGCCCTGCGGGCCGCGCTGCGCACGCTCGCCGGCTCCGCGGAGGCCTCCACGGCCGCCCTGGCGGCCGCCGGCATCGACCCCCTCACCCGAGGCGAGCAGCTCGAGCTCGCCGACTTCGTCCGGATCGCAGAGGCCCTGGCCTGATGGCACCCACCGCCGCACCCGTGACCGTGCGCGCCCCGGCCAAGGTCAACCTGGTCCTCCGGGTCGGCCGGCCGCGCCACGACGGCTTCCACCCGCTCAACACCGTCTACCAGGCGATCAGCCTCTACGACGACGTCCGCGTCGAGGACGCCGGGCGCTGGCAGGTCAGCGTCACCCCGCTCGGCGACGTCGACTGCTCCACCGTGCCGCTCGACCAGCGCAACCTGGCCGTCCGCGCCGGGCAGGCGCTCGCCGCCCACCACGGGCTGCGGCGCGCGGCCTCGATCGAGATCGGCAAGGGCATCCCCGTCGCGGGCGGCCTCGCCGGCGGCAGCGCCGACGCCGCCGCGACCCTGGTCGCCCTGGACCGCCTGTGGGACCTGCACACCCCCGACGACGAGCTGCTCGCGCTCGCGGCCGAGCTCGGCAGTGACGTCCCCTTCTCGCTGCTCGGCGGCACCGCCCACGGCACCGGCCGCGGCGAGCAGGTCGTGCCCGTCCCCGACGCCGGCAGCCACTGGTGGGTCGTGGTGCCCGACGCCACGGGCCTGTCCACCCCCGCGGTCTACCGCGAGTTCGACCGGCTCCACCCCGACGTGCCGCTCGGCTCCCACGTGGCCGACCCCGTCGGGCTGCTCGCCGCGCTGCGGGTCGGCGACGTCCCCCGCGTCGGCGCGGCCCTGACCAACGACCTCGAGGAGCCCGCCCTGAGCCTGCGACCCGAGCTGGCCGAGCGCTGCGCGCTCGTCCGCTCCCACCACGACGGACCCGTCCTGCTGTCCGGCTCCGGCCCGACGCTGCTGGCGCACGCGTGCAGCCACGAGGCCGCCACCGCGACCCGGCTGGCCCTGCTCGAGGCAGGCGTGCCGGTGGTGCACGTCGCGACCGGCCCCGTCGCCGGCGCCCACGTCGTGGAGCTGGCCGGATGAGCCAGCGCGCCAACCTGGTCAACCTCGAGCGGGTCACCAAGTCCTACGGCGTCAGGATCCTGCTCGACGAGGTCAGCCTCGGCGTCGGGGAGGGCGACCACGTCGGCATCGTCGGTCGCAACGGCGACGGCAAGACCACGCTGCTCGACCTCATGGGCGGCCGCGCCGAGCCCGACTCCGGACGCGTCTCGCGCACCCGCGGCCTCCAGGTCGGCTACCTCTCCCAGCGCGACGACCTCGACGAGGCCGCCACGGTGCGCGAGGTCGTCCTCGGTGGCCGCGCCGACCACGAGTGGGCGGCCGACCCGCGCTCGCGCGAGGTGGTGGCCGAGCTGCTCGTCGGCATCGACCTCGAGCGCACGGTCGCGGGCCTGTCCGGTGGCGAGCGGCGGCGCTGCTCGCTGTCGCACCTGCTGCTCGGCGAGCACGACCTGCTGCTCCTCGACGAGCCCACCAACCACCTCGACGTCGAGGCCGTCGCGTGGCTGGCCGGCTTCCTGCGCGCCCGTGCCGCGTCGCGGCGTACGTCGGCGATGGTGGTGGTGACCCACGACCGCTGGTTCCTCGACGAGGTCTGCACCACGACCTGGGAGGTCCACCCCGGGGCCGACGGCGCGGGCGTGGTCGACGCCTACGACGGCGGGTACGCCGCGTTCGTGCTGGCCCGCGCCGAGCGCAGCCGTCAGGCGGCCGCCTCGGAGTCGCGCCGCCAGAACCTGATGCGCAAGGAGCTGGCCTGGCTGCGCCGCGGCGCCCCGGCCCGCACCTCGAAGCCGAAGTTCCGCATGGACGCCGCCAGCGCCCTCATCGAGGACGAGCCGCCGCCGCGCGACCGCCTCGAGCTGCAGAAGTTCGCCACCCAGCGGCTGGGCAAGGACGTCGTCGACCTCGAGGACGTCGACCTGGTCCGCGGCGAGCGGCGGCTGCTCTCGGGCGCGACCTGGCGCCTCGGCGCGGGCGACCGCGTCGGCGTGGTCGGCGTCAACGGCGCCGGCAAGAGCTCGGTGCTGGCGCTGGTCGCCGGCGACCTGCAGCCCGACCACGGCCGCGCCAAGCTCGGCCGCACCGTCTCGCTGGCCCACCTGACCCAGCAGGTGCCGATCGAGGACCCCGAGGCGCGGGTGCTGCCGACCATCGAGGGTCTCAAGCGGATCACCCGCACCGCCACCGGCCAGGAGCTGACCGCGAGCTCGCTGCTGGAGCGCTTCGGCTTCACCGGCGACAAGCTGACCGCCCGCCTCGGCGACCTCTCGGGCGGGGAGCGGCGCCGCTTCCAGCTGATGCGGCTGCTGATGTCGGAGCCCAACGTGCTGCTGCTCGACGAGCCGACCAACGACCTCGACATCGAGACCCTCAACGTCCTCGAGGACTTCCTCGACGCCTGGCCCGGGACGCTGGTCGTGGTCAGCCACGACCGCTACTTCCTCGAGCGGGTCACCGACTCCACCTGGGCCCTGATGGGCGACGGCACGCTGTCGATGCTGCCGGGCGGCATCGAGCAGTACCTCGAGCACCGGCGCGCCGGGGGAGGGGCGCCGGTGTCCGTGGCCGGCGTCGGCACCGCAGCCGGGTCCGGGTCCGGTGCGGCTGCGCCGGGGTCGGCTGGGTCGGGCGCGGGGTCGGGTGCGGCGTCGGCCGCCGGCTCCGGTGACGAGCGGTCGCTGCGCAAGACCATGGCGCGGGTCGAGAAGCAGCTGGCCCGGATCGACGCCCGCGAGGCCCAGCTCCACGCCGAGATGCTCACCCACGCCCAGGACCACGCCCGCCTCACCGACCTGATGGCCGAGCTCACCTCGGTCACCGCCGAGAAGGAGGCCCTCGAGCTGGAGTGGATGGAGGCGGCGGAGCAGGTCGGGTAGCTGGGTCAGTTTCCCCGGTCGACCGGGGAAACTGCCCGCGGAGCCGGGCAAAGCGGACGTCGGCGGGCAGTTTCGGCCGCCCAGCGCGCCCGATTCGTCCGTACGACGCCCCGCCGGCTCGACCCCGACGGTCAGCCCAGCGGGGCCATCAGCTGCTTGAGCGCCAGCGCCAGCCGGTCGCGCTCGGGCGCCGGGATGACGCTCAGCAGCCGGCGCTCGCTGTCGAGCAGCGACTCGAAGGCGCCGTCGACGCTGCGCTTGCCGGTCGCCGTCAGCCGCACCAGCACGCCGCGTCGGTCGCTCGGGTCGGGGCGCCGCTCGACGAGGTCGCGCTCGACGAGCCGGTCGACGCGGTTGGTCATGGTGCCGCTGGTGACCATGGTCTGGCGCAGCAGCGACCCCGGCGTCAGCTCGTACGGCGCGCCCGCCCGACGCAGCGCCGCCAGCACGTCGAACTCCCACGGCTCGACGCCGTGCCCGGCGAACGCTTCGCGTCGCAGGCCGTCCAGCAGCCGGGCCAGCCGGGCCACCCGGCTGAACACCTCGACGGGGGCCAGGTCGAGGTCGGAGCGCTCGCGCCCCCAGGCGCGCACCAGCTCGTCGACCTCGTCGTGCTCCACGTCGGGACTGTAGCGCGAGAATCTGTGCTCGCAAGATTCTCGATGTCGAGATAACTTGGGGCGATGGCCTTCAGCTGGGACCCCGCCCGCTACCTGGGGTACGCCGACCACCGCGCCCGCCCCTTCCACGACCTGCTCGCGCAGATCGGCGCCGAGGACCCGTCCCTGGTCGTCGACCTCGGCTGCGGGGCGGGCAACCTGACGGCGCTGCTGCCGCGCCGCTGGCCCGGCGCCCGCGTCCTCGGCAGCGACAGCAGCGAGCAGATGGTCGAGGCCGCCCGCGGAGCGGTGGGCCCGGGCGTCGAGCTCGAGGTCGGCGACGTGCGTGACTGGCCCGACCGCGGTCTGCGCCCCGACGTGCTGGTCAGCAACGCGGTGCTGCACTGGCTGCCCGACCACCTCGACCTGCTGCCCGGCCTCGCGGGCACGGTCGCGCCCGGTGGTTGGCTGGCCTTCCAGGTGCCGGGCAGCTTCGGTGCTCCCAGCCACACCCTGGTGACCGAGCTGGCCGGGCGGGCGCCGTACGCCGCGCACACCGGCGAGGTGGCCACCATGGCCAGCCACGACCCGCAGACCTACCTGCGGCTGCTGGCCGACCTGGGGTGGGAGGTCGACGCGTGGGAGACGACGTACAGCCACGTGCTGACCGGCGAGGACCCCGTGTTCGGCTGGATCAGCGGCACCGGGCTGCGGCCGACCGTGCAGGCGCTGCCGCCGGAGCTGCGCGAGCAGTTCGAGGCCGAGCTGCGGCCGCTGCTGCGGGCGGCGTACCCCGAGCACGGTGGGGTGACCGTGATGCCGTTCCGCCGGGTGTTCGTGGTCGCGCGACGTCCCTGACGGGGCCGGCCGGGCGACCAGGCAGGATGCCCCCGTGCCCCTCTCCTTCTTCGTGCCCGCCCCCGACCCGGACGCCGGCGCCGTGGTCCCCACCGATGCGGCGTGCAGCCTGTGGAGCAACGACCACCTGCACGGCGTCGCGGTCAGCGGGCTGCTGGCGCGGGCGGCCGAGGCGCAGGTCGCCGACCTGGGCCGCGAGGACCTGCGGCCGGCGCGGTGGACGGTCGACCTGTTCCGCCCCGCCCGCCGCCGGGTGACGCGGACCCGGGCCAGCGTCGTGCGGGCCTCCGCGCGGCTGTGCCTGGTCGACGTCGTGATGGAGCAGGACGTCCCGCCGGAGGAGGGCGGGTCCGACGGCGGCGTCGAGACGGTGGCCCGGGCGAGCGGGCTGTTCCTGCGCGTCGGCCACCCGGCGCCGGGCAAGGTCTGGGAGCCCGACGACGCCCCGCAGCCGCCGCCGCTCGACCTGGCGCCGCCGACCGACCGGCCGCGGCTGCCGCTGTTCCGCAGCGAGGGCGTCGGCTGGCACTCGTCCTTCGCCGAGCACCAGAACGCCGGCCGCAAGGCGACCTGGCAGGTCGGCGTGCCCGTCGTCGCGGGGGAGCGGCCCTCGGGCTTCGTGGCCGCCGCGTCGATCGCCGACGTCACCAGCATGACCACCAATTGGGGCGACGGCGGCATCGAGCAGATCAACACCGACATCACGCTCACGCTCGCCCGTCAGCCCGACGGCGTCGAGATCGGCCTCGAGGCCCTCGACCGGGTCTCCGCCAACGGCATCGCGGTCGGCACCGTGACGGTCTTCGACCGCCGGGGCCGGCTCGGCACCGCCGTGGTCACCTCGGTGTCGAACACCCGCCGCACGGTCGACCTGACCGGCAGCGACCCGGCCGAGGACACCCGGCTGCAGCGCGGCGTCTGAGCGGCGGCCGGGCGGTCGTACGCAGCGCCGCGCTGGGCGGCGTACGGACGAATCGGGCGGCCTGGTCGGCCGAAACTGCCCGTTCGTGTCCGTTTCGCCCGGCTCCGCGGGCAGTTTCCCCGGTCGACCGGGGAAACTGCCCGCCGCTGAACGGCCCCCTACGCCACCCTCCGCGCCGACCGCACCCAGGCATCCCGGGCAGCGACGCCGATGTCGGAGTTGTCGGTGAAGAACCCGTCGATGCCGGTGTCGAGGAACGCCTTCACCTCGGCGGCCATGTTGCCGGGCGCGTTGGGGTCGGTGCCCTGCTGGAAGTTGGCGGCCATGAACTGGTTCTCCCGGCGCAGCGTGAACACGTGCACCAGCAGGCCCTGGCGGTGGGCGTCGGTGACCAGCGCGCTGGGGGCGCCGACCCGGTTGTTCGCGTCGCGGGGCAGCACGAGGTCCTTGTTGGGGCCGATGCCGTCGGCGTACCGCGCGATGAACCTCAGGCCCGCCGGCTTGGTCAGGTCGGCCCAGGTGCGGGGGTCACCCTCCGCGACCAGGTCGTACGGCGCGCCCGTGGCGTCCATGAGCTGGATCAGCGGCAGGTCGGTCTTCTTGTCCAGCTGGCGCAGGTTGCGGGTCTCGAAGCTCTGGAGGAACACCTTGGCGTTCCTGCGGTCGAGCCCGTGGTTGCGCAGCTCGCGCAGCATCGGGCGCTCGAGGGCCAGCCCGATCGAGGCGAAGTACGTCGGGTGCTTGGTCTCCGGGTAGACGCCGATGTCGCGCGCGGTGCCGGGGCGCTTGCGGTTGGTGCGGTTGACCAGGTCGAGGACCTCGTCGAAGGTCGGCACCAGGAAGCGGCCGTCGTACTGCGTGTTGTTGGGCCTCACCTGCGGCAGCCGCTCCTTGGCGCGCAGCGTGCGCAGCTCGGCGAGCGTGAAGTCCTCGGTGAACCAGCCGGTGATCGGCTTGCCGTCGATGGTCTTGGTCGTCCTGCGCGCCGCGAACTCCGGGTGGGCGGCCACGTCGGTGGTGCCGCTGATCTCGTTCTCGTGGCGCGAGACCAGGACGCCGTCCTTGGTCGAGACGAGGTCGGGCTCGATGTAGTCGGCGCCCATCCGGATCGCCAGCTTGTACGACGCCAGCGTGTGCTCGGGCCGGTAGCCCGACGCGCCGCGGTGACCGATCACCAGCGGCTCGGAGGCCCGCACCCCCCGGTCGGGACCGGAGGAGTCGGAGGCGCGGGCGGCGGTGGTGCTGGGCGAGGTCGCCTGGGCGGGGCCCACCAGGCCGGGGGCCGAGAGGGTGAGCGCGGTCATCAGGGCCAGCACGACGGTGTGCCGGGTCGTTCCGAGAGGAGTCATGCCTGCCAACCAACCCCGAGAAGGTGACGGGAGGCAAGGGGCAGGTGGCCGGCAGGTGACAGGAGGGGTCCGCGCGGGCCGGCGCGCGCCGGTAGCCTGACGCCGTCTTCGGACATTCCCCGGTTGGTCTGCCGGCAGGGCCCGCCTGACTTTGAATCAGGACAAGCGACGTAGGTTCGACTCCTACCCGGGGAGCGTGAGCACCCCTGGACCCACCCCTGCCGTGACCGTCGTCGTCCTCGCCGCGGGCGGCGGCACCCGGATGAAGAGCAAGACCGCCAAGGTGCTGCACCCGCTGGCGGGTCGCAGCATGGTCGGCCACGTCCTGGCCGCCGTCGCCGAGCTGCAGCCGCGCCGCGTGGTCGCCGTCGTGGGCCACCAGCGCGAGCAGGTCGCGCCCCACGTCTCCGAGGCCATGCCCGAGGCGCTGATCGCCGTCCAGAAGACGCAGGACGGCACCGGCCACGCCGTCCGCATCGCGTGGGAGGCGCTGCCGGAGGCCGACCGCGAGGGCACCGTCCTGGTGGCGTACGGCGACACGCCGCTCCTCGAGGGCCGCAGCCTGGCCGCCTTCCTCGAGGACCACCAGGGCGCCGGCCGCGCGGTGAGCATCCTGTCGGGCATCGTGGCCCGGCCCCACGGCTACGGCCGGGTGGTGCGCGACGCCGACGGCGGCGTGACCGGCATCGTGGAGCAGAAGGACGCCAGCCCCGAGCAGCTCGCGGTCAACGAGATCAACAGCGGCATCCTGGCCTTCGACGCGGCCTTCCTGCGCGAGGCGCTGCCGCGGCTCTCGGCCGACAACGCGGCGGGGGAGTACTACCTGACCGACACCGTCGCCCTGGCCCGCCAGGACGGCCTCGGCGTCGGCGCCTTCCCGCTCGACGACGTGCTCCAGACCGAGGGCGCCAACGACCGCGCCCAGCTCGCCGAGCTCGGCCGCGAGAAGAACCGCCGCATCGTGGCCGACTGGATGCGGGCCGGCGTGACCGTGATGGACCCCGCGACCACCTGGATCGAGGTCGACGTCCAGCTCGCCCCGGACGTGACGATCCTGCCCGGCACCCAGCTGCTCGGCGCCACCGTGGTCGAGGAGGACGCCGTGATCGGCCCCGACTGCACGCTCCAGGACGTCGAGGTCGGCGCGGGGGCGCGGGTGGTGCGCACCCACGGCCAGCTCGCCGTCATCGGGGCCGGCGCGACGGTCGGGCCCTTCTCCTACCTGCGGCCCGGCACCCGGCTCGGCGCCGGCGGCAAGATCGGCGCCTTCGTGGAGACCAAGAACGCCCAGATCGGCGACGGCGCCAAGGTCCCGCACCTGTCGTACGTCGGCGACGCCGAGATCGGCGAGGGCACCAACATCGGGGCCGGCACGATCGTGGCCAACTACGACGGGGTCCACAAGCACCGCACCGTCATCGGCAAGCACGCCCGGACGGCCAGCAACAACACCTTCGTCGCGCCCGTGACCGTCGGCGACGGCGCCGCCACGGGAGCCGGCTCGGTGATCCGCGAGGACGTGCCCGCGGGCGCGCTGGCCGTCACCGCGGGTCCGCAGCGCACCATCTCCGGGTGGGTGCTGCGCCGCCGCGAGGGCACCGCCCAGGCCGACGCCGCCCGGGCCGCGGGCGCCGCGGACGAGCAGGCGCAGGAGATCTGAGCCACAGGGGTCGTCCGACGGCCGACCCTGGTTCCGCGAAACCGCTCCCGTGGGCGAGGATGGACCCGCAGGCGCGACCGGCGAGATGGGCACGGCCCCGAGGAGCAGTCAGCAGTGAGCGGAATGAAGCGCACCACCGAGAAGAACCTGATGGTCTTCACCGGACGGGCCCACCCGGCGCTGGCGGACGAGGTGGCCAGCCTCATGGGCACCGAGCTGGTACCCACCTCGGCGTACGAGTTCGCCAACTCCGAGATCTACGTGCGCTACGAGGAGTCCGTGCGCGGCTCCGACGCCTTCGTGATCCAGAGCCACACCGCTCCGGTCAACGAGTGGATCATGGAGCACCTGATCATGGTCGACGCGCTCAAGCGCGCCTCGGCCAAGCGGATCACCGTGGTGCTGCCGTTCTACGGCTACGCCCGCCAGGACAAGAAGCACCGCGGCCGCGAGCCCATCAGCGCCCGCCTCATGGCCGACCTGTTCAAGACCGCCGGCGCCGACCGGCTGATCGCCGTCGACCTGCACGCCGACCAGATCCAGGGCTTCTTCGACGGCCCCGTCGACCACCTGATGGCGATGCCGATCCTGGCCGACTACGTCAAGGAGAAGTACGGCGACCAGCGGCTCGCCGTCGTCTCGCCCGACGCCGGCCGGATCAAGGTCGCCGAGCGCTGGTCGGCCCGCCTCGGCGGCGTCCCGCTGGCCTTCATCCACAAGACCCGACGCGAGGACCGGCCCAACGAGACCGTCGCCAACCGCGTGGTCGGCAAGGTCGAGGGCCGCATCTGCATCCTCACCGACGACATGATCGACACCGGCGGCACGATCGTGAAGGCCGCCGAGGCCCTCATGGCCGACGGCGCGGCCGGCGTCATCATCGCCGCGACCCACGCGATCCTCTCCGACCCCGCGGTCGACCGGCTCAAGAACTCCCCGGCCACCGAGGTCGTGGTCACCAACACGCTGCCGATCCCCGACGAGTGCCTCTTCGACAAGCTGACGGTGCTCTCGATCGCCCCGCTCATCTCCCGGGCGATCAAGGAGGTCTTCGAGGACGGCTCGGTGACCTCGATGTTCGACGGCCACGCCTGAGGCCGGTCCGGTGCAGGTCCGGCTGGCGCGCACCGACGAGCTCGGCGAGGCGCGGCTGGCCGGCGTGCGCCTGCTGATGGACGCCGCCTTCCCCGACGACTTCGACCAGACCGACTGGGACCACGCCCTGGGCGGCACCCACGCCCTGGTCGAGGAGGGGGATCGGGTCGTCGCGCACGGCTCGGTCGTGTGGCGCGAGCTGCTCGTCGACGACCGGCCGGTCCGCACGGCGTACGTCGAGGCCGTGGCCGTCGCGCCCGACCGCCGCCGCCGTGGCCTGGCCGCCGCCGTGATGGCCGCCCTGGAGGAGCGCGCCCGCGCCGAGGGGGCCGAGCTGCTCGCCCTGGGCAGCAGCGACCAAGGGATGCCGCTCTACCTCGCCCGCGGCTGGGTGCCCTGGCCCGGCCCCACCGGCGTCCGCAGCCCGTCCGGTGGCGGGTCCTGGGAGCCCACGCCCGACGACGACGGCGCCGTGCTGGTCCTCGCCGGCACCCGCCCGGTGCCGGCCGGCACCCGCCTGGTCTGCGACCCCCGTCCGGGCGACGTCTGGTGAGCCGGCGACCGCCGCCACCCGATTCGCCGACCGCTGCCGCCACCCGTTAGGATCGTGCGGTTGCCTCGGCGAGGGAGCGGACCTCGAGGGTCGTTCCGTGATCGACGTGGTCGGCTCGTGATCCCATGCGCCGTGCCCGTCCGGCTCGCGTTCGCACAGTGAGGTCCCCGACCCGCGGCAACCACCCCCTGACGCAACCCGCACGCCCGAACCACTGAGGAGCACCACATGCCCGAAGAGCTGATCAAGGCCGAGACCCGCACCGAGTTCGGCAAGGGTGCCGCCCGCCGGATCCGCCGCGAGTCCAAGGTGCCTGCCGTGATCTACGGCCACGGCAACGAGCCCGTGCACGTCACGATGCCCGGCCACGACACGATGATGGCGCTCAAGCACGGCGGCTCCAACGCGCTGCTGAGCATCGACGTCGAGGGCAAGAAGTACCTCGCGCTGACCAAGCAGGTCCAGAGCGACCCGATCAAGGGCTTCCTCGAGCACCTCGACTTCGTCGAGGTCCGCAAGGGCGAGATGGTCACCGTCGACATCCCCGTCGTGGTCGTCGGCGAGTCCAAGTCCGACGCCCTGACCGTGACCGAGCTCAACACGGTCTCCGTCGAGGCCGACGCCACCGCGATCCCCGAGTCGTTCGAGATCTCCGTCGAGGACGCCGAGGTCGGCTTCCAGGTGTTCGCCAAGGACCTCCAGCTGCCCAGCGGCGCCACCATGCTCACCGACGAGGACCTGCTCGTCGTCAACGTCATCCACGCGCCCACGGCGGCCGAGGTCGACGCGGAGCTGGAGGAGGCCGAGGCCGAGGCCGGCATCGAGCGCGACGAGTCCGACGAGGAGGCCGCCGAGGCCACCGAGGGCAGCGAGTCCGAGAAGGCCGGCGAGGGCGACACCGTCCCCGAGACCGACGCCAACGACGGCCAGCGCTGATCTCCTCCGGTGGTCGATGACGCGGTCTGGCTGGTCGTCGGGCTGGGCAACCCCGGTCCGACGTACGCCGGGACGCGGCACAACATCGGCTACCTCGTCACCGACGAGCTCGCCCGGCGCACGGGCGGCTCGTGGCGCAAGCACAAGACCGGGCGCGCCGACGTCGTCGAAGGACGGCTCGGCGCGCCCGGCTCTGCGTCACCGCGGGTCGTGCTGGCGCGACCCCGCTGCTACATGAACGAGTCCGGGGGACCGGTCAAGGCGCTGGCCAGCTTCTACAAGGTCGCCCCCGACCACGTCGTGGCGATCCACGACGAGCTCGACATCGCCTTCGGCACGCTGCGCACCAAGCTCGGCGGCGGCGACAACGGCCACAACGGCCTGAAGTCGATGCGCGCCTCGCTCGGCACGGGCGACTTCTACCGCGTGCGCGCCGGCATCGGCCGCCCGCCGGGTCGCCAGGAGCCCGCCGACTTCGTGCTCTCGGCGTACTCCAAGGTCGAGCAGAAGGAGCTCCCCTTCCAGGTCGACTCCGCGGCCGACGCCGTCGAGTCGCTGGTGCGCGAGGGCCTCGAGGCCACGCAGCAGAGGTACAACTCCTAGCCACGCACCGGCTCACTAGGGTGGTCGGCGTGACTGACTTCGCCGATGACCACGAGCTCGCCGCCTGGGCCGCGACCTCCGCCGGAGAGCTGCTGCTCGACGTACGCCGCCAGGGCCTGGAGGGCCGTGCCCTCAAGGACGCCGGCGACATGGCCGCCCACGAGCACCTCATGAAGGTGCTCGCCGAGCACCGGCCCGACGACGCGATCCTGTCGGAGGAGTCGTGGCGCGGCACCGAGTCGGCTCACGACCGCAGCCTCACCGACCGGGTCTGGATCATCGACCCGCTCGACGGCACCCGGGAGTTCTCGGAGCCGCCTCGCGACGACTGGGCCGTCCACGTCGCGCTGTGGCAGCGCGGCGCCGGCGACGGCTCCGGCGGCCTGGGCGACCTCGTCGCCGGCGCGGTCGCCCAGTCGGCGCTGGGGGAGACCTTCCACACCGGCCGCCCCCCGCTCGTGCCCCCGTCGAGCTCCAGCCGAACCCGCATCGTCGTCAGCCGCACCCGCCCGCCGGCCTTCGTCGAGGCGTTCGCCGCCGAGATCGACGCCGAGCTGGTCCCGATGGGCTCCGCCGGCGCCAAGGTGATGGCGGTCGTCCGCGACGTCGCCGACGCCTACATCCACGCCGGGGGACAGTACGAGTGGGACTCCGCCGCCCCCGTCGCCGTCGCCCGCGCCGCCGGTCTGTTCACCAGCCGCGTCGACGGCTCGCCTCTGCGCTACAACCAGGACGACGTCTCCCTGCCCGACCTCATCGTGTGCCGGCCGGAGCTGTCGGAGACGATCCTGGAGTTCGTACGCCGCCACGGGACGGACTGACCGTGTCCTAGCGGACAGGAGGATTGCGCAGGGCAACCCGCATACCTCCATTTGATTGGAAGCACAACTCGAGTGACGGGCCCCCAGCAGCGACCATTCCGAGGCCCAGAGCAATCGCGGGGTGGACAGTGGGACAATCGGTCGCGCGGCAAGGAACGGAGCGAGGGACACCCAGATTGGGCCTGTGTAGCCCGTTAGGAAGCAGTGGTGCCGGGCCCCGCGCGGCGAGCCGCCACCTTGGCAGGCAGTCTGCGCGCCCACGTATGAGGGGAATTAGTCGCACAAGCGATGGCCACTGCAGACAGCGGCGATTCGGGCTCCATCATGAGACACGCTTCCTCCATCCAGTCCTCCGCAGTCTTTCCATCTCGGGGGCGGAAGTCGCTCGCTGTTACGCTGAGCGCAGCAAGGGCATTCGTCAAATGGCGCTCACAACGGCGCCAGACTTCCTGTCGTGCAGCCACCATGCGAGGACAATCCAGATGGAGAAGTTTTATGCTGTCTCGAACCCGCTCTGCGTTCCACCCTAATGCAGCCGACTTTGGCAGCCCCGTCTCGTCAAAGTCGAGCAGTAACGCATCCGTTTCACTTACAGGGTCCAACAATACTGAGATCTCAAGCGAGATGTCTTCGCCCGGGCGTCGGCAGACCGGACTCGTGGGGTGGAGCGGAAAGGCGTCGTCCTTACCCTTTCGAACCTTGTCGACCTTGTGACCAGAATTGACCCAACCAACAGCTAGACGATAATTAGTCCACTCGAAGGCCAACCACCAGTATCCATCGCGGTCAGGTTCACCTGAATTTCGAACTCGCAATTTTGGTCTGAAGTGATCCACATGATAGTCCGATCCATCATCACGCAATTCTGAATACCAGCACTTTTGGTGGGACCAGCCCATGAGAATGGGCTTGAGTTCCGACCAAAGATTGCCGCTGCTATTCATAATCTGCGCCTGCTTCTGATGCCGCGTCCTCCGTACGTCCTCCGCAACTGATTCGTCGTCATCTACACACGCGTCCAATTGACGGGTGACGGCTGCGGCGCGCTCAATCCAATCATTGGAGATCTCGTCTGGCCGGGTGCGTATAGGGATCATGTTTCTTGACCAAACATCCGATCGAAGATGTCATCCATCAGCCGTTCCTGCTCGGCAACGGGCAGCGTTTTCAACGCCCGTGCATGCGCATTCTCCCACTCATGAAGATGCCGAAGATACTGGCGATAGTCTGGGTCGCGCGACTCATACGCTAGACCGAGCGCAGAGAGTTCAGTGGCGAGTTTGTCAAGTTGGGTTTCTTGATGCGGTGTACGCATATCAAGGCGGGCTAGCTCATTTCGACGATCAATTTTGTCCTGCGTTTCAAGGTCGAGAGTAGTGGGCAGCCCGAACATCTGGATAAGTACACCTGCAACTCCTAAACCACGAGGGTCCTCTTCGGGAGATCGCACAGTTGTCTTGCCGTCAGCCCTTTCAAACATCTGAACTTGGTTGGCTGAAAGGCCCGCAATAGTGAGGGGGTCGTGGGTTGCCAAGATCATCTGACTGGTGCCATCCACCCAATCGTCAATCTCACCCTCGCCCGTGGCCAAGCCTGCTTGCCTCGAGATTTCCCTTAGGTACCGCAACTTCCATTTGGGGTTAAGGTGGGTATCCGGTTCATCAAGAAGAAACAAAGATTCGTCATGGCGCGTGAACTGCATCAAGCCGATAACGGTAAGCAGCTGTTTCTCGCCTTCGCTAAGTGCCGTGAATAGTATCGGTTCTCCGTTTCTCATGACGCGAACGCGAACGTCTCGCACTAAGTTAGAAATGTCCGTACTTTCCAGTGCGGCGAATAGGGCGGCTTCATCGTGGTAAGCGGCCTGAAGGCGTTGGAGCGTTTCGACGTCAGGGATATAGAGGTACAAACGCTCTTCGTTAACGTCTTGACTGCGAAAGTCTTCCCGGTGGCCTTCTGACACAGCAAGCGGCGTTAGCGATAGATCCCACAAACGCTGGAGGAACGTCTTGACGACTCCACGTGACCACCAGAATCGTCCATCGGAATGAGCTGCCACAGATGCTGGGGGCGGCCGCCGCTGAGACCATTTGTTTGCCCACTCTGGCTTGTGCAGCACGAGCAGTGCTGAGTCGAAACCCTCAATCTCAAAGTTCTCCATGAGAAATTTAGGAGGCTGGCTCGAGCGAAGAAAATAAGCCAGGAGCACCCACCGACTGTGTTCGGGCATGCAGTAAAAGAGACGGCGGATAGGTGGCGGTTCTCCGGTGGTGTCTTTGATGATTGCGTTATAGAAGTCCCGCTGATGTTGCAGAAAGTGACTTTGAAGCCGGTTCGAAGGCCCCGAATAGTAGGCGAAAACATAGCGCGGAAGGAGGTCGTCTTTCTCGCGCTCGAAGCGTGCCCAGGTGTACTCCTCGACCTCATCACCTTCTCCAACGCTGATGGACGGGCGTTTCTCAGGGGTGCCGATTATGGTTATTCGATTTCCTCGACAGGTGTAGATTAGCGAATAATGGAATTTAGGGCGCTCGCTGTTGTCGAGGTCGGCAAAAATTTCTGCGATAGCCTCGAAGAGATTCGACTTTCCGGTTCCGTTCTCCCCAACGAGCACGGTTGCAAATTCGGTCTCGTCGAAGTCGATGGTGAAATCATTCAAGCTCTTGTAGTTCTTGAGGTACAGCCGTTCGATTCTCACGGAGACACCGACAGAGTGCGGGATTGGTTGCTAGCGGCGCTCTCTATCAACTCGCCGCGAGCCACCGCGTGCCGGAGCGCGACGTAGAAGGCGTCGACAGAAGCCGCTCCACAAGCGGCAAGTAGTTCGGCAGCGGTTGCCGTTCCGCCGAGAGCCGTCAGGGCGGAACCCAGATCAATTCCGTCCGCGTCAGAGTAGGCAGCCTCAGCGCTGCCGCGTGCAGAGAAGCGGGGGTACTCCAAGGGGTTCTCCTGGCCTGTGATGACGCGAACAGATCGATTGGTCGCCTCGATCTTGTCAGTGTGAAGTTGAGGGGGGGAAGTGTGACGGGCCAATAGTGCTTGGTAGGCCAAGCCTGCACTATCTGCAGTCGCGGATAGAAGGCGAAGTGTCTGTTCAGACTTTGTGAAGACCTCATCGATGATCGCGACGCGCGCCGACTGTTCGGCTATGGAGGGAATCAACAGCGGCAGCTTGGCGAGAGATGAACCAGTGAGGTGGAGAATGCCAGTTCCAGTGAGATACGGCGCGAGCGTGCCTTGAGCGGTCATAGCCTGGAGAGCGAGAACTAGCCAGGATGGTGACAGGTCCGACGAGCAGCGCACTCGGTGGAGTGCCTTCTGGAAGTAGACCTCGCCTTCACCCGTCCAGACCGCCGCGCGGCCTGGCGCCCCCCCCTCGCATATCAGAACATCATTCGCGAGCACGCGGAAGCGGTCCGCCTCTTCATCAGTGATCCGCATATGCTGTATGTCGTCTAAGACGAAGCGTCGCCATTGCACGTTCGCGTTGCGTAAGTACGGTCGAGGCGTCCCGCGGTTTTTGGCCTGGTCCAGCATTTTTCCAAGCGAGGAGGATGCAACTTCTCCCAGGGGTTGTGTAGAGGACGACGCGGTGCTGGCCCCGTTATAGAGGGTTCTGACTGCCGAAGACTGGGCGGCGTCCACATGGGAGGTTGCCTTGGCAACTTCGCTTAAGGCAGCGTCTCGCAAGTCGCGAGCATTCTCCAAGGCGGTGAGCCTACGGGAGAACTCACGTGCGGGCGGCAGCATGACAGCGACAGTCGCTAGATCCTTGAGATTGAGCGCCGCCCGGGTAGACCCGCTCGACTTCCTGGCGAACTCAGCCTGCAGTCTTGGCGATTCAAAGTTGATCTGAACCCAGCGCGCCAACTCGGCGTCTGAGAAGCGTAATACTGCAACAGATCGCGTTATGTTTGCGCCTTCGAGTTCGCTGGGAACAACGGCGCTCCGGCGCAGATTGCCCTGAATGGTGAGTAGGACATCATCTGTCTTCAGGGTTGATCGTGCGTACTGACCGGCGACCTCGGGTGAAACGCAGAGTAGGTCAGAGGTGTCAATGAAGCCATCCCGTACGTCTGTCACTCTGACGGCCGGAACGCCCCCAGGAACGGACGGGCCGGTTTTCACAATGCCGTAAGTCAAAGGATGTGAGACGAGATCGTGTAGCCGCCATTCTGACCAGTCGTCGCCAAGGGGTGAGTCAACGCTGATCATTGCGCTCCTCAGTCCTCAAAAGCCGCTCAAGGGAACGGAGATGTTTCGCGGCTCGGTCGACGTTGTCCAGCGCCGCACCAATTTGTGCTAGCGGGTCGTCTGTTGTCAGTTCACGGGCTAAGTCTAACCAGCGGAACGACGCAAATTGATACTCTGCATCGATTATTTCATCAATGGCGAACTCGCGCCAGCGCTTATGGACATGTGCCCCGCGATTGTTTCCATCCGGGTCGCTGCCGAAACACCGTTCAAAACTATGGAAAGTATCGTCCAGCAACTTCCGGCTTCGCTTGTTTATCTTGGGAACCCCTGCGCGGGCGTCGTAGATCCAGGTAGACCGCGTGCTAGGTCCCTTTGTGAAGAACAAGACGTTCGTGCGCGTGCCCTCGGTGTATGGACTAAAGGTGCCATCAGGGCAGCGAAGAATGGTGTGCAGATTGCATGTTGTTGTCAACGACTTAAATAGGGTCTGGGCTTGAGCCCCAAAAAGCACATTGTCTGGCACGACGACGGCCGCGCGTCCGCCGTCCTTAAGGATTGAAACTATATGCTGCAGAAAATTGATCTGTTTATTGTTGGTGGCTATCGGGAAGTCGTCTCGCGCAGGGCGCTCTGCAGCGCCTTTGGTGCCAAACGGGGGATTAGTTAACACGACGTCAAACCGCTCGGCCGGAAGCGGGCTGTAGATGGCGTCGCGCAATTGGATATGGGCTTGAACGCCGTGTAGGAAAAGGTTCATCAGCGCGAGACGTCGTGGGCGCTGAACCAGTTCGGTTCCGTGAAATGCTAGAGGTGCGGCGTCGACTTCATGCTTGCTGGCATGCGCCTTTGCCCATTCGACCGCGGCAACTAAGAATCCACCTGTGCCCGTGGCTGGATCGCAGACTTGGTAGTCGTCGAGTCCGTTCAATCCTGGCTTAACGCAGCGCACGACGGACTCGATGAGTGGCCGTGGGGTGAAGTACTGTCCCGCGCCTTTTTTTCCTTCGGCGGCTGCTCGCTCAAGCAAGCCCTCGAACACAGCCGCCTGGACGTCGACGCCGAGTTTGCTCCAATTCACCTGGTCGATCAGGTGGAGTAACTTCATAAGACTGGACGGGTTGCTGACTTTATTGGAAGCGCCGGAAAACACCTCGCCTAGCACGCCCGGAGAGTCAACGAGGCTCCGGAGGCACGCGTTGTAGACGTTGATTAGGTCCTGTTCATCTTGTTGAAGTAAGTGGGCCCAGGTGCAACGGGGCGGAAGCTCTAGAGACCTCTCGTCGGCCATCTTGATGAAGAGCAGGTAGGTGAGTTGCTCAATGTAGTCACCATAATCAACACCGTCGTGGCGAAGGATGTTGCAAAATCCCCACAACTTGTTCGCAAGTTCGGAAACGTTCGATCCCGCTTGTTCTGCCACTCGTCACCTTTGCTTTCCGACTCTTGAGTGCGTCGCATCGTGTAATAGCGACTACTGTCGTATTCCACGAATCCTTCTGTTACTGCATTTGCGCGTGGTCCGCTCACCCAACTGTGCTGGGTCACCCCCTCGGTGGCGTCGGCCAGTCCCGTAACACCATCACATCGCCTGCCGACAACCCACGGGTGGATCGACCTGGTGTCTCGTCCGCGTCTGCGGCTCCGCACAGCTCCTGCGTGCCTGTGTCACACATTGGTTTCGGTCGCATGGCCTCGAGGACGCCGGAGATCGAGGTCGACGAAGGTCGTACGGGTGTCCAACCCCGACCGGGTCTACTTCCCGGCGCGGGGCGAGACCAAGATGGACCTGGTCGAGTACTACCTGTCGGTGGGCGATGGCATCGTCAACGCGCTGCGGGAGCGGCCGTGCATGCTGCACCGGTTCCGGACCGGGGTGTCGGGTAGAAGGTGCACCAGAAGCGGCTGCCCAAGGGGGCGCCGCCGTGGATGGAGAAGACGATGCGGATGCACTTCCCGTGCTGGAACCGCACCGCCCACGAGCTGTGCGTGACCGAGCTGGCGCAGGTGATCTAGGCGGTGCCCCACCGCGCGAGCCATGCCTAAGCTGTCTCACGCAGTCAGCTGGTCGTCTTCTTGGCGGGGGCCCTCTTGGCTAGAGCCTTACTGGCCAGAGCTTTCTTGGCCGCGCTCTTCTTGGCCGGCGCCTTCTTCGTGGCGGCCTTTTTCGCCGGCTTGTCCAGCGCAGCACGTGTCGCGGCCGAGCGGCCCGATCGGGCCTTCTGGGTGGGCTCGTCGGACGCGTCAGACGAACCGGTGTCGTCGCCTCCGAAGGGCAACCCGAGGCCTTCCTCGAGCGCGGTCAGCGCCTCACCGGTGTGGACGGCCAGCCGCTGCAGGTGGGGTACGGCGTCCCGGTCGCCGATGAAGCCGAAGTTCATGGTGCCGGCGTACGTCTCCAGGGTGATGTTCAGCGCCATCCCGTGCGCCGGGATGGACACCGGGTAGACCGCCTCCAGGCGCGAGCCGTGCAGCCAGAGCGTCTTCTTCGGCCCCGGCACGTTGGAGAGCACCAGGTTGAAGGTGGTCGGCAGCGGGTTCTTGACACCGGCGATCGCGGCCGAGGTCTGGGCGATGCTGGGCGCCAGCAGGTAGCCGGAGTACGCCAGGGCGGGCAGCTGGCCCAGCCCGGACATCTGGCTCTTCGCCTGGCTCGTCGAGTCGATGACCGCCTCCAGCCGCTCCACCGGGTCCTCCACGTGGGTGCCCATCGAGGCCATCAGCACGGCGACCTTGTTGCCGCCGCCCTCGTCGCCGTCGTCGCGGATGTTGACCGGCACGAACGCCACCAGGGGCTTGGCCGGCAGCTCGCCGAGCTCGTCGAGGTAGGTGCGGAGCCCGCCGCCGCAGACCGCCATCACGACGTCGTTCAGGGTGCCGCCCGACGCCTGGGCGACGGCCTTGAAGCGGGAGGTGGCGAACTGCTGGGTCGCGAAGCGACGGGTGCGGCTGGTGCGCTGGTTGAAGATCGAGTCGGGCGCGCTCCAGCCGCCCTTGAGGTTCTTGTGGTCCTCGCCGCGGCTGGTCTCGAGCTTGATGACGGCCTTGGCGACGCCGGCCGCGGAACCCGCCGCGCCGATCGCGCCCTTGGCCACCCCGGTCGCGGTGCCGGCGACGGCGCGGACCAGCGACGCGGACTCCTTCGGCGGCTTCGAGCGCTTCGGCGGGTCGAGGCTGAAGAAGAACTTGCCCTTGCTCTCCGGGTCCTCCGAGAGCGAGCGCCCCAGCAGCTTCACCGCGCTGTAGCCGTCCACCAGGGCGTGGTGCACCTTCGTGTAGAGCGCGAACCGACCCCCCTCGAGACCCTCGATGACGTGCAGCTCCCACGGCGGCCGGGTGAAGTCGAGCTGGTGGCTGTGCAGCCGCGACACCAGGATGCCGAGCTCGCGCTCGTCGCCCGGGCTGGCCAGCGCGGAGCGGCGCACGTGGAAGTCGAAGTCGAAGTTCTCGTCCTCGACCCAGGCCTGGCGCGGGTGTCGCAGCAGGAACGGGTGCGTCAGCTTCTGGTTCCACGGCGGCAGGACCGGCTGGTGGCGCGCCTCGTCCAGGATGTCGCGCAGGTACGTCGGTCCGGCGTCGGCCGGCGGCGTGAACGGCATCAACGACGCGACGTGCATCATCGTCTCCGGCGTCTCGATCCACAGGAACATCGCGTCCTGCGGGGGGACCCTGCGCTTCTTGGCCATGGGGGCGATCCTGCACCACCCGCCCGGGGCGTTCAGCCGAGTTCACCAAGGGGCGGACCACTAGGTTGGCGCCATGGCGTCCAAGGCGACGGAGATCGAGGTCGACTCGCACGTCGTGCGCGTCTCCAACCCCGACCGGGTCTACTTCCCGGCGCGGGGGGAGACCAAGCTCGACCTGGTCGAGTACTACCTGTCGGTGGGCGACGGCATCGTCAACGCGCTGCGGGAGCGGCCGTGCATGCTGCACCGCTTCCCGACCGGGGTGTCGGGGGAGAAGGTGCACCAGAAGCGGCTGCCCAAGGGGGCGCCGCCGTGGATGGAGACGGTGCGGGTGCACTTCCCCCGGTGGAACCGGACCGCCGACGAGCTCTGCGTGACCGAGCTGGCGCAGGTGATCTGGGCGGTGCAGATGAGCACCGTGGAGTTCCACCCGTGGAACAGTCGCCGCGCCGACGTCGAGAAGCCCGACGAGTGGCGCATCGACCTCGACCCGGGGCCCGACTGCCCGTGGTCGACGGTGCAGCGGGTCGCCCACGTCGTCCACGAGGTGCTCGACGAGCTCGGCGCCACCGGCTTCCCCAAGACCAGCGGCGGCTCGGGGATGCACGTCTACGTGCGGATCCCGCCCGACCACGGCTTCGGCGACGTACGCCGCGCCGCGCTGGCCTTCGCCCGCGAGGTCGAGCGCCGCAGCCCCGAGGTGACCACCGCGTGGTGGCGCAAGGACCGCGACCCGGCCGACCTGTTCGTCGACTACAACCAGAACGCCCGCGACCACACCATCGCCGCGGCGTACTCCGTGCGCGGCAACCCGCTCGGCACCGTCTCCACGCCCATCCGCTGGGACGAGGTCGACGCCTGCGAGCCGGACGACTTCACCATCGCCACCGTGCCCGCGAGGTACGCCGAGCTCGGCGACCTCCACGCCGGCATCGACGACGCGCCCTTCGACCTGGCGCCGCTCCTGGAGTGGGCCGAGCGCGACGAGGAGCAGGGCGCCGCGCCGCCGGTCGACCCGGAGGAGACAGCCGGCTGACGGATCGACACGGATCTGTCAGCGCTTTACATCACGTTCCCTGGTGTCTAGTTACCGACCGGTTTAGTGTGACCGGCATGACTTCCCAACCCGGCGCAGCCGGCCCCGGCGGTGCGCCCGCGTCCGCTCCCGGCCCCGCCGACCCGGAGCACGACGTCACCGCGAGCTACGCCCTCGACCCGGCCCGCGTCCGCGCCCTGACGCGGCGCCTGGTCGCCACCACCGGGCAGGTCGTCGTCACCCGCACGCCGCTGACCGGGCAGCCGCTCGCGTCCGTGCCGCAGTCGGGGGAGGCCGACGTCGAGGAGGCCTTCGCGCGCGCCCGCCGCGCCCAGCAGGCCTGGAGCCGGACCCCGCTCGCCGAGCGCGCCGCGGTCCTGATGCGCCTCCACGACCTGGTGCTCGACCGCCAGGACGAGATCCTCGACCTGATCTGCTGGGAGTCCGGCAAGGCCCGCAAGGACGCCTTCGACGAGCCGCTGCACATCGCGCTCACCGCCCGCTACTACGGCCGCACCGCCAAGGCCCACCTCGCGACCTCGCGCCGCGCCGGCGTCGTGCCCGGCCTGACCCGCATCGACGTCAACCGCGTCCCCAAGGGCGTCGTCGGCATCATCTCGCCCTGGAACTACCCCTTCACGATGGCGCTGTGCGACGGCCTGCCCGCGCTGCTGGCCGGCAACGCCGTGGTCACCAAGCCCGACGCGCAGACCATGCTCACCGCGCTGTACGGCGCGCAGCTGCTCGAGGAGGCCGGCCTGCCCGAGGGCCTGTGGAACGTCGTCGCCGGGCCCGGCCGCGAGCTCGGCACGCCGATCATCGACCGCTCCGACTACGTCTGCTTCACGGGCTCGACCGCGACCGGGCGGATCATCGCGCGGCAGTGCGCCGAGCGGCTGATCGGCTGCTCGCTGGAGCTGGGTGGCAAGAACCCGATGCTGGTGCTGCGCGACGCCGACGTCGACCGGGCCGCCGAGGGCGCCGTGCGCGCCAGCTTCTCCAACGCCGGCCAGCTGTGCGTGGCCATCGAGCGGCTCTACGTCGCCGACCAGGTCTACGACCGGTTCCGCGACCGGCTCGTGGAGCGGGTCGGGGCCATGCACCTGCGGCCCGGCCTCGGGTGGGGCAACGACATGGGCTCGCTCATCTCCCAGGACCAGCTCGACACCGTGCAGGCCCACGTCGACGACGCCGTCGCCAAGGGCGCGCGGGTGCTGGTCGGCGGGAAGGCGCGACCCGACCTGGGCCCCTTCTTCTTCGAGCCGACCGTGCTCGAGGGCGTCAGCCCCGACATGACCTGCTTCGGCGAGGAGACCTTCGGCCCGGTCGTCTCGCTCTACCGCTTCCACGACGAGGCCGACGCCGTGGCCCGCGCCAACGCGGGGGAGTACGGCCTCAACGGCTCGGTCTACAGCCGCGACACCGCCCGCGCCCGCGCCATTGCCGCGCAGGTCCGCTGCGGCACGGTCAACGTCAACGAGGCGTTCGCCGCGACGTTCGCCAGCCTCGCGGCGCCGATGGGCGGCATGCGCCAGTCGGGGATGGGGCGTCGCCAGGGCGGCGAGGGCATCCTGCGCTACACCGAGACCCAGTCGGTCGCCACCCAGCGGCTGCTGCGCTTCGGCCCCGTCCTGGGGATGAGCGACCGGGCGTACGCCCGCACCATGACCACCAACCTGCGTCTGCTGAACAAGCTGGGGAGAGCATGAGCTTCGACTACGACGTCCTCGTCATCGGTTCCGGTTTCGGGGGCTCGGTCAGCGCGCTGCGCCTGACCGAGAAGGGCTACTCGGTCGGCGTGATCGAGGCGGGCGCCCGCTTCGCCGACGAGGACTTCGCCAAGACCTCCTTCGACGTCAAGAAGTTCCTCTACCGGCCCGAGATCGGCTGCTACGGCATCCAGCGCATCGACGCCGTCCGCGACTCGCTGATCCTGGCCGGCGCGGGCGTCGGCGGCGGCTCGCTCGTCTACGCCAACACGCTCTACGAGCCCCTCGAGGCCTTCTACAAGGACCGCCAGTGGGCCCACATCACCGACTGGAAGACCGAGCTGGCGCCGTACTACGACCAGGCCAAGCGGATGCTCGGCGTCGTCGAGAACCCCCTGCGCACGCCGGCCGACGACGTCATGGAGAAGGTCGCCAGCGAGATGGGCGTCGCCGACACGTTCCACCCGACCCCGGTCGGCGTGTTCTTCGGCCGGCCCGACCAGCAGCAGGGCGAGACGGTCGCCGACCCCTACTTCGGCGGCGCCGGGCCGGAGCGGCGTACGTGCGTGGCGTGCGGCGACTGCATGACCGGCTGCAACTACAACGCCAAGAACACCCTGGTGAAGAATTACCTCTACCTCGCCGAGCAGCAGGGCGCGAAGGTGATGCCGCTCTCGACGGTGACGAAGGTGGCGCCGCGCGAGGGCGGGGGGTACGACGTCACGATCCGCTACACCAAGGCCAAGCGCGCCACGAAGGCCACGACCCGCACGCTGAGCGCCGAGCACGTGATCTTCGCCGCCGCCGCGATCGGCACCCAGAAGCTGCTCCACAAGCTCAAGGCCCAGGGCCACCTGCCGGCGCTCTCCGACCGGCTCGGCGAGCTCTCGCGCACCAACTCCGAGTCGATCCTCGGCGCGATCGCGCCCGACACCTCGATCGACTACAGCTACGGCGTCGCGATCACCTCCTCCTTCCACCCCGACGAGGACACCCACGTCGAGCCGTGCCGCTACGGCGCCGGCAGCAACGCGATGTCGCTGCTGCAGACGGTGCTCACCGACGGCGACGTGCCCGGCCGCCGCTGGCAGCAGTGGCTCAAGGAGCTGTGGGTGCAGCGCAAGAACGTCAGCAGCCTGTACGACGTCAAGCACTGGTCCGAGCGCACCGTGGTCGCCCTGGTGATGCAGACGCTCGACAACTCGATCACCGTCTACCCCAAGAAGGTGCCCGGGACCAACCGCTACCGGCTCACCTCCCGGCAGGGCCATGGCGAGCCCAACCCGACCTGGATCCCGATCGCCAACACCGTGGTGCGCAAGATGGCCGCCATCATGGGCGGCACCGCCGGCGGCTCCATCGGCGAGCCGTTCAACATGCCGATGACCGCGCACTTCATCGGCGGCTGCACCATCGGCGACTCCAAGGAGACCGGCGTGGTCGACCCCTACCAGCGGGTCTACGGCTACGACAACCTCCACATCGCCGACGGCTCGGCCATTACCGCCAACCTGGGCGTCAACCCGTCGCTGACGATCACCGCCCAGGCGGAGCGCGCGATGTCGTTCTGGCCCAACAAGGGCGAGGCCGACCCCCGCCCGCCGCTGGACGCGGCGTACGAGCGGGTGGCGGCGGTCGCCCCCCGCCACCCCGCCGTCCCCTCCCACGCCCCCGGCGCGCTCCACCTGCCGATCGTCGGGGTCAGCTGAGACACCCCCGGTCCCGCTCCTCTCGGTCCCTGAGGGCCGCCACCCTCGGTCCCTGAGGGCCGCCACCCTCGGTCCCTGAGGAGGTCGCGCCAGCGACCGTCTCGAAGGGCCGCTCGTCTCGGTCCCTGAGGAGGTCGCGCCAGCGACCGTCTCGAAGGGCCGGCCCTCCTCGGCCATCGACAGAGGCGCGCGTGCGACAGGTGCCCGGTCGGCGTGTGCGGGCGTGCGACAAGTGCCCGGTCGGCGTGTGCGGGCGTGCGACAAGTGCCCGGTCGGCGTGTGCCCGCGTGCCGTGCGCCCGGCGCCCTGCACCCGGCCCGGAACGACGACAGCGGATGAGCCGAGGCCCGACCGGGGAGGGAGGGAGGTCGGGCCCCGGCTCATCCGCTGCGCCGGGTGTGGTGCTGGTGGTGCGCGGAGCCCGGCGCGGGGAGGGAGGGGGTGCGCCCGGATCCATGCACCTCAACGAGGTGGCAGGGGGGTGGTTACGCCGGGTCCGAGGAAAATCTCAGAGCGTGGTTCTGGCAGACTCAGCGGTCCGCCGTACCCCATCGGAAGGCCGCTCGTGACCGACCACGACCTCGTCCTCGTCGTCGACTTCGGCGCCCAGTACGCCCAGCTCATCGCCCGTCGGGTGCGTGAGGCGCGGGTCTACTCCGAGATCGTGCCGCACACCATGCCGGTGGCCGAGATGCTGGAGCGCCGGCCCGCGGCGATCATCCTGTCGGGCGGTCCCAGCAGCGTCTACGCGCCGGGCGCCCCGCACGTCGACGGCGACCTCTTCGAGGCCGGCGTCCCCGTGTTCGGGATGTGCTACGGCTTCCAGGCGATGGCGCAGTCGCTGGGCGGCGAGGTCGCCCGCACCGGCTCCTCGGAGTACGGCCGCACCCCCGTCACCGTCACCGCTCCGGGCACCCTGCTGGCCGACCTGCCCGCCGCCCACCGCGTGTGGATGTCGCACGGCGACTCGGTCCAGACGGCGCCCGCGGGCTTCGACGTGCTGGCCTCGACCACCAAGACCCCGGTCGCCGCCTTCGAGGACACCGAGCGCCGCCTCGCGGGCGTGCAGTGGCACCCCGAGGTGCTGCACACCGAGCACGGCCAGAAGGTGATGGAGCACTTCCTGCTCGACATCGCCGGCTGCCGCCCCACCTGGACGATGGTCAACATCGTCGAGGAGCAGGTCGAGCGCATCCGCGAGCAGATCGGCGAGGACGGGCTGGCGATCTGCGCGCTGTCCGGCGGCGTCGACAGCGCCGTGGCCGCGGCCGTGGTGCAGCGCGCCATCGGCGACCGCCTGACCTGCGTGTACGTCGACCACGGGCTGATGCGCAAGGGCGAGTCGGAGCAGATCGAGCGCGACTTCGTGGCCGCCACGGGGGCCGACCTGGTCGTGGTCGACGCCGAGGAGCAGTTCCTCGACGCCCTGGCCGGCGTCTCCGACCCGGAGACCAAGCGCAAGATCATCGGCCGCGAGTTCATCCGCGTCTTCGAGGCCGCCGAGGCCGACATCCTGGCGCCCAAGATCGCCGCCGGCTCCCACGCCGAGGGCGTCAAGATGGCGTTCCTCGTGCAGGGCACGCTCTACCCCGACGTCGTCGAGTCGGGCGGGGGAGCGGGCACCTCCAACATCAAGTCGCACCACAACGTCGGCGGCCTGCCCGACGACCTCGAGTTCGAGCTCGTCGAGCCGCTGCGCACGCTGTTCAAGGACGAGGTCCGCCTCGTCGGCGAGCAGTTGGGCCTGCCCGCCGAGCTGGTCTGGCGCCACCCGTTCCCCGGCCCCGGCCTGGGCATCCGCATCATCGGCGAGGTCACCCGCGAGCGCCTCGACATCCTGCGCGAGGCCGACGCCATCGCCCGCGAGGAGCTCACCCGCGCCGGCCTCGACCGCGACATCTGGCAGTTCCCGGTCGTGCTGCTGGCCGACGTCCGCTCGGTCGGCGTCCAGGGCGACGGCCGCACCTACGGCCACCCCGTCGTGCTGCGCCCGGTCACCTCCGAGGACGCGATGACCGCCGACTGGGCCCGCGTGCCCTACGAGGTCCTCGAGACGGTCTCCACGCGCATCACCAACGAGGTGCCGGAGATCAACCGCGTCACCCTCGACATCACCAGCAAGCCGCCGGGCACCATCGAGTGGGAGTGACCGCTCCGGTCACCAGCGGCGGCGGCTGACGAACGCCCCGCCGACCCGGCGCTCGCGTCCCCTCGTGCCCGCGCCGGGCCAGCACACGCCCCTGACCGGTATCGGCAGGTCTGCCGATACCCGACCCGGCCCGCGGCGAGTGCAATGGAGGTCTCCGGATGACCCCGGCACCGGGGCCGCCACGACGAGGGAGGCAGCATGAAGGCAGTGGTGTACGAAGGTCCGCGCAACGTGAGCGTGACCGATGTGCCCGATGCGAGGATCGAGCGATCGACCGACGTCCTGGTGGAGATCACCTCGACGAACATCTGCGGCTCCGACCTCCACATGTACGAGGGGCGGACCGACTTCGAGCCCGGTCGCTGGTTCGGCCACGAGAACCTGGGTCGGGTGGTGGAGGTCGGTGACGGCGTCGACCGGGTGCAGGTCGGCGGGTACGTGGTGCTGCCGTTCAACATCGCGTGCGGGCACTGCAAGAACTGCGAGCGGCAGCTGACCAACTACTGCCTGAGCGCGCAGCCGGAGCCGAGCATGGCCGGTGCGGCGTACGGCTTCGCCGACATGGGGCCCTGGGCCGGGGGGCAGGCCGAGCTGCTGCGGGTGCCGTGGGGTGACGTCAACTGCCTGCGGCTGGGCGAGGACGCCGAGGAGCGGCAGACCGACTACGTGATGCTGGCCGACATCTTCCCGACCGGCTACCACGCCACGGAGATGGCGGGCGTCGAGCCGGGTGACCAGACGGTGATCTACGGCGCGGGTCCGGTCGGGCTGATGGCTGCGCTCTCGGCGACCATCCGAGGGGCGAGCAAGGTGATGGTCGTGGACCGTCACCCCGACCGCCTGCGGCTCGCGGAGTCGATCGGTGCGATCGCGATCGACGACTCGAAGGTCGACCCGGTGGAGGCGGTGCTCGAGGAGACGATGGGCCTCGGCGCGGACAACGGCTGCGAGTGCGTCGGCTACCAGGCGCACGAGCCCGACGGCCAGGAGCAGGCGAACCTGACGATGAACCGGCTCGTGGCCTCGGTGCGGTTCACCGGGAGGATCGGCACCGTCGGGGTCTTCGTGCCCGAGGACCCCGGGGCCGCGGACGAGCTGGCGAAGCAGGGCAAGCTCGCCTTCGACTTCGGCACGTTCTGGTTCAAGGGCCAGCACCTCGGCAGCGGGCAGGCGCCGGTGAAGAGGTACAACCGGCAGCTGCGCGACCTGGTCGCCGCGGGCAAGGCCGAGCCGTCCTTCATCGTCAGCCACGAGCTCCCGCTCGACCAGGCACCGGAGGCCTACGAGCACTTCGACCGGCGCGACGACGGCTGGACGAAGGTCGTCCTGCACCCGGCGATGGCCGGGGCGGGTGGCTGACGTGCGGGCCACCGCCAGTGCGGTGGCGCGTCCGTGACGCCGGTGCACGTGGGGCTGGTGGCCGACCCGGCCGCTCCGACGGCGGTCGCGCGCCGCATGCGCGACCTCCGGCCGACGGGTGACCGCGACCGCGACGCCTGGGACGTCGAGGTGGTGAGCGAGCCCTTCACGACGGGGTGCGAGGACGTCGCAACGGCCCTGGCCCGACTGGTCGAGCAGGCGCAGGGGCAGCACTGGGGACGTCGTCGTGGGCCTGACCGAGCTGCCGCTCCACGACGGCGGTGGTCGCGTCCTGCTGGCGGAGAGCGACCCGGAGCGGCGGGTGGCGGTGCTGTCGCTGCCGGCCCTGGGAGGGCTCCGGACGCGCGCGCGCACCCGGTCCGCGGTGCACGGGCTGGTCAGCAGCCTGGCCGACCCGGCTGCCACGCCCGACGACCACCGCAAGGAGCTCCCCCGGCGCGGTTGCCGGACGCGGCTGCTCCTGGGGATGGTGGCGGCAAACCGTCCCTGGCTGCTCGTGCCCGGCCTGAAGACGGCGCTGGTCACCGCGCTCGCCACGGGCGCCATCGCGACCATCAACTCCACGGTCTGGCTGCTGGCCGGGTCCTTGTCCTGGTGGCGCCTCAGCGTCGCGACCCTGGTGTCGATCGCGCTGGTGGTCGCCTGGTTGGTCGTCGACGGAGAGCTGTGGGACCACGCCGACGACCCGTCGGACGAGGCGCGGTGGAGATCGCGGCTCTACAACACCTCCACGGTCCTGACCCTGACGATCGGGGTCAGCATCTGCTACCTCGCGCTGTACGTCGTCAACCTGGTGTGGGCGCTGTTCGTCCTCGACGCCGACGTCATGAGCGCCTCCCTGGGCACCTCGCTCGGGTCGGGCGACCTGTTCGTGCTGGCCTGGTTCGTGGCGTCCGCGGCCACGGTGGGGGGTGCCCTCGGCAGCGGGCTCGAGAGTGACGACGCGATCCGAGCCGCGGCGTACTCCAAGCGCGAGGAGGAGCGCCGTCGCCGCATCACCGAGGAACGCGGCGGGGCGCGCGGCTGGTCCGGCCAGGGGGAGCGCCCCTCGGGTCGGGGGGACGACGCACGATGACGGCCACCGCGCAGCGCCCACAGCACTCCTCTCGTACGCCTTCGGCACGGGCGTGCTGGCGGGTGCGCCGGCTGGTGTGACCGTTACGCGGCCTTCGCCTGACGTGACGCAGGTCACACGCGCCACTTCGAAATCCCTGCGCTTTCACTTCCTTTCGTCCCGTTGACGCTTTGGTTGCCCTGGTGACAGGTTTCACACCGCGCCGGGCAACCGGTCGGAGGTGGGACGGAGGGCAGGCTCGTGGAGGGTCTCGACGAGTACCAGCGGGAGCAGGCGATCCTGCTCGAGCTGGAGTCCCACGGCCGGGTCCTGGTCAGCGACCTCTCCGCCCGCTTCGGCGTCTCTGCCGTCACCGTCCGCAAGGACCTCGACGCCCTGGAGCGCCGCTCGCTGCTGCGCCGGATCCGCGGGGGAGCGGTGACCGTGGGCGCCGTCGACGAGGGCGCCTGGAGCATGCGGGTGCGCCACTCCGCCGACGCCAAGCGCGCCATCGCCCGCGCCGCCGCCGAGCTGGTCCGCGACGGCGACACCCTGGCCCTCGACTCCTCGACGACCAGCCACTACCTGGCCGAGGAGCTGCTCGACCGCCGCCACCTGACGGTGGTGACCAACGGGCTGCGCACCGCCCAGCTGCTGATGGAGCGCAGCACCGCGATGGTCGTGCTGCCCGGCGGCGTGCTGCGCCGGTCCTCGGAGTCGATGGTCGGCCCGATCGGCGACCTGCTGACCGGCCGGGGCCGGATCCGCAAGGGCTTCTTCGGCCTGGTCGGGCTCTCCCCGGAGCTGGGCCTGCTCGACGTCAGCGTCGACGAGGCGCACACCAAGTCGCTGCTCGCCGCCGCCTGCGACGAGGTCCACGCCGTCTTCGACTCCTCCAAGTCCGACCGGTTCGCGCTGCACTCCTTCGTGCCGACCGAGCGGGTCACCAGCCTGGTCACCGACGAGGGCATCGACGCCGACTTCGTGGCCACCTGGCAGGCGGCCGGCGTGCCGACCCGCGTCGTCGCCGCGTCGGCCGCCAACGTCCGCCCGCTGCACGAGGAGGGCGCATGAGCACGGGCGTCCCCGCAGCCGTGCGTCGTCGGGTCGCCGCCGTCGACCTCGGCGCCGAGAGCGGCCGGGTCGCCGTCGTGGCGTACGACGGGCAGCGGCTCCACCTCGAGGTCGCCCACCGCTTCACCCACGTCCCGTCGGTCCGCGACGGCCTGCTGCGCTGGGACCTCGACCACATCTGGGCCGAGGTCCAGCGCGGCCTCGCCCTCGTCGACGCCGGGCCCGGGCCCGTCGACTCGGTCGGGGTCGACGCCTGGGGCGTGGACTACGGCCTGCTCGACGCCGACGGCACCCTGGTCGACACCCCCACCTGCTACCGCGACGAGCGCAACGTCGCCACCATGCGCAGCGCGCTGCGGACCGTCGGCGCCGCTCGCCTGTACGACGCCTCCGGGGTGCAGATCATCCCCATCAACACGCTGTTCTCGCTGCTCTCCGACGTCCGCGACCACGCCGCCCGGATCGACGCCGCCCGGACGCTGCTGATGCTGCCCGACGTGGTCCACCACCTGCTCAGCGGCAGCACCGTCACCGAGTTCACCGCCGCGTCGACGACCGCCGCGATGGACATGCGCACCGGCCGCTGGGCCACCGACCTGCTCGACGAGCTCGGCATCCCCGCGCGGCTGATGCCCGAGGTGGTGCCCCCGGGCACCGACGTCGGCCCGCTGCTGGGCGACTTCACCGGCGCCCTGGCCGGCGCTCGCGTCGTGGTGCCGCCCGCCCACGACACCGCCAGCGCCGTGGTGGCCACACCCCTGGCCGGACCGCACGAGCTGTTCATCTCCTCGGGCACCTGGTCGCTGGTCGGCGTCGAGGTCCCCGAGGCCGTCGTCAGCGCCGCCTCCCGCGAGGCCAACCTCACCAACGAGGGCGGGTACGCCGGCACGGTGCGCCTGCTCTCCAACGTGATGGGCCTGTGGCTGCTCCAGAGCTGCCGCCGCCAGTGGGCCGCCGAGGGCCACGACCTGAGCTACCAGGAGATCGCCGACCTCGCCGCCGCGGAGCCCGGCCTGCGCAGCGTCGTCAACCCCGACGCCGACGAGTTCCTCGCGCCCGGCGACCTGCCCGGCCGGATCCGCGACTACTGCGCCCGCAGCGGCCAGCCGGCTCCCGAGGGGGTGGGCGCCGTCGCCCGCTGCGTCATCGACTCGCTGGCGCTGGGCTACCGCGGCGTGGCCGCCTCGATCGCCGAGGTCACCGGGCAGGCGCCCACCGCGGTCGTGGTCACCGGCGGCGGTTCCAGCCACCGCCTGCTCTCGCAGCTGACCGCCGACGCCACGGGCCTGCCCGTGCGCTGCGGTCCGGTCGAGGCGACCGCCCTGGGCAACGGCGCGGTCCAGCTGGCCGCGCTCGGCGAGCTCGACGGGCTGCCCGAGATCCGCCGGGTGGTCGCGGCCTCGACCGAGATCGTCGGCTACGAGCCGAGCACCGACGCCGCGACCCGGGACGCCTGGGCCACCGCGGCCGCGACCTTCGCCCGGCTGCGCCGCCGCGACCAGACCGAGTCCGGCCTGGTCCACGCCGACGCCACCACCTGACCCGCACCACCGCACCACCCGCACCGCCCCGCAGCACCCCGCACCATCCACGTCCCCACCGGGGCCGGCCACCAGGAGAGAACATGCGCACACCCAGGAAGACCACCGCCCTCGCGGTCCTCGCGGTCTCGGCCCTCATGGCCGCGACCGGCTGCAGCCAGAAGGGCTCGGGAGGATCGGGCTCCGGCTCCGGTTCGGACTCCGGCTCGGGCTCCGAGTCGGCGACGGTCGCCTTCGTCCCCAAGCTCCAGGGCATCCCCTACTTCGAGGCGATGAACGCGGGCGGCAAGGCCGCCCAGGACGAGCTCGGCAACGTCACCTGGGAGTACCAGGGCCCCACCCAGGCCGACGCCGCCGCCCAGGCGCAGATCGTGCGGTCCTACATCCAGAAGAAGGTCGACTCCATCGTGGTCGCCCCCAACGACCCCAACTCGATGGCGCCGATCCTGCAGCAGGCCAAGGACGCCGGCATCGCGGTGCTCACCTCCGACACGGACGCCCCCGACTCGGTCCGCGAGGCCTTCGTCAGCCAGGCCTCCACCGAGGGCATCGGCGAGGCACTCACCGACTCGCTCCTCGAGGCCATGGGCGGCAAGGGCAAGTACGCCATCGTCTCCTGCGGCGAGACGGCCGAGAACCTCAACTCCTGGATCGACGTCCAGAAGTCCTACACGGCCGAGAAGTACCCCGACGCCGAGATCGTCGACATCGTCTACGCCGGCGAGGACCAGGCCAAGGCCACCCAGATGGCGACCGACCTGATGAACGCCAACCCCGACCTGACCGGTCTCGTGGGGGAGTGCACCTCCTCGGCGCCCGGCGTCGCGCAGGCGGTCAAGGACGCCGACAAGATCGGCAAGGTCTTCACCGTCGGCCTCGGCACGCCCCAGTCGATGAAGCCCTACCTGGCCGACAAGTCGTCCTCGGCCTCGATCCTGTGGAACGTCGAGGACCTCGGCTACCTCACCGCCTGGGCCGGCCAGCGGGCCGCGGCTGGCGACGGCTTCGAGCCCGACGACGCGCTGAAGAAGAAGCTGCCCGACGTCACCTGGGACGACAGCACCAAGACCCTGCTGCTCGGCCCGCCGCTGAAGATCACGAGCGACAACGTCGACGAGTTCGACTACTGACGCATCCCCCACCGAGCCCGGTCACCCCCGCGGCTCGCACCACCCGGACGCGGTGGTGGCCGACGCCCGACCCGTCGGCCGCCACCGCCTCCACCCCCAGGTGCACCACCGCCCCACCCGTCCCGTCCAGCCGCCCGAGGAGCCCCGCGTGAGCAGCACCCCCCGCACGGACACCGCCACCGGACCCGGTGCCACGGACGCGCCCCTGCGACTGGCGATGCACGGCATGGCCAAGCGGTACGGCGCCGTCCGGGCCATCCGCAACGCCGACTTCGAGGTCCGCCCCGGCACCGTCCACGCCCTCGTCGGCGAGAACGGCGCCGGCAAGTCGACCCTCATCAAGATCCTGGCCGGGGCCGTCACCCCCGACGCCGGGACCCTGGCCATCGACGGCGAGACCGTCTCCATCGCGAGCACCGGCGACGCCCTTGCGCTCGGGGTCGCCACCGTCTACCAGGAGCCGCAGCTGTTCGCCGAGCTGTCGGTCGCGGAGAACATCTACCTCGGCCGCGAGCGCCGCAAGGGCCCCCGCATCGACTGGGCGGCGCAGAACGCCGAGGTCGTCGAGCTGCTCGAGCTCCTCGGCCTGCCCGCGTCCATGAGCACCCGCCCCGTCGGGCAGCTCAGCATCGCCCAGCAGCAGCAGGTCTCGATCGCCAAGGCGCTCTCCCGCGAGGCGCGGGTGCTCATCCTCGACGAGCCCTCGGCCATCCTGACCGACGCCGAGATCGAGGTGCTCTACGGCGTCGTGCGCCGGCTGACCGAGTCCGGCGTCGCGGTCATCTACATCAGCCACCGCCTCGACGAGCTGTTCCGGATCGCCGACGAGGTCACCGTGATGCGCGACGGCGAGACCATCGGCACCTGGCCCATCGGGGAGCTCGACGTGCGCCGCATCGCCGAGCTGATGGTCGGCGGCGTCCTCGAGGACAGCGCGCCCCCGCGCACCGTGCCCGCGGGGGAGCCGCGCCTCGAGCTGGTCGGCCTGGGCCGCGACGGCGAGTTCCACGACGTCGACCTCGTCGTGCGGCCCGGCGAGATCGTCGGGCTCTACGGCCTCGTCGGCTCCGGCGTCGCCGAGATCGCCCAGGCCGTCTACGGCATCACCCACCCCACCTCCGGCGAGATGCGCGTCGACGGCCGGGCCGTGCGACCGGCCAGCCCGCGCCACGCCCAGAAGCTGGGCATCGCGCTGCTGCCCGCCAACCGCAAGGCGGAGGGGATGTTCTCCCACCAGGCGATCAGCTTCAACATCTCGGTGGGCCACCTGCCGCTGCTCTCGCGCTCGGGCTGGGTGCAGCGCCGCCGCGAGCGCCAGGTCGCCGACGACATGATCCAGCGGCTGGCGATCAAGACGCCCAGCCAGCGCCAGAGCATCGGTGCGATGTCGGGTGGCAACGCCCAGAAGGTCGTGCTGGCCCGCCAGCTCGTGCAGCGCCCCGAGGTGCTGGTCCTGGCCGAGCCCACCCAGGGCGTCGACGTCGGCGCCAAGGAGGAGATCCACCGCATCGTCACCGAGCTCGCCGACGAGGGCACCGCCGTGCTGGTGGTCACCTCCGACCTGCCCGAGGCGCTGCGCATCGCCGACCGCCTGCTCGTCGTGCGCGGCGGCACCACCACCCGCGAGTTCGGCCGGGGCGCGCGCCAGGTCGACGTCCTCGCCGCCGCCGCCGGCGCCGAGGACCCCGAGGACACCCGCCAGGAGGTCGGCGCATGAGCACCGGGACCCAGCCCGCACCCACGAGCCCCGCGACCGGGGGCCGCCGCGGCCGGCAGCGCATCATCGCGCCGGCCGTCTCCGGCCAGGAGGTCGTGCTGCTGGTCGTCATCGCCGCCCTGTGGGTGGCGCTGGGGATCTTCACGCCGGCGTTCCTCACCGGCGGCTCGATCCGGCCGCTGCTCATCGGCGTCGCCCCGATCGCGCTCATCGGCGTCGGCATGACCTTCGTCATCATCGCGGCCGGCATCGACGTCTCGGTCGGCAGCGGGCTGATGGTCTGCGGCGTGGTCACGGCCAAGCTGCTGGTCAACGCCGACCTGCCGCTGCTGCCCGCGATCGTGGTCTCGATGCTGGTCGGCGGCCTGCTCGGCCTGGTCAACGGGGTGCTGATCGCCTGGGGGCGGGTGCACCCGATCATCATCACCTTCGGGACGCTCAACATCTTCCAGTGGATCGGGCGCCAGGTCTTCGACTCCTCCACCGTCAACGGCATCCCCGGCACCTTCGACGTCTTCGGCCGCGGCGACGCCGGTCGCACCCTCGGCGTGCCGCACTCGTTCGTGCTGATGCTGGTCATCGCCGGCATCGCCTGGTGGTACCTGCGCCAGACCCCCGGCGGCCGCCACTACTACGCCATCGGCGGCGACCCGGTCGCGGCCGACCTCGCCGGCGTGAAGGTACGCCGCCGCACGGCGCTCGCCTACGTCCTCACCGGCCTCACCGTCGGCCTGGCCGCCGTGTTCACCATCGCCAAGGGCACCAGCACTCTCGACCAGTCGATCGGGTTCGGCCTCGAGCTGTCGGTCATCGCCGCCGTCGTCATCGGCGGCACCTCGATCGTCGGCGGCCGGGGGTCGGTGCTCGGCACCGTGCTGGGCGCGCTGCTCGTGCAGACCGTGACCTCCGGGGTCACCCAGCTGGGCTGGCCGAGCCAGCTCTCGAGCCTGTTCGTCGGCGTCTTCGTCATCGTCGCCGTCGGGGCCGATCTCGTCCGTGAACGTGCCAGGAGGGCCGCATGACCAGCACCTCGCCCGTGCCCACCACCACCTCGGAGCCCGGGGGCGACGCCCCGGCCACGCCTCCCGCCGAGCGCTCGCCCGGCATCGGCAGCAAGGTCCTCAGGGCCGTCCTGACCCAGCGCGAGATGCTGCTCGCGGTGCTGCTCGTCATCACCGTCGGCACCTTCCTCTACCTGTCGTGGGCGGGCTACCTCACCGCCAACTACGACCGCAGCTACATGGCCTCGGCGCTGATCGACCTGGTGCCGCTGGCGATGCTGGCCCTGGCCGAGCTGGTGGTCATCGTCAGCGGCCGCGGCGGCATCGACCTCTCGGTCGGCTCGATCGTCTCGCTCACCGCGATGGTCTTCGGGTTCGCCTACGGCCAGTGGGGCTGGTCGCTGCTCGCCTCGGTCGTCCTGGCCCTGGTGGTGGGCGCGCTCCTCGGCGCGGTCAACGGCGTGCTGGTGGCCTACCTCGGCTTCCCGGCGCTGATCGCGACGCTGGCGACGTACTACGCCTACGCCTCGCTGGCCGTGGTCATCAACGACCAGAAGCCGATCAGCGGCGGTGACATCGCCGCGATGTACTCCCTGACCCGCAGCGTCGAGATCCCCGGCCTGTCCGGCGTCGTGCCGCCCGTGCCGCTCGGGGTCTTCACCTTCCTGCTGCCGACCGTGGTCGTGGTCTGGCTCGTGGTCAACCGGCTCACCTACGGCCGCCGGCTCTTCGCGATCGGCACCAACGACGTCGCCGGCACCTTCAGCGGCGTCCACGTGGCCCGCACCCGGCTGCTGGCGTACGTCGCGGCCGGCGCGCTCTCGGGCCTGGTCGCGGTCTACCTGACCGCGCAGTTCGCCTCGGCCCGGCCCGACGCCGGCACCAGCGGCAACGGCCTGGCCCTGCCGGCCATCACCATCGCTGTCCTGGGCGGCGTCGCCATCACCGGCGGCATCGGCCGGGTCTCGGGCGTCGTGCTCGCGGCGCTTCTGGTGACCTGGCTCAACGCCGGGATCCTGCTCTACTTCGAGGGCAACCAGGGCACCCAGTTCCAGCTCCTCGCCCTGGGTGCGGTGCTCGTCTTCGCCGCCCTGCTCAACTCCTGGACGGTCCGACGCTACGGAGGCACCCGATGACCACGCTCCACCTGCCCGAGCTGGTCAGCGAGGAGCTGCTGACGCTCACCCGCGAGCTCGGCCGGCCCGACCGCGACCTGGTCATCCTGGCCGAGGGCAACACCTCGCAGCGCCTCGACGACGGTCGCGTGGTGGTCAAGGCCTCCGGCGCCCGGATGCGCGACGTCACCGCCGACGACTTCGTCACCGTCGACGTCGACCCCCTCGTCGAGCTGATCACCGACCCGTCCGCCACCCAGGCCGACCTGACCCGGGCGCTGGTCGCGACCGGCGTCGAGGGCGAGGGGGGAGCCCCGCGGCGCGGGTCCATCGAGACGCTGGTGCACGTGGCCGTCCAGGCGGTCGCCCCCGCGGCGTACGTCGGGCACACCCACCCCACCGAGGTCGTCGGCCTGCTCTCCAGCCCGGTCGCGGAGGAGGCGTTCGCGCGGGCGGCGTACTCCGACGAGGCGGTGGTGATCGGTCGGCCGCTGTTCGTGCCGTACGCCCAGCCCGGGATCGACCTCGGCCGGGTCTACCACCGCTGCCTGCTCGAGCACGTCGACCGCGAGGGCGCGCTCCCGCAGCTGGTGCTGCTCGCCAACCACGGGATCGTGGCGATCGCGCCGACCCCCGAGGGCATCGAGGGCATCTCCGAGATGGCGGTCAAGGCCGCCGCCGTGCGCCGGATCGCCTACAGCGTGGGCGGCCTGCGGGCCCTCAGCGACGAGGCGGTGGCGAAGTTCTTCGCCCGCGACGACGTCGCCGAGCGCCGCGGCAACCTCGCGGCCGGACGGCTCTGAGGTGACCACGCTGCTGCGGCCCGACCTGCGGGCGGTGTTCCTCGACGTCGGGGGCCCGATCTACGACGACGAGAACTTCGTGGCGGCCGTGCTGACGGCCCTCGACGAGGTCCGCGCGGAGCAGGGTCGCGGCCCCGTCGAGCGGGCCGACTTCCGCGCCGTCTACGACCGTGTCCGCGCCGCCCAGGGCGGGTCGCTGCGCGGTGCGCTCGCCGAGGAGCTGCTCGGCGACCGGGGGCTGCGCCAGGAGCTGCACGACCGGACCCGCGCCCACTGGGTCCACCCCGAGGGCACGATGCACGCCGACGTGCTGCCCTTCCTGCGGGCCGTGCACGGCCGCCTGACCGTGGCGATCGTGGCCAACCAGGAGCGCGCGGTGTGGGACGCGCTGCACCGCGACGGCCTCGGCGACCTCGTCGACGTGTGGGGGATCTCCGCGGTGGTCGGCCACGAGAAGCCGAGCCCGGAGTTCTTCGGCTGGGCCCTGGAGCAGGCCGGGGTCGCCCCGGAGCAGACCGTGCACGTCGGCAACCGGCTCGACACCGACGTCCGGCCCGCCCGGGCGCTGGGCCTGGCCACCGTCTGGGTGCTGCGCGGCGAGGCGCCCGACCACCCGACCCCCGAGCAGCTGGCCGAGCCCGACCTGGTCGTGCCCGGCCTGGCCGGCCTCGAGGACGCCCTGCTGAGTCCCGCGGCCCGACCATGAGCAGCGGCACCGGCGTCGTCCTCGGCGTCGACCTCGCGACCGCGGACGTCCGGGTGGTGGCCCTCGACGAGGAGGGTGCGGTCCTGGCCGAGCGCCACGCCGCCCTGCCGCCGGTGGTCACCGGCACCACGCCGTCGGGCGCCGAGGTGCGCGAGCAGCAGCCGTCCTACCTGTCGGTCGTGCTGCGCCTGCTCGCGGCCGTCGCGGCCGACCTGGCCGGGCGCGCCGCCGACGTCACGGCGCTCAGCGTCACCGGCACCTCCGGCACGCTCGTGCCCTGCGACCGCGCCGGGCGGCCGCTCGGGCCGGCGCTGCTCTACAGCGACGGCCAGGCGGTCGAGGAGGCGGACGCGCTGCGCGCCGCCGGCCTCGAGGCCACGCCGACCTCGCCGATGGCGCGCACCGGCCTGCTGGTGGCGCTCGGCGCCGAGCTGGTGCTGCACACCCCCGACGTGGTCCACGCCGGGCTGCTCGGACGGGTCGTGGCCACCGACACCTCCCACGCCCTCAAGGCCGGCATCGACCCCGTCGCCCGGACGTGGGACGCCCGCGCCCTCGAGGCGCTCCGGGTCCCGGCGACCGCGCTGCCCGACCTCGTCCACCCCGGCACCGTGCTGGGCCACCTGAGCGCCTCGACCGCCGCCGCCACCGGGCTGGGGGAGCAGGTCGCGGTCGTCGCCGGCATGACCGACGGCTGCACGGCCCAGGTCGCCGCCGGCGCGGTCGCGCCCGGCGACAGCGTGGGCGTGCTCGGCACCACGCTCGTGCTGAAGGCCGTCGCCGACCACCGGGTCACCGGCGTGGGCGGCGCGCTCTACAGCCACTACGCCCCCGACGGCTCCTGGTGGGCCGGCGGCGCCTCCAACGTCGGCGCCGGCCCCGTCCGCGACGAGCTCGGCGGCACCTCGCCGCGCGCGCTGGCCGAGCTGGAGCGGGCCGCGACGCTGGCCGGCCCGTCGTCGGCAGTCGTCTACCCGCTGCGCGGCACGGGGGAGCGGTTCCCCTTCGCCCGCCCCGACGCCCGCGGCTTCGTGCTCGGCGGCCCGGTCGAGGGGGTGGCGGCGTACCGCGCCTTCCTCGAGGGCGTGGCGCACGTCGAGCGGCTGGCGCTCGACGTGCTGCGCGAGCACGGCGTCGCGCCGACCCTGCACCACCTGGGCGGCGGCGGCTCGCGCAACCGGCTGTGGTCGCGGCTGCGTGCCACCGTGCTCGAGGTGCCCTGCGTGCTCGCCGGACGCGCCTCCAGCGCCCACGGTGCGGCCCTGGTCGCGCTGGCGAGCGCCACCGGCGAGCCCCTGGTCGACGTCGTCGCCCGGACCGCGACCACCGACCCCGACGACGTCGTCGACCCGCTCGAGGAGGAGCGCGAGCAGCTGCTCGACGGCTTCCACCGGCTCCGCGAGGAGCTCGACCACCGCGGCCTGCTCGACCCCCACGACCTCCCCGCACCCCGTCCCGCCTGAAGGAGCACCCATGCACACCGACCAGGTCCGCGCGACGCTCGCGCGACAGCACATCGAGACGCCCTCCTGGGCCTACGGCAACTCCGGCACCCGCTTCAAGGTGTTCGCCCAGCAGGGCATCCCGCGCGACGCCTACGAGAAGGTCTCCGACGCCGCGACCGTCCACCGCTTCACCGGCGTGGCACCCAGCGTGGCGCTGCACGTGCCGTGGGACCTCGTCGACGACTGGGGCAAGCTCCGCGCCCACGCCGAGGACGAGGGCGTCAGCCTCGGGGCGGTCAACCCCAACACCTTCCAGGAGGACGAGTACCGCCTGGGCAGCGTCTGCAACCCCGACCCCGCCATCCGGCGCAAGGCCCTCGACCACCTGCTCGAGTGCGTCGAGATCACCCAGCAGGTCGGCTCGAAGCACCTGTCGCTGTGGTTCGCCGACGGCACCAACTACCCCGGCCAGGACTCGATCCGCGAGCGCCAGGACCGGCTCTCCGAGGCCCTCGCCGCGACGTACGCCGCGATGCCGGAGGACATGACCATGCTGGTCGAGTACAAGTTCTTCGAGCCGGCGTTCTACCACACCGACCTGCCCGACTGGGGCACGTCGCTGCTGCACTGCCTGCACCTCGGACCGCAGGCCAAGGTGCTCGTCGACACCGGTCACCACGCGCCCGGCACCAACATCGAGATGATCGTGACCACGCTGCTGCGCGAGGGCCGCCTCGGCGGGTTCCACTTCAACAGCCGCTTCTACGCCGACGACGATCTCATGGTCGGCTCCGCGGACCCCTTCGGGCTGTTCCGGATCATGTTCGAGCTGGTGCAGTCCGACGCCGTCACCCCGGACGCCGGCGTGGCCTTCATGCTCGACCAGTGCCACAACATCGAGGCCAAGATCCCGGCCCAGATCCGCTCGGTGATGAACGTCCAGGAGGCGACGGCCAAGGCGCTGCTCGTCGACCTCGACGCCCTGCGGGAGGCCCGCGCGTCCGGTGACGTGCTGCGCGCCAACGGGCTGCTCATGGACGCCTACGCGACCGACGTGCGACCGCTCCTGGCACAGGTGCGCGAGGACCTGGGGATCGACCCCGACCCGCTCGCGGCGTACGCCGCCAGCGGCTACCAGCAACGCATCGAGTCCGAGCGCGTCGGCGGCGCCGCCGCGGGATGGGGAGCCTGACATGACCGAGACCACCCACGACGACCTGCCCACCGGGGTCCGCGAGCTGCTCGCGCGCTCCAACCGCCTCGGGTCGGACCCGACCGTGACCAACTACGGCGGCGGCAACACCTCGGCCAAGGTGCGCGCCACCAGCCCGGCCACCGGGCAGGAGATCGAGCTGCTCTACGTGAAGGGCTCGGGCGGCGACCTCGGCACGCTGCGCGCCGGCGGCCTCGCCGTCCTGGAGCGCGACCGGCTGGTCTCGCTCGACGCGGTCTACCGCGGCGTCGAGCACGAGGACGAGATGGTCGGGCTGTTCCCCTACTGCTCCTTCGGGCACGGCGGGGCCACGCCCTCGATCGACACCCCGATGCACGGCCTGGTCGACCTGCCCCACGTGGACCACCTGCACCCCGACGCCGTGATCGCGCTGGCGTGCGCCGCCGACGGTGAGGAGCTGGTGGCCAAGATCTGGGGCGGTGCCGTGGCCTGGGTGCCGTGGCAGCGTCCCGGCTGGGAGCTGGGCCGGTCGATGGCCGAGCTGTCGGCCGACCCCGACGTCATCGGCGCGGTCCTCGGCGGGCACGGCCTGACGGCGTGGGGCTCGTCCAGCGACGAGGTCGAGGAGCGGTCGCTGCGCATCATCCGCGAGGCCGCGGCGTTCCTGGAGCGCGAGTCGCGCGACGACCCGTTCGGCGCCGTGGTCCCGGGCCGCGAGGCCCTGCCCGAGGCGGAGCGGCGGGCGCGCGCCGCGGCGCTGTTCCCGCACCTGCGGGCCGTGGCCTCGGCCGACCGCCGCCAGGTCGGCCACTTCACCGACTCCGAGGCCGTGCTCGACTTCTGCTCGCGGGAGTCGCTGGAGCGCCTCGTCTCGCTGGGCACCTCGTGCCCCGACCACTTCCTGCGCACCAAGGTGCGCCCGCTGCTGCTCGACACCGCCGTCGACGCGCCGGTGGAGGAGGTCGTGGCCCGGCTCGGCGAGCTGCACGCCGCCTACCGCGAGGAGTACGCCGCCTACTACGACCGCAACGCCGGCCCGGCGACGCCGGCCATGCGCGGGGCCGACCCGGCGATCGTGCTGGTCCCCGGGGTCGGGATGTTCTCCTTCGGGGCCGACAAGCAGACCGCCCGGGTGGCGGGGGAGTTCTACGTCAACGCCATCCACGTGATGCGCGGCGCCGAGGGCGTCTCGACGTACGCCCCGGTCTCGGAGGCCGACAAGTTCGCGGTGGAGTACTGGCAGCTGGAGGAGGACAAGCTGGCGCGGCGGCCCAAGCCGAAGGCGCTCGCCGGCAAGGTCGCGCTGGTCACCGGCGGCGCGTCGGGGATCGGCCTGGCCACCGCCCAGCTGTTCGCCGAGCACGGCGCCAACGTCGTGGTCGCCGACCTCGACGCCGAGCGCTGCGCCTCGGTGGCGGCCGACCTCGGCAGCACCGACGTCGCCGTGGGGGTGGCGCTCGACGTCACCGACCCCGACGCGGTCCAGGCGGGGGTGGACGCGGCGGTGCTGGCCTTCGGCGGCGTCGACCTGGTCGTCAACAACGCCGGCATCACCCGCGCCGGCTCGCTGGCCGACACCTCGCTGGAGGACTGGGACCTGCAGTTCTCGATCATGACCCGGGGCTCGTTCCTGGTCAGCAAGGTCGTCGAGCCGGTGCTGCGCGCCCAGCGGCTGGGGGGCGACATCATCAACGTCTGCTCGAAGAACGCCGTGTTCGCCGGGCCCAACAACGTGGCGTACTCCTCGGCCAAGGCGGCCCAGGCCCACATGGTGCGGCTGCTCGCCGCCGAGCTCGGCGAGATCGGGGTGCGCGTCAACGGCATCAACCCCGACGGCGTGGTCCGCGGCAGCGGCATCTTCGCCGGCGGCTGGGGCGCCTCGCGGGCCGAGACCTACGGCGTGGCCGAGGAGGACCTGGGCAAGTACTACGCCCAGCGCACCGTCCTCAAGGTCGAGGTGCTGCCCGAGCACATCGCCTCGGCGGCGCTGGCACTGACCAACGGCACCCTGCCGATCACCACCGGCCTGGTCGTCCCCGTCGACTCGGGCGTCCCGCAGGCGTTCCTGCGATGACGGCCGAGCAGGGACCCCGCCACCGGCTCGGCATCCACTCGCTGGTGTGGGTCGGGGCCTGGTCGCCCGAGGAGGCGCGGCACGCCGTGTCCTCCTCGGCCGAGGCCGGCTTCGACCTGGTCGAGCTCGCGGCCCTCGACCCGTGGGCCTTCGACACCGACCTCACGGCCCGGCTGCTCGAGGAGCACGGCCTCGCGGCCGCGGTCTCGCTGGGGCTGGGGGAGGACACCGACGTCTCGAGCGAGGACCCCGAGCGGGTCGCGGCCGGGCGCCGGCTGCTGTCGCAGGCGGCCGACCTGGTGCGCGACGTCGGCGGCGACTACCTCGGAGGCGTGGTCTTCAGCCGGCTCGGGCGGTACGACGCCCCGGTCACCGAGCGTGGCCGGGCCCACTCGGTGGAGAGCATCGCGCTGCTGGCCGACCAGGCCGCCGCGTCCGGGATCACCATCGGCCTGGAGTTCTGCAACCGCTACGAGACCAACGTCCTCAACACCACCGCCCAGACGCTGCAGTTCATCGAGGACGTGGGACGCGACAACGTGGTGGCGCACCTGGACACGTACCACATGAACATCGAGGAGACGTCGTTCCGCGAGCCGGTGCTGGCCGCGGCGGCGGCGGGCCGCCTGGGCTACGTCCACGTGGGGGAGTCCCACCGCGGGCAGCTCGGCACGGGCAGCGTCCCGTGGCGGGAGTTCTTCGACGCCCTCGACGAGGTGGGCTACGACGGCACCATCACCTTCGAGTCGTTCTCCTCCCGCGTGGTGCACCCGACGCTCTCCTCGAACCTCGCCATCTGGCGCGACCCGTGGACCGACAGCGCCGAGCTGGCCCGGGGCGCCCGGAGCTTCCTGGCCGAGCACCTCGGCCACTGAGGCGAGGGGGCCTCGGGCGCCGAGGAGGCCGCCCCGGCGACCGTCTCGACGGGCGAGCGCGACGACATCGAGGCCACGGCGACGTACAGCTCGGCCGTCCTGGCGCCCCGTCGGCCGGTGTCGGTGCGAGGTGCAGGTCGTGGTGGTCGCCCCCTTCGAGACGGGCCTGACGGCCCTCCTCAGGGAGCGAGACGCTCGGGCCTGACGGCCCTCCTCAGGGAGCGAGACGCTCGGGCCTAACGGCCCTCCTCAGGGAGCGAGACGCTCGGGCCTGACGGCCATCCTCAGGGAGCGAGCAACCTCCGGCCCCCATGGAACGGACAGCTTTCGGTCCCTGAGGAGGGTCGCCCTGGCGACCGTCTCGAAGGGCAACGGGCGCGGACCCTCAGGCGTGCCGCGGTCCTGCGGGGCCGACCGGGACGTCGCCGGCGAGGGTGATGCGCCGCATGATGCGGATCTCGTCGTAGTCGCGGTTGGCGTAGTGCAGCGTGCTGCGGTTGTCCCAGATGCCGACGTCGCCGAGCTGCCAGCGGTGGCGCACGGTGAACTCCGGCTTGAGCAGGTGGGCGTAGAGCAGGTCGAGGATGGCCCGGCTCTCCGCGTCGGAGACGCCCACGACGTGCGAGGTGAAGCCGGGGTTGACGAACAGCCCCTTGCGGCCGGTCTCGGGGTGGACCCGCACGACCGGGTGCTCGACCGGCACCAGCTCGGTGACCTGCTCGCCGTCCCAGGTGTTGCCGCGGTTGCCGTGGCGGCGCAGGTAGGCACCCCACTCGCGCATGCCGTCGTGCACCGCGGTGAGCTGGTCGACCATGCCGCGCACGGGGGCCGAGAGCGACTCGTAGGCCTGCTCGGCGTCGACCCAGCTGGTGTCGCCGCCGTACGTCGGGAGCTGGACCGCGCGCAGGATCGAGCCGAGCGGCGGGCGCTCCATGAAGGTGACGTCGGTGTGCCACACGTCGGAGAAGGAGAACTCCGGGTCGGCGCTGTCGAGGTCGAAGATCTCGGGCAGCTCGACGGTGTCGCGCTGACCGACCACCGGGTGGCCCACGGTGACGTCGCCGAGGCGGCGTCCGAACTCGACCTGGTCGGCGTCGGTGAGGTCCTGGCCGCGGAAGAAGAGCACCTTCTGCTCGACGAGGGCCTGGCGCACGGCGTGCACCTGCTCGTCGGTGAGGTGGCGCAGGTCGAGGCCGATCACCTCGGCGCCGAAGCGAGGACCGAGCTTGTCGAGGACGAGGGGGGCCGCCGTGCGGGTCGGGCGGCTGGGTGCCTGGGTCATGGTGAGGACCTCCAATCGAGGGTAAACCTACTGATCTGATCAAGATACACGCATTGACCCGGACGGCGTGACCCGTCCACGACGGGGTGTCCCGACGCGGGCGCGGTCGCGCCTCCCTAGACTTCGGGTCACCCGACGAACGACGAGGAGGGTCCGGTGCGACTGGTCTCCACGGTCCGCGACGCGGTGCGCCAGCACCTGGTCGCCCGGACGGGCGGCATCGACCTCACCCGCCTGGACAAGGTCCCCGAGTCGCTCTCCTGGCCGCTGCAGCGCGAGGGCACCGCCCCGAGCGCCCGCCTGCAGGCCACGCGCAACGCCGACCCGGTGCAGCGCCTGGTCACGGTGCTGGGCCTCGAGGTCTGGCTGGTGACCGGCGACGCCGAGTCGCGCGCCGTCCTGGGCGACGCCACGTCGTACTCCACCGACATCCGGCCCTACCTGGGCCGCAGCGGCTCGCGCACGGACGGCGACATCGGGGGACTGGGCTTCACCGACCCGCCCGACCACACCCGGTTGCGGCGGCTGCTGACCCCGGAGTTCACGCTGCGCCGCCTGCAGCGGATGCGCCCGATCATCGAGCAGGTGGTCGAGCGCCAGCTCGACGAGCTCGCGGCCGGGGTCGGGCCCGACGGCGTGGCCGACCTGGTGCCGACCTTCGCCTTCCCGGTGCCGTTCCTCGTCATCTGCGAGCTGCTCGGCCTGCCCGACGAGAAGCGCGAGACCTTCCGCAGCCTGGCCACGGCCCGCTTCGACGTCACCGGGGGAGGCCCCGGCACCTTCGGCGCGATCGGCGGGTCGCGCGAGTTCCTGCTGGCCGAGGCCGCCCGGCAGCGCCACGAGCCCGGCCCGGGCCTGATCGGCCAGCTGATCCGCGAGCACGGCGACGAGATCTCCGACTTCGAGCTCGGCGGGCTGGCCGACGGCGTCTTCACCGGCGGCCTCGAGACGAGCGCCTCGATGCTGGCCCTCGGCACCGCGCACCTGCTCGAGCGCCGCGACCTGTGGGACCGGCTGGGGGAGGACCCCGCGCTGCCGGGGCCGCTGGTCGACGAGCTGCTGCGGCTGCTCTCGGTCGTGCAGGTCGCCTTCCCGCGCTTCGTCAAGGAGCGGGTCGAGGTGGGCGGCAAGACCATCCGCCCCGGCTCGGTCGTGCTGTGCTCGCTCCCGGCGGCCAACCGCGACCCCCACGTCGGGCGGGGCGACGACCTCGACCTGGGGTCGGCCTCGACGTCACACCTGGCCTTCGGCTACGGCTTCCACCGCTGCGTGGGCGCCGAGCTGGCCCGGATGGAGCTCAACGTGGCCTTCCCCGCGCTCGCCCGGCGCTTCCCCGACCTGGCCCTCGCGGTGCCCGCGAGCGAGCTCGACTACCGCGCGCTGTCGATCGTCTACGGCGTCGACTCGGTGCCCGTCACCCTCGGCTGACCGGCGCCGGCCCTAGGGCGCCAGGTCGCGGTAGGCCTCCGCCAGCCCGTCGGTGCCGGCCTTGAGGCGGGTCGTGTAACCGACGCGGGTCCAGGTCGGCCAGGTGAAGTCCAGCTGGGCCGGGGTGCCGTCGACGTCGAGCGACAGGTCGATGCCGTCGATGGTGACCCGCTCCGCCGGGCTGCCCTCGCCGAGCGCCAGTCGCGCCGACGGGTCGGCCAGGCCCAGCATCGACCACGGCAGCCGCACCTTCACCGTGCGGTGCGCGTCGTCGACCGTCCAGGTGGCCATCGAGTCGTAGTCGGGGTCCTCGGGGTCCCAGCTGCCGCGCACCAGCCGTCCGACCTGGTCGAACTCGGCGGGCCGGCCCTGCAGCGACCGGTTGGTGATGAGGGCGTAGTCGTGCCACTCCGCGTCGGCGTCGGGGCGGTACGGCACCCCGGGGGTGTCGAGCCGGATCGGGTCCAGGGCCTTGCGGACCTGCACCTGGGCGGTGTCGGCCTCGCGGTCCAGGCGCAGCCGGTAGTCGGCCCGCTCGGGGCCGGGCACCACGTCGGCGTCGAGGGCCAGGCGGGTCGGGGTGCGCTCGCGACCGGTGACCTCGAGGTGCACGAAGGAGTGGTCGCCCCACACGTGGACGTACTCCACCTCGCCGTCGGTCGGCACCAGCTCGGCCGCGGCGTCGGGCACCTGCTCGGTGTCGGTGGCGACCACGCCGAACCACTGCTCGTTGGTGAGCGGGTCGTGCCACAGCTGCCGACGCTCGGGGTCGGTGTGCTCCATCGTGTTCCAGGTCCGCTTGAACCACTCGTCCTCCCAGGAGAAGACGAACCCGCCCGCCAGCTTCAGCGACCTCATCATCCGCAGCATCGAGGCGTCCATGGCCATCGCCTCCTGCTCGGAGTGCGACCCCTGGTCGCGGCCGCGGGTGCCGTCGTGGGCGCTGCCGATCGAGGACGGCACGCCGAACTCGCTGACGACCAGCGGCATCCGCGAGGCGAAGTGGCGCTGCAGCGAGCGCAGGTAGCCGGCGTACCGGTCGGGCTCGCCCTCCCAGCGGGTGGCGTCGAGCCCCTTCTCGGAGCGCTGGAAGTCGGGGTAGTAGGGGTAGGCGTGGAAGCTGGCGAAGGTGCCGCCGGGCCACGCCCGCGTCGGCAGCAGGTGCATGGCGTCGACCGAGACGGCGTCCTCGCTGGCCAGCGGCTCGGTCGGGTGCCGCAGCGGGTCGGCGGTCGGCCAGTTGGCGGCGGCGATCGGGACGGAGACGCCCCGCTTCGCCTCGGCGGTGGCGAGCTGGTCCATGTGGCGCGCGATCCAGCGCTCGGTGGCGGTGGCGCCGCGCGGGGCGGCGAAGTAGCGCCCCGGGCGGTACGCCGCGCGCTTCATCGCGCGGTCGGTCTGGGCCACCCCGACCGGGTCCCACTCGACGCCCACGATCCACGACGCCACCCAGGGGGAGACGTCGGTGCGGTAGGTGCCGCCGGCGGCCCCCGGGACGGCCGGTCGGACCAGGTCGCCGTGGACGGCGTCGGAGACCTGCCGCAGCTCGCGGGTGAAGGCGGTGTCGATCGCGCGGGTGTAGAGCGTGCGGCCGGGCTGGTTGTAGTCCTCGAGCGGCAGGTAGACGCCCTGCACCAGGTAGAGCGGGCTGCTGGGGTGGGCCCGGTTGAAGCGGGCCAGCTCGTCGTAGAAGGCCGGCGGGTGCAGCGTGTAGCTGCGCACCACCCGGATGTGGAGCGCGTGCATCTGGGCGAACCAGCCGCGGTAGGTCGCGGCGTCGATGTGCTGGACCTCGCCGGGCTGGTGACCGGGGGTGGAGCTGCCCAGGTTGATGCCCGGCAGGAAGGTCTTGGCGCCCGAGCGGGTGTGCAGCGCGAACCCCCGTGGACCGGACTCGGCCAGCACCCGCAGGCCCTGGGCGCGCCGCGGTGCCGGCGCCCAGCTGGTGGCCGCGGGCGCGGCCCCGACGGACCCCGCGGACGGGGCGTCGTCGCCGGGGCCGGCGGCCCCGCAGGCGGCCAGCAGGGGAGCGAGGAGCAGCCCCGCCACGCCGGCTGCACCCACGGCACCCGCGCGGGGTCGACGCCACCGGGTCCCGGGTGGGTGCCTGGGTCTCGGAAAGCGCGTCATGGCGCCAACTTTAAGTGGTTTTGTCCGGGTGTGAACGGGGTTCGGTGCAGTCCAATCGGCGACTTGTCTAGACCGCGACGACACGCCCGTCGATTTGTTGTTCGTTCCTACTAGACCGCAGATGTGACGGCGGTTACGTTGTGCCGACCAACATTTACCGGTCGGTAGCGCAACGGTCACCTCGGAGTCACCCCGCGGCGCGCACCGGTCCGGTGCCCCTCTCCCTCATCGAAGGAGGCGATCTGCGTGAAGCGGATGCCTGTAGTTCTCGCCGCCGGGTCCCTCGGGCTCGCGCTCACCCTGACCGGCTGTGGCAGCAGCAGCGACAGCGGTGACAGCGGCAGCGGCGGCAGCGGTGCCGCCGCCGACGCCAAGATCGGCGTCATCCTCCCCGACACCGAGTCCTCGGTGCGCTGGGAGACCGCGGACCGTCCCGCCCTCGAGGCGGCCTTCAAGGACGCCGGCGTGGACTACGACATCCAGAACGCGCAGGGCGACGCCACCCAGATGCAGAAGATCGCCGACTCGATGATCACCAGCGGCGTGACCGTCCTGGCGATCGTCAACCTCGACAACGCGTCCGGTGCGGCCATCGAGGAGAAGGCCAAGAACCAGGGCATCGCCACGATCGACTACGACCGCCTCACCCTCGGCGGCTCCGCGTCGTACTACGTCTCCTACGACAACGAGAAGGTCGGCGAGCTCCAGGGCGAGGGGCTGCAGAACTGCCTCGGCCAGGACACCAAGGCCAACATCGTCTACCTCAACGGCTCGCCCGACGACTCCAACGCGACGGCGTTCGCCAAGGGTGCCCACACGGTCCTCGACGCCAACAGCAACTACAAGGTCGTCGCCGAGCAGGCCGTCCCGGGCTGGGACAACACCCAGGCCACCAAGATCTTCGAGCAGATGTACACCGAGAACAACGGCAAGATCGACGGCGTCCTCGCCGCCAACGACGGTCTCGGCGGCTCGGCGATCTCGATCCTGCAGAAGAACGGTGTCGCCGGCAAGGTCCCGGTGACCGGTCAGGACGCCACCGTCCAGGGCCTGCAGGACATCCTCGCCGGCACCCAGTGCATGACGGTCTACAAGTCCGCCAAGCAGGAGGCCGGCGCGCTGGCCGACCTCGCCATCGGCCTGGCCAAGGGCGACGAGCCCAAGGCCGACGGGTCGGTCACCGACTCCGAGGGCAAGCGCGACGTCCCCGCCGTGCTGCTCGACCCGGTCGCGGTCACCAAGGACAACGTCAAGGCCGTCATCGACGACGGTGGCGCCACGGCCGCCGACGTCTGCAAGGGCTTCGAGAAGGAGTGCACGGACGCCGGGATCAAGTGATCCAGTGATCCTCACCAGCTGACGCTGGGCGGGCCCGGTCCCCACCGGGGCCGGGCCCGCCCTCTGTCCGCCGCACCACCCCGCACCACCCGCACCGCGCCCCCGGCGCCGTGAGCCACCCGTCCCGCCCGTCCGTCCCGCCCCTCCCGCGGACCGACGGTCCCACCGCCCCGGAGGCGTGATGCCAGAACCACTGCTCGAGCTGCGTGGAGTCAACAAGAGCTTCGGACCCGTCCAGGTCCTCCACGACGTCAACTTCAAGGTCTACCCCGGCCAGGTCACCGCCCTCGTGGGCGACAACGGCGCCGGCAAGTCGACGCTGGTCAAGACCATCGCCGGCATCTACCGCGCCGACTCCGGCGAGTTCCTCTTCGACGGCAAGCCCGTCAGCATCCACAGCCCCAAGGACGCCTCGGCCCTCGGCCTCGAGGTCGTCTACCAGGACCTCGCGCTGTGCGACAACCTCGACATCGTCCAGAACATGTTCCTCGGTCGCGAGGCCCGCACCGGTGGCCTCATGCTCGACGAGCTCGGCATGGAGGAGCGGGCCCGCGAGACCCTCGCGTCGCTGTCGGTGCGCACCGTCAAGTCCGTGCGCCAGAGCGTCTCCTCGCTCTCCGGCGGCCAGCGCCAGACCGTGGCCATCGCCAAGGCGGTGCTGTGGAACTCCAAGGTGGTGCTGCTCGACGAGCCCACCGCCGCCCTCGGCGTCGCCCAGACCCGCCAGGTCCTCGACCTGGTGCGCCGGCTCGCCGACGCCGGTCTCGGCGTGGTGCTGATCTCGCACAACATGGTCGACGTCCTCGAGGTCTCTGACCGCATCACCGCGCTGTTCCTGGGGCGCGTCGCGGCCGACATCCCGGCCGCCGAGACCAACCACAGCCAGATCGTCGAGCTCATCACGGCCGGCCGCTCGGGCAACGTCGGAATCCCCGCCGCCACCGCGGCCGAGTCGGCCTGAGGAGGCAGACATGACCACCCACTCGGACAAGACCGCGGACCCCGGCGCTCCCGGCGCCGCCGGCACCGCACCCTCCGCCACCGGCACCGCCCCCACCCTCGCGGCCGCCGACTTCGCCAACGACAAGGCCAGCGCGTCGCTGGGGGAGTCCTTCCGCGACTACCGCGACCGCCTCCGCGGCGGCGACATGGGCGCCCTGCCCGCCGTCCTCGGCCTCGTCGCGCTGTTCATCGTGTTCTCCGCGCTGCGCCCCGACTCCTTCACCAGCGCGCTCAACATCGCCAACCTGATGACCCAGGCCTCGGCGATCTCGGTCCTGGCCATGGGCCTGATCCCGGTGCTGCTCCTGGGCGACATCGACCTCTCGGCCGGTGTCGCGGGCGGCATGGCGGCCGGCTTCACGGCCGTGGCCATCGACCGCAACGGCATCTCCTGGCCGCTGGCCGTGCTCATCGGCATCGCCGTGGGCGCCCTGGTCGGCCTCGCGATCGGCCTGCTGGTCTCCAAGCTGGGGATCCCGTCGTTCGTCGTCACGCTGGCCTTCTTCCTCGGCCTGCAGGGCGTCATCCTCAAGCTGATCGGCCTCGGCGGCACCGTCCCGGTGCGCGACGGCGTGCTGCGCGGCATCACCATCAAGTCGATGCCCCCGGTCGCCGGCTGGATCGTCGTGGTGGCGCTGCTCGCGCTCTACGGCGGCCTGCTGTTCTGGCGCCAGCGCCGGCTCACCCAGAAGAACCTGCAGCGTCCTCCGGCCTCGCTGGTGGCGGTCAAGTTCGGCGGGCTCGCCCTGGTCGTCGTCGTGGTGACCGTGATCCTGTCGCAGAACCGCAGCCGCGTGCCCACCTTCCAGATCGCCGGCATCCCCTACGCCGTGTTCGTCGTGGGCGCCCTGCTGATCTTCTGGACCTTCGTGTTCGGGCGCACCGCCTACGGCCGCCACATGTACGCCGTCGGCGGCAACACCGAGGCCGCGCGTCGTGCCGGCATCAACGTCGACCGGCTGCGGATGTCCGCCTTCGTCATCTGCTCCTCGATGGCGGCGATCAGCGGCATCATCACCGCGTCGTACGACGGCAAGGTCTCGCCCGGCTCCGGTGGAGGCAACGTGCTGCTGTACGCCGTGGGCGCGGCGGTCATCGGTGGCACCAGCCTCTTCGGCGGCAAGGGCCTGATCCGCGACGCCGTCATCGGCGGCCTCGTGATCGCCACGATCGACAACGGGCTCGGCCTGCTCAACCAGGCGGCGTACATCAACTACATCATCACCGGCAGCGTGCTGCTGCTCGCCGCCTCCGTCGACGCGGTCTCGCGTCGTCGCCGCTCCGCCACGGGGACGTGAGCGTGGCCGCCACGAGGCGGCGCGGGACGGGCACCAACCAGGAGGCTGTGCGACGGCACAACCTGGCCACGCTCCTCGGGCACGTGCACCACTCCGGTGGTGTCTCCCGCGCCCAGCTCACCGAGCGGATGGGGCTCAACCGCTCCACCATCGGTGACCTGGTGCGCGAGCTGGACGAGCTCGCGGTCGTCAGCCAGTCGGTGCCGGAGGCGGGGCTACACCCCCGCGCCGGCGCCGGCCGCCCCTCCCTCGACGTCAACCCCGACCCGGACTCCGTCTTCGTCCTCGCCGTCCAGCTGGGCGTCGACTCGATGGACGTCGCCCGGGTCGGGCTCGGCGGCGGCGTGCTGGAGCGGATCTCGCGCCCGACCCCGTCGGACCGCGACCCGGAGGTCGTGGTCGACGTGGTCGTGGAGATGCTGCGCCAGCTGCTGCGCTCGGCCGAGCCGGGCTCGCGGCTGGTCGGCATCGCCGCGGCCGTCCCGGGCGTGGTCAACGACGCCACCGGCCTGGTCCGCTTCGCGCCCAACCTGGGCTGGAGCGACGTGTCGTTCTCGCCGCTGCTGGCCAGCCGGATCGGCCTGCGGGTCCCCGTGCGGCTGGGCAACGACGCCGAGCTCGGGGCCCTGGCCGAGCACATCCGCGGCGCCGGCCGCCACAAGTCGCACCTGATCTTCCTCTCGTGCGACGTCGGCGTCGGCGGCGGCGTCATCGTCGAGGGCCTGCCGATGCGCGGGGCGAGCGGGTACGCCGGCGAGGTCGGCCACCAGCGCTTCGACAACGGCGGCGCCCGGTGCCGCTGCGGCAACACCGGCTGCTGGGAGACCGAGATCGGCTCCCACGCCGTCGCCGCGGCGGTCGGCTGCCCCGACGACGAGATCGACCGGCTGCCGGAGTACCTCCAGCCCGGCACCCGCGTCCCCCCGGAGCTGCGCCGCCTGGGCCGCTCCCTCGGCGTCGGCCTCGGCGGCCTGGTCAACGTCTTCAACCCCGAGGTCGTCATCCTCGGCGGCGTGCTGCGCTGGGTCTTCCCGCTGGTGCGCGACGACGTCCTGGACGCCCTCGACGCCTGGGCCCTCGAGGCCCCGGCCCGGGAGGCCCAGATCGTGCTCCCGTGGCTCGGCGGCGACTCGGTCATCGTCGGCGCCGCCGAGCTGGCCTTCACCGACCTGCTCGCCGACCCCGTCGGGGTGCTGGCCCGTGCCGAGGGTGCGCTCTCGACCGTGATGGGCGCCTAGGTCGGCGGGGTCACTGGACGTCCTTTTCGGTGACTGGACGTCCGTTGCAACACCCGTCCAGTCACCGATTACCCGGACGTCCGGGTGATCAGCGCGCCGGCAGCGACCGCCGCCCGGCGTACACGTCGTCGAGCGCGTCCAGGGCGGCACCGACCGAAGCGGCGTGGAGGCCGAGGCTGCTGAGCGCCACCCGCACGCCGGGGCCGGTGAAGCCGCGGGCCAGGGAGCGCTCGAGCGCGGGGACGAGCACGTCGCCGAGCGGCACGAAGGCGCCACCGAGGACGACCACCGACGGGTCGAGCCCGAGCACCAGGGCGGCGACGCCGCGCTCCATGGCCTCGGTGACCGGCCGCAGCAGGGTCTCGGCGTCGGGGAGGCCGGCGAGGCGGCGGGCGTACCCGACGGGGTCCTCGCCCGGATCGACCTCCAGCCCGCTCGCGGCGACCAGGGCCCGCTGCCCGGCCAGGGCCTCCCAGCAGCCCTCGCGGCCGCAGGCGCACGGCTGGGTGGTGCCGACGCGCAGGTGGCCGACCTCGCCGGCCAGCCCGCGGGAGCCGCGCAGCACCCGGCCCTCGGCCAGGATGCCGGCGCCGAGGCCGACGGTGCCGGTCAGGTAGACGAGGTCGCGGGTGCCGGCGGCGACGCCGCGCAGGCTCTCGGCGCGCACGGCGCAGTTGGCGTCGTTGTCGACGCTGACCGCCACCTCGGCGGACCCCGGGTCGTCCCCGAGCGCGTCGGTGAGCAGCGCCGCCAGGGGCACGTCGTCCCAGCCCAGGTTGGGTGCCTGCACGACCCGGCCGGCGGCCCGGTCGATGAGGCCGGGCACGGCGACGGTCAGGCCCAGCGGAGCCAGCCCCTGCCCGCGCGCCCGGTCGAGCTGCTCGCGGGCGAGGGCGACGACCTGCTCGACGGGCATCGTGGCCGAGGTGCGGGGGCGCTCCTCGAACCACAGCTCGCGGCCCGCGAGGTCGAGCGCGGTGACGGCGACGTAGTCGACGTTCACCTCGATCCCGAGGCCGGCGTGCGAGCGCCCGTCGAGCTCGACCGGGGTGCTCGGTCGGCCCCGGCCGGCCGCGGGGGACGCGGTGGCCTCGGCCACCGCGCCCAGCTGCTGCAGGTGGCCGACGATGGTGCCGACCGTGGCCTTGGCCAGCCCCGAGAGCCGGGCCAGGTCGGCCCGGCTCGCGGGACCGGAGTCGCGCAGCAGCCGCAGCACCGCGGCGGTGTTGCGGCGCCGCACGTCCTCGGTGGCCGCGGGAGCCGCGTCCACCAGCCGCAGCCCGGTGCCGCTCAGGAGCGGATGCCGTACAGGTGCTCGAGCGCCAGCTGGTCGAGGCGCTCGAAGGCCATCCCGCGGGCGCCGATGGTCTCGACGTCGGGGTCGGCGGCGTCGACCAGGGTCTGCCAGGTCTCGCCCTCGGCCAGCGTCGGCACCGACAGCTCGGGCAGGTGCGAGGCCTCGAGCGCGGCCTGGACCTCCGGGTCGGCCCGGAACGCCTGGGCCTTCTCGCGCAGAATCAGGTAGTTGCGCATGCAGGCCTCGGCCGAGACCCACACGCCGTTGTCGTCCTCGGTGCGCGGGGTCTTGAAGTCGAAGTGCACCGGGCCGTCGTACCCGCCGGCGAGCAGGGTGTCGACGATCCAGAAGGCGCCACGCACGTTGCCGGCGCCGAAGCGCAGGTCCTGGTCGTACTTCGGACCGTTCTGGCCGTTGAGGTCGATGTGGTAGAGCTTGCCCTGCCACATGGCCTGGGCGTAACCGGCGGCGGCGTTCATGCCCGCCATCTCCTCGTGGCCGATCTCGGGGTTCACGCCGACCAGCTCGGGCCGCTCGAGGCGCTCGATGAAGGCCAGGGCGTGGCCAATCGTCGGCAGCAGGATGTCGCCGCGGGGCTCGTTGGGCTTGGGCTCGATGGCGAAGCGGAGGTCGTAGCCCTTCTCGGTGACGTAGTCGCCCAGGACGTCAAAGGCCTCCTTGTAGCGGTCGAGCGCGACCATCACGTCCTTGGAGGCCTGCGACTCGGCGCCCTCGCGGCCGCCCCACGCGACGTACACCTTGGCGCCGAGCTCGGCGGCGAGGTCGATGTTGCGCATGGTCTTCTTCAGCGCGAACCGGCGCACGTCGCGCAGGTTGGAGGTGAAGGCGCCGTCCTTGAAGACCGGGTGGCCGAAGAGGTTGGTGGTGGCGGTCGTGACGACCATGCCGGTGTCGGTGAGCGACTTCTTGAAGGCGTCGAGGATCTTCTCGCGCTCGGCGTCCGAGGACCCGAAGGGCACCACGTCGTCGTCGTGGAAGTTGACGCCGTACGCGCCGATCTCGGCCAGCTTCTCGACCGCGCGCACGGGGTCCATGGCGGGGCGGGTGGGCTCGCCGAACGGGTCGCGGCCGGGGTACTGCACGGTCCAGAGGCCGAAGGAGAACTTGTCCTCGGGGACGGGCGTGTAGGTCATGGGGTGCCTTTCGGTGGGTCGTGCGGGGCGGTGGGGTGAGGGACGGGTGGGGCGTGGGGTGCAGGCGGCGGGTCAGGCGTGCCAGTCGGTGGTGCGCTCGCGCAGCCGGGCGTACGCCGCGGTGAGCTCGCCGGCGTCGGGGCCGGCCGACGGGTCGGCCAGCTCGGTGGCCGGGACCGGCCACTGCGGGGGCGCCTCGGTGCCGAGCAGGGCCCAGGCGGCCTGGCGGGCGGCGCCGAGGGCGACGTACTCGCCGGGCTCGGGCAGCGCCACGGGCACGCCGAGCACGGCGGGGGCCAGCGCCCGGACCGCCGGGTTGCGGGCGGCGCCGCCGATGAGCAGTGCGCGGGCGGGGGAGGCGTCGGACATGGCGTCCATGGCGGCCAGCGCGTCGGCCAGGCTCAGCAGCAGGCCCTCGACGTGGGCCCGGGCGAGGTCCTCGCGGGTGGTGCTGCTGGTGAGGCCGTGCAGGGTGCCGGTCGCGTCGGGGCGGGCCGGGGTGCGCTCGCCGTCGAGGTAGGGCAGCAGCGTCAGGCCGTGGGCGCCGGGGACCGAGGCCAGGGCCAGCTCGGCCAGGCCGGCGTGGTCGGTGCCGAGCAGCCGGGCGGCGAGGTCGAGGATGCGCGCGGCGTTGACGGTGCAGGCGAGCGGCAGGAACCGGCCGGTCGCGTCGGCGAACCCGGCCACCATGCCGGTGCCGTCGGCCGAGGGGCCGGACGCCACCATCGAGACCACGCCGGAGGTGCCGATCGAGACCGCGGCGTCGCCGGGGCGCAGGCCCAGCCCGAGGGCGGCGGCCATGTTGTCGCCGGTGCCGGGGGCGATGGCCACCGAGCCGTGGTGGCCGACGACCTCCGCCGGCTCCGCGACCCGGGGCAGCGCGAGCGAGCGGCCGGCGGCCTGCTCGAGCAGCTCGGGCAGCCAGGCGTCCTGGGCGGGGGAGAAGTAGCCGGTGCCCGACGCGTCGCCGCGGTCCGTGGTGGCCTCGTCGGGACGGCCGGCGAGGTGCCAGGTCAGGTAGTCGTGGGGCAGCAGCACCCGGTGGGCGCGGGCCAGCGCGTCGCCCGCGTGGTCGCGCATCCAGCGGAGCTTGGCGATGGTGATCGAGGCGTTGAGGACCGTGCCGGTCAGGTCGGCGCTGGCCTGGGCCCCGCCGAGCTCCTCGACGAGGTCGGCCGCGGCCCCGGCGCTGCGCATGTCGTTCCACAGCAGCGCGTCGTGGACCGGCTCGCCCTCGGCGTCCAGCACGACCGACCCGTGCTGCTGGCCCCCGATCGCGACGGCCTCGGCGCGGTCGAGCAGCGGCCCGGCCGCCTCGTCGAACGCCGCCAGCCAGGCCCGCGGGTCGACGGCCGTCCCCTCGGGGTGGCGGGCCGTGCGCTGCTCGACGACGGTGCCGTCCTCGGCATCCACCAGCAGCGCCTTGGTCGACTGGGTCGAGGAGTCCACACCGAGCACGAGAGCCATGGTCGGTAATTTATACGAGTCTTGAACTAAGTCAAGCGTGGGTGGGGGTTGGAGGGGTAGTCCGAGACGTTCGGCAGGTGAAAGGTCCGATTCGAGATGCCGAACGTCTCGGACTACCCCGCCACGGGCAGGAGACGCCCACCCCGGCCGACCCTCAGGCGTAGGTGGTCGTGCGCCGCCGCACGGGCCGCCCGATGCCGGCGCCGATGGCCTCGAGCTCCTCGACGGTCTTGGCGGAGCCGTGCTGGGAACCGGCCATCCGGGAGATGGTCTCCTCCATCAGGGTGCCGCCGAGGTCGTTGGCGCCGGCCCGGAGCATGGCGCGGGTGCCGTCGGTGCCGAGCTTGACCCAGCTGGTCTGGATGTTGCGGATCCGGCCGTGGAGCAGGATCCGGGCCATCGCGTGGACGGCGAGGTTGTCGCGCAGCGAGGGTCCGGGGCGCGCGACGCCGGCGAGGTAGATGGGCGCGCTGGTGTGCACGAACGGCAGCGGCACGAACTCGGTGAACCCGACGTCCCCGGCGGCCAGCGACTCGTCCTGGATCCTCGAGAGCACGCGCAGGTGGTTGACCCAGTGGCGGGGGTTGTCGACGTGGCCGTACATCATCGTGCTGGTCGTCGGGATGCCGACGCGGTGCGCGGTGCTGATGACGTCGATCCAGGTGCGGGTCGGCAGCTTGCCCTTGGTCAGCACCCAGCGGACGTCGTCGTCGAGGATCTCGGCGGCGGTGCCGGGGATGGTGTCGAGGCCGGACTCGCGGGCCTTGATGAGGAAGTCCTCGAACGACAGGCCGGTGCGGCTGGAGCCGTTGACGATCTCCATGGGCGAGAAGGCGTGCACGTGCATCTGGGGGACGCGCTTCTTCACCGCCGCGGCGAGGTCGAAGTACGCCGTGCCGGGCAGCTCGGGGTCGATGCCGCCCTGCATGCAGACCTCGGTGGCGCCCAGGCCCCAGGCCTCCTCGGCCCGGTCGGCGACCTGGTCGAGCGAGAGCGAGTAGGCGTCGGCGTCGGTGCGCCGCTGGGCGAAGGCGCAGAACCGGCAGCCGACGTAGCAGACGTTGGTGAAGTTGATGTTGCGGTTCACCACGTAGGTGACGTCGTCGCCGACGGTCTCGCGGCGCAGGTCGTCGGCGAGGCGGCAGACCTGGTCGAGCAGGTCGCCCTCGGCGGTCATCAGGGTCAGCGCGTGCTCGTCGGACAGGTTGCCCGGGTCGCGCTCGGCGGCCCGGAGCGCAGCCACGCCGTCGGAGGTGGCCCCCGCCGGGGCGGCGACGGGGGAGCCGGCCTGCTCGCGCAGCGACTCCCAGTCGCCGTAGACCTCGTCGAAGTCGGAGCGGCGGTCCTCGGAGCGGCCGGTGGTGTCGACCGAGGCGTGCAGGTCGATGCGGCCGGTGCCGGCGCCGGTGTGGGCGAACCCGCCGTCCGGCTCCTGCCAGGGCAGTCCGACCGGCTGCCGACGCCGCTCGACGACGTCGTCGTGGAGCAGGCCGTCGTCGCCGGCCAGGGCCGCGACGTGGCCCGAGACCCGGGGGTCGATCCACGGCTCGCCGGTCAGGGCGTACGACGGGTGCACGGTTAGCCGGGCCCGCAGCTCGAAGCCGGAGTCGGCGGTGACCTGGCGGAGCCGGTCGAGGCTGGGCCAGGGCCGCTCGGGGTTGACGTGGTCGGGCGTGAGCGGGGAGACGCCGCCCCAGTCGTCGACGCCGGCGCCCAGCAGCGCGCGGCACTCCGCGAGGTCGACCAGGTTGGGCGGCGCCTGCAGCCGGACCTGCGGGCCGAGCACGACGCGGGCCACCGCCAGCGTGGCGAGGTAGTCGTCGAGCGGCAGGTCGTCGCGGTGGCGCATCGCGGTGTCGGGCTTGGCGCGGAAGTTCTGGACGATCACCTCCTGCACGTGGCCGAACTGCCGGGCCACGCGGCGTACGGCGAACAGCGAGTCGGCGCGCTCCTCCAGGGTCTCGCCGATGCCGACCAGCACGCCGGTCGTGAACGGCACGGACAGCCGGCCGGCGTCCTCGAGCACCCGCAGGCGCACGTCGGGGTCCTTGTCGGGCGAGCCAAAGTGGGCCAGGCCCTTGGTCTCGAAGAGCCGCCGCGAGGTGGTCTCGAGCATCATCCCCATCGAGGGGGAGACCGGCTTGAGCCGGTTGATCTCCTCCCACGACATCACCCCGGGGTTGAGGTGGGGCAGCAGCCCGGTCTCCTCCAGCACCCGCACGGCCATCGCCCGCACGTAGGCCAGCGTCGAGTCGTAGCCCTGCTCGTCGAGCCAGGTCCGGGCCTCGGGCCACCGGTCCTCGGGCCGGTCGCCGAGGGTGAACAGCGCCTCGGCGCAGCCCAGCTCGGCGCCCCGGCGGGCGATGTCGAGGATCTCGTCGGGGGAGAGGTACGGCGCCTGGCCCTCGCGCTCGAGGTGACCCGGGGTGGTGACGAAGGTGCAGTAGTGGCAGCGGTCGCGGCACAGCCGCGTGACGGGCACGAAGACCTTGGGGGAGTACGTCACCACGCCCGGCCGGCCCGCCGCGACCAGGCCGGCGTCGCGCACCCGCGCCGCGACGGCGCACAGCCGCTCGAGGTCGTCGCCCCGGGCGGAGAGCAGCACCGTGGCCTCGGCCGGGTCGAGCGCAGCCCCGCGCTCGGCGCGGGCCAGGGCCCGCCGCAGCTGCTGCGGCGTCGGTGCCGGCGAGGAGGCCGGGTCGGACTGCTGGGTTGCCATCGCCTCCCAGGCTAGTCGCGGCCACCCCCGGAGGGTCAGGCCACCCACTCCTTGAGCCGGCGCACCAGCCCCACGGGGTCCTCGTCGACGGGGAGCACCTGCAGGTCGGTCACCCCGGCCTCGCGGTAGGCCTCGATGCGCTCGCGGACGTGGCCCTCCGGGCCGACCAGGTTGGTCTGCTCGAGCAGGGCCCGCGGCACGGCTGCCTCGGCCTCGCGCTTCTTCCCGGCCAGGAACAGCTCCTGGACCTGGTCGGCCTCGGCCTCGAAGCCGTACTGGCAGGCCAGCTGGTGGTAGAAGTTCTTGCCCTTCGCGCCCATGCCGCCGATGTAGAGCGCGGCGTGCGGGCGGGCCAGGTCGAGCCGGTCCTCGACGTCGTCGCCGACCGCGACCAGGCCACCGCCGACGACCTGGAGCGGCCCGAGGTCGGCCGAGCGGCGGGCGAACCCGGCGGCCAGGGCGTCGCCCCAGACACCGGCCGCGCCCTCGGGGCTGAAGAGGAACGGCAGCCAGCCGTCGGCGATCTCGGCGGTGCTCTCGACCGACCTCGGCCCCAGCGCCGCGACGTAGACGGGCACGCTGCTGCGCTCGGGGTGGGTGAGCATCTTCAGCGGCTTGCCGAGCCCGGTGCCCTGGTCGGCCGGCAGCGGCAGCGTGAAGCTGCGGCCGTCGTGGCGCACCACCTCGCGGCGCAGGGCGGAGCGGACGATCTCGATCGCCTCGCGGGTGCGGCCCAGGGGGCGGTCGTACGGCATGCCGTGCCAGCCCTCGACGACCTGCGGCCCGGACGCACCGAGGCCGAGGACGGCGCGGCCGCCCGAGACGTTGTCGAGGCCCGCCGCGGTCTGGGCGAGCAGGGTCGGCGTGCGGGAGTAGACGTTGAGGATGGCCGAGCCGATCCGCACCCGCTCGGTGCGCGCCGCGAGGTAGCCCATCAGGGTGGGCGAGTCGAAGCCGTAGGCCTCGGCGACCCAGATGGTGTCCAGGCCCGCCGCCTCGAGCGCGGCCACCTGGTCGGCGGCGGCGCGGGGGTCGCCGGAGTAGGACAGGATCGTCGAGAGCTGCATGGGGCGTGAGGCTAGTGCCTCACCCCTCGCGGGCGAGGCCCTCCACGACCTCGGCGCCGGGCAGCTGGGCCACGACGCTGCCGGGCAGCGCCAGCTTCGAGCCGCGGATGCCGCTGCCGATGACCGCGTCGGGGATCTCGACGACGCGCGCGTCGACCAGCAGCCGCCAGCCGTCGGGCAGGCCGACGGGCGTGATGCCGCCGTGCTCCATGCCCGTCTCGGCCACCGCGCGGTCGTGGTCGAGGAAGGACGCCTTGCGGACGTCGAGCAGCCGCTTGACCACGGTGTTGACGTCGGCGCGGGTGTCGGCGCGCACCAGGCAGGCGGCGATCCGCTCCTGGCCGTCGCGGCGGCCCATCACGACCACGCAGTTGGCGCTGGCCGCGAGCGGCACGGCGTACGCCTCGGTCATGGCGGCGGTGTCGGCCAGCGCGGGGTCGATGGCGGCGACGCGGACGCGGTCGGCGTGGGCGAAGGCGGCGAGCGCCTGCGCCACGGGCGGCCCGAGCAGGTCGGGGCGGCTCAGGGCGGGGACGAGGTCCAGGGATGCGGGCACGCCCTGCACCGTAACGAGGACGTTCTCCCCGTCGTCACCGGCCGTACACCTCGCCCGCGCACGCTCGGGGGCGTGGACTCACCCCTGGTCATCGGCCACCGCGGAGCGAGCGGTCACCGCCCCGAGCACACGGCGCTGGCCTACCGCCTCGCGTGGCGCAGCGGCGCCGACTCGGTGGAGCCCGACGTGGTCGCCACCCGCGACGGCGTGCTGGTGTGCCGTCACGACCTCGACCTGGAGAAGACCACCGACGTGGCCGACCGGCCGGAGTTCGCCCACCTGCGGCGCGAGCAGGTCGTCGACGGCGCGCGGGTCACGGGCTGGTTCGTCCACGACTTCGACCTCGCCGAGCTGCGCACGCTGCGCGCCCGCGAGCGCTGGCCCCGGCGCCGCCCCACGAGCGCGCGCTACGACGACCAGGTCGGGATCCTCACCCTGGCCGAGCTGCTCGACCTGCGCGCCCAGGAGTCGGCCCGCCTCGGTCGTCGCCTCGGCCTCCACGTCGAGCTCAAGCACGGCGCCCACCAGGCGCGCCTCGGCCTCCCGGTCGACGAGCTGCTGCTCGACCTGCTGCGCGAGCGCCACCTGACCTCGGCGCTGTCGCCCGTCACGGTGATGGCCTTCGAGACCCACCTGCTCAAGCAGCTGCGTGCCCGGGCCGACCTCGACCTGGTGCAGCTCGTGGACGCCGGCGTCAAGCTGCGCCGGCGCGGGCTGCACAAGCTCGCCGGCACCGTCACCGGCGTGGGCCTGCACAAGGACCACGTGCTGCGGCGCGACGAGCAGGGTCGCTACGACGGCCCCGGCGCCGCCCTCGACAAGGCGGTCGCCGCCGGCCTCGACGTCCTGGTCTGGACCCTGCGCAGCGAGAACCGCCACCTCTCCACCGACCTCCAGGTCCCCGGTCGGGGCCGCACCCACGGCCGCGCCGACGTGGAGGTCGAGCGCCTCCTCGGCCTCGGCGTCGACGGCCTGCTGACGGACTTCCCCGAGCTCGCCCACGGCGTACGCCGCGCCCGCGGCCTGGGCGTCGCCCGTCCCGCCCAGCTGGCCTGACCCCCCGCCGCAGCAGCCACTGGACGTCGTTTTCGGTGACTGGACGTCTGTTGCAACAGACGTCCAGTCACTGATCACCCGGACGTCCGGGTGATCAGCGCCGCTCCCGGCCCCGGCGTACGCCGCGCCCGCGCCCGCGGGCACCAACCGCCCGGCTGGCCTGACCCCCAGCCGCAGCGGCCACTGGACGGCCTTTTCGGCTACTGGACGTCTGTTGCAACAGACGTCCAGTAGCTGATTACCCGGACGTCCGGGTAATCAGCACCCTCCCCGCCCCCGAACACACGTCGGCCCCGCCCGGCAGGTGCCGGCGCGGGGCCAGGGGAGGCAAGGGGTCGGGCTACTCGTCCCGGAGCTCGCCGACGTCGTTGCGCAGCTGGCCGAGGATCCGGGTCAGCAGTCGTGACACCTGCATCTGGGTGACGCCGATGCGGCCGGCGATCTCGCGCTGGGTGAGGCCGTCGTAGAACCGCAGCGCGAGGATCTGGCGGTCGCGCTCGGAGAGGTGCTGGAGCACGGGCTGGAGCACCATGCGGGCCTCGGAGGCCTGGTGGTCCAGGTCGTCGAGGGGGAGCAGGTCACCCAGGCTGGTGAGGCCGTCGCCGCCGGCGGGGTGGTCGAGGGAGGCCGGCACGAAGCACCCGTCGCTGGAGAGCGCCTCGATGACCTGCTCGACGTCGTCGCCGAGCCGGTCGGCGATCTCCTGGGGCTGCGGCGAGCGGCCGAGCTCGTTGGCCAGCTCGGCGTCGGCGACGTTGATCCGGGCCTGCAGCTCCTGGATGCGGCGCGGCGGCCGGATCATCCAGCCGTGGTCGCGGAAGTGCTTGCGCAGCTCGCCGCGGATGGTGGGCACGGCGTACGACAGGAAGTTGTGGCCGGTCGTGACGTCGTAGCCGTTGGTGGCCTTCGTCAGCGCGAGCGCCGCCACCTGCTGCAGGTCGTCGAGGGGCACGCCGCGCGAGCGGTAGCGCTTGGCCTCGGAGTGGGCCAGGTCGAGGTGCAGCACGATCACCTCGTCGAGCAGCACCTGCCGCTCGGCCTCGGACATCGGCTCCAGCGCCCGGGTGAACAGCTCGCGGGTGCGCTCGGTGCGGGCGGCGCTGGCCGAGCTGCGCGCGGCCGAGATGCGGCTGCTGCGGCCGGACGTCGCAGGTGTGGGCCCGGCGCCGTCACCGGGGGTGGCGTCGACGTCGTCGGCCGCGGTGGCCGTCGGCTCCGAGCCGGGGGTGTCCAGCTGCTGCTCGGACGCCGCCCGGGACTGGAGGTCCTGGGCGTCGGCGTCCTGGGCGTCGACGAGGTCGACCACGTCGGAGGCGTCGAAGCTGTGCGCCTCGTGGGAGGGGGATCGAGGAGGAGACGTCGTGAGCGGGGGGCCCGACGACGAGGGAACTGTGGCGGTCATCCGCCCACCGACCTAGCTCTCCCGAACGGGAGACAGGGTCCGCGGGTGCGAGCACCCAGGTGTCAGGTCGTTGGTTTCAACCCCACGCCCTTTGTCGATACGACAACGCGTCATAGCAGCGTAACCCACCAGCCCGTCAAGACAACCCGCATCGCGCGACTTTCCCGGTCTGGACCGGTGCGGCCGTGTCGAGGCGTGGACTCACAGGCCCAGCGAGCGCCCGATGATCTCCTTCTGGATCTCGGTCGTGCCGCCGTAGATCGTCGAGATCCGGCTGTCGAGGTAGGCCTTGGCGATCGGGAACTCCATCATGTAGCCGTAGCCGCCGTGGAGCTGGACGCCCTGGTTGACCAGCTTGTTCTGCAGCTCGGTGGTCCAGTACTTCGCCATCGCGGCGTCGACCGCGGTCAGCTCGCCGGTGATGTGGCGGCGCAGGCAGTCCTCGAGGAAGGCCCGCGCGACCCTGGTCTCGGTGGCCATCTCGGCGACCAGGAAGCGGTTGTGCTGGAACTTGCCGATGGGCTTGCCGAACGCCTCGCGGGTGCGGGCGTAGGACAGGCACATCTCGACGATCGCCTCGCACGCCGCCACCGCCTGCGCCGCGATGATGAGGCGCTCCTGGGGCAGGTTCATCATCAGGTAGATGAAGCCCTGGCCCTCCTCGCCGAGGAGGTTCTCCTTGGGCACGCGCACGTCGGTGAACGACAGCTCGGCGGTGTCCTGCGCGTGGAGTCCGATCTTGTCGAGGTTGCGGCCGCGCTCGAAGCCCTCCATGCCGCGCTCGAGCACCAGCAGGCTGATGCCCTTGTGGCCGGCGTCGGGGTCGGTGCGCGCCACCACGATCACCAGGTCGGAGTTGATGCCGTTGCTGATGAAGGTCTTCGAGCCGTTGACCAGGTAGTGGTCGCCCTGGTCGACCGCGGTGGTGCGCACGCCCTGCAGGTCGCTGCCGGCCACGGGCTCGGTCATCGCGATCGAGGTGATGATCTCGCCCGACACGCACCCGGGCAGCCAGCGCCGCTTCTGCTCGTCGGTGCCCAGGCTGGTCAGGTAGGGGACGATGATGTCGGTGTGCACCGAGAACCCCGGGCCGCTCACGTTGGCCCGGGCCTGCTCCTCGGAGAGGATCACGTTGTAGCGGAAGTCGGCCACGCCCGGCCCGTCGTACTCCTCCGGGACGTCGAAGCACAGCAGGCCGGCCTCGCCGGCCTTGGTCCACAGCTCGCGCGGCACGATGCCGTCGCGCTCCCACTGGTCGTGGTGGGGGACGACCTCGCGCTCGTAGAAGGTGCGCGCCGTCTTGCGGAAGTCCTCGTGCTCGGCGGTGTAGAGGCGGGGGAAGGTCTCGGCCATGGGGTCCTCGCAGGTGGGACGGGGGAGCTCGATCACTGACAGCCCTACTGTTACAGCAGATGTGGCATCGAACAAGCCTCAGCGAGCCGGGTCGCGATGCTGCCAGTGCCACTGGCACAGTGGTGCGGTGAGCGCAGCAGCCCCCGATCCCGCCGGTCCGGCCGAGCAGGGCGGTCCCACCGCGACGGCCGACGCCGTCTACACGGTGGACGAGCTGGCGGCCGCGACCGGGCTGACCGTGCGGACCACGCGCTACTACGCCGGCCTCGGGCTGCTCCCGGCCCCGACGCGTCGCGGCCGGATGGCTTACTACACCCAGGAGCACCGCGCCCGGCTCGAGCTGATCCGTGCCCTCCAGGACCACGGGTTCACGCTGTCGGCGATCGAGAAGTACCTCGGCGGGCTGCCGGCCGACGCCGGCGTCGAGGACCTCGCGCTGCAGCGGGCGATGCTCACCTCGTGGGGCGGTGGCGCCCACGAGGTGCTGACCCGGCGCCAGCTCGAGGCGCGTGCGGGGCGGTCGCTCAGCGACGAGGACCTGACCCGGCTCCAGAAGATCTACGCCGTCCGGGCCTCGGGAGACCACTTCGAGCTGCTCCCGGCCTTCGACGTGGTGCTGCAGATGGCCGACCTCGACCTGCCCACCGACTCGATGGAGGAGGCCTCCGAGGCCATCAACCGCCACATGGAGTCGCTGGCCGACGAGCTCACCCTGATCCTGCGCCAGCGGGTGCTCAAGCCGTTCCGCGGCCGCGAGCACACCGGGGCCGACACCGCCGCCTTCGAGCAGACCATGGCGCGGCTGCGCCAGCTGACCCTCGAGGCGGTGGTGGCGGGCTTCCAGCGGGCGGCCAACGACGTCATCACCCGGTCGCTGTCCCGCACGTCGGGCGCACCCGACGGCCGCGACTGACTCAGGAGCGGGGCAGCACCGCCCAGAGCACGACGTAGACGATCGCGCCCACCGGGAAGGTGACCAGGACGGCGATCGCCGTCAGCACGCGGACCACCAGCGGGTCGATGCCGGCGTACGCCGCGACGCCGCCGCACACCCCGGAGACGGGGCCGCCCGGGGCGCGGGTGAGGCGGCGGTAGGAGGGCTGCTGGGGCTGGGTCTGGAACGGCTCGGTCATCGGTGCTCCTCGGGCTGCTGGGTGGGGAGGGTGCGCGTGGGGGTCAGGGGAGCGGTGTGCTCCAGGTCGTCGTGCAGGTCGTCGTGCAGGTCGTCGTGCCGGTCGGGCTCGTCCCACGGGTCGTCGTCGCGCCGGTCCTCGGTGGCCGGGGCGGCGGGGGTGGGGGGCAGCGCCTGGCGGCGGCGCCGGTTGCGGCCGCTGGCGAGGCTGGCCAGCAGGCCCAGGACGCCGGCGGCGACCAGGACGCCGGGCACCAGGAAGGCGACCTCGTCGGCGCCGATGGCGTCGCCGGCGACCAGGGCCCACACGGCGACGGTGCCGAGGAAGAGCAGCGCCATCACCAGGTGGGGGACCTTGACCGTGCGGTCCTGCGGGGGCCGGTCCGTGCGCTCGTCCATGGGGGTGCTCCTCGGGGTGGTGGGGTGGGTCGGGCTCGTGGGGCTCGTCGAGGTCACGGTGCTCAGCCGTTCTCGACCGTGATCTGGCCGGCGCGCGCGTCGACCTCGAGGTCCATCACCGGGGCGCCGTCACCGGTCGCGCCGCTCCCGCCCAGGGTGCGCCGCAGGGTGGGGTTGACGCCCTCGGCGAGCTGGCCGTCGACCGAGATGCTGCCGGCGTACGCCACCTCGGCGTCGACGCGGGCGACCACGCCCTCGGGGAGCAGCACCCGGGCCTCGCCGACGCCGACGTCGACGCGGACGGTGCGGCCGTCGAGGGCGGCGGGGTCGGGCAGGTCACGCAGGTCGAGGGTGAAGCGGCCGTTGCCGTCGGTGTACGCCGATCGCACGGCGCCCCCGTCGGTCGGCGCCACGTAGGTCTCGTCCGAGCGGACCGTCGAGCCGCCGGCGGCGTCGACGATGCTGGTGACCCCGAGCGCCAGGGTCGCCGCCAGGCCGAGGGCGACGAGGCCGCCGGGCCGGCCGACGAAGGCGCCGACCAGCAGCATCACGGCAACGACGCCGAGCGCCAGGGCGGCGTACGCCGAGACCAGGACCGACCCGTCGACGTCGACGATGCCGAGGACGCCGAGCGCGATCGCCACCAGCGCCACGGTGGGCCAGAACAGCAGCGGGCCGGTGCGGCGGGCGCGCGGCGGCGGGGGTGCGACGAAGGGCTGGGGCGGGGTGGGCCGTGCGGGCGGCGGGGTCCACGAGGCGCCCGACGCCCGGGCGGAGGCCTGGGTGGAGGCCTGGGTGGACGACTGGGTGGGGCCGGGCTGCCCGGCGACCGGGGCGGCCGGCCACGGCGCGGGCGGCACCGGGGCGCCGCGGTCGCTGCGCTGCCGGTAGGCGCTCACCAGGGCCACCACGACCAGCCCGACCACGATGAGGGGCAGCGGGAAGGTCAGGCCCCAGCCGTTGTCGGCGAAGGGCGTGCCCAGCACGATCAGCACGGCCAGCAGGCCGGCCGCGAGCAGCATCGCCCGGCGGCCGTCGGGGCCGATCTCGAGCGCCGCTCGGTCGCGGCCGTCCTCGGGGACGAAGATCCACGCCGCGACGTAGACGATCAGCCCGGCGCCGCCGAACAGGGCGGCGACGGCGAGCACCACGCGGACCACGGTGGGGTCGACGTCGAAGTGGCGGCCGATGCCGCCGGCGACGCCGCCGAGGTAGCGGTCGCCGGTCGTGCGGCGCAGCTGCCCGAGGTCGCGGACCCGGTCGCTGCCGACGTGGCGGTGCTCGCCGGTGGCCGGGGGCTGGTCCGGGGGGGTCGTGGTGGTGCTCGTCTGCTCGTCCATGTCCACCATCGTGGTCGCGCGGGGCCCGTCGCGGTATCGGGGACGACCCTGGTCCTGCCGGGGTCGGGGTCGGGGTCCCGCCTGAGGCGCCTCGGGGTCGTGGGGTGCCACGATGGGGGTGCCATGACGAGTCCTCCACCCCCCGTCGCCGCGCCCGGCCCGGCGGCGTACGTCCCGCGGCGGGCGCACCGCGCCACCGAGGACGCCGTCCTGGGCGGTGTCGCCTCCGGCCTGGCCCGCCACCTGGGCCTGCCGACCGTGGGGGTGCGGGCGGCGCTGCTCGTGCTCGTCGCGTGCGGCGGCTTCGGCGCGGTGCTGTACGCCGGCCTGTGGCTGGTGCTGCCGGCCCAGCGGTTCGCCGCCCCCGGCACCCCCGGGGGCGACGCGGCCACCCGCCAGGGACGTCGTACGACGAGCCGGGCCCGCCGCCTGGTCGACCACGGCCCGCTCGTGGCGGTGGGCGCGATCGCCCTGGGCGTGCTGCTGGCGATCACGCTGCTGACGGGGCGCACGCTGGCCGTCGCGCCGCTGGTGATCGGCGCCGGCGGCATCGCCGTGCTGTGGGTGCAGGCCGACCGGGCGCAGCGCGACCGGTGGCGCCACGAGGGCGCGCGGATCAACCCGGTGCGGGCCCTGGTCGGCGACGGCGGCTGGACGGCCTGGCTGCGGATCGCGGTCGGGGTGCTGCTGCTGATCTCGGCCGTCGTCGTGTTCGGGCTCCGCTCGGGCAGCCTCTCGGTCGCGCTCGACGTCGGGGTGGCCGCCGCGGTCGCCATCGTCGGCATCGGGCTGATGCTCGGGCCGTGGCTGCTGCGGCTGTCCTCCGACCTCAGCGAGGAGCGCGAGGCCCGGGTGCGCTCGGAGGAGCGCTCCGACGTGGCCGCCCACCTGCACGACTCGGTGCTGCAGACGCTCGCCCTGATCCAGCGCTCGGCGTCGGACCCCGCCACTGTCGCCCGGCTCGCCCGCGCCCAGGAGCGGGACCTGCGGTCGTGGCTGTTCTCCAGCGACGAGGTCGGCCCCACCACCCTGACCAGCGCCGTGCGCGAGGTCGCTGCCGAGGTCGAGGACGCCCACGGCGTGCCCGTCGACGTGGTCTGCGTCGGTGACGTCGAGCTGACCGAGCGCGACCGGCCGCTGGTGCTGGCCGCCCGCGAGGCGATGGTCAACGCGGCCCGGCACTCGGGCGCCGGTGCCGTCGACGTCTACGCCGAGGCCACGCCCGCCGCCCTCGAGGTGTTCGTGCGCGACCGCGGCCAGGGGTTCGACCCCGACCGCGTCCCCGAGGACCGGCAGGGCCTGCGCAGCAGCATCGTGGGCCGGATGACCCGCCACGGCGGCGACGCCGAGGTCCGCAGCACCCCCGGCCGCGGCACCGAGGTCCGGCTGTCCATGCCCCGGTCGTCCCCGACCGGTCCCACCGGCCCCGAGGCCCGTCGTACGCCCCAGGAGGGCTCGTGAGCACCCGCACCGTCGTGATCGTCGACGACCACGCCATGTTCCGCTCGGGCGTGCGCGCCGAGCTGGGCGCCAGCGTCACCGTGGTGGCCGAGGCGGCCGACGTCGACGAGGCGGTCGCCGCCGTGCTCGCCCACCGCCCCGACGTGGTGCTGCTCGACGTGCACCTGCCGGGCGGCGGCGGGGCCGAGGTGATGCGGCGCGCGGCCCTGGCGCCGCACCCCGACGGGGAGACCACCACCCGCTTCCTGGCGCTGTCGGTCTCCGACGCGGCCGAGGACGTGATCGGCACCATCCGCGCCGGCGCGCGCGGCTACGTCACCAAGACGATCACCGGGCCCGAGCTGGTGGCGGCCATCGACCGGGTGGCCTCGGGGGACGCGGTGTTCTCGCCCCGCCTGGCCGGGTTCGTCCTCGACGCCTTCGCCGGCACCATCGAGGTCGCCGCGGTCGACACCGACCTCGACCGGCTCACCGAGCGCGAGCGCGAGGTGATGCGCCTGATCGCCCGGGGCTACTCCTACAAGGAGGTCGGCGCCGAGCTGTTCATCTCCACCAAGACCGTCGAGACCCACATGTCGTCGGTGCTGCGCAAGCTCCAGCTCTCCTCGCGCCACGAGCTCACCCGCTGGGCCTCCGACCGCCGCCTGCTCTAGCGGGCCTCAGGAGTCGTGGCCGCGGCCCGACGCCGAGGTGGCGTCGGCGGAGGCCGCCGGGTCGGCGGTCTCGCCGGCGGGCAGCAGCGAGGCCCAGGTCGGGCGCCAGGCGGGGGTGCGCTGCTGCATCTCCCAGGTGAGGTCGCCGAGGGCCGGGCCCTGCGAGGGGTGGGTCGCGCGCCACCACGACGGCCAGCCGTCGAAGCACCGGTCGAAGTCGACCACGACGCCGTCGGAGACGACCCGGGCGAACAGCCAGGCGCCGTGGTCGGCGGCCGACTCCTCGCCGCGCAGCAGCTGCAGCACGGTCATCAGCGAGCGCCGGGCGGTGGCGGGCAGGCGGGTGCTGTCGACGGCCGGGACCAGCTGCTCCCGGCGCACCATCACGGCGTACTCGTAGGGGGTGGCGGGGCCGTGGACGGCGGCCCAACGGACCACCGACGGCGGCCGCTGCATCAGCATCCGGTCGGCCTCGGGGGCCTCTCGCATCTGGCGGTGGACCTGGTCGCGCAGCCGCACCGCGACGGCGCCCGGCGCCAGCAGCGGGGCCGGCGAGGCGGCAGCGCGGGCCAGGTCGAGCGCCGCGCGCACGTCGCGGGGCCGGGCCGGGCGCGACAGGTGCGCCTCGAGGCCGTCGGCCGACAGCGTGCCGGCGGCCACCCGGGAGGCCAGCCGGGGGTCGACGCTGAGCAGCGGCCGCAGCAGCTGCTCGACGCCCGGGTCGGCCACGGTCACCGCGGAGTCCCACTCGCCGTGGGCGTGCCAGGCCAGGAAGGTCGGGCGGCCCTCCTCGGTCGCGCCGCTCAGCGCCCAGGCGGGGGCGTCGCGGCGGGCGTCGGGCGGGGCCGGGGGAGCGTCGGCCGACCGGCCCCACAGCACGTGCCGCCGCAGCGAGCGCTGCAGCCGGAGCCAGGAGCCGTCGGCCAGGTCGAGGCGCACGACGCGGTGCTCGGGGTCGAACCCGCAGCGTGACCCGTCGGGAGGGGTCGGGCCGAGGGCGCGCTGGAGGACGGCGAGCGCGACCCACGACCACCACAGGTCGTCGGGCTCGGGGAGGCGCTCGGGATCCACGGGGACATTGTGCGCACCCCGGGGCCCCGCGTCACGACCCGCCGCGGAGCGAGACCGCACCGGGCCGTCGGGTCCGGAAGTCCTACTCCGCCACGGCGGCGAACGACGCGTCGATCAGCCACTCCACCGGGGCGCGGTCGTCGGTGTAGACGGGGCCGCCGTCGAGGCCGGGCTCGAGCCGGTCGGCGGCGGTGTCGGCCACCGGCCGGACGTCGGCGGGCAGGTCCGCCTCCCGCAGCTGCTCGCGGGGGTCGGCGTCGGAGGTGGTGGCCAGCAGCACGGTGTTGGTGTCGTCGACCGGGTCGCGCCACACGTTGGCCTCGCCGTAGACCGCGCGCATGGTGGCGGTCAGGACCTTCTCGAGGCGGTCGTTGCCGGGCACGTGCCCGACGTTGACGGTGACGGTGCCGCCGGGGTTCAGGCGGGCCCGGGTGACCTCGAAGAACTCCCGGGTGGTCAGGTACGCCGGGATGTAGGGCTGCCGGTAGGCGTCGAGCATGATGTTGTCGAAGGTGCGGTCGCTCTGCTGCAGCCACGGCCGTGCGTCGGCGGTGTGGGTGGTGATCCGGTCGCTGGTCATCCCGAAGTACTCGCGGCCGATCTCGCTCACCTTGTCGTCGAGCTCGACGCCGTCGACCCGGACGTCGGGGAAGTAGTGGGTCAGCCCGCGGGCCACGGTGCCGCCGGCGTTGCCGAGGATCGCGACGTCGGTCGGGCGGGTGTCGCTGGCGAACCCGGCCACGAGCATGGCGTCCCAGTAGCCGCCGAACAGGTAGTCGTCAGGCCGGTAGATGGAGTGGATGGCCTGGCCCTCGTTGAGCTCGAGCACCCGGGTGCCGGTGTCGGACTCGATGACGCGGGCGTACTGGTACTCCGTCTCGGCCTCGTCGATCACGCGGCCGGCGTCGGTGACGGTCTTGGTCGTGCCCGGGGGCACCACGATCAGCAGCGCGATGGCGGTGGTGACCACGATGCCGAGCACCCGGGCGGGGCCACGCAGCGCCGGCACGGAGACCAGCGCCAGCAGCAGCGAGAACACGAGGAAGGTCCGCTGGCTGCCGACCAGGGGGATCAGGACCAGGGTGGCGCCGAAGGTGCCGGTGAGGCTGCCGATGGTGCCGATGGCGTAGAGCCGGCCCGCGGTCTTGCCGGTGTCCTCGACGGCGTCGACCTTCAGCCGCACGGCGTACGGCGAGACCACGCCGAGCATCAGCACCGGCACGGCGATCATGGCGCCGACGCCGACCAGCGAGCCGAGGAACAGCCCGCCGGAGTACTCCGCGAAGGCGCGCACCGACTGCCGGAGGAAGGGTGCGGCCAGGAAGGGGACGGCCGCGAAGAAGACGCTGGAGGCCAGCACCCAGCGGGCCAGGCCCGACAGGGTGGGGTTGCGGTCGGCCAGCCGGCCGCCGAGGGCGTAGCCCACCGAGAGCGAGACCAGGGTGATGGCGATGGTGTTGGCCCACACGATGGTGCTGGCCCCGAACCACGGGGCGAGCAGCCGGGCGGCGGCGATCTCGGCGCCGAGGCTCGCGGTGCCGACCACGAAGACGATCAGCTCCAGCAGCCCGCGGGGAGGTCGGTGCGGGGTGGTGCCCGCGTCGGTCCTGGTCGCGCTGGTCGCCGTCACGCGGGCAACCTACCTGGGCGGCGGTGACGCCGAGCCCGTCGCGACCGGCCCCGGATCGACCCGACGGGCGGGCTGGCAGCGCGGGCACCAGTAGGTCGAGCGCTCCTGCCCGCGCGGCCCCTGGTCGCTGCGGCGCACGGTGGTGCCGCAGCGGGCGCAGGGCCCGCGGTGGCCGTAGACCCAGTAGCGGCGGCCCTGGGTGGTGGCGGCGCCGCCGGGTCCCCCGTCGCGGCGGCCCCGGGCGCCGGGGCGCGAGCGCAGGGCCACGGGGTCCTCGGTCGTCACCCGGAAGGGGCGGTCGCGGTTGGCCTCGAGCTGCTGCTTGGCCACCGCCACCACGGCCGCCAGGTCGGGGACCACGCCCACGGGGTCGGCCGGGTCGACGCCCGCCGCGAAGCAGACCTCGGACTTGAACACGTTGCCGATCCCGGCGAGCAGCCGCTGGTCGAGCAGGGCCTCCCCGAGCGGCCGGTCGGGACGGGCGGCCAGGCGCGCCACGGCGGCCTCGGCGTCCCAGTCGGGGCCGAGCAGGTCCGGCCCCAGGTGCCCGACCAGCCGGTCCTCGGCCTCCGTGCGGACCAGGTCGAGCAGCAGCGAGAACCCGACCGCCTCCGTCCCGCGGGTGCGCAGCACGACCCGGGCGGTGTGCCACGGCTTGCGCCAGCGGGCGCCGACCGGGTGCACCGACCAGGAGCCCTCCATCTTGAGGTGGCTGTGCAGCGTCAGCCCGGTGTCGAGGCGCACCAGGAGGTGCTTCCCGCGCGGCACCGTCTCGAGCACGGTCGCGCCCCGCAGGTCGACGGTCGCCAGCGACGGGATCCGCAGGTCGCTGCGGACCAGCTGCTGCCCGCTCAGCACCTGCAGCTTGCGCGCGGCGCGCACGATGCTGTCGCCCTCGGGCATCCTCAGCCCCGCACGCGCAGGCCGCGCGGGGTGGCGATGAACCCGGCCAGCTCCATCGCCCGGCGGACCGGCTCGGAGTCGTCGCCCAGGATGCTCGCGCCGTCGGCCTTCTCGACCACCAGGCGGCCCAGCGCACCGTCACGCACCGCCCGCCCGAGGGCCTCGATGGCCAGGGCCAGCAGCTGCTCGTCGGTGCGGTCGGCCCCGTCGGTGGCGAAGGTGAGCAGCGTCTTGCCGCCGCGCTCGACGTAGAGGGTCAGCTCGCCGTCGACCAGCACCACGACCGCGCCGGCCTTGCGTCCGGGCCGGTGGCCCGACTCCTGGGGCGGCCAGGGCAGCGCCGCGCCGTAGGGGTTGGCCGGATCGGTGGCGGCGAGCGCCACCGCCTGGGGCGGCACGGTGTCGCGGTCGCGCTGGGTGTCGCCGTGGGTGCGGAGCCGGTCGATCGCCCCGGAGGTGCCGAACTGGGCCGCGCCCAGCCCCTCCACGAAGTAGCCGCGGCGGCAGCGGCCGCTGTCCTCGAACGCCGCCAGCACCTTGTACGCCGCGGCGAACCCGCCCGGGGTCCGCTCGCTCATCACGGCACCGCGCGTCACGACGCCGTGGCGCTCCAGCAGGCTCTCGGCGATGGCGTGCATCCGCAGCGTGGGGTCCGTCTCGCGCTCGGGCAGCACGAACCAGCGCCCGGCCATGTCGGGCGGGGCCGCGCGCAGGGCGGCCGAGCTGAGGCGGGGCCGTCCGGGGCGGGCGCCACGGGTGCGGGGCGGCGTACGACGGACCTGGTGGGCGCTGCGACCGCTGCGGGTCAGCAGCCGCAGGGGGGCCAGGGTGTCGTTGCCCAGCCGGCCCGACCAGACCAGGTCCCAGATCGCGGCGGAGAGCGCCTTGTCGTCCGAGCTCCCGGCCGCCGTGGCCAGCTGGCGGAAGAAGAACGCGCCGCCGCCCTCCAGCGCGTCGAGCACGGCCTCGTGGCCGGGGGTGAGCTCCAGCTCGCCCACGTCGGGCAGGGTCAGCGGCGAGGAGTCGGCCAGGTGCAGCGAGACCCAGCCGTCGGCGCCGGGCAGGTCGCCGTGGCCGGCCCACACCACCTCGCCGGTGGAGGTCAGCTCGTCGAGCATGGCCGGCTGGTAGTCCGAGACCCGGGCCGGCAGCACCAGGGTCTCGAGCGCGCTGGCCGGCACCGCGCAGCCCGCGAGCTGCTCGACCACGGTCACGACGCCGTCGATGCCGCGCAGCCGGCTGGTCCGGCCGGTGGCCTGGGGGGACACGACGTGCTGCCAGGCGGGGGTGAAGCGGGCGAGCGCGGCTGGCTCGACGGGCTCGACCTCCTGGCGCAGCCGGGCGAGCGAGCGGCGCCGCAGCAGCCGCAGCACCTCGGCGTCGCACCACTCGGCGCCGCTGCCCTGGGGGCGGAACTCGCCCTCCATGACGCGGCCCTGGGCGGCGAGCCGGGCCAGGGTCTGGTGGCAGACCGCGACGCCGAGGCCCAGGCGGGCCGCGACCTCGGCGGCGGTGAAGGGGCCGTGGGTGCGGGCGTAGCGGCCGACCAGGTCGGCCAGCGGGTCCTCGACCGGCTCGGTGAAGACGTCGGGCACCCCCGGGGGCACCGGGACGCCGAGGCCGTCGCGCAGCCGGGCGACGTCCTCGACCACCGCGTGGCGCTGCTCGCCCGACATCAGCACGGGAACGACCCGGCGGGCGGAGACCAGCGACCCGATCCAGGTGGGCACCTGGTCGGGGTCCGAGCACCGGGCCCTGACCTCGTCGGTGGTGAGCGGGCCGAGCAGCCGCAGCAGGTCGGCGATGCCCTCGGCGTCCTTGGCCTGCCGGTGGGGCGCCAGCCGCTGCACCTCGGCCTCGACCTCGGCCAGCACCTCGGGGTCGAGGAGCTCGCGCAGCTCGGCGCGGCCGAGCAGCTCGGCCAGCAGTCCCTGGTCGAGGGTGAGGGCCGCGGCGCGGCGCTCGGCCAGGGGCGAGTCGCCCTCGTACATGAACGCCGCGACGTAGCCGAACAGCAGCGACTGCGCGAAGGGGGAGGGTCGCTGGGTCTGCACGTCGACCAGCCGCAGCCGCCGGTCGGCGATGCGCTGGTGCAGGGCCACCAGGGACGGCAGGTCGTAGACGTCCTGGAGCACCTCGCGGACCGTCTCGAGGATGATCGGGAACGACGGGTAGCGCGCGGCCACCTCGAGCAGCTGCGCCGATCGCTGCCGCTGCTGCCACAGCGGGGCGCGCCGGCCGGGGTCGCGTCGGGGGAGCAGCAGGGCGCGGGCGGCGCACTCGCGGAAGCGCGAGGCGAACAGGGCCGAGCCGCCCACCTCGTTGGTCACCAGCGGCTCGAGCTCGTCGGGCTCGAAGGCGACCAGCTCGGCCCCCGGCGGCTCCTGGTCGGTCTCGGGGATGCGCAGCACGATGCCGTCGTCGGTCGCCATCGCCTGGGCGTCGAGGCCGTAGCGCTCGCGCAGGCGCGCGTTGATGGCCAGCGCCCAGGGCGCGTGGACCGGGGTGCCGTAGGGGGAGTGGACCACCAGGCGCCAGTCACCCAGCTCGTCGCGGAACCGCTCGACGAGCAGCTGCTGGTCGTGGGGCACCGCGTTGGTGACCTCCATCTGCTCCTGGATCAGCGCGACGAGGTTCTGGGCGGCCCACTCGTCGAGCCCCGACGACCGGACCCGGTCGAGCGCCTGCTCGCGGGGCAGCGCCGACAGCTCGCGCGTGAAGGCGCCGATGGCCGCGCCCAGCTCGGCGGGACGGCCGAGGGTGTCGCCGGTCCAGAAGGGCAGCCGCCCGGGCTGGCCGGGCGCCGGCGCCACCAGCACCCGGTCGTGGGTGATGTCCTCGATGCGCCAGCTGGTCGTGCCCAGGGTGAAGACGTCGCCGATGCGGGACTCATAGACCATCTCCTCGTCGAGCTCGCCCACCCGCGAGGCCTTCTCGCCGACCAGGAAGACGCCGAACAGGCCGCGGTCGGGGATGGTGCCGCCGCTGGTGACGGCCAGCCGCTGCGCCCCGGGCCGGCCGGTCAGCTCGCCGCTGACCCGGTCCCACACCAGGCGCGGGCGCAGCTCGGCGAACTCGTCGCTGGGGTAGCGGCCCGAGAGCAGGTCGAGCGTCGCGTCGTAGGCGCTGCGGGGCAGCGTGGTGAACGGCGCGGAGCGGCGCACGACGTCGAACAGGTCGTCGGCCGACCACGCGTCCATGGAGGTCGCCGCCACGACCTGCTGCGCGAGCACGTCGAGCGGGCTGGCCGGCACGTGGAGCGCCTCGATGCCGCCCGAGCGCATCCGCTCGACCGCCACGGCGGAGGGGACCAGGTCGCCGCGGTGCTTGGGGAACAGCACGCCCCGGGAGACCTCGCCCACCTGGTGGCCGGCGCGGCCGACCCGCTGCAGCGCGCTCGCGACCGAGGGCGGCGACTCGATCTGGACCACGAGGTCGACCGCACCCATGTCGATGCCGAGCTCGAGGCTGCTGGTCGCCACGACGCAGGGCAGCCGCCCGCGCTTGAGGTCGTCCTCGATGATCGCCCGCTGCTCCTTGGAGACCGAGCCGTGGTGGGCGCGTGCGACCAGGGGAGCGGCGCCCTCGGATTGGCCCGACTGGGCCATCGTGTCCGCGGGGGTGCGGGTCGGGTCGGCGGCGTCCTCGGGGTCGAGGCCGGCCCGCTCGGCGGCCAGCTCGTTGAGCCGCGCCGTGAGCCGCTCGGCCAGCCGGCGGGAGTTGGCGAACACGATGGTGGAGGTGTGCTGCTCGACCAGGTCGAGCACGCGCGCCTCGACGTGGGGCCACAGCGACCCGGCCCGCGGGCCGTCGTCGCCGCCCTCGTCGCCGAGCTGGGTCATGTCCTCGACCGGCACCACGACCGTGAGGTCCCACTGCTTCTGCGACGGCGGTGCCACCACCTCGACCGGGGCCGAGCCACCCAGGAAGCGCGCCACCTCGTCGATCGGGCGCACGGTGGCCGAGAGACCCACCCGCTGGGCCGGCTTGTCGAGCAGCTCGTCGAGGCGCTCCAGGGAGAGCGCGAGGTGGGCGCCGCGCTTGGTGCCGGCCACCGCGTGGACCTCGTCGAGGATGACGGTCTCGACCCCGCGCAGCGCCTCGCGGGCCTGCGAGGTGAGCATCAGGAACAGCGACTCGGGGGTGGTGATGAGGATGTCGGGCGGCGAGGTCTGGATCCGGCGGCGCTCCTGCGCCGGGGTGTCGCCGGAGCGCACGCCGACCCGGATCTCGGGCACCTCGGCGCCGAGCCGCTCGGCGGTCTGGCGGATGCCGACGAGCGGGGCGCGCAGGTTGCGCTCGACGTCGACGGCCAGCGCCTTGAGGGGCGAGACGTAGAGCACCCGGCAGCGGTGCTGCTTGTCCTCGGGGGGCGGCGTGGTCGCGAGCCGGTCGATCGACCAGAGGAAGGCCGAGAGCGTCTTGCCCGAGCCCGTGGGGGCCACCACCAGCGCGTGCCGGCCCTGCGAGATCGCCTCCCAGGCACCCAGCTGGGCCGGTGTGGGTGCGGCGAAGGCCGCGCCGAACCACGCCTGGGTCGACTCGCTGAACTGGTGCACCTGCCCATCCTGCCGGAGGGCACCGACAGCCCCGGGCGAGGACGGGTCAGTCGGCGAAGCGCTGCTCGAGCGCGCGGACCTCCGGCAGGCCGATCAGGTCGGTGAAGTCGTCGAAGGTGGGCAGGGTGTCCATCACCGAGAGCGGCGAGCGCTCCTCGGCGATGGTGCGCAGCACGCCCTGGACGGCCGCGGTGGCCGCGAGCAGGGTGGCGATCGGGTAGAGCACGAGCGAGAAGCCGAGCTCGCGGACCCGCTCGAAGGGCAGCGGGGGCGTGCGGCCGCCCTCGGCCCAGTTGAACACGAGCGGGGCGACGCCGTGGAGCTCGCGGGCGACCGTGGCGATGTCGTCCTCGCTGGTCGGGGCCTCCACGAACAGCACGTCGGCGCCGGCGTCGGCGAAGGCCCGCGCCCGCTCGATGGCGTCGTCGAGGCCGTGGACCGCAGCGGCGTCGGTGCGGGCGACGAGCACCAGGTCGGGGTCGCGGCGGGCCTCGACGGCGGCCCGGATCTTGCCGACCATCTCCTCGCGCGGGACCACCACCTTGCCGCTCATGTGGCCGCACTTCTTGGGCATCACCTGGTCCTCGAGGTGCAGCGCGGCCACGCCGGCCTGCTCGTAGGCGCGCACGGTGTGGATCACGTTGATGGCGTTGCCGTAGCCGGTGTCGGCGTCGGCGATGACCGGCCGGTCGACGGCGTCGACGAGGCGCCGCACCTGGTCGACCATGTCGCCGGCGGAGAGCAGCCCGACGTCGGGGCGCCCGATCCGCGAGGCGCTGGTGCCGAAGCCGGTCATGTAGACCGCGTCGAAGCCGGCCTGCTCGACCAGCCGCGCCGACAGGGCGTCGTACGCCCCGGGCGCGATCAGGGGCTCGGGGCCGGCGAGCAGCTCGCGCAGCCGCGCGCGCGGCGTGCCGGACGGGGTCTCGGAGGTGCTGACCAGGTCTCCCACGACGGTTCCTCTCGACGAGCGCGACGCGCGGCCCCGCCCCGCACCGGGCCAACCTAGTGCGGGCACTGTCAGACCTTCCGATGACTTCGGCGGCCGGGACCGGTCTGAGGTGACGCACGGGCCGTCGGCGCCCGGTGGGAAGGTGGTCGCATGACGGACGCGGTGCGTGCAGAGGGCCTGGTCAAGACCTACGGCAAGGTCTCGGCGCTGGCCGGGCTGGACCTGGTGGTGCCCGAGGGCACGGTGCTGGGCGTGCTCGGCCCCAACGGGGCGGGCAAGACGACCGCCGTCAAGGTGCTCACCACCCTGGTGCGGCCCGACGCGGGCCGGGCCAGCGTGGCCGGGATCGACGTGCTGGCCGACCCGGCGGGGGTGCGGGGCCTGATCGGCGTCTCGGGCCAGTACGCCGCCGTCGACGAGTACCTCACCGGCTTCGAGAACCTCGACATGATCGGCCGGCTCTACCACCTCGGCGCCCGGGCCAGCCGCGCCCGGGCCCGCGAGCTGCTCGAGCAGTTCGACCTCGCCGACGCGGGCGACCGCGTCGCCAAGGGCTACTCCGGCGGCATGCGGCGCCGCCTCGACCTCGCGGGAGCGCTGGTCGCGCGGCCGCCGGTGCTGTTCCTCGACGAGCCCACCACCGGCCTCGACCCGCGCAGCCGCACCTCGATGTGGGAGGTGATCCGAGGCCTCGTCGCGGGCGGCACCTCGCTGCTGCTGACGACGCAGTACCTCGAGGAGGCCGACCTGCTCGCCGACAACATCGTCGTGGTCGACCACGGCCGCGTCATCGCCGAGGGCAGCGCCGACGAGCTCAAGGCGCAGGTCGGGGGAGAGCGGCTGCAGATCACCGTCAGCGACCCCGACCGGCTGGCCCGGGCCGAGGAGCTGCTCACGCCCCTGGCCGTGGGACCGGTCGTGCGGGAGGACGAGCGCCGCAGCCTGCTGGTCCCCGTCAGCGGGGGCGCCAGCCGGCTGGCCGACGCCCTGCGGCTGCTCGACACCGAGTCCGTCGCCGTGGACGACGTCGGGCTGCGTCGCCCCACCCTCGACGACGTCTTCCTCAGCCTCACCGGCCGCGACTCAGCGGCCGCCACCGAGCCCGGCCACCACTCCGACACGGAGGCCTCCGCATGAGCGCCCTGACCGCCTTCTCCGACGGCCTCGTCGTCGCCAAGCGCAACCTCATCAAGGTCAAGCGGGTCCCCGACCTGCTGGTCTTCACGACCCTGTCGCCGATCATGTTCGTGCTGCTCTTCGCCTACGTCTTCGGCGGCGCGATCGACCAGGGCGGCGACGGCAGCGGCTACCGCGAGTTCCTCATCGCCGGCATCTTCGCCCAGACCGTCGTGTTCGGCTCGACGATCACCGGCGCGGGCATCGCCGAGGACGTCCAGAAGGGCATCATCGACCGCTTCCGCACGCTGCCGATGTCGCCCTCGGCCGTGCTCTTCGGCCGCACCCTGTCCGACGTCGTCAACAACGTCATCGTGCTGGTGGTGATGTCGGCGACCGGCCTGCTGGTCGGCTGGCGGATCCGCGACGGGTTCTGGCACGCCCTGGTCGGCTACCTGCTGCTGCTCGTCTTCGCCTACGCCATCTCGTGGATCATGGCGCTGGTCGGGCTGCTGGTCCCCAGCCCCGAGGTCGTCAACAACGCCTCGTTCATCATCATCTTCCCGCTCACCTTCATCGCCAACACCTTCGTGCAGCTGGAGACCCTCCCCGGGCCGCTGCGCACCTTCGCCGAGTGGAACCCGATCTCGGCGGTGACGCAGGCGGCGCGGGAGAACTTCGGCAACGTGCCGCCCGGGGGAGGGCTCTCGACCCCGTCGTGGGCGCTGCAGAACCCCGAGCTCTACACCCTGATCTGGTCGGCCGTCGTGCTGCTCGTCTTCGTCCCGCTCACCTCGCGCCGCTACCAGCGCGCGACCAGCCGCTGACGCCGGTGGGCGCGAGCGGGCGCCGGGGGCGGCGGAAAAGCCGGTGCGGGCTGTCGGTGGGCGTGGCTAGGGTCGGTCGGCGTGACTGACTCCCACGCCGTCGCGGGCGACGCCATGATCCGGGCCCGCGGGCTGCGCAAGTCGTTCGGCGACTTCGAGGCGGTGACCGGCATCGACGTCGACGTCACCCGCGGCGAGGCGTTCGGCTTCCTCGGGCCCAACGGGGCGGGCAAGTCCTCGACGATGCGCATGGTCGCGGCCGTCTCGCCCGTCAGCGGTGGCGAGCTGCGGATCCTGGGCCTGGACCCGGCGACCGACGGCCCCGAGATCCGCTCGCGGATCGGGGTGTGCCCGCAGGAGGACACGCTCGACAACGAGCTCAACGTCTACGACAACCTCTACATCTACGGCCGCTACTTCGGCATCCCGCGCGCCGAGGTGCGGCGGCGGTGCGACGAGCTGCTCGAGTTCGTGCAGCTCACCGAGAAGGCGCGCGCCAAGGTCGAGGACCTCTCGGGCGGCATGAAGCGGCGCCTCACCATCGCCCGCTCCCTGGTCAACCGGCCCGAGGTGCTCCTGCTCGACGAGCCGACCACCGGCCTGGACCCGCAGGCCCGCCACGTCGTGTGGGACCGGTTGTTCCGGCTCAAGCAGCAGGGCGTGACGCTGGTGCTGACCACGCACTACATGGACGAGGCCGAGCAGCTCTGCGACCGCCTCGTGGTGATGGACAAGGGCCGGATCGTGGCGGAGGGGTCGCCGCTGCAGCTGATCAAGGAGCACTCCACCCGCGAGGTCGCCGAGCTCCGCTTCGGCACCGGCGAGCACGAGGAGGTCGCACCGAGGATCGCGGACCTCGCCGAGCGCGTGGAGGTGCTGCCCGACCGGATCCTGCTCTACGCCGCGGACGGTGAGGCCGCCATCGCCGCGGTCCACCGCCGCGGGCTCGACCCCGTGATGTCGCTGGTGCGGCGCTCCTCGCTCGAGGACGTCTTCCTGCGCCTCACCGGACGGACCCTGGTCGACTGATGAGCACCCGCACGCCGCCCCGCACGCCGGCCCCCCGCACCGCGTCCTCCCGCACCCTGGCCCCCCGCATGGCCGACTACTGGTGGACGGTCTACAAGCGCACCTGGAAGGGCAGCGTCGTCTCGTCGTTCGTGACGCCGCTGCTCTACGTCGTCGCGATGGGGGTGCTGCTGGGTGGGTTCATCCAGGGCGACCCCGACCAGCTCGAGGGGGCGACGACCTACCTGGCCTTCGTGGTCCCCGGCATGCTCGCCGCCCAGTCGATGCAGCTGGTCTTCGGCGAGCTGACCTACCCCGTGATGTCGGGGGTGAAGTGGCACAAGACCTACTTCGCGATGACGGCCACGCCGCTGGCGGTGCGCGACGTGGTGCAGTCGCAGGTCGCGTTCGTGCTGTTCCGGGTGGCGCTGACGTCGGCCGTCTTCTGCCTCGTGGTGGCGCCGTTCGGGGTGTTCGCGACCTGGTGGGGCGCGCTGCTGGCCTTCCTGGTGCAGCCGCTGGTGGCGCTGGCCTTCGCGACGCCGGTGTTCGCGCTCTCGGCCCACCTCAAGGACGAGACCGGGTTCTCGCTGGTGTTCCGGCTCGGCATGATCCCGATGTTCCTGTTCTCCGGCGCCTTCTTCCCGGTCGCCAACCTCTCGCCCGTGCTGGAGGTCCTGGCCCGGCTCACGCCGCTGTGGCACGGCGTCGACCTGACCCGGATGCTGACCGTCGACCGGTTCGACCCGCTGCTGGCGCTCGTCCACGTCGCCTACCTGGTCGGCCTGGCCGCCCTCGGCTACGTCCTGGTGCTGCGCTTCCTCGGACGCAGGCTCGCCTCGTGACGCCGGTGACGCGCGCCGCGGCGACCGCACAGGGCCACCGGCTGACCTCCCTGGGGGCGGTCGGGCTGCTGGTCCAGCGCAACTACGTCGTCTACCGCGGGGCCTGGTGGATCTTCCTGTCCGGCTTCCTGGAGCCGGTCTTCTACCTGTTCTCCATCGGCGTCGGCGTCGGCCAGCTGGTGCAGGGCTTCACCTTCCACGGCGAGGTCATCGGCTACGCCGCGTTCGTCGCGCCGGGGATGCTCGCGGCGTCGGCGATGAACGGCGCGCTGCTCGACTCGACGTTCAACTTCTTCTTCAAGCTGAAGTACGCCAAGACCTTCGAGCAGATGCTGGCCACGCCGCTGTCGACCCGCGACATCGCCCGCGGCGAGCTGGCGTGGTCGCTGCTGCGCGGCGGCGCCTACTCGCTGGCGTTCCTGCTGATCATGGTGGCGATGGGCCTGGTCGGCTCGTGGTGGGCGGTGCTGGTGCTGCCGGCCGCGCTGCTCATCGGGGTCGCGTTCGGGGCGGTCGGGATGGCGCTGACGACCTACATGCGGTCCTGGCAGGACTTCGAGTACGTCACCCTCGCGACGCTGCCGCTCTTCCTGTTCTCGGCGACCTTCTTCCCGGTGACGGCCTTCCCGGCCTGGCTGCAGTGGGTGATCGAGGCGACACCGCTCTACCGGGGCGTGGTGCTGGTGCGCGAGCTGACCACCGGCGTGCTGACGGTCGACTCGCTCGTCTCGGTGGTCTACCTCGGCCTGATGACCCTCGCCGGCATGCTCGTGGTCTCGCGCCGCCTCGACCGCCTGCTCCTCGGCTGAGGAGGGGGCGTGCCGCTGCTCGACCCGCTCCTGGCCCGCGTGCGCGCCGTGCGCGCCGAGGTGCGCGCCTGGAACGTCACCGCCCGGGAGGCGCACGACCACCACCCCGCCGACCGCCACGTGCCGCCCGGGGGTGCCCACTTCGTGCGGGCCGTCGACGTCGACGCCGACCCGGCGACGACCTGGCGCTGGCTGTGCCAGCTCAGCGTGGCTCCCTACAGCTACGACCTCGTCGACAACCTCGGCCGCCTCAGTCCCTCGAGCCTCACGCCCGGGGCGGAGCGGCTCGAGCTCGGCCAGCACTTCCTCATCGGCCCGGTCGTCGAGCTCGAGGTGGGCCAGCGGGTCGTCACCGCCGCCCGGGGCCTGGGCCGGCGGGTGTGCGGTCCGGTGGCGATGAGCTACGAGGTGGTGCCGGGACGCCTCACCCGCAGCCGGATCCTGGTCTGCCTGGCGGTGGGACCGCCGCGCGCGCCGCTGCGCGCGGCCGACCTCGCCTGGCAGCGGCTGCTGGGGGCCGGGGACCTGGTGATGATGCGCCACCAGCTGCACCGCCTGCGCGGGCTCGCCGAGGGCAGCAGCGACGGGTGACCGCGGGGTTGGCAGACTGCGGCCATGACTGACCGGCCCACGAGCCCGACCCCCCGCGTCGCCGTGATCGGTGGCAGCGGGTTCTACGAGTTCCTCGAGAACCCCACCACCGTCACCGTCGAGACGCCGTACGGCGCCCCCTCCGCCCCGATCGCGGTCGGCGAGGTGGCGGGTCGCCCGGTGGCGTTCCTGCCCCGCCACGGGAAGGGCCACCAGCACCCGCCCACCCAGATCCCCTACCGGGCCAACCTGTGGGCGCTGAAGTCCCTCGGTGTCGAGCAGGTGCTGGCGCCCTGCGCCGTCGGCGGCCTGCAGCCCGAGACCCAGCCGGGGACGCTCGTGGTGCCCGACCAGCTGGTCGACCGCACCACCCGGCGGGTGCAGACCTACGTCGAGACCGGGGCCTGCCACGCGCCCTTCGCCGACCCCTACTGCCCCGACCTGCGGGGCGCGCTGGTCGCGGCGGCGGGGGAGGGCACCCTCACCGAGGGCGCCATGGTCGTGATCGAGGGCCCGCGCTTCTCGACCCGGGCCGAGTCGCAGAGCTACGCCCGCGAGGGCTGGACCATCGTGAACATGACCGGTCACCCCGAGGCCGTCCTGGCCCGCGAGCTGGGCCTCTGCTACGCCACGATCGCGCTGGTCACCGACATGGACGCCGGGGTCAGCGCCGAGGAGTCGGTCGACCAGGCGCAGGTGTTCGCGCTGTTCGAGCGCCACATCGGGCGCCTGAAGGAGATGCTCGGACAGGTCGTGGCCGAGCTGCCCCCGGTCGGGTCCTGCGGGTGCGCCGACTGGCTGGCCGACGTGGACCTGCCCTTCGAGCTCCCCGGTCCCGACGCACGGACGGAGGTCTGAGGTGAAGGTCCTGCTGACCGGCTCCTTCGGCTTCATCGGCGCCGCCATCGACCGCCAGCTCACCGAGCGCGGCGACGAGGTCGTCCGGGTCGACGCCGTCATCCCCCAGGCGCACGACGGCACCGCGGAGGTGCCCGACGACGTCCACCGGCTCGACGTGCGCGACGCCGTCGAGTGGGCCTCGCTGCTCGACGGGGTCGACGTGGTCTGCCACCAGGCGGCCATGGTCGGCGCGGGCGTCACCGTCGCCGACATGCCGCTGTACGCCGGCCACAACGACCTCGGCACGGCCGCCCTGCTGGCCGCGATGCACGACCGCGGCGTCGACGCGCTCGTGATGGCCAGCTCGATGGTCGTCTACGGCGAGGGCCGCTACACCTGCGAGGAGCACGGCCGCCAGGCGCCCGGCGTACGCCGTCGGGCTGCGCTGGACGCCGGCGACTTCGACAACCACTGCCCGCACTGCGGGCGGGCGCTCGGCTGGGAGCTGGTCCCCGAGGACGCGCGGCTGGACCCCCGCAGCAGCTACGCCGCCAGCAAGCTCGCCCAGGAGCACTACGCCTACGCCTGGGTGCGCCAGGCCGGGGCGCGGGCCATCGGGCTGCGCTACCACAACGTCTACGGCCCCGGGATGCCCCGCGACACCCCCTACAGCGGGGTGGCGGCGATCTTCCGCTCCTCGCTCGAGGCCGGCCAGGCCCCGAAGGTCTTCGAGGACGGCGGCCAGATGCGTGACTTCGTCCACGTCGACGACGTCGCCCGGGCCAACCTCGCGTCGATCGACGCCGTGGTGGGCCGCGAGCCCGAGTCGTGGTCGGCGTACAACGTCAGCTCCGGCACGCCCGTGCCGATCCTGCGGGTCGCCGAGCTGCTCTCGCAGGCCGCCGGGGGAGCAGCTCCGCAGGTGACCGGCGACTACCGGCCCGGTGACGTGCGCCACGTGGTGGCCTCGCCCGAGCTGGCGGCGGCCGAGCTCGGCTTCCGCGCCCAGGTCACCCCTGAGCAGGGCATCGAGGAGTTCGCGTCCGCCCCGCTGCGCTGAGGCGTCGGCGGCGCGCTGGTCGGCGCGAAGAGCCACGCGGCTGGGGGCGTCCCACTACGTTGGTCGTCGTGGCTACCCCTGACGTGGTCTGTGACGTGGTGATCCCCTGCCGCGACGAGGCCCCCGCGCTGCCGGACCTGCTGGCCAAGGTGCCGGCCGGCTTCCGGCCCATCGTGGTGGACAACGGGTCGCGGGACGACACCGCCGAGGTCGCCCGCCGGCTGGGGGCGCTGGTGGTGGTCGAGCCGCGCCCCGGCTACGGCGCGGCGGTCCACGCGGGCATCGAAGCCGCGACCGCGGGGTACGTGGCCGTCATGGACGGCGACGGATCGATGGACCCTGCCCAGCTGCAGGGGCTGCTGGAGGAGGTCCGCAGCGGCCGCGCCGACCTCGCCGTGGGCCGCCGCCGCCCCGTCCGGGCCGGCGTCTGGCCCTGGCACGCCCGCCTCGGCAACAGCCTCGTGCTGTGGTGGCTGCGTCGCAAGATCGGGCTGCCGCTGCACGACATCGCCCCGATGCGCGTCTCCGGCCGCCAGGCCATGCTCGACCTCGGCATCGAGGACCGCCGCTTCGGCTACCCCGTCGAGCTGCTGCAGCGTGCCGGGCAGGCGCACTGGCGCTTCGTCGAGCAGGACATCGACTACCACCCCCGCGCCGAGGGCACGAAGTCCAAGGTCTCCGGCTCCGTCGTCGGCACGGTGCGCACCGCGCGCGACTTCGCCCGGGTGCTCTCGTGACCGGCGGCCACTGTCCGCCGGCGGTCGTGCTGGTCGTGGCCAAGGCCCCGGTGCCCGGCCGCGTCAAGACGCGCCTGGGCGCCGTCGTCGGCATGGAGGCGGCCGCCGACCTCGCCGCCGCCGCGCTGCTCGACACGCTCGAGGCCTGCTGGACGGCGTACGGCGCGGGGCGCTGCCACCTCGCGCTCGACGGTGACCTGGCCGAGGGGCTCCGCTCCGAGGACCTGCTCGCCGCCACGGCTGCCTGGACGGTCCATCCCCAGCGCGGCGAGGGTCTCGCCGAGCGTCTCGCCGCGGCCCACCGCGACGTCGCGTCCTCGGCCGGCGCCCCCGTGGTGCAGGTCGGCATGGACACCCCGCACGCCCCGGCTGCGGTGCTCCGCGGCGCGGGGGAGATGATGACCCACCAGGACGACGCGGTCCTCGGTCCTGCCCTCGACGGCGGCTGGTGGTTGCTCGGCGTAGCCGGCCCCCACCTCGTCGCCCACCTCCCGGAGGTCCCCATGTCCACCGACGCCACCGGCGTGCTGACCCGCGCCGCGCTCGAGCGCGCCGGCGCCCGGGTCCAGCAGGTCGACCCCCTGCGCGACGTCGACGAGGAGGCCGACGCCCTCGCGGCGGCGGCTGCCGCGCCCGACAGCCGGTTCGCCCGTGCGCTGGCGCACAGCCGGGGCGGGGTGGCCCGATGAGCACCGCCGAGTTCCTCCCGGAGTCCGAGACCCGGTCGCTGCGGGCCGAGGAGCCCCACGTCCACGCCACCTTCAGCGAGCTCTTCGCCGACGCCCTGCGCGGCGTGCCGTGCAGCGTGCGCGGGGTGTACGCCGACGAGGAGCTCCTCCCCGTCCACCACTGGCTGCGTCCCGCCGACCGCTCCGACCGCGCCCTGCTGCAGCTGTGCGAGGGCGCCACGATGGACGTCGGGTGCGGACCCGGCCGGATGAGCGCCTACCTGCGCGAGCTCGGCAACCACGTGCTCGCCGTCGACATCGTCCGCGAGGCCGTCGAGCAGGCGCGTCGTCGCGGAGTCCCGGCCCTGCGGCGCAACGTCTTCGACCCGATGCCCGGCGAGGGCCACTGGGACAGCGTGCTGCTCGCCGACGGCAACATCGGCATCGGCGGCTCCCCGATCGAGCTGCTGCGCCGCTGCGGCGAGCTGGTCCACCGGTCCGGCCGCGTCGTGGTCGACCTCGAGGCCCCGGGCACCGGCCTGCGCACCCACGAGGCGCGCCTGGTGAGCCAGGGTCGCCGCACCTCGCTGTTCCCCTGGGCCCAGGTGGGCACCGACGCCATCGAGCACGTGGCGGCCTCCGCGCACCTCGTCGTCGAGCGGCTCGGTGAGCACCACGGACGCTGGTTCGCCGTGCTCACCCACTAGGACCCCGGACCATGCCATCGATGGTGCCGATCCCGCGCGAGGAGTCGTTCAGCTCCCGGCTGCGTGACACCTCCGTCACGGCCCGGGTCGGCAGCTGGCTCGGCCTGTGCTTCGGCGTCTGCTTCCTCACCGGCCTCTACAGCCACTGGTACTACCTGGGCGCCGGCGGCCTCGTGCCGCCGACCGGCCCCACCTGGGGCTACCGCGTCACCCAGGGGCTGCACGTGCTGACCGGCATCGCGGCGATCCCGCTGCTGCTGGTCAAGCTGTGGTCGGTCTACCCGAAGCTGTTCGTGGCGCTGCCGCCGCTGCGCGACGTGCGCGCGGTCGTGCTCAGCGCCCTGGAACGGCTCTCGATCGCGGTGCTGGTCGCGGCCTCGGTCTTCCAGCTCGTCGTCGGCCTGGCCAACTCCGCGCAGTGGTACCCCTGGTCGTTCTCCTTCCGCGCCAGCCACTACGCCGGCGCCTGGGTGGCGATCGGCGCGCTGCTGGTCCACGTCGCGGTCAAGCTGCCGGCCATCCGCGAGGGGTACGCCGCACGGCTCGACGCCGAGCCGCCCTCGGGCACCACCGGTCCGAGCCGCCGCACCGTCGTGCGGGCCGCGCTGCTGGCCTCCGCGGTCGCCGTGCTCGCCAACGCGGGCGGCACGGTGCCGCTGCTGCGCCGGGTCTCGGTGCTGGCCGTCCGGTCCGGTGAGGGCCCCCAGGGCGTGCCGGTCAACCGCTCGGCCCAGGCCGCGGGGGTGACCACGACCGCGCGGGCCGAGGACTACCGGCTCACGGTCGCGGGTCCCGGCGGCGAGGTCGAGCTCACCCGGGCCGAGCTCGAGGCGATGGAGCAGCGCACCCACGACCTGCCGATCGCCTGCGTCGAGGGGTGGAGCGCCGGGGCGACCTGGACCGGCGTACGCCTGGGGGACCTGCTGGACCTCGTCGACGCCCCGGCCGACGCCGTGGTGCGGGTGCGCTCGCTGCAGACGCGGGGGTCCTTCGGGTCCTCGGAGCTGCCGCCGTCGTTCGCCCGGCACCCGCACACCCTGCTGGCGCTGCGGCTGCACGGCGAGGAGCTGAGCCTGGACCACGGCTACCCCTGCCGCCTGATCGCACCCAACCGCCCCGGCGTGATGCAGACCAAATGGGTCACCCGCGTGGAGGTGGTCGCGTGAGCGGCAGCGCCTCGCGCCGGGTGCGGCCCGAGGTGGCCGTGCGGGCCGTCGTGGGCCTGCTGGGCCTGGCCGCGGCGGCGTACGGCGCGGTGCTGCTGCTCGGGCTGGACGGCGCCGACCTGCTCGACACCGTGCTGTGGATGGCGGGCGGGGTCGTGCTCCACGACGCGGTCGTCGCCCCGCTGACGGTGCTCGCGACCGTGCTGCTGGTGCGGGTGGTGCCGGCGTCCTGGCGGACCTCGCTCACCGTCGGGCTGGTGGTCCTGCTGGGGGTCACGGCGACGGCGGTGCCGGTGCTGGGCCGCTTCGGCGCCCGGTCGGACAACCCGACCCTGCTCGACCGTGACTACACCGGGGGCTGGCTGCTGCTGGCCGCGGCGGTGCTGCTGCTCGCGCTGGTGGTGCCGGTCGTCGCGCGCCGGGTCAGAGCAGCTGGTGGACCAGGAGCCCCACGGCGCCGATGACCGTGCCGGCCACGGCGATCACGATCGGGCTGCGCCGGTCGCGCCCGGCCTCGGCCTGGGGACGTCGGGGCACCAGCGAGACCACCATCGCGACCAGGGCGAGCACGCCCACCAGGGACCCGACCACCGTCGGGACGCTGGGTCCCGAGCCGGAGCTGCTGACGGTGCCGGCGACGGTGTAGCAGACCGCGCAGGTGAGCGCGGCGGTGATGATGGCCGGGAAGGGGAGCGGTCCGGACCGCAGCTGCAGGAAGGCGGCGACCAGCAGCGCGACGGCGACGAGCACCACCACGACCGTTCCCAGCGACCCCATCGTGCTCCTCCCGGCAGTGGCCGGACCCGGCGTCCGGCCTGCCCATGGTCTACACGATCGGGGGTGGCGGCACGACCACCGGTGCCTCCGGTCGGGGCGGTGGGGGCGCTCTGGCAGCATCACCAGGGTGAGGCACACCGAGTTCTGGACGCGCATGGACGCCGCCCTCGGCGACGGCTACGCCCGGCTGTGGGCCGAGTCGCACGTGCTGGCCTCGCTCGGTGGCCGCAGCGCGACCGAGGCGCTGGACGCGGGGGAGGCGCCCAAGGTGGTGTGGCGCGCGGTGTGGGCCGAGCTCGGGCTGCCGTCCACCGACCGCTAGGCGGGCGTCCACCCAGCCGTCACGCAACCGTGATCCGCCAGGCCTCCCGGGCGGGGCGACGGCGCGGTTAGGGTCACCGGGTCCCGCTCGGGGATCCCACTCGGAGGATCAGGAGAACCAGTCCATGCCGCACCGCACGCGACGCCTCACCGGCGTCCTCGCCGCCGGGGCCCTGGCCCTGTCGACCCTGGCCACGCTCTCGACGCTCGGCGCGACCACGGCCGACGCCGCGAGCCAGGCGACGGCCAAGCCCGCCAAGCCCAAGCCGGGCAAGCCGAAGCCCGGCAAGCCCAAGCCCGGCCCCGGGTGGCCCGGTCAGCCCGGCCGCTACGAGAAGGTGCAGCTGCTGTCGTTCAACGACTTCCACGGCAACCTCGAGCCCCCGGCCGGGTCGAGCGGTCGCAACACCACCGGCTACACCGTGGCCGACGGCAAGCCCCCGGTGGCCACGACCACCGACGCGGGCGGCGCGGAGTACCTCGCCACTACGCTCGAGCAGGCCCGCCAGGGCCACCCGAACAGCCTCACCGTGGCGGCCGGCGACCTCATCGGCGCCTCGCCGCTGCTCTCGGCGGCGTTCCACGACGAGCCCGCGGTCGAGTCGCTCAACCAGCTGGGCCTCGACGTCAGCGCCGTGGGCAACCACGAGTTCGACGAGGGCTACCAGGAGCTCCAGCGGATGGCGGCCGGCGGCTGCCTCGACGACGGCGACGGCGCCAACAACCAGGACTCCTGCCCCGACGGCACCTTCGCCGGAGCCGACTTCGACTGGCTGGCCGCCAACGTGACGTACGCCGGCACCGGGCAGACGATCCTGCCGCCGTACGCCATCGAGCAGGTCGGCAAGGCCAAGATCGGCTTCATCGGCATGACGCTCGAGGAGACCCCCGACATCGTCACGGCCAGCGGCGTGGCCGGCCTGGAGTTCCACGACGAGGTGCAGACCGCCAACGCGCTGGTGCCGGTGCTGCGCCGCAAGGGCGTCAACGCCATCGTGGTGCTGGTGCACCAGGGCGGCACCCCGAAGAACGTCCAGCTCGGCACCGACCCGGCGACCGGCAAGCCCTACACGGTCGCCCCGGCGTACGACTACACCTGCGGCAAGGGTGGCTCCCTCGACCCGATCTCGCCGATCCTGCCGATCGCCGAGGGTCTCGACCCCGCCATCGACATGGTCGTCTCGGGCCACACCCACCAGCCCTACGTCTGCGACGTCGCGGACCCCGCCGGCAACCCCCGGCTCGTCACCTCCGCCTCGTCGTTCGGCCGCCTGGTCACCGAGACCAACCTGACCTACGACAAGGCCACCCGCGACATCGTCCGGGCGAGCGTCGAGGGCTCCAACCTGCAGGTCACCCGCACGGTGCCCAAGGACCCGGCGCAGACCGCCCTGATCGCCCGCTACAAGGAGCTGGTGCGCCCCATCGCCAGCAAGGTGCTCGGCACCATCGGGGCCGACGTCACCACCACCCCCTCGGCCACGGGGGAGAGCGCCCTGGGCGACCTGATCGCCGACGCCCAGCTCGCCGACGACTCGGTCGTCACGGGCGGCGAGGAGCCGGTGATCGCCTTCATGAACCCCGGTGGCATCCGCACCAACCTGGTCCGCGCCAACCAGGCGTACGACGAGCAGGTCGGCGAGGTCACCTACTCCGAGGCCTTCGCGGTGCAGCCGTTCAACAACTTCCTGGTCTCGATGAGCCTCACCGGCCAGCAGGTCTACGACCTCCTGGCCCAGCAGGTGACCGGCGCCAACGCGGCCAGCCGCAAGGTGCTGCAGGTCAGCGAGGGCTTCTCCTACCGGCTGACCCCGACCGGGGCGGCCGAGGGCAGCGTGACCCTGGACGGCACGCCGATCGACAAGGCGGCGACCTATCGCATCGTGACCAACAACTTCCTCTCCGACGGGGGTGACGGGTTCCCGGCGTTCAAGGACGGCACGGGCAAGTACTACGGCGGCCTCGACATCGACGCGTTCGCCGACCACCTGCAGTCGGTCTCGCCGTACACCCCGGGGCCGCTGGACCGGATCACGCAGTAGCCCCACCCGCTCCACGCAGCACCTCGCACGCCGGCCCACCGATCTCGGTGGGTCGGCGTGTCACGTTGGCGGTCGAACACGTGTTCGTACTACCGTCGTGTCCACAGGCAGGGGTCGGGACGTGGTTCTCCACAGCACGGCCAGCAGCACCGAGGACTGTCGGTGCCGGCCCCTAACGTCTGGCAGGACACGAGGTCAGACCCGCGCCGACCGGCGCACGAGAAACGAGGAAGTCCCATGGCTGCTGCCGCCAACAACCGTGACAAGGCGCTCGACGTAGCGCTGGCCAACATCGAGAAGCAGTTCGGCAAGGGCTCGGTGATGCGGCTCGGCGACGAGACCCGCGCGCCGCTCGAGATCATCCCCACCGGGGCGATCTCCCTCGACATCGCGCTGGGCCTCGGTGGTCTGCCTCGCGGTCGCGTCGTGGAGATCTACGGCCCGGAGTCCTCCGGCAAGACGACGGTCGCGCTGCACGCGGTGGCCAACGCCCAGGCCGCCGGCGGCATCGTGGCCTTCATCGACGCCGAGCACGCGCTCGACCCGGAGTACGCCCAGCGCCTCGGCGTCGACACCGACGCCCTGCTGGTCTCGCAGCCCGACTCGGGCGAGCAGGCGCTGGAGATCGCCGACATGCTGATCCGCTCCGGCGCGCTGGACCTGATCGTCATCGACTCGGTGGCCGCGCTCGTGCCCCGCGCCGAGATCGAGGGCGAGATGGGCGACAGCCACGTCGGCCTCCAGGCACGGCTGATGAGCCAGGCGCTGCGCAAGATGACCGGCGCGCTCAACAACTCCGGCACCACGGCCATCTTCATCAACCAGCTCCGCGAGAAGATCGGCGTCATGTTCGGCTCGCCCGAGACCACGACCGGTGGTCGCGCGCTGAAGTTCTACTCCTCCGTGCGCCTCGACGTGCGACGCATCGAGACGCTCAAGGACGGCACCGACATGGTCGGCAACCGGACCCGCGTCAAGGTCGTCAAGAACAAGGTGGCCCCGCCCTTCAAGCAGGCCGAGTTCGACATCATGTACGGCCTGGGCATCAGCCGCGAGGGCGGCCTGATCGACGTGGGCGTCGAGCAGGGCCTCGTCCGCAAGGCCGGCGCCTGGTACACCTACGAGGGCGACCAGCTGGGCCAGGGCAAGGAGAACGCCCGCACCTTCCTGCGCGACAACCCCGACCTGGCCAACGAGATCGAGAAGAAGATCCTCGAGAAGCTCGGCATCGGCGCCAAGGTCGACAAGCCCGCCGACGGGTTCAAGGCCGACGGCGGCATCGACCCCGACGGCATCGACTTCTAGTCGTGGTGGGGGAGCACGGCTCTCGGCGGGCCTCCCGCTCCCGGGGGCGGACCCCACGTGAGCCGTCCCCCGGGCTGGACACCGGTCCGGAGGCCGACCCCGAGTCGGTCGCCCGGACGATCCTGCTCAACCAGCTGACGGGCCGGGCCCGCACCCGGGCCGAGCTGGCGACCAAGCTGGCCGACCGCGAGGTCCCCGACGACGTCGCCGGTCGGCTGCTCGACCGCTTCACCGAGGTCGGGCTCATCGACGACGCCGCCTTCGCCCGCGACTGGGTCGAGCAGCGGCAGTCGGGGCGAGGCCTGGCCCGCCGGGCGCTGGCCCAGGAGCTGCGCCGCAAGGGCATCGACGACGAGGTCGCCCGCGAGGCGCTCGACGAGGTCGACGACGACGACGAGGAGCAGGCGGCCCGCCAGCTCGTGCGTGGCCGGATGCGCACGGTGGGCCGTCTCGAGCACGACAAGGCCGTACGTCGCATGGTGGGCATGCTGGCCCGCAAGGGCCACTCCAGCGGGGTCGCCTTCCGCGTCGTCAAGGAGGAGCTCGCTGCCCACGGCGTCGAGACCGCCGACGAGGGCCTCGACGGTCCGTGACGAGCAGCGTCGGCGTTCAGGCCGGCTGCCGGGCCGGCGAGGCGCGGCGGCGCCACCGGTCGGCGACCGTCCCGGCGTGCAACGTCCGCAGCAGTCGCTTCTCGACGAGCACGTAGAACACCAGCGCCCCCGCGACGGCTGCCACCAGCGCCAGCAGCACCACCGCGACCTGGGACGCAGTACCGCCCAGCGTCAGACCGGCCAGCCCCACCGTCAGCACCTTGAAGACCGCGACGTGGGTCAGGTAAAGCGAGTACGACACGTCCCCGAGGCCCACGAGCACGCCCGGCACCACCCAGCCGGAGCCGGCCTCCAGGCAGGCCAGCCCGTAGACGAGCAGCGTGAACGGGACCACCGTGACGATCACCACGGGCCAGTCCCCGTCGCCGGGGTAGGGGTCGGCCCCGAGCATGACCAGCGCCGCCAGGAGGACCGCGCCGCCGGCACCGAGGAGCGAGAGCGCCAGGGGCGCCCGGCGGTGGCCCGCGGCGAACAGCCCGCCGATGACCGCGCCGAGCATGAACTCGACGTTGAGGGGACTGGCCACGAGCTGCACCCACGGGTGCGTGGACGGCACCTGGCCCGCCGCCACGGTGACCATGCCCCAGACGGCCAGAGCGGGCAGCAGCGCCGCACGGGGGAGCAGCAGGGTGAGGGCGAGGACGACGTAGAAGTACATCTCGAACACCAGCGTCCACCCGACGAGCAGCAGCGGCAGCCCGTCCTGGGGCAGCAGCAGGAAGGACGCGAGCACGTCGGGCCGGTGCTCCTGGCTGTCGTTGACCAGGTCCGGCCGCAGCAGGTAGACCGCGAGGACGGCCGAGGTCACCACGAGGTAGGGCGGGTAGATCCGGGTGACACGCCGCCACAGGAAGTGGCGCGCTCCCGCGACGCCGTGGGGCACGCGGGCGGTGGTGACGAGCATGATGAAGCCGCTGATCACGAAGAACAGGTCGACGCCCGTCCGTCCCACCTCCTCGAGACGGACCCAGCCGGGTCCGCCCCCGAAGAGCGTGGCGTGCACGCCGCTGGTGCCGCCGACGTGGGCGAGGACGACCATGAAGGCCGCCACCGCACGAAGTCCCTGGATGTTCCTGACAGCCACTGGTTCCCCCCGAGGTCCCGAGCGCGTGGTGGGCGACCACGCTGAGGTCTCGCGAGTGTGGGCAGGTCAGGGCTGTGCCGGTGCGGCCCGCGGCGTGTCGGTCCCACGATGCGACCCTCCCGGGGAGGGGTCGTGTCCTTCCGTCTAGACCTCGTGCAGCGGCGCGGCGCGGACAGGCACACGATGGCCGGTCGGGCCGGGGCACCAGCCCGGAGCCGACCGGCGCGGTAGAGCTAGGACCCCGAGCCGAGCATCGGCTCCGGCCGGCGGTGCAGCCCCATGGCGGCGAACAGCTCGGCCTCGTCCTCGCCGAGCGTGCCGCACGCGTCGGCGGCGCGGGCCCAGCTGCGGTACATCGTGGTGTAGGAGAGCGCGTTGTGGACGTCGTCGCCCGAGGCCCACAGGCCCTCGCCGCCGTAGGTCAGCAGGGTGGTGCTCAGGGCGAAGTGCATCGACCCGTCACCGGGGTCGCGCAGCGTGTGACGGGTCTCCATCAGCACCCGGCCCTCGGTGAGGTCGAGGCGGTGCCAGACGGGATCCACGCTGGTGATGAGCGACCCCGGCAGCGTGCTGGTGCCGGTCGTGATCCAGGCCCGGAAGGGCTCGCGGCCGTGGCAGGGCGCGTGACCGTGGCGGCGGTAGACGACGTCCTCGCGGAACAGGTCGGCATAGGCGCCCCACTCGCCGCTGCGGTTGATCTCGGCGACCTCGCGAAGGTAGTGCTGCCACGCCTGCTCGAGCTCCCGCCGGTTGTGCACGGCCCCATCCAACCAGGGCGGTCGGCCCGTGGCGACCGTTTTGTCCCTTTCTGGCGGTTCCTCGCCAGAGGGCCGAGCCGGCCCCGGGGCCCATGGCGACCCCTGCGACAGCGGGGCCACGAGGGGTCCTAGAGTCGGCCGGCATGAGCCGCGTCCTGGACCTGCACCGCAAGAGCACCTCCCTGCCCGTGGTGGGCCCGCTGCTGGGGGAGCGGCTGTTCTCGTTCGCGTTCTCGCAGGTCGCGCCGTACTTCTGGAGCATCCGGCCGCGCTTCACCGTGATCGAGCCCAACCACGCCGAGGTCGTCATCCCCAAGCGGCGGGCGGTGAAGAACCACATCGGGACGGTCCACGCCATCGCGCTGTGCAACGGCCTGGAGGCGGCGATGGGCGTGCTCGCCGAGGCCAGCATCCCGGCCGACAAGCGCTGGATCCCCAAGGGGATGGAGGTCGCCTACACCGCCAAGGCCACCAGCGACATCACCTGCCACGCCGACACCGACCCCGAGCAGTGGACCGGCACCGACCCGGACGTGCCCGTGCGCGTCAAGGGAGTGCGCTCGGACGGCACCGTCGTCATCGAGGGCGTCATCCGGCTGTGGGTGACCCCCAAGCGCTGAGCCGCCTGCTCAGACCCCGCTGGGGGTGCCCTGCGCGCCTCCGGACGCCAGGGCGTTGGGCCCGACGCTGGTGGTGTCCAGGGTGGCGCGCTCGCCGACGTAGCGGCGCTGGACCCAGGTGGCGATGGCGGTCAGGACGAGGTTGACCGCGACGTACATCGCGGCGAGCACGAGCGCGGTCTGCACCTGGTTCTGGAACTCGGTGTAGATCGCCTTGCCCACCGCCGTCAGGCCCGGTGCGGCGATGTAGAAGCCGAGGCTGGTGTCCTTGAGGGCCACCACGCACTGGCTGATGATCGAGGGCAGCATGATCTTCACCGCCTGCGGCAGCAGGACCAGCGACATCACCTGCGACTTGCGCATCCCCAGGGCGTACGCCGCCTCCGCCTGCCCGGCAGGGACGGCGTTGATGCCCGCGCGGAACACCTCGGCCAGCACCGAGCCGTTGTAGAGCGTCAGCGCGATCACGACGCACCACAGCGCGCCGATGCCGTCGGCGCCGACGCCGTAGCTGAAGTAGAGGAAGACCATCAGCAGCAGCACCGGGACGGCCCGGAAGAACTCCACGACCAACCAGGCCGGTCCGCGGACCCAGCGCCGGTCCGAGAGCTTCGCGACGCCGAGGACCACGCCGAACACCACCGAGAAGACCACGGCCAGCGCGGCCATCTGCAGGGTGCGCAGCAGGCCGTCGAGGAGGGCCTGGAGGTAGGCCGGGGTGATGAACGGCTCCCACAGGACGTAGGCGAGCTGTCCCTTGGCGTCGAGGCGCAGCACCACGAGCGCGAGCAGGCCGAGCAGGGCGAGGACCGTGACGACCGAGTAGATCCGGTGGCGTCGCCGGGTGCGGGGGCCGGGGGAGTCGAACAGGACGTTGGCGCTCATGCGTGGGCCACCTTCCAGCGACGCTCGAGCCGGGAGGCCCCGAAGGACACGACCTCGACGAGCACGACGTAGCCGATCGCGAAGAGCAGGAAGATCGCCTCGCGCGCGTCGGCGTTGTTGTTGGTGAAGTAGCGCATCCGGGCGGTGGCCTCGAGCAGCCCGAAGGCGGCGGCGACCGAGGTGTTCTTCAGCAGCGCGATCATGACGCTGGCCAGCGGCGGGACGGTCGCGCGGAAGGCCTGCGGGAGGATGACCTCGCGCATGGTGCCGGCGAAGGTGAGCCCGATGGCGCGGGCTGCCTCGGCTTGTCCGAGGGGGACGGCGTTGACGCCCGAGCGGATGGCCTCGCACACGAACGTCGAGGTGTAGAAGCTGAGCGCGATGACGCCCTTGACGAGGAACGGGAAGTTGACGTCGATGCGCGGCAGCGCGATGAAGACGAAGATGAAGACGATCAGCAGGGGCGTGTTGCGCACCACCGTGACGTAGGTCGACACCGCCCCCCTCAGGATCGCGACGGGTCCCACGCGCAGCGCGCCGAGCAGGGTGCCCAGCACCAGCGAGATCAGGCCGGAGAGCAGGAACAGCTGGAGGGTCAGCCAGAAGGCGCGGAGCACCAGGTCGAAGTTGCTGAAGACGTCGTCCATGCGGGGCGGACCTCCTTCCTCGGTCGGTGGGTGGGGCGGGGGACGGCGGGGCCGCCCCGACGGTCCGGACTCGGCGACGGGGCGGTCACGCGGACCGCCCCGTCACCTCGTGCGGTGCGTGTCAGGCGTCGCAGGCGTCGAGCTTCGGCTGCTCGGGCGCCTCGGCGCCCGACTTGCCGAGCGTGGCGTCGAACGCCTTCTCCCAGTTGCCGTCCTCGAACGAGGTCTCGATCGTGTCGTTGATCCACTGGCACATCTCGGAGCTGTCCTTGCTGTAGCCCACCCCGTAGCGCTCCTCGGAGAAGGGCTCGCCGACGACCTCGAGCTCGTCGGGGTTCTGGGCGGCGTAGCCGAGCAGGATCGAGCCGTCGGTGGTCATCGCCTCGACGGTGCCGTCGAGCACCTGGTCGCGGCACTCGGAGTAGGTGTCGAAGCCGCGCGGCTTGGCGCCCTCGGCCTCGGCGTTGTCGAGGGAGGTCGACCCGGTCACCGAGCAGACCTCCTTGCCCTTGATGTCGGCCACGTCCTGGATGTCGCTGCCCTTCTTGACGAGCAGCTGCTGGCCGGTCACGTAGTAGGGCCCGGCCTGACCGACCACCTGACGACGCTCGTCGGTGATGGAGTACGTCGCGATGACCAGGTCGACCTCGCCCGCCTGGAGGTAGGGCTCCCGGTTGTCGGAGATGGTCTCCTTCCAGGTGATGCCGTCCTCGGGGATGCCGAGGGAGCCGGCGAAGATCTTGCCCATCTCGACGTCGAAGCCGGTCGGCACGTCGTCCGCCGCGCCCTTGAAGCCGAGCCCGGGCTGGTCGAACTTGACGCCGATGGTGATCTTGCCGGCGTCGGCGAGCTCCTTCATCTTGGTGCCGGCCTCGAAGCTGGAGGCGGCGTCCTTGTCGACCTCGACGTCCGCACCCCCCTGCGAGGACTGTCCGGCGTTGCCGCCGCAGGCGCTGAGCGCGAGGGCGAGCCCGGCGGTGGCGAGCACCGCCCTGGTCCTGGTGAATCGCATTGCTGTCTCCTTCTGTCCGGGCCGGTGACCCGATCCCTGTCCGGTGGTGGTGGCAGTGCTGCTGTCCCGAGAGAAGTGGGGGACGCCCGTGGCGCCGCTCAGTGGGTGAGGATCTTGCCGAGGAAGTCCTGGGCCCGCGCCGACCGCGGGTGGGTGAAGAACTCCTCGGGGGTGTTCTCCTCGACGATCGCGCCGTCGGCCATGAAGACGACCCGGTCCGCGGCGGTGCGCGCGAAGCCCATCTCGTGGGTCACCACGATCATCGTCATGCCCTGCTGGGCGAGGTCGACCATGACGTCGAGGACCTCCGAGATCATCTCGGGGTCGAGGGCCGAGGTGGGCTCGTCGAAGAGCATCGCCTTGGGCTCCATGGCCAGGGCGCGGGCGATGGCCACGCGCTGCTGCTGGCCGCCCGAGAGCTGGGCGGGGTACTTGTCGGCCTGGTGGCCCACGCCCACGCGGTCGAGCAGCTCGCGACCGCGCTCCTCGGCCTGCGCCCTGCTCCGGCCGCGCACCTTGATCGGCCCGAGGGTGACGTTCTCGAGGATCGTCTTGTGGGCGAAGAGGTTGAAGCTCTGGAACACCATGCCGACCTCGGAGCGCAGCGCGGCCAGGGCCTTGCCCTCCTGGGGCAGCTCCTGCCCGTCGAGGGTGATGCGGCCCTGGTCGATGGTCTCGAGGCGGTTGATGGTGCGGCACAGCGTCGACTTGCCCGACCCGGAGGGGCCGATCACCACGACGACCTCGCCCTTGTGGACGGTGAGCTCGATGTCCTGCAGGACGTGCAGCTGCCCGAACCACTTGTCGACGTGGTCGAGGACGATGAGCGGCTCGGAGGTCGCGGACGACGCGCGCCGGCGGCGTGCCGGCGGGGCGGTCGCGTCGGGGGTCTCGGGGTCGGTCATCCGGTGACCCTAGGGGGGCGGGGCGTCGGGAGTCGAGGTGAGCCGGGGTGGTGGGGTCGATCGTGACCGGGTGGTGACCTGCGGCGTGACGCGTGTCGCCCCGGTGTCCCACCGAGGTGGGTTTGTCCGCGCGACCCCCGGGCACTGGCAGGGGAGCCGACGATCCCCCGACACGAGGAGCACGACACGATGAGCAGCCTGGTGGGCACCCTGGTCCGCGGCACGATCTCCACGGCGTACGGCGCGGCGCGCCACCCCGTCTCCACCGCGACCCAGGCGGTCGGCCTGGCGCACAGCGCGGTCCGCCTCGGCCTGGGCGTCGTGCACGGCCGGATCCCGGGCGGCGAGCCCGCGAGCACCCCGCGCCCTCCGGCCCAGCGGCCCGACCAGCCCGGGCAGGCGTCGCCCTCCGGCTCGGAGCCGGCCGCCACGACCGCCACGACCGCCCCGTCCCGGCTCGAGGACGGGACCCCGATCCCCACGCCGGCCGAGGTGGCGGTGCGCGCGACCGGTCCGCTGCCGGGCGCGCCAGGCGAGGCCTTCGCGACCGAGCCCAAGGTCGCCAGCCGCGACGTCGCCCACGGCGGGTCCGCGACCGGCGACCGCGAGGCCGTCGAGGGGTTCCTCGAGGACATGGAGGCCGGCGAGCCCGAGTCGCCCATCGACGCGATCGGCTCCACGACCGGGACGCCCGAGCCCGGCGAGGAGGCGGCGGTGCTCTCCGAGGCCGAGACGCTGCAGCGCGGCGCCGAGCGCAACCCGGGGGAGTAGCCCGCCCGCCGCGACTCCGATTCGGGGCAGCGCCGGTGCCGCCGTACCCTGGGTGACTGTCATGGCTGAGCAACGCACCTACCAGGTCCGCACCTACGGGTGCCAGATGAACGTCCACGACTCCGAGCGCCTCACCGGCCTGCTGGAGACGGCGGGGTACGCCGCGGCGAGCGGCGACGAGCCCGCCGACGTCGTGGTGCTCAACACCTGCGCGGTCCGGGAGAACGCCGACAACAAGCTCTACGGCAACCTCGGCCACCTGGCGTCGGTCAAGAAGAGCCGACCGGGCATGCAGATCGCGGTCGGCGGCTGCCTGGCGCAGAAGGACCGCACCACCATCACCGACAGGGCCCCGTGGGTCGATGTCGTCTTCGGCACCCACAACATCGGCTCGCTGCCGGTGCTGCTGGAGCGGGCGCGGGTGGCCGAGGAGGCCCAGGTCGAGATCCTGGAGTCGCTCGACGTCTTCCCCTCGACGCTGCCGACCAAGCGCGAGTCGGCGTACGCCGCCTGGGTCTCGGTGTCCGTCGGGTGCAACAACACCTGCACGTTCTGCATCGTCCCGGCGCTGCGCGGCAAGGAGAAGGACCGCCGGCCCGGCGACGTCCTGGCCGAGATCGAGGCGCTGGTGGCCGAGGGCGTCAGCGAGGTCACCCTCCTGGGCCAGAACGTCAACGCCTACGGCGTGGAGTTCGGCGACCGGCAGGCCTTCTCCAAGCTGCTGCGCGCCTGCGGCGAGATCGAGGGCCTCGAGCGGGTGCGCTTCACCTCGCCGCACCCCGCGGAGTTCACCGACGACGTCATCGAGGCGATGGCCGAGACCCCCAACGTGGTGCCGTCGCTGCACATGCCGCTGCAGTCCGGCTCCGACGCCGTGCTCAAGGCGATGCGGCGCTCCTACCGCCAGTCGCGCTACCTCGGCATCATCGAGCGGGTCCGGGCCGCGATGCCCGACGCCGCGATCACCACCGACATCATCGTGGGCTTCCCCGGCGAGACCGAGGCGGACTTCGAGGCCACCCTCGACGTGGTGCGGGCCGCGCGGTTCGCCAGCGCCTTCACCTTCCAGTACTCCAAGCGCCCCGGCACCCCCGCCGCCGTGCTCGAGGACCAGGTGCCCAAGGCCGTCGTGCAGGACCGCTACGAGCGCCTGGTCGCCCTGGTCGACGAGATCGCCTGGGCCGAGAACCGCGCCCTCGAGGGCCGCGTCGTCGAGCTGATGGTCGCCGAGGGCGAGGGCCGCAAGGACGCCGCCACCCGCCGGCTCTCGGGCCGCGCCCGCGACAACCGCCTGGTGCACTTCACCCCGCTGGCGCCGGACGGCACCCCGGTCGACGTGCGCCCCGGCGACGTGGTCGAGGTCGAGGTCACCTACGGCGCCCCCCACCACCTCGTCGCCGACGGGCCGGTCCGCTCGCTGCGGCGTACCCGCTCGGGGGACGCGTGGGAGGCCCGCACCGCCGCGCCCGCCCCCACCGCCGGCGTCTCCCTCGGCCTGCCCACCGTCGGCGTCCCCGCGCCGCTCCCGGTGGTCGACGGCTGCTCACGCTGATCGGGGAGTCCTGCTGCCACCAGGTGGCAGCCAGGCTCCCCGGTGTGGTCGGGCGTCCACAGGTCGCAGATGGGACCTGGTCCGGGACGGTGGCCCGTTCCAGGCTGGTCGGGTGCCAGACGAGCGTGCCGACCTGCTGTGCCGGCAGGACGGCGTCGTCACGCGCGAGCAGCTGCGTGCCCTGGGCGCCGGCGAGCACGACATCCGGCGGTGGCTGCGCCGGCGTGACCTCGTGGTGGTCCATCCCGGCGTGTACGTCGACCACACCGGCCCGCTGACGTGGCGGCAGCGCGCGTGGGCCGCCACCCTGGCCGTGGGGCCGGCCGCGCTGCACGGGGTGTCTGCCCTGCGCGCGGCCCACGGTGTCGTGCGACCGGGTGGCCGCGAGGACGGCCCGATCCACGTGGCGGTCGAGCACGACCGGCGGGTGCGACCACCCGAGGGAGTGGTCCTGCACCGCACCCGAGGTCTCGGCGGGCGCGTGCGGTGGAGCGCCTCGCCGCCGTGCGTGCGCCCGGAGGAGGCGGTGCTCGACGTGGCCGCGGAGGCCCGCGACGACCACACCGCCGTGGCGGTGCTGGCCGACGCGGTCCAGTCGCGCGTCACGACGACGTCCCGGCTGCAGCAGGCCCTGGCGGGTCGGCCGCGGATGGCTCGGCGGCACTTCGTGGGGGAGGTCCTCGCCGACGTCGGCACGGGGGCGTGCTCGGTCCTGGAGCGTGCCTACCTGGTCGACGTCGAGCGGGCGCACCGCCTGCCCCGTGGCGATCGCCAGGCGCCCACGGTGGTCGGGCGGCCAGGGGCCAGGGACGTGACCTACCGGACCCGGGGTCTCGTCGTGGAGCTCGACGGCCGGCTGGGGCACTCGACGGCGGCCGACCGCGACCGTGACCTGCAGCGAGACCTCGACGCGGCGGCGTGTGCCGACCTGCGCACCGTGCGCCTCGGGTGGGGCCAGGTGCTGGGTCGGCCGTGTGCGACCGCCGGACTGGTGGCCACCCTCCTCGGCAGTTCGGTCACCCCGTGCCCGCGCTGCTCGACGACGGGGAGGACTGCTGCCACCGGGTGACAGTGATCCTCCCCGTCGTCGTGCGTGAGGTCAGGCGGGGGCTTCCTCGGTGGCGTCGACGTCGCGCTCGCCCTCGTCGGTCTCCTCGGGGTAGTCGATCTCGTCGGGGACCTCGCCGTCGGTCACCTGGGCCGACCGGGGCTGGTCGGGCGTGGTGGGCGGGAAGTCGTCGACGTCGGGCTGGATGGCGTCGGCCGGTCCGCCGGGGCCGGGCTCGGGGGCCGGGTCGACCGCGGGGGTGGGGGCCTCGGGCAGCTCGTCGCCGGTGCTGGTCACCGGTCGACCCCCGGGGTGCCACCGGGGGTGCCGTCGCCCATCGGGCCGGTGGGGGCCTTGGGCTCCTTGGCCGACGTCGGCGTGGCCGGGTCGCTAGGGCCGGCGGGGTGCTGGGTGCCGGTGCCGCTGGTGGGCGTGAAGCCGGTGCCGGTGGTGCCGCCGGTGCCCGTGGTGCCGAGGTCGTCGCCCTTGGTGCCGTCGAGGCCGTCGAGGCCCTGCTTGGCCTTGGCCACGCCCTGGCGGATCTTGTCCGAGTGCTTGCCGCCGGTCTTCTTGTCGACGGCGTCGGCGGCCTTGTCGAGGCCCTGGTTGATCTTGTCGCCGTGCTGGTTCACGGCGTCGCTCAGCTTCTTCTTCGCGTCGTCGAGAAAGCCCATCGCGATCCTCCCGGTGTGTGGCAGTGCTGTGCGCGGCGTACCCGCCGCTGGACCCCCCAAACTAGCGGTCGACACTAGGGGGGTGACCCCCTCCGCCCCGCCTCCCGCCGCGCCGGGCGCCGGCCTGCCCGTGGTGGCGGTCGTGGGGGCCACGGCGGCGGGCAAGAGCGACCTCGCGCTCGACCTCGCCGAGCGGCTGGGCGGCGAGGTGGTCAACACCGACTCGATGCAGCTCTACCGCGGCATGGACATCGGCACCGCCAAGCTGCCCGCGGCCGAGCGGCGGGGGATCGCCCACCACCTGCTCGACGTGCTCGAGGTGACCGAGCCGGCGAGCGTGGCGGAGTTCCAGGGCTGGGCGCGCGCGGCGATCGCGGACTGCCGCAGCCGGGGCGTGGTGCCGGTGCTGGTCGGCGGCTCGGCGCTCTACACCCGGGCCGTGCTCGACCGGTTCGAGTTCCCGGGCACCGACCCGGACGTCCGGGCGCGGCTCGAGGCCGAGCTCGAGGCCGAGGGGGCGCAGGCGCTGCACCGACGGCTGGCCGAGGTCGACCCCGCCGCGGCGGCCCAGGTGATGGCGAGCAACGGACGTCGCGTCGTGCGCGCGCTGGAGGTCGTGGAGATCACCGGCCGGTCGTTCACCGCCACCCTCCCCGTCCAGGCGTACGTCGACCCGCGCAGCGTCCAGGTCGGGGTCGACGCCGGCCGCGCGGTGCTGGACCGGCGGATCGGGGCCCGGGTGGACGCGATGTGGGAGGCCGGACTGGTCGAGGAGGTGCAGCGGCTGGTGGGCCACGGCCTGCGCGAGGGGCGTACGGCGGGCCGCGCGATCGGCTACCGACAGGTGCTGGACCTGCTCGACGGCGAGCTGACCGAGGCGCAGGCCCGCGAGCAGACGGTGACCGGGACCCGGCGCTTCGCCCGCCGCCAGGACAGCTGGTTCCGCAAGGACGACCGGGTCGCCTGGGTCGCCCACGACGACCCCGAGCGCGTCGACCGGGCGCTGGACGCGGTCGCCGCGACGGGCGCGCTCAGGTCCCGCTGAGCCGGTCGAGCTCGCGTGGCAGGTCGCGCATTCCCATGAGCGGGGAGAACACCACGATGGCCGCGGACAGCGCGCTGCCGGCGAGCGAGATCCAAAACACCGCCCGCACGCCGACGGCCTCGCCGAGGACGCCGCCGACGAAGGCGCCGACCGGCATCACGCCCCAGACGAGGAACCGGATGGAGGCGTTCATCCGGCCCAGGAGCGGCCGCGGGCACAGCCGCTGGCGGAAGCTGACCTGGGTGACGTTGTAGACGACCACGACGAAGGTCAGCACGAGGCTCGACAGCGTCAGGGCGACCATCGGCGGGATCACCGTGCCGGCGAGCGGCATCAGCGCCCCGGCCGGCAGCCAGAACAGCGTGCTGAGGGGGATGGTGCGGCCCTCGCCGACGACCCGGTTGATGGTGGGCGTGGCCAGCGCCCCGAGCAGCCCGCCGGCCGCACCGAGACCCATGGCCAGGCCGATGTGGCCCTCGTCGAGGTCGAGCTCGCGCAGGCAGAACAGCACGAGCAGGGCGCCGCTCATCGAGGAGAACAGGTTGCTCGTGCTGGTGCACGCCGTGATCCGCCACAGCAGCGGGTGCGAGAACACGAACGCCAGGCCCTCGCGCACCTCGACGACCAGCGGGCGCCGGTCGGCGCGGGGCGGAGGCGTGTCGACGTGGCGGATGCGCCGCACGAACAGCGCGGAGCCGAGGAAGCTCACCGCGTCGACCGCGACGGTGACGGGCGCGCCCACGGCCCGGATGAGCAGACCGCCGAGGCCGGGCCCGCCGATCTGCGCCACCGACTGCACCGCCTGCAGGCGGGCGTTGCCCGGCCCGATGTCGTCGGGCTCGACCAGGTCGGGCAGGTAGCTCTGGTAGGTCACGTCGAAGAACAGCGTCGCCGTGCCGACCACCAGCGCGACCACGAACATCTGCGGCAGCGTCAGCACCCCGGCCCACCAGGCCAGCGGCAGCGAGCCGAGGGCCAGCGCCCGGGTGACGTCGGCGGCGACCAGCACCCGCTGCTTGCGCCAGCGGTCGACCCAGGCGCCGGCGGGCAGCCCGATCACGAGGAACGCCAGGAACTCGCAGGTCGCCAGCAGCCCCATCTCGAAGGCGCTGGCGCCGAGCACCTTGACCGCGAGCACCGGCAGTGCCAGCACGCTCAGCTGGGTCCCGACCTGGCTGATGGCGTCGGCGAGGAAGAGCTGGCGGAAGTCGTGCTGGCGGAACAGGCTGGCGCGCCGGGTCGCGCTCGTGAGGCTCACCGGTGCATCGTGCGGAAGTGATTGGGAAAAGTCAATCAGTTAGCCTTCGCGTCATGGAGCCCGCGCCGCGTCCGGACCCGCCACCCGCGCCCCACGGCCGGCTGCCGGTCGGGACGCCCCGCCAGGCCTGGGGACGACGGCCCGCCGACGAGGCCGAGAGCCGGGCGCTGGCCTCGCCGCTGCGGCTGCGGATCCTGCGCCTGGCGCTGCACGAGCCGCGCACCAACGCCGAGCTCGCCGAGGCGCTGGGGATGCACCCCGCCTCGGTGCTGCACCACGTCCGGACGCTGGTCGACACCGGTTTCCTCGTCGCCCAGGAGGTGCGCCGCGGGGCCCGCGGCTCGCGGACCCGCCCCTACCTCGCCTCGGGCAAGTCGTTCTACGTCGACACAGGCGACCACGACCTGCGGACCGGCGGCCAGGACCTGCTCGTGACGACCTTCCTGCAGGAGGTGGCCGGGCTGCCGCCGGGCGCCCTGCAGACCTACCGGCTGGGGTTCCGGCTGGGGCCCGAGGACCTGGCGCGGGTGCGCGCCCGGCTGCACGAGCTGCTCGAGGAGGTCGCCGCGGCGCCGAGCGACCCCGACGGCGAGCCGTGGAGCCTGTTCGTCGGGCTGCACCCCGAGCCCGGGATGTCCGGTTCTGCGGGCGCGCAGGGTGGTGCACCACCTACCGTCGACCCATGACCGTGGAGCACGAGCTGCCCGTCCACCGCCCTCGCACGTCGGCCTGGACCGAGGTCGCCGACGTCGAGGAGCTCGAGGCGATCGTGGGCGTGCCGACCCCGGCCGCGGCCCACAAGGGCCGCCGGCGGCTGACCGACCTCGACGTCGCCTGGCTGCGCGCCGCGCCGTTCTGCGTGCTGGCGACGTCGTCGGCGGTGGGCGAGTGCGACGCCTCGCCGAAGGGCGACCCGGCCGGCTGCCTGGTCCACGTGATCGACGAGACCACCCTCGCGATCGCGGAGCGGCCGGGCAACCGCCGCGTCGACGGCTACCGCAACGTGCTGCAGAACCCCCAGGTCGGGCTGCTGTTCATGATCCCCGGTCGCGGCGACACGCTGCGCGTCAACGGGCGGGCCCGGCTGGTCAGCGAGGCGCCGTTCCTCGACGAGATGGTGGTCCGCGGCCACCGGCCTCGGCTGGCCCTGGTCGTGGAGGTCGAGGAGCTGTTCCACCACTGCGCCAAGTCCTTCCTGCGGGCCGGGCTGTGGGACCCGAGCACCTGGGACCCCGAGGCCGTCGTGCCGCGCCGCGCCGTGGTGGCGCACGCCCTCGAGCGGCCGGAGACCCCGGTCGCCGAGCTCGACGCCTACTACGGCCCGGCGTACGCCGAGCGCGTCTACGACTGACCCGCCACCGGTCCGAGGCTGAGCCCGCGGCCGGCCGGCTCAGCGACGGGCGACGAGGTAGCCGACCACCGCCGCCGAGGCGAGCAGCGACAGCGTCTCGCCGGTCGGGGCGGGCGCGACCAGCATCGGCAGGCTGGTGAGCAGCACGATGTCGAAGCCGCGCAGCGCGCTGCCGTAGAGGTTGGTCGGCACGCCCCCGGCCGGCGTCGAGACCAGGGGCCGGGAGTAGTCGGGCGGCCGTCCGGTCACCCAGCGCGCCGCAGCGGCCGTGGCGCCGGCGCCGATGGCCAGGCCGAGCAGCACGGTGTCGCGCACGGAGCCGCCGGCCACGTGGGTGGCCGGCCCCGTCGCCAGGCCGTACGCCGTCAGCACCGCGAGCGGGACGACCAGGTGGGCCGCCCGCGACAGGGCCGGCGGGAACGGCAGCGACCGCGCCATCGCCACCGATCGGGTCAGCACCCGCAGCCCGGTCAGCAGCGGCAGCGCCACCAGGAAGCCCACGAGCACGGCGACCACGACGGTCAGCCGGCCGGCACCCGACGCCGCGGCCGCCCACGGGACGACCACCACGGCAGCCACCCGCAGCAGCGAGGTCGGGCTGCGCCGCAGCCGCAGCAGGTCGCGGTGCACCAGCGCGAGCGGACCGCTGGGACCGCCGCGCCGGGGCACGACCGTGGCGCGGCGACGCCAGCGGTGGCCGAGCACGACGTCGTGCACCAGGGCCAGGTCGAGGTTGGCCAGCGCGCCGGACAGCCCGGGCGCCAGGCTGCCGCCGGGGGCCAGGGCGGTCAGCCGCATCGACGGCAGCCGGCGCACGGCGCGCCCCGCGGCGGCCAGGGCCAGCACGGCCAGCGCGACCACCGCGGGCCAGGCCCAGCCGGGCAGCCGGCGCACCGGCTCGAGGGACGGGACCACCCCGAGGGCGAGCGCGAGCAGCAGCCCGACCAGCCCGGCGGCGACCACGGCCTGGCCCGCGGCGGCGGTGCGCTCGCCCGGGGCGCCCGCGGCCTGGGTCGCGACCAGCAGCGCCAGGGTCGCGGCGGCCAGCAGCCCCCCGACGAGGGCCAGCACCAGCAGCGGGAGCCCGACGACCGAGACCAGCGCGAAGCCCAGCGCCGTCAGCGTCGCCCCGGCCGCGCCGCCCACCGCGAGGGTGGCCAGCAGCCGGGGCCGCAGCAGCGCGCCCCGGTCGAGGGGGGAGGGGAGCAGCCAGGACGAGACCGCCGGCGAGCTGTAGACCGGGCCGAACAGGCGACCCAGCACGACGACCGCCAGCAGCGCGGCCAGCACCGTCGCCCAGGGCAGCACGGTGCGTCCGGCACCGCAGCCCCGGCTGGTGCAGAAGGTGTCGGACAGGCGGCCCAGGTTGAGCACCACGTTGACGACCATCGAGCCGAGCAGCGCCGTCGAGAAGAGGGCGACGTAGGCGTCCTGCAGCACCTCCGACAGCGTCGCGTCGGCCCGGCCGCGCCGCCAGTGGCGCACCTGGGAGCGGAGCTCGCGGACCTCCGCGGCCGGCTCGTTCACGAGGGCCGGCCCAGCTCCAGGCTGCGGTCGGCGACCAGCTCGACCAGCCGCGGGGAGTGCGAGGCGAACAGCACCGCCAGACCCTCGGACTTCTCCCGCCGCAGCCTGGCCCCGAGCCACTCCAGGCCCTCGGTGTCGAGGCGCTGCTCGGGCTCGTCCAGCAGCAGCAGCCGGCGCGGGCGGACCAGGGCGGCCGCCAGGGCGAGCCGCCGCAGCTGGCCCGAGGACAGGGTGCCCGGCAGCTGCCCCGACTGGGCCACCAGCCCGACCTGGGCGAGGACGTCGTCGACGAGGTCGTCGGCGTCGGCGACCCGGTGGGCGCGCGCGAGCAGGTCGAGGTGCTCGACGACGGAGAGGTCGGGGAAGAAGTCCTGGTCGTCCATGACCACCGCGAGCGCGCTGCGCACCCGCGGGTCGCGCTCGTCGAGGGGGCGCCCGTCGAGCTCGACCGTGCCCGAGGTGGGCTCCTCGGTGCCGAGCACGCAGCGCAGCAGCGTCGACTTGCCCGAGCCGTTGGGCCCGGTCAGGGCGACCGCCTCGCCGGGCTGGACGTCGAGGTCGACCCCGTCGAGCACGACGGTCTCGCCGTGGCGGCGGGTCAGGCCCCGCAGGCGCAGGACGGGCACGCGGTCGGGCGCGGTCTTCGGCACCGGCCCAGTCTGGCCCCACCGCGTGCCGGTCCGACGCCGGGTCGCCGGCCGGTGGGGCGGACGTGACAGGATCGCGAGCCGTGAGCGAGTACTCCTTCGTCAAGGGCCACGGCACCGAGAACGACTTCGTCCTGGTGCCCGACGCCCAGGGCCGCCACGAGCTCACCCCCGAGCAGGTGGTCCGGCTCTGCGACCGGCGCGCCGGGATCGGCGCCGACGGCGTGATCCGGGTGGTCCGCACCGACGCGACCGACGACCCCGCGGCCGTCGCGGCCCGCGGCGAGGCGACGTGGTTCATGGACTACCGCAACGCCGACGGCTCGGTCTCGGAGATGTGCGGCAACGGCATCCGCGTGCTGGGCCGCTTCCTGGCCACCCACGCGGACGTCGACCCGCGCGACCCGCTGCCGGTCGCGACCCGGGGCGGGGTCAAGGTGCTGACCTTCGCCGACGGCCGGCACGACGGCGACGTCACCGTCGACATGGGCACGCCCGAGCTGCTGGGCGACACCGAGATCGGCATCGGCGAGCGCAGCTGGCCCGCGGTGCACGTCAGCATGGGCAACCCGCACGCCGTGGCGTTCGTCGACGACCTGGCCGACGCCGGTCCGCTGACCGAGGCGCCCCGCCACGACGCCGCCACCTACCCCGACGGGGTCAACGTCGAGCTGGTGGTGCGGCGCGGCGAGCACCACGTCGCCATGCGGGTCCACGAGCGGGGCTCGGGCGAGACCCGCTCCTGCGGCACCGGAGCCTGCGCGGTCGTGGTGGCCGCGGCGCGGGCCGACGAGGCGCCCCGCGGCACGGCGTACGCCGTCGACCTGCCCGGCGGCACGCTCAGCATCACCTGGACCGAGGACGACCGCGTGCTCATGACCGGGCCGGCCGTGCTCGTCGCCGAGGGCCTCACCGCGCTGTGACCCTCGTCGCCGCGTGACCCCGCCGCGGTCCTAGGATCCCGCGCATGGAGATCAACGCAGCCAGCGCCATCGTCACGGGAGCGGCCTCCGGCATCGGTGCCGCCGTCGCCCGCCAGCTCGCCGCCCGGGGCGCCCGGGTCGTCGTGGCCGACATCGACCAGGCCCGCGGGGAGGCGCTCGCCGCCGAGATCGACGGCGTCTTCGCCCCCGTCGACGTGACCCGCACCGAGCAGATCGTCGCCGCCATCGAGGAGGCCGAGCGCCTCGGTCCGCTGCGCGTCCTGGTCAACTCGGCCGGCATCGGCTGGGCGCAGCGCACGGTGGGGCGCGACGGCAGCTACGACTCCGCGGCCGACCTCGAGGCCTTCAGCCGGGTGGTCCGCATCAACCTCATCGGCACCTTCGACTGCATCCGGCTGGTCGGCACCGCGATCGGGCGCACCGAGCCGACCGCGTCCGGCGAGCGGGGGGCGATCGTCAACCTGGCGAGCGTGGCGGCCTTCGACGGCCAGATCGGCCAGGCGGCGTACTCCGCGTCCAAGGGCGGCGTCGTCGGCCTCACCCTCCCGGTGGCCCGGGACCTCGCGGCCGTCGGCATCCGGCTCAACACCGTGGCCCCCGGCCTCATCGACACCCCGATCTACGGCGAGGGCGAGGCGGCCGAGGCGTTCAAGGCCAAGCTGGGCGAGTCCGTGCTCTACCCCCGGCGCCTGGGCCGGCCCGACGAGCTCGCCAGCATGGTCGTGGAGTGCGTGACCAACTCCTACATGAACGGCGAGACCGTCCGCGTCGACGGCGGCATCCGAATGCCCCCGAAGTAGCTCGTGCTCCCCACCGAAGTCGATCAGACTTGGTGGGTCATGGTGTCGCGATGGATCCTCGCCCGCCCCTCCTGGCCGATGACCGCTCCGACGCCGGTGCTGGTGACCACCGGGGTCGGCCTCGCGCCGTCCTGCACCGCAGGACGTTGCTGGCGAGCGCCGCGGCGGGTGGGGTTGCCACCCTCGCGCCCTGGCGCGACGGGCCGGCCGTGGCGGCGGGCGAGGGTCCGATCCTCAGTCCTGGAGCGGGGCGGCCCCGGTCCGCCACGTCGAGGTGAGCCTCGACGGTCGGCCGCCGTTCACCTGGCGGTGGGCCGGTGGACACGCCGTCGCGGTGGGCTGCAGACATGACCTCCGCACCGTCCGGACCCTCCCGCCGACACCTGCTCGCCGGATCGGCCGGGCTGCTGGCCCTCGGGGCGGTGGGCTCGCCCGCCGAGGCGCGGGCCGTGGGGCGCACCGCGCCCGGCCAGCTGCGACGGGGGCTCGCGCTCACCGACGGCGTGCAGACCGGCGACGTGACCAGCCGGTCAGCCGTGCTGTGGGCCCGGGCGTCCGGGGAGGGCCGCCTGGTCGCCCGCGTCGGCAGCGGCCGGCAGCGGCGCGTGGTGCGGGGTCCCTGGGCCACCGTGCGCTCCGACCTCACCGCCCGCATCGAGGTGGCCGGGCTCGCGCCGGGACGCGAGCACCTCGCCGAGCTCTGGTTCGAGACGCCCGACGGCACCCGCGGCGAGGTGGGCCGCTCCCGGTTCGTCACGGCGTCGCACCGGCGCGAGGCGACGTCGTTCGTGTGGACCGGTGACACGGCGGGCCAGGGATGGGGGATCAACCCCGACCTCGGCGGCATGACGGCGTACGCCGCGATGCACGCGACGCGGCCCGACTTCTTCGTCCACGCCGGCGACACCATCTACGCCGACGGCCCGATCCTCGAGCGCGTGGTCGAGCCCGACGGCCAGGTGTGGCGCAACCTGGTGACCCCCGAGGTCTCCAAGGTCGCCGAGACGCTGGGGGAGTTCCGCGGTCGCCACCGCTACAACCTCCTCGACGACCACGTCCGCGCCTTCTACGCCGACACCCCCGTCGTGGCGCAGTGGGACGACCACGAGACGGTCAACAACTGGTGGCCCGGCGAGGTGCTCGACGACCCGCGCTACACCGAGAAGCGGGTCGACGTGCTGGCCGCGCGGGCCCGCCGTGCGTGGCAGGAGTACCAGCCGATCGCGGTCGGCCAGACCCGCGGCCGCGGGCGGACCGGCTTCGCCGAGGCACGCATCTACCGCAGGATCGAGCGCGGGGCCCACCTCGACGTCTTCTGCCTCGACATGCGCACGCACAAGTCCCCGAACACCGCCGGCCTGGAGGCCCGCGAGACCCCGATCCTGGGCCGGGAGCAGGCCGACTGGCTGGTGCGGGAGGTACGCCGCTCCACGGCCACGTGGAAGGTGATCTCGGCCGACCTGCCGCTGGGCATGGTCGTGCCCGACGGCACGGCGCAGGAGTCGATCGCCAACGGCGACCCCGGCGCACCTCTGGGGCGCGAGCTCGAGCTCGCCCGGGTGCTGCGCGGCCTCAGGGGCGTGCCCGGCGTCGTGTGGATCACCGCCGACGTGCACTACTGCGCAGCCCACCACTACAGCCCCGGGCGAGCGGCGTTCACCGACTTCGACCCGTTCTGGGAGATCGTCGCCGGGCCGATCAACGCCGGCACCTTCGGGCCCAGCCAGCTGGACGGCACCTTCGGGCCGGAGCAGGTCTTCGCCAGGGCGGCCGACTACCCCAACCAGTCGCCGCGCGGCGGCAACCAGTTCTTCGGCCACGTCGACATCGCCGCCGACGGGCTGCTCACGGTGTCGCTGCGCAACGCCGCCGGCACGGTGCTGTGGTCGCGCGACCTGGAGCCCGGACGCCACCGCTGAGGCCCCGCCCGCGGGGGACGAGCCCGCGGGGGACGACCCCTGGGGGACGCAGCCGCCTAGACGCCGTGGCGGGGGTTGCGGTCGCTGTCGTGGTCGTGGGTCCCGACCGGGTCGGGGTGGACCTCCGGACGCCCGTCGCGGGCCGATTGCTCGGGCAGCGGCTCGCCGTCGTCACCGGTGTCGGGGGCCTCGTCGGTGTGGGTCGGCGCCTCGTCGTATCGCACGCCGCGGTCCACGCCCCGGATCGACCCGGCCCGCTCGCTGCTGACGCCCATGCCGGAGTCGTGCTCGTCGGTCGGGTCGACGCTGTCGGCGCTCGGGTCGGACTCGGTCACCTCGGTGGCCGGGGTCTCGCCCGTGGCGGGGCCGGTCCGGTCGTCCGCGGGCCCGGTCACTGGCTCGGCTGCTCGGTCGAGGCCTCGGTGTTCTCCTGCTGCTCGGCCGTCTCCTCCGACGTCGTGTCGGGGTCGGGCTGCTCGTCCTCGACGGCGATGGTGCCGCCGGAGGTCGAGCCCGTCGCGGGGCCCTCGTCACCGGAGGCCTCGTGGCCGGCCGGCGGCTCGGTGCCCTGCCCGCCCGCGGCGAGGCCGGGGCCGTCGCCGTCCTCGGGGACGCCCGGGGGCGTCGACACCTCGGGACCGTCCGTGCCGTGGCCGCTGTCGGCGGGGGAGTCGCTCATGCGGTCCCGCGTACCCGGGCCCCGGCCCGCCAAACCGGGGCGGCAGGACGATTGCGGTCGTCGGTGCGGGGCACTTCAATGGCACGACGCGCCGTACCCCCGGCGCCGCTCTCGGGAGGCCCCATGTCGCGCCGCACCTCGTCCACCCGCCTCGTCGCCAGCGCGGCGGTGATCGCCACCGGCGTCGCCGGCCTCGCGCTCGCCCCGGCCGAGGCGGCCCCCGCTGCGGACGGGACGCACCGGGCCGCGCCCGCCCTCGCGGCCCCGTCGGGCGAGCGCGCCCGGCGCTACAACACCAAGACGCCCACCAGCGTCGGCTACGGCGGGGCCGTGACCTCGGTCGACCCCGAGGCGTCCCGGGTCGGGCTGCAGGTGCTGCGCTCGGGGGGCAACGCAGTCGACGCCGCGGTGGCCACGGCCGCTGCGCTGGGCGTCACCGAGCCCTACAGCGCCGGCATCGGCGGCGGTGGCTACTTCGTCTACTACGACGCGCGCTCAGGACGGGTCCGCACCATCGACGGACGCGAGACCGCGCCGGCCACGATGCCCCGCGACGCCTTCACCGACCCCGACACGGGGCAGCCCTACCGGTTCACCCCCGAGCTGGTCACCAGCGGTGTCGCCGTCGGCACGCCCGGCACGCTGGCGACCTGGAAGACGGCGGTCGACCGCTGGGGCAGGCGCAGCCTGGCCCGCGCGCTGCGGCCCGCCGCACGCCTGGCCGACCGGGGCTTCCTGGTCGACCAGACCTTCGCCGAGCAGACCGAGCAGAACCGCGAGCGGTTCTCCGACTTCCCCGCCACCTCCAAGCTGTTCCTGCCCGGCGGCCAGGCCCCCGAGCCCGGCACGGTGCTGCGCAACCGCGACCTGGCCGCGACCTACCGGCTGATCGCCCGCAAGGGCACCAAGGCGTTCTACACCGGACCGCTCGCCCGCGAGATCGCCCGCACCGTGCAGCGGCCGCCGACCGTCGCCGACCCCGAGCTGCCGGTCCCCCCGGGGTTCGTCACCACCCGGGACCTGGCGCGCTACCGCGTCTCCCACCAGGCGCCCACCCGGATCCGCTACCGCGGCTACGACGTCTACGGCATGGCGCCGTCCTCCAGCGGCGGCTCCACCGTGGGGGAGGCGCTCAACATCCTCGAGCGCTACGACGTCCCCGCCCTCGGCGACACCCAGGCGCTGCACCACTACCTCGAGGCCAGCGCGCTGGCCTTCGCCGACCGTGGGGAGTACGTCGGTGACCCCCGCTTCGTCGACGTCCCGCTGAACGACCTGCTCTCCGACCGCTTCGCCCGCGAGCGCGCCTGCGAGATCGACCCGGCTGCCGCCGCCACCAAGCCGGTCGACCCGGGCGACGTCAGCTCCTACGACGGAGTCTGCGCCGACGGCACCCGTCAGCGCCGGCCCGAGACCGACACCGAGAACATCTCCACGACCAACCTGACCGTGGCCGACCGGTGGGGCAACGTCGTGGACTACACCCTCACCATCGAGCAGACCGGCGGCTCGGGCATCACGGTCCCCGGCCGCGGGTTCCTGCTCAACAACGAGCTGACCGACTTCTCCTACGGCGCGACGTACGACGCGACCGACCCCAACCGGATCCAGCCCCTCAAGCGGCCCCGCTCGTCGATGTCGCCGACGCTGGTGCTGCGCGACGGGCGGCCGTTCCTGGCCCTGGGGTCCCCGGGCGGCTCGACGATCATCACGACCGTGCTGCAGATGCTCTTCAACCGCCTCGACCGTGGGATGAGCGTGCAGGAGGCGATCGCCGCCCCGCGCGGCTCGCAGCGCAACACCGCGAGCATCACCGCCGAGCCGGAGTTCATCGCCGCCTACGGGCCGGCCCTCGAAGCGCTCGGCCACAGGCTCACCCCCGCCGGCGACGCCTTCACCAGCGCCGCGCAGATCGGCGCCGCCACGGCGATCGAGTTCGGGTCGCGGGGCCGGCTGACGGCCGTCTCCGAGCCGGTGCGGCGCGGTGGTGGGTCGGCGCTGGTGGTGCGCACCCGGCGCTGAGCCGGGTGTGGGAGGTCGCGCCGCCGGTCAGTCGGTCGGGCGCAGCGGCGAGGGGGCGAGCGGGTCGTCCCCGTGGCCGGAACCCTCGCTCGGCAGGGCCGCAGCCAGGGCCACCGAGTCGACGGCGGCGGTGCCACCCGGCGCCGCACCCGCACCGGTCGCGACGTCCAGCGGCAGCGTGAGCACGATCGTGGTGCCCGGACCGCCCGGGCCCGCGGCGGTCCCCGGCCCGTCGTACGCCGCGATCCGGCCGCCGTGGCGGGTGACGGCCTGCCGGCAGATGGCCAGCCCCAGGCCGGTGCCGGGGTAGTCGCCGGTCGCGGCCGAGCGGAAGAAGCTGTCGAAGACCTTGCCGCGGTCGGCGCGGGGGATCCCGACCCCGTTGTCGACCACGCGGACCTCGAGGTCCTCGCCCACGACCTGGCCGGTGACGCGGACGTGGGGCCGCACGCCGGGGGCGACGTACTTGACCGCGTTGCCGAGCAGGTTGGCGAACAGCTGGCGCGTGAGCACCTCGTCGGCCCGCACCCGACCGAGGGGGCCGACCTGCACGAGGGGGCCGCCGGTCCCGTCGTCGGCCGGCGCGGGGCCGTCGTGACCCCGGTCGCCGCCCCCGAGGCCGAGGTCGCGCACGACGTCGACCAGCAGCGCGTCGAGGTCGAGGCAGGTGGGGTTCAGCTCGGCGCTGCCCGCCACGGTGTAGCCGAGCAGGTCGTCGATGAGCCGGTCCATCCGGGTCGCCGCCCCGTGGATCCTCTCCAGGCTGGCCAGGACCGCGTCGGCGGTGTCGTCCCGTCCCAGGGCCGCGAGCCCGGGGCGGGCCTCGGCGAGCTGGTCGCGGGCGACCTCGCCCCAGGTGAGGACCCCGGTCAGCGGGTTCTTCAGGTCGTGGGCCACCACACCGGCGAAGCTCTGCAGCACCCGGCTGTCGGCCCGCTCCCGGGTGACGTCGCGGAGCAGCACCACGGCCATCGGGTGCTCTGCGCCGGCCTCGTCGGGCTCGCCGTGGTGCAGCGGCACCGCCGTGACCGACAGGACGGTCTCGGCGCCGGTGAGCGGGTCGACCCGCACGACGTCGGTGGCCGGGACGCTCTCGCCGCGCAGCGCGCGGGCGTGCGGCAGCTCGCCGGGCGGCACGGCGCTGCCGTCGACGCGGGTGAGCCCGACGTCCGCGGGGTCGTGGACGTGGCGCCCGTCGGCGTCGGCGCCGCCGAGGGTGGCCGCCGCCGAGTTGGCCATCACGACGTGTCCCCACGAGTCGCTCACGCACAGCCCGTCGGTCAGGGCCTCGGTCACCGCGCCGAGCAGCCGCGCCCGGGCGGTGGCGCTCGACTCGGAGAGCCGCAGCTGCCGCGCGAGGGCCGCGCGCTCGGCGACCCCCAGGGCGAGCAGCAGCACCAGCGAGGTCGTCACGGCCGCGAACAGCTGCAGCGCCACCGCGCGCACGCTCGGGTCGGGCAGGGCCGCGAAGGGGCCCCAGCCGAGCAGGGTCACGACGACGGCGAGGGTCCCGAAGCCCAGGCAGTGCAGCGCGCCGACGCCGGGGACGAAGCGGAAGCCGATCCAGGCCGAGGTGACCAGCACCAGGTAGGTCACCGGCAGCTGCTGGTCGGCCCCGAAGACCAGGCTGCCGAGCCCGGTGGTGGCCAGCACGACCGCCGCGAGCTCGAGCCCGGCGCGGGCGCGGGGCTCGGCGGTCAGCGCGAGGCGCGGGGCGTCCGGATCCGGGCCAGGTCCGCGCAGGGCGAGCACGACGGCGACCAGGACGTAGAGGGCGCACGCGTTGCGGACCACCCAGACGGGGGTCGTGCTCCAGCTGAGCTCGCCCGTCAGCGCCCACGAGGCGGGGGTGCCGAGGGCCGACCCGACCACGGCGGCGCCGAGCGAGGCGGCGGCCAGGCGCAGCAGGTCGGCCGCCCGCTCGAGCCGGGGCCGCAGCGACGACGTCGGGCTGCGCCCCTCGGCCCGGGCCAGAGCCCAGCGCACCACGAGGGCCTGCACCAGGTTGGCGCCGGCGAGCAGCAGGGCCGCCGGCGGGCCCAGGTGCCAGAAGAACAGCGCGGTGGCCGCGGCCAGGAGCGCGCCGTCGAGCACGACCTCGCGGCGGGTGGCGCCGCGGAGCAGCCACAGCGCGGCCACGCCGGCGGCGGGCCAGAACAGCGCCAGCCCGGTCTCCGGGAGCACCACCAGACGCCCGAGCGCCATCACCGCGACGTAGAGCAGCGCCCACGCCAGCGAGCCGGCCGTGTGGCCGCGCACCGGTGCGCGGCGGAAGTCCGCCATGGCCCCAGTCTGAGGGGTGGGGGGCGCCACGTCTGCCGCACCACGAGGTGTGGACGAGAACTCGTTCGCACCCCAGACGGGGGCGGACTAACCTGGAGGGCGTATGACGAACGCACCCGAACCCTTCGACCTCGCCCACGAGCTGGCTGCCACGGCCACCTGGGACGAGGACCGCCACGACCACCCCACCCCTGTGGACCGCCCCGGCGGGCCCGACCGGTCCGACGAGCCCGCCCCGCCCGACACGTGGCCCGACGAGCGCGAGGAGACGACCGGCGAGGTCGACCTCGCCGCCCGCCACTCGCTGCGCCGCGTCGCAGGCCTGCGCACCGAGCTCGAGGACATCACCGAGGTCGAGTACCGCCAGCTCCGCCTCGAGCGCGTGATCCTGGTGGGCGTCTGGACCGACGGCAGCGTGCAAGACGCCGAGAACTCCATGGCCGAGCTCGCGCTGCTCGCCGAGACCGCCGGCTCCGAGGTGCTCGACGCGCTCTACCAGCGGCGCGACAGCCCGGACCCCGCGACGTACGTCGGCCGCGGCAAGGTGGAGGGCCTCGCCGAGATCGTCAAGGCGACCGGCGCCGACACCGTCATCTGCGACGGCGAGCTCGCCCCCAGCCAGCTGCGCAACCTCGAGGACAAGGTCAAGGTCAAGGTCGTCGACCGGACCGCCCTCATCCTCGACATCTTCGCCCAGCACGCGAAGTCGCGCGAGGGCCAGGCCCAGGTCGAGCTGGCGCAGCTGAGCTACATGAAGCAGCGGCTGCGCGGCTGGGGCGGCAACCTGTCGCGCCAGGCGGGTGGCCGGGTCGCCGGCGGTGCCGGCATCGGTGGCCGCGGACCCGGTGAGACCAAGATCGAGACCGACCGCCGCCGCATCAACACCAAGATCGCCAAGCTGCGGCGCGACCTGTCGCACATGAAGAAGACCCGCGACACCAAGCGCTCGGGCCGCAAGCGCCACGAGATCCCCAGCGTCGCGATCGCGGGCTACACCAACGCCGGCAAGTCCTCGCTGCTCAACCGCCTCACCGACGCCGGCGTCCTGGTCGAGGACGCGCTCTTCGCGACCCTGGACCCGACCACCCGCCGCACCGAGACCAGCGACGGCCGCGTCTACACCATGAGCGACACCGTCGGGTTCGTGCGCCACCTGCCCCACCAGCTGGTCGAGGCGTTCCGCTCGACGCTGGAGGAGGTCGCCGACGCCGACCTCGTCGTCCACGTCGTCGACGGCTCGCACCCCGACCCCGAGGGCCAGCTCGCGGCGGTCCGCGCCGTGCTCGCCGACATCGGCGCCGACAAGGTGCCCGAGCTGGTGGCCATCAACAAGGCCGACGTCGCCGACCCCCTGGTCATCGCCCGGCTCAAGCAGCGCGAGCCCCACTCCGTGGTCGTCTCCGCCCACACCGGCGAGGGCATCGCCGAGGCGTTGGAGGCCATCGAGGGCGAGCTGCCCACCCCGGCCGTCGAGGTCTCGGTGCTGCTGCCCTACGACCGCGGCGACCTGCTCTCCAAGGTGCACGAGCACGGCGAGGTGCTGGCGCTCGAGCACACCGGCGACGGCACCGTGCTGCAGGCCCGGGTCAACGAGGTGCTGGCCGGCGAGCTCGCGGCGTACGCCCCCGGAGCGGTGTCGGGCGCCTAGCCTGGCGCCTGTGCCCCACGACCCCACCCTCCCCGTGAGCCACCGGTCGTGAGGTCGGTGCTGCGCGGGGCGGCCGCGCTGCTGCTCGTGGGGCTGGTGCTGCTGCCCCTGCTGCGGACCGGCGACCCGGTGCCGGAGGCGCTGCGGGGCGCGACCGTGACCGACTACCGGGCGGCGTACGAGCTGGACGGGCGCGGCACCCTCAGCGCGGCCGAGACCCTCCGGGTCAGCCTCGGGGCGCCCCGGGCCGGCCTGGTCCGGGTCTTCGACCTCGCCGACCCGGGTGACGGCCGCGTGCGTCGGCTGCCGAGCGAGGTCACCGTCACCCGCGACGGGCAGGTCGAGGAGGTCGCGCTCGAGCGCACCGGGTCGACGTTGGTGGTGCGGGCGGGTGACCACGACCGGGAGCTGGGTGGCGAGCACGTCTACGTGCTGCGCTGGAGGATGCCCGGCGTGCTCGTCCCGGCCTCGGAGACCGACGACCGGGCCCGGCTGCGCCTCGACGCGCTGCCTGCGGGCTGGGGGATGCCGGTGCTGCGCTCGCGGCTCAGCGTCGACCTGCCCGGCCGTCCGGAAGCGGTGACCTGCCGCGTCGGCGACCGGGCCTGCCGGCCGCGGATCGGTGGCGCGGGCGTCGTCGTGACGACCGGGCGGCTCGACGCGGGTACGCCGGTGCGGCTCGACGCGGTCCTCGGCTCGCGCAGTCCGGAGGTCGAGCGGCTGCCGTGGCCGCTGCGGGTCACCCCCGTGCTCGGCGACCGCTGGTGGCCGCCGCTGCTCGTGCTCGTGCTCGCCGCGCTGGCAGCGTGGGCCGGGGTCCGGCTGGCCTCGCGACCGCGCGTGCGCCGGGCCCGGCTGGTGGTCCTGGGGGCCGTCCTGGCCACGGGCCTGGCCCTGGTGCTGGCGCCCTGGAGCCTGCTGGCGCTGGTCCCGGGCGGGCTGGCCCTGGGCTCGCTGCCGCTGCTGCTGCCGGCCCCGTCCACAGCCGGGGAGGGCCCGGGACGCCAGGCGCCCGCCGCGACATAGGGTGCTGCGGTGGTCGAGCAGCCGGAGGTCGGGACGAGCCGGGCGGCCGCCGACCCGGATGTCGCCGAGGTCCTCGCCGCTGCCGTGGCCGCGCTGGGAGGGCAGGAGCGCGCCGGTCAGGTCACCATGGCCGAGTCGGTGGCGCGGGCCCTGGAGACCGGGCGTCACCTGTTGGTGCAGGCCGGCACCGGCACCGGCAAGTCGCTCGGCTACCTGGTCCCCGCCCTGCTGCACGGCGACCGGGTGGTGGTCGCGACGGCCACCCTGGCGCTGCAGCACCAGCTCGTCGAGCGGGACCTGCCGGCGCTGACCGCGGCGGTGGGTGATCGGCTCGGGGCCGGTGACTCGTCGTTCGCGGTGCTCAAGGGCCGGTCCAACTACGCCTGCCTGCACCGCGTCCGCGAGGGCGTGCCCGACGACCAGGGGGCGCTCATCGACGCCGCCGACGTGGTCGAGGGCTCGCTGGGGGCCGAGGTGCTGGCGCTGCGCGAGTGGGTCGAGGACGAGGCCCGCGAGGGCGGCACGGGGGAGCGCGACCACGCCCCGCGCCACACCGACCGGGTGTGGCGCCAGGTCAGCGTCAGCCACCGCGAGTGCCTGGGTGCCTCCCGGTGTCCCTTCGGCCAGGAGTGCTTCGCCGAGCTGGCGCGCGAGCGGGCCCAGCGCGCCCGCGTGATCGTCACCAACCACTCGCTGCTCGCCATCGACGCCATCGAGGGCATCCCGATGATCCCGGCGTACGACGCGGTGGTGGTCGACGAGGCCCACGAGCTGGTGTCGCGGGTGACGCAGGCAGCCACCGACGAGCTGTCGGTGGGGGAGGTGGAGCGGACCTCGCGCCGCGCGGCCCGCTACGTCGAGGGCAGCCAGGCCGACGACCTCGGCGACGCCGCCGAGGCGCTGCTCGACGCCCTCGTCGAGGCGCCCGTGGGCCGGCTCGACGCCGTCCCGCAGGTGCTCGGCGACGCGCTGGCCCTGGTCCGCGACGCCGCGCGGGCCCTGATCAGCGCGCTGCCCAAGGAGCCCGCCATCGGCTCCGGCGAGCCCGCCGACCCGGGCGCCGCGCAGGCCAAGGGGTGGGCGCAGGAGCTGTTCGCCACCGCCGAGCGGATGGCTGCGGGCTCGGACCGCGACGTGCTGTGGGTCAGCGAGCGCGACCGGGTCCGCGGGGGTCACATGCTCCACGTGGCTCCGCTCGACGTGGCCCTGCCGATGCGCCAGGGACTGCTGGCCGAGAAGACGGCCGTCTTCACCTCGGCGACGCTGCGCCTGGGGGGCGACTTCGACGCCGTCGCCGGCTCGCTGGGACTGTGGGCCAAGGAGCGGGTGACGGCCGAGACGCCGGTCCCGGAGACGCGCGACGAGGACGACCTGACCCAGTCGTGGGAGGGCCTGGACGTCGGCTCGCCCTTCGACTACCGCCGGCAGTCGATCCTCTACGTCGCCCGCCACCTGCCCCAGCCGGGCCGCGACGGCCTGACGCAGCGCCACCTCGACGAGATCGCCGAGCTGGTCGACGCGGCCGACGGCCGCACCCTGGGGCTGTTCTCCAGCCGGCGGGCGGCCGAGGCCGCTGCGGAGCACGTGCGCGAGGTGCTGCCCCACCTGACGACGTTGGCGCAGGGCGACGCGCAGCTGCCCGAGCTCGCGCGGCAGTTCGTCGGCGACCCCCACACCAACCTGTTCGGGACCCTCAGCCTGTGGCAGGGGCTCGACGTGCCGGGGGACACCTGCCAGCTGGTGCTCATCGACCGGGTGCCGTTCCCGCGACCCGACGACCCGCTGATGTCGGCGCGCCAGCGGGCGGTCGACCAGCGCGGCGGCAACGGCTTCATGTCGGTGGCGGCCACGCACGCGGCGCTGCTGCTGGCGCAGGGCGCCGGCCGGCTGATCCGCACCACGACCGATCGGGGCGTGGTGGCCTGCCTCGACCCGCGACTGGTGACCGCGCGCTACGGCGGCTTTCTGCGGGCGAGCCTGCCCCCGATGTGGCAGACCGAGGACCCGGCGGTGGTGCGCCAGGCGCTGCAGCGGCTCAGCGGGGGCTGAGGCCCCCGCCGAGCAGACGGCTCACATGCGGCGCAGGACCGCGGTGACCTTGCCCAGGATCGTGGCGTAGGTGCCGTCGATGGGGTCGTAGGCCTCGTTGTGGGGCATCAGCCAGACCTTGCCGTCCTTCTTCTGGAAGGTCTTGACGGTGGCCTCGCCGTCGAGCATCGCCGCGACGACCTCGCCGTTCTCGGCGGTCGGCTGCTGGCGCACCACGACGTAGTCGCCGTTGCAGATCGCCGCGTCGACCATCGAGTCGCCCGAGACCTCGAGCAGGAACAGGGTGCCGTCGCCGACCAGCGACTTGGGCAGCGGGAAGATGTCCTCGACCCGCTCCTCGGCCAGGATCGGTCCGCCGGCGGCGATCCGCCCCACCATCGGGACCATCGTGGCCGTCGGCATGGCGTCGCCGGAGCCCGTGGGGTCGTAGGGGGACTCGTCGGCGCTGGCGATCGCCCGGCGCGCGGCCATCAGCTCGGGGATGAAGACCTCGAGCGCGCGCGGCCGGTTGGGGTCGCGCTTGATGAAGCCCTTCTGCTCCAGGACCCGCAGCTGGTGGGCGACGCTGGAGGAGCTCGTCAGGCCCACCAGGGTGCCGATCTCGCGGATGCTCGGCGGGTAGCCGCGCTTCTCGATCGACTCGCGCAGGGTGTTGAGGATGCGCTGCTGACGCGGCGTCAGTCCGGTCACGTCGGGCGCGGCGTCGGGGAGCTCCGAGACCGTGCCGCGGGTCGTGGTCTCGGTCTTCTTGCTGTCTGAGTCGCGCGTCGCCATGCAGGCAACGTAGTCCAGCAGGCGGCGGCACTTCAAACACCTGTTCGAAGTGCGTGTCGCGGCGCGTCGTCGGCGTGTCGCGTGATCCGTGGGGTGGGTGTGACGCACGAGGCGAACATTTGTTCGAGGAATGCTTGTGCGGCTCGAACACCTGCTCTAACGTCGTACACGTGTTCGATCGAACGTCTCTTCGAACCCGACGACGCCGAAGTGCTCCAGAGGCTGTCAGAGGTCGCCGCTAGACATGGTCCAGCACACAGCAGGGGTCGCCACCCACGTCGGGTCACGAGGACCCGGCACTTCCCCGAAAGAGGTTGATCGATGAGCACGCTGAGCATTGCCCCCGAGGTCGTCCCCACGTCCGGCACGACGGTCCGTCGCGCCGCCACGTCGCGGCACCTCCTTTCGGTCCCGTCCTTCGACTTCGCCTCGCCCGTCGAGGCCATCGGCCTCGAGCCGGCCGCCCGCGAGGTGGCCCCGGAGCTGCGCGTGGCCCCCGCCCCGGTGCCGCCGGTCGCCCTGGTCCCGGCCCAGCGCCACCCCGCGGTGGCCCCGGCCGCCGCCGCGGTCTCCCGGCACGCGGTGCGCCCGGCGCGGGCCGCCGTGCGCCTGACCCGCCGCGGTCGCGCCGTCATCACCCTCACCTTCGTCGGCATCGCCGTGGCCGCGCTCGTCACCCTCGGCGGCGGCTGGGCCGTGGCCAGCCTCGGTGGCGGCACCGCCGAGCCCGTGCGGACCGTCCAGGTCCAGCCCGGCGACACCCTCTACGACATCGCCAGCGACGTGGCCGCCCCCGGTCACGTCCGCGAGATGGTCTACGAGATCAAGGCCCTCAACGACCTGCCCTCCTCCACGATCTCCGAGGGCCAGAAGCTCGCCGTCCCCCGCGGCTGAGTCACCGGCCCGTCCGCCACGGGCCGCCATGACGTGCGACGACCTCTTCGACCCGGGTCGCCGCACGGGGGAAGAGACGGGGTGGGACCGCGCTGCGGTCCCACCCCGTTCGTCTGTCCTGGGGCCGCTGATTACCCGGACGTCCGGGTAATCAGTCACTTGGCGGGTGTTGCAACAGCCGTCAGGTAGCTGAAAAGGACGTCCAGTGGTGCCGAGCCGACGATGTCGTCGAACGGGCGGCCCCCTCGCTGAGCATCAACTGGGCCAACGTGTACGTCGCCATCACGGCCGACTCCAAGGCCGGGGGAGCGTCGTCCAGCACGAACGACCGCAGCGCGAGCAGCGTGTCCGACACGAGGAACGTCCAGCCGCCGGCCGCGAGCAGGCGTCGCGCGTCGACGGGCAGATCCGGGTCGAGGTGGGTGGTGGCGCCGGCGAGGACGGCGAGCAGCGCGGCGTACGCGAGGACGGGCGGGCCGAGCTCGGGCTGACGTCGGTGCGCGGCGTAGGCCAGGGGCGGTGCGGACACGACCCAGGTGGCGAGCGCGGCTCGCAGGCCGGGTGCCTGCCACAACGGTCGCGCGGCTCGCACCTGGTGCAGGCCGGCGAGGTACGCCGCGTGGCCGGCCGCAAAGCTGGCCATCCCCGCCAGGAACGGCGAGGTGCCCTTGCCGAGCAGGGCGACGTCCCCTCCCCACCCGCCGACCTGGGCCGCCAGCGTGGCAGTGCGCAGGGGCGACCCGGTGGCCCGGGGGTCGGTGGCGAGTGACGTGGCCAGCACGGGCATCAGCAACGGCTTGGTCCACCGGCGGGCTCCGACGTGGTCCGAGCGGCCGGCGAGCCAGGTGTCCAGCGACGCGACCGCCAGGTAGGCCAGCCGGGCACGGTGCGAGGTCCTGGTCGTCACGGGAGCAGTGTGGCCCCGCGAACCGCGCGGGACCAGCGCCGCGGAGCCCGTGGTCGGGCGCTGGTCAGCACGTCCTCAGCGCTGGCCCGACAGCGCCGGGCTGGCCTCGGCCACACGGAGCGGCGTCTGCGGCCCGGTCGTGGTGACGGTCCCGTCGACAGGCCGCAGCGGCCCGCCGTTGAGCGACCACTGCGCCGTCCAGGTGACCGTCACGCGGTGCTCGACGGTGACGCGGGCGTCGGCGTACCGGTGCACCACGTCCTTGCTCGGGTACGCCGCCCCCGGCGTCCTCGTCGTGCTGGTCGTCCCGTCGCCGTGGTCCCACACGAACGTGCTGGGCTCGATCTCCAGCCGGACGTCCTGCCCCAGCAGCGTGAGCTCGCGCGTCAGCGGCTCGGCCTGCGTGAAGAAGATGGTGTCGAAGTTGATGAGCGTCTTGTCGGCCGGCTGGCTCTGCGCCCGCAGCTCCGGCAGCGGGATCCTCCGGAACGCCGCCAGCACCATCGCATCGGTCACCTGGGGCGGGGGAGGGGCGGCGGCATTCGCCGCGGGAGCTGGCTCACCTGCTCCGGTGCACACGAAGCCCAGTGGGGTCTCACCAGCGGGGCTGATCTGCCACTGTCGGTACTGGGTGCTTCCCGGCGGACAAGTGTTGGGGCAGACGCCCGCGCCCGTGGCGGGATTCCCGACTCCTGAGTCGCAGGGGTTTCGGTAGTCATAGGTCACTATGGGCTGGCTGCTGTTCATCGCTGGCCTTTGCGCCCTTGAGATCTGAGGTGAAGCAGGGTTCTGCGAATCGATCAGTGATTGCTGCTTGGCCTCCTTGGTCCACGTTTCAAACGTGTTCGCCGGGCCTGGACGGACGTCCGTGTCGGCGGATGCAACTGGACAACATGCGAAGAGGAGCAGTGCCGTGATGTAGAGGAGTCGGCGCATCATGCTTCGGGATCCAAGGCTCCTACGCGCCACTCGCCGGCGATCCAACGAAGCTGAAAGGCCTTGAGAACGCGTTGTCCCCCTGGGGCCTTCTGAGTTGGGCTTCCAGCCTTGGGCTTGTACTCCTGAGGGGAATAGGCGACCCCTGCATCGATATATGCGATGTCACCCTGGATCGAATAGAACTTGAGGTAGCTCGGCTTCCACGCGCCGCCGCGGATGTATCCGCCTGACTTGTAAGTACGCTCGATTCCCCGCGCGATGGCCTCGCACTTAGTGCACTCGTCGGTGAACGTCTGTCGAAAGTTCGACACATCTCCGCTGTCCCCAGCGAAGGCCATGCTGGCCAAGAAGTAGGCGACCGTTGCTTTGGCGCCCGATTCAGACTTGGTCGACAGGCCTGCTGGAGGGGTCGGGGCCGCAGGCTCGGGGGTGGCGGTCTCCGTGGGGGGCGACGGCGTGGGCGCCGGGGCGGCCTCGGGAGGGCTCCCGCCGCACCCCGCGAGCACGGCCAGCGACACCACGCTCGTCACACTGGTCACCACGCGGCTCAGTCGACGCATCCTTCACCTCAACAGCTAGTCCCGAGAACGTCGAGACGGTATCTACCCAGGTCAGGGCGTCGCCACACCATCTTCCCGACCTGTGGACAACCTCGCGGGCGCAGCGTGCGGACAGACGATCAGTTCGCGGCCGGCGGCCGCTGGGCCACGCCTGGAGGGGCACCGGACGTGCCGAGCTGATCGTCGTCCGGCACGCTGACGACCGACCAGCAGCCAGCAGCCCGCAGCAGGGGCCTGGTCCTCAGCGCTCGAGCCGGCGGCGGCCGACCACGCGGGCGGGGGAGCGCGCCGCGGACCGCAGCCGGACGCCGAGCAGCAGCGCCGCGAGGAGCGAGGCGACCGCGCCGAGGAGGGCCACCACCAGGACCAGCCACGGGCTGCCGTCCCCGGCACGCAGCTCGCGACCGAGGTCGATGCAGACCGCGACGAGGACGAGCCACGCCGCGAGGGCCGCGAGGCATCCGAGGCCCAGCAGGGCGAGCCGGCGACGTCGCCGGCCGGCGCCCGGGCCGGGCTCGGCAGGGCGCCGGGTGCGCTCGGTGGCGCGGTGCCGCGCGGTGTCGCTCACGGCAGCCAGTGTGGTGGCTGACACTCCGTCGCGGTCCACAACCCCAGAACCGGGTGTGGAGGAGACGTCCGCACGGGTGACCTGGAGGTGGACACGCGGTGGACTACCGGACGCGCGCACCGAATTTCGAGACGGATCGCGGCGCTGACCTGCACGGATGACGGAACACGCCACAACCACCCAGATCGACACGCCGCGGTTGGTTGCACGGCGTCGGCGGCGCGGTCTACGGTTCACTACATCTAGTAGTTACACGGATGTAGTTATCCACATCTAGTCCCACAGGGCGGGTCGGGTTACTCACAGGGAACCCCCGTCGTCCACACGGAATCCACAGGCCTGACCACAGGTTGAACCCTCGAGAGGAGGGCCCGATGCACTGTCCCTTCTGTCGCAGCACCGACACCCGGGTCCTCGACTCGCGCGTCGCCGAGGACGGCACGGCGATTCGTCGCCGCCGCACCTGCCCGACCTGCGAGAAGCGGTTCTCCACGGTCGAGCAGATGCAGCTGGTGGTCTGCAAGCGCAGCGGGGCCACCGAGCCGTTCACCCGCGACAAGGCCGTCGCCGGGGTCCGCAAGGCCTGCAAGGGCCGCCCGGTCTCCGAGGGCGACCTCGCCCGGCTGGGCCAGGTCGTCGAGGACGTGCTGCGGGCCAACGGGCGCGCCGAGGTGCCGGCCCACGAGGTCGGCCTGGCCATCCTCGGCCCGCTGCGCGAGCTGGACGCCGTGGCGTACCTGCGCTTCGCCAGCGTCTACAAGTCGTTCCAGAGCGCCGCCGACTTCGAGAGCGAGATCGCGCTGCTGCGCACCGATCCGACTGTCAGTGGTCCCGGCCACGATGGGACCAGCGCCCCCGACGCGCTGGTCCCCACCCCTCAGCCCACGGGCTGACCACGAGCAGCCCCGTGCGCCGTGGGGAAGCGGCGCGCGGGGCCACCACGTACGACCAGATCCAGCACCACGAGCTACACCCATGACGACCAGCACGACGACGAGCACCACCACACCAGGGAGCAGGGGAAGATGACCGAAACGGTGAGCAGCACCGGCACAGCACGCGGACGACGCAAGGGTCTCAAGATCGAGCAGACCTTCTCGACGCCCGGCGTCCACCCCTACGACGAGCTCACCTGGGAGCGACGCGACGTCGTCCAGACCAACTGGAAGACCGGCGCGACCGTCTTCGAGCAGCGCGGCGTCGAGTACCCCGACTTCTGGAGCGTCAACGCCTCCACGATCGTCACCACGAAGTACTTCCGCGGCGCCGTCGGCACCGACAGCCGCGAGTGGAGCCTCAAGCAGCTCGTCGACCGGGTCGTGAAGACCTACGTCGCCGCCGGTCTCGAGCACGGCTACTTCGCCACCGAGAAGGACGCCCAGGTCTTCGAGCACGAGCTCACCTGGCTGCTGGTCCACCAGTACTTCTCGTTCAACTCGCCCGTGTGGTTCAACGTCGGCACGCCGAGCCCGCAGCAGGTCTCGGCCTGCTTCATCCTCTCGGTCGACGACTCGATGGACTCGATCCTCAACTGGTACAAGGAGGAGGGGTTCATCTTCAAGGGCGGCTCCGGCGCCGGCCTCAACCTGTCGCGGATCCGGTCCTCCAAGGAGCTGCTCTCCTCGGGTGGCACCGCCAGCGGCCCCGTCTCCTTCATGCGCGGTGCCGACGCCTCCGCGGGCACCATCAAGTCGGGCGGCGCCACGCGCCGGGCGGCCAAGATGGTCGTCCTCGACGTCGACCACCCCGACATCGTCGAGTTCGTCGAGACGAAGATGAAGGAGGAGGACAAGATCCGCGCGCTGCGCGACGCCGGGTTCGACATGGACCTCGGCGGCAACGACATCACCTCCGTGCAGTACCAGAACGCCAACAACTCGGTCCGCGTCAGCGACGAGTTCATGCGCGCCGTCGAGGACGGCACCGGCTTCGGCCTGCGGGCCCGCGACACCGGCGAGGTCATCGAGACCGTCGACGCCCGTGCGCTGTTCACCAAGATCAGCGAAGCCGCGTGGGCCTGCGCCGACCCGGGCCTGCAGTACGACGACACCATCAACGACTGGCACACCAACCCCGAGACGGGCCGCATCACCGCGTCCAACCCCTGCTCGGAGTACATGTCGCTCGACAACTCCTCGTGCAACCTGGCCTCGCTCAACCTGCTCAAGTTCCTCAAGGACGACGACACCTTTGACGCCCCGCTGTTCGCGCAGGCCGTCGAGCTGATCATCACCGCGATGGACATCTCGATCTGCTTCGCCGACTTCCCGACGGAGCCCATCGGCGAGACCACCCGCAACTACCGCCAGCTCGGCATCGGCTACGCCAACCTCGGCGCGCTGCTCATGGCCATGGGCCTGGGCTACGACTCCGACGGCGGCCGCTCCATGGCGGCGACCATCACCTCGCTGATGACCGGCGTCTCCTACAAGCGCAGCGCCGAGCTCGCCGCGGTCGTGGGCCCGTACGCCGGCTACGCCCGCAACGCCGACGCCCACAAGCGCGTCATGCGCAAGCACCAGGCCGCCAACGACGTCGTGCGCACCCTGCACGGCACCGACGCCGCCGTGCACAAGCTGGCCACCCAGGCCTGGGCCGACGTCCAGAAGCTGGGCGAGAAGAACGGCTTCCGCAACGCGCAGGCCTCCGTGCTCGCGCCCACCGGCACCATCGGCTTCATGATGGACTGCGACACCACCGGCATCGAGCCGGACTTCTCGCTGGTCAAGTTCAAGAAGCTCGTCGGCGGCGGCTCCATGCAGATCGTCAACCAGACGATCCCGCGGGCGCTGAAGAAGCTCGGCTACCAGACCGAGTCCATCGAGGCGATCGTCGAGTTCATCGCCGACAAGGGCCACGTCATCGACGCGCCCGGCCTCAAGACCGAGCACTACGAGATCTTCGACACCGCCATGGGCGCGCGCTCGCTCAAGCCCATGGGCCACGTCCGGATGATGGCGGCCTGCCAGCCGTTCCTGTCCGGCGCGATCTCGAAGACGGTCAACCTGCCCGAGTCGGCGACCGTCGAGGAGATCGAGGACGTCTACCTGCAGAGCTGGAAGCTCGGCCTCAAGGCGACCGCGATCTACCGCGACAACTGCAAGGTCGGCCAGCCCCTCTCGGACGGCAAGTCCGACCAGGCGAAGAAGGACCAGGGCCAGAGCGTCGACGCCCCCGTGGTCGAGACCAAGGTCGTCGAGGTCCACAAGCCGTTCCGCAAGCGCCTGCCCAAGAGCCGTGCCTCGCTCACCACCAGCTTCACGGTGGGTGGCGCCGAGGGCTACATGACCTCCGGTGCCCACGCCGACGGCGAGCTCGGCGAGGTCTTCCTCAAGCTCGGCAAGCAGGGCTCGACCCTGGCCGGCGTGATGGACGCCTTCTCGATCGCGGTCTCGATCGGCCTGCAGTACGGCGTCCCGCTGGAGACCTACGTCTCGAAGTTCACCAACCTGCGCTTCGAGCCCTCCGGCATGACCGACGACCCCGACATCCGGATGTCGCAGTCGCTCATGGACTACGTCTTCCGCCGGCTGGCGCTGGACTACCTGTCCTTCGAGGAGCGCTCGATGCTCGGCATCTACTCCGCCGAGGAGCGCCAGCGCCACCTCGAGACCGGCTCCTACGAGCCCCTGGAGGAGACCGGTGGGGCGGCCGAGCTGAAGATCGCCGAGGCCGCGCCGCAGGAGAAGGGCACCGGCAAGGACGTCGACAACCGCGCCGACGACCTCGAGACCAAGGACACCCACGGCGCCGAGGCCCGCGAGGTCCCCGCCAAGGTCACGAGCCACGAGGCCCGCACCTCGGCCGAGCTGCTCGAGAAGATCACCGGCAGCGCCATCGACTCGCCGCTGTGCATGACCTGCGGCACCAAGATGCGCCCGGCGGGCTCCTGCTACGTCTGCGAGGGCTGCGGCTCCACCAGCGGCTGCAGCTGACCGACGCCCCACGACGCCGGCCCGGTCCCTCCACGCGGAGGGGCCGGGCCGGCGTCGTACGTCGGCCGCGCCAGAGGTATCTGTGCCGAGGCCCGCCGTCCCCTGTGGGTGACGACCCCCATGCGACGGAGGCGCTGCGATGGCGACCCGCTTCAACCCACCTTCCACCTGGCCCGTCCCTCCAGAGGGCTGGAGCCCGCCGGCCGGCTGGCAACCGGACCCCTCGTGGGGGCCGGCGCCGCCGGGTTGGCCGCTGTGGGTCGACGACGAGCAGACGCCACGTCGGGGCAGGCGCCGGGCGCTCGCTGCCGCAGCTGTGGGCGTGGCCGTCGCCGGAGCGGTCGCGCTGCTGCACGCGATCGGGGCCACGTCCACGACGGAGCCGTCGGTGATCGGCCCGTCGCGGGCCGCGACCGACGCGAGCGGCACCCCGGCATCGCCTTGCCCCTCGACCGGCACGTCGTGCAGCACCAGGCGCTACGGCAGCGACCTCGGGGCCGCCGAGGAGTGGCTGACCGGGCTCGACCGTGGTGCGGGTGGACTCCTGCAGAAGACGGCCGGACCCGGCGGCCTGGTCGGGGGCGAGGTCGGCAGTCCCCGGCCGATGGCGGCAGCCTCCACCGACCTGCAGCTGGACGAGCTGGTGCGCCGGGAGCGGTCCTGCGCGGTCTACCGCGACGCCCCGCACCAGGTGGCGGTCGTGACCGACGCCGAGGACGCGGTCGCGGCGTACGTTATCGCCAACGAGGTGGTGGAGACACCCGAGGAGCTCCGGGTCGGTGCCAGCCTGGACGACCTGCGCGCCACCTACGCAGAGCTCCAGGTCGAGCAGGCCGGTGACGGTGGTTGGTTCGCGCTGACTGCGCCGCAACGTCGGTGGGACGACGTCGCTGACCAGGAGTACGACGCGTCCATGGCCTTCTGGGTCGGCAGCGACGAGCGGGTCCAGCTCTGGGCGGTGGGCAGGACCGAGTACGTGACGAGTGCCGACCTGTGTCCGGAGGCGGGGTCGTGAGGGAGCGGCACTTCAACCCGGCCCCGGGCTGGCCGGCACCGCCGCAGGGCTGGACGCCGCCCGCCGACTGGCAGCCGGATCCCGCGTGGCCGCCCGCTCCCGCCGGGTGGGTCTGGTGGGTGGACGGCGAGGGCCCCGACGAGCCCGCGAGGTCGGTGCAGCGGCGCGGCTACCAGCTGGGGTGGGTGGTGACCTACTGGTCGGCGACGGGCCTGAGCCTGCTGTTCCTGCTGCTGGCGGTGACGACGCCGGACGTGCCCGGCTCCACCGTCGCGGCCCTCGGGTTCGGCAGCACCGCAGCCCTCGCGGGGAGCACGCTCGCCACCCTGCTCCGGCGTGCCGGGGTGGCGGCGATCGACTTCGACGACGCGACGGCGCCGATGCGCGTGCTGGCCGCCGCCTGGGCGGTGCTCCTGGTCGCGATGCTGGTCGCCGTCGCGGTGGGCACCGGGTGGGGCGCGCGCGACAGCGCAGGACCGGAGGCGACCAGCTCCGTGCTGTCGGTCGCGGACCGGGTGGCGGCCCAGATCTTCGGGGTGGCCGCGCTGTTCGTGGTGGTGGGCGACGGCTACACCAAGCACCGCCGGCTGCTCGGACGGGCGTGAGCCGACAGCGCGGCCCCGGCGGGCTCAGCGCAGCACGGCCCAGGCGATCAGCTGGTCGATGCGCCGCACGTCGGCACCCTTGCCGACGTTGATCTTGATGTGGCCCGCCCGGGTCCACAGCTCGATCTCGGCGTTGACGTCGAGCAGGCCGTGGGCGTTCTCCGACGACCACATGTTGATGGCGCTGTAGGGCAGCGAGTAGATCTCGACCTTCTTGCCGCGCAGGCCCTGGGCGTCGCGGACGATGAGCCGCTTGGTGGTGAAGATGGCGGTGTCGCGGAAGGTGCGGAACGCCGTCACCGCCTGCTCGCCCTCGACGAGGACGCCCTGGACGTCGTCGGGCACGGGCACCTCGTTCATGAGCGTCCACGCCGTGATCGATGCGGTCTCCACGGTTCCTCCTCCGGTCGGGAGCACGGAGGCTGGCACGTCCGGTGGCCGATGACCAGGGGTGTCCGCGGGCCGGAGCGCGTGGACCGTGGAGGAGCCGGTCAGGCGGGGCGGGGGAGGTGGCGCTCGGACTGCTGCTGGCGCTCGGCCTCGACCTCGGCGCGGGCGTTCTTGCGCGCCCGCGCGAAGTAGGTCTTGGGGTCGCGCAGGATCTGCTCGACGCGCTCGTCGAGACGCTTGCCGGGGATCTTGATGGCCACGGTCACCCTCCTGTCCGTCACTCCAGTGTGCCCCAGTGGTGGGGCCGAATCTAGGTGGAACCACCGACACCGGTTCACGGGATGCTCAGCGCGACCGCGAGCACCCCGGCCATCAGCCGCAGCAGGGCCATGTCCTCGACGTCCAGCGTGCCGGGCTCGACGGCGTCCAGCGTCAGCATGCCGTACGCCGTGTCGCCCGCGATGACCGAGACGGAGATGAACGTGCGGTAGTCGCGCTCCTTCGACAGGTCCCACCCGGGCGGCGGGTCGGCCTCGACGTCCTCGCACAGCAGGTCCTCGTCGGCGAGGACCAACCCGATCGCGGCGTCGCCCGAGGGGGTGCCGGCCACGAACGTCGTCGTGGGGGAGCCGGACCGGCCGGCCGCGGAGTCGGGCTCCAGCGTGGTCGGGGGGCCGGCGTCGAGGCGGAACCAGCAGGCCCGGGCGCGGTCGGGGCCGATGAACTCGGCGGCGGTCAGCAGCACGAGCGGCACCGCCTGCGCGCGGCGCTGCTCGCGCACGGTGACCTCCTCCTCGAGCGCGATCGTGCCGAGCAGCCGCAGGATCGGGTCGAGCGCGTCGTTGAGCGCCACCCGGGTCTCGACGCGGGCCTCGAGCTCGCGCTCCTCGGCGGTCGCCTCGCTGCGCACGGCGACACGCTGGCGCCACAGCGGGACGCCCGCGGCGGTCGCGGTGGCGAGGATCTGGGTGACGACCAGGACGGCGAACCAGCCGCCGTTCGCCGTGCGCATCAGCGACGCGGCCAGCGGCGAGGCCGCGGCGGCGAGCACCACCACGACCAGCCACAGCGGCAGGCGACCCCGCCCACCGTCGTCCTGCGCCACGCCGACCACCCCTTCCCGAGGTCCTCATCATCACAGCCGGGTCGGACAGCCCGCGGCGGTGAGACACGGTCCGCTGGTCCTCCAAGTCCATCGGTACGGTGGTCATTCGGACCCTCCACCTCTCGGGAGCGCCATGTCCACCTCCACCAGCGGCACCGCCACGCCGACCCGTCTCGACCGCGTCCTGGGCACCGTCGAGCGCGTGGGCGACAAGGTGCCCCACCCGTTCGTGCTGTTCGCCTACCTGCTGGTGCTGGTCGCGGTGGCCAGCACCGCGCTCGACCTGGCCGGCGTCAGCGTCACGGTGCCCGGGTCGGACGACGCGACGCCCGTGCAGGGGCTGCTGACGCCCGACGGGATGACGTGGCTGCTGACCAGCTTCGTCGAGAACTTCACGAGCTTCCCGCCGCTGGGCAACGTCGTGGTGATGCTGCTCGCGGTCGGCGTGGCCGAGCAGAGCGGGCTGCTGAAGGCGGCCATCACGGCGTCGTTCTCCCGCGCCCCGGCCTGGGCGCTGCCGTACGTCGTGGCCCTCGTCGCCGCGCAGGGCCACGTCATGTCCGACCCCTCGATGATCGTGATCCCTCCGCTGGCCGCGCTGGTCTTCCTCGCGGCCGGGCGCCACCCGCTGGCCGGCATGCTGGGCGCCTTCGCCTGCACCACGGCCGGCTACTCCTCGGGCATCCTCATCGGCTCCCTCGACGCCCTGCTCGCCGGCATCACCACCAGCGCCGCGAAGATCGTCGACGGCCTGGAGACCACGCCGGTGACGATCGCGAGCAACTGGTGGATCTCGATCGCCACCGGCATCCTGCTCCCGCTCGCCGGAGGCTTTCTCATCGACCGGGTCATCGAGCCCCGGCTGCCGGCGTACGACGTGCCCGACGGCGACGAGCACACCCGGCTCGACGCCCGCGAGCGTCGTGGCCTGCTCGCCGCCGCGCTGGTCGGACTGGTGCTGCTGGTCGGCGCCTTCACGGCCTGGCTGGTGCCGGGCAGCCCGCTGCGCGGGGAGGGCGGCGACCTGGTGCCCTCGCCGTTCCTCGACGCGATCGTGCCGATGCTGGCGATCCTGTTCCTCGCCACCGGCACCACCTACGGCGTGGTCACCCGCGCGGTCGCGAAGGCCGCCGACGTGCCGGAGATGATGACCGAGGCGATGCGCGGGCTGGCGGGCTACGTGGTCTTCATCTTCATCGCGGCCCAGGTCATCGCGATCTTCACCTGGAGCGGCCTCGGCACGGTCATCGCCGTCGAGCTCGCCGAGGGCCTCGACGCGGTGGGCATCACCGGCTTCGGCGCCGTCATGGGGCTGGTGCTGATCGCCGCCGTCATCAACCTGTTCATCACCTCGGGCTCGGCGATGTGGGCGCTGATGGCACCGGTGATGGTGCCGACGTTCGCCCTGGTCGGGCTGGAGCCGGGGTTCGTGCAGGCGGCGTACCGCATCGGCGACTCGGTCACCCAGGTCATCACGCCCCTCAACCCCTACCTGATCGTGCTGCTGGGCTTCGCCCGCCGCTACGAGCCCGGCCTGCAGTTCGGGGCCCTGATGGCGCGGATGGCGGTCTTCGTGCCGGTGTTCTTCGTGGTCTGGGTCGCGGCGCTCGCCGTCTTCTACTTCACCGGGACCGACGTGGGTCCCGGGATGCCGATCCGCCTGCCCCAGAACTGACCCACCACCACGAGGAGACCGATGCCGCTCGACACCGTGGCCCTGCGCCGCGAGTTCCACGCCCACCCCGAGACCGCGTTCCGGGAGCTGCGCACGACCGCTCGGGTCGCCGAGGTGCTCGCCGACCTGGGGCTCGAGCCGCGCACGGGGGCGGGGGTGATCGAGCGCGAGGGCGTCGTCGACCACCCCGACGACGCCACCCTCGACGCGGACGCCGAGCGGGCCGTGGCGACCGGTGCGCAGCAGTCGTGGGTCGAGGTGGTCCGGCGCGACGGCAGCGCCTTGGTCGTCGACGTCGAGGGCAGCCGTCCCGGACCCGTCTGGGGCCTGCGCTTCGACACCGACGCGCTGCCGATCGTGGAGTCCTCCGAGGCCTCCCACCTGCCGCAGGCCCAGGGGTTCCGCTCGACCTTCGAGCGCGGCATGCACGCGTGCGGGCACGACGGGCACGTCGCGATCGGGCTCACGCTGGCCGAGCGGCTGCAGCGCGACCGCGACTTCGCCGGGACCGTCCGGTTCCTGTTCCAGCCCGCCGAGGAGGGCGGCCGCGGCGCCCGGGCGATGCTGCGCGGCGGCGCCTTCGAGGGCGTCGACCGGTTCGTCGCGCTGCACCTGGGGCTCGACCTGCCGCTGGGGCACGTGGTCGGGGGAGCGGTGGGCGCCTTCGCCACCACCAAGCTCCGGGCCCGCTTCACCGGTGTCGCCTCGCACGCCGCGGCCGCCCCCCAGGACGGGCGCAACGCGCTGGCGGCGGCCGCGGCCGGCACCCTCGCGGTGCTCGGCCAGCCCCGCTGGTCGACGACCGACACCCGTGTCAACGTCGGCACCCTGCACGCCGGCGACGGGGTCAACATCGTCCCCGCGTGGGCCGAGCTGACCGCCGAGACGCGGGCGCTGGACGCCGCGGTCCAGGAGGAGCTCTCCGAGCGGGTGACGCAGGCGCTGCGCGGCGCCGCGGCGGCGTACGGCTGCGAGGTGGAGGTGGTGCGCACCGGCGGCTCGGCGGTGATCCAGTCCGACGAGGAGGTCGCGGGTGCGGTCGCGGACCACGCCCGGGCGCTGGGCCTGGGCGCCGAGACCTTCGGTCCGATGGGCGGCAGCGACGACGCCAGCCTCTTCCTGGCCGACGCGCAGCGGCGCGGGGGCGTGGGCACCTACGTGATGGTCGGGGCGGACAACCCGGCCCCCCACCACCACCCGCTCTTCGACGTCGACGAGGCCGCCCTGGGGCACGCCACCGACCTGCTGGAGCGGCTGCTGCGCCAGGGGTGAGGCCGCGGGCTGCGGGCCGGTGCAGACCACGCCCGGGGGCCCGTTGACGAGCCCCGTCGTGGGCGACGACAGTCACCCTCCTCGCCGTCGCGGATCCCGTCGGCGGGCCGCAGCACAGCCAGGCACCACCGGGGGAGGAGCGCGGCCATGACGACCACCACGGTCTCCGGCGTCGACGTACGCGCGCTGCTGCTGGTGCACGACGCGCTGCGCCGGGAGTACCGCTGGATGCCCGACCTGGTGCGGGCCGTGCACGCCGACGACACCTCGCGGCTGCTCGTCGTCGCCGAGCACGTCCGGTGGGTCGGCCGGCTGCTGCGCCACCACCACGAGGTGGAGCAGCGGCTGCTGTGGCCGGCGCTGCTGCCCCGGCTCGCGGGGGCCGGGCGCGTGGTCCGCCGGATCGAGGAGCGGCACACCGAGGTGCTGACGGCCGACGTGCGGGCCGGCGAGGCGGTCGCGCTGTGGTGCGCGGAGGGGTCCGGCCGGTGCCGCGACTCGCTGGCCGACGCCCTCGAGGCCGTGGGCGAGGTGCTGGTCGCCGCGCTGGCGCTCGAGGAGGCCGAGCTGCTGCCGCTCGCGCGCCGCCACCTGACGCCGACCGAGTGGGTGCGGCTCGGCGAGCAGAGCGTCGGCGGTCTCGACCCCCGCCAGCTGCCGCTGGTGATGGGCCTGCTGATGCACCAGGCCGACCCCGAGGTGATCCGGGGCCTGCTCGGCCACGCACCGCTGCGGGTGCGCCGGGTGCTGCCCCAGGTCGCGCCCCGGGCCCGCGACCGCTACGTGCGCCACGTCTACGGCGGGACCGACCTCTCCCTGTGAGCCCTCCGGGGCGGTCGGGCAGGCTGGAGGTCCTCAGAGGGCCGCCCCGCGTGGCCGTCCGCCTCGACGTCCGGGAGCCACCGTGTCCTTCTCGTACCTGTCCCACCTCGAGTGCTCCGCCACCGGCGAGCGCCTCGACGCCGACGTCGTGCAGGGGGTCAGCGCCGCGGGCAAGCCGCTGCTGGCGCGCTACGACCTCGACGCCGTCCGGCAGGCGGTGACGCCCGAGGAGATCGCCTCGCGGCCGCACGACCTGTGGCGCTACCACGAGGTGCTCCCGGTGCGGGACCCCGCGCACGTCACCAGCCTCGGCGAGGGCATGACGCCGATCGTCCCGCTGCCGACGTACGGCGCCGCGATCGGCCTGCCCCACCTGGTGATGAAGGACGAGGGGCTGGTGCCGACCGGGTCGTTCAAGGCGCGCGGTGCGGCGGTCGGGGTCAGTCGCGCCCGCGAGCTCGGGGTGCGGGCCGTGGCGATGCCGACCAACGGCAACGCCGGCGCCGCGTGGAGCGTGTACGCCGCCCGCGCCGGGATGGGCAGCCTCATCGTGATGCCGGTCGACGCGCCGGAGATCACCCGCCGCGAGTGCGTGGTCGCCGGGGCCGAGCTCTACCTCGTCGACGGGCTGATCAACCACGCCGGGGCCCTGGTCAAGGCGGCCGTCGAGGAGCGCACCGGCTACCAGGAGGTCTCGACGCTCAAGGAGCCCTACCGGATCGAGGGCAAGAAGACGATGGGCTACGAGATCGCCGAGCAGCTCGGCTGGGAGGTGCCCGACGTCATCCTCTACCCGGCCGGCGGCGGGGTGGGCCTCATCGGCATCCACAAGGCGATGAAGGAGATGCAGGAGCTCGGCTGGATCGGGGAGCAGCTGCCGCGCCTGGTGTGCGTGCAGTCGACCGGCTGCGCGCCGCTCGTCGACGCCTTCGACGCCGGCCTCGACGAGAGCACCCTGGTCGAGGGCACCCACACCCTGGCCTTCGGCATCAACGTGCCCAAGGCGCTCGGTGACTTCCTGGTCCTCCAGGCGGTCCGGGAGTCCGGCGGCACCGCGATCGCGGTCAGCGACGAGACCATCCTGGAGGAGGTCGGCGCGCTCGCCCGGTCCGAGGGCGCCTGGATCTGCCCCGAGGGCGCGGCCTGCATGGCGGCGGCCCGGGAGCTGCGCGCCAGCGGCTGGATCGGGGAGCAGGAGCGCGTGGTCGTGCTCAACACCGGCACCGGTCTGAAGTACCCCGACACCGTCGGCGTCGACGTGCCGGTGCTCGCCCGCGACGGCCGGGTGCCCCCGGCCTGAGCCGACGCCGGGCCCCGCGACGGGCGTGACGGTCGTCGCACCCTGGCCCCGGTGTCGGTGCCCACGTCTAGATTGGTGGCTCCACCACCGGGGGGCGCAGATGAGCAGAGGCTTCGACGAGACGGTCGAGCGTGCCTGGCAGCAGTTCGAGCGGGACCTCGACGAGCGTCTCGAGGCACTGCCCGCCGACCTCGTGGTGGTCGGGCCCGTGGGCCTCGACGAGTCCGAGCAGCCCAGCCTGCGCGTCCAGGTCCTCGACGACCTCGTCCACGTCGAGGCCGTCCGCAACCTGCTGGGCGACCGCGACCACCTGTTCTCGGCCGAGCAGCAGCGCGCGCTCACGGCCCTGGGCTGGGAGGCGCCCGACCACGTCGACCACCCCGCGTGGTGGATCGGGGGCCTCCTCGACGACGCCGAGTCGCTGTGCCGCGTCCTGGCCGACACCTGGCGCTCGGTCTTCGGGGTGCTCCACCCCGGCTTCCTCGAGGTGGTCGACCCGGGCGCCCAGCCGCCGGACGCGGACGTCGACGAGATCGCCCAGCCCGACTCGCGCGAGGCGCTGGTCGAGCTGGTGGCGGCCTCGCTGGTCCCGACCTACGGGCACGACGTGAAGCGCGACGACGACGGCGACTTCCCGGTCTTCACGGGCGTGGTGCCGGTGTGGATCCGGGTGCTGCAGGACCGGCCGGTGCTGCGGTTCTTCAGCCACGTCGTGTGCGACGTCGGCAACCCGGCGCAGGCCCGGATCGAGATCGAGATCCTCAACCGCCAGGTGCCGCTGCTGAAGTTCCAGCTGGCCGGGGACACCGTGCTGGCCTCCTACGAGCTGCCCGCCGACCCCTTCGTGGCCCGCCAGGCCGTCGGCGTGCTCGAGCAGGTCTCCGACACCCTCAACGAGCTCGCCACCGACCTCGCCGACCGCGTGGGCGGGCAGCTGTTCTTCGACGCGGTCGAGGAGTCGACCGACGAGGAGTGACCCCTCGTCGGGGCCCGTGCGGGCCTCCCGCCAGCCCGGTGTCCGCCCGGGTGACCGGCGTCACGGCGGTCCGGCAGGATGACGCCATGGCATCCGAGGCACAGACCGGTCCCGCGTCCGACGTCCCACCCGGGGGTGGGCCGGGGCCCGGATCCGCGGGTCACGGACTCGTCTTCCCCGCCGACGACCACGGTCGGCGCAGCACCTCGGACGTGGGCCGGGCGGTGGTCGCCGACGCGCTGCGCGCCGCCGACCCGACCGGTGCCCGGGCGGCCGAGCAGGAGACCGCGTGGCGCACGGGCTACCTGCCCCACTTCCGTCGCCTCGTCGAGGCCGGGCTGGCCTCGCCCGAGGCCGCCGTGGGCATCGCCCGCGACGGCCTGGACTCGCTGCACGAGCGGATGCGCGTGGTGGACGACACCGGGGAGGAGCAGCGGCTGGCGAGCTGGCCGGCCGCGGCCGGCGGGGCCCTGCGCGGCGTCGAGGTCGTGGGCCAGGGCGAGGTCCAGCCCGAGCTGGTGCTGCCCTTCCACGGCGAGCGGCTGCGCCGCTCCGGGCTGCAGCGCCGGGTCGCGGCCTGGGTGGAGGCGGGCGTCGTGGAGCCCAGCGTGGGGCAGGCCGTCGACGAGGTGGTCGCCCACCCCGAGTGGCTGCGCCTGGAGGGCCACACCGTGGCCGTGCTGGGGGCGGGCGCCGAGATGGGGCCGCTGCCCTCGCTGATGCGCTGGGGGGCGCGCGTGGCCGCGGTCGACCTGCAGCGCACCGAGCTGTGGGAGCGCGTCCTGACCCAGGCCCGCAACGGCGCCGGCACCCTGGTGGTGCCGACCGCCGCCGACGACGCGGGCGTGCTGGAGCAGGCGGCGGGCGTCGACCTGCTCGCGGGCGTGCCCGCGCTCGAGACCTGGCTGGCCGAGCAGCCCGGCACCCTGGTGGTGGGCAACTACGTCTACGCCGACGGCGCCACCAACGTGCGGGTGAGCATGGCGGTCGACGAGCTGACGCGCCGGCTGCTGGCCGACCGCGGCGACACCGCGCTCGGCTTCCTGGCCACCCCGACCGACGTCTTCGTGGTGCCGGGCGAGGCGGTCGAGCACTCCACCCGCGCCTACGACGGTCGCTCGGGCCGGTCCAAGACGCTGGGTCGTCCGCTGCGGACGCTCTCGGGAGGCCGGCTGCTGCGTCGGCAGTACGTCGCGGGCTCCGACCCCGGCGTCAACGACTCGCTGGTGCCGCAGCAGGGGCCCAACTACGCGCTGGCCAAGCGGCTGCAGCGCTGGCGGGCGACGGTGTCGCGCCACGACGGCGTGACGGTGTCGATGAACGTCGCGCCGCCCACGCGGACGCGGTCAGTGGTGAAGAACCGTGCGCTCGCGGCGGCGTACGCCGGGGCGCACCGCTTCGGCGTGGAGGTCTTCGAGCCGGCGACGTCCAACGTGCTGATGGCGGCGCTGCTGGTGCACGACCTGCACACCGGGGGAGGCCCGCGCCACGACGCGCCGTGGCAGGACGAGGCGCACGCGGCCGCCCACGGCGGCCTGTGGCGCACGGCGTACGCCCCGAGGAGCGCGCTGGGCCTCGCCGCCCTGCTGGGGTACGGCGCGGCGCGAGGCTGACCCAGGAGGACCGGCCCTGGCGCGGGGGATGCCAGGGCCGGTCCGGTCCGGGGGGTGGTGTCAGCGGACGCCGATCTTGCGGGAGCAGGACGGCCAGGCGCCCCAGCCCTGCGAGGCCTTGATCCGCTCGGCGACCTTGACCTGCTCGCGCTTGGTCGCCTGGTGGGGCAGCCGCGCGAAGCGGGCGCCACCGTGGCCGCGCCAGGTGGAGGGGCTGATCTGGAGGCCGCCGTAGTAGCCGTTGCCGGTGTTGACGTGCCAGCGGCCGGTCGACTCGCACCAGGCGAGGCGCTCCCAGGTCCGCATGGTGGCGGCCTCGGAGGGGGCGGAGACGAGCACGGGGGTCAGCGTCACCAGGGCAGCGGCGAGCGACAGGGAGAGCTTGCGCATGACTGTTTCCTCCACGCGCCTGCGAGGTTAGCTGTCGGGTTCGGGCCGGAGAGCCCGGTCACGTGACGTGACTTCACCCCGAGGACCGCGTGCGGTCCGGGAAACGTGTGGGTTCCCCGCTCCTGCCCGATGAGTTCGGTGGCACCACCCGCGCGGACAGGACTCGGCGGTCGCGGATGGCGCGTCCCCACGGCTGAGGACGCGCCACCCTAACCCGACTCCGGGCGTCTCGTCTCGCTCAGCCGCGGGCGGGCTCGAGCTGCTCGTCGGTGGCCGCGTGGGCGCCCGGTGTGGCGGGGTCGGCGGTCTGGACCGCTCGCGCCGCCCGGAGCTTCTCGCCCTCGACGTCGACCCGGGGCAGGATCCGGTCCAGCCAGCCCGGGAGCCACCAGGCCTTGTCGCCCATGAGGTACATCAGCGCGGGGATCAGGGCCATCCGCACCACGAAGGCGTCGAAGAACACCGCGGCGGCCAGCGCGAACCCGATCGACTTGATGAGGGAGTCGGGCTGGAGCATGAAGGCGGCGAAGACCGAGATCATGATCGTCGCGGCGGCGACCACCACGCGGGCGCTGTTGCGGAACCCGTCGACCACGGCCTCCCGGGCGGTGGCGCCGTGCACGAACGCCTCGCGCATCCGGGTCACCAGGAACACCTGGTAGTCCATCGCCAGCCCGAAGACGATCCCGATGACGATGATCGGCATGAAGCTGACCAGCGGCTGGCCCTCGACCAGGCCGAAGAGCCCCTCCTGGAAGACCAGGACCGTGGCGCCCAGGGTGGCCAGCACCGAGAGCAGGAAGCCCAGCGTCGCCGTCAGCGGCACCAGCACGGAGCGGAAGACGAGCATCAGCAGCACGAAGGCCAGGCCCACCACGATCACGAGGTACGTCGGCAGCGCGCTGGTCAGCCGGTCGGAGACGTCGGTCTGGATGGCGGTGATGCCGGTGACGCCGACCGTGGTGCCCGACTCGTCCTCGATGCCCGACTGGCCGTCGCGCAGGTCCTGGAGGAGCTGAGTGGTGGCCTCGTCGTCGGGACCGCTGGACGGGGTGACCAGCACCTGGGCGCCGCTGGAGTCCTGGTTGGTGGCGACCACCTGGGCGTTGGCGACGTCGTCCTGCTGCGAGGCCCAGGCGGCGACCTGGCCGAAGGCGGCCTGCTTGGCCTGGGCGTCGCCGGGCACGTCGCGGGCGTCGACGACGAGCAGCAGCGGGGCCTCGCGGCCGGGGCCGAAGGCGTCGCTGACCAGGTCGGAGGCGCGGCGCTGGGTGGTGTCGGCGGCGGCCGAGGAGTCGGTCGGCAGGGCGAGCTGCATCGAGCGGACCGGCAGCGCCAGCGCCCCCAGGCCGATGACGACCAGGAGGGCCACCGCGACCGGCGTGCGGCCCACGAGGCGGGCCCACCGGACGCCGTTGTTGAGCGCCAGGCCGTCGGCGTCGCGGGGGTCCTGGCGACGGCGGACCTGACCGCCGAAGGCCTTCGACCTCAGCAGGCCGAGCAGCGCCGGCAGCAGCGTCAGGGCGACGAGCACGGCCATCAGCACGGTGCCGGCCGCGGCCAGGCCCATGCTGGTGAGGAACGGGATGCCCACGACCGAGAGCGCCGACAGCGCGATCAGCACGGTGAGGCCGGCGAAGACCACCGCGGAGCCGGCGGTGCCGACGGCGCGTCCGACGGCCTCCTGCCGGTCGTCGGTGTCGAGCAGCTCGGTGCGGTAGCGCTGCAGGATGAACAGCGTGTAGTCGATGCCGACCGCCAGGCCGATCATCGTGGCCAGGATCGGCGTGGTGGTGCCGATGGTGGTGAACGCCGTGGCCAGGCTGATGCCGAGCAGGCCCAGGCCCACGCCCACCAGGGCGGCCAGGATGGGCATGCCCGCGGCCACGAGCGAGCCGAAGCTGATCACCAGCACCACCAGGGCGACGGCGATGCCGACCAGCTCGCTGGTGCCGCCGGTCTCGGGGATCGCCTGCATCGCCGAGCCGTTGACCTGGGCGTCGAGGCCACCGATGCGGGCGCTCTCGAGGGTGTCGAGCAGGGCGTCGCGGGTGGCGGGCTCGACGTCGGCGACGGTGTCGACGTCGAAGTTCCACGAGATGGTGCCGACCCGGCCGTCCGAGCTCAGCGGCAGCAGCTCGCGGGCGTTGGCCTCGGCGACCCTGCGGGGCTGGCCCGCCTCGACGGCGCCCATCACGGCCTGCCGGAACTGCCCGTCGGCGGCGGCCACGGGGTTGACCAGCTGCGGCTCGGCGGGCATCTGGGGCAGCTGCTGGAGGTCGGCGACGAGCGCGTCGACCTTGGCGGCGTACGCCGGGGTGCGCAGCGTGCGCCCGTCGGGCGCCGAGACCACGACGGTGACGCTGGCCAGGTCCTCGGCGTCGGGGGTGTCGGGGAAGAGCTCCTTCTGGAGGTCCTGCGCCTGGAGCGAGGGGATGCCGGGGATCGAGAAGGTGTCGACCATGGGCTTGGAGATCGACGTGGCGAGCACGCCGATCCCGATCAGGGCGACCAGCCAGGCCGCGACGAAGACGGGCCAGCGGCGGAAGGCGGTGCGGCCGAGGCGGTAGAGCAGGGTGGCCATGTCTCTCCTCGTGAGGACGGGCGGCGGACGGTCTGTGGGGGAGCGGGCGGTGCGGGAGCGGGGCTAGGCCAAGAGCTCGTGTGCGGTGCGCAGCGTGCTGGTGAACAGGGGGCCGAGCTCCTCGCCGTGCTCGCCGGTGAGGTAGCGGTCCATGGCGACGTGGACGCAGGTGAGGACCAGGGCCAGCGCGACGTCGAGCCGCGCCCGGTCGAAGCGGTCGCCCTCGCGCTGCTCGACGTAGCCGATGCACGACTCGACGAGCTCGTGCATCCGCTGCAGCCCCAGCTGGATCAGCCGGGGGTTGCGCTGCATGACCTCGCGGCCCAGCGCGACCTCGTCGGGGCGCTCCGGCTGCTCGCGCAGCACGCGCAGCACGATCTCGGCGAGGTCGTCGACGAGGCTGCCGTGGGGTCCGCCGGCCACGAAGTCCGCGACGTCGTCGTCGCGGAAGGCGGGGATCGTCCCCAGGACGGCGTCGTCCTTGCCGGGGAAGTAGTTGAAGATCGTGCGCCGCGACACGCCGGCCCGCTCGGCGAGCTGGTCGAGGGTGAAGCCGTCGACACCGTGCTCGAGCGCCAGGCGGCGGGCGTGCTCGGTGAGCCGGCGAGCCGTCTCCCAGCGGCGCGACCCGGGGGCCGCGGCGAGGTGATGTGCACTCTGACTCACAGAGTGCATTTTGCACTCTGCCTGGCCAGGGTGCAAATCCGTGGCTGGTGACGGGTGCCACTGGCAAAAGCCGATAAAGTCAGTAGAGTTGGTCGGGAAGACTGCCGAGCTGAGGAGACCGCATGACGCTCGCCCTCGAGACCGACCCCCGCCCCGGTGCCGAGGCGCGCGGGTCCGTGGCGCAGGTGCTGGGAGCGCTGGCCGACTGCCAGGTCGTGGTCTACCGGGCGCTGGCCGACGAGCTGGGGATCGCGCTCGACGGCGTCGAGGTGACGGTGTCGACCACGCCGGCGGCCGGCGGTGCGGGGCAGGACGTCGGCCTCGAGGTGACGCTGAGCGGCCCGGAGACCGAGGAGCGGTACGCCGAGCTGCGGGCCGCCGTCGACGCCCGCGGGCCGGTGCTCGACCTGGTCTCCCACTAGGCTCTCCGGGTCGTCGCCCGGCCGGTCGGCGACTGCTGCGCGCCGCACCGCCTGGGGGAGCCGATGACCGACCTCGCACCTGCCGTCGTCCCTCCGCTGGCCCGGCGACGGGCGGGGGTGCTGCTCCACGTCACCTCGCTGCCCGGTGGTGACCTGGGTCCCTCGGCGCACGCCTTCGTGGACTTCCTGGCCGCGGCGGGTGTCTCGGTCTGGCAGCTGCTGCCGCTGGTGCCGGTCCACGAGGACGAGGCGTCGCCGTACAACTCGCTCTCGGCCATGGCGGGCAACCCGCAGCTCATCGACGCCGAGCTGCGCGCCGAGCACGGCCTCCTCACGGTGGGCGGGCTCAGCCCCGAGCAGCGCGCCCAGCACGACGTGTGGTGCGAGCAGCAGGCGGTGTGGCTCGACCCGTACGCCGAGTTCACCGCCCTGCGCGAGCTCGCCGGCCTCGTCCCGTGGGTCGACTGGGAGCCGGGGCTGCGCGACCGCGACCCCGAGCGGGTGGCCGAGGCGCTGGCCCCGCTCGCCGACCGGCTCGAGGAGATCCGGCTCGAGCAGTGGGTCTTCGACGAGCAGTGGCGGGCACTGGCGAGCCACGCCCACGCCCAGGGCGTGCTGCTCTTCGGCGACCTGCCGATCTTCGTGGCCCCCGACAGCGCCGACGTGTGGGCCGCGCGCGAGATGTTCCAGCTCGACGCGACCGGACGACCGACGACGGTGACCGGCGTGCCGCCGGACTACTTCGCGGTCGACGGGCAGCGCTGGAACAACCCGCACTACGACTGGGACGCCATGGCGGCCGACGACTTCGGCTGGTGGCGCCGGCGCATCGCCCGGCAGCGCGAGCTGTTCGACCTGGTGCGCATCGACCACTTCCGCGGTTTCGAGGCGGCCTGGCACGTGCCCGTCGAGGCGCCGACCGCACGCGACGGTGCGTGGGTGCCCGGGCCCGGCCGCGAGGTGCTCGCCGCCCTCGTCGAGACCGCGGGCGAGGGCACGCTGGTCGCCGAGGACCTCGGCGTCATCACCCCCGAGGTGGACGCGCTGCGCCTGGGCTTCGACCTGCCCGGCATGAAGGTCCTGCAGTTCGCCTTCGACGGCAGCGAGGACAACCCCTACCTGCCCGCGCGCCACGGCGAGAACACGGTCGTCTACACCGGCACCCACGACAACGACACCACGCTGGGCTGGTGGCGGGGCTGCGACCGGGCGACCCGGCGGCGGGTCCGCCAGCACGTCGGGCTGCGCCGGATGCCCTGGGCGCTGGTGCGGCTCGCCCTCGACTCGACGGCCCGGCTGGCCGTCGTGCCCGCCCAGGACCTGCTGGCCCTGGGCTCCGAGGCCCGGATGAACACCCCGGGCACCCGCGACGGCAACTGGGGCTGGCAGGCACCCGAGGGAGCCTTCGACGGTGCCCTGGCCCGCCGGCTGCGCGGCCTGGTCGACGGGGCCGGCCGCGCCGTGGACGACGAGGTCTGACCCCACCTGTCCGAGATGACGGGTTGGCGCCAGTTGTCGCGTTTGGTGGGTGGCCGGGCCCGCGCACGGGTCCACTGTCCCCCGTGGACGCGGGGGAGTCGGCGCGCGAGGTGGCGCGCAGGAGCAGGGAGCGCCGGGGGGACACCGCCTGGTCGCGGCGGTGGGACCAGGGAGCCGACGGCGAGGTCGAGACCGGGGCCGCGCTGACCGAGCTCCCGGCGGCCGAGTGGACCGTGCTCCACGACGTGGTGTGGCCGGGACGTCGCCGCGCCAACCTCGACCACGTCGTCGTCGGGCCCGGCGGCGTCTTCGTCATCGACTCCAAGCTCTGGTCCGGCACGGTGACCTGCCGCGGCGGGATGCTGCGGCAGGGCAGCCGGCGTCGCGACCGGGCCGTGTCGGGCGCCGTGGCGCAGGCCGACAGCGTGCGCGGCCTGCTGCGCGACCTGGACCCCCGGGCCGTCGTCCCGGTGCTGTGCCTGGCCCGCCAGGGCGGCATCGAGGGGCGCGCCGGCGAGGTGCTGGTGACGGCGCCGGCGAACGTCGTCCGGGTGCTGCGCGGCCACCCGCCGCTGCTCTCCGACGGGGAGTCGCGACGCGTGGCCGGTCGGCTCGCCCTCTCCCTGCCCCGGGTGGTCGCCCCCAGCGGGGCGGCGCGGCTCCGGTCCCGCGTGCCTCGCCGGCCCGACCCGGGTCCCGGGACGCGTCCGCCGCGCCTGGCCGACGGAGGGCCACGACGGTGGTCCTGGCGGTGGTCGTGGCGCCCCTGGGTGGCCGCCCTCCTGCTGCTCCTGCTGCTCGCGGGCGGCGCGTTGCACCCCGCGCTCGCGGAGCTGGCCCGGGTCGCGGCCGACCGGGCCGCCGCCTGGGTGGTGGCGACCGCAGCGCCGCAGCGAGCCGCCGCGCCAGCGACGGCGTTCGGGGGGTCGCACCGGGTCGGCGCCTCGGCCTCGGCGCCCGCCCTGGAGATCACCGTCGGGCAGGTCAGCGCCGCGCGACCCCGGTCGGGCTCCGCCCCGCCCGGGAGCCGGTGGTGGGCGGCGTACGTCGTGGTCCGCAACGCCGGCGACCGCCCGCTCGACCGTCCGCGGGCGCTCGTCCCGCGCCTGGTCGGCAGCGACGGGACCGAGCGGCCCGCCCGCGCGGGCGACCGCGTGCGTCGCGGGGCGCCGCTGTCGCTGGGCCGGCCGCTGCGGCCCGGTGCCGTGCGGGAGGGGTACGCCGCGTGGCTGCTGCCGCGCGGCGTGCGTCCGGCCGAGGTGGTCCTGGGGGAGGGCGACGCGACGCGCACCTGGTCGCGTCCCGACCGTCCCTGACCGGCCCCGACCCTGACGCCGCCGCCCCCCGCCGCCCCGACCTGGCGCGCAGCCCTGCCTCAGCCGCAGGCCCGGTCCAGGAACGCCAGCAGCCGGTCCTGCTGCTCCTGGGTGGGGATGACGACCCGGGCGAGCGGCTCCGAGCCGCCGAGCCGCAGCCAGACCCGCCACACGAAGGTCTGGGTGCTCTGGCTGCGGCCGTGCTCGTCGCAGCGTCCGGGGTGCACCTCGAGGGGGACCCGTGCCCGGCGGGCGCCGGGGGCGAGCGTCCGCTCGTCGGCGCCGGTCGGCACGGCGAGCTCGAAGAGCACCGAGCCCTGGACCTGGTCGACCACGACGGGTGTGGTGCCCCGGCGGCGGTCGAGCAGCAGGCTGCCGCGCAGCGTGGCGCCGAGCCCGGTGGGCTCCGCCGCGTCGAGGCGCCACCGGTCGTCGAAGGACACCGTCGCGGCGGCGGCGATGCGGCGGGCGGCGCAGTCGGTGCGCCACAGCCGGGTGAGGAAGCGGGTGCCCTCCTCGTCCATCGGGCGCCGCACGGTCCGCACCCGCCCGTCCTGCCGCACCCGGGCCACCGCGCTGATCGGGGCCGCGCCGGCCGCGGACGTGCAGGTGGCCGCGGGCAGCAGGTAGCGCAGGTCGACCACCGAGCGCGCCCCCACGTCGTACGCCGTCCGGTGCAGGCGCAGCGGGTAGCCCGCCCACTCGACCCCCACCGCCACCACGTGCAGGTCGCGACCGGTGCCGTTGGAGACCCGCACGCCCGCCCGCCGGGTGCCCTCGTCGAAGCGCTGCTGCACGAACGACAGCCCGAGGCCGGGCGGGACCGGGGCAGCGTGCGCCGTGACGGTGCGGTGCGCCGAGGGCCGCGGTGAGGTCGCCCCGCTGCTGCCGTCGGCTGGCCCGTCGGCACACCCCGCGAGCAGCAGGAGCAGGGCGACGAGGAGGGGGCCCGCCCGACCGGACGTGCGTCCCGTGCCGGCCATCGTCACCCCCTGCGTCGGCGAGACCCCACTGTCCCACCCCGGGCCCCCACCCCGGGGTGGTGACAGACGTCATGGGCGGGACGTGCGGGACCGCACCGGACAGGTGACACCTCGCACTGGTCCCCGGGACCGTCGGGCGACCACGCTGGAGCCATGACCCAGCACCCCTCGAGCACCGCCCCCGTCGAGCGCGCCGCCCCGCCCGTCGCGCCACGGCGCGACCCGGGCCCCCGGTCCGACAGCGCGATCCGCGTCCGGGGGCTGCGGCGTCGCTACGGCTCGGGCGCCGACGCCTTCGAGGCGGTCCGCGGCGTGGACCTCGACGTCGCCGCGGGCTCGATCCACGCCCTGCTCGGCGTCAACGGCGCCGGCAAGACCTCCACCCTCGAGGTGGTCGAGGGCCTGGCCGCACCGTCCGGTGGCGAGGTGAGCGTGCTCGGGCTCGACCCGGTCCGCGACCGAGCCGCCGTACGCCGCCGCACCGGCGTGCTGCTCCAGCGCAGCGGCTTCGTCGGCGACCTGACCGTGCACGAGACCCTGCAGATGTGGGCGGCCACGGTGACCGACCCGCGCCCGGTCGAGGAGTCGCTGGAGCTGCTCGACCTGGTCGACCGCGCCCAGGTCCGGATGCGGGCGCTGTCGGGAGGCGAGCAGCGGCGGGTCGACCTGGCGTGCACGCTCACCGGTCGGCCCGAGGTGGTGATGCTCGACGAGCCCACCACCGGCCTGGACCCCGAGAGCCGGCGACAGGTCTGGCGGCTGGTCCGCGAGCTCAGGGAGCAGGGGTCCACGGTGCTGCTGACGACCCACTACCTCGACGAGGCGGAGGCGCTGGCCGACCAGGTCTCGATCATGCGGGCCGGCGAGGTGGTGCGCGAGGGGACCGTCGCCGAGATCGTGGCGGCCCACCCCTCCCAGATCAGCTTCCGCACGCCGTCGGACCCGCTGCCGCTGCCCGCCGGCGAGGTGGACCACGACGGCGAGCTGACCGTGCTGCGGGTCGAGGACCTGCAGCCCGCCCTGACCGAGCTGCTGCTCACCGCCCGCGACGCCGGCGTCGTCCTCGACCGGCTCGCGGCCCGCACCGCCAGCCTGGAGTCGGTCTTCCTCGACCTCGCCGCCGCCACCGACGCCGCCACCCCCGAAGGAGCCACCCGATGACCGCCTCGACGTCCCCCGCCCCGAGCACCGCCCCCGGCGCGACCACGGGACGGCGCTGGCGCGGCCTGCGCCGCACGCTGCTGCTGGGCCGGGCCAACTGGACCCTCATGGTGCGCAACCGCACCACCATGCTCTACGCCTTCGCGCTCCCGCTCTTCCCGCTGGTGCTGCTGTTCACCGCCGAGCGCACCGGGGGCGACACCAACGCCGGCGTGGCCAGCATCGGCACGGCGCTGGTGATGGCGCTGGTCTTCCCGGGCTACTACAACCTGCTCTCGATGTTCGTCACCCGGCGCGACGAGCTGGTGCTCAAGCGGCTGCGCACCGGTGAGGTGCGCGACGTCGAGCTCGTGGTCTCGATGGCGCTGCCCGGCGCGCTGGTGACCGCGGCCGTGTTCGTGCTGACCGTGCCGGTCGCGGCGGCCGCCGGGCTCGACCTCCCGCTCAACCCGCTGCTGCTCCTGGTGGGCCTGCTCCTGTCGATCGTCACCTTCGCGGCGTTCGCGGTCTGGACGGCCGCGTGGACGAGGACGGCCGAGTCGGCGCAGCTGACCAGCGGCCCGGTCATCCTCCTGGCGCTCGCGGGCTTCGCCGCCCCGGCACTGCCGCAGGCCGCGCAGCGCTGGGCCGAGCTGCTGCCGGGCGCGGCGGTCAACGAGCTGGTGCGGGTCGGCTGGTTCGCCCAGGACGACTCCGGCGCGCTGTCCTTCCTCGGGACCTGGGCGGCCTCGCTGCAGCCCCTCGCGGTGCTGCTGGCGTGGACCGCGCTGGCGCTCGTCCTGGCCCGCCGTTCGCTGCGCTGGGAGCCCCGGGCGTGAGGACTCGGGGGAGCGGGGCCCGGACCGGCTCCGGTGGGAGGATCGGCCCATGAGCGGCGCCCTGTCCCACGTGCCCGGCTGGGCCCGGCGCTCCGACGTGGAGCGCGTGGACGTCTACACCCGCGGCTCGCTCTACGTCGTCTACTGGTTCCTGCTGGCCAGCGGCCTGCTCGGGGCCGCCGCGCGGCTCGGCGACACCCCGCGGGCCGCCGTGGTGTCGCTCGGGGTGCTGGCGCTCGGGGTCGCGGGCACGCTGGTGATGCGGCACGGGCTGGACCGGGGGGCGGCGCTGCCCGGCACCTCGCCGGTGGAGGGGGCGCCGACCCCCGTGGCGCCGCTGCTGGCGGTCGCCGTGGTGGCGGCCGCCCTCGCGGCGTGGGCGGTGAGCCTGCCGCGCCAGCCCGGGACGGCCGTCGCGGTGATCGCGGTCGGGGCGCTCGGCTGGAGCTGCGGCGCCGTCGCCGACCGCCGGCTGCACTGGCTGGCCCTGGTGGCCTCCGCCGTCACCCTGGCCGTGGTCGCCGGCACGCCCTTCATGGCGCTCTACGGCCTCGGGCTGGCCGGCTTCTTCCTGTTCACCGTGCAGAGCTCGATCTGGCTGCTCGGGGTCGTCACCGAGCTCGACCGGGGCCGGCGCACGACGGCGGCGCTCGCGGTGGCCGAGGAGCGGCTGCGCTTCTCGCGCGACGTCCACGACGTCCTGGGACGGCGGCTGTCGACGATCGCGGTGCAGGCCGAGCTGGCCGCGACCCTGGCCGAGCGCGGCGACCCGCGCTCGGCCGAGCGGATCCTGGAGGTCCGGGGCACCGCCCACGACGCGCTGCGCGAGGCGCGCGAGCTCGCCCGCGGCTACCGGCCGCTCGACCTGTCCCACGAGCTGGAGGGGGCGGTCTCCCTGCTCCGCTCCGCCGGCATCGCGGCCGAGGCCGACCTGGCCGGGCTGCCCGAGGCCTGGCACGAGCCGGTCGCCCGGGTGGTGCGCGAGGCCGTCACCAACGTGCTGCGCCACTCCTCGGCGACGCGGGTCCGGATCGCGTACGCCGGCGGCGAGGTCGTCGTGGAGGACGACGGACGCGCCGGCACGACGGTCCCGGGGGACGGGACGGGGCTGACCACGCTGCGGGACGACCTGGCCCCGATGGGCGCCGTTGTGTCCGCGTCTGGTGGCGATGTCGGGTTCGTCGTGCGCGTCCGTCTGGACGCGACCACCCCCGCTGAGGTCAGATGAAGGTCGGCCCTGGGGAGGTCCGATGACGAACCACCAGCACGTCCAGCCCGCACCCGGCCCGGGGAGCGGACCTGGCACCGCGGCAGGGACGAGCGCGCCCGCGATCCGGGTGCTGCTCGCCGACGACGAGCACCTCATCCGCGTCGCGCTCGCCCAGATGCTCTCGCTCGAGGACGACCTCGAGGTCGTCGCCGAGGCCGGCACCGGCGCCCAGGCGCTCGCCGCCGCTCGCCAGCACCGCCCCGACGTGGCGGTGCTCGACCTGCAGATGCCCGACCGCGACGGCCTGGAGGTGGCCGAGCTGCTCCACCGCGAGCTGCCCGGATGCGCCTGCATGATCGTCACCAGCCACGGCCGGCCCGGCCACCTCAAGCGGGCGCTGGCGGTCGGGGTGCGGGGCTTCCTGCCCAAGACCACGTCGGCGGCGACCCTGGCCGAGGTGGTCCGCACGGTGCACCGCGGCGGACGCCACGTCGACCCCGAGCTGGCGGCCGAGGCCATCGCCGCGGGCGACTCCCCGCTGACGCCGCGCGAGGCCGACGTCCTCGAGGCGGCGGGCGACGGCTCGCCCGTCGACGAGGTCGCCCGGAGGGTCCACCTCTCGCCCGGGACGGTGCGCAACTACCTGTCCAGCGCGGCCTCCAAGCTGGGCTCGACCAACCGCCACGAGGCCGTCGTGGTGGCACGCCGGATGGGCTGGATCTAGCCCGCCCAGCGCCCCCGGCCACCGCCTCCCCGGGCGCGTGTGAGACCCCTCACCAGCCGCGCCGGAGGGCCTCGGCAGGGGCGTCCCGGAGACCGCACAATGGCACCCGTGAGTGATGCCCGCGAGACCTACAGGGTCCTCGACCTAGCCCTGCGGATCGGGGAGATCCTGCTGTCCTCCGGCGCCGGCGCGGCCGACGTGACCGCGACGATGCTGGGCATCACCGAGCACTGCGGGCTGCGCAACGCCGACGTCGACGTGACCTTCACGCTGCTGCGGATGAGCTACCAGTCCGACCCCGAAGAGCCGCCCGTGCTCCTCACCCGCAACGTCGCCCAGCGCGACATCGACTACGACGACCTGACCCGCGTGCAGGGCCTGGTCAACGACGTCATGCGCGACCGCGTCGACGTCGCCGAGGCCCGTCGGCGGGTGGCGTGGATCAACTCCACCGACCACTACCTGCCGCCCTCGGCCGCGGTCGTCGGGTCGGGCGTCGTCGGCGGCGGCATCGCGCTGATCCTGGGCGGCGGCGCGCTCGTCACCGCGACGGCGTTCCTGGCCGGGGTGGTCATCACGGTGCTGATGCGGCGGCTCAACCGCGAGCAGTGGCCGATGTTCTACCAGCAGATCGCCGGCGGCCTCGTGGCGACGCTGCTCGCCCTCGCCACCACCGCGGTCGCGGACCGGCTGGGCTTCCAGGTCAGCACCTCGCTGGTGATCACGGCCAACATCGTGATGCTGCTGTCCGGCATCGGGTTCATGGGCGCCATCCAGGACGCCCTGAGCGGCTTCTACCTCACCTCCGGCGCCCGCATCATCGAGGCGCTGCTCGCCACCGCGGGCCTGATCGCCGGCGTCTCGGCCGGCCTCGCCATCGCCCCCGCCCTCGGGGTCAGCCTGGTGGGGGTGCGACCCGGCCTGATGGAGCTCGCCCCGCCGCCGCTCGTGCTGCTCGGCGCGGCCATCTCGGCCTGCGCCTTCGCCTTCACCTGCTACGCCCCGCTGCGGGCGCTGCCGGCCATCGCGGTCAGCACCCTGGCCGGCCACCTCGGCTACCTCTCGGTGCTCCAGCCCAGCGCCGCGATGCCCTGGGCCGCGGCCGTCGCGGCGGTCATCATCGGGATGCTCAGCTACTCCGTCGCCGGTCGGGTGCGGGTGCCCCCGCTGGTGGTCGTGGTCCCCGCCCTGGTGCCGATGCTCCCGGGCCTGACGATCTTCCGCGGCCTGAGCTACATGTCCGAGGGCGACACCCTCGGGGTGCTGCAGCTGTCGGCCGCCGCAGCCACCACGATCGCCCTCGCCGCCGGCGTCATCCTCGGCGAGTACGTCGCCCAGCCCCTCAAGCGCAACGCCCGCCGCCTCGAGCACGGCCTCGCCGGCCCCCGGCTCGTCGGCGTCATGCACGGTCGCCACCTGACCCGGCGTACGCGAGGGACGAGCGCGGGGGCGTAGGGGGGCGTCGCCGGGAGGGCAGTTTCCCCGGTCGACCGGGGAAACTGCCCTCGGAGACGGGCATACCGGACCCTGACGGGCAGTTTTGCCCGTCGAGCACGCCCGGTTCGTCCCTTCAGGCGTACGGCGGGCCGCCGGCCCCAGCCAGCCATCCACCCGGGCCGCCGCCCGGCCGACCTCCCCGCCGGACCCCTACCCGCACCGTCCCCGGCCGAGCGCGGCGAGCCCGCGCCGGTCGCCGGGGCCGAGGTCGCGCTGGTCGGTGGTGGTGGCGTACATCAGCTCGCGGGGGTCGTCGACGTGGTCGAGGCCGACGAGGTGGCCGAGCTCGTGCAGCGCGATGGCGTCCGCGATCTCGTCGCCGCCCGGCTGGTCGCGCAGCTCGGCGAAGCTGTCGCGGTCGAGGGTGACCTGGCCGGTGACGTAGCGGCGGAAGCCGTCCTGCTCGACCAGGACGCTGCCCGCGAGGCCGGCGACGCGGCCCTGCAGCTGCGGCACCTCGTCGGAGTCGGCGAAGCTGACCAGGACGGGGTCGGGGTCGCGCAGCACGCCGGGGTCCAGGCGCACCCGGCCCTCGGTCCAGCGGGGCCGGTCGGTGCTCTCGCCGACGACCTCCAGCCGCAGGCCGGTGGCCCCGGCGATCCGCGCCACCGCCCGCTCGACGCTGGCCCGGTCGGCGACGGGGTCGGGGGCGCCGTCGAGGTTGAGCTCGATGCGCACCGGGTCGCACGGGCTGTAGGTCACCGGCACGCGGGGGCGGCCGGGCTGGGTCGCGGAGAAGGCGAACGTGCCACCGCTCCTCGGCGCCTCGGGCGCCGGGTCGAGCCGGCCGCCCAGGGCGGGGGTCAGCGCCGGCCGCAGGGCGGAGGGGACCAGGCCCGGGAACACCACGACGAGCCCGCCCAGGAGCAGCAGGCTCAGCACCGTGACGGCCAGGTTGCGCACGCGACGATCGTCCCAGCCAGCCCCTGAGAGCCGGTCGCACGACGCCGTCCCCACGCCTGTGGGCCGACCCGGACGATGTCGGTCGGCGGACGTAGTGTGGGTCCGACATGAGCGCGCAGTTCCCCCTCCCCGGCCTCCCGCCCGTCGCCCCTCCGGACGGTGGTGGCGAGCGTGACCGGGGCGAGCCGGGTCGCGGTCGTCGCCGGGGCCCCACCCGCGAGCAGCTGCTCGACGGGCTCAACGGCCCGCAGGCCCAGGCGGTCCAGCACGAGGGGGCGCCGCTGCTCGTCGTGGCCGGTGCCGGCTCGGGCAAGACCCGGGTGCTGACCCGCCGGATCGCCTGGCTGATCTCCGAGCGCGGCGCCCACCCGGGCTCGATCCTGGCCATCACCTTCACCAACAAGGCCGCGGCCGAGATGCGCGAGCGGGTCGAGGACCTGGTCGGCGGCCGCGCCCGGATCATGTGGGTCTCGACCTTCCACTCGGCCTGCGTGCGGATCCTGCGCAAGGAGATCGACAAGTTCGGGTTCAAGTCGAGCTTCACGATCTACGACGCGGCCGACTCCAAGCGGCTGATGACGCTGGTCTGCAAGGACCTCGACCTCGACGTCAAGAAGTTCCCGCCGCGCTCGATCCTCAACTGGGTCAGCAACGCCAAGAACGAGCTCCAGGACCACGAGGACGCCGCCAAGGACGCGCAGAACGGCCAGGAGGAGATGTACGCCGCGGCCTACGGCGAGTACCAGCGCCGCCTGCGCCAGGCCAACGCCCTCGACTTCGACGACCTGCTGATGATGACGGTCCACCTCTTCCGGGCCTTCCCGGCGGTCCGGGAGAACTGGCGCCGCCGCTTCCGCCACGTGCTCGTCGACGAGTACCAGGACACCAACCACGCGCAGTACGCCCTCATCCACGAGCTGTGCGCCCGCCAGCTGGAGGAGCCCACCACGGGCGTGCCCCAGGACGAGGTCGAGCCGGCCGAGCTGATGGTGGTGGGTGACGCCGACCAGTCGATCTACGCCTTCCGGGGCGCCAACATCCGCAACATCATGGACTTCGAGCAGGACTTCGCCGACGCGCGCACCATCCTGCTCGAGCAGAACTACCGCTCCACCCAGACCATCCTCACCGCCGCCAACGCCGTGATCAGCCGCAACGAGAGCCGCAAGCCCAAGCAGCTGTGGACCGACGCGGGGCAGGGGCCCGGCATCGTCGGCTACGTCGGCGACGACGAGCACGACGAGGCCCGCTTCGTGGCCGAGGAGATCGACAGGCTCACCGACGAGGGTGGCGTGCGCGCCGGCGACGTCGCGGTCTTCTACCGGACCAACGCGCAGTCGCGGGTCTTCGAGGAGGTCTTCATCCGGGTCGGCCTGTCCTACAAGGTCGTCGGCGGCGTGCGCTTCTACGAGCGCCGCGAGGTCCGCGACGCGGTCGCCTACCTGCGCGTGCTGGCCAACCCGGCCGACTCGGTCTCGCTGCGCCGGGTGCTCAACACCCCCAAGCGCGGCATCGGCGACCGGGCCGAGGCCTGCGTGGAGTCGCTGGCCCGCCGCGACCGGATCACCTTCTGGGAGGCCCTGCAGCGCGCCGAGGACGCCCCCGGCATCGCGACCCGCTCGCTCAACAGCATCAAGGGCTTCGTCGACACCATCGAGCAGCTCCAGCAGATGGTCGAGGCGGGGGAGCGGGTCGACGTCGTGCTCGAGCAGGTGCTGACCCGCAGCGGCTACCTCAAGGAGCTCGAGGACTCCGAGGACCCGCAGGACGAGACCCGCGTGGAGAACCTCGCCGAGCTGGTCGCGGTGGCCCGCGAGTTCTCCGACGACCCCGTGGTGGGCCCCTCGGCCGACCCCGCGGAGGTGGAGGCCGGCGAGGCCGAGCCGCCCGGGCTCACCGACTTCCTCGAGCGGGTCTCGCTGGTGGCCGACTCCGACCAGATCCCCGACGCGCCCGCGGACGGCGAGGAGGGCGACCAGCCGCCGTCACCGGGACAGGTCACCCTGATGACGCTGCACACGGCGAAGGGCCTGGAGTTCCCGACCGTCTTCCTCACCGGGCTCGAGGACGGTGTCTTCCCGCACCTGCGCTCGCTGGGCGACAAGGTCGAGCTGGAGGAGGAGCGCCGGCTGGCCTACGTCGGCCTCACCCGCGCCCGCGAGCGCCTCTACGTCTCGCGCGCCGTCGTCCGCTCGGCCTGGGGCGCGCCGCAGCACAACCCCGCCTCGCGCTTCATCGACGAGCTGCCCGTCGACCTGGTTGACTGGCGCCGCACCGAGGCGGCGATGTCCTCGTGGAACCGCCCCCAGCTCGGGTTCGGGTCGTCCTCGCGCGGCGGCGGAGCGGTCCAGCGCCGCTTCGGCACGGCCACCGCGCGCAAGGACGCCGCCACCAAGGCCAAGGCGGCCCGGGCGGTGCCCTCGCTCGACCCCGGCGACCGCGTGCAGCACGACAGCTTCGGCCTGGGCACGGTCGTGGCCCTCGAGGGGGCGGGCGACAACGCGGTGGCCTCCATCGACTTCGGCGCCGACGGGGTCAAGCGGCTGCTGCTGCGCTACGCCCCGGTCGAGAAGCTGTAGGCGCCACGCCACGGTTCCAGCCGTGGTCCGCGGCCAGCGGAGCGGACCGGTCGGGTCAGGGCGTGAGGCCGTGGAAGGCCAGCGCCTGCTCCGGGTCGACGGGGTCGCCGCCGCCCGGGCGGATCTCGAGGTGCAGGTGGGGACCGGTGCTGTTGCCGGTGGTGCCCACGGTGCCGATCTGCTGGCCCGCGGCGACCTTGTCGCCGGGCTCCACGCCGATCGTGGTCTGGTGGCAGAACCACACCTCGGTGCCGTCGTCGAGGGTCATGATCGTCTGGTTGCCGTAGGCACCGGCGTAGCCCGTCTCGGTGATGGTGCCGTTGGCGATCGCCACGATGGGGGTGCCGCTGGGCGCCGCGAAGTCGAGACCGGTGTGGTCGGAGGACCACAGGCCGCCGGCCATCCCGAAGCGGGCGGTCAGGTGGTAGCCGGTGGTCGGCAGCACCCACTGGTTCTTGGCGATCTCGCCGGCGCGGGCCTCCGCGGCCCGGCCCAGCGACTTGAGCTCGGCGTTGCGCTCGGCGGCCTGCTCCTCGGCGGCGCGCTCGAGGCGGGCCTGGGCGGCGTCCTGCAGCGCCTGGCGCTCGGAGTCACGGCTGAGGGCGGCCTCGCGGTCGCTGCCACCGGCGGTGCTCTGGCCGACCCGGCCCTGGGCGCTGGTGCCGGCCGAGATGGCGCGCGCGGCGGCCGACGCGGTGATGGCGTCGCCGGGGGCCTGCTCGCCGACGGTGACGGCCCCGGTGCCGGCGGCGACGAGCGCGACGACGCCCAGGGCGCCGGGCACCACGGACAGGCGGTGGCGCCAGCGCGCGGCGGCACCGCCGGGGCGGCGGCCGGTGGCCAGCGTGGAGAGGCGGGGCAGGAGGCTGGTGGTGCGGGGCGCGGCCGTGGCGCGGCGCCGACCGGCGGCCCGGGGGGTGGCGACCGACGACGGTGACCGGCGGTCGGCACGGTCGCGGCGCGAGCCGCGGTGCTCTGCTCGGTGCTGGCCCATGTGTCGGAAGTCCCTCGGTGAGATGGATGGAGATCGGTGCGTGTGCGACCACGAACTGGGTACGGACCCCGGCTCCGTGAAGGTCGAACGACCCGCCACGCTAACCAAGGCCGCGTCCGAGACCAAATCGTGATAACGCCGATGGTGGACCCAACGGTCGTCCGGCCGCCGGGAAACGGCCCCACGGGTGTGGTCCTCCTCACGCCCCGCTCAGGGCTGGCGCAGCTCCAGGCGGGTGGTCAGCGGCAGCCCGAGGGTGCTCGGATCGCCCGGAGAGGTGAGCACGCGCACCGCCTGCGGCGCCGCGTTGCCGGCGTACGCCGCGTCGCTCGCGGCCACCGCCAGCTGCACCCGGTGCCCGGCAGCGAAGCGGTGCACGATCCCCGGCAGCCGCAGGGTGACCGGCCGGGTGACGTCGGCGACCCGCAGCGGGGCGACCAGCCGGTTCTTCAGCACCTTCGAGCCGTCGGGCGCCACGTCGTACAGCTTGGCGAACAGCACGAGCTGCCCCGAGGGTCCACCGGCCTGGGTGAGCCGGGCGGCGGGCGCGTCGAGGCGCAGCCGGACCGAGGGCGACCCGACCAGGTCGGCCGCGCGGTCCAGGGGGGCGGTGGTGAAGAAGGTGGCCGTGCCCGGTGCGTCGGTGGGCGGCAGGTCGACCTGGTTGCCCTCCAGGCCGGAGGTCTCGGAGTAGGAGGTGGGTGCGGGCCCCGCGTTGGCGTAGGCCTGGCCGCCCGCGACGACGCCGACCCTCGAGGGCTGCGCGGTGCCGTCGGCGGAGAGGTAGAGCGTCGAGGTGGGGTCCCAGCGGAGCCGGGACGAGGTCGCGTAGGCCCGGGCGACCGCCCGACCGGCGGCGCCGGGGCTGGTGTCGTAGCGGACCCAGTCGCGGAACCACGAGAACTCCGGACCGGTGGGCGCCGTGGTGCCGCGGACGTGGTGGTCCATCCAGTTCAGGAAGCGCCGGCCGAGGTAGGAGTCGCGCAGCGAGCCGGCGCCGAAGTCGAGCTCGCCGGGGGCCGGGGTGGAGCCCGAGTGGCCCCACGACTGGAAGACCAGCTTGGTCGGGGTGCCCTGGCGCTGGAGGGCGCGGTAGGTGGCCACGGCCTCGTTGAGGTTGAACAGCGTGTCCTTCTGGCCCTGGACCACCAGGGTCGGCACCTTCACCTTGGCGACGTAGCTCGCGACCGAGGCGTGGCGGGCCAGCGCGACGGTGCCGGGGTCGGCGTACCCGAGCGCGTTGAGGCTGGTGACCCCGACGCAGGCCTGGTCGGTGAAGTTGGGGCAGCCGTCGGCGATGGTGGCCGGGTCGGCGGTGGCGTTCTGGGCGCCGCTGGAGATGCCGGCCCCGAAGAAGAGGTCCACCCACTGGCGCTTGGCGACCCGACCCGGGGCCAGGGAGTAGTTGAGGTCGTTCCAGGTGATGATCGGGATGAGGGCGTCGACCCGGGGGTCCTGCTGCGCGACGGCGTACTGGATCTGGCCGCCGTAGGAGCCGCCGACCATCCCGACCCGCGGGTCGCCACGACGTTCCTGCGCGATCATCCGCAGGTAGCGCCTCGTCGTGCTGCCGGGCGAGGTCCAGGCCCGGGTGCCGGCCAGCACGTCGACCAGCTGCTTGCCGGCCTTCCCGTCCCACTGCGGGTCGTCGAGGGTGATCTGGCAGGTCGTCCTGCCGAACCCGAGGCCGGAGTAGCTGAGCACGGCGTACCCCGCCCGCGCGAAGCCGCGTCCGACCGCGCTCTGGTTGTCGTCGGCCTTGTCGCCGCCGAAGCCGTTGGTGGTGAGGATGGCCGGGACCTTGCGGCGCGCGCTGGCGCCGTCGGGCAGGTAGAGGTCGGCGTCGACCGTGCACGGCTGGTCACCGCGCGGCCCCACCTCCACGCGCACCGTGAGGGGCCGGACGCTGTAGCCGGGCGTGCTGTCGGCCCGCACGACCGGACCGGCCGCGGGAACGGCCGCGGCGGGTGCGGCACCGGCCGGGACCGGGGCGGCCAGCGACAGGAGCAGGGCCGAGGCCAGGGCGAGGGCGGGGACGGCCGCGGTGGTGCGGACCGCGCGGTGAGGGCGCATCCGCCGACCGTAGGACCGCGGGCGCCGGTGTGGCGGAACTCCGACGGATCGTCTCAGCCGGCGGTGTGGCGGCGCGCGAAGTCGGTCACCAGGGCGGCCAGCCGCTCGGGCTCGCTGCGGGGCACCCAGTGGCCGGTCGCGACCTCGACGCGGGTCAGGTCGCGGCAGCGCGCCTCGAGCCCGACCAGGCTCTCGGGGCGCACGAAGAAGTCGTCGCGCGCCACCACCAGCTGCACCGGCACCGAGGTGCGCCACCGGGCCGGGGTGCGGCGCAGGTTGGCGCGGTAGAGACCGAGCCCGGGCAGCGCGTTGGCCAGCAGCCCGGGTCCGCGGTCGAGCAGCGCCAGGGTGGGGTCGCGACGCTCGAGCAGGCGCCGCACCACGCCCTGGAGCCGGGCCCAGAGCAGCTCGGGCAGGCGCGGCACGCAGAACAGGTAGACGTACCAGCTGTGCAGCAGCTGGGGGAGCAGGGCCCGGCGGCCCGCCCAGGTCTGCAGCCGGGTGTGGACGTGGTCCAGCGAGGGGCCGCTGACGGAGGTGAACGACGCCAGCCGGCCCGCGAGCCGGGGGTTCCAGGTGGCCGCGGCGACCACCTCCCAGCCGATGACCGAGCCCCAGTCGTGGCCCACGAGGTGCACGGGGCGGCCGTCCGGCACGGTGGCCTCGAGGACGGCGACGACGTCCTCGACCAGCTCCTCCAGGACGTACGCCGCGCTGCCGGCGGGCCGCGCCGACCCGCCCGCGCCCCGGTTGTCCGGGGTGACGACGTGCCAGTCCTCGGGCAGCCGGGCGAGCACCGGGTCCCACATCCGGCGGTCGTCGGGATACCCGTGCAGCAGCAGCGCGTGGACCTCCGCGGAGCGCTCGCCGCGCTCGCTGACCTGCAGGGTGACGGACGGTGAGGCGACGCCCGCCCCGGTCGATGTGACCTCGGTCTCGGTCGGCTCCACGAGCGCACCCTACGGTGCCGCCCGCGGCCGAATCGGTCTAAGGTCGCTCGAGGCGGTGGGCTGCGCCCGCCCGGGACGGCCTGCACCGCCACACCCGACGAACATCGAAGGAGCGGTCGACCCGTGGACCTGATGGAGTACCAAGCGAAGGAGCTCTTCGCCAAGCATGGGGTGTCGACGACGCTCGGCACCGTCGTGCAGACCCCCGAGGAGGCCAGGGCCGCCGCCGAGGCGATCGGCGGCGTCACCGTGATCAAGGCGCAGGTCAAGGCCGGCGGTCGCGGCAAGGCCGGCGGCGTCAAGCTCGCGAAGACCCCCGACGAGGCCTTCGGGCACGCGACGGACATCCTCGCCCTCACCATCAAGGACCTGCCGGTCAACCGCGTCCTGGTCACGCCGGCCACGCCGCCGGTGGAGGAGTACTACTTCTCCTTCCTGCTGGACCGGTCCAACCGCTCCTACCTGTGCATCGCCTCGGTCGAGGGCGGTGTCGAGATCGAGGAGGTCGCGAGGACCAACCCCGACGCGGTCAAGCAGATCCCCGTCGACGCCGGCACCGGTGTCGACGAGGCCAAGGCGACCGCGATCGTCGACGAGGTCGGCTTCCCCGCCGAGCTGCGCGACCAGGCGATCGCCATGGTCCAGGGCCTGTGGACGGTCTTCACCGAGGAGGACGCGACCCTGGTCGAGGTCAACCCGCTGGCCCGCCTCGAGGGCGACCGGCTCGAGGCCCTCGACGGCAAGGTCTCGCTCGACGAGAACGCCGAGTTCCGCCAGGCCGACCACGCCGCGTTCGAGGACAAGGCCGCGGCCGACCCGCTCGAGGCCAAGGCCAAGGAGAAGGGCCTCAACTACGTCAAGCTCGACGGCGAGGTCGGCATCATCGGCAACGGCGCCGGGCTGGTCATGTCCACGCTCGACGTGGTCGCCTACGCCGGCGAGGCGCACGGCGGGGTCAAGCCCGCCAACTTCCTCGACATCGGTGGCGGCGCGTCCGCCCAGGTGATGGCCGACGGTCTCGACGTCATCCTCGGCGACGCGCAGGTCAACAGCGTCTTCGTCAACGTCTTCGGCGGCATCACCTCGTGCGACGCGGTGGCCAACGGCATCGTCGGCGCGCTGGAGATCCTCGGCGACGACGCGACCAAGCCGCTCGTCGTGCGTCTCGACGGCAACAACGTGGAGGAGGGCCGCCGCATCCTGCAGGAGGCGAACCACCCGCTGGTCACCCTCGAGGCGACCATGGACGGCGCGGCCGACAAGGCCGCCGAGCTCGCGAACGCAGCGAAGGGCTGACGAGACTGTGTCTATTTTTCTGAACAAGGATTCCAAGGTCATCGTCCAGGGCATCACCGGCGGTGAGGGCACCAAGCACACCCGCCTGATGCTCAAGGCCGGCACCAACATCGTGGGCGGCGTCAACGCCCGCAAGGCCGGCACGACCGTCACCCACCAGGACCCCGACGGCAACGACGTCGAGCTGCCGGTGTTCGGCTCGGTCGCCGAGGCGATCAAGGAGACCGGCGCCGACGTGTCGGTCGCCTTCGTGCCCCCGGCCTTCACCAAGGACGCCGTCATCGAGGCCATCGACGCCGAGATCGGCCTGCTGGTCATCATCACCGAGGGCGTGCCGGTTCAGGACTCCGCGGAGTTCTGGGCCTACGCGCAGGGCAAGGCGACCCGGATCATCGGTCCCAACTGCCCCGGCATCATCACGCCGGGCGAGGCCCTCGCCGGCATCACGCCGGCGACGATCTCGGGCTCCGGCCCGGTCGGCCTGGTCTCCAAGTCCGGCACGCTGACCTACCAGATGATGTTCGAGCTCAAGGACTTCGGCTTCTCGACCGCCATCGGCATCGGCGGCGACCCGATCATCGGGACCACGCACATCGACGCCCTCGAGGCGTTCGAGAACGACCCCGACACCAAGGCGATCGTGATGATCGGCGAGATCGGTGGCGACGCGGAGGAGAAGGCCGCGGCGTACATCAAGGAGCACGTGACCAAGCCGGTCGTGGGCTACGTCGCCGGCTTCACCGCCCCCGAGGGCAAGACCATGGGTCACGCCGGCGCCATCGTCTCCGACGGTGCGGGCACCGCCCAGGGCAAGAAGGAGGCCCTCGAGGCCGCCGGCGTCAAGGTCGGCAAGACGCCGTCCGAGACCGCCGCCCTGATGCGGGAGATCCTGCAGGGTCTCTGACCCCACGCTCGACGGAGTCCCCGGGTCACCGGTGATCCACGGTCCCTCCCCGGACGGCGAAGCCCGGGGAGAACCGCGGAGCGCCGGGGACCCGGGGACTGCTGCGTCCCGGCCCGGGCGGCGCGGGACTCAGCCCTGGAGCTCGAAGAGCCGGTCGCGGGCGCGGGCGACCAGGCCCTCGAAGACGTCGGCGTCGACGTCGGCCCCGGCGACCGGGGTGAGCAGCACCTGGGTGACGTAGCGGCCCACGCGGGCCACGCCCATCCAGTAGCCGACCTCCACGCCCTTGCGGATCTCGCTGTCCAGCCGCCACAGGGCGTACGACGAGCCGCGGAAGCCGTCGGGCCGGCCCACGGCCTGGCTGACCTGGGCCGAGAGGTCGTCGTCCTCGCAGCCGGCCATCTGGCGGGTGATCCGGGCGACGAACGCCCGGGCCGCCTTCTCGCTGGGGAAGCGCCCCCAGGTCTGGGTCACCCCGAACCGTCGCGGGAGGTCGGCCTGCGGGATCAGGTAGGTCCGGCTCCGGGCCGATCCGGCGCCGGCCGCCACGAAGTTGCTCTCGTCGCAGGTGGTGGCGGCGTTGTTGGGCCGCGCGGGCACGGGGCGGGTGCCGACCCACGGCTTGTCGACGCGCCCGACGGCGGGCAGGTCGGCGGCGGCCAGGGTGCCGGGCGTCTCGCCGGAGGGCGGCGGCAGCACCGGGGCGGTGCGCACCTCGGTGGGACAGGGGCCCGAGGCGTCGGCGCGGCACAGGTTGCGCACCGCCGTGGTGAGCGTCGCGACGGCCTCGGGGACGCCCACGGGCGGGCCGTCGGTGGTCTCCGCCACGGTCGAGACCGTCAGCGACCCGCTGCGCGCCAGCCCCACGACGTAGGTGCGCCGGGTGTCGTCGGGCGTCGGCACCCGCAGCCGCAGCAGCTGCGCCCGCTGGCCCAGCCCGCTGACCCGGTAGGAGCCCAGGAGCTGGAGCCGCGCCTCCTGGCACCCGGCGAACCACTCCAGCGTCGTGTCGTACGCCGCGGCCGCCGCGCGGGCGTCCTGCGAGATCTCCACCGTCTGCAGCAGGGTCTGGCGGGTCGGCTCGCCGGGGGCGCGGTCGGCCGCGAAGGCCCGCACCAGGGTGCCCTCGCCGTCGGGGTCGGCGAACCGGCTGGTCTGGCACACCGTGTTGATGCCGTCGCCGCCGGTGTTGTCGGTCGTGGAGGTCTCCCTCCAGCGCACCCGGGGGGCCAGGCGGGTGACGTCGCTGACGCCCAGCAGCATCGCCTGCGTGACCGGCCGCGCGGGCTCGCCGGGGTCGGCGGCGTCGGTCTCCTCGCCGGTGCCGCCCAGGCCGCCGAGACCACCGGGACGCAGCACCAGCAGGCCGGCGACCAGCGCCACGGCCAGCACCACCACGCCGGCCACGGTCCACCGCAGGACGCCCCGGCGCCGGCGGGCGGGGGCGGGGTCGTCGACGGGGGCGGGGGGCACGAGGCCCGAGGTTACCCGCGTGGCGGCCCCGGGTGCCCGGCCTCCTGGGTTCAGGATGGTGGCGATGACCGACCTGCTGAGCCGCCCGCCCCACGTGGACCCCGCCGACCGCGGGGGCCGGTCCCGCCACGGGCGGCTGCGCACGCTGGCGACCGCGGCGTGGACGGGCCTGCGCGGCACCGGCGAGGAGCGCACCCTCAGCGGTGCGGCCGCGCTGGCCGCGCTCGGTGCCGTCGGCGCCGGGCTGGGTGCGTGCATGGTGGTCGCGCTGGTGGGCTGGTTCGCCGCGGACGCCGGCGCCCACGGCTCCACCACCGACGCCCTGCGGGTCGGCGCCGACGTCTGGCTGCTGGGCCACGGCGCCCGCCTGTCCATCGGCGGTGCCCCCTTCGGGATCGTGCCGCTCGCGCTCCCCGTCGCGCTGGCGTGGCTGCTGCACCGGCTGGCGCGCCGCGCCGCCACCACGGCCCGCCCCACCCGCGACGACCGCACGGTGCTGCAGGCGGCGACCGTGCTGACCGGGCTCTACCTGGTCGCCACCGTGGTGGTCTGCGTGCTGGCCGGCAACGAGGCCGTCACCCCTGGCCTGGGGCGCGCCATCCTCGGCTCGCTCGTGCTCTCCGGGCTCGCCGGCACCCTCGGCCTGGCCCGGGGCAGCGGCCGGCTGCAGGCGTGGCTGGACCGCGTCCCCGGCTGGGTGCGCGCGGTCGCCCACGGCGCGGCGGCGAGCTGCGCGGGCGTCCTGGCCGCCGCGGCCGCACTCACGCTGGTGATGGTCGTGCTGGGCCTCAACGAGGCGGTCGCGGTGCTCTCGGGGCTGCGGCTGGGCACCGGCGACTACCTGGCGTACGGCGTGGCCACGCTGCTGCTGCTCCCCAACGCGGTGCTGCTGGCCGCCGCCTACCTGGTCGGTCCCGGCTTCGCGGTCGGCACCGGCACCATCGTCTCCCCGGGCGTGGTGACCCTCGGTCCGGTGCCGGCGTTCCCGCTGCTCGCCGGGCTGCCCGCCGCCGGCCCGACGCCCGCCTGGACGATGGCCCTCCTGGCCGTGCCCGTGCTGGCCGCCGCGTGGGGCGCGGGCCGCGCGCAGCGGGCGTACGCCGTCAGCGCCTGGGACTCCGCCGCCCTGCGCGGCTTCGGCAGCGGCCTGCTCGGCGCGCTGCTGCTCACCGCGCTCGTGGGCCTGGCGGGCGGCCCCCTCGGCACCGGCCGGATGGCCGACGTCGGTGCCTCGGTGATGGCCGTGGGTGCCGCCGCCGTGGCCTCGATGGCGCTCGCCGGTCTCGTGGCCGGGCTCGGCGTCGCCTGGTGGCAGCGCCGCCGTTAACCTGTCCCGGTGCCTGCTGCCCGTCGTCTCGTCGTGCTCGTCTCCGGCGGCGGCACCAACCTCCAGGCCCTGCTCGACGCGACCGCCGACCCGGCGTACGGCGCCACCGTGGTCGCCGTCGGCGCCGACCGCGACGGCACCGAGGGCCTGGCCCGCGCCGAGCGCGCCGGCGTCGCGACCTTCGTGCACCGCCTCGCCGACCGGCCCTCGCGCGCCGACTGGGACGCCTCGCTGGCCGACCTCGTGGCCGAGCACCAGCCGGACCTCGTGGTGCTCGCCGGCTTCATGAAGCTCGTCGGCCCGGCCTTCCTCGAGCGCTTCGCCGGCCGGGTGGTCAACACCCACCCGGCGCTGTGCCCGTCGTTCCCCGGCACGACCGGCCCCGCCGACGCGCTGGCCTACGGCGTCAAGGTCACCGGCGCGACGTTGTTCGTCGTCGACGCCGGGGTCGACACCGGGCCCATCGTCGCCCAGACGGTGGTGCCCGTGGAGGACGACGACGACGTCGCCTCGCTCCACGAGCGGATCAAGGTCGCCGAGCGCCGGATGCTCGTCGACAGCGTGGGCCGCCTGGCCCGCCAGGGCTTCACCATCACCGACAGGAAGGTGCGGATCGGCGCATGACCGAGAGCACGCAGCAGGACCGGATCGCCCTCCGACGGGCGCTCGTCTCCGTCTACGACAAGTCCGGGCTGGAGGAGCTGGTCCGCGGCCTGCACGACGCCGGCGTCGAGCTGGTCTCCACGGGCGGGTCGGCGCGGCTGATCGGCGAGCTGGGCCTCCCGGTGACCCGGGTGGAGGACCTGACGGGCTTCCCCGAGTGCCTCGACGGCCGCGTCAAGACGCTGCACCCCAAGGTGCACGCCGGCATCCTGGCCGACCGCCGGCTGCCGAGCCACGTCGCGCAGCTCGAGGACCTCGGCGTCGAGCCGTTCGACCTCGTGGTCTCCAACCTCTACCCCTTCACCGACACGGTCGCCTCCGGGGCCTCGCAGGACGAGTGCGTGGAGCAGATCGACATCGGCGGCCCCTCGATGGTGCGCGCCGCCGCGAAGAACCACCCCTCGGTGGCGATCGTGACCTCGCCCGAGCGCTACGCCGACGTGCTGGCCGCGCTGGGCGAGGGCGGGTTCACCTACGAACAGCGCAAGCGGCTGGCCGCCGAGGCGTTCGTGCACACCGCGTCGTACGACGTGGCCGTCGCGAGCTGGATGGGCAGCGTGCTGACCGACACCTCCGACGGCGCCGGCTTCCCGGCCTGGGTCGGAGGCACCTGGGAGCGCGACGCGGTGCTGCGCTACGGCGAGAACCCCCACCAGTCGGCCGCGCTCTACCGCAACGACCTGACGCCGGGGCTGGCACAGGCCGAGCAGCTGCACGGCAAGGAGATGTCCTACAACAACTACGTCGACGCCGACGCGGCCCGCCGCGCGGCCCACGACTTCGACGAGCCGGCCGTGGCGATCATCAAGCACGCCAACCCGTGCGGCATCGCCGTGGGAGCCGACGTCGCCGAGGCCCACCGCCGGGCCCACGAGTGCGACCCGGTCTCGGCCTTCGGCGGCGTCATCGCCACCAACCGGCCGGTCTCGGTCGAGATGGCCCGCCAGGTGGCCGAGGTCTTCACCGAGGTCGTCGTGGCCCCGGCGTACGACGAGGGCGCGGTCGAGGTCCTCCAGGGCAAGAAGAACGTCCGCCTGCTCGTCGCCGAGCCGCTGGAGCGCGGCGGCGTCGAGATGCGCCCGATCTCCGGGGGCCTGCTGGTGCAGGAGCGCGACGGCGTCGACGCGGACGGCGACGACCCGGACTCGTGGACCCTCGCGACCGGCGAGGCCGCCTCGCCCGAGGTGCTCGCCGACCTCGCCTTCGCGTGGAAGGCCTGCCGCGCGGCCAAGTCCAACGCCATCCTGCTGGCCAAGGACGGCGCCTCGGTCGGCATCGGCATGGGCCAGGTCAACCGCGTCGACTCGTGCCGGCTGGCCGTCGACCGGGCGGGGGAGCGGGCCCGGGGCTCGGTCGCCGCCTCCGACGCGTTCTTCCCCTTCGAGGACGGCCCGCAGATCCTGCTCGACGCCGGGGTGGCCGCGATCGTGCAGCCCGGCGGCTCGGTCCGCGACGAGCTGACGATCAAGGCGGCCGAGGCTGCCGGCGTGACGATGTACTTCACCGGCACCCGCCACTTCGCCCACTGAGAGGATGCCGCACGTGAGCGCAACCAAGCTGGACGGGTCGGCGACGGCCAAGGCGATCAAGGCCGAGCTGGCCGAGCGGGTCACGGCCCTGCGCGAGCGCGGGGTCACCCCCGGGCTCGGCACCGTGCTGGTCGGCGACGACCCGGGGTCGACGTGGTACGTCAACGGCAAGCACAAGGACTGCGCCGAGGTCGGCATCGCCTCCATCCGCGAGGACCTCCCGGCCACGGCGACCCAGGACGAGGTGCTGGCCGCCGTCCGCCGGCTCAACGACGACCCGGCCTGCACGGCGTACATCGTCCAGCTGCCGCTGCCCCGTGGCATCGACGAGAACCTCGTGCTCGGCGAGATCGACCCGGCCAAGGACGCCGACGGCCTGCACCCGACCAACCTCGGCTGGCTGGTGCTGGGCAAGGAGGCGCCGCTGCCGTGCACGCCGTTCGGCATCGTGGAGCTGCTGCGCCGCCACGGCGTCGAGCTCGCTGGTGCCGAGGTCGTCGTGGTCGGTCGCGGCGTCACCGTGGGCCGCCCGCTCGGCCTGCTGCTGACGCGCCGCTCCGAGAACGCCACCGTGACGCTGTGCCACACCGGCACCCGCGACCTCGCGGCCCACACCCGCACGGCCGACGTGGTCGTCGCCGCGGCGGGCGTGCCCGGCATCATCACCGCCGACATGGTCAAGCCCGGCGCGGCCGTCCTCGACGTGGGGGTCTCGCGGGTGGACGGCAAGATCGCGGGCGACGTGGCCGACGACGTCTGGGAGGTCGCGGGCTTCGTCTCGCCCAACCCCGGCGGCGTGGGTCCGATGACCCGGGCGATGCTGCTGTCCAACGTGGTCGCCAACGCGGAGGGCCGGCTCTCCTCGTGACGGCGACCGTGGGCGGGGCGTGAGCGTGGAGCGCGAGCCCCGTCGGGTGCCCTCCACCCTGGGCGGGCTGGTCTACCTCGTCGTCGTCGGCGTCTCCGCCGTCGGCATGCTGCTGGTGGCCTTCGGGCCCTGGCGCCGGGGCGTCAGCCTGATCGGCTTCGCGCTGCTCGCCGCCGCCGCCATGCGGGCGGTGCTGAGCGAGCACGAGGCGGGGATGCTGCGGGTGCGCCGCTACCGCTGGATCGACGTCGGGATGCTCGCCGGCGTGGGCGTCGCGCTGGTCGTGCTCTCCAGCGTCATCCCCGACCAGCCGGGCTGAAGCGTCTCCAACCACAGCCGGGTGTAGCGCGCACCGTCGACGGCCAGCGCCACCCCGACCCGCGCCGGCGCCTCGCCGTGCGGGTCGTGGGCCAGGTTGCCCGCCCAGTCGCGCCGGTCGACGATGGTGCGCCCGCGCGACCAGGTTCCGGCCAGCTCCACGCGCATCGGCAGCGGCCGCACAGCCAGCGCCCCGGGGTCGATGACCGCGCACACGGCGCCGGCGTCGCCGATGGTGGCCGAGCCGGTGCCGAAGCGGTCGCACTGGAAGGTGATCAGCTCGCCGGCCAGCCGCGCGGGGCCGTCCTGGGCGAGCAGCTCGGCGGCCTGCTCGCGGGTGACCTGCGGCCCGTAGAACACGTCGAGGCCGTACATCACCAGCTCGATGCCGAGCTCGGTCGCGGCGTCCAGGACGACGGCCGCGGCCTCCGGGTCGTGGAAGACGTTGAACTCCGCCGACGCGGTGGCGTTGCCGACCTCGGCCGCGCCGCCCATGAACACGATCCGCTCCAGGCCGCGCGCCACCTGCGGGTGCGTGCGCAGCAGCAGCGCGATGTTGGTCAGCGGGGCCAGCGGCACCAGCGTGACGGGCTCGCCCGCCTCCGCCGCCTCGAGCAGCACGTCGCGCAGCAGCTCGACGGCGTGCCGGGGGTCGGGGGAGCGGGTGGAGGTGGGCCGGTCGAGGTCGCCCATGCCGTCGTCGCCGTGCACGTGGCGGGCGTCGACCGGCGTCTCGAGCAGCGGCCGCGCCGCCCCCGCGGCCACCGGCACGTCCTCGCGCCCGCACACGTCGAGCACGGTCAGGGTGTTGCGCACCACGTCGGCGAGCGGGGCGTTGCCGCCCACGCACGTGACGGCCCGCAGCTCGAGGTCCGGGTGGAGCGAGGCCAGCAGCAGCGCGCACGCGTCGTCCACGCCCGTGTCGACGTCGAGGACGACCGGCGTGCGGCGGCGTACGGGGTCGGTCATCGGGGCCTCCTGCGGCGTCGGCGGTTTCCCAAGGGCCCCTGGGAAACCGTTACTCCCCGGGCGGAATTGCGCCCGGGGAGTGACAGGTTCCCAGGGGCCCCTGGGAAACCGGTGGTGTCGGTGAGCCTCAGATGAGGCCGAGCTTCGCGACGGCGTCGCGCTCCTCGGCGAGCTCCGCGACCGAGGCGTCGATGCGGGCGCGGGAGAAGTCGTCGATCTCCAGGCCCTGGACGATCTCCCAGTCGCCGTCACGGGTGGTGACGGGGAAGGAGGAGATGAGGCCCTCGGGGACGCCGTAGGAGCCGTCGGAGACGACCGCCATCGAGACCCAGTCGTCGTCGGCCGAGCCGTGCAGCCAGTCGCGGGCGGCGTCGATGGTGGCGGAGGCGGCCGAGGCGGCCGAGGAGGAACCGCGGGCGTCGATGATCGCGGCGCCGCGCTTGGCGACGGTCGGGATGAAGGTGTTCTCCAGCCAGTCCTGGTCGCCGACGGTCTCGGCGGCGTTGCGGCCGGCGACCTGGGCGTGGAACAGGTCGGGGTACTGGGTGGCCGAGTGGTTGCCCCAGATCGTCATGTGGGTGATGTCGGTGACGGGCGCGCCGGTCTTGGCCGCCAGCTGGGAGATGGCGCGGTTGTGGTCGAGGCGGGTCAGCGCCGAGAACCGGGACTGCGGGACGTCGGGGGCGTTGGTCATGGCGATCAGCGCGTTGGTGTTGGCCGGGTTGCCGGTCACGCCGATGCGGACGTCGTCGGCGGCGACGGCGTTGAGGGCCTTGCCCTGGGCGGTGAAGATCGCGCCGTTGGCCTCGAGCAGGTCGCCGCGCTCCATGCCGGGGCCGCGGGGGCGGGCGCCGACGAGCAGGGCGAGGTTGACGCCGTCGAAGACCTTCTCGGCCTCGTGGCCGATCTCGATGCCGGCCAGGTTGGGGAACGCGCAGTCGTCGAGCTCCATGACGACGCCCTCGAGGGTCTTCAGGGCGGGCTCGATCTCGAGCAGCCGCAGCTCGATCGGGCGGTCGCCGAGCGCGCCGCTCGCGAGTCGGAAGAGCAGGCTGTAGCCGATCTGGCCGGCGGCACCGGTGACGGCGACCTTGAGCGGGGTGGTGCTCACGAGGGACTCCTTGCGTACGACGACATGGCAGACCCGACCGACGCTAGCAGCGCGGACCCGCCCCGGGGCAGTCGGGTGAGACGCCCCGGGACGGGCTCGGCTACTCCTTGACCGCCCCGGTGGTGGTGTTGACGATCCGCTTCTGGAACACGAAGAACACGACCGCGACGGGCACCGTCATGAGCGCGGCGGCCGCGAGCTTGACGGGGTACTGCGTGCCCTGGCTGAGCGCTCCGGACGCGAGCTGCGCGACGCCCTTGGTGAGGGTGTAGAGCGAGGGGTCCTGGCTGGCCACGATGAAGTGGTTGAGCTCGTTCCACGACGCCTGGAACGACAGGATCACGATCGTCATCAGCGCGGGCCGTGCCATCGGGAGCACGACCGACCAGAAGATCCGGAAGGTGCCGGCCCCGTCGACGCGGGCCGCCTCCTCGACGCTGGCGGGGATCGACTCGAAGAAGCCCTTCATGATGAACACGGCGGACGCGTCGGCCAGCAGCGGGATGATGAGGCCGGCGTACGAGTCGTAGATCGCGAGCTGGTTGATGACGAGGAACTTCGGGATCAGCAGCACCACGTTGGGCACGGCCATCACGGCCACCAGCACCGCGAACGACAGCGCCCGCCCCCGGAAGGGCACCCGCGCCAGCGCGTAGCCCGCCATCGAGCAGAACAGCACCCGCCCGAGCGTGACGCACAGCGTGACGACGACCGAGTTGGCGAACCACAGCGGCAGGTCGGAGTTGAGGAACAGCGTCCGGTAGGCCTCGGTGGTCACCGTCGCGGGCACCAGCGAGAGCGGGTTGGCCGCCGCGTCGTCCTCGGTCTTGAACGACGTCGCGACCTGGATGAGGAACGGCATCACGTAGACGACCGCGAGCACCACCAGCACGGCGTACGTCGCGACCGTCGCCGCCGAGACGCGGGACCGCCGGGAGGTGGGGGTGGCGGTGCTCATGCGGAGCCTCCTGAGGTGCTGTCCTGGCGGGCGGTGACCGAGGCCCGGATCTCGTCCGCCCGGGCGCGCGCGGCCTTCGAGCCGCGCTCCTCCGAGAGCGCCCACCGCTGCACGAGCGTGAGCACCACGATGATGGCGAACAGGATGAAGGCGATCGCCGCGCCCTGGCCCCACTGCTGGTTGACGAACGCCGACTGGAAGGAGAGGTACGCCGGGGTGAGGGTCGTCTTCGCCGGCCCGCCCTGGGTGCCGGTGTAGATCTGGTCGAACACCTGCCAGGTGCCGATCAGCCCGAGCGTGAGCACGGTGAACAGCGTGGGACGCAGCATCGGCAGCGTGATGTGGCGGAAGCGCTGCCAGCCGTTGGCGCCGTCGATGAGACCGGCCTCCTCGATCTCCTCGCCGATGTTGTTCAGCGCCGCGATGAACAGCAGCATGAACGTGCCCGAGGTGGTGAACACCGCCATCAGCACGAAGGCGCTCATCGCCACCGAGGGGCCGGCCAGCCAGTCCCACCAGGTGATCCCCAGCAGGCCGTGGTCGGCCAGGGCACCGGGCGCGGTGTCGACGCCGACGGTCCCGAGCAGCAGGTGCAGCACGCCGCGGGGGTCCTGGAACCACGCCGGACCGTTGAGGCCGAACCAGCCGAGCACCTGGTTGACCACGCCGCTGGTGCTGAACAGGAACAGCCACAGCACCGTGATGGCCACCGAGCTGGTCACCGAGGGGAAGTAGAACGCGGTGCGGAAGAAGCCGCGGCCGCGGAGCACCCGGCGGCTGACGAAGACCGCCAGCAGCAGGGCCAGCGCGGTCTGCAGCGGCACCACGAGCACGACGTAGAACAGGTTGTTGCGCAGGGACGTGCCGAAGTCGCGCTCGGCCAGGCCGCCGCCCGCGAGGATCTCGCGGTAGTTGGCCAGGCCCACGAAGCCGACGTCGGAGCCGAAGGGACTGCCGTTGCCGCGCCAGTCCGACACGGAGACCCAGGCCGCCATCAGGACCGGGGCGACGAGGAAGAGCCCCAGGACCACCACGACGGGGGTCATCAGCACCCAGCCGTCGCGCGACTGGTGGCCCCGCAGCGCAGAGCTGCGGGGCGCTCGGTCACCAGGCATGCGCCTACTGGCCGATCGTGGCCTGGAGCGACTGCTGGACCGAGGCGAGGATCTGCTTCGGGTCCGTGCTGTCGAGCGTCTCCAGCTGGGAGTTGAAGTCGGTGATCACGTCGGCCGCCCCCACGGTGGACGGCGGGTTCTGGGCGTAGTCGGCGCCGTCGATGAAGGGCGCCACCTCCGGGGAGTCGCTCTTGTACTGCTGCGCGGCCGACTCGACCGAGGGGATCACGCCGAAGGCCTTCGCGAAGCCGGCCTGGTCCTCGGCGGAGGTGAGCTTCTCCACCAGGGAGACGGCATCGGACTTCTCGCTGCTCGAGTCGGCGATGCCCCAGCAGTTGGTGAAGGCCAGGGTGCCCTTGCCGGCGGGGCCGGCCGGCAGCTCGGCGACCGTGTAGTCGACGTCGGGGTAGTCGTTCTGCATCGCGCCGATGAGCCAGTTGCCCTCGATGGTCATGGCCGAGAGGCCCTTGCCGAAGGCCTCGCCGCCCCAGCCCGCGCCGAGCTTGGAGGAGTACTGCGCGGAGCCGTCGTCCAGCAGCTGCTGGACGTAGGTGAGGGCCTCGTCGTTCTGCGAGGTGTCGACGGTGGCCTCGGTCTGGTCCTCGTTGGTCATCGCGCCGCCGGCCTGCGGGAAGAAGGCGCCCACCCGCTGGTACTCCGGGCTGAAGCTCAGGCCGGGCTGCTTGCCGCGGGTCAGCTTCTTCGACACGGCCGCGAGCTCGTCCCAGGTGGTGGGGACGTCGGCGTCGGTGAGCCCGGCCTGCTTCCACTTCGCGTCGTTGATCCACAGCGCCAGCGTCGAGAAGTCCTTGGGGGCGCAGTAGAACTGGTCGTCGACCGTGAAGGCCTGGCGCAGGTTGGGGTAGAACTCGTCGGCGTTCGGGAGGTCGTCGCCGTAGGCGTAGAGCGACCCGTTGTCGACGTAGCCGCCGAGCTGGTCGGTGCTCATGTAGAACACGTCGGGCGGGTTGTTCGACGCGAAGCCCTGGCTCAGCTGCTGGTTGAGGTCGGAGGCCACGGTGACCTCGGCGTCGGTGCCGCTCTGCTCCGACCAGTCGGCCACGGCCTTCTTGACCGCGGCGGTCTCGGCGTCGCCCGACGAGCCGATGAGGATGCTCAGCTTGCCGTCGCCGCCCCCGGAGCCGCTGCCGGAGCCGCTGTCCTCGAAGCCGGAGCCGCCGCCGCAGGCGGTGAGGGTGAGCAGCCCGGCGCAGGCGACGAGGCCGAGGCGCAGGCGGGAGGTCGAGACGGACATGGGGATCTCCTTGGGTGGGGGTGAGGGGGTCACCGGGACAGGCTGGAGTCGCGGACGACCAGGCGGGGCGGGAGCAGGGTCTGCGCGGGGGAGGCGGCCGTCGCGGCCACGCCGCTGAGCTCGGCGTCGAGGATCCGCACCAGCTCGGCCGCCACGTCGGCGAGCGGCTGGTCGATGCTGGTGAGGCCGGGGGTGGTGAGGGCGGCCGAGGGCGAGTTGTCGAAGCCGGTGACCGCGACGTCCGGGCCGGCCCGCAGCCCGCGCTCGGACAGGGTGCGGAGCACGCCCAGGGCCAGCGTGTCCGAGACGCAGACCAGCGCGGTCGGGACCGGTCCGCCGCGGGGGGCGTCGAGCAGCCGGTGGGCGACGTCGCGCCCGGCGTCGAACTCGTCGACGACGTGGGCCCGCACGCGGGCGGGCAGCCCGAGGGCCGTGCAGGCCTCCTGCCACCCCCGGAGCCGGTCGCGGCCGAGCTCGGAGTCCTCGGGCCAGCCGACGAACCCGATCTCGGTGTGGCCCTGGGTGGCGAGGTGCTCGACCGCGGCGCGGATGCCGGCGGCGCCGTCGACGTCGACCCACGAGAAGGCCCCGGGGCCGTCGGGGTCGGCGTCCCACGAGCGGCCGAAGGAGGCGAAGGTGACGCCCTGCTCGCGCAGCCACGCCATCCGGGCGTCGTCGCGGTGCGCGCCGGTCAGCACGAACGCGTCGACGGCCGTGGTCTGCCGCAGCTCCTGGTAGGCGGCCAGCTCGGCGCTGTCGCCGGCGGCGTGGCACAGGATCAGGTGGTAGCCCAGGCTGGAGGCCGACTCGGCCAGCGCGTGCAGGAACTGGTCGAGCAGCAGCGCCGCGCGGTCCTGCCGGGAGCGCTCGACGCGGACGCCCACCAGCCGCGAGGTCTGGCTGCGCAGCGTGCGCGCCGAGCGGTTGGGCCGGTAGCCGAGCTCCTCGATGGCGTCCCGCACCCGCGCCAGCGTCTCGGGGGAGAGCCGCGCCGGGTGGTTGAGCGCGTTGGAGACCGTCATCGCCGACACCTCGGCACGCCGGGCGACGTCGTCGAGCGTCGCGGCGCCGTGACGGCTGGGGCCTCGCACTGCGGGTCTCCTCGGCATCGGTCGGGACGGGTCGAACCAGGACGTGGGGGTTGCGGCCGGGGGTGTTTTTAGCGCTAAAATCCGGCGGTGTGACCGAAGTTACGCAGCCAGTCCTCGATGCGTCAACCCCCGGATCCGCTCCGCGGGAGCTGCAGCCGCTGCTCCACGACCTCGCCACGGCCGTCGCCGCGCCGGGCCTCGTGCTGAGCGACGCCGACGGCCAGGTGCGGCCGCGCGGGGGCGGGGTGGCGGGCTGGTACGTCGACGACGTCCGCCTGGTCCGCCGCCTCGAGGTCGGGGTCGAGCACTCCCCGCTGGAGCTGGTGCGCGCCGACGCGTCGGGCACCTCGCGCCACGAGTTCGCCTACGTCGCCCGCGGCCTGGGGGACCACCAGCCCGACCCGACGGTGCTCCTGGAGCGGGTCCGCACCCTGGCCCCGGACGGCGTCGAGGAGCGGCTGCGGGTGAGCAGCTCCGCCCGCGAGGCCGTCGACGTGGTGCTCCACCTCGACGTCGAGTCCGACCTGGCGCCGATGCACGCCGTCAAGCAGGGCGAGGCGCTGCCGGCACGGGCGCCCGTGCGCGACGACGCCGCCGGCGAGCTGGTCTGGGAGGGCCGCGGCCGCGAGCTGCGGCTCGCCCTGGCCGACGTCGACGACGTGGCCCTCGACGACGCCACCGCCCGCCTGAGCTGGCGCCGTCGGCTCGGCCCGGGCGCGTCGGTGGAGGTCGGGGTGCGGCTGCGCAGCGTCGGCACGCCTCGCTTCGGGCCCGGCGGGCCGGTCGGGTGGGCCGAGCGGGTGGCGGTCCAGGCGCCCGACCCCCGGCTGGGGCGGCTGCTGACCCGCAGCCTGCTCGACCTCGAGGGCCTGCTGCTGCGCGACGGCGCCGACGGCTCGCCCGGCGACCGGTTCCTGGCGGCGGGCAGCCCGTGGTTCCTCACGCTCTTCGGGCGCGACTCGCTGTGGGCGGCGCGGCTGCTGCTGCCGGTCGACACCGACCTGGCCCTCTCGACGCTGCGGGTGCTGGCCGCGCGTCAGGGCGAGCGCGACGACCCGGCCACCGAGGAGCAGCCCGGCAAGATCCTCCACGAGGTGCGCGACCCGGACCTGGACCACCAGCTGCCACCCCTCTACTACGGCACGGTCGACGCGACGCCGCTGTTCGTCTGCCTGCTCGCCGACGCGGCCCGCTGGGGCGCCGACCCCGAGCAGGTCCGGGCGCTGCTGCCGGCGGCCCGGCGCTGCCTGGAGTGGGTGCTCGAGCAGTCCCGCGAGACCGGGTGGCTGCGCTACGTCGACACCTCGGGCACCGGCCTGTCCAACCAGGGGTGGAAGGACAGCTTCGACTCGGTCCAGCACGCCGACGGCCGCCTGGCCGAGGCGCCGATCGCGCTGTGCGAGGTCCAGGCCTACGCCCACGAGGCGGCCGTCGCCGGGTCGGCCCTCCTCGCGGCGCACGGCGAGCCGCCCGTGCCGGGCCTGCTGGAGTGGGCCTCCGACCTGCGGGCCCGCTTCGCGCGCGACTTCTGGGTCGAGACCCCCGAGGGCGGCCACGTCGCGATCGCGCTGGACCGCGACGGCGCCCGGGTCGACTCGGTCACCTCCAACCTGGGCCACCTGCTGGGCACCGGGATCCTCGACGGGGCGCGCTCGCGCCGCGTGGCCGAGGTCCTGGTCGGCGAGCTGCGCTCGGGCTTCGGCGTGCACACCCTGACCCCGCGCTCGCCGCGGTTCTCGCGCCTGAGCTACCACGGCGGGTCCGTGTGGCCCCACGACACGGCCATCGCCGTGCGGGGCCTGGCGGCCGAGGGCCACCACGACGCGGCCGCGCTGCTGGCGGCCGACCTGGTGCGGGCCGCCGAGGGCTTCGGCCAGCGCTTCCCCGAGCTGTACGCCGGCGACGCGGCCGACGCGGTGACCTCGCCCGCGGCCTACCCCGCCGCGTGCCGGCCGCAGGCCTGGTCCGCCGCCGGGGCCGTCGCGGCGCTGGTGGCGGCGACCGGGGTCGACGTCGACCCCGACGGGACCCGGTCGGTCCCCGAGCGGGTCGGGACCGCGCTGGGACCGTTCGCGCTGCGAGGGTTGCGGGCCGGCGGGCGGCCGCTCGACGTCACCGTCGACGCCGCCGGCGGCACCACCGTGGGGGACGCCTCGTGACCTAGGGTTGGTGCATGGAGCCCGTCGACCCGCGCGCGATGCGGATCTCGGACGCCGACCGCCACCGGGTGGCCGACCTGCTGCGCGACGCGGCGGGGGAGGGCCGGCTCGACCTCGAGGAGCTCGAGCACCGGCTGGAGGCGACGTACGCCGCGAAGACCTACGGCGACCTGGTCCCGATCACCGTCGACCTGCCGGGCCACCGCGACGACACCCCGCCCTCGCGCCAGCCCGCCCCGCGGCGTGCCGGCTCGGTGCCGGCCCGCGGTCCGGTGCCGGCGCACCCGAGCTCGTTCGCGCTGATGAGCGAGACCCGCCGCAGCGGGCCGTGGGCGCTCGGCGACCAGCACACGGCGGTGGCCGTGATGGGCAGCGTGGTGCTCGACCTGCGCGAGGCCGACCTCGCCGCCGAGGTCACGATCTACGCCACCGCCGTCATGGGCAGCGTCGAGATCGTCGTGGACGCCCGCACCGCCGTGGTGCTCGAGGGCGTCCCGATCATGGGCGGCTTCGACGAGCGCCGCTCCCGGGTGGTGCCCGAGATCGGCCCCGACTCCCCGGTGGTGCGGATCAAGGGGTTCGCGCTGATGGGCAGCGTCGACGTCAAGCGCAAGGGCCCGCCCGGCGAGCTGAAGCGGCGGCTGCTGGGGCCCTCCGAGGGCTGAGCGGTCCCTGACGGCCCGGACCGGCCTCGCGATAAGTTGGCCCGGTGACCGACTCCAAGATCATCTACACCCAGACCGACGAGGCGCCCGCCCTGGCGACGTACTCCTTCCTCCCGATCATCGAGGCGTACGCCGCGAAGGCCGGTGTGGACGTCGAGACGCGTGACATCTCGCTGGCGGGCCGGATCATCGCCGTCTTCGCCGACCGCCTGCCCGAGGACCAGCGCGTCGACGACGCCCTCGCCGAGCTGGGCGCCCTGGCCAAGACGCCCGAGGCCAACATCATCAAGCTGCCCAACATCAGCGCCTCGGTCCCGCAGCTCAAGGCCGCGGTCGCCGAGCTGCAGGAGCAGGGCGTGGCACTGCCGGACTACCCGGACAACCCGCAGACCGACGACGAGCGCGACGCCCGCGCCCGCTACGACAAGGTCAAGGGCAGCGCGGTCAACCCGGTGCTGCGCGAGGGCAACTCCGACCGCCGCGCGCCCGAGTCGGTCAAGAGCTACGCCCGCAAGAACCCCCACTCGATGGGGGCGTGGACCCCCTCCTCGAAGACCGACGTCGCCACGATGGACGCCGACGACTTCCGCCACAACGAGCAGTCGGTCGTCATCGCCGACGCGGGCACGCTGCGGGTCGAGCTGGTCACCGACGCCGGCACCCAGGTCCTCAAGGAGTCGATCCCGGTCGAGGCCGGCGAGGTCGTGGACGCGACCTTCATGAGCACCAGCGCGCTGCAGGACTTCCTGCGGGCCCAGATCGCCCGCGCCAAGGCCGACGACGTGCTGTTCTCGATCCACCTCAAGGCCACGATGATGAAGGTCTCCGACCCCATCCTGTTCGGCCACGCGGTCCAGGCCTTCTTCCCGAGCCTGTTCGCCGACAACGCCGAGGCCCTGCTCGAGCACGGCCTCGACCCCAAGAACGGCCTCGGCGGCATCGTCTCGGGCGCCGAGAAGGTCGGCGGCGACGTCGCCGCCCGGGTCAAGGCCTCGGTCGAGAAGGACCTCGCCGACGGGCCCGCGATCGCGATGGTCGACTCCGACAAGGGGATCACCAACCTGCACGTGCCGAGCGACGTCATCGTCGACGCCAGCATGCCGGCCATGATCCGCACCTCGGGCCACATGTGGGGCCCCGACGGCGCGGAGGCCGACACGCTCGCGGTGATCCCCGACTCGTCGTACGCCGGGATCTACCAGGTCGTCATCGACGACTGCCGGGCCCACGGCGCCTACGACCCCTCCACCATGGGCTCGGTGCCCAACGTCGGGCTGATGGCCCGCGCGGCCGAGGAGTACGGCTCCCACGACAAGACCTTCGAGATCGCCGAGGCCGGCACCGTCCGCCTCGTCGACCAGGACGACCAGGTCCTCACCGAGCACCACGTCCAGGCCGGCGACGTGTGGCGTGCCTGCCAGACCAAGGACGTGCCGATCCAGGACTGGGTCAAGCTCGCCGTCACCCGCGCCCGCGCCACCGGCGACCCGGCGATCTTCTGGCTCGACGAGACCCGCGCCCACGACCGCAACCTGATCGCGAAGGTGGAGCAGTACCTCCCCGAGCACGACACCGACGGCCTCGACCTCACGATCCAGTCGCCCGTCGAGGCGATCCAGGTCTCCGTCGACCGGATCCGCAGGGGCGAGAACACCATCTCGGTCACCGGCAACGTGCTCCGCGACTACCTGACCGACCTGTTCCCGATCCTCGAGCTCGGCACCTCGGCCAAGATGCTCTCGGTGGTCCCGCTCATCAACGGCGGCGGCCTGTTCGAGACCGGCGCCGGCGGCTCGGCCCCCAAGCACGTGCAGCAGCTGGTGAAGGAGAACTACCTGCGCTGGGACAGCCTGGGCGAGTTCCTGGCGCTCTCGGAGAGCTTCAGCCACCTGGCCACCACCGGCGACAACCTGCGCGCCCGGCTGCTGGGGGAGACCCTCGACCGGGCGACCGGGCGGCTGCTCGAGGAGAACCGCTCCCCGCAGCGCCGGCTCGGCACCATCGACAACCGCGGCAGCCACTTCTACGTCGCGCTGTTCTGGGCCGAGGAGCTCAGCGTCCAGACCGAGGACGAGGCGCTGGCCGCCGACTTCGCGGAGCTGGCCAAGCGGCTGCGCTCGGAGGAGGAGACCATCACCGGCGAGCTGCTCGCGGTGCAGGGCTCTCCCGCCGACATCGGCGGCTACTTCCGCCCCGACCCGGAGAAGGCGGCCCGCGTGATGCGCCCCTCCGAGACGTTCAACGCCTCGCTCGCGTCGCTCTGAGACACCTCCGCCGGCCCCTCCGGGGGCCGGCGGGCCGCCGGGCCGGGACCTCCGTCGTCCGCCCGCTCCCGGGCCCGGGTGACGAAGACCACCACCCGGTCCGCCCGGATCGGGAACACGAGGCCGGCCTCGTCGTTGTGCACGGGGTGACCACCACGATCGACGACCCCCGCCTGGCCACCGACGCGACGGACGCCGTCGACGGAGGTGTCGCCGCGCGACGGCGCACGGCCGGGCTGGCGCTGCTCGCGCTGGCGACGGGCGCGTTCGCGATCGGCACCACGGAGTTCGTCTCGATGGGCCTGCTGCCGCAGCTGGCGGCCGGTGTCGGCGTCGACATCCCGACGGCCGGGCACGTGATCTCGGCGTACGCCGTGGGCGTGGTCGTGGGCGCCCCGGTGCTGGCCGTGCTCGGTGCCCGCCTGCCCCGCCGCGGCCTGCTGCTGTCGCTGATGGGCGTGATCCTGGTCGGCAACCTGCTGACCGCGCTGGCGCCCGGCTACGGCACCCTCATGGGCGCCCGCTTCGTCGCCGGCCTGCCCCACGGCGCCTTCTTCGGCGTCGCCGCGCTGGTGGCCGCCGACCTGGTCTCGCCCAAGCGGCGCGCCCAGGCCGTGAGCCTGGTGATGACCGGCCTGACCGTGGCCACGCTCCTCGGCGTGCCCGCCGCCACCTGGCTGGGCCAGGGGCTCGGCTGGCGCGCGGCGTACGGCCTGGTGGTGGGGCTGGTGCTGCTCACCCTGGTGATGCTGGCGCTGTTCGTGCCGCGGCTGCCCGCCGACCGCGGCGCCAGCGGCCGCACCGAGCTGCGTGCCCTCAAGGAGCCCCAGGTGCTGCTGACGGCCCTGGCCGGCGCCATCGGCTTCGGCGGCATGTTCTCGATCTACACCTACATCGCCCCCACCGTGACCGAGGTGGCCGGCCAGGGCGAGGGCTTCGTGCCCTTCTACCTGCTGGCCTTCGGGCTGGGCTCGGTGTCGGGCACCCTCGTGGGCGGCCGGCTCGCCGACTGGTCGATCCTGCGCTCCACCGTCCTGGGGGCGGCCGCCATGGGCGTGCTGCTGGCGACGTACGCCGTCACCTCGCAGTGGCTCGTGGCCGGCATGCTGACCGTCTTCCTCATCTCGGTCTCCGGCGGCGTGTTCACCATCGGGCTGCAGATGCGCCTGATCCAGGTCGCCGGTCGCGCCCGCACCCTCGGTGCGGCGCTCAACCACTCGGCGCTCAACGCCGCCAACGCGCTCGGCGCGTGGCTCGGTGGCGTGGTCGTGGCGGCGGGCCTGGGCTACCCGGCGACGGCGTGGCTCGGCGTCGGCCTCTCGGTCCTCGGCCTGGTCGTGCTCGGCATCTCGGTCGCGCTGCAGCGTCGCACCTCGCTGGCCGCCGCCGCGGCCTGAGGGTCGGGGACGCGCCTAGCGGGGTGCGTCGTCGGCCCGCGGGTCGACCCAGTCGTCGCCCAGGACGTCGTGCAGGGTGCCGTCGCTCCAGGTGCCGTCGCCCAGCAGCACCTCCTGGCGGGTCCGGCCGGTCTCGGTGAGGCCGGCGCCCGCCAGGACGCCGCGCGAGGCCGTGTTGGCCGCGGCGGCGAAGGCGTGCACCCGGCGCAGGCCCAGACCGCCGTCGTCCCACGGGACCAGGGCGTGGCGCACGACGAGCCGGACCGCCTCGGTGGTCAGGCCGCGGCCACGGGAGTCGGGGTGGGCCCAGAAGCCCAGCTCGGCCTGGCGGCGGTGGTGCACGCGGTGGAGCTGCACCAGCCCGAGGTGGGTGTCGTGCTGCGGGTCGGCGACGGTCCACGCCAGCGCCTCGCCCCGCGCCGCCCACTCGCGGCGCTCGTCGACCAGGTCGGGCCAGCGCTCGACGGTGTGGGGTGCCCGCTCGCGCGGTCCCTCGCTGAAGTGGCGCATCTGCTCGTCCTGGAGGCACTCGAGCATCCGGGGCAGGTCGGCCTCGGCCAGCGGGCGCAGCACCACGCGCTCGCCGTGCAGCACCGGCACGTCGTACCAGGGGTGGCGCGGCGCGAGCGGCTCGCCGCGGCGCAGGGTGCCGGCCCAGGCGGGCAGCAGCCGGCCGCGCTGGTGCACCACGGCGGCGTCGCGGCCCACGTCGAAGCCCAGGCGCCAGGCGAGGCGGCGCGAGGCCCAGTTGCCGCGGCCGGCGACCCACTGCACGACCTCCACGCCCTGCTCGGCGAAACCCCACTCGAGCAGCAGCCGCGCCGCCCGCTCGGTCAGGCCGCGCCGGCGGGCCCACGGGCTGGTGCCGTAGCCGATCTCGACCAAGCCGTCGCCCCGGTCGACGAGGTCGAGGCTGCCGGCGAAGCGCTCGGCGCCGGTCTCGTCGGCCGCGGTCATCGCGAACCCCCAGGCGCGCCCGGACTCCCAGCCGCTGGGGACCAGGTGGTGGACGAAGGTCTCGGCGTCCTCCTCGGTGTAGGGCACCGGCACGGTCGTCCACCGCTGGGTCTCGGGGTCCTGGCACTGCTCCAGGACGCCCGGCACGTCGTCCCCCCGGTGACCCCGCAGGGTCACGACGCCGTCGCTCAGCGTGGGGACGAGGTTCACGGGTAGGTCATGCCCATCGCCGAGCGCACCTCGGCCAGCGTGGCCTCGGCGATCTCGTTGGCCCGCTCGTTGCCGGTGCGGAGCACCCCGTCGACGAAGCCGGGGTCGGCCGCCAGCTCGGCCCGGCGCTCGCGCAGCGGGGCGAAGTAGGTGTTGACCGCCTCGGTCACCCGCTTCTTCAGGCCGCCGCCGCCGCCGTCGCCGATCTCCTCGGCGATCAGGACCGGGTCGGTGCCCTCGCACAGCGAGGCCAGGGTGAGCAGGTTGGCGACCTCGGGGCGCTGCTCGGGGTCGAAGGTGATGTGGCGGTCGCTGTCGGTCTTGGCGCCCTTGATCCGCTTGGCGGTCTCGTCGGCGCTCATCCGCAGCTCGACGGTGTTGCCCTTGGACTTGCTCATCTTGGTGCCATCGGTGCCCAGCACGTGGGTGGCCTCGGAGAGCAGCGCCCCCGGCTCGGGGAACGTCGCGCCGTAGCGCTCGTTGAAGCGGCGCGCGACGACCCGGGTCTGCTCGATGTGGGGCAGCTGGTCCTTGCCCACGGGCACCACGGTCGCCTTGCAGAACAGGATGTCGGCCGCCTGGTGGACCGGGTAGGTGAGCATCAGCCCGCTGATCGAGGTGATGCCGGCCGTGGCGGCCTCGTCCTTGACGGTGGGGTTGCGCTGCAGCTCGGCCACGCTGACCAGGCTGAGGAACGGCAGCAGCAGCTGGTTGAGGGCCGGCACCGCGGAGTGGGTGAAGATCGTGCTGCGCTCGGGGTCGAGGCCGGAGGCGAGGTTGTCGAGCAGCAGGTGGTGCACGTTGCCGCGGATGTCGCCGGCGACCTCGCGGTCGGTGATCACCTGGTAGTCGGCGATCAGCTGCAGGATCTCGACGCCGGCCTCCTGGAGGCGCAGCCGGTTGCGGATCGAGCCGAAGTAGTGGCCGATGTGCAGCGCCCCGGTGGGACGGTCGCCGGTGAGCATCCGCAGCTCGTGCGGGTGGGTGGCGATGCGTGCCTCGATCGCGGCGCTGCGCTCGAGCGCGGCGCTGAAGGAGTCGTTCATGGGGGTCCTCCCGGAGGGTCGCCCAATCCTACGAACGCCACGGGTCGGAGGGGTCCGCGGCCCCGGCCCCGGGGTCGTTACCCTTCTGGGCGTGCCGACCATCGGAGTCTCCGTCGCCGTCCCCGAGCCCTGGGGCGGGGAGCTGCAGCGCTACCGCATCGCGCTCGGCGACGAGGCGGCGCGCGGGATCCCGACCCACATCACCCTGCTCCCGCCGTACGACGTGGACGAGGCCGGCGTGACGGCGCTGGTCGACCACCTCGGCGCGGTCGCCGCGCGGTCGGAGTGCTTCTCGGTCCACCTGCGCGGCACCGGCAGCTTCCGCCCGGTCTCCCCGGTGGTCTTCGTCGGGGTCGTCGAGGGGATCAGCCAGTGCGAGCAGCTGGCGGGCGACGTCCTCGACGGACCGCTCGCGCTCGACCGCGACTTCCCCTACCACCCGCACGTCACCGTGGCCCACCACCTCGCGGACGAGGAGCTCGACCGGGCCTTCGCCGACCTCGCCCACTACGAGGCGGCCTTCGAGGTCAGCGAGATGTGGATGTACCGGCAGGACCCGCAGCTGGGGTGGCAGCCCTCGCAGGCCTTCCCGCTGGGGCTCAGGGCGCCGGCTGCGTCGCCGGGGCAGGCGCCTGGGGCGTGAACATCGTGGTGGTCCACGAGGTGCTGTAGCGCTTGGAGGTCCCCGCGCGTCGGATCCCGGTCACGCTGACCTTGAAGGTGCCGCTCGTGGCCAGGCTGGCCGGCACCTGGAACACCAGGGTGGGTCGGGCGTAGCCGTTGACGACGCGCTGCTTGACCGCCTTGATGGCGGTGCCGTCGCGGGTCACCCGGACGCTGGCGTAGCGCAGGTCCATCGAGGCGCCGGCCGAGAGCGACCACCGGCCGTCGGGCTCCATGGTGCTGGGGAACCAGCCCTTGGTGGGCCAGGGCACCCAGCTCGGGTTGGGGCGGCTGGTGCTCTTGGCGCCGATGACGGTCAGGGCGTGGGCGGTGTCGGTGGCGCCGGAGCCCATCGTGACCGCGAAGGGGTTCATCACCCAGCGGCGGTGCCCGACCACGTAGTTGGCGGCTCCGGGCTCGCTCATGTAGAGGTCGACCGCCTGGCCCGCGGTCAGGCCCGAGGGGTCGAGGGCGAGGTTGGACTTCCCGGCCGAGCTGCGGCCCACCGAGGAGTAGCAGCGCCAGGAGCTGGGCGGTGCGTGGCTCAGGGCCTTGTTGGCCGACATGATCAGCGCCGCGCTCTGGGCCGTCGCGTCCAGCTTGGGGTCGAAGGAGACCGGGGCGAGCCCGCCGAGCGAGCGGACGAAGTTGATGGCGCCGAGCGTGGCGGTGCGGGACTCGGCCGAGGGGGCGCCGGCACGGCAGCCCGACAGGTCACCGCCCCAGCCGGTGCGCAGCGTCTGCGCCGGAGCCCACGACTTCCAGTAGGCGTCGTTGACGGCTGCCTGGTCGGAGGTGCGGATCGCGCCCGACCAGGCGGCCCGGGGGACCGCCCCGGTCGCGGTGGGGGCACTCGTGGCCAGCACCTGGGCCTGGGACCCGCTCGGGGCGGGCGCGGCCTGGGCCAGGGTCGAGGCCGGCACCGCACCGCCCGCGAGCAGCAGCGTCGTGCCGAGGGCGACGGCACGTGCGAAGGTCTTGAGCTCCATGGCTCAACACCATAAGCACCAAATGTCCGTTTTGGTGACGATCGGACGAACTGGTGCGGATCGGCTAGTGGCCGTGCCGGATCGCGGTCCGCAGGTCCTTGTTGAGCTGCGAGATCACGTCGAGCGGGATGCCCTTGGGGCAGGCCGACGCGCACTCGCCGATGTTGGTGCAGCCGCCGAAGCCCTCGTGGTCGTGCTGGGCGACCATGCTGGCCACGCGGGTGTCCCGCTCGGCCTGGCCCTGCGGCAGCTCGCCGAGGTGGGTGATCTTGGCGCCGAGGAACAGCGAGGCCGAGCCGTTGGGGCACGCAGCGACGCAGGCGCCGCAGCCGATGCAGGTGGCGACGTCGAAGGCGCGGTCGGCGTTGGCCTTGGGCACCGGCGTCGCGTGGGCGTCGGGGGCAGCGCCGGTGTTGACCGAGACGAAGCCGCCGCTGGAGATGATGCGGTCGAAGGCCGACCGGTCGACCATCAGGTCCTTGATGATCGGGAACGCCTCGGCGCGCCACGGCTCGACGGTGATGGTCTCGCCGTCGTGGAAGGAGCGCATGTGCAGCTGGCAGGTCGTGGTGACCTCGGGGCCGTGGGCCTCGCCGTTGATCATCAGGTCGCAGCTGCCGCAGATGCCCTCGCGACAGTCGTGGTCGAAGACGATGGGCTCCTCGTCGTCGTTGATCAGCTGCTCGTTGAGCACGTCGAGCATCTCGAGGAACGACATGTCCTCGGAGATCTCGTCGACGTCGTAGGTGCGGATGCCGCCCTCGGCCTGCGGGCCGGCCTGGCGCCAGATCTTCAGGGTGAGCTTCATGAGGTGGGGATCTCCAGGTGGGGGGTTGCTCGACGGGGGGAGGGGCGGCGCGTCACTTGTAGCTGCGCTGCTTCATCTCGACGGACTCGTAGACGAGGTCCTCCTTGTGCAGGACCGGCTTCTCGCCCTCGCCGCCCCACTCCCAGGCGGCGACGTAGGCGTACTGGTCGTCGTGGCGCAGCGCCTCGCCGTCCTCGGTCTGCGACTCGCCGCGGAAGTGGCCGCCGCAGGACTCGCGACGGTTGAGGGCGTCGATGCACATCAGCTCGCCGAGCTCGAGGAAGTCGGCGACGCGGCCGGCCTTCTCCAGCGACTGGTTGACGGTGTCGCCCGAGCCCAGGACCTTGACGTTGCGCCAGAAGTCGTCCTTGAGGGTGCGGATGAGGTCGATCGCCTTCTTCAGGCCGTCCTCGGTGCGCTCCATGCCGCAGTACTCCCACATGATGTTGCCGAGCTCGCGGTGGTAGGAGTCGACGCTGCGGGTGCCCTTGTTGGACAGGAAGTGGTTGATCCGGGCCTCAGCCGCGGTGCGCGCCTCGACGACGGCCGGGTGGTCCTCGTCGATCTTCTCGAACGGGCTGTCGGCGAGGTAGTCGCGGATCGTGTTCGGCAGCACGAAGTAGCCGTCGGCCAGGCCCTGCATCAGCGCCGAGGCGCCGAGGCGGTTGGCCCCGTGGTCGGAGAAGTTGGCCTCGCCGGCCACGAACAGGCCGGGGATCGTCGACTGCAGGTCGTAGTCGACCCACAGGCCGCCCATGACGTAGTGGACCGCGGGGTAGATCCGCATCGGGACCTCGTAGGGGTCCTCGCCGGTGATGCGGGCGTACATGTCGAACAGGTTGCCGTACTTGCTCTCGATGGCCGGGCGGCCGAGGCGGCCGATGGCCTCGGAGAAGTCGAGGTAGACGCCGCGGCGCACGCCCTCGACCTCGGGGCCGACGCCGCGGCCCTCGTCGCACATGTTCTTGGCCTGGCGCGAGGCGATGTCGCGGGGCACCAGATTGCCGAAGGCGGGGTAGATCCGCTCCAGGTAGTAGTCGCGGTCCTCCTCCGGGATCTCCCGGGGGTCCTTGTCGGCGTCCTTGGCGTCCTTGGGCACCCAGATGCGGCCGTCGTTGCGCAGCGACTCGCTCATCAGGGTCAGCTTCGACTGGTGGGCGCCGGAGACCGGGATGCACGTGGGGTGGATCTGGGTGTAGCAGGGGTTGGCCATGTAGGCGCCCTTGCGGTGGGCGCGCCAGGTGGCGGTGACGTTGCAGCCCATGGCGTTGGTGGAGAGGAAGAAGACGTTGCCGTAGCCGCCGCTGGCGAGCACGACGACGTCGGCGAGGTGGGTCTCCAGCTCGCCGGTGACCATGTCGCGCACGATGACGCCGCGGGCGCGGCCGTCGACGACGACGAGCTCCACCATCTCGTGGCGGGAGTACTGCTGGACCGTGCCGGCGCCGATCTGGCGCTCGAGGGCCTGGTAGGCGCCGAGCAGCAGCTGCTGGCCGGTCTGGCCGCGGGCGTAGAAGGTGCGCGAGACCTGGACGCCGCCGAAGGAGCGGTTGTCGAGCAGGCCGCCGTACTCGCGGGCGAAGGGGACGCCCTGCGCGACGCACTGGTCGATGATGTTGGTGCTCACCTGGGCCAGGCGGAAGACGTTGGTCTCGCGGGAGCGGTAGTCGCCGCCCTTGATGGTGTCGTAGAAGAGCCGGTGGACCGAGTCGCCGTCGCCCTTGTAGTTCTTGGCGGCGTTGATGCCGCCCTGCGCCGCGATGGAGTGCGCGCGACGGGGGGAGTCCTGGTAGCAGAAGGTCTTGACCTGGTAGCCCGCCTCGCCCAGCGTCGCCGCGGCAGAGCCGCCGGCCAGGCCGGTGCCGACCATGATGACCGAGACCTTGCGACGGTTGGCGGGGTTGACGATGCGGGCGTCGAACTGCCGCGTGTCCCACTTCTCCTCGATGGGACCGGCCGGCGCCTTGGTGTCGCGCACGGGCTCGCCCGCGACGTAGTAGCCGGCGGCGTCGTCGTGCTGCTGCGGGTCCTCGGGGGAGGAGGGGTCGGAGGTCTTGAGGGCGGGGTTGCTCATCGGGTTCTCCTCGTTACTTGTCGATGACGCCGAGCAGGACGGACACCGGGACCGCGGCGAAGCCGCCGGCCACCACGACCGCGACGACGAGGCCGGCGCGCTTCCAGGCGGCGCGCGACGACGCGGTGTTGGTCAGTCCGAGGGTCTGTCCTGCGCTCCAGACGCCGTGGTGCAGGTGCGTGGCGAGCATGAACATCGCGACGAGGTAGATGAGCGTGAGCCACCAGACCGAGAAGGAGTCCACGAGCAGGTTGTAGGGGTCGTTGGTGGCGCCGCCGGAGACGTTGACCTTGCCGACGGTGAAGTTGAGCAGGTGCCACACGATGAACAGCAGCAGCGTCAGGCCGCCCCAGCGCATCAGGTGCGAGGAGAACGACGAGTGCTTGTTCTTCTTCACGACGTACTTCGAGCCGCGGGCGGTGCTGGCGCGACGCCAGAGCGTCACCGCGGCGTAGACGTGGCCGACCAGCGAGAGCAGGAGCACCACGCGGACGATCCAGAGCAGACCCTCGCGCGGCAGGATCGGCTCGCCGATGACCCGCAGGTGCTCGGCGTAGGCGTTGAAGGAGTCGTGTCCCGCGAACGCCTTGAGGTTGCCGTACATGTGCAGGAGCACATAGGCGATGAAGACGAGGCCGGTGACGGCCATGAGGATCTTCAGGGCGATGGTCGAGCGCGTCGACCTGCTGTTCTTCACCAGTGTCGTGGTTGCCACATCGGTCACGGTATCGCGGCGGGCATGATGACCGAGCCCGCGGGCGTGTGAGATATCCCCCTCGTGTCGCTCAGGGAACTCTTCACGAAGTCGTCGGGCGGCTCTCAGGCACGCCCTGCTCCAGCGTGGCCGGCTCGGTGGCGCGGTGCAGGATCAGCACCGCGCGGTCGTCCTCGCCCCGGCGCACGTCGGACAGCAGCCGCCCCGCCGCGCCGTCGAAGCCGTCGGCGACGGCGCTAGCCCCGCGCTCGCGCAGCCACTGCAGGCCGACGTCGAGGTCGCGCGAGCGGTACTCGATGACGCCGTCGGTGTAGAACATCAGCGCCTGGCCGGGGCCGAGCGTGCCGGTGCTGGTGTGCATCTCGGGCTGGGGCAGGATCCCGAGCGCCGTGCCCCGCGCGGCCGCGACCCGCCACTCGGCCTCCTGCGGCCACCAGACCAGGGCCGGCGGGTGGCCGGCGCTGGTGAGCAGGTAGTCGCCCGTCTCGAGGTCGACGGTGACGTGCACGGCGGTGGAGAAGCTCTCGTCGTTGCCCTGGCGGAGCAGGAAGTCGTTGGCCGCCTCGAACAGGCCCTGCGGGGGCAGCGAGCCGATCAGCCCGCCGAGCGCCCCGCCGAACTGCAGCGCCTGGGCGGCGGCGCCGACTCCCTTGCCGCAGACGTCGACCAGGATCATCTCGAGCCGGCGTCCGTCCTGGGTCAGGTCGGCCACGAGGAAGTCGCCGCCGTAGCCGATGCCGTTGGAGGCGAGCATGGCCGACTGCGACGTCCAGCCGTGGGGCAGCGGGGGCACGGTGCCGCTGGCCTGGAGCCGCCGGCGCAGGTCGGTCAGCATGGCCTCGCTGAGCGGACCGGGCAGCCCGCTGTGCTGGCGGCTGGAGGCGAACAGCACCAGGCCGACCGACACCACCAGGTTGAGGATGGCGGTCACCCGGGTGGCGTTGAGGTCGTTGGCGACCACCATCGCGGTGACGGCCATCGTGGTCGCGACCAGCGAGAGCACCACCAGCGGGCGGAACCGCAGCAGCAGCATGCCCAGCAGCAGCCACACGTAGTAGGACGTCAGGGGCATCAGCGGGTAGCGGGTCAGCGAGACGGCGAAGCACGCCGTCACCCCGACGAGCAGCGCCACCAGCGTCAGGGTCTGGCTCTCGCGGCTGCCGGTGCGCCAGGTGGCGACGGGGTCGGTGAGGTAGCGGTGCACGCGCGTCGACAGGGTCGTGACCGTGGCCATGCGACACCTTCCCCGAAGTCGACGTCTCGGCTCCAGCCTAGGTGCTGCGGGCGGCCCGCGTGGGGGGACGGCGGATCAGGGCAGGCGCTGCGCGGCGAGCTGCCCGCTGGTGGTCGCGGGCAGCGCGGCGGCGTAGTGCACGTCGACGAGCTCGCGCACCGCCTGGTCCCAGGTGCGGTCGGCGACCGACTCGCGGGCGCCGGTGGACAGCACGTGGCGCAGGTCGGGGCTGGCGGCCAGCCTGGCGACGTGGCGGGCGAACGCGCGGCCGCCCCGCTCGGTGGGGACGAGCAGGCCGGTGCGCTCGTGGCGCACCACGTCGGCGGCCGTGCCCGCGGCGTACGCCACGACGGGGACGCCGCTGGCCAGCGCCTCCAGCACCACGGGGGAGCAGGTCTCGCGCTTGCGCGGCTGCAGCAGCACGTCGACGGTCGCCAGGCAGCGGGCGCGCTCGACGCCGGAGGCGTGGGGCACCACCTTGGCGCCGGCGCTGCGCAGCTGCTCGGCGCCGGGGCCCTCGCCGACCGCCAGCAGCCGCACGCCGGGCAGCCTGGCCACCGTGGCGAGCCGGCCCAGGACGTTGCGCTTGGTCAGCGGCCCGAAGTAGCCCGCGACCAGCTGGCCGCCGTCGGGGGCGTGCGCCCGGGCCCAGCGCGCGTGCAGCGCCTCGTCGCGCAGCCCCGGGTGGTGGTCGGCCGGGTCGACGCCGGGGGCCCAGCCCCGCGGGCCGAGGACGACGGTGGGGATGCCCAGGCGCTCGGCCGCCTCGGCGGCCTTCATGCCCAGCCGGTGCGGGTCGACGAGGTGGCACACGTCGGGCCGCGAGAGCGCCATCGCCTCGCGGACGGCCGAGACGGGCGTCATCCGGCTCGCCCAGAACATCCGGGCGCCGTGGAAGGTCGCCTGGCCCCGGCCGCAGGCGAAGACCACGACGTCGTGGCCGTCGGCGACCAGCCGGGTCGTGACCTCGCGGGTCACCCGGGCCGCGGGCTCGTCGGCGGGGGAGAACTGCTCGGTGACCAGGGCGATGCGCATGGCTCCACGCTCGTCGCCGCACGTGACGGGCGCGTGTCCGACACGCGAGGACCAGGTGAACGCGCCGGTCGGAGAGCTGGCCGCGCGGGCGGCTAGGCCAGGTCGGAGGGCAGCAGGCCGTGGGAGCAGACGTCGTGGCGGCGCACGCCGTCGGGGTGGTCGGGGTCGCACATCGGGAGGAAGCCGCGGCGCACCCCCTCGCGGGCGTAGCCGGCGGCGAGGGCGACCCGGCAGGAGGCGGCGTTCTCGACGCTGTGCTCGAGCTGGGCGCGGGCCTGGCCGGGGCCGTCGGCGTCGAGGAGCAGCCAGCGGCTCAGCAGCCGCACCGCCCGGGTCGCGACGCCGCGGCCGCGGGCGTCGGCGTGCACGGCGTACCCGACGTCGGCGATGCGGAGCAGCGGCGGGGTGTCCTGGCGCCACGACACGGAGCCCAGGAAGAGGGCGGGGTCGGCGGCCTCGGCGACCACCAGGTCGCCCGGGGTGCGGTCGGCGAGCGCCTGGGCGCTGCGGGCGACGCGGTCGTCGAGGTCGGCGATCACCGACGGGACGGGCACGCCCGCCGGCTGCCCGTGGCGCAGCTGGACGGGGTCGTGGGCCTGCTCCAGCATCCGGGACCGGTCGCCGGGCACCGGCGCGCGCAGCACCAGCCCCTCGCCCTGCGCCACGACCCGTCCGCCCACCGGTGCCTCCACGTGCCGTCCCTCCCGTCGTCGACCCGTCATCGGCCGTCCACCAGACGGGGCCGCCGGTCCTCCCGGCACGGGGCCGACGCTAGCCGGGTGCCGCCGGACGCGGTGCCGATCGGGTGCTCCCGGCTGGGACGTGTTTCACACTCCCTGGTCGGTCATGGCCCGGGTCCCTAGTGTTCGGGCCATGACCAGTGACGTCCGTCTCAGCCCGCCGGTGTCCCTGGAAGCGGGAGCGGGCGGGTCCGCCGGCGGTGACGCGGGCCGCGAGGCCTGGGAGCACGCCGCCGCCGCGGTGCTCCGCAAGGCGGGCCGTCTCGGCGAGGACGACCAGGACTCCGCCGTGTGGGACCGGCTCGCCCGGACCACCCTCGACGGCCTGCGGGTCGCACCGCTCGGCACGCCCGCGCTCGTCGCCGACCTGCCCGAGCCCGTCCGGCCCCCGGCGCGCGACGCCGGCTGGGACGTCCGGCCGCTGCTGGCCGACCCGAACGCCGCCCGCGGCAACGCCTCGGCGCTGACCGACCTGGAGAACGGCGCCACCTCCCTGCTGGTGAGGGTGGGCCCCGGCGGCACCGCCGCCGACGACCTCGGCCAGCTGCTCCAGGGCGTGCTGCTCGACGTCGCCCCGGTGGTGCTCGACGCACCGTCGGACCCCCTGGGGGCTGCCCGCGCGCTGGCGGACCTGCTCGGCGGCACCACCGCGGCGCCCGGGACCAACCTGGGCGTGGACCCGGTGGCCGCCCGGCTGCGCGGGGTCGCGCCCGAGGGCGACGACCCGGCGGAGACCGTGGCCGAGGCTGCCCGCCTGGCCGGCGACCTGGGCTGCCGCGCCCTGGTGGTCGACGGCACCGCGGTGCACGACCTCGGGGGCTCCGACGTGCAGGAGGTCGGCTACGCGCTGGCGGTGGCGGCCCACCACCTGCGGGCGCTCGAGGCCGCCGGCGTCGACGTGGACGACGCCGCGCGGCTGGTGGAGTTCCGCCTGGCCGCGACCGACGAGCAGTTCCCCACGATCGCGAAGCTGCGCGCCGTGCGCCGGCTCTGGGCGCGGATGCTCGAGCTGAGCGGCGCGGGCGAGGACCACCGCCAGATGGTGCTCCACGTGGTCACCTCGCGACCGATGATGACCCGCTACGACCCCTGGGTGAACATGCTGCGCACCTGCGTGGCGACGTTCGCGGCCGGCGTGGGCGGCGCCGACGCCGTCACCGTGCTTCCCTTCGACAGCCGCCTCGGCATCCCCGACGACTTCGCCCGCCGGATCGCGCGCAACACCTCGACGCTGCTCGTCGAGGAGTCCCACGTCGCCAAGGTCGCCGACCCGGCCGGGGGCGCCTTCGCCGTCGAGCGGCTCACCGACGACCTCGCCGTGGCCGGCTGGGAGGAGCTGGGCCGCATCGAGGAGGCGGGTGGCGTGCTCGCCGTCCTCGACGACGGCTCGCTGCGCGCCCGCGTCGAGGAGGTGGTCACCGAGCGCGACCGCCAGGTCGCGACGCGGCGCCGCGCGATCACCGGCACCTCGGAGTTCCCGAACCTCCACGAGCAGCTGCCCGAGCGGCCGCCGCTGCCCGAGGGCACCCCTGCGGTGCGGCCGTGGGCCGAGCCCTTCGAGCGGCTCCGCGACGAGCCGGCGGGCACGCCCGTCTTCCTGGCCACGATGGGCAGCGTCGCCGCCCACACCGCCCGCGCGACGTACGCCGCCAACCTGTTCGCCGCGGGCGGCGTCGACGTGGTCGGCTCCGGCCCCCACGACGACGTGGCGGCGGTGCTCGAGGACTACCGCGGGCCCGACGGCGGCCAGCCGGTGGTGTGCCTGGTCGGCCACGACCGGGCGTACGACGCGTGGGGGGCCGAGCTGGTGGCCGCCCTGCGCGAGGCGGGCGCCCGGCGGGTGGTGGTCGCGGGCAAGCCCGGCGAGCTGGGCGTCGACGACAGCGCCGCCGTGGGCGTGGACGCCCTGGCCTTCCTGCAGCGCACGAGAGGACACCTGTCATGACGGTCCCGAAGAGCTTCGCCGGCCAGCCGCTGGCGGGTGCCGTGCGCGCCCACGAGCCGTCGCGGCGCGACCCGTGGGAATCGCCCGAGGGCATCGACGTGCTGCCCATCTACGGCCCCGAGCACCTCGAGGGCCTCGACGCGCTCGACACCTACCCCGGCCTGGCGCCGTTCCTGCGCGGTCCCTACCCGACGATGTACACCACCCAGCCGTGGACGGTGCGGCAGTACGCCGGGTTCTCGACCGCCGAGGAGTCCAACGCCTTCTACCGCCGCAACCTCGCGGCCGGTCAGAAGGGCCTCTCGGTCGCCTTCGACCTGGCCACCCACCGCGGCTACGACTCCGACCACCCGCGGGTCAAGGGCGACGTCGGGATGGCGGGCGTCGCGATCGACTCCATCTACGACGCCCGGCAGCTCTTCGACGGCATCCCGCTCGACGAGATGTCGGTCTCGATGACGATGAACGGCGCGGTGCTGCCGGTGATGGCGCTCTACATCGCCGCGGCCGAGGAGCAGGGGGTGAAGCCGGAGCAGCTCACCGGGACCATCCAGAACGACATCCTCAAGGAGTTCATGGTCCGCAACACCTACATCTACCCGCCGCAGCCGAGCATGCGGATCATCTCCGACATCTTCGCCTTCACCAGCGCGCGGATGCCGCGCTTCAACTCGATCTCGATCTCCGGCTACCACATCCAGGAGGCCGGGGCGACGGCCGACCTGGAGCTGGCCTACACCCTGGCCGACGGCGTGGAGTACATCCGCGCCGGCCTCGACGCGGGCCTGACGATCGACCAGTTCGCCCCGCGGCTGTCCTTCTTCTGGGCCGTCGGGATGAACTTCTTCATGGAGGTCGCCAAGATGCGCGCGGCCCGGGCGCTGTGGGCGCGGCTGGTCGCGCAGTTCGACCCGCAGAACCCCAAGTCGCTCTCGCTGCGCACCCACAGCCAGACCAGCGGCTGGTCGCTGACCGCCCAGGACGTGTTCAACAACGTGCAGCGCACCTGCATCGAGGCGATGGCCGCGACCCAGGGCCACACCCAGTCGCTGCACACCAACGCCCTCGACGAGGCGATCGCGCTGCCCACCGACTTCTCGGCCCGGATCGCGCGCAACACCCAGCTGCTGCTGCAGCAGGAGTCGGGCACCACCGGGACCATCGACCCCTGGGGCGGCAGCTGGTACGTCGAGCGGCTGACCCACGACCTGGCCACGAAGGCCTGGGCGCACATCCAGGAGGCCGAGCAGGCCGGGGGCATGGCCCGCGCGATCGAGGAGGGGCTGCCCAAGATGCGCATCGAGGAGGCAGCCGCGCGCACCCAGGCGCGGCTGGACTCCGGCGCCCAGAAGCTGGTGGGCGTCAACACCTTCCGGCTCGCCGACGAGGACCGGCTCGACGTCCTGCGGGTCGACAACGCCAGCGTCTACCGCCAGCAGCTGGCCAAGCTCGAGCGGCTGCGCGAGGAGCGCGACGGCGAGGAGGTCGAGCGCACGCTGCACGCCCTGACCCGCGCCGCCGAGTCCGGCGTCTCGACGGGCGCCACGAGCGGGGCCGACGCCTCCGACGGCAACCTGCTCGCGCTCGCGGTCGACGCGGCGCGGGCCAAGGCCACGGTGGGGGAGATCTCCGAGGCGCTGGAGCAGGTCTACGGCCGCCACCGCGCGGTGATCCGTACGATCTCGGGCGTGTACAAGCGCGAGTCCGGCACCAACGAGGCGATGGCGCAGGTGCTCGCGGCCACGGAGAGGTTCGCCGAGGACGAGGGCCGCCGCCCCCGCATCCTGGTGGCCAAGATGGGCCAGGACGGCCACGACCGCGGCCAGAAGGTGATCGTCACGGCCTTCGCCGACATGGGCTTCGACGTCGACGTGGGGCCGCTGTTCTCGACACCCGAGGAGGTCGCGCAGCAGGCGGTCGACGCCGACGTCCACGTCGTCGGGGTCAACTCGCTCGCCGCCGGCCACCTCACGCTGGTGCCGGAGCTCAAGCAGGCGCTGGCCGACCAGGGGGCCGAGGACGTCATGGTCGTCGTGGGCGGGGTGATCCCGCCCGACGACGTGGCCACGCTGCTCGAGATCGGGGCGGCCGCTGTGTTCCCGCCCGGCACCGTCATCGCCGAGGCCGCGCTCGACCTGCTCGCGAAGCTGTCCGCGCAGCTCGGCCACGACGGTGGCTGAGCGTGCCGGCTCCTGACGTCGACGCGCTCGTCGAGGGGGTCCGTGCGGGCCGGCGCGCGTCGGTGTCGCGGGCCATCACCCTGGTGGAGTCGGCCCGCGCCGACCACCGGGTGGCGGCGCGCGAGCTGCTGACCCGGCTCACCGACGGCGCTGCGCCGGCGTCGGTGCGGGTCGGGATCTCCGGGGTGCCCGGCGTCGGCAAGTCGACCTTCATCGAGGCGCTGGGCAGCCACCTCACGGGGCTCGGCCACCGCGTCGGCGTGCTCGCCGTCGACCCGTCCTCGGTGCGCACCGGCGGCTCGGTGCTCGGCGACAAGACCCGGATGGCGACCCTCGCGGCCGACCCCGCGGCGTACATCCGACCCTCGCCGACGGCCGGCACCCTGGGCGGCGTCGCCCGCGCCACCACCCAGGCGATGGTGGTGCTCGAGCAGGGCGGGTACGACGTGGTGCTGGTCGAGACCGTGGGCGTGGGCCAGTCGGAGGTGACCGTGGCCGGCATGGTCGACACCTTCTGCTTCCTCACCCTGGCCCGCACCGGCGACCAGCTGCAGGGCATCAAGAAGGGCATCCTGGAGATCGCCGACGTGATCGCGGTCAACAAGGCCGACCCGCCGAGCGCCTCGGGCGGCGGCGGCGACCGCGCGGCCGAGGCCCGGTCGGCGGCCAAGGAGCTCGCCGGCGCCCTGCGCCTCGTGCACGGCGGGGGCGACGGCTGGGTGCCGCCGGTGCTCACCTGCTCGGCGCTGCACGACCAGGGCATCGACGAGGTCTGGGCGCGGGTGCTCGCGCACCGGGAGTCGATGGGGGAGCAGGGCCTGGCCGACAAGCGCGCCGGCCAGCAGCTCGACTTCACCTGGGCGCTGGTGCGCGACGAGCTCGACCAGCGGCTGCGGCGCTCGCCCGGGGTGGGCGCCGTGCGGGACGACGTACGACGCGAGCTGCTGGCCGGCCTGACCACCGCACCCCTGGCGGCCGACCGGCTGCTCGCGGCGTACGACAGCGACCCGAGGCAGCGCTGATCGCCGTGCCGCTGCGTCGCCTCGTCCTCGTCGTCGGTGCCGTCGTGCTGGTGCCCGTCCTGGTCGTGCTGGTCTGGTGGTGGGTGCGCGGCGACGACCTGCCCGCCTCGCAGGGCCGCTTCCTCGACGCCGTCTCCTCGATCCAGGAGCGCGCCCGGAGCGCCACCGACGTCCAGCTCGTCCAGGCCCGAGAGGACCGCGCCACCCGGCTCTGCGCCGGCCAGCGCTCCGCTGGCATCGCGCGGCCCGAGCTGTCGGTGCAGGGCTGGGTCGGCACCGCGCAGGACATCGGCACCGAGCGCGACGACGTCGGCACCCTGCGCCTCGAGCTCGACCACGACGTCACCCTCGTCGTCGACGGCTCCGGCGGCGGCGGGGTCACCCCCGGGTCCCAGCTGTTCCGCGCGCTCTCCAAGGTCGACGACGGCGACGAGGTCACCTTCGGCGGCCGCTTCGTCCGCGACCCCGACACCTGTGTCTCCGAGCGCAGCCTGCGCCTGGTCAACAGCCTCCGCACCCCCGACTTCGACTTCGTGCTCACCTCGATCAGCCCGCGGGGGTGAGCCGGGCGACCCACCCACCGGACCGCGCCACGCGTGGCGCGCCACGACGGATACCCTCGTGCGAGTGAGTTCCCTGCCCCCTGCCGACGTGGCCGCCCTCGTGGCGGCGGTGTGCGCGGGGGTCCGCGGGCGCGAGGAGATGCTCGTCGAGGTCCGTCGCGACCTGCACGCGCACCCCGAGCTGTCGTGGTCGGAGGAGCGCACGGCGGCGACCGTGTCCAAGCACCTCGAGCACGCCGGCCTCGACCCGCGGCCGATGGCGCGCGGCGGGCTGCTCGTCGACATCGGCCCCACCGGGGCCACCACGGGTCCGCTGGTCGCGCTGCGCGCCGACCTCGACGCCCTGCCCGTGGACGACCGCACCGGCGACCCCTGGGCCAGCACGGTGCCCGGCGTCGCCCACGCGTGCGGCCACGACGTCCACACCACGGCGCTGCTCGGCGCCGGCCTCGCGCTCGCGGCGGTGGCCGACCGGCTGCCCGGCCGGGTGCGGCTGGTCTTCCAGCCGGCCGAGGAGATCATGCCGGGCGGCGCGCTCATGGCCATCGACGGCGGCGCGCTCGACGGCGTGGACCGGATCTTCGGCCTCCACGTCGACCCGACCCTCGACGTCGGCACCGTCGGGGTGCGCGAGGGGCCGCTCACCGGCGCCGCCGACCACCTCGACGTCGTGCTCACCGGCAAGGGCGGCCACACCAGCCGCCCGCACCTGACCGAGGACCTCACCTTCGCCCTCGGCAAGCTGGTCACCGAGCTGCCCGCGGTCCTCTCGCGGCGCATGGACCCCCGCGCCGGCGTCAGCGTCGTGTGGGGACTGGTCCAGGCCGGTTCGGCCGTCAACGTCATCCCCTCGACCGGTCGCGCCGGCGGCACCGTGCGGATGCTCGACGCCGTCGCCTGGCACGACGCCGAGCAGCTGGTGAGCGACACCATCGCCCAGATCGTCGAGCCGTACGGCGTGGAGCCGACCATCCGCTACGTGCGCGGCGTGCCCCCGGTCGTCAACGAGCACCGGGCCACCCACGTGCTGGCCGCCGCGGTCTCCGACGTGCTGGGCCAGCCCGGTGTGGTCGCCACGACCCAGAGCCTGGGCGGCGAGGACTTCGCGTGGTACGTCGACTCCGTGGCCGGCGCCATGGGCCGCCTCGGCACGCGCACGCCGGGCGGTCCGACGTACGACCTCCACCAGGGCGACCTGCGGGTCGACGAGGGGGCGATCTCGGTCGGCGCGCAGGTGCTGGCGGCCGCCGCGATCGAGTCGTTGGTCACCGACCGATAACACTTCTCCGCGCGGTGCCCGCGCCGATAGGTGGCGCCAGACCGCTCGCTTAGGGTGCTCGTGACACGTGCCGGGCAGTGGCACCCTGAGTTCGAGGAGACGTCTTGCGACGGTTCAGCAAGATCGCGGCAGTAGCGCTGGTGGGCTCCATCGCCCTTGCCGGCTGTGGCAGCAACGGAAGCGGCAGCGGCGGGAGCGGCAGCAGCGCGTCGGCCGAGAACGACGTCTGCAAGAGCGCCAAGGGTGACGGTCCCAAGATCGGCATGGCCTACGACGTCGGCGGCCGGGGCGACCAGTCCTTCAACGACTCCGCCTACAAGGGTCTCGAGCGCTCCGTCGACGAGCTGTCGGCGACCTGCATCGAGGCCAAGGCCGCCCCCGACGACAACGACAACACGCGTGCCGAGCGGCTGCGCACCCTGGCCGAGGGCGGCTACAACCCGGTCGTGGCCGTGGGCTACCTCTACTCGCCGGCCGCCGCCAAGGTCGCCGCCGAGTACCCCGACACCGACTTCGCGGTCGTGGACGGCTACAGCAACGCGCTCACCGGCGACAAGCAGCTGCCCAACCTGTCCGACCTGACCTTCGCCGAGCAGGAGGGCTCCTACCTGGTCGGGGTCGCCGCCGCCCTGCAGACCAAGTCCGACCACATCGGCTTCGTCGGCGGCGTCAACGGCGCGCTGATCCAGAAGTTCGAGGCGGGCTACCTGGCCGGCGCCAAGTCGGTGACCCCCGACATCAAGGTCGACGTCCAGTACCTCACCGAGGACCAGAACGACTCCAAGACCGGCTACGAGAACCCCGCCGGCGGCAAGGACGCGGCCTCCGCGATGTACGAGGACGGCGCCGACGTGGTCTACCACGCCGCGGGCAAGTCGGGCCTGGGCGTGTTCCAGGCCGCCACCGAGGCCGGCGACGGCAAGTGGGCCATCGGCGTCGACTCCGACCAGTACCTCACCGCGGACAAGGCGCAGCAGCCGCACATCCTCACCTCGATGCTCAAGCGCATCGACACCGCGGTGTTCGAGGAGGCCAAGGCGTTCGCCGACGACCAGGTCAAGGCCGGGTTCGTGACCTACGACCTCAAGGTCGACGGTGTCGGCTACTCCACCTCGGGTGGCTTCGTGGACGCCTACAAGGACCAGATCGACGCCGCCGCGGAGAAGATCAAGAGCGGTGACATCACCGTCCCGACCGACCCGAAGAAGGTGAAGTGAGGTCCCCCTCGGGACCTGACCTCCCCCAGCAGATGTGAGTGACCCGGGTGCCCGGGCGACGCGCTAGGTTGTCGCCCGGGCACCCGTCCGTCCAGAGCCGTCCAGAGCTAGGAGACACCGTGTCGAGCAGCACCGCGCAGACCGGGGCGGGACCGGCGACCGGCCCGGGGGGCGCCCCGGCCATCGAGCTCCGGGGGATCGGCAAGCGCTTCCCCGGCGTGATCGCCAACCACGACGTCGACATCGCCATCGCCGCGGGCACCATCCACGCCCTGGTGGGGGAGAACGGCGCCGGCAAGTCGACCCTGATGAAGATCCTGTACGGCGTGCAGAAGCCCGACGACGGCACCATCAGCGTCAACGGCTCGGCCGTGTCGTTCGCGACCCCGGCCGACGCCATCGCGCAGGGCATCGGCATGGTCTTCCAGCACTTCATGCTGGCCGACAACCTCACGGTGCTGGAGAACGTCACCCTCGGCGCGGAGAAGCTGCACGGCATCGGTGACGCCGCCCGCCGGGAGATCGAGGCCATCTCCGAGCGCTACGGCTTCGGCCTGGACCCCGACGAGCTCGTCGAGTCGCTGGGCGTCGGCGAGCGCCAGCGCGTGGAGATCCTCAAGGTGCTCTACCGCGGCGCGCGCATCATCATCCTCGACGAGCCGACCGCGGTGCTGGTGCCGCAGGAGGTCGACGCGCTGTTCGCCAACCTGCGCGAGCTCAAGGAGCAGGGGCACACCCTGATCTTCATCAGCCACAAGCTCGACGAGGTGCTCTCGGTCGCCGACGACATCACCGTCGTGCGCCGCGGCACCACCGTGGCCTCGGTCAAGCCCGCCGACGTCACCTCCCACCAGCTCGCGGAGCTGATGGTCGGCACCGAGCTGCCCTCGCCCAGCACCGAGGAGTCCACGGTCACCGACCGGGTGCTGCTCTCGGTCCGCGACCTCGAGGTCCGCGATGCGCTGGGCCGCGTCGAGCTGGCCGACGTCGGCTTCGAGATCCACGCCGGCGAGGTGCTCGGCATCGCCGGGGTCGAGGGCAACGGCCAGACCGAGCTGGTCGAGGCGCTGGTCGGCATGCGCCGCCTCGCCGCCGGCTCGGTGCACCTGGCCGAGGAGGACGTCACCGGCTGGTCGACGCGGCAGCGCCGCGAGGCCGGCATCGGCTACGTCCCCGAGGACCGCCACCGCCACGGTGTGCTGCTCGACGCGCCGCTGTGGGAGAACCGCATCCTGGGCCACCAGACCCGACCGCCGTCGGTGCGTCGCGGCTGGATCGACGTCAAGGGCGCCCGCCGCGACTCCACCCGCATCGTGGAGCAGTACGACGTGCGCACGCCCGGCATCGACACCACCGCCCGCGCGCTCTCCGGCGGCAACCAGCAGAAGTTCATCGTCGGCCGCGAGATGAGCGGCGACCCGGTGCTGCTCGTGGCCTCCCACCCGACCCGCGGCGTCGACGTCGGGGCCCAGGCCCAGATCTGGCAGCACATCAAGGACGCCCGCCGCGACGGGCTCGCGGTGCTCCTGGTCTCGGCCGACCTCGACGAGCTGATCGGCCTGTCCGACACCATCCGCGTGATCCTGCGCGGGCGGCTCGTCGGCTCCTTCGACCCCCAGACGGTCACCCCGCAGCAGCTGGGCTCGGCCATGACCGGAGCAGGTGAGGACCAGTGAACGTCCTTCGTCGTGTGCTGACCGCGGTGGCTGCCCCGGTGCTGGCCCTGGTGGTCGCCGGGCTGGTGGCCAGCCTGGTGCTGCTGGTGACCGGTGACGACGTCGCCGGCTTCTGGTCGGTGATGTTCTCGGTGCCCGAGAACCGCAACGTCGTCAGCATCCTCAACCAGACCGCGATCCTCTACCTCTCCGGCGTGGCCGCGGCCATCGGCTTCCGGATGAACCTGTTCAACATCGGCGTCGAGGGCCAGTACCGCCTCGCCGGCTTCGCGGCCGGCGCGTTCGCGGGCCAGGCCTGGCTGCCGGGCTACCTCAACACCGTGGTCGCGATCCTGCTCGCCATGGTCGTGGGCGCCCTGTGGGCCGGCATCGCGGGCCTGCTGCGCGCCACCCGCGGCGTCAGCGAGGTCATCTCGACGATCATGCTCAACGCCATCGCCGGCTCCCTGATCGGCTACCTGATCAAGCGCTGGGGCGAGAACACCGGCAACTCGACCAACACCCGCTCGATGCCGGAGGGCAGCCGGATCGGCACCCTGGCGGTGCTGCCCGACAGCCCCACCGAGCTCTACGGCCTCTCCCTGCTGGCCGTCGTGGTCGGGGTCGGCTTCTGGGTGCTGCTCAACCGCACCCGCTTCGGCTTCGACCTGCGCGCCTCGGGCTCCTCGGAGAGCGCCGCGGTCGCGAGCGGCGTGGACGTCAAGAGGATGGTCGTGGTCTCGATGCTGGTCTCCGGCGCCGTCGCCGGCCTGATCGGCCTGCCGGTGATGTTCAGCGACTCCTTCAACTACGGCTCGTCGTTCCAGACCGGGCTCGGCTTCACCGGCATCGCGGTCGCGCTGCTGGGTCGCAACCACCCGGTCGGCATCGCCTTCGGCGCGCTGGTCTTCGCGTTCCTGTCCCAGCAGGCCACCCTGCTCAACATCCTCGCCGGCGTCTCGCCCGACATCATCGCGGTCACCCAGGGCGTGATCGTGCTGGCCGTGGTCATCGCCTACGAGGTCGTGCGCCGCTACCGCGTCCGCGCCGAGCAGTCCCAGGTCGCGGCACAGATCCGACGTGACGCCCCGCCCGCCCCCGCCACGACCCAGGGAGCGGCCTCGTGAGCACCGCCGACCTCGCCACCCGCCCGCCCGCCGGCGCCTCGCCGGCGGCCCACGCGCCCCGCCGCAGCCGGCTGCGCGTCGCCGGCTTCGTGGCCGCGTTCTTCGTCGTGCTCTGCACCGTCCGCGTGCTGACCGGTGCCGACGAGCTGACCTCCTCGGGCACGCTCTCGATCGCGCTGGTCGCCACCATGCCGATCGCGCTGGCCGGTCTCGGCGGCCTGTGGGCCGAGCGCGCGGGCGTGGTCAACATCGGCCTCGAGGGCATGATGATCATGGGCACGCTGGGGGCCGGCTACTTCGGCTACCACTACGGCGTCACCATCGGCGTCCTCGGGGCGGTCGCGCTCGGCGCCGTCGGCGGGGCGCTGCACGCCCTGGCCACCGTGGTCTTCGGCGTCGACCACATCGTCTCCGGCGTCGCCATCAACATCATCGCCGCCGGCGTCTCGGGCTTCCTGGCCGAGGCGTGGTTCTCCGGCCTCAGCGGCGGCGGCCCCACGCAGTCGCCGCCGCTGCCCAAGCCGGCCACCATCGACATCGCCTTCATCTCCGACCCGGCCAACCGGCTCGAGGACAAGGGCTGGTTCCTGCTCAGCGACCTGGCCTCGGTGGTCGAGATGTTCACCAAGAACCTCTCGGTGCTCGTGGTGCTCGGCCTGCTGCTCATCGTCGGCAGCTGGTGGGTGCTGTGGCGCACCCGGTTCGGGCTGCGGCTGCGCTCCTGCGGCGAGGCGCCCGCGGCGGCCGAGTCGCTCGGCGTCGACGTCTACCGCTACAAGATCGTCGCCGTCGTCGTCTCGGGGGCGCTGGCCGGTCTCGGCGGTGCGCTGCTGGCCATGGTGTCCAGCTCGGGCTTCCAGGTCGGGCAGACCAACAACCGCGGCTACATCGGCCTGGCCGCCATGATCTTCGGCAACTGGCGACCCGGCGGCATGTTCATGGGCTCCACCCTGTTCGGCTACACCCAGGCGCTGCCGTTCCGCCAGGGCCCGACCTCGGTGCACGCCCTGCTGCTGCTCGTGGCGATCCTGCTGCTCGCCGTCGGCGTGCTCCAGCTGGTGCGCGGCCACCGCCGCCGCGCGATCGGCGCGCTGGTCTTCGCCGTGGTGTTCCTGGTGTGGTTCCTCGTCACCGACACGGTGCCGAGCGACTTCACCCAGATGGCGCCCTACGTCACCACGCTGCTCGTGCTCGCCCTGGCTTCCCAACGCCTGCGGATGCCGGCGGCCGACGGGCTGATCTACCGCAAGGGGTCGGCCGGATGACCCCCGCGGCGGAGGTCGACGCGCCCGCCGGCGGCTGGGACGCGCTGCGCGCCGAGGCAGTCGCGGCCTCGGGCCACGCCTACGCGCCGTACTCCCGCTTCCGGGTGGGGGCCGCCGCGCTGGTCGACGACGGCCGCGTCGTGGCGGGCTGCAACGTCGAGAACGCGGCGTACGGCGTGGCGCTGTGCGCGGAGTGCGGCCTGGTCTCCCAGCTGCACCTGTCCGGCGGGGGCCGCCTGACCCACTTCGTGTGCGTCAACGGCGACGAGGAGCTGATCATGCCGTGCGGCCGCTGCCGCCAGCTGCTGTGGGAGAACGGCGGCCCCGACCTGCTGCTCCTCACCGCGCGCGGCACCCGACGGATGGACGAGGTGCTGCCGGATGCCTTCGGTCCCGACGACCTCGCTTGACCTGGGCTCGCCCGACCTGGTCGCCGACCCCTACCCGGTGCTGGCCGCCGAGCGGGAGCGGCACGACGTCGCCTGGCACGAGCCCAGCGGCAGCTGGCTGACCTTCTCCCACGCCGCGGCCGGTGCCGTGCTGCGCGACCGGCGGCTGGGCCGGCTGTGGCGCGACCGCGAGCCCGCGGCGTACCTCGAGCCGTTCAACCTGCTCCACCGCCACCAGATGATGGAGAACGAGCCGCCGGAGCACACCCGGCTGCGCCGGGCCGTCGCGGGCGCGTTCAACCGGGGCCACGTCGAGCGGCTGCGGCCGCGGGTCCGCGAGCTGGCCGCCGGCCTGCTCGACGAGCTCGACCCGACCGGCTTCGACGTCCTGGCGGCGTACGCCGAGCCGCTGCCCGTCCTGGTCATCGCCGAGCTCGTGGGGCTCGACGTGGCCGACGTGCCGTCGCTGCGGTCGTGGTCGCAGGCGATCGTGCGGATGTACGAGCCCGCGCCCTCCGCGGAGACCGTGGACGCCGCCGTCGCCGCGGCCGCCGCCTTCGCCGACCTGGTGCGCGAGCACGTCGCGCGGCGCCGCACCGAGCCGGGCGACGACCTCACCACCGACCTGCTCGCCGCCGGGCTCTCCGAGGCCGAGATGGTCGCGGCCGTGGTGCTGCTGCTCAACGCCGGTCACGAGGCCTCGGTCAACGTCTTCGGCAACGGCCTGGTCGGGCTGCTGTGCCAGGGCCACGACCTCGGGGGGCTCGACCTGCCGCTGGTGGTCGAGGAGATGCTGCGCCACGACTCCGCGCTGCAGCTGTTCGAGCGCACCGCCACGGCCGACGTCGAGGTGGCCGGGGTCCGCGTGGAGCAGGGCCAGCGGATCGCGGCGCTGCTCGGGGCGGCCAACCGCGACCCGGCGGTCTTCGACGCCCCCGACGCCTTCGTCCCCGACCGCGCCACCAACCCGCACCTGGCGTTCGGGGCGGGCCTGCACTTCTGCCTGGGCGCCCCGCTGGCGCGCATGGAGCTGGTCGAGTCGCTCGGTGCGCTGCGCACCACGTTGTCTTGCCTGCGGCTGGCGGGGCAGCCGACCAGCCGGGGCACCTTCGTGCTGCGCGGCTGGTCCGAGGTGCCGCTGGCGGGCGAGCGCCGCTAGGCCTCCCGGGTGCGCGGGCTGATGCCCAGCCCCAGCACGGCCAGCCCGACCAGCCCGGTGACCAGGACCGGCAGCGCGACGGTGGGCACCAGCACGGCCAGCAGCGCACCGCCGAGGCCGACGAAGACCGCCTGGGACATCTGGTCGGCCAGCTGCACCGACGAGGAGTGGAAGCCCACCTCCTGCTGCTCGGAGTGCGACAGCACCAGGAAGGACAGCGAGGAGTAGGCCAGGCCCATCCCGGCACCGCTGAGCGCCAGCCCGAGGAACGCGAGCCACGGCACCAGGCCGAGCGTGACCGGGACGAGCAGCGCGAGCCCGGCGGCGACGAGGGCGAAGCCGGCCCGCAGCAGGAGGGCGCGGGGGAGGTCGGGGCGACGGCCCTGCCAGGCCGACGCGGCCGACCAGCCGAGCGAGCCGACGACGAGCGGCGAACCGGCCGCCGTGATCGACCAGCCGTGCGTGGTGGTGAGCACCAGGGGCAGGTAGGCGTTGGCGGTGAAGAACGCGCCCGAGACCAGCCACCGGCCGGCGACCACCGCCCCGATGCCGGGCGTGGCGCGCGGGGTGCCGGCGGGGAAGACGCGCACCAGGGCCAGCCCGAGCAGCAGCACCGCGCCCACCACGACGGCCAGCCGGCCGCCCCGCGGGTCCTCGGCGGCCCAGGTCAGGGCCGAGACGGCGGCGGCGGCCGTGAGCGCGGCCGGCACCAGGCCGGGCCGCGCCGCGGGCGGCTCGCCGTCGGGGGCGCGGAGGCCGGCCACGGCCGGCAGCACGAGCACCACGGCCACCACCACGAGCGGCACCAGGCCGAGGAAGACCCAGTGCCACGAGAAGCGGTCGGTGACGAACCCGGCGACGGGCGGCCCGACGAGCGAGGGCAGCACCCACGAGGCCGACAGCAGGGCGAACACCGCCGGCCGCGCCGCGCGGGTGTAGACGGCGGCGATCAGGACGTAGACCCCGACGCCCTGGACCCCGGAGGCGAACCCCTGGAGCACCCGCCCCGCGAGCAGGACCGACATGGTGGGGGACAGGCCCGCCAGCAGCAGGCCGGCGCCGAAGACGACCGGCCCCACGAGCAGCGGCAGCCGCGGGCCGCGGGCGTCGCACCAGCGGCCGGCCAGCACGGTGCCCACGACGGTGCTGGCGATGAAGGCCACGAACGGCCAGGCGTAGGTCTCCACCGACCCGAGGTCGGCGGCCAGCGCCGGCATCGCGGTGCCCACGCCCATCGCCTCGAAGGCGATCAGGCTGATGAGGAGCACGATCCCGACCGTCACCGCGCGGTGGGAGGCACCGAAGAGCTCCTCGCGCACGCTGGGCTCGGTGGTGGTCACCTCCCCAGCCTGCCGCGCGGGTCCAGCGCGTCGGCGGCCGAGGGGTCGGGTCGGGTACGTTCAGGCGTCCAGCAGCCAGGCACGGAAGGGGACACGTCATGGCCCGGCACGACGCCGTCGAGGTCATCGTCGCCAAGCGCGACGGCGGCCGGTTGAGCGAGAGCCAGATCGACTGGGTGATCGACGCCTACACGCGGGGCGAGGTCGCCGACGAGCAGATGTCGGCGCTCGCGATGGCGATCCTGCTCAACGGCATGGACCGCGACGAGATCTCCCGGTGGACCGCGGCGATGATCGCGAGCGGCGAGCGCATGGACTTCTCCGGGCTCTCGCGCCCCACCGCCGACAAGCACTCCACGGGCGGGGTCGGCGACAAGATCACGCTGCCGCTCGCCCCCCTGGTGGCGGCCTGCGGCGTCGCCGTCCCGCAGCTGTCGGGCCGCGGCCTGGGCCACACCGGCGGCACCCTCGACAAGCTCGAGGCGATCCCCGGCTGGCGCGCCTCCCTCGGCAACGACGAGATGCTGCGCCAGCTCGAGGAGGTCGGCGCGGTCATCTGCGCGGCGGGCTCCGGGCTGGCGCCGGCCGACAAGAAGCTCTACGCCCTGCGCGACGTCACCGGGACCGTCGAGGCGATCCCGCTGATCGCCTCCTCGATCATGAGCAAGAAGATCGCCGAGGGCACCGGGGCGCTCGTGCTCGACGCCAAGGTCGGCACCGGCGCGTTCATGAAGGACCTCGACCGGGCGCGGGAGCTGGCCGAGACCATGGTCGCGCTGGGGCGTGACGCGGGCGTGCACACCGTCGCGCTGCTCACCGAGATGTCGGTGCCGCTCGGCCTGACCGCCGGCAACGCCCTGGAGGTGCGCGAGTCGGTCGAGGTGCTGGAGGGCGGGGGACCGGCCGACGTGGTCGAGCTGACCCTGGCCCTGGCCCGCGAGATGCTCGCCGGCGCCGGTCGCGACGACGTCGACCCGGCCGACGCGCTGTCCTCGGGGGCAGCCATGGACAGCTGGCGGCAGATGGTCGCGGCCCAGGGCGGCGACCCCGACGCCGCGCTCCCGACGGCGCGCGAGACCCACGTGGTGACCGCTCCGTCGTCGGGCGTCCTGACCCGGCTCGACGCGATGGCCGTGGGCATGGCCGCCTGGCGCCTCGGCGCGGGCCGCGCCACCCAGGGCGCGGCCGTCCAGGCGGGTGCCGGCGTCGAGTGGCACGCCAGGCCCGGCGACGAGGTCGCCGAGGGCCAGCCGCTGCTCACCCTGCACACCGACGAGCCCGATCGCTTCGAGCGCGCCCTGGCCTCCCTCGAGGGCGGCTGGGAGGTCGGCCCCGCCGGCACGACCCACGAGCCCGGTCCGATCGTCATCGACCGGGTCGGCTGAGGCCCCCCGAGACGGGACTTCGTCCCTCCTCGGGGACCGATGCCTTGGCGGCCCCTCGAGACGGGACGTCGTCCCTCCTCGGGGACCGATGCGGCACCGGTCCCTGAGGAGGTCGCCCTGGCGACCGTCTCGAAGGGCCGCCCCCTCAGGCGTACGCCGTGACCTCGCCGGTCAGCAGGCTGGCGCCACCGGAGGCGAAGTTCGGCACGTCGGCCGCGGCGGCCTGGCCGGCCTCGCTGCCGAAGCCGGCCACGAAGGCCTCGCGGTCGGCGAAGGTCAGCACCGCGACGGCGTAGTGGTCCGCGGCTGCACCACGGGGCCCGGGGTCGGCCTTGTGCCAGGTGTAGGACTGCAGGCCGGGGATGGCCGCCGCGAGCGGCGCGTGGGTGCCGGCGTAGTGGGCGTCGAACGCCTCGGGGTCCTGCGGGCGGCCGTAGACGACGGTGAGCTGGTAGGTCATGGCGACACCCTGGCCCCGGCGGACGGGAGGCACAACCCCGCCCCACCGGAGCCGCCCGGACCGACGGGCTCAGGAGAGCAGCAGCACGACCGTCTCGGCGACGCAGGCCGGCTTGTCCTGGCCGTCGATCTCGATGACGTACTTCAGGGTCAGCTGGCGACCGGCCGGGATCTCGGTGATGGAGCCGATGGAGGCGACCAGCCGCACCTTCGAGCCGACCCGGACCGGGTTGGGGAAGCGGACCTTGTTGACGCCGTAGTTGAGCTTGGCCCCCGACGTCTGCAGGTCGATGACCTGGGCGCTGAGCCAGGGGACGAGGGAGAGCGTGAGGTAGCCGTGCACGATGGTGCCGCCGAACGGACCGTCCTTCGCCTTCTCCACGTCGACGTGGATCCACTGGTGGTCACCGGTGGCGTCGGCGAACTGGTCGACGCGCTCCTGGGTGATCTCCACCCAGTCCGTGGTGCCGACCTCCTCCCCGGCAGCGGCCTCGATCTCCTCGAACGTGCTGAATGTGCGCATGGACGGCGCTCCTGATCGGCGTAGACCCGCGACGGTGCGTGCTCCGCGGACGGTGTTGGATGACGACATGGCCGAACCTACCGCCCTCACGAGCGACCTCATCCGGTCCGTCCCGAAGGTCCTGCTGCACGACCACCTCGACGGCGGGCTGCGGCCCGCGACCGTCCTCGAGCTCGCCGACGAGGTCGGCCACCCGCTCCCGGCCGACGACGCCGGGTCGCTGGGACGGTGGTTCACCGAGTCCGCCGACAGCGGCTCGCTGCCCCGCTACCTCGAGACCTTCGACCACACCGTCGCGGTGATGCAGCGCGCCGACCACCTGGCGCGGGTGGCGCGCGAGTGCGTCGAGGACCTCGCCGACGACGGGGTGGTGTACGCCGAGGTGCGCTACGCCCCCGAGCAGCACCTGGGCGGCGGCCTCACCCTCGAGGAGGTCGTGCGGGCCGTGCAGGAGGGCCTCGACGAGGGCATGGCGGCGCGTGCCGGCGGGCCCGGTCGGCCGGTCGTGGTGCGCCAGCTGCTGACCGCGATGCGCCACGCCGCCCGCTCGCGCGAGATCGCCGAGCTGGCCGTGGCCCACCGCGACGACGGCGTCGTGGGCTTCGACATCGCCGGCGCCGAGGCGGGCTACCCGCCCACCCGCCACCTCGACGCCTTCGAGCACATGAAGCGCAGCAACGCCCACTTCACGATCCACGCCGGCGAGGCGTTCGGGCTGCCCTCGATCTGGGAGGCGCTGCAGTGGTGCGGCGCCGACCGGCTCGGGCACGGCGTCCGGTTGGTCGACGACATCGAGCTGGGGGAGGCGGGCGTGGCCTCGGCCGTCGACGACGTGCGCCTGGGGCGCCTGGCCAGCTACGTCCGCGACAGGCGGGTCCCGCTCGAGCTGTGCCCCCACTCCAACGTGCAGACGGGGGCCGCCGCCTCGATTGCCGAGCACCCGATCGGCCTGCTCGCGAGGCTGCGCTTCCGGGTCACCGTCAACACCGACAACCGGCTGATGAGCGGCACCTCCATGACGCGCGAGATGCAGGCGCTCGTCGACGCCTTCGGCTGGGACCTGGGCGACCTGCGCTGGGTCACCGTCAACGCGATGAAGTCGGCCTTCGCGCACTTCGACCAGCGGCTGCGGCTGATCGAGGAGGTCATCAAGCCGGGGTACGCCGAGGCCGGGCTGGTCTGAGCCGCTGGCGAATGGCCGACAACTCCCTCGCCGGGGGCGACACAAGCCCCACGATGGGCGATCTTGGTCCGGGGCAAACGTCGCCGGGACGGCACCCGGGGGGGAGTGCAGGTCCCGGCGACGGGCCGCGCCCTGGGACGCGTCCAGGAAATCGTGCGGCCGATCTGAGAACATGCCGCATGGACGTCATCGACCACGGTCGCGCTCTCGGCGAGACGGCGGAGATCCGAGGGCTGCGACAGCAGACCGAGTCCGTGCTCGCGCTCGTCGCCGAGGCGGCCGCCACGGCCCGCCCCGAGGGGGAGCCGACCGAGGTCCGGCCGCTGGTCGGGCTGGCCGCCCTCATCGGTGAGCTGCGACGGCTCGAGCCGCAGGTCAGGCGCAGCTCGTGGGTGATGCAGCCGCAGTACGCCTACGACCCCGAGGACCCGGGCATCGAGCTGACGCGCCAGGCGCGCTCCCGCGGTGTCGACGACCGCCTGATCACCCGCCCCGCGACGCTGCGCACCCACCCGCTGCTGCCCTCGATCTTCCCGCACGCGCTGGTCGGACCGGTCTTCCTGCGCGCGATGGTCATCGACGACCGGCTCGCGCTCATCGGCGGTCCCGACGACGCCTTCGGCAACCGCGTCTCGTGGCGCACGACCTCCCGCGAGATCGTCGATGCCGTGCTGGCCCTGTGGCACGACACGGCCGCGCACTGCCGTCCCGTCCTCGAGCCCCACCAGCAGCCGCCGCTGACCCTGCGCCAGCTCGACGTCGCCCGGCTGCTGTGCGTGGGCGAGAAGGACAAGGCCATCGCCCGGCTGCTCGACCTCTCGGCCCGCACCGTCGAGCGCGAGGTGAGCGCGATCCTGCGCAGCCTCGGGGCCAGCAGCCGCACCGAGGCCGTGCTGCTGATGCGCGGGCGTGGCGTCAACGGCGGCTGGTCGGACCACGACGGCGCCGAGGGCTGAGGGCCTCCCTCAGCCCACCAGCCGCGCGATCTCGGCGTGCGCCGCCCGCGGGGAGCGGACCGAGCACCCCTTGGCGCGGGCGTCCTCGACGACGGCGCGCTGCGCGCGGAGCAGGTGCAGGCCGCGTCGCACCAGGACTAGCGGCGGCTTGCGGTGCTCGCGCAGGTCGCGGGAGAGCCGGCGCCAGAAGGTGGTCAGCGGCGCCTGGGTCACGCAGTACGCCGCGCCGAGCAGGCCCCGCCGCTCGCACTCGGCCACGACCTCCTGGGCGAAGATGCCCTCGGCCACGAACCACGCCGACCCGCCCAGGTCGAGCACGTGGTGCCCCGTGGTCGAGCTGGTGGCGAGGTCGTAGACGGGGGCGTCGGTGCGCCCGGTCGCGCACAGCTCCTCGACCGCCGCGACCGCCGCGTCGTGGTGCCACGAGTCGGGGTGGTCCCAGTCGACGATCGGCTCGCCGCCGGCCAGGTCGAGGCGGGGCAGCGCCGGGTCGTCGCCCTCGCGGTAGAAGTCGTCCAGGCGCAGCACCGGCAGGCCCAGCCGCCCGGCGAGCCGCGACTTGCCGGAGCCCGACGGGCCGGCCAGCACGACCACGCGCGTGCGCGCCGCCGTCGGGGTCGCCTCGGGGTCGCCCTCGGGCACCGCCTCAGAGGCCCATCGGGTGCCAGACCGTCTTGGTCTCGAGGAAGTCGGTGAGGCGGTCCAGGCCGGGGGTCGCCAGCAGGTCCTCCTCGCGCGGGCGGCGCACGCGCTTGAGGTTGTCGGCGGCGGCCACCTCGAGCTCGCGGGCGAGGTCGGGGTCGGTGACGCCGGTGAGGTCGATCGCGTTGACGTCCATGTGGGAGGCCAGCCACGGGGCGATCTCGGCCTGCGGGCCGGTCAGCAGGTTGACCACGCCGCCGGGGACGTCGGAGGTGGCCATCACCTCGCCGAGGGTGATCGCCGTCAGCGGGTGGGGCTCGCTGGCGACGACGACGCAGGTGTTGCCGGTCGCGATGACCGGGGCGACCACGCTGACCAGGCCGAGCAGCGGGCCGGCCGGGGCCACGACGGCCACGACGCCGGTCGGCTCGGGCGCCGAGTGGTTGAGGTAGGGGCCGGCGACCGGGTTGGCGCTGCCGACGACCTGCGCGATCTTGTCCGACCACCCGGCGTACCAGACGAGGCGGTCGATCGACGCGTCGACGTAGGTCCGCGCCCGGGAGGCGTTGATGCCCTCCGCGGTGCGCAGCTCCGCCTCGAACTGGTCGCGGCGGCCCTCGAGCACCTCGGCGATCCGGTAGACCACCTGGCCCCGGTTGTACGCCGTGCGGCCGGACCACCCGGCGAAGGCCGCCCGGGCGGCCACGACGGCGTCGCGGGCGTCCTTGCGCGACGCGTGCGAGGCGTTGGCCCAGAAGCGTCCCTTGGCGTCGGTGACGGCGTACGAGCGGCCGGACTCGGAGCGGGGGAACGCTCCGCCGACGTAGAGCTTGTAGGTCTTGCGGACCTCGGCGCGGGTCATCGGACGCTCTCCTCCATGTACGCCGCGAGGCCGTGGCGGCCGCCCTCGCGGCCGTAGCCGGACTCCTGGTAGCCGCCGAACGGGCTGGTCGGGTCGAACTTGTTGAACGTGTTGGACCACACCACGCCCGCCCGCAGTCGCGCCGCGGTCCACAGCGTGCGCGAGCCCTTGTCGGACCAGACGCCGGCCGAGAGGCCGTACGGCGTGTTGTTGGCCTTCTCGACCGCCTCCTTGGGCGTGCGGAAGGTCAGCACCGAGAGCACCGGGCCGAAGATCTCCTCGCGGGCGATCCGGTGGGCCTGGGTGACGCCGGTGAAGATGGTCGGGGCGAACCAGTAGCCGCGCTCGGGCAGCTCGCACGCCGGCGACCAGCGCTCGGCGCCCTCGGCCTCCCCGATGCCGGCGAGCTCGCGGATGCGGGCCAGCTGCTCGGGGGAGTTGATGGCCCCGACGTCGGTGTTCTTGTCGAGCGGGTCGCCGACGCGCAGCGTCGACATCCGGCGCTTGAGCCGCTCGAGGACGTCCTCGGCGACCGACTCCTGGACCAGCAGCCGCGAGCCGGCGCAGCACACGTGGCCCTGGTTGAAGAAGATGCCGTCGACGATGCCCTCGACCGCCTGGTCGAGCGGGGCGTCGTCGTAGACGATGTTGGCCGCCTTGCCGCCGAGCTCCAGGGTCACCTTCTTGGTGGTGCCGGCGACCGTGCGGGCGATCGCCTTGCCGACCTCGGTGGAGCCGGTGAAGGCCACCTTGTCGACGTCGTCGTGGCCCACCAGGGCCTGGCCGGTGGCGCCCGCGCCGGTGAGGATGTTGACCACGCCCGGGGGCAGGTCGGCCTGCTGGCAGATCTCGGCGAAGAGCAGCGCGCTCAGCGGCGTGGTCTCGGCCGGCTTCAGGACGACGGTGTTGCCGCAGGCCAGGGCCGGGGCGAGCTTCCAGGCCAGCATCAGGAACGGGAAGTTCCACGGGATGACCTGGGCGGCGACGCCGAGCGAGCGGGGGCTGGTGCCGAGCCCCGCGTGCTCGAGCTTGTCGGCCCAGCCGGCGTGGTAGAAGAAGTGCGCCGCGGCGGTGGGGACGTCGACGTCGCGGGCCTCCTTGATCGGCTTGCCGTTGTCGAGCGTCTCCAGGACGGCGATCTCGCGGGCACGCTCCTGGATGATCCGGGCGATGCGGAACAGGTACTTGCCGCGCTCGGCGCCGCTCATCGGCCCCCAGACCCGGCTGTGGGCGCGGCGGGCGGCCTTGACGGCGTCGTCGACGTCGCGGGCGTCGGCCTCGGCGACCTCGGCGAGCACCTCCTCGGTGGCCGGGTTGACGGTCGCGAAGCCCTGGCCGCGGCCGTCGACGAACTCGCCGTTGACGAAGAGCCCGTAGGACTTCTCCAGGTGGACGACCGAGGTGGACTCGGGGGCGGGGGCGTACTCGAAGACCATCAGTCCACCGTCACGTAGTCGGGGCCGCTGTAGCGGCCGGTCGTCATCTTGGTGCGCTGCATCAGCAGGTCGTTGAGCAGCGTCGAGGCGCCGAAGCGGAACCAGTCGGGGTCGAGCCAGTCGGGTCCGGCGACCTCGTTGACCATCACGAGGTACTTGATCGCGTCCTTGGTGGTGCGGATCCCGCCGGCGGGCTTGACCCCGACCATCTGGCCGGTGGCGGCGCGGAAGTCGCGCACGGCCTCGAGCATCACCATGGTCACCGGGGGAGTGGCGGCGGGCTGCACCTTGCCGGTGGAGGTCTTGATGAAGTGGGCGCCGGCCATCATCGCCAGCCAGCTGGCGCGGCGGACGTTGTCGTAGGTCTGCAGCTCACCGGTCTCGAAGATGACCTTGAGGTGGGCGTCCTCGCCGTCGGGCCGGGCGCAGGCCTCGCGCACGGCGAGGATCTCCTCGTAGACGTCGAGGTAGCGCCCGCACAGGAAGGCGCCGCGGTCGATCACCATGTCGATCTCGTCGGCGCCCGCCTCCACGGCGTCTCGGGTGTCGGCCAGCTTGATGTCGCGGGCGGCGCGGCCGCTGGGGAAGGCGGTCGCGACGGCGGCGACCTTGACGCCCGAGGCGCCCCCGCCCAGCGCCAGCGCCTCGCGGGCGGTGGCGACCATGTCGGGGTAGACGCACACCGCGGCGGTGGCGGGGCAATCGCGGTCCGTGGGGTCGGGCCGCTGGGCCTTGGCGGCCAGCGCCCGCACCTTGCCGGGGGTGTCGTTGCCCTCGAGGGTGGTCAGGTCGACCATCCGGATGGCCAGGTCGACGGCGTACGCCTTGGCGGCCGCCTTGATCGAGCGGGTGCCGAGGCCGGCGGCGCGCTGCTCGGCGCCGACCTGGTCGACGCCCGGCAGCCCGTGCAGGAACTGGCGCAGCGCGGCCTCGGACGTGGTCGCGTCGGCCAGGTGGCCGACGAGGGGTCCGGACGGCGAACTCGCCCTTGAGTCCGTGAAAGTCACCGCGTGAGTGTACGGACAGCACGGACCCGGGCGCACGTGGCGTGCGCCCGGGTCCGGGAGGTGCGGGTGGCAGGGCCCTGGGGTCCGCCGTGGTGCAGCCCGGCTCAGCCCTCGAGCGAGGCGTCGAGGGTGATCTCCACGCCGGTCAGGGCCTTGCTGACGGGGCAGCTGGCCTTGGCGTCCTGGGCGGCCTTCTCGAAGCCGGCGGCGTCGAGGCCCTCGACCTCGCCGGTCACGTGGAGGGTGATGCCGGTCAGCTTGAAGCCGCCGTTGTCCTTGTCCGGGCCGAGCGAGACGTCGGCGGTGACCTCGAGCGACTGCGGGGTGCCGCCGGCCTCGGCAATCAGCGCGGAGAACTGCATCGCGTAGCAGGCCGAGTGGGCCGCGGCGATGAGCTCCTCGGGGCTGGTGGTGCCGCCGGCGTCGTCAGCGGCCCGCTTGGGGAAGGAGACGTCGTAGGTGCCGACGCCGGAGCTGGTGAGCTCGACCTGGCCGGAGCCGGTCTCGAGGGAGCCGTTCCAAGCGGTGCGTGCGGAGCGAGTAGGCATCTTCGGTGATCTCCTCTGATCGGGATTGCGGTCGTGCACGTTGTCTTGTGCACAAGATGATCGTAGGCACGCTAATCTGGTGAGGCAAGGGTCCGAGCGAACTTCTTCTCCCCGATCGGAGGCCGCCGGTGACGTCTGCACCCGAGGTGAGGGGTCTCGACGACCTGCTCTGCTTCGACCTGTACGCCGCGACGCGCGCCGTCACGGCGTACTACCGGCCGCTGCTGGAGGAGCTGGGGCTCACCTACCCGCAGTACCTCGTGCTGGTCAGCCTCCGGCCCGGCCGTCCGGTGACGGTCAAGCAGGTCGCGGCCGACCTGGCGCTCGACCACGGCACCCTCACGCCGCTGCTGCGCCGCATGGAGGCGGCCGGGCTGCTGACCCGCGAGCGCAACGCGGCCGACAAGCGCCAGGTGGTCGTCACGCTCACCGACGCGGGGGAGCGGCTGCGGCTGCGCTTCGACGACGTGCAGTGCGCGGTCAGCGAGGCCATCGGCCTCGCGCCGGCGGAGTTCCTGCAGCTGCAGGAGTCCCTGGCCCGGCTGACCGGTGCCGTGCGCGAGGCGACGGCAGCGCGCGGTCGCCAGCAGGCCGACGTTAGCGATCGCTAACTTCGCGGGGCTACGATGCCGGGCATGACCTTCGAGCTCTCCGAGGACCACGAGACGTTCCGCCGCGTCGTGCGCGACTTCGCCGAGAAGGAGATCGCACCCCACGCCGCCCAGTGGGACCGCGACCACCACTTCCCGGTCGACGTCGTGGCCGCGATGGGCGAGCTGGGACTCTTCGGCCTCACCGCCCCGGAGGAGTTCGGCGGCGCGGGCGAGGACGGCGACTTCACGTCGCTGTGCGTGGCCATCGAGGAGATCGGCCGGGTCGACCAGTCGCTCGGCATCACGCTCCAGGCCGGCGTGGGCCTGGGGATCAACCCGATCCTCACCTACGGCACCCAGGAGCAGAAGGAGCGCTGGCTGCCCGAGCTCGTCGCCGGCACGAAGCTGGCGGGCTTCGGCCTCACCGAGCCGGGCGCCGGCTCCGACGCCGGCGCCACCCGCACCCGCGCCGAGCTCGACGGCGACCACTGGGTCGTCAACGGCTCCAAGCAGTTCATCACCAACTCGGGCTCCTCGGTCACCTCGCTGGTCACCGTCACCGCCCGCACCGGCGAGCGGCCCGACGGCCGCCCCGAGATCTCCGCGATCATGCTGCCCTCCGGCACGCCCGGCTTCGTGGCCGAGAAGGCCTACGACAAGCTCGGCTGGCACGCCTCCGACACCCACCCGCTGTCGTTCGCCGACGCCCGGGTGCCCGCCGACCACCTGCTCGGCGAGCGCGGCCGCGGCTACGCGCAGTTCCTCGCCACCCTCGACGACGGCCGCGTCGCCATCAGCGCCCTCTCGGTCGGCTGCATCCAGGCCTGCCTCGACATGTCGCTGGCGTACGCCGCCGACCGCCAGACCTTCGGCGGCCCCATCGGTCGCAAGCAGGGCGTCGCCTTCCAGATCGCCGACCTCGAGGTGATGCTCCACGCCAGCCGGGGCCTCACCTACCGCGCCGCCGCCCTCAAGGACTCCGGCGCCCCGGTGAAGGAGTTCAAGCAGGCCGCCGCCGTCGCGAAGCTCTACTCCACCGAGTCGGCCGTCACCGCCACCCGGATCGCCACCCAGGTCTTCGGCGGCTACGGCTTCATGGAGGAGTACCCCGTCGCCCGCTTCTACCGCGACGCCAAGGTCCTCGAGATCGGCGAGGGCACCTCCGAGGTCCAGCGGATGCTGATCGCGCGGGGGTTGGGGCTCCCGGTCGAGTGACGGGGGAGGGCAGTTTCCCCGGTCGACCGGGGAAACTGCCCGCGCGTGGGCGAGATGTCCGGTTCGGAGGGCAGTATTGCCCGTCCAGCAGGCCCGTTTCGTCCCGACGTCGGTTGCTCGTGACGACTCCGAGCAGGGCGGTCCACCCCGGCGCGGGTGCTGATGGGGCTGGTCGCGCTGGCCGGGGCCGTCTGCGCCGCGATGGCGGTCGCGCTCGGGCGCCGTGGGGACGGGGTCGTCGCCCTCGTCGCGGCGATCGCCACGACGGCGTCCTCCGCGGCCGTGGTGGCCGACGACCACGCGCTGGGCCCGTTCCTCGAGGTGCCCGTCCTGCTCGGGTCGGTGCTCGTGCTCGTGCTCGCCGCCGGCGCCTGGGGCGTCTGGGCCATCGGGGTGGAGCGAGCAGCGGCGCTCGGCAACTGAGCGTCGCGGCTCCGCCGCCCGCCGGCGCCGTCGCGCGGCGTACGCCACGGGCGACCACTGGACGTCCTTTTCGGTCACTGGACGGCTGTTGCAACAGACGTCCAGTGACTGATGACCCGGACGTCCGGGTAATCAGCGGCCCGGCGGCCGCTTCCCCCAGAAGTCCGTCCAGGTGAACCCGAGCTCGTCGAACATCAGGCGGAGCAGGGGGAGGCTGATGCCGACGACGTTGTGGGGGTCGCCGGTGACGCCGGAGACGAACGCCCCGCCGAGGCCGTCGAGGGTGAAGGCGCCGGCGACGGCGGCGGGCTCGCCGGTGGCGACGTACGCCGCGATCTCCTCGTCGCTGACGTGGGCGAACCGGACCTGGGTCGCAGCCGAGCGGGCCAGCCAGACCTCGCGCTGGGTGTCGATGACGCAGTGGCCGGTGTGCAGGACGCCGGAGCGGCCGCGCATCCGCTTCCAGCGCTCGACGGCGTCGGCCTCGCTGCTGGGCTTGCCGAGGAGCTCGCCGTCGAGGGCCAGCATGGAGTCGCAGCCGACGACCAGGGCCTGCTTCTGGCCGGAGGCGACGGCGACGGCCTTGAGCTGGGCCAGCTTCATCGTGTAGTCGGCCGGGCCGGTGATCGGCACCTGGTCCTCGTCGACGCCGCTGACGACGACCTCGGGGGAGAGGCCGGCGTCCTGCAGGGTCTTGAGGCGCGCGGGCGAGGCCGAGGCCAGCACCAGGCGGGGGACGCGTGCCACGTCAGCGGGCGCTGGCGCGCCACGCGCCGGGTCCGTGGCGGTGCACGCCGCGCACCAGCCGGTGGCGGGCCGACCACTCGGGCCGCCGCGGCGGGCCCGCGGGCGGCCGGGCGGCACCGGCCAGCGCGGAGACGACCGCGACCAGCGCGGCCAGCTCCTCGTCGGTGGGGTCGCCCGTCACGACGCGCAGCAGCGGCGTCTCCGGAGGGGAGGCTGCCGGGTCGCTCTCGGTGGCCGTCACAGCGGGATGTTCCCGTGCTTCTTGGGGGGCAGCGTGGCCCGCTTGGAGGCCAGCAGCCGCAGCGCGCGGACGACCTCGCGGCGGGTCTCGTGGGGCGTGATGACCGCGTCGACGTAGCCGCGCTCGGCGGCGACGTACGGGTTGGCCAGCGTGTCCTCGTACTCCGCGATCAGCTCGGCGCGCCGCTGCTCGACGTCGCCGCCGTCGTCGGCGAGCGCCTTGAGCTCCTTGCGGTAGACGATGTTGGCCGCGCCCTGGGCGCCCATGACGGCGATCTGGGCGGTCGGCCAGGCGAGGTTGATGTCGGCGCCGAGGTGCTTGGAGCCCATCACGTCGTACGCCCCGCCGTAGGCCTTGCGGGTGATGATCGTGACGAGCGGGACGGTCGCCTCGGCGTACGCGTAGATCAGCTTCGCGCCGCGGCGGATGATGCCGTTCCACTCCTGGTCGGTGCCGGGCAGGAAGCCGGGCACGTCGACGAAGGTGAGCACCGGGATGTTGAAGGCGTCGCAGGTCCGCACGAAGCGGGCGGCCTTCTCGGAGGCGTCGATGTCGAGGGTGCCGGCGAACTGCATCGGCTGGTTGGCCACCACCCCGACGGACTTCCCCTCGACCCGGCCGTAGCCGACGACGATGTTGGGCGCGAAGAGCTCCATCACCTCGAGGAACTCGCCGTCGTCGAGGACGGCCTCGATGACGGTCTTCATGTCGTAGGGCTGGTTGGCGCCGTCGGGGATGACGGTGTCGAGGGCCTGGTCGGTCTCGGAGACCTCGAGGTCGGCGGGGTCGTCGTACGACGGGGCCTCGTCCATGTTGTTCTGCGGCAGGTAGGACAGCAGCGCCTTGGTGTACTCCAGCGCGTCGTCCTCGTCGGAGCCCATGTAGTGGGCGTTGCCCGACTTGGTGTTGTGGGCCCGGGCGCCGCCGAGCTCCTCCATGGTGACGTCCTCGCCGGTGACGGTCTTGATGACGTCGGGACCGGTGATGAACATGTTGGAGGTGCCGTCGACCATGATCGTGAAGTCGGTGACGGCGGGGGAGTAGACGTGGCCGCCGGCGCAGGAGCCCATGATGAGGCTGATCTGCGGGATCACGCCCGAGGCGTGCACGTTGCGGCGGAAGATCTCGCCGTACAGGCCCAGGGAGACGACGCCCTCCTGGATCCGCGCGCCGGCCCCCTCGTTGATGCCGATGATGGGGCAGCCGGTCTTCATGGCGAGGTCCATCACCTTGGTGATCTTCTCGCCGTAGACCTCGCCGAGCGAGCCGCCGAAGACGGTGAAGTCCTGGGAGAACACGCACACCTGGCGGCCGTCGACCGTGCCGTAGCCGGTGATGACGCCGTCGCCGTAGGGCCGGTTCTTCTCCAGGCCGAAGGCCACCGAGCGGTGCCGGGCCAGCTCGTCGAGCTCGACGAAGGAGCCCTCGTCGAAGAGCGCCTCGATGCGCTCGCGGGCGGTCTTCTTGCCCTTGGCGTGCTGCTTCTCCACCGCCTTGGCCGAGCCCGCGTGGACGGCCTCGTCGACGCGGCGGTCGAGGTCGGCCAGCTTGCCGGCCGTGGTGTGGATGTCGATGTCGTCGGGGACGTCCGTGCCCTCACCCGGTTGTGCGCTCAACGTCAGGCTCCTCTGGTGGTCGCCGGCCGGGGCTGTGGCCAGCCTCGCGTGCGTGCGCCAATGTAGTGGCCATGACCGGATCCGAGGACCACCGCCCATCCGCCGACCAGCAGCAGCCGCCCACCGGCGGCCCGCCGGCGCTGGAGTCGCGCGACCTCGGTCGGTGGCGGATCGAGGTGGTCGAGGAGTCGGGGTCGACCAACGCCGACGTCGCCGAGCGCTTCCGCTCCGGTGACCGCGAGGGCCTGGTGCTGGTGGCCGAGCACCAGACCGCCGGACGGGGGCGGCTGGGTCGCGAGTGGGTGAGCCCGCCGCGGGCCTCGCTCACCGTCTCGTTCCTGCTCGAGCCCGACGTGCCGGCGGAGCGCTGGACCTGGCTGCCCCTGCTGACGGGAGTGGCCGCCGCGCGCGCCGTGCGCCGCAGTGCGGACGTCGCCGCCGACCTGAAGTGGCCCAACGACGTGCTGGTCGCGGGCGCCAAGCTGGGCGGGATCCTGCTGGAGCGGGTCGAGCAGGACGGCCGCGCGGCCGCCGTCGTCGGGATCGGCCTCAACGTCCACCAGGCCCAGGACGACCTGCCCGTCCCCGGCGCCACCTCGCTCGACCTGGTCGCCGGCCCCGGGGCGGTCGACCGGGCCTCGCTGCTGACGGCCCTGGTCGAGGAGCTCTCGGCGGCGTACGACGAGTGGCGCGGCGGCGAGGACCCGCGGGCGGCGTACCTCGGGCTGTGCGTGACCCCCGGCCACCAGGTCACCGTGTCGGTGCCCGGCGGCGAGGTCGTGGGGGAGGCGACCGACGTCGACGCGCAGGGCCGGCTGGTCGTGCTGACCGAGCAGGGCGAGCAGGCCCTGGGCGCCGGGGACGTCGTGCACGTCCGCCCGCGCTGACCCCGGCGCCGGGCCGCCGCGGTGGCATGATCTGGCTGTGGTGATCTCCTCCAAGCTGCTCGACGACGGCGAGACCGTCGTGGTCGGCACCCGCACGCACGTCAAGGCGCTGGTCGTCCCCGTGGTCGTGCTCCTCGTCGTGGCCGGGCTCGCGGGCTACCTGCTGACGCTGCCCGACGGCGACCGCGCCGGCACCTGGCGGCTGGTGATCGGCGTCGTGGCGCTGCTGGTCGTGCTGTGGTTCGTGCTGCTGCCGTTCCTGCGCTGGTTCTCGACCAGCTACGTCTTCACCGACCGCCGCCTGATCACCCGCACCGGCCTGCTGACCCGCACCGGCCACGACATCCAGCTCAACCGGATCAGCGACATCTCCTACGAGAAGAGCCTGCTCGACCGCCTCTTCGGCTGCGGCACGCTGGTCATCTCCGACGCCAGCGAGATGGGGATCCGGCTCGCCGACATCCCCCGGGTCGAGGAGACCCAGCTCGCCGTCAGCCGCCAGCTCTACCGTTCCTCGCGTCCCGATGACGACGCCTGAGGACCTCGAGCGGGCGATCCTCGGCGCGCTGCCCGAGCTGACCGGCGAGGAGATCTCGGCCGCGGCCGGCCTGACCCGCGACCAGTCGCAGCGGCTGTGGCGCGCGCTCGGCTTCCCCGAGGCCGAGGGCGCGGCGGCGTTCAGCACCGCCGACGAGGAGGCGCTGCACCGGGTGGCGTCGATCCTGCGCGAGGGCACCGTCGACTTCGAGACCGTGCTGCGGATGACCCGGGCGCTGGGCCAGACGATGGACCGCCTCGCCGAGTGGGAGGTCGCCACGATGGTGACCATGCTCGAGCGCACCCGCTCGGACCAGCCGCGCACCCCCGAGACGCTCCGGGTGATCCAGACGATCGGGCCCGACTTCGAGGCGCTGCTGCGCCACGTCTGGCGCCGCCACCTGCTGGCGGCGGTCGCCCGCATCGAGCACGCCGACGGCCTGCCCGAGGAGCAGATGGCCGAGGCGACCGTCGGGTTCGCCGACCTGGTCTCCTTCAGCGCGCTGACCAACCGGCTGCGCGACGACGAGATCGGCGACCTGGTCGAGGTCTTCGAGGGTCGGAGCCACGACGTGGTGGCCCGGCACCGCGGCCGCGTGGTCAAGACGCTCGGCGACTCGGTGCTCTTCCTCGCCGCCTCGCCCGCCGAGGGCGTCGAGATCGCCTGGGACATCGTCAAGGTGATCGGCGGCGACCCGCGGCTGCCCGACGTGCGCGTGGGGATGGTGACGGGCTCGGTGGTGATGCGCATGGGCGACGTCTACGGCCCCGCGGTCAACCTCGCCGCCCGCCTGGTCGGCGTCGCGCGCCGCAACCGCGTCATCACCGACCGCCACACCGCCGACGCCCTGCCGGCCGAGCGCTACGAGACCCGCGTCCTGCCCGCCCGCCCGGTCCGCGGCTTCGGCGATCTGCACCCCGTCGCCGTGCGCCGGACCCGGCGCGACTGAGCGTCCCCGCCCGGGCGGTTTCCCCGGTCGACCGGGGAAACCGGCCGTTCACGGGCGACATGTCGGACTCCAGGGGCAGTTTCCCCGGTCGACCGGGGAAACTGCCCCAGCCGACCCCTACAGGAAGTCGAGCGGGTCGAACTCGTCGATGGGGATGATCCGCAGGCGGGGGAGCTTGGTGTTGAAGGCGCGGACGTCGTACTCGAGGTCGAAGAACTCCATGCCGCGGCTCTCGAGGACCCGGAAGCCGCTGTTGCGGAACTCCTGGAAGGCCATCAGGCCGAGCCGGCGGGTGCCGAGGAGCTGCTCCATCTGCGGGAGGAAGTCGCCGTCGTTGCTGACCAGGATGACGTCGTCGGCGCGCTGGGTGAGCGCGGCGAGGGTGCGCTGGATGGCGATGTCGACGACCTTCTCGGTCGGACCGCCCCTCAGCGGGACCGGCTGGTAGCCGATGCTCGTCAGCGCCTGGACGAAGCTCATCGGCAGCTCGTCCTTGACCGCGAGGAAGAACAGGCCCTTGACCGGCTGGTCCCACTCCGCCTCGGCGAAGCCCAGGAGCCGCTCCCAGCGGGGCCGCTCCTCGGGGTGGGGGCGGCGTCCGAAGACCGAGGCGCCGAGGGTGGCGTCGATGTTCTCGCCGTCCACCAGGACGTACGTCGAGAGGCCCTGCTCGTCGCTCATGGGCCGACCCTAGCCCCGCGTGCTCGCCCGGGGCGGCGCACGACCGCGCTCCTGGATAGGGTTTCGCGCGTGGCCGCACCGCTCGCACCGACCGTCGCCGTGATCGGCGGTGGACAGCTCGCCCGCATGATGGCCGAGCCGGCCGCCGCGCTCGGCATCCCGCTCCGCCTGCTCGCCGAGGCCGAGGGGGTCAGCGCGGCCCAGGTGGTGCCGGACCACGAGGTCGGTGACTACACCGACCTCGACACGCTGCGGCGGGTCACCGAGGGCTGCGCGGTGGTCACCTTCGACCACGAGCACGTGCCGACCGACCACCTGCACGCGCTGGAGGGGTCGCTGGCCGTGCGGCCCGGCCCCGAGGCGCTGGTGCACGCCCAGGACAAGGCCGTGATGCGCCGTCGCCTGGTCGAGCTCGGCGTCCCGTGCCCGCGCCACGCGGTCGTGGCCGACGTCGCCGACGTCGAGGCCTTCGGGCTGCCGTGCGTGCTCAAGACGACGCGGGGCGGCTACGACGGCAAGGGCGTGTGGTTCGTCGCGACCGCCGAGGAGGCCGCGGCCGTCTTCGTCGAGGCCGCCGAGCAGGGCCGCACCATCCTGGCCGAGGAGCGCGTCGACTTCCGCCGCGAGCTCTCGGCGCTGGTCGCCCGCTCGCCCTCGGGCCAGCTGGCGGTGTGGCCGGTCGTGGCCTCCACCCAGCGCGACGGCATCTGCCACGAGGTGGTCGCGCCCGCCCCCGACCTCGACCCCGAGCTGGCCGTCGAGGCCCAGCAGGCCGCGATCCGGATCGCCGGCGAGCTCGGCGTCACCGGCGTCCTCGCCGTGGAGCTGTTCGAGACCCGTGACGGCCGGATCCTGGTCAACGAGCTGGCGATGCGGCCCCACAACACCGGCCACTGGACCCAGGACGGCGCGGTCACCAGCCAGTTCGAGAACCACCTGCGCGCGGTCCTCGACCTGCCGCTCGGCGCCCCCGACGCCCGGGCTCCGTGGACGGTGATGGTCAACATCCTGGGCGGGGCCCACGACACCGGCCGGCTGTACGACGGCTACCCGCACGCGATGGCGCGCGACCCGCGGCTGCGGGTGCACCTGTACGGCAAGGAGCTGCGACCGGGCCGCAAGGTCGGCCACGTCAACGCCTACGGCGACGACCTCGAGGACTGCCTGGAGCGGGCCCGCCACGCGGCGGCCTGGTTCGCCGGCGACCTCGGGGAGGAGAGCGAATGACCACCACGCCCCTCGTCGGCATCGTGATGGGGTCCGACTCCGACTGGCCGACCATGGAGGCCGCCGCGGAGGCGTGCGCGGAGTTCGACGTCGCCTTCGAGGCCGACGTGGTCTCGGCGCACCGGATGCCCGACGAGATGCTGGCCTACGGCCGCGAGGCCGCGGGGCGCGGCGTACGCGTGATCATCGCGGGGGCCGGCGGCGCCGCCCACCTGCCCGGCATGCTCGCGGCCGTGACGCCGCTGCCGGTGATCGGGGTGCCGGTGGCGCTGAAGTACCTCGACGGCATGGACTCCCTGCTCTCGATCGTCCAGATGCCCGCAGGCGTGCCGGTGGCCACCGTCGCGATCGGCAACGCCCGCAACGCCGGGCTGCTGGCCGTGCGGATCCTCGCGGCCTCCGACCCCGCCCTGCAGCAGCGGATGACCGACTTCCAGGCCGAGCTGCGCGACGCGGCCCACGGCAAGGGCCAGGTCGTGCGCGACGCCAGCGCGGACGGGCCGCGGCGCACGGGCTCCTGACCCGTACGCCGCACCCGCTACGGCGCCGCGCTCAGCCCGGCGTCGCGCCCTCGAGGAACCGGTCGGCGGTGACCGGGAGCGAGCGCACCCGCACGCCGGTCGCGTGGTGGGCCGCGTTGGCGATCGCCGCCGACGTGCCGACGATGCCGATCTCGCCGATGCCGCGCGAGCCCATCGGGGTGGCGATCGTGTCCTCCTCGTCGACCCACTCGACCGACAGGTCGCGGACGTCGGCGTGCGAGGCGACGTGGTAGCTGGCCAGGTCCTGGGTGACGACGTGGCCGAAGCGCGGGTCGCGCACGGACGCCTCGAACAGCGCCGAGGACAGGCCCATCGTCAGGGCGCCGAGGAACTGCGAGCGCGCCAGCACCGGGTTGACGATGCGGCCCACCGAGTAGGCGCCGTGCAGCCGCGCCACCCGGAGCTCGCCGGTCCAGCGGTGCACCCTCACCTCGGCGAAGACGGCGCCGAAGGAGTGCATCGCGTGGTCCTGCTGGCGCGGGTCGGCCTGGCCGCCCGCCGTGCTCTCGGCCCCGGGGCTCGGGTGCTCGCCGTGGTCCTCGCGCAGCTGCTCGGCGGCCGCGGCGATCGCGCCGCCCCACGAGCTGGTGCCCGCGGAGCCGCCGGCGACCGTGGCCCTGGGCAGGTCGGTGCTGCCGATGGCGAGGTCGACGCAGGTCATCGGGACGTCCAGGGCGTCGGCGGCGATCTGCGCGAGCACGGTCGAGGCGCCGGTGCCGATGTCGACGGCCCCGACCTCGACCCGGAAGCGGCCGTCCTCGAGCGCGACCACGCGGGCCTGGTTGCCCGGCATGACGTACGTCGGGTACGTCGCCGACGCCACGCCCGTGCCGACCCACCAGTCGCCGTCGAGCGTGGCCCGGGGCTCGGCCGCGCGGCCGCCCCACCCGAAGCTCGCGGCCCCGCGGTGCAGGCAGTCGACCAGCCGCCGGTGGTTCCAGGGCGTCCCCTCCTCGGGGTGCTCGGGCTGGTCGTTGCGCACCCGCAGCTCGACGGGGTCGATCCCCGCGGCGACGGCCAGCTCGTCCATCGCGACCTCGAGCGCGTGGGCGCCCGGCATCTCGCCCGGCGCACGCATCCACGAGGGCACGGCGACGTCGAGCCGGGCCAGCCGGTGGCTGGTGCGGCGGTGCTCGCCGGCGTACATCATCCGGCTGATGGTGGCCGTCTGCTCCGCGAACTCCTTGATGGCCGAGGTCTGCTCCAGCACCTCGTGGCCGACCGCGGTGAGGCGGCCCTCGGCGTCGGCGCCGAGCCGCATCCGGGAGATGGTGGCCGTGCGGTAGCCCGCGAGCGCGAACAGCTGCTGGCGCGTGAGCACCAGCTTGACCGCCCGGCCGGGCACCGCCTGGGCGGCCAGGGTGGCGACCACCTCGTGGCAGTGGGGCAGCCCCTTGCTGCCGAACCCGCCGCCGACGTACGGCGCGAGCACCTGGACCTGCGCCGGCTCGAGGCCGAACAGCGGCGCGATCGTCTTCGCGACGGGGTGCACGCCCTGGGTGGAGTCGTGGAGCACCAGCGGCTGCTCGGCGCCCTCGTCCCACAGCGCGAGGGTGGCGTGGGGCTCCATCGGGTTGTTGTGCAGGTACGGCGTGGAGTAGGTCTGCTCGACGGTCACGGCCGCCTCGGCCATCGCCCGGTCGACGTCGCCCTGGTCGGTGTCGGTGGGGTAGCCGGCGTTGACCTTCTCCGGGGTGTCGGTCGCGTCCTGCTCCCGCAGCTCGGCGCGGTGCTGCTCGGCGGCGTAGCTGACCTTGACCAGCGCCGCGCCCTCGCGGGCGGCCTCGAGCGTCTCGGCCAGCACGACCGCGACCACCTGGCCGCGGAAGCCGACCCGGTCGTCCTGGAGCACGGCGAGCTCGCGGTCGCTGGTGTCCGCGAGGCGGCCGGCGTTGGTGTGGTCGAGCACCGCGACCACGCCCGGGTGGGCCAGCGCCTGCGCGCTGACCAGGGCGGTGATCCGGCCCCGAGCGATGGTCGACTGGACGACGACGGCGTGCAGGGCGTCCTGGCGGTGCTCGGCGGCGTACGTCGCGGTGCCGGTGACCTTGGCGCGCCCGTCGCGGCGCACGACCGGGCGACCCATCTCGCGGGCCTGGATCGGCCGCGCGGTGCGGGTGGGCGGCTGGTCCTGGGTGGTGCTCACTGGTCGGCCTCCGTCGCGCGGGTGGGGGTGGGGGCGCCGGCCCGGCGGGCGAGGCCGGTGAGCGCGTGCACGGTGGCGCCGCGCACCATGGCGGGCTTGAAGGCGTTGTCCTCGCCGGTGCGGGCCTGCGCAAGCTCGGCGTCGCAGGCCGCGGCGATGCTCGCCTCGGTCAGCGCCTGCCCGCGCAGCCGGTCCTCCAGGACGCTGGCGCGCCACGGCTTGTGGGCGACCCCGCCCCAGGCGACGCGGACGTCGCGCACGACGTCGCCGTCGAGCTCGAGGGCGGCCGCGACCGAGACCAGCGCGAAGGCGTACGACGCGCGGTCGCGCGCCTTGTGGTAGGTCGAGAGCCGCGAGTCGGGCGTCGAGGGCAGCTCGACCGCCACGACGAGGTCGCCGTGGGCGAGGACGGTGTCGTCCTGGGGCCGGTCGCCGGGCAGCCGGTGCAGCTCGGTCAGCGGGATCCGGCGCTCACCCTCGGGCCCCTGCACGACGACGACCGCGTCGACCGCGGCCAGCGCGACCGCGAGGTCGGAGGGGTGGGTGGCCACGCACGACTCGGACGCACCGAGGATCGCGTTGTAGCGGCCGTAGCCCTCCAGGGCCGAGCACCCGCTGCCGGGCTCGCGCTTGTGGCAGGGCGTGGTGACGTCCTGGAAGTAGACGCAGCGGGTGCGCTGGAGCAGGTTGCCGCCGGTGGTGGCCTGGTGGCGGATCTGGCCCGAGGCGCCGGCGAGCAGGGCGCGGGCCACGGCCGGCCACTGCTGCCGGACCACGGGGTGGGCGGCGAGGTCGCTGTTGCGCACGTTGGCGCCGACGCGCAGGCCACCGTCGTACGGCTCCACGGCGGCCAGCGGGAGCCGGGTGACGTCGACCAGGGTGCCGGGGCGGGCGACGCCGAGCTTGAGGTGGTCCACGAGGTTGCTGCCGCCCGCGATGAAGCGGGCCTCGGGGTCGCCGGCGACGGCCGCGACCGCGCCCTGCACGTCGTCGGGACGGACGAAGTCGAAGGTCCTCATCGGGACGCCTCCTCGGTGGTGGTGGCGGGGGCGTCGGGGTCGCCGACGCCGGCGGCGTCCCTGATCGCGGCCAGGATGTTGACGTAGGCGCCGCAGCGGCACAGGTTGCCGCTCATCCGCTCCCGCAGCTCGTCGTCGAGGTCGTCGGAGTCCAGCGCCGTGATCAGGTCGACCTCGGCCTCGAGGTCGTCGGTGACGTAGGAGGGGTGGCCCTGCCTGAGCTCGTCGAGCACGCCGACGGCGGAGCAGACCTGGCCGGGCGTGCAGTAGCCGCACTGGTAGGCGTCGCGGTCGAGGAAGGCCTGCTGCACGGCGTGCAGGTCGTCGGCGCCGCCCCCGTCGGCCGCGGCGAGGCCGTCGGCCGTGGTGATCTGGGCGCCGTCGTGCTGGACGGCGAGGCTGAGGCAGGTCAGGTGGCGGCGGCCGTCGAGGAGCACGGTGCACGAGCCGCACTGGCCGTGGTCGCACCCCTTCTTGACGGTGGTGACGCCGAGCCGCTCGCGCAGCGTGTCGAGGAGGGTGGAGCGGACGTCGACCTCGACCTCGCGCGGCTGGCCGTCGACGGTCAGCGCGAGGTGGTGGCCGGTGTCCGCGGAGGTGGTTCCGGTCGGGGTGCTCACCTGGTGGCTGTACCCACCCCCCGCCCGGGTGATTCGCGCCTCACTCGCCGGTGACGCGGCCCCGCAGCTGCTTGGTACGGCCGCGTCGCGACTTCGCCTCGAGGCGTCGCCGCTTCGACCCGCGGGTGGGCTTGGTGGGCACCCGGGTGACCGGCGGGGGAGCGAGCGCCTCGCGCAGCCGGTCGGCCAGCCGCTGCCGCGCGGCGGTGCGGTTGCGCAGCTGGGAGCGCTGCTCGGAGGCGGTGACGCTGAGCACCGCGCCGACGCGCTCGACGGCCCGCCGGCGCTGGTCGTCGCTCAGCGCGGAGGTGCGGGTCAGGTCGAGGACGACCTCGACGCGGCTGTCGGTGGTGTTGACCGACTGGCCGCCGGGGCCCGACGAGCGGCTGAAGCGCTCCACCAGGTCGCCCTCGGGCACCAGGAGCCCCTGGGGCAGCCCGGGACCCGGACGGACGCGGAGTCCGGAGCCGGGCTCGCCTGCGTGGTCCACGCGGACAACCTACGTGCGCCGGGCCGCGGGGACGGCCCCGAGCCAGGGGCCGGCGCCGGGGCTAGTCGGACTCGCCGCCGGACGAGGAGCCGGAGACCTGGTCGCCCCAGGCGGCGCGGGCGCCGGAGTCGCCGATCCGGTAGACCTGCACCGTGGTGGCGAGGCCGGCGATCACGGCCAGCACGGCGACGGCGGTGAGCGCCTTCGACGAGGAGGAGCGGGTGGCCACGGTGGCGTCGCCGGTGCGGGTCTCGGACGGGGTGCGGCGCCGGTCGAGGACCACCAGCGCGACCAGGAGCACCAGCAGCGGGATCGCGAACCAGATCAGCTGGTCGCCGAGCTCGGCGTGCTCGCCGGGGTTGCCGACGCGCTTCTCGAGCGCCTCGCCCGAGGAGGTCGCGACCGGGATCAGGGCCGTGGCGACCGCGGTCACGACGATCAGCAGCGGGCCGTAGGGGCGGCGCCAGCGCGGGCGCACGGCCAGGGCGATGGTGCCGAGCATGGCGACCGGCAGCAGCACGACCACGGCGTGGACGACGAGGGGGTGGATCGGCAGGCCGTTGACGAGGTCGAACACGTGTGGCTCCCGGGGCTCAAGAGGCGGAGGACGCACCCATTCTGCCCGGCTCGACCTGCCGGCGACCTGACTTCGGGTCGGGCGGCGAGGCTGGTGTCAGCCCCGACGGCGCCACTCGATGGCCGGGCAGGTGTCCATCACCATCGCGACGCCGGCCGCCCGGGTGCGGGCGAAGGCGTCCTCGTCGACGACCCCGAGCTGCAGCCAGACCCCGCGGGCGCCGATCGCGACGGCCTCGTCGGCGAACTGGCCGGCCGCCTCGGAGCGCCGGAACACGTCGACGACGTCGACCGGGAACGGGATGTCGGCCAGGCTGGCGTACCCCTGCTCCCCGAGGACCGTCGGCGCGTCCGGGTGCACCGGCACGATCCGCTTGCCGCGCTCCTGGAGCAGGCTCGCGATGGAGTACGCCGTGCGGCTCGGGTCGCCGGACAGGCCCACGACCGCCCAGGTCTCGCAGTCGTCCAGCATCAGGTCGACCGCGCTCTTCTCCTGCCAGCTCTCGCTCATGCCCCGACCCTAGGCTGCTCTACCGTCAGCCCGGTGAGCCCGACCCTCGTCGCCCGCACCGGGCTCGTCACGCCCGCTCCCGACGGTCCCCACGTCGAGCAGGTCGGCTGGGGCGTGGCCCGCCAGGTCGCCCGGGTGCTGGGCGAGGCGCTCGCGGCGCAGGACCGGGAGCCGCCGGCGGTGCTGGCCGAGCTCAGCGGGCTGGCCGAGCGGCCCGGCTTCGTGGCGTACGTCGTCTTCGCCGGCCGCACCGCCACCGCCGCCGCGCTCGTGCAGCTCGCGGCCGACGACGAGCTGGCCGTCCACCTCGGCGACGTCGTCGTCGAGCCGGACCCCGGTCGGGCCCGGTGGGCGCGCGAGGCGCTCGTCGTGCGAGCCCTGCACGACGCGGCCGCCGCCGGGGTGCCGTGGCTCGCGGTGGCCCAGGCAGGGACGGGCCCCGGCGAGGGCGACGTACCTCACGCCGACGACCTGGACCTGCGCCCGCTCGGCTTCGGCTAACGGTCGTTAACATCGGGGGCATGACCTCTGACGCCGGCTACCCGATGTACGCGCTCTCCGAGGAGCACCAGGCGATCCGCGAGGCGGTGCGCGCCGTCGCGGACGACAAGATCGCGCCGTACGCCGCGGCCGTCGACGAGGAGGCCCGCTACCCCCACGAGGCCGCCGCCGCGCTGCTGGCCTCGGACTTCCACGCGCCGCACGTGCCCGAGCAGTACGGCGGCGCCGGCGCCGACGCGCTCGCCACCGTCATCGTCATCGAGGAGGTGGCCCGCGCCTGCGCGAGCTCCTCGCTCATCCCCGCCGTCAACAAGCTGGGCTCGCTCCCGGTGCAGATCAGCGGCTCGGAGGAGCTGAAGCAGAAGTACCTCTCCAAGCTCGCCGCCGGTGAGGGCGGCTTCTCCTACTGCCTGTCGGAGCCCGACGCCGGCTCCGACGCGGGAGGCATGAAGTGCACCGCCAAGCCCGACGGCGACGGCTGGGTCCTCAACGGCGTGAAGCGCTGGATCACCAACGCGGGGGAGTCGGAGTTCTACACCGTCATGGCGGTCACCGACCCCGACAAGCGCACCCGCGGCGGCATCTCGGCCTTCGTCGTGGAGAAGTCCGACGAGGGCGTCTCCTTCGGCGCCCCGGAGAAGAAGCTCGGCATCAAGGGCTCCCCGACCCGCGAGGTCTACCTCGACAACGTCCACATCCCGGGGAGTCGCATCATCGGCGAGGTCGGCAGCGGCTTCGCCACCGCCATGAAGACCCTCGACCACACCCGCGTCACCATCGCGGCCCAGGCCGTCGGCATCGCCCAGGGTGCGCTGGACTACGCGCTCGGCTACGCCCAGGAGCGCCAGCAGTTCGGCAAGCCCATCGCCGACTTCCAGGGCCTGCAGTTCATGCTCGCCGACATGGGCATCCGCGTCGAGGCCGCCCGCCAGATCACGTACGCCGCCGCCGGCCGCTCCGAGCGCGGCGACAAGGACCTCACCTTCTTCGGCGCCGCTTCGAAGACCTTCGCCTCCGACACCGCCATGCAGGTCACCACCGACGCCGTCCAGGTGCTCGGCGGCTACGGCTTCACCCGCGACTACCCCGTCGAGCGGATGATGCGCGACGCCAAGATCACCCAGATCTACGAGGGCACCAACCAGGTGCAGCGGATCGTCGCGGCCCGGCAGCTGCTGGCGGGGATCCAGAGCAACCTCTGATCCGCCTGGGGCACACCCGGTTCTTCAGGGCCCGTTCAGTGGGGTGCTCGCTGGGCCACGGTGGCCCACACCGCCGCGAGACGGTCCCCCGAATGCTTAGCTCGGGCTACCGTGCGACGGATGCAGCCCATTCCCCTGACGAGTTTGCTGCCCACGGGCTTCCATCCCATGCAGCACAAGGTCCACTTTGCCGTCTGGAATCAGATCGAGCACCCGATCGACGTCCTTGCCACGGACGCTGAGGAGTGGCAGGGCTGGAACTCATGGCGAAGCGTTAACAACGATTTTAATCGCGAGTTCATCTTCTCGATGGCAGCGGACAAGCACGACCCGACGCTCTGGCTCTTCGGCGGCATCTGGGAGGTGCTCGAGCGCGGCGCTGAACAGCACGCACGCTCATACACGGTCGCGCTTCGCGAGGACATCATGGGTGCATTCAGACGTCGACTGTGGATCCGGCACAGGCGGTCGGGACGCAACATTCGTCAGCGGATGGAGTCAGTCCTGCCGACGATGGTGGTCTCGTCCATCCTCGAAGAACCGTTTTCGGGCGATCCATTCCCTGGGCATGACCGGATCAACCACAGTCTTGCGGACTTACAAGCCGTCGTTGCCCAGTCGCGCGCGGACTGGCGGATCGCCCTCGAGAGCATGAAGGGCGTTTACGTCATTCACGATCAGGAGACCGGGCAGCGTTACGTCGGCTCGGCGTACGGGGACACCGGCATCTGGCAGCGGTGGTCGACCTACGCGTCAACCCTCCACGGCGGCAACGTCGGCCTTCGAGCGCTGCTTGAAGAGAAGGGTGAGGACTACTACCGGCGGAACCTGCGATTCGCGCTGTTGGAGTACTGGTCCATGCGTACCGACGACGACACCGTCCTTGAGCGCGAGTCGTACTGGAAAGACGTCCTTCACGCCCGATCTCTCGGTCACAACCGCAACTGACGACGATCGCGCGGCTGCGCCTAACCGCCGCCTAAGGGGCACGCAGAGAGCAAGCAGGTGCGTGCAGGGCGGCCACCGCTGCGCGTTGCTAGCCCGCGGCGACCCGGGCGCCGAGGCGGCGTACGGCGCCGTGGCCGTCTCGGGCGGGGGTGGTGCCGGCGGGGTCGTCCGCGGCTGCCGGGAATCGGACGCGGAACGTCGTGCCCACTCCGACCGCGCTCTCGACGTCGATGTGGGCGCCGTGACGATCGGCGATCCGGGCGACGATGGCCAGGCCGAGGCCCGTGCCCGGTCGCTGCAGGGCGTCCGGGTTGGTCGAGCGGAAGAACTCCGTGAACAGCCGCTGGCGGTCGTCCTCCGAGATCCCGAGGCCGTGGTCGGCGCAGGTGAGGACGACCTCGTCGCGACTCCGGTGGAGCGACACGTCGACGGCGCTCCCGGCGTCGGAGTACTTCACCGCGTTGCTGACCAGGTTGCCGACGAGCGAGCGCAGCTCGGCGCCCTGGCCGGACACCACGAGCGGCCCGGCGCCGGGCGCGATCCGCAGCACCACGCCCTGCTGGGCGGCACGCAGCGCCTCGTCGGCGCAGACCTCGGCGAGGACGTCGCCCAGGTCGACCGGGAACCCGACCGTGTGGTCGTGGGTGCCGACGCTGCTCATCAGCAGCAGGTCGTTGACGACCGTCTGTGCGCGGCCCGCGCTGCGCCCCATCGCGGCGAGCGACGTCTGCGCCTCCGCGGGCAGGTCGGGGACGGACTCGAGCATCTCGAGGTGGCCGAGGATGACGCCGAGGGGGTTCTTCAGCTCGTGGGAGACGGTGTCGATGAGCTGGCGGCGGTACTCGTCGAGCTGCTGGAGCTCGACGATGAGCTGTTGCTCCCGCTCGTGGGCCCGCGAGCTGAGCAGGGCCCGGCCCACGTCGTGACCGACCCCGAGCGCGGCCTGGCTCTCCGCCTCGGTCCACCGGTTCTCGCGGCCCTCGCGCACCACGAGCAGCGTGCCCATGGCCTCGTGCCCGGCCCCCACGGGGACGACGAGCAGCTCGCTGGCGTCGTGGGCCGCGAGGTGGTCGGCGAGCGCGCGGCCGTGGTGCCGAGCCAGCTCCCCGTCGCCCCACACCCCGCCCGGCTCGGCGATGACCACCGTGCGCGACCTCCACGCCCGTCGGCTGGCGGCCTCGATCGCGCCGTCCAGGGCGGGTGGCAGGTCGGCGGCGCAGCCCCGGTCGTCGTCCAGGTCCTGGGGGTGGTCGTGCAGCCGCACCACGAGCGAGCTGGCGCGGAAGCCGACGACCAGGTGCGGGTGCACCTCGGCCAGCAGGTCACGACCCCCGAGGCGCCGCGACGCGGCCCGCACCACCGCGCGCGCCGTCTCGTCGAGCCGGGCGTGCCGCGTCAGCTCCTCGCGGTCGACCGTGACCAGCACCGACTGCAGGACCAGCTCGAGGGTGTCGGCGATGTGCCACAGCTCCTGGGGTCCCGGGCGGCGACCCGAGAGGGGCTCGTCGAGGTGCAGCAGGGCGCGGGTGCGGCCCGACGGGTCCGTCAGCGTCGCCACCAGCATGTCCAGGGTCCGCCACCGGTCGGGGGCGCCCGAGTCGGGGAGGGCCGGGACGTACCCGTGGCCACGGAGCGCCTCCTGCAGCTCCGCATCCATGTCCTCCTCGGCGAGGAACACGAACTTGCCGTACCTGGTGCCGGCCTCGGCCACCCGACGCATGTGCCGGACCGGGTAGCTCTGGCCCAGCTCGGCCTCGCCGTCCTCCGACCCGGCGAACGCGACCGGCTCCAGGAAGCCGTCGCCACGCAGCACGTCGACGATGCTGACGCCGAAGCCGGTGCGGGTCCGGGCGTCCTCGGCGAGCCGGCGCAGCTCGGCCCGCGCCTCGGGACCGCCCCAGCTGTGGGAGCGGGCGCGCTCGGGCGACGACGTCGTGCCGAAGTTGTCAGCGCTCATCTCGCTCCTGGCCCAGGTTGCGAACAGTATGGCAACCATTTGTCCAGCTCACGGGCTTTTGCCCGTTCGCTCTGCTAGTGCACGCGTGGGACGCTCGGCGAGGAGGTCCGAGATGCCGCGACAGATCATCACGACACCGAACGCACCGAGCTCACCGCTGTTCAGCCAGGCCGTCAGGGCCGGCTCCCAGGTGTTCGTCTCGGGGACCACCGGCCTGGTGCCGAGCACGGGTCGGATGGCCGGTGACGACATCGGGGCCCAGACCCGCCAGGCGCTGGCCAGCTGCGAGGCCATCCTCGAGGAGGCCGGTGCCACGCTCGACGACGTCGTCGAGGTCGGGGTGCTGCTCGCCGACCCTGCCGACTTCGCCGGCATGAACGAGGAGTACGCCCGCTGGTTCCCGTCCGACCCGCCGGCGCGGTACGCCGCCAAGCTGGGCGCCGAGGTCCCGGGGCTGCTCGTCTCCATCCGCATGACGGCGTACGCGCCTGACCACGACGCCTGACCTCAGCCCTCGCCTGCGGGGCGGCTCCGGGGCGCGGTCACGGCAGACGCACGCGGGCAGCTCAGGTCGGCGCGGGGTCGTCGCTGCGGGGTACGAGCACCGCATGGACCGACCCACCGTGATCGTGCTCGACGTCAACGAGACCCTGTCCGACCTGAGCGGGCTGGACGGCGCGTTCGCCGCCGCCGGGCTGGAGCCGGGGGAGCGGGAGGCGTGGTTCGCCGGGGTGCTGCGCGACGGGTTCGCGCTGACCGCGGTCGGGCAGAACCCGGGCTTCGCCGAGGTCGCCGCGGAGGCGCTGCGGCTGCGGCTGGTCGCGCGCGGTGCCGCGGACCCCGAGGCGGGAGCTGCGTCCGTGATGGAGGCCTTCACCCGGCTCGACGTGCACGCCGACGTCGCGCCGGGCCTGCGGGCGCTGCACGCGTCCGGCACCCGCCTGGTCACCCTGAGCAACGGCTCCGCGGCAGTCGCGGACGCGCTGCTGGAGCGCGCCGGTCTGGCCGACGTCGTCGAGCAGACGCTGAGCGTGGCCGACGGGCCGGGCTGGAAGCCGCTGGCCGGTGCCTACACCCGTGCGCTCGAGGTCTGCGGGGTCGCGGCGGGCGAGGCGATGCTGGTCGCGGTGCACCCGTGGGACCTCGACGGGGCGGCGCGGGCGGGCCTGCGGACGGGGTGGGTACGCCGCGGCGCGGCCGGCTGGCCGGCGTACGCGCTTGCACCCGAGGTGGAGGCCGACGACCTCGTCGGGCTGGCCGACCTGCTGGGCGCCTGACGCCGTACGCCGCCACGGCCGGGCCCGCGGGCCGCGACCGTGACGTCGGCGTGGAGCCGGGCGGGTCAGCCCTTGAAGACGTCCTTGACGTTCTCGCCGGCCTGCTTGGCCGACGACTTCGTCTGGTCGGTCTTGCCCTCGGCCTTGAGCGAGTCGTCGTTGGTCGCCTCGCCCGTGGCCTCCTTGCCCTTGCCCTTGAGGTCTTCGGCGGCGTTCTTGGCCTTGTCAGCGAGTCCCATGGTGGTTCCTCTCGTCGGTGAGCCCGCCCTGTGCCCGTTCTCGCGCGGATCTCACCGACGCAGCAGCGACCCCGCCCCGCGCGATGAGTCCCGCCGCTCGTGCCGGTCTGCCCCCCGTGACGGCGGATCCGGACGAGAGGGGTGCGGCATGAGGGTGGTCGTGTGGGTGGTGTCGGCGTTGCTGGCGGTGGCGTTCCTGGCGGTGGGGCTGGGCAAGCTGGTGTCCTCGGGCGCCGACCTGGAGGCGGCCGCGAGCGGCATCCCGGTCGTGCTCTTCCGCATCGCCGGCGTGGCCGAGGTGCTGGGCGCCGTCGGCCTCGTGCTGCCGGCGGCCACGCGGGTGCGTCCGTGGCTGACGCCGCTGGCCGCCGTGTGCCTGACCGCCACCATGGCGTGCGCGGTGGTCGCCAACCTCGTCGTGGGCGGGGGAGCGACGGCGGTGCTGCCGCTGGTGCTGGGCCTGCTGAGCGCGTTCGTCGCGTGGGCCCGCCGGGGGCCGTGCGCCGTGGCGCCGCGCGCCGCGACCGGCCCGGACGTCATCGGAGGTGTGGCCTCCAGCCCACGATCCTGATGACGTCCGGGTGGGGCGCCGGACACACCAGGACGCGCCGAGCGAGCCGCAGCCCGGCCCGGTCGACGCGTCCCGCGCGCCTGGCTGGCGCTCAGTCCAGCCGCGCGATCCCGGTCGCGATGAGGACGCGCAGCGTCTGGCGGCGGGGATGGCGGGTGCGGGTGCGGGTGCGGGTGCGCGGGACGGGTGTGACGTGCACGGGAGTGCCTTCCGGAGACGGGGTGGGCCCTCGGGGCGGGACGGGTGTCCTGGCACGAGGACCCGGGACGACCTGGGTCGGTGGTCCGGCGACGGGCTCGGGGTGGCGAGCCGGGGAGCCGGGACGGGTCAGCGACAGATGGCGCTGGTGACCGACATGAGGTCGACCGCGCGGCGGCGCGTCAGCCGGGGCGTCAGGTCGAGCGAGCAGGTCATGGACCCATTCAACACCCGATCACTCGACTTTGACGAGCCTTCCGGATGGTGAGACCCGGGATCAGCCTCCGGTCTCGGAATCCCCGTCCGGGGCGGGCACGGCGCTCAGGTGGGCCAGGAAGACCCGACGGCCGCGGGGGAGGTGCTCGGCGTGGATGGTCATGCCGATCGAGACCTCGCTGCCGTCGCGGCGCAGGGCGGGGACCACGACCGGGAGGTCGACCAGCGGCGAGCGGCCGGCGTACAGGTGCAGCGTGAAGCCCGACAGGTGGGCCTGTCGGAACCGCGCCGGGATGATCTCGACGAGGCGGTGGAGCACCAGGTCGGCGGGGTCGTCGTACCCCAGCAGGGCCAGCGCCGGACGGCTCACCGCCAGGATCCGGTTGGTGTCGTCGGCGGCGATGACCGCGGTGGTGGCGCCGGTGACCCGGGCCACCGCGGCGTCGTCCCAGGCAGCGGGGGCACGGGTGGGCTCGGTGCCGACCCCGCCGTCCCAGCGCCGCGGGGGACGGCCCTGCGCCTGCTCGAGCACCTCGCCGCACAGCCAGCGCCGCAGCGAGCGCACCTCGGGCTGGGTCGGCGGCGTCAGCAGGACGCCCGCGTCGGCCATCGCGGTCGCGGCCTGCAGCAGCTCCTGGAGCTGGTCGAACTGCGCCAGCGCCTCCGGCAGCACGCGCACCACGACCCGGTCGGCCGTGAGCGCCGGGTCGGTCGACGCGTCGAGCAGCGTGGCGGGGTCGGGCGCGACCGCCGCCACGGGAAGCTGGTCGCGCAGCACGGCGAGCGCCTCGGACGCGGCCGCGTGGCGCTCGATCTGATCGGTGCCGTTCGCCTCGTCGAGCTGGCTGAGCAGGTGCTCGCGCAGCAGCGACTCGGCCTGCATCTGCCAGGCGGCGTGCAGCAGCAGCGGCACGCTCAGCAGCACCACCGTCGCGGCGTCGCGGGCGCGAGGGTCGTCATCGGTGCTGCCCCCGGCGCCGTCCAGGTCGCCCTCGGCCGAGGAGGGGGCGTCGGAGCGCACGCCCAGCTCGAACCAGACCGTCTTGCCGCCGCCGCTGGAGCGGACGCCCCAGCGCGCGACCAGCTCCTCGAGCAGGTGCAGCCCGCGGCCGGTGGCGGTGAGGCTGGCGTAGGTGCGCGGCGCCGGCAGGTGGGGGCTGCCGTCGGCCACCTCGACGCGCACGCCGACGCCGATCTCGACGCGCAGCTCGACCTCGGTGCCGGCGTGGACCAGGGCGTTGGTGACGACCTCGCTGAGCGCGAGCTGGCCGTCGGCGAGCAACGACTCGTGGGGCGTGCCGAGCAGCAGGTCGTGCAGGATCCGGCGGGCGGCGCCGACGCTCGACGGGTGGGCCGCCAACCGGCGGATCTGGGTCAAACCGCCCGAGGCCACAACTCGTTCTACCAGGCGCTGGGACCGCGCATCAGGGGCGGTCCGGTGCGTGGTCCGGCCCAGGTGGTGCGTCGTACCCTGCGGTGGTGCTGCTCGGGCTGGTCTGCGCGTCCGCTGCCAGCCTCTGCTACGGCACGGGGTCGGTGCTCCAGGCCGTCGCCGCCCGGTCCACCGAGGCCGGGCAGACCCTCGACCCACGGCTGCTGCTGCGCCTGGCGCGGTCGTGGCGCTACCTGCTCGGGGTCGGTCTCGACGGGCTGGGCTTCGTGCTCGCCCTGGTCGCCGTGCGCAGCCTGCCGCTGTTCGCGGTGCAGGCCGTGGTCGCCTCCTTCCTCGCCGTGGCGGCCGCCCTGGGCGCGGTGGTGCTGCGCACCCCGTTGCGGCGCTCGGACCGCGTCGGGCTCGCGGTCGTGGTGGGCGGCCTGGTGCTGGTCGCGCTCTCGGCCGCCGCGGAGCGGGCCGCGCCCGTCACCACGGGCGAGCAGGTCGGGCTGCTCGTGGCCACGGCGCTGCTCGTCGGCCTGGCCGTGCTCTGGGGACGTCTCGCGGGCAGCCGCGGGGCCGCCCTGCTCGGCGCCGCCGCCGGCCTCGGCTTCGGGGTGACCTCGATCGGCGCCCGGATGCTGCCCCCGCCCGGCCCCGGCGAGGGCCGGACGGGCTGGCTGGTCCACCTGCTCGCCCAGCCCGCGTCGTACGCCGTGGTGCTGGGCGGGGCGGTGGCCCTGCTGGCGTACTCGACGGCGCTGCAGCGCGGCTCGGTCGCGGTGGCGACCGCCCCGCTGGTGGTCGGCGAGACCGTGGTGCCCGCCCTGGTCGGCGTCTGGCTGCTCGGCGACCGGACCCGCCCCGGGTGGGAGCCGGTCGCGGTCGCCGGCTTCGTGCTGGCCGTCGCGGGCGCGGTCGCCCTGGCCCGCCACGGCGAGCCGGGGGACGGCGTCAGTGCTCGATGACGGGGACGTCGACGGGCGGCAGCGGCTGCGGGTTGAGGGCGACCTGCTCGGCGACGGAGTCGTAGAGCCGGGTCGCGACCTCGTAGAGCTCCTTCTGCCGCTCCCCGGCCGCGCCCGCCGAGAGCTCGGTCAGCACGACCGCGCTGAGGGCGTCGCGCAGCCACGGCGGGCGCGGCGGGCGACCGTGCGGGGTGCCGCACCAGTCGTCGATGTCGGTCATCAGGGCGGAGACGTTCATGGTCACTCCTCGGGGACGGCCCGCGGCGCGGGCGACACCCCTCAGGAGTCGGTGGGTGCGGCCGGGATACCGGTGGCGCGCACCAGGCCGAGCGCGAAGTCGACGTAGAGCGCGGCGACGTGCTCGGGCGGCTGCGGGCCGTCGTGGCGGAACCACTGCGCCAGCGCGGTGCACATGGTGACGACCGCCCGGGAGGCCTCGTGGGGCCGGGGCGTGGCGAAGACGCCGCTGCGCACGCCGGCCTCGACCTCGGCGTCGACCATCCGCTGCTCGGCCGTGCGCTGGTGGGCCACGCGCAGGTGCGTCTCGGGGGCCAGGCTGCGCATCTCGGAGGCCCCCACGAAGGCCAGCTCGCGGCGGTGGGTGTGGTAGAGCGCGAGGCACTCCACGAGGTTGGCGAAGCGCTCGACGACGTCGCGTCCCTCGTCGCGCGCGGCCTCGGTGCGGCGCCGCAGGTCGGTCATGGTGAGGTCGAGCAGCGTCGCCAGCATCTCCTGCTTGCTCGAGTAGTAGTGGTAGAGGCCCGGCACCGACAGGCCGGCCCGCTCGGCGATGGTGCGCATCGTGGCGCCGTGGTAGCCGAACTCGAGGAACGACGAGAGCGCCCCCGTCAGCGCGGGGTCGAACTCGAGCGGGTCGTAGCGCCTCCAGTCGGCGTCGGCGGCCGAGGAGCCGCTGGGCGACGGCGCCGACGGCTGCACGGCGCTCGCCGGGGGGACCTGGTCGGGCTCGGTGGCGACCAGCAGCTGGTCGACCGGGACGCCCAGGACCTCGGCCAGCTCGGAGAGCCGGTCGCTCGACAGACCGGTCTTGCCGGTCTCGATGCCGCTCATCGTGGCGGTGCTGACGCCGAGCCGGTCGCCGAGCTCGCGCAGGGTCAGGCCGCGGCGGCGACGCAGCAGCCTCACCGTCGCGCCCAGCACCGCCCGGTGGGCGGCCCGGTCCTCGCGAGGTGACGACATGGCGCCAGCGTAGTTCAGGATTGCTGAAAACTGGTGGACCTGGGCAACGGCCGCTGCCGGGGGTTGACGAGCGCTCGTGGGCCGACCATTGTGAGCCTCGTCATACTGAAACCCGAGTGGGCGTTCGCTCGCCTGCCCGCCCGGGGCCATCCGGCGCGCCGCCCGACCTGCGCGCCCCACCTCACCGCCAGTCCCACGTCCAGGAGGACACCCATGACCGACGAGGCTCCCGCCGCTCCCGACCTCACCGACCTGCTCGCGGACGCGCCGACCAACTGGGGCAAGTGGGGGGAGGACGACGAGGTCGGCTCGCTGAACTACCTCGGCCCCGAGCAGGTGCTCGCCGCCGCCGGCCTCATCAAGAGCGGCAAGGTGTTCACGCTGCAGCGCCTCATCGGCGACCCCAAGGGTGACCCGGTCTGGCCCGGCCGCACCCCGGCCGAGCGCACCCAGATCCTCGACGAGGGCGACTGGGACGAGGGCGGCAAGGGGCCGGCCTTCCCCGGCGGGCTGCACTACGCCGACGACAAGATCAACGCCTTCCTCCAGGGCTCCACGCAGTACGACGCCCTCGGCCACGTCTGGTACGGCGGCCAGATCTGGAACGGGTACGACGCCCGCACCACGATCGGCGGCCTGCAGAAGGCCAGCGTGCAGCCGATCGCCGAGCGCGGCGTCGTGGGCCGTGCGGTGCTGCTCGACATGGCGCGCTTCCGCGGCAAGGACAACCTCGACGCTGCCGAGACCTACACCCACGAGGACCTGGTCGCGTGCGCGGAGAGCCAGGGCGTCGAGCTGCGCAAGCGCGACATCCTCGTCATCCGCACCAACTACATCTCGCTGTTCTTCACGCTGGGCGAGAAGTTCTACGAGGGCTTCTGCGAGCCCGGCCTGGTCTACAGCCCCGAGCTGGTGCAGTGGTTCGCCGACATGGAGATCCCCAACCTGGTCACCGACACCATCGCCAACGAGGTCACCTTCGATCCCAACAACGGGGTCGCGCTGGTGCTGCACAACGCCCTGATGCGCAACCTGGGCGTGACGCTCACCGAGATCGCCGACCTCGAGCAGCTGGCCGAGGACTGCGCCGAGGACGGCGTCTACGAGTTCTTCTACGCCGCGGCGCCGCTCAAGGTGGCCCTGGGCAGCGGCTCGCCCGTCAACCCGCTGGTCGTGAAGTAACCCCGATGGGCGTCTACGACGAGCGGCCCTGGCTCGACCTCTACGGCGACATGCCGCACGACCTGGCGCCCGAGCACGACAACGCGCTCGACATGTTCCGGGCGGGTCTGGCGACGGACCCGTCCGGGGCGGCGGTCGTCTACTTCGACGGCGTCATGTCGCGCGAGGAGCTCGACCAGCAGAGCGACGCGCTGGCCTCGGCGCTGCTGGAGCACGGCTTCGCGGCCGGCGACCGGCTGGCGGTCTACCTGCAGAACGTGCCGCAGTTCCTGGTCTGCATGGTCGCGACCTGGAAGGCCGGCGGGGTGATGGTCTCCATCAACCCGATGAGCCGGGCCCGCGAGCTGACCTACCTGCTGCAGGACTCCGGCGCCAAGGTGCTGGTGGCCCTGGAGCAGCTCTACGACGAGGTCGGTCGCGACGTGGTGCCCGGCACCGCGGTCGAGCTGGTGCTCACCACCAGCGAGCTCGAGCACCAGACCCGCCACGACGAGCGGCTCTTCGCCGGGATGTCGCGCCAGCGCCACGAGGGCACCACCGACCTCGCCGAGCTGATCGAGGCCCACCGCGGCCAGCAGCCGCCGCCGGTCGAGCTCGCCCCCGACGACGTGGCGTTCCTGACCTACACCTCGGGGACCACCGGGGTGCCCAAGGGTGCGATGAACACCCACCGCAACGTGGTGTTCACGGCGTCGGTCTACCGCGACTGCGCCCGCTTCCAGGCGCCGGGCTCGGTCTTCGGCATCGCGCCGCTGTTCCACATCACCGGGCTGATCGGCCACATCGCGGTCAGCTTCCTGGCCCCGATGCCGCTGGTGCTGGCCTACCGGTTCGAGCCGCACGTCGTGCTGGACGCGCTGGTCGAGCACCGGCCGACGTACACCATCGGCGCGATCACGGCCTTCAACGCGCTCTTCAACCACCCGGAGTTCACGAAGGACCACTTCAGCTCCTTCACCTCGGTCTACTCCGGCGGCGCGGCGATCTCGCCGACCGCGGAGAAGGCGTTCCTCACCCACACCGGGCTGCAGGTGCACAACGCCTACGGCCTGACCGAGACCACGAGCCCGATGACCCTGACGCCCTTCGGGGCGCCCTCGCCGGTCGACCCCACCTCGGGGGCGCTGTCGGTGGGCGTGCCGGTGCCCAGCACCGTCGTGCACATCTGGGACGAGCAGGGCCAGGACCTGCCGCTGGGGGAGGTCGGCGAGATCGTCGCCGACGGCCCGCAGGTGGTCGCGGGCTACTGGGGCAAGCCCGAGGAGACCGAGGCCAACCTGCCCGGGGGAGCGCTCAAGAGCGGCGACGTCGGCTTCATGAACGACCAGGGCTGGATCTTCATCGTCGACCGCAAGAAGGACATGATCAACGCCTCCGGCTACAAGGTGTGGCCGCGCGAGGTCGAGGACGTGCTGGCCGAGCACCCCGCCGTGCGCGAGTCGGCCGTGGTCGGCGTGCCCGACGAGAAGCGCGGCGAGACGGTCAAGGCCTTCGTCAGCCTCAAGGCCGGCTCCGAGGTCACGACCGAGGAGCTGATCGCCCACTGCAAGGAGCGGATGGCGGCGTACAAGTACCCCCGCCAGGTCGTCGTCATCGACGAGCTCCCCAAGACGGTCACCGGCAAGATCCTGCGGCGCGAGCTGCGCGACTAGCCGGGTCCACCCCCGACGCGGTGCGGGCCGGCTGGCGTCCGCCGGCCCGCACCGTCCCCCACGGCACGGCCCGGGAGGTCCCCGGGTCGCTCCCACCCAGGAGGAGAAGCGCATGTTCACCGTCACCTTCGTGCTCCACGAGAAGTCCGGCAGCGACCGGTCCGAGGCGCTGCAGTACTGGCGCACCACCCACGCCGACGTCGTACGCCGGGTCCCCGGCGTCGCGCACTACGTGCAGCAGCACGCCCTCGGCGCACCCGAGGGCGAGCCGCCGTTCCTCGGCGTGGCCAGCCTGTCCTTCGCCGACGAGGCGGCCTTCGGGGTCGCGGCCGGCTCGGAGGAGTTCGCCGCGGCGGTGGCCGACGTGGCCAACTTCGCCGACGCCGACCGGCTCCCGACCGCCTTCACCGAGGACGTCGTGATCGTCGGGTGAGCGACCCCAGCGGCTCCCGGACCGACCCGCCGGGCCTCCCGGTCGCGGCGGTCGAGGCCTTCCTGCACGAGGCCGTGCCCGGGCTGCTCCAGGGGCCGCTGCGCGCCAGCCTCACCGCGGGCGGCCGGTCCAACCTGACCTACGTCCTGGAGGACGGCCACGGCCGGTGGGTGCTGCGGCGCCCGCCGCTGGGCCACGTCCTCGCCTCGGCCCACGACATGGGCCGGGAGCACCGGCTGCTCGCCGCCCTGGCCCCCACCGAGGTGCCGGTGCCGGCCCCGCTCGTGCTGGCCGACGACCAGGTGATCGGGGCGCCCTTCTACGTCATGGACTTCGCCGAGGGCGAGGTGCTGCGCGAGACCCCGCAGCTGGCCGCGCTGGACGCCGCGCAGGCCGAGGCGGTGACCACCGACCTGGTGCGGGTGCTGGTGCGGCTGCACGACCTCGACCCCGGGGCGGTCGGCCTGGGCGACCTCGGCCGTCCCGCGGGCTACCTCGACCGCCAGCTCAGCCGCTGGCGCCGCCAGCTCGCGTCGTCCCACAGCCGCGACCTGCCCGAGCTCGACCGGCTCGCCGACCGGCTCGAGGAGCGCGTGCCCACGACCCAGCGGCACACGATCGTGCACGGCGACTACCGCCTCGACAACGTCATGGTCGACGTGGCCGGCGGCCGGGTGCGCGCGGTGCTCGACTGGGAGATGGCCACCCTCGGCGACCCGCTGGCCGACCTGGCCTCGGCGGTCGTGTGGTGGCAGGGCACCAGCGGGCTCGACCTGCCGGTGGCCGCGGTCCCCGCCGACGTCGCCGGCTGGCCCGGCGGCGACACCCTGCTGGCGGCGTACGCCGATCGCAGCGGTCTCGACCTGGCCGAGATGCCGTGGTACCTCGGCTTCGCCTACTTCAAGATCGCGGCCATCTTCGAGGGCATCCACTACCGCTCGCAGCAGGGCCTCACCGTGGGCGAGGGCTTCGACCGGCTCGGGGCGCTGGTACCGCCGCTGGTCGAGCGCGGCCACGCCGCCCTGCCCGGGTAGGACCGGGCAGCGGCTGCCCTCAGCCCCGCGTGCTGGGGAAGTCGGGGCGGCGCTTGGCCGCGAACGCCGCCACGCCCTCGCGGCCGTCGGGGCCCGAGGCGTTGGCGCGGATGGCCAGCGACTCCTGCCGCAGCGCCGCCTCGGCGCCGGGCGTGGCCACCTCGCGCAGCAGCCGCTTGGCCGAGACCTGCGCGGGTCGCGACCCGGCCAGCAGCTGCGCCACCACCCGGTCGGCCGCCGCGTCGAGCTCGGCGTCGGGGTGGACCTCGGCGACCAGGCCCGCCGCCTGCGCCTGCGCGGCACCGAGCACGGGGTTGAGCAGCGCGAGGTGCAGCGCGCGGTGCAGGCCGAGCGAGGCGGTCAGCAGCGTGCTGCCGCCGTCGGGGGACAGCCCGATCCTGGTGTAGGCGAGGGTGAACCGGGCGGACTCGCCGGCCAGGACCACGTCGGCCGCGGCGGCCAGGGGCACGCCCGCACCGGCGGCGGTGCCGGCCACGACCGCCACCACGACGGCGTCCATCCGGTGCAGGTCGCTGATGACGCGGTGCAGCGCCTCCGCGAGGTCCTCCACCAGCTGGTCGGGGTCCTCGGCGCCGGCGAAGGTGCCGACGTCGCCGCCGACGCTGAAGGCCTTGCCCAGGCCCCGGAGCACCACGACGCGGGCGTCCTCGAGCCGGGCCCGGCGCACGGCCGCGTGCAGCTGGTCGACCGACGCCGGCGTCAGCGAGTTGCCGTGGTCCGGGTCGCTCAGCGTGACGTGCGCGGCGCCGTCACGCAGGGCGTAGGCGACCAGCTGGCTCATCCCTGCGCGTCCTCGGGGTCGAGGAACAGGTCGGGCCGCAGCGGACCGTCGCCCGGCACGGCGCGGTAGCGGTCGAGGTCGGTCACGCCCTCCTCGGCGAGCACCTCGTCGTCGATGAAGAACCGCCCGGTGCAGGTGCGCGGGTCGCGCAGCAGCACGGCGTGGGCCGCGTCGGCGACCGTCTCAGGGGTGCGGGAGCCCGCGACGGCCTCCTCGCCGCCCAGCAGGTTGGCGACCGCGGCGGTGGCGATCATGGTGCGCGGCCACAGCGAGTTGGCGGCCACACCGGCCTCGCGCTGCTCCTCGGCGAGACCGAGGGTCACCAGGCTCATGCCGTACTTCGCCATCGTGTAGGCCAGGTAGCTGCCCGCCCACCGCGGCCGCAGGTCGAGCGGCGGCGAGAGCGTGAGCACGTGGGCGTGGTCGCTGGCCTGCAGGTGCGGCAGCGCGGTCTTGGAGAGCAGGAAGGTGCCGCGGGCGTTGATGTCCTGCATCAGGTCGTACTTCTTCATCGCGATCTCGCCCGTCGGGCTGAGGTCGATCGCGCTGGCGTTGTTGACCACGACGTCGATGCCGCCGAAGCGCTCGACGGCCTGCGCGACCGCGCCCGCGACGTCCTCGTCGCTGCGCACGTCGCCGACCACGGCCAGGGCCTGGCCGCCGGCCGCCTCGATCTCGGCGGCCGCGGTGTGCACGGTGCCCTCGAGCTTGGGGTGGGGCTCGCTGGTCTTGGCGAGCAGCACCACGTTGGCGCCGTCGCGCGCGGCGCGCAGGGCGATGGCCAGGCCGATGCCGCGGCTGCCGCCCGACATGATGATCGTGCGGCCGCGGAGGCTCTCGAGCGCGCTCACGCGTGCACCGCCGTCGTGGGCAGGGCGGGGGTGCGCCGCAGCTCGGCCTTGGCCAGCGAGCGCAGGTGCACCTCGTCGGGGCCGTCGAACAGCCGCATCGCGCGGTGCCAGCCGTACATCGCGGCCAGCGGCGTCACGTCGGTCACGCCGGCGCCGCCGTGCACCTGGATGGCGCGGTCGATGACGCTGGTCGCGGCGCGGGGGACCGCCACCTTGGCCATCGCGACGAGGTCCTTGGCGGCCTTGTTGCCCTCGGTGTCGATGACGTGGCAGGCGCGGTGGCACAGCAGCCGGGCCTGGTCGATCTCGAGCCGCGACTCCGCGATCTGCTGCTGCACCACGCCCTGCTCGGCCAGCGGCCGCCCGAAGGCGACGCGGTCCTGGGCGCGGGCGACCATGAGGGCCAGGGCCCGCTCGGCGGCGCCCAGCGCGCGCATGCAGTGGTGGATGCGGCCGGGGCCGAGGCGGGCCTGCGCGGCGGCGAACCCGCCGCCCTCCTCGCCGATCACGTGCGACACCGGCACCCGGACGTCGGTGAAGGTGACCTCGGCGTGGCCGTGCTGGTCGTGGTGGCCGAAGACCGGCAGGTCCCGGACCACGGTGACGCCCGGCGTCTCGCGGGGCACGATCACCATCGTCTGCTGCCGGTGGGTGGCGGCCTCCGGGTCGGTCTTGCCCATCACGATGAAGACCGCGCAGCGGGGGTCCATCGCCCCGCTCGTCCACCACTTGCGGCCGTTGATCACGTAGTCGTCGCCGTCGCGCTCGATGCGGGTCGCGATGTTGGTCGCGTCGCTGCTCGCGACCTCAGGCTCGGTCATCGCGAACGCCGAGCGGATCTCGCCGGCCAGCAGCGGCTCGAGCCACTGCTGCTTCTGCTCGTCGGTGCCGAGCAGGTGGAGCAGCTCCATGTTGCCGGTGTCGGGCGCCTGGCAGTTGATCGCCTCGGGGCCGAGGTCGTTGCTCCACCCGGACAGCTCGGCCAGCGGGGCGTACTCCAGCTGGGTCAGCCCCGACTCCGAGGGCAGGAAGAGGTTCCACAGCCCGCGGCTCCGTGCCTCGCGCTTGAGGTCCTCCATCACCGGCGGCAGGTCGTGGCCGTCGGGGCCCGCGGCGGCGCGGTGCGCGGCGTACGACGCCTCGGCGGGGAGCACGTGCTCGGTCATGAAGGCGACCATCTGCTCGTGCAGCTCGACGGCGCGCGCCGAGGGCGCGGGCAGCGAGTGGTCGGGCGTGGGCGCGGGGGACTGGTCCTGGTGAGAAGGGGGCACGTCGCTCCTGAAATCCGGCCGAGTGATCACTCGGGTCGGTTTTCACTATTACGGGCGCGACGGCTGCACGCAAGCGGCTGCCGGCCCGGTCACCCCCGCGGGGTCAGGCGCCGGAGCGGCGATGGCGCGGTGGCGCGACCACGTGGGCCAGCGCGCCGACCGTGACGGCGAGCAGCGCGGCCGCGGCGGCGTCGCTGGGCCGGTGCCACTGCAGCACCACGGTGGCGTAGCCCGCGGCCAGGACCACCGGGACCACCAGGGCCAGCGTCAGCCCGCGGACCAGGCCCGGCACGGCGAGCACGAAGGCCATCGCCAGCCCGGCGACCGCGGCGGTGTGACCGCTCGGCAGCGAGTTGGCCGACCCGTCGACGAGGTCGGGGCGGTCGAGCACGAGCTTGAGCAGCCGGGCCAGCACCGGCAGCCCCGCGGCGACGCCGGCCACGGCGAGCGCGCGGCGGGGGCCGTGCACGGCGAGGGCGAGCAGCGCGAGCACCACGGTGCCGAGCAGCACGGCGCCGGCCGAGACCACGCCCAGCAGGTCGGTGGCCACGCCCTGCCCGGGGAGGTGGGCCGCGATCCACACCATCGCCCGGTCGTCGAAGGACTGGCCCGCGGGCGTCCACACCGCCCACCAGGAGAGCAGCACGAACCCGGCGGCGGAGGCGGCCGCCAGCAGCAGCGCCCCGCCGGCACCCGGACGGCGCCCCTCGTCGGGGCGCGGCGGCACGGCGGTGGGCTGGTCACGGACGGCGGACACGGGCACCTCGGCGTCCTCTCGGGTCGGGTCGGGGTCGGGTCGACGCGCCGGCGGTCGGCGGTGGCCCCCATCCTCCCAAGCCCTCCTGAGAGGGACCTGTGGCCGCGGCGTCCGGGTCAGCGGAAGGTGAAGTACGCCCCGACCAGACCGGGGAGCGGGCCCAGGAGCAGCCACCAGCTGAGCGCGCCGTGGCCGTGGATGAACCGGCCGACGCACACGGCCGTGACGCCGATGACGCCGGCGATCACGTTGAGGCCGACGCGGGCGTCCAGGCGGCTCTCGTCGGTGAGGTACGCCGCCACGGCGACGCCGATGCCCAGGTGCATGATCGTGCTCACCGCGAGCACCGACATCACCCACTTCTGGACCTGGCCGATCGACATGCCGCCGCTGCTCGGACGCGGGCGCAGGTCGTCGGGGTCGAGCAGGTGGCGGGCGCGACGCACGGGCGGGCGGTCGGTGGACGGGCCGGACTGGCTCATCGGGTCTCCTCGCTGGACTGCTCCCATTGTCCCCCCGCTGGCGGTGCGGCCCGACCAGCGCGCAGCCGTGCGGTCGTGAGACCGGTCACGGCCCGGGCGGGCCGCCGGGCCGGAGCAGGTCGTCGCCCCCGTCGAGCACGTCGTGCAGCGGACGGCGCGGCGTCCGAGGCAGGCTGCTGCGGCCGATCTGCTGCCAGCCCAGCCGCAGCAGCAGCTGGGGCCGGCGCAGCGGGCCGGGCACCTCGCGCGAGAGCGCGGCCCGGCTGGTGGCGTGCTCGACCACCTGGCTGAGGGGGACGACCGAGAAGCCCTCGCGGGCGGCGCTCAGCCACAGCGCGCTCGCCGCCTCCCCGGCGCGCAGCCACGACAGCGGTCCGTCGGTGGCGGTGAGCAGCACGACGAGGCCCTCGGAGGCCTCGACGAGGCGCTCGGAGCCGTCGACCAGGGAGGTGTCGAAGCGGTGGGGGTGCTGCCCGCGCAGGCCGAGGGCCACCGGCACCACGGCCCGCGGGATGCCCTCGTGGGAGCCGCGATCCACCCACGAGGCGGTCTCGGCGACGATCGCGGGGTCGTGGGCCTGGGCCAGCCGGGCCTGCTCGGTCAGCAGGTCGACCCGCCGCCGCGAGCGCGGCTCGGTGAGCGGCAGGAGCTGCACGTCGGGGTGGGTCGCGGCCCTGGCCACCCGGGCCACGCGGTCGGCGGCCACCGGCCACAGCGTGAAGCGACGCCGGTCGGTGGAGCGCTCGGAGATCGTCAGCAGGTCGTCGACGGCGTGCGGGTCGACCGGCGCGCCCGGCGGCGCAGGCGCCAGGCGCAGCCGGGCCAGCAGGTCGGGTGCGGCGGGGTCGGGGGCCCGCTCCACCGCGACGCGGAACCCGTAGGCGTGCGCCGCGACCAGGGCGTGGTGCAGGGCGGTGCCGCAGCTGACGACCAGCTGGCGCCCGTCGGCGTCGGCGTGCACGAGGCGCCGCCCCTGGTCGGCCCACAGCTCGAGCTCGACGGGGGAGCGCGTCCGCCAGCGCCACGGCTGCGTGTTGTGGATGCTGGGCGCCATCCGGGCGCGGTCGACGATCCGCTCGACGGCGCCGGGCACCGCGGCCCGCCGGGCGGGCGCGCGCTGCAGGGGCATGGCCCCACCCTCGTCCCTCGCGCGGGGTGGGGGCAGGGACCGTGGTCCCGACCTGGCGGGACGTCCAGCCGTGCGCGAGCGGGCCCGGCGCGGCGTACGGTCGGGGCCATGGCCGACGGCACGCCCCGCGACGTCATCCGCGTCTACCTGCTCGACGACCACGAGATCGTGCGCCGCGGGCTGGCCGACCTGCTCCAGGCCGAGGGCGACATCGTCGTGGTGGGCCAGTCGGGGCTGGCGGCCGAGGCGACCCGGCAGATCCCCGCGCTGCGGCCCGACGTGGCGATCCTCGACGGGCGCCTGCCCGACGGCTCCGGCGTCGACGTCTGCCGCGAGGTCCGCTCGCGGGACCCGGAGATCAAGGCGCTCGTCCTGTCGTCGTACGACGACGACGAGGCGCTCTTCGCCGCCATCATGGCCGGCGCCTCCGGCTACGTGCTCAAGCAGGTGCGGGGCCACGACCTGCTCGACACGGTGCGGCGGGTCGCGGCCGGCCAGTCGATGCTCGACCCGGCGGTCACGGCGCAGGTGCTCGCGCGGATCCGCGGCGGTGGGCGCACCGACCCCGCGCTCGAGGGCCTGACCGGCCAGGAGCGCCGCATCCTGGAGCTGATCGGCGAGGGGATGACCAACCGCCAGATCGCCGGGGCGATGTTCCTGGCCGAGAAGACGGTCAAGAACTACACCTCCAGCCTCTACGCCAAGCTGGGGCTGCAGAGCCGCACCCAGGCCGCGATCTTCGCCACCCAGCACCCGCCGTCCTGAGGTCGTCGGGCCCGCCTCCCGGGGTGATGGTCAGCGGCTGCCCCAGGTGCCATGGTGAGCAGATGACGGGGGCCATCGAGCAGGAGAACTTCGAGGAGCTCCTCCGCGAGGTGCTCCGGCGGGTCCACGGGGTGCTCGACGAGCAGGCCCGCTGGGAGCTGCTGCTCGAGGCGGTGGTCACGATGGCCGCCGACCTCTCGCTCGACGGGCTGCTCGAGCACATCGTCGGGATCGCGGGCCAGCTGGCGGGCGCGCGGTACGCCGCGCTGGGCGTGCTCGACACCGGCAGCGGTCGCCGGCTGCGGACCTTCGTGCACCACGGCATCGACGCGGAGGGCGCCGCCACGATCGGGGAGCTGCCCTCGGGTCACGGCCTGCTCGGGCTCATCATCGACCGGCCCGAGCCGCTGCGGCTCCACGACATCGCCGAGCACGCCGCGTCGTACGGCTTCCCGGCGGACCACCCGCCGATGCACTCGTTCCTCGGGGTGCCGGTGCGGATCCGCGACCGCGTCTTCGGCAACCTCTACCTGACCGAGAAGCAGGGTGGCGGCGAGTTCACCGCGGAGGACGAGCGCATCGTGGTCGCGCTCGCGGCGGCGGCCGGCGTGGCCGTCGAGAACGCCCAGCTCTACGAGGAGGCCCGGCGGCGCGAGCTGTGGCTCTCCGCGACGGCCGAGATCACCGGGTTGCTCTCCGGCCCGGTCCACGGCACCGAGGCCCTGCAGGTGGTGGTCGACCGGGCGCTTGAGGTGTCGGGGGCGAGCGCCGTGTGGTTGCTGACCGACGGCGTCGGCGCCGAGCGGCGCACCGGCCCGGGCGTGGAGCCGATGAGCGTGAGGGTCGCCGCCGAGACCGGGGCGGCCTCACCGGCCCCGGTCTCCTCGGAGGTGGCCGAGCAGGTCGCCTCGGGCGGGGTGCCGCGGCGCGTCGAGAACTCCCTGCTGGTGCCCTTCGCGGCGGCCGGCGCCGGCGCCGGCGTGCTGGTGCTGCACTGGGCGCAGGGCGGCCAGAACGGCCAGGCCGCCGAGGACCTCGACCCGGCGCTGCCGGCGAGCTTCGCCGAGCAGGCGGCGCTGGCCCTGCGCGTGGCCAGCTCCCACCGCGACCGGGAGCAGCTCGCCGTCTTCGAGGACCGCGACCGCATCGGTCGCGACCTGCACGACGTCATCATCCAGCGGCTGTTCGCCATCGGGCTCTCGCTCCAGGGGTCCTCGCGGCTCGCGGACGACCCCGTGCTGCGGGAGCGGCTCGAGGGCGCCGTCGACGAGCTCGACTCGACGATCAAGAACATCCGCTCGACCATCTTCGAGCTCGGCGGCTCCAGCGACGACGTCCAGGCCGAGGTCACGCGGCTGGTCCGCCGCGCCGCCGAGACGCTGGGGTTCCGCCCGTCGCTGGCCTTCGAGGGGCCGGTGCGCACCCGGATCGGGGCCGACGTGGTGCCCGACCTGCTCGCCGTGCTGACCGAGGCGCTGTCCAACGTGGCCCGGCACTCCGGCGCCGCCCGGGTCTCGGTGCTGCTGTCGGCGCGCGACGCCGACCTGGTGCTCGAGGTGGTCGACGACGGGTGCGGCGTGCCGTCGCACGTCGACGAGAGCGGGCTGCACAACATGCGCGAGCGCGCCCGCGCCCGGGGCGGCACCCTCCACGTGGAGCCCGCCGCGGGCGGTGGGGACGGCTCCGCGCCGGCAGGCACGCGGCTGCGCTGGCAGGTCCCGCTGGGCTGAGCCGGACGTGCCTCAGCCGAGGGGCACGACCGCGACGGGGCAGTGGGCGTGCTCGAGGACGCTGATCGACACCGACGCCCGCATCAGCTGGGCCAGCCGGGAGCCCTGGTGGGCGCCCACGACGAGCAGGTCCATCTGCTCCGCGGCCCGGGCGAGGTGGTGCTCGGGCATCCCGCGCACCAGCGTCGTGGAGACCCGGACGTCGGGGTGCTTCTCGGCCATCCCGGCCAGCGACTCCGCCAGCGAGGCCCGCTCGGCGTCGGCGTCGACCACCGGCACCGGCACGGGCGCCATCGCCATGGTGCCGGCGGAGGTGACGGCCTGCAGGTCCCAGTAGCAGTGCACCACCGAGAGCGGCTGGCCGCGCAGCTCGGCCTGGCGGAAGGCGAGCTCGACCACCGGCCCGGAGTCGGGCCCGGCGTCGGTCGCGAGCAGCACGCCCTGGCCCCCCACGGCGCCGCCCGGCTCGGCCGGCGCGCGGTGGGGCCGGTGGACCACGACGGGGCAGCGGGCGTGGCGGGCCACGCCGACCGAGACCGACCCGAGCAGCAGGTGGGCCAGGTGGCCGCGTCCGCGCGAGCCCAGCACGAGCAGGTGGGCCCGCTCGGCCTCCTCCAGCAGCAGCGCCCGGGCGTCGGTCACCTCGATCCGCTCGCCGACCTCGACCTCGGGCGCCTGTTCGGCGACCTGCGCCCGGGCCTCGTCGACCAGGGCCCGGGCCTCGGCGTGCAGGGTGCGCAGCACCGCCTGGTGGTCGACGAGACCGGCGCCGTAGTACGCCGCGTCGACCGGCGCCGTCGCGTGCACCAGCCGCAGCGGGCGGTGCTCCAGCACGGCCTGCTCGGTGGCCCACCGCAGCGCCTGGGACGCGCCGTGCGAGCCGTCGACGCCGACCACGACCGCCCCGGGCGTGGCCGGGGGACCCGACGTGGCGTCCGACGCGTGGGAGGAGAGGTCCGGGGTGGTGCCCTGTGGGGTCATGTCGCGCTCCTGGGGTCGGGGGCGGTGGTCGCCCGCCCGCCTCCAGGCTCGTCGCGCGACCTCCCCGCGGCCAGGGCCGCAGGTCCCGAGCCGCCAGGACGGTGCTACCCGACGTGGGCTGCCGTGGTGCCGCCGAGCTCGACCGGGCCCATGCCGAGCTTGCGGTGGTCCCACGACCGGGTGCGCTCCACCCGGAGGCGGACCACGACGCGCTTGGCCAGCATCGCCTCCACCAGGGGACGCAGCTCCTCGGTGTAGGGCCCCTGGTAGCGCTCGAAGACGTCGACGCCCACGCGCCAGATCGCGTCGGGGTCCTCGACCACCTCGCCCCGGCCCTCCAGGGCGACGCCGCGGAGCTGGTCGTAGGTGTGGCCGGCCTCGACGAGCACCGACATCGTGGGGTCGCGGCGCAGGTTGACGACCTTCTGCGACTTGGCCTTGGTCTCGATCCAGACCTCGCCGTCGAGGTAGGCGAACCACATCGCCACCAGGTGCACCTGGCCCTGCGGCCCGAGCGTGGCCACCGACGCGCTGCGCTGCTGCCGCAGGAAGGTGTCGACCTCCTCGGGGGACATCGTGATCTGGTCGCGCTGCTTCGCCATGTGGGTCAACCTAGCCACCGCTAGATTTCGCGCCATGGGAATCACACGCACGATCGGCTCCAAGCTCGCCCCGCACGCGGGTGACATCGCCCCGGGCCCGGTCGCCGAGGTCGTCCACCAGGCGCTCGACCGCGCCATCCGCGGCTTCGGCCCCCTCGACGGTGCCCGCGAGGCCGCCGACAACGAGCTGGAGGACCAGGGCGGTGACGTCGAGAAGGCGATCGCCAAGCTGATCTCGGGCCACGTGCGGCTCTCGGGCGTCGAGGGCTTCGCCACCAACCTCGGCGGCCTCGCCACGGCCGCGGTCACCGTGCCGGCCAACATCAGCGGACTGGCGCTGCTGCAGTGCCGCATGGTCGGGGCGATCGCCCACCTGCGCGGCCACGACCTCGACGACAGCCGGGTCCGCAACGCCGTGCTCGCGACCATGATGGGCAAGGAGGCCGTGACCGGCCTGGTCAAGAAGGGCAAGCTGCCCGGCACGCCCTACCAGATCGCGACGCTGCCGGCCTCGGAGGTGGACGCCCGCGCGGCAAAGGCGGAGACCAAGCTGCGCGAGGAGCAGCCGGACGACGCGCAGCAGGAGCCCGACGTCCCGAAGTCCCGCCGCAAGGCCCGCACCCAGCTGGACCGCGTGGTCGGCTCCCAGGTCGCAGCCGGCCTCATCGCCGACGTCGGGGGCAAGCGGCTCGCGACCTTCGCCGGCAAGCGGATCCCGGTCGTCGGCGGCGTCATCGGCGCCGGCAGCGACGCGTGGAACACCCGCTCGGTCGGCCACTACGCCCGGGAGCAGTTCCGCCCCGTCTGAGGGGTCCGGACCGGTCCCCTCGGATGCGCGGCTAGGCGGCCGTGACGCCCAGGCGGGCGAGCACGGCGTCGGCCGCGCGCCTCCCCGAGACCAGGGCGCCCTGGATCGAGGGGGTGTCGCGGTGGTCGCCCGCGACGAAGACGCCGTCGCCCAGGTCGACGCGCCGCTGCAGAGGGGTGCCGACCGGGAAGGCCGGCAGCGCGTGGGCGATCACGTCGGTGCGCACCAGTTCCCACGCGGCGGGGGACGCGCCGTACACCCGGCCGGCCTGGCGGCGGGCGTCGTCCGCCAGCTCGGGACGGGCCCCGATGACGGTCGCCTGCACGAGCGCGCCGCGGGCGGCGTACGACGGGGCGGCGTTGGACACCACGGCGGTGTTGACCACCGGACCGTCGCGGTCGCCGTCGACGTGCAGCAGCGGCCGGTCGGTCGGGGCGGTCCCGGCGTGGAACCAGAACGTCGTGAGCGCGCGCACGGTGGGGCGCGGCAGCCGCAGGATGTCGGCCGCGGCGTGCGGGTCGGCCGCCACCACCATGGCGGTCGCGCCGACGGTGCCGTGGTCGGTGACGACCCGGTTGCCGGCGACGATCTTGGCGCGCACGGCGTACCTCACGGTGCCCTCGGCGAGCCGGCCGGCGAGCTGGTCGGGGAGCGCCTGCATGCCGGCGCGGGGGAGCGCGGGGGTGCCGCGGACGAAGGAGCGCAGGATCATCTCGCCCAGGCGCCGCGAGGTCTCCAGGCGCTCGTCGGCGAGGACGCCGGCGAGGAAGGGACGCAGCACCTGCTCGGTCAGGGGGCCGGCCAGCCCACGGGCGCGGACCTCCTCGTCGAGGGTCCGGTCGCGACCGGCGCGGATGCCCGACGCGGGTCCGTAGCCGACGGGCAGCGCCCAGCGCACCAGGGCCAGCTTGGCGGCGAGGCCGCCGGGCGAGTGCAGCACGTCGGACAGCAGGCTGCTGGGCAGCCGGCGCGGGTCGCCCAGCACCACGCGGCGTCCACCGGACGCCATCACCACCCCGGCGCCGAACGGCTGCAGGTCGAGGGCGTCGACGTCGACGACCCGGCCGACCTCGGGGTAGGCGGGGTTGAGCAGCTGGAAGCCCCGGTCGAGCAGCAGGCCGTCGACCGCGTCGGTGCGCACCCGTCCGCCGGGCCGCTCGGCGGCCTCGACGACCAGGACGTCGAGCCCGGCGTCCTGGAGCCGCCTCGCGGCGGCGAGCCCGGACAGGCCCGCTCCCACCACCACGACGTCGGCGTGCGTGGGCAGGGACGGTGCGGCGGCCATGCGGGTCTCCCTCGTGGGGCGTCTCCGAGCGCGGCCCACCGCCCGGTGCGGGCGGCGGGGAGAGGCGGCGCGGGGACCTGGGCAGGCACAGTTGCCCAGGCCCCCGGCCTCATCGGACCGGGTGCCGGGTTGCCAGCGCGCTGGCGCACCCGGTCCGGGTACAGCGGCCCTACGTCAAGCCGTCTCCGGCTCGTCGCGGGGGTTGGGGCCGCTGACGTCCCAGCTCGCCGCCGGAGCGGCCCCCGTAGGGGCGACCGTGGTCGGCGAACTCGTCTCGGTAGAAGGCCAGGCAGTGCTGCCCGACCTCGATGCGCGCTCCCGAGCGCAGCACCTGGGTGGTGATCGGTGCGCCGTGCACGCGGACCTCGGGGCCCGCGGTGCTGACGACGAACTCGTCGCGGTCGTCGTGGGTGACCACGGCGTGGAACGACTCGAGGCCCGGCAGCACGATCGCGTTGGAGGGGTCCGAACCGATGCCCGACTCGGCCCGGTCGAGCCAGAACACCTGCTGGCGCTCGCCGGCCATCATCGACTCGCGCTCGACGGCGAGCCGCGGCGTACCGGAGCCGTGGGGGTCGTGGGTGGTGGTGGGGCGACGCCGGCGCCGCAGCCCGAAGGTGGGGGCGACGGGCAGCATCGACGGCGGCGGGAAGGCCGCGGCGCTCGGGAGCACCGGGCCCTGGCTGGTGGTGCGCGAGCGCAGCGAGGTCCACGCGCCCCGCACGCTGCCGACGCGGATGTGGCGCGACCCGGTGGCGCGGCGCTGCCACCAGGGAGCCCGGACGTCGCCGATGGTGACGAGGTGCTGGCCGTCGTGGACGACCTTGATGACGATGCCGCGCTCGGCGAACATCTCGGCGGCCGCGCGCACCGTGGGGGCGTCGTCGTTGCCGGCGAACACGCCGGGCCGGTCGATCTCGAAGGTCAGCCGGTTGCCCTCGCCGAAGAGGTGACCCGTGGCCGACTGTCCGTCGAGGCCGGTCAGCTCCACCCGGAGGTCGGCGTCGATCTCGACGAGGGACGGGCTCACGAGCCCGAGACCGAGCGGGGGGTGACGGCGTTGTCGTTGGTGGTCACGGTGAGCGTCCCGTCGACCTTCCAGGTGGCGCGGGGAGCGTTGGCGCCCGTGTCGCGGGGGATCTCGACCGTCATGTCGCTGAACGTGTAGTTGATGGCCGCCTCGCGACCGGTGAGGAAGTCCCACATGCGACGTCCGAGGTCGCTCCAGTCGACGACCTCGCCCGGCGTACCATCGACCGATTGACTGCTGTAGGACATCAGGAGCTCCTCTTCTGGATCATTGACCTCAACAATGTGTTGAGGTTTATGATGACAGCATGACCACGCTCGAGGGAGATGCGCAAGTGCCGGAGTCCGATTTGCCGGGTAAGAGCGCAACAGAATCTTCAACAACGCCCTCGGGCCAGCTGACCATCGGCGACCTCGCCGACCGCACCGGACTCAGTCCGGCGACGATCCGGATGTGGGAGACGCGGCACGGCTTCCCGCGGCCCGAGCGCCTGGAGTCCGGCCACCGCCGCTACACCGAGGCCGACGTCGCCACCATCGACCGCGTCGTGCAGCACAAGGACGCCGGCACCCGCCTCGAGCTGGCGATCATGCGGGCCATGGCCGACGCCACCCCGGCCGCGCCGTCGGTCTACGCCTACCTGCGCCGCCGCCACCCCGCCCTGGGCGTGCACCGCCTGAAGAAGACGACGCTGCTGGCGCTGTCGTGGGCGATCGAGGACGAGTTCTGCTCCAAGGCCGACCGCGCCGACATCTACGGCGCCTTCCAGCGCGAGCGCTACTACGAGAAGGCCGAGCCGCGCTGGACCGAGCTGGCCCGCGTGGCCAACTCCGCCACGGCGTTCGCCGACTTCCCGGTCTCCGACGACACCACCGCCCCGGTCCGGGTGGCGCTCCCGGCCGACGCCCCGATGCGTCGCGAGTGGGCGGTCGTGTGCGACGCCTCCGACCTGCCCGTCGTGCTCACGGCCTGGGAGCTGCCCGGCCAGACCGACGTCAAGGACCGCGACCGGCTCTTCGAGTCGATCTGGACCGTCGACCCCGCGGCCGTGCGCGACGCCGCGCGGGTCTGCTCCTCGGTGGCCGGCCAGCCCGTCCCGGCCAGCCTGACCTCGGCCTCCGTCTCGCCCGACCCGACTGCGGTCACGGGCCTGTTCAACCGCATGGTCAGCTACGTCGACCGGTTGAGCTGACCCGTCCCGGGGGCGGCGCCCCGCGCCCTAGGCTGCGGCCATGACGACCGTCGCCGTGTCCCACGACGCCCCCGCCCCTCTGCTCGTCCGGGCGGTCGGCCTGCCGTTCCGACTGGCCTCGGCCGCCGTCGACGTCACCCTCGCCGTGGGCGCGCTGGTCGCGCCCACGGGGCCGGTGCGCCGCCCCGGCGGGTACGCCGACCAGCTCGCCGCCGTGCTCGGCGAGGACGGCATGATCGGCAAGCTCGACGCCATGAGCCGCGACGCCGAGAGCCCGCTGGGCCGGCTCGCGGCGCTGTCGAGGGCGGCCGGCGCCGAGCGGCCCCTGGGACGCGCGCTCGCCACGGGCGGCGTGCTCGACCGTGCCCTGGCCGAGGACGGCCCGCTGACCCGGCTGCTCAGCGAGGACGGCGCCCTCGACCGCATCCTGGCCCCGGGCGGCGCCCTCGAGCGCCTGCTCGCCCCCGGCGGCGTCCTCGACCGGCTGCTCGTCGTCGACGGCCCGCTCGAGCGCCTCGTCGCCGAGGACGGCCCGCTCGACCGGGTCTCGCGCGAGGGCGGCGTCCTCGACGTGGTCCTCGCCGAGGGCGGCCTGGTGGAGCGCCTGCTCGCTGAGCGGGGCTTCGTCGAGAAGCTCGTCGCCGACGACGGCACCCTCGACCAGCTCGTGGCCCTCGGCCCCACCCTGGAGCGCGTCTACCCCCAGCTCGACGAGCTCGTCGACGTCCTGCCCGAGCTGCACCGCGCCATCGAGGTCCTCGGCACCACCGTCGGCCCCCTCTCCGACCTCGCCAACCGGATCCCCGGACGGCGGAAGGCGGCGGGCTGAGGGCTGGGGTCGGCTCGGCCGGGGTCGTGGTCCCGGCCGAGTGGCGGTTTCCCAAGGGACCTTGGGAAACCGAGGTGTCCGAACGCCCCGCACGCGACACGCCGTACGCCGCGTGCGGTGTGGTCGGACGACCGGGCCCCTGCGGTCGCTGACCTGGTGGGGCGCCGGGTCCGACTCGACCGGAGGATCGGTTGCTCGACCGGTGCTGCATCCCCGGCCGAGCAGCAGGTTCCCAGGCGAGCTCGGGGGACCGCGGACCCTCAGCGTCCCTCCACCAGCAGCCCCCGGCCGATGTCGTCGAGGGTGGCGGCGCCGACGAGGCCCATGGTGAGGTCGAGCTCGGCGACGACGTTCTCGACGACCTCGGCCACGCCCTCGGCGCCCGCGAGCGCGAGGCCGTAGAGGTGCGGGCGGCCGAGCAGGCAGGCGTCGGCGCCGAGGGCGAGGGCCACGAAGACGTCGGCGCCGGTGCGCACGCCGCTGTCGAGCAGCACGGTCGGGTCGGGGCCGACGCGGTCGCGGATCGCGACCAGGGCGTCGAGCGAGGCGACGGAGCGGTCGACCTGGCGGCCGCCGTGGTTGGAGACCACGATCGCGTCGATGCCGGCCTCCAGGGCGCGCTCGGCGTCGTCGGGGTGGAGCACGCCCTTGAGCACCACGGGCAGCGACGTGCGGTGGCGCAGGGTCGCGAGGTGGTCCCACGAGAGGGCCGGGTTGGAGTAGGTGCCGAGGAAGGTCTCGACCGCCGCGCGCGGCTCCGGCGAGCGCAGGTTGTCGACGAACCGGCCCGGGAACCGCCGCGTCATCGACACCAGGCTGCGGACCGCGGCCAGGGTGACGTCGACCTTCTCGGCCGGGCCCTGCGCGGCGGCGACCCGCTCGCGCAGCAGGGCCAGGAAGGCCGGGTCGGAGGTGTACTGCGCGATGCCCTCGCCGCGCGCGAAGGGCAGCGAGCCGAGCGAGAGGTCCTGCGGCCGCCAGCCCAGCACCGTGGTGTCGAGCGTGACCACCAGCGCCTGCGCGCCGAGGGCCTCGGCGCGGCCGATCATCGAGTCGACGAGCGGCTCGTGGGTCGACCAGTAGAGCTGGTACCAGAACGGCGTCGTGCCCATCTCCGCCGCCGTGTCCTCCATCGGGTTGCACCCCTGCGAGGAGAAGACGTACGGCGTGCCGGTGGCCGCCGCGCCGCGCGCGATCAGCAGGTCGCTGTCGGGCCGGACCAGCGCGCCGGCACCGACCGGGGCCAGCAGCAGCGGGGCGGCGAGGTCGGTGGCCAGGACCCGGCGCGAGAGGTCGCGGTGGGTGGTGGCGTGCAGCACCCGGGGGACCACCCGCCAGCGGTCGAAGGCCTCGCGGTTGTGGCGCATCGTGGCACCCTCGCCGGCCCCGCCGTCGACGTAGGCCCGTGCCCGTCGCGACATCGTCCGCGACGCCGCCGCCTGCAGCGCCGCCGCGTCGACCGGCACCCGGGGCCGGCGCCCGACGACCCCGGCGCGGTAGACGGCCGTCTGCCGGTCGCGTCCCCGTCCCGGGGCGGGGGTGGGGGCCGTCGCGGGGGGTCGATCCGTGGTGGTCATGCCCCCTTGCTACCAGGTGCCGGCGGGAGCGGCCGGCCCACCGCCGAGCGTGCCTTGACAGGGGTCGCGCCCCCGGCGGAGGTTGTGACCGCCACCACACCCGGGGCGCGCGCCCCGGCCCGACGACCCCAGGGAGCCCCCATGACCCACCTCGACCTCAGCGGACGGACCGCCCTCGTCACCGGCGGGGCCCAGGGCCTCGGCGAGGGCATGGCCCAGGCGCTGGCCCGGGCCGGTGCCCGCGTCGTCGTCGCCGACCTGCAGGACGACCTCGGCGCCGAGGTCGCCGACGGCCTCGAGGGGGACGGCCACGGCTTCGTGCACCTCGACGTGACCGACGAGGCGAGCTGGGAGAACGCCGTCACGGCGGCCGCGTCGGACTTCGGGGGCCTCGACGTGCTGGTGAACAACGCCGGCGTGGAGATCACCAGCCTCGTCACCGAGATCGACCCGGCCGACGTCCGCACCATGCTCGAGGTCAACGTGCTGGGCACGGCCCTGGGCCTCAAGCACGGCCTGCGCACGATGCGGCCCGACGGCCTCGCGGGCCGCGGCGGCAGCATCGTCAACATCTCCTCGGTCGCGGCGACCATCGCCTTCCCGGGCATCCCGGTCTACTCGGCCACCAAGTCGGCCGTCGACCGGCTCACCCGGGTCGCGGCCATGGAGTCGGGCAAGCTCGGGTACGGCGTGCGGGTCAACTGCGTCTACCCCGGGCTGGTGCCCACCGCGATGGGTCAGGGCCTCGCGGTCGACATGGCAGCGCTGGGCCTGTTCGAGTCGCCGGAGGCCGCCGTGGCGGCGGTGGTCGACCTGACCCCGTCGGGCCGGCTGGGCGAGGTCGCCGACATGGCCGACGCCGTGGTCTTCCTGGCCTCCGACGCCTCCCGGTTCGTCAACGGCGCCGGCCTGCCCGTCGACGGCGGGATGGGGATGTGAGCCCCGGGTCCGGCCGCCCGCCCCTCGTGGTCGGGGGCTGAGGAGCGGTGCGCCTCGCCGACTACCTCGACAAGGGGGCCTCGGTCGACCCCGCGGCCCCCTGCCTGACCACCGACGGCGCCACCGCGTCGTACGCCGAGGTGCAGGCGCTGAGCCGGCGCGTGGCCGCGGCCCTGGCGGCCGTGGGTGTCCGGCCCGGGGACACCGTGGCGATCCTGTCGGCCAACGACCCGGTCGCGTTCACCTGCGTCTTCGGGACCAGTCGGGCCGGGGCCGTCTGGTGCCCGGTCAACCCGCGCAACGAGGCGGCCGAGAACCGCGAGCTGCTCGAGCTCTTCGGGTGCACCGTGCTGGTCCACCAGGCGTCGTTCGCGCCGCTGGTCGAGCAGGTCCGCGGCGACCTGCCGCTGCTGCGCACCGTGGTGTGCCTCGACGGCGAGCCCGCCGACGGCACGCTGGGGTGGGAGGAGTTCCTCGTCGGGGGCGACGGCTCCGAGGTCGACCGGGCGGCGGTCGACGACGTCGCCATGATCGTCGGCACCGGTGGCACGACCGGGCGTCCCAAGGGCGTGGTGCTGACCGGCACCAACCTGGAGACGATGAGCGCGACCACGCTGATGAGCTATCCCTTCGAGGGGCGGCCGGTCTACCTCGCGTTGGCGCCGCTGACCCACGCGGCGGGCGTGCTGTGCTTCCCGGTGATGGCCCGGGCGGGAGAGGTCGTGGTGATGCGCAGCCCCGACGTCGGCCGCTTCCTGGCCCTGGTCGAGGAGCGCCGCGTCACGCACACGTTCCTGCCGCCGACGCTCGTCTACATGGTGCTCGACCACCCCGCCCTGCCGACCACGGACACCTCGTCCCTCCAGTGCTTCTGGTACGGCGCGGCGCCGATGTCCACCACGCGGCTCGCCGAGGCCCTGGGCTCCATCGGCCCGGTGATGGCGCAGCTGTTCGGCCAGACCGAGGCGCCGATGATGATCTCGGCGCTGCCCCCGGCCGAGCACTTCGAGGCCGACGGGTCGGTCGCCACCCGACGGCTGGCCTCGGCCGGTCGGCCCACCCCGCTGGTGATCGTCGAGGTGATGGGGGAGGACGGCGAGGTGCTCCCTCGCGGTGCCACCGGCGAGATCGTGGTGCGCGGCTCGCTGGTGATGCGGGGCTACCACCGCGACCCCGAGGCGACCGCCGCGGCGTCCGCGCACGGCTGGCACCACACCGGCGACATCGGCTACCTCGACGACGAGGGCTACCTCTTCATCGTCGACCGGGCCAAGGACATGGTCATCACCGGCGGCTTCAACGTCTACTCCACCGAGGTGGAGCAGGCGCTGATGCAGCACGAGGCGGTCGCCGACTGCGCCGTGGTGGGCCTGCCCGACGAGAAGTGGGGCGAGCGGGTCACCGCGGTGGTGCAGCTGCGGCCGGGCGCGGTCGTCGAGCCCGCCGAGCTGCAGGCCTTCGCCAGGGCCCGCATCGGGCCGGTGAAGACGCCCAAGCAGGTCGAGGTGTGGCCCGACCTGCCCCGCTCCAAGGTCGGCAAGGTGCTCAAGACCGAGATCAAGCAGACCCTGACGGGCTGAGGCCGCGCCCGTCGGCGGACGGATCGGGCCCGGTCAGCAGGACAGGCCGCGGTGCCCGGGGACCGCCCGGCGCACCAGCGCGGTCACGGCGTCGTGCAGGTCGCAGCCGCAGGTGACGGGCCGGTCGAAGCCCACCCGCACGTCGTGGGCCCGGCCGTGCAGGTAGAGCCGCAGCACCACGCCGTGGCGGTCCAGCGCGAGTGGGCGCACGTCGACGGCGTCGGCCAGCCCGCCCATCGCGTGCGCGGCCAGCGCCCGTGCCTCGTCGTGGTGGTCGCGGGCCAGGTGTGGCAGCCAGGCGGACTCGAGCTGGACCAGCGGGTCGGGCGAGGCGGCGACGTACTCCGCCAGCGGCACGTCGCGCACCGGCGCGCCGGCTCGCCCGGCCGCGTCCAGCCCGTCCTCGCACCACCAGGCCAGGGCCACCCGCTCGGGGCGCAGCCGCAGCAGCGGCATCGCGGCCTCGGCCGCCTGCGGGTCGGGGCCCACCAGGTAGGTCCGCGCGGGCTCCGGCACCGACCCGTCGGCCCGCTCGAGCCGGCCGGTGAGGCGGACCCGACCGCGCACCCGGTCGGCCTGCGGCACGCTCGCCACGTCGACGGCGACCGCCGAGACCAGCGGGGAGGGCAGCCGCGGCGCGACCCGCAGCACGGCGGCGGGGGAGTCGAGGGGGGCCAGGAACAGCAGCGACCCGTCGGTGTCGACGACGTGGCGCGGCACCTCCTCGCCGCGGTCGCCGACGCACAGCCGCAGCTGGCTGGCGCTGCACAGCAGGGTGCGGGCCCGGTCGGCGGGGGCGGGGCGCGGCGGCACGCGGGTGGCGTGCACGGACGATCGGGTCATCACGGCTCCGGGGGACGGCCAGCAGGGACTAGTGAGGTAAGGCTAGCCTAACTTCTGGTCACCCGGGAAGGTCACCCCGCGGGCGTGAACCCCTGGGTGCGCTCGCCGTCGATGCGGTAGGTGCCGTCGTCGTACGCCAGGTCCAGCACGGTGGGCCCGGGGCCGTTGTCGAAGTCGTCGAAGCGCACCTGGTAGCTGACGCTGAGGTCCTCCGGGTTGGCCTGGATGCTCAGCACCCGCCCGTTGGTCGCCGCGTCCCAGAACGAGCGGTAGGTGTCGAAGCCGCCGCTCTCGCGCTGGAACTTCGGCGTCAGCATCTGCCACGACCGGGCGGGGTCCTCGCCGGTGGCACGCACGTAGTCGCGGATGAAGGCCTCCATGCCGGCCGCCGTGGGAGCAGCCGTCGACGGGGTGGCCGAGGGGCTGGCCGACGGGCTGGCCGACGCGCTCGCGGAGGGGCTGCCCGACGCGCCGGCGGACCCGCTCGCCGACGGTTCGCCGGAGGCGGCCCCGCCGTCGGACCCGCCGTCGGACCCGCCGCGGGTCGCGACCCAGGCCACCAGGCCGACGACGAGCAGCACCGCCGCGGCGACGCCGAGCAGCAGCGCCAGCGGCCGGCGCCGGGAGGTGCGGTGGGCGGGACGGCCCGCGGGGCGCTGCAGCAGCGTGGTCGGCGCCTCCGAGGCGGCGGCGCTCGACGGGGCGCTCGCCACCGCGGGGGCGCGGTGCTGCGGGTCGGCGAGGAAGTCGCGGACCTGCGCCATCGTCCAGCGCTGCTCGGGGTCGCGGACCATGGTGCCCTCGAGCAGCGGCGCCAGCCAGCCGGCGTCGTCGAGGCGGGGCGGCTCCTCGTGGACCATGCGGTAGAGCCCGGCGAGCACGTTCTCGCCCATGTCGTACGGCGTCCGCCCGGCCAGCAGGTAGTACGCCGTCGCGCCGAGCGACCACACGTCGCCGGACTGGTCGCCGCGGCCGCCGGTGGCGATCTCGGGGGCGAGGTACGCCGGGCTGCCGGTGACCATGCCGGTCTGGGTCAGGGCCGGGTCGCTGGTGATCCGGGCGATCCCGAAGTCGGTCAGCCGGACCTGCCAGGACCGGTCGACCAGGATGTTGGACGGCTTCACGTCGCGGTGGGTGATGCCGACCTCGTGGGCGGCGGCCAGTGCGTCGGCGGCCTGGAGCAGCAGCGGGGCGGCCTCGTCGGGGGAGAGCGGGCCCTGGCGGCGCACGACCTCGCCGAGGGTGAGGCCGTCGACGTACTCCATGACCAGCCAGCGGTCCTGCGTCTCCGGGTCGACGACGACGTCGAAGACCGACACCACGTGGCGGTGGGCGAGCCGCGCGCTGAGCCGGGCCTCGCGCTCGGCGCGCGCCAGGTCGGTGACGTCGGCGCCGGGGAGCAGGCCGATCCGCTTGAGCGCCACCTGGCGCCCGAGGAGCTCGTCGCGGCCGAGCCACACGACGCCCGAGCCGCCGCGGCCGATCTCTCGGTCGCGGGAGTACCTGCCTGCGATCACGTGTGCCTTCCGGGTCGGTGCGTCTGCCCCAGCGACTCATCGTAGGGGGCCGCCGGTCGGGCGCCGTCCCGCTGTACGGTCGCGCCGTGACCCGCCCCACCGCCGCCGTCGCCGTACGCCGCTCGATCGCCCGCCTCGTGCTGCGCGCCGCCCGGTGGCGCACGACGGGCACGGTCCCGCAGCGCGGCGTCCTGGTCGGCGCCCCGCACACGTCCAACTGGGACTGGGTGCTGACCCTGCTGCTGGCGTGGGACTACGGCATCACGATCCGGCTGCTGGTCAAGCGCGAGCTGTTCCGCGGCCCGCTCGCGCCGGTCCTGCGGGCCACCGGCGCCATCGCGCTCGACCGCGACCACCCGGGCGACACCATCCGCGCCCTGCTCGCCGAGGCCGAGGGCGACGAGCCGTTCGTCATCGGCCTGGCCGCCGAGGGCACCCGGAGCCGGGGGGAGCACTGGAAGTCCGGCTTCCACCGCATCGCCCGCCAGACCGGCCTGCCCATCACCCTGGCCTTCCTCGACGCCCCGTCGCGCACGGTCGGCTGGGGTCCCACCTTCCCCGCGAGCGCCGACGTCCGCGCCGACATGGACCGCGTCCGGGAGTTCTACGCCGACAAGACCGGCATCCACCCCGACGACTTCACCCCGCCCCGCCTCCGGGAGGAGCCGCGCGGGTGACGGCCCACAGCGGCGAGGCCGACGCGGCCGGCCCTCAGAACAGCCGGCGCGCGGTGCGCTGCTTGAGGCGGCCGTAGGGCGGGTTGAGCAGCGGGAGGTCCTTGAGCCACGAGGGTCGCTGGTAGACGGCGCGGTGGTGGCTGAAGGTCTCGATGCCCCAGCGGCCGTGGTAGCTGCCGTGGCCGGACTCGCCGACACCGCCGAAGGGCAGCGTCGAGACGAGCAGGTGGGTGAGGGCGTCGTTGACGCAGACGCCGCCGGAGGACGTGGTGGCCACGACCTGGTCGACCGTCTCCTGGGAGGCGGTGAAGACGTAGAGGGCGAGCGGCTTGTCGCCGGCCGTGATCGCGTCGGTGACCTCGGTGAGGTCGTCGAAGGCGAGCACGGGCAGGACGGGGCCGAAGATCTCCTCGCCCATGAGGGCGGCGTCGCCCGCGACGTGGCGCACCACGGTCGGGGCGACGTAGCGCTGTTCCACGTCGACCTCGCCACCGACGACCACCTCGAAGCCGCCGGCGTCGAGCAGGCGCTTGACCCGCTCGGTGTGGTGGCGGTTGACCATCCGGCCGAAGTCGCCGGAGGTCCGCGGGTCGGAGCCGTAGCGCTTGCGCACCTCGGCCGCGAGCAGCGAGAGCAGCTCCTCCTCGACGTCGCGGTGCACGTAGACGTGGTCGGAGGCCACGCAGGTCTGGCCGGAGTTGAGGAAGCGCGAGAACGCGATCCGGCTGGCGGCCTGCTGCAGGTTGGCGTCCTTCGCCACGATCACCGGCGACTTGCCGCCGAGCTCGAGGGTGACCGGGGTGAGGTGCCGGGCGGCGGCGGTCGCGACGATGCGCCCCACGGCGCCGTTGCCGGTGTAGAAGACGTGGTCGAAGCGCTGCTCGAGCAGGGCCGTGGTCTCGGGCACGCCGCCCTCGACGACGGCGACCGCAGCGGGGTCGAGGTACTCCGGCACCCACCGGGCGAAGGCGCGCGAGGTGGCCGGGGCGACCTCGGAGGGCTTGAGCAGCACGGCGTTGCCGGCGCCCAGCGCGGCGGCCAGGGGGCAGGCGAGCAGCTGCACCGGGTAGTTCCACGGCCCGATCACCAGGGCCACGCCCAGCGGCTCCACCACGATCGAGGCCTTGCCGGGCCTGAACAGCGCCGCGACCTTCTGGCGGCGCGGGGCGACCCAGGCCTCCAGGTGCTTCTGCAGGTCCTCGATCTCGCGGACGGTCGCGCGGATGTCGGCGACCCACGCCTCGAACGGCGGTCGGCCGAGGTCCTCGACGACGGCCGCGGTGAACTCCTCCTCGCGCTCGAGCAGCATCCGCTTGAGCGCGGCGAGCTGGGCGTGGCGCCAGGCGAGCGGACGCGTGCGCCCCGAGGTGTACGCCGCCCGCAGCCGCGCCACCAGCGCGGCCGGGTCCTCGGGGGCGGGCGGGCCGGCGAGGTCGCGGGGGGAGTCGAGGGTCGTCATGGGCCCAGGGTCGCCGACCGGTCGGGCATAGGCAACGGCGGCCCGTCGTTGTGGACGTCATGAGCCGCACCCAGCTGGTCCCCGACGCGTCCCACCCGATCACCGTCACGCCGACCGAGGGGCGCGTGCGCGTCACCGTGGGCGACACCGTCGTGGCCGACACGACGGCGGCGCTGACGCTGCAGGAGGCGTCGTACCCGCCGGTCCTCTACCTGCCGCACGCCTCCGTCGACCCGGCGCTGCTGGTGCGCAGCGACACCTCGACCTACTGCCCCTACAAGGGCGACGCGGCGTACTGGTCGCTGAGCCTGCCGACCGGCACGGTCGCCGACGCGGCCTGGACCTACGAGCAGCCGTACGACGCGGTGGCCGAGATCCGGGGCCACCTCGCCTTCTACCCCGACAAGGTCGAGGTCGCCGTCTCGCGGTAGGTCCGTCCGCGCCCGACCAGGATCCGCGCCAGCGCCCTGACCGCGGCGGGCACCTGCGCCTCGCGGTGGGCGAGCAGCACCAGGCTCACCGTGGTGCGGTCGCCGGCGATCGGGCGGTGCACGATCACGCCCGCGCGCTCCAGCGGGTCCTGCGCGACGCTGTAGTCGGGCAGCACCGTCAGCCCCAGCCCCTCGGCCACCATCACCTTGCCGGTCGTCGCGCCGTCCGTGGCGTACGTCGTCCGCGGTGGCCGCCCCTCGAAGAGCCGGTGCGCGAAGCGGTGCATCAGGTAGCCCGCCCGCATCGAGACGAAGGGCTCGGCCCGCAGCTGCTCGACCCGGACCTCCCCGGCCCGCGCGAGGGGGTGGGCGGCGGGCAGCACGACGACCGGGCGGCCGTGGACGAGCACGGTCGCGTCGAGCTCGGGCGGGGTGTCGTCGCCGGGCAGCAGGTTGACCAGGCCGAGGTGCAGCGAGCCCTCGACCAGGCCGCGGTGGATGGGCGCCTGCTGCAGGTCGGCGACCTCGACGCCGGTCTGCGGCCGGTCGACCCGGAACTCCCGCACCGCCGGCACCAGCACCGAGCAGGTGCCGGCGTCGACGGTCCCGACGCGGATCACCCGGGTCGCCCCGGCGCGCTCGCCGGCAGCAGCGCGCAGCCGCTCGGCCGCGTCCAGCACCTCGGTCATCGCGCCGAGCAGCTCGCGGCCCTCGTGGCTGATCCGCGACCCGGAGCGGCGCCGGTCCAGCAGGGTCACGCCGAGCTCGCGCTCGAGCTTGCCGACGGCCTCGCTCAGCGCCGGCTGCGAGAGGTGCAGCTCCTCGCTCGCGCGCCGCAGCGAGCCGTGCTCCACGACGGCGGCGATGAACTCCAGCTGTTCGAGACGCACCCGGGCCTCCTGACAGAAGACGAGTATGTTGAGCGAGATGAGCAGGTTTGAGCCTACGCCCACCTCGTGCCCCGTGACAGGTGGGGCCTGGCACCCGGCCGCACGAACCTGCCGCCCGGTGGCCCGTCCCGCCTTGCATCCGGCCCTTTAGTCGAGCAATCTTATCGACATACCCCACTCAGGAGGACGCATGACCGTCGAGAGCACCAACCACGCCACGACGGGGGCCCACGACCCCCACGCCCCGCTGAAGTTCGCCTACTGGGTCCCCAACGTCTCGGGCGGCCTGGTCGTGAGCACCATCGAGCAGCGCACCGACTGGAGCTACGACTACAACAAGACGCTGGCGCAGCTGGCCGAGGACAACGGCTTCGAGTACGCCCTGTCGCAGGTGCGCTACATGGCGTCGTACGGCGCGGCGTACCAGCACGAGTCGACCAGCATCAGCCTGGCGCTCGCCCTGGCCACCGAGCGCCTCAAGGTGATCGCCGCGGTGCACCCGGGGCTGTGGCAGCCGGGGGTGCTGGCCAAGTTCGTGGCCAGCGCCGACCAGATGACGGGTGGCCGGATGGCGGTCAACGTCGTGTCCGGGTGGTTCAAGGGGGAGTTCACCCAGCTGGGGGAGCCCTGGCTCGAGCACGGCGAGCGCTACCGCCGCTCCGAGGAGTTCATCCGCTACCTGCGCGAGATCTGGACCTCGGAGCACGCCGAGCTGTCCGGCGACTTCTACCGGCTGCACGACTTCGACCTCAAGCCCAAGCCGGTCGACGTGCCGGGCCGGGCGCACCCCGAGATCTTCATGGGCGGCAACTCCACCGACGCCCGCGGCATGGGCGGACGCGTCGCCGACTGGTACTTCATGAACGGCAACACCCCCGAGGGCATCGCCGAGCAGGTCCGCGACGTCAGCGACGTCGCCCAGGTCCACGGCCGCTCCGTGCGCTTCGGCGTCAACGGCTTCGTGGTGGCCCGCGACACCGAGGCGGAGGCCCGAGACGTGCTGCGCGAGATCGTCGACAAGGCCGACCGGGAGGCGGTCGAGGGGTTCGGGTCGGCGGTCAAGCAGGCGGGTCAGTCGACCGGGGACAAGAAGGGCATGTGGCAGGACTCGGAGTTCGCCGACCTGGTGCAGTACAACGACGGCTTCCGCACCGGCCTGATCGGCACCCCCGAGCAGGTCGCCGAGCGGATGCTCGCCTACAAGCGCGTCGGGGCGGACCTGATGCTGCTGGGGTTCCTGCACTACCACGAGGACGTCCAGTACTTCGGCCGCGAGGTGCTCCCGATCGTGCGCGAGCTCGAGGCCGCCGAGCTCGAGCGGGTCGGGTGACCCGCGTGAGCGACCAGCTGCGGTTCCACTGGTTCCTGCCCACCAACGGCGGGGACGGCCGCCACATCGTCGGCGGCGGCCACGGCGTCGCCGCCGGCGCGGCGGGACGGCCGGCGTCGATCTCCTACCTGGGCCAGGTCGCCCGGGCGGCCGAGGACGTCGGCTTCGAGGCGGCCCTGACGCCCACCGGTGCCTGGTGCGACGACGCCTGGCTCTCGACGGCGATGCTGAGCCAGGTCTCGGAGCGGCTGAAGTTCCTGGTGGCCTTCCGGCCCGGCCTCACCTCGCCGTTCCTGGCCGCCCAGATGGCCGGCACCTTCCAGAACCGGACCGGCGGGCGGCTGCTGCTCAACGTCGTCACCGGCGGCGAGAGCCACGAGCAGCGGATGTTCGGCGACTACCTCGACAAGGACGCGCGCTACGCCCGCTGCGGGGAGTTCCTCGAGGTCGTGCGCCGGCTCTGGACCGGCGAGACGGTGACCTTCGAGGGCGAGCACCTGCGCCTCGACGACGCCACGCTGGCCCAGGTGCCCGACCCGCTGCCCGAGATCTACTTCGGCGGGTCCTCGCCCGCCGCGGGTGCGGTCGCGGCCCAGCACGCCGACGTCTACCTGACCTGGGGGGAGCCCCCGGAGGCGGTGCGGGAGAAGGTCGAGTGGATCCGCAAGCTCGCGGCCGACGAGGGCCGCGAGATCCGCTTCGGCATCCGGATGCACACCATCACCCGCGACACCTCCGAGGAGGCGTGGGCCGAGGCCGACCGGCTGCTCGCGGCCATCGACCCCGCCGCCATCCAGCGCGTCCAGGACGGCCTGCGGCGCAGCGAGTCCGAGGGTCAGCGCCGGATGCTGGAGCTCAACGCCGGGTCGAAGGACGGCCTGGAGATCCACCCCAACGTGTGGGCCGGCGTCGGGCTGGTGCGCGGCGGTGCCGGCACCGCGCTCGTCGGCTCCCACGAGCAGGTCGCCGACCGGATCGAGGAGTACGCCGCCCTCGGCATCGACGAGTTCGTGCTCTCGGGCTACCCCCACCTCGAGGGCGCCTACTGGTTCGGCGAGGGCGTGCTGCCGATCCTGGCCGAGCGCGGGCGCTGGACCCACCCGGCGCCGCCGCGCGGCCACACGGCCTCGGTGCCGTTCGGGGGCCGGGCCTGATGACCGCCTCCCCGTCGCCCCCGCGCACCGCGGTCGTGGTCGGCAACCCCCGGCCGGGGTCGCGGACCCTGGCCGCCGCGGTCCGGGTCGTGGAGGAGCTGACCGGCGCGGCGCCCGACCTGGTGGTCGACCTCGGCGCCGTCGGGCCGGCGCTGCTCGACTGGTCCTCGACGGAGGTCTCCGAGCTGGTCGACCAGGTGGGGGCGGCCGACCTCGTGGTGGTGGCGAGCCCGACGTACAAGGCGACCTACACCGGCCTGCTCAAGCTCTTCCTCGACCGCTTCGCCGGCGGCACGGGGCTGCGCGGCGTGGCCGTGCCGCTCATGCTCGGCGGCTCGCCCGCGCACTCGCTGGCCCCCGAGGTCCACCTGCGGCCGCTGCTGAGCGAGCTCGGCGCGAGCCTGCCGACCCGGGCGCTCTACGTCCTCGACCACGAGCACGACCAGGCCTCGGCGTACGACGCGTGGCTGGCGACCGCCCGCCCGCGGGTGTCCGCCCTGCTCGCCCACCCGACCCCACCAGGAGCCCCCGCATGAGCGTCACCCGACTGGCCACCCCGCTGGCCACCAACCAGGACCTCGACCCCGAGCGGCTGCGCCAGGCGTTCGGCGTCTTCCCCAGCGGCGTCGTCGCCGTGGCCGCCCAGGTCGACGGCGCCCTGACCGGCCTGGCCGCGAGCTCCTTCACCTCGGTCAGCCTCGAGCCCGCGCTGGTGTCGTTCTCGGTGGCCAACACCTCGCGCACCTGGCCGACGCTGCGCCGCGCCGAGCACCTCGGCCTCTCGGTCCTGGCCCAGCACCACGAGGACGCCTGCCGCCGCCTCGCCGGCCCCGTCGAGCACCGCTTCGACGACCTGGCCTGGAGCGTCAACGACCAGGGCGCTGTCACCCTCGACGACGGCCTGGCCCGCTTCGACTGCTCGATCTACCGCGAGGTCGAGGCCGGTGACCACACCCTCGTGCTGCTCCGGCTGCACGGCGTGGGCCACGACGTCGCCCCCGAGGACCCCGGCTCGCCACTGGTGTTCCACAACTGCGGGTTCGGGCTGGGGTGAGCGGGGCGCTGATTACCCGGACGTCCGGGTAATCAGCTACTTGGCGCGTGTTGCAACACCCGCCAAGTAGCTGGAAAGGACGTCAAGCAGCCGGCCCGGGCGCGACCACGGACGCGATCCAGCCCACGACGTCGGCCTCGACCTCGTCGCGGTTGGTCTCGTTGAAGACCTCGTGGCGCGCCCCGTCGTACGTCAGCAGGGTGACGTCCAGCCCGGCGGCGGTGTAGCGCGACACCAGGGCGTTGACCAGGGCGAGGTCGCCGCCGACCGGGTCGTGGGTGCCGACCGCGACCAGGACCGGCAGGCCGTCGGGGAGGGCGTCGAGCACCTCGGCGTCGGCGAGCGGACGTGCGGCGACGAACATCTGCTTGCCGCCCGCGCCGTCGAGGCCGAAGCCGCACAGCGGGTCCGCGACGTACGCGTCGACCTGCGCCTCGTCGCGGCTGAGCCAGTCGTAGTCGGTGCGGGCCGGCGCGAAGGGCGCGTTGAACGCCGAGAGGTCGATCGGCGCGTCGAGGTCGAGCGCCGGCTCCAGCAGGTCGATGGCGGCCGTGCCGGTGAGGACCACGGCGTCGACGTCGTCGGCGTGCCCGAGCAGGAACTGCTGGGTGGCGAAGGAGCCCATCGAGTGCCCCAGCAGCACGTGCGGCAGGCCGGGGTGGGCATCGCGGGCCAGCGCTCCGAGCCGCCCGACGTCCTCGACCAGCTCGGTCCAGCCGTCGGCGCCGATCACTCCCGGCTCGGTGCCGGCCCGCCGCGCGGTGGCGCCGTGGCCGCGGTGGTCCTGCGCGTAGACGACCCAGCCGCGGGCGGTGAGCTGACCGGCGAGGTGGCCGTAGCGCAGCGCGTGCTCGCCCATCCCGTGCGTCAGCCGCACCACGGCGGTCGGCTCGCCCTCGGGGTCCCAGCGGTACGCCTGGACGGTGACGCCGCCGGCGCTCGGCAGGTCGACGGGGGTGGGATCTGTGCTGGTGGTCATGCGGGCTCCTCGGGGACGAATCGGGTGGTCATGACGGGCAAAGCTGCCCGTCGATGACCGATGTGCGGCTTCTCGCGGGCAGTTTCCCCGGTCGACCGGGGAAACTGCCCCGCCCGTCACGCTCGGACGTACGCCTCCCGCAGCTTCCGCTTGACGAGCTTCCCGGTGGGGGTGCGGGGGAGGGAGTCGACGAAGTCGACGCTGCGGGGGGCCTTGAGGTGGGCGATGCGCTCGCGGGCGTAGGCGATCAGCTCGGCCTCGAGGGCGGGGCCGGGGGTGGCGCCGGGGGCGGGCTGGACGACGGCCTTGACCACCTCGCCCATGTCGTCGTCGGGGACGCCGATCACGGCCACGTCGAGGACCGACGGGTGCAGGGTGAGGACGTTCTCGACCTCCTGGGGATAGATGTTGGCCCCGCCCGAGATGATCATGAACGCCTTGCGGTCGGTGAGGTAGACGAAGCCGTCCTCGTCGACGCGGCCGATGTCGCCGGTGGTGGCCCAGTTGTCGTGGTGGGGGTGCTGCGCGGCCCGCGTCCGGTCCGGGTCGTTGTGGTAGACGAACGGCATCTGCTCGCGCTCGAAATAGATGAGGCCGGTCTCGCCGACCGGCAGCTCCTCGGCGTCGGGGGAGGACTCGTCGCAGACCCGCACGATGCCCAGGCCGGCGCGGCCGACGGTGCCGGGTCGCTCGAGCCAGTCCTGGGGGCCGACGAGGGTGACGCCGGCGGCCTCGGTGGCGGCGTAGTACTCGTGCAGGATCGGGCCCCACCAGTCCATCATCCGCTGCTTGACCTCGACCGGGCACGGCGCGGCGGCGTGGATGGCCACCCGCAGCGACGACACGTCGTACGCCGCCCGCACCTGCTCGGGCAGCTTGAGCATCCGCACGAACATCGTCGGCACCCACTGGCTGTGGGTCACCCGGTGCTCCTGCACCAGCCGCAGCGCGGTCTCCGGGTCGAAGCTCGGCATCACCACCACGGTGCCGCCGGTGGCGGTCACCATGCCGACGAAGCGCAGCGGCGCCGCGTGGTAGAGCGGCGCGGGGGAGAGGTAGACGGTGTCGCCGTCGAAGCCGTACATCGGCGCGAACACCGCCAGCATCAGGTCGCCGGGCTCGGTGACCTGGCGCTGCGGCAGCGGCGGCTTGATGGCCTTGGGGTGGCCGGTCGTGCCGGAGGAGTAGAGCATGTCGGCGCCGGCCGGCTGGTCGTCGTACGCCGCGGGGCTGGCGCCGGCGAGCGCCGCCTCGTAGTCGTCGAACCCCTCGACCTCGCCCCCGAAGGCCAGCCGCAGCTCGATCCCCGGCACCTGCTCGGCGATGGCCCGGGCGCGCTCGCGCTGGCCGGCGCTGACGACGAGCACCCGGGCGCCGCAGTCGCGCACGATGTAGACCTGCTCCTCCAGCGAGAGGTGGAAGTTGAGCGCGGTGACGTAGAGCCCGCTGCGCATCGCGGCCCAGTAGACCTCGTGGTGGCGCAGGCTGTTCTCGCTCAGGACCGTCACGTTGTCGCCGGTCCGCAGGCCGGTGAAGCTCCCTCCGGAGGCGCCGTCGCCGTCGCGCAGCACGTGGGCCAGCCGCACCGAGCGCTCCTCGAGCTCGCGGTAGGTCAGCGTCTCCCCGGTGTCGGCCATCACCAGCGCGGGCTTGTCGGGGGTGGTCGCGGCGTGGGTGCCGGGGTGCACGGGGCCTCCTGGGAGGGGACGGCGGGGGCAGGGACCGTCACTGTGGCCGACGCCACACCGCTGGGACAAGGGCGGGCGTGGGAGCAGCCGGCTGCCTCAGTGCCTCCGCAACCGACGGACCTCGGCCCGCAGGGCGTCGTTCTCGGACTCCAGGCGCAGCACGTGGCCGATCCCGGTGAGGTTGAGCCCCGCCTCGAGCAGCTCGCGGATCCGGTGCAGCCGGTCGATGTCGTCCTGGCTGTAGAGCCGGGTGCCGCCCCCGGTCCGGTCGGGTCGGAGCAGCCCGCGGCGCTCGTAGACGCGGAGGTTCTGGACCTGCATCGAGACCATCTCAGCGGCGACGGAGATCGCGAACACGCCTCGCGCGGGTGGTGGGGCGGTCGTCACGGGGGACCTCCTCGGGTGCGGGCGTCGCGGGTCTTGACCGATGCTGATGATCGCGCTACAAAATCTGTATCAGACATTACAGGTCGGCGACGCCGACCGCGATCATCGAGGAGGAAGCGATGTTGCTCCGCACCACTGACCCGTTCCGTGACCTCGACCGCCTCGCCCAGCAGGTGCTGGGGACGGCCACCCGTCCGGCCGTGATGCCGATGGACGCGTGGCGCCAGGGCGACCAGTTCGTCATCGAGTTCGACCTGCCCGGCGTGGCGCCGGACAGCATCGACCTCGACGTCGAGCGCAACGTGCTGACCGTGCGCGCCGAGCGGGTGGGCCGCAACGGCGACTGGGAGCTGCTCGCCTCGGAACGCAACCGCGGGATGTTCAGCCGCCAGCTCGTGCTGGGGGACAACCTCGACCTCGACCGCATCGAGGCGTCGTACGCCGATGGCGTGCTGCGGCTGCTGGTGCCGGTCGCCGAGCGCGCCAGGCCTCGCAAGATCGACGTCAGCCACGGGGGCGACCAGGAGCGGACCGCCATCGGGGCCTGACCTGCCCACCTGGTGCCCCGGACGCGCGGCACGCGCTCGTCGCGTGCCGCGCGTCGTCGTCCCACCCGCCTCACCGAGCCCAGCAGAAACTGGTGAAACCGCCCCAATCCGGACCTGGTTGATCTACCTTGATCCGGAAAGGCACTGCCGAGCGGTGGTGGGGACGACATGGGTCTGACGACTGCGGGACCGCGACCGGCACGATCGGCGTGCGCGCTGGGGGCCGGCGTGCTGCTGGCGCTCTCGGCGCTCGCCGGCTGCGGTGGTGGTGGTACGCCGCAGGCCGCCGCGGAGCCGCGCGTCTCGACCAGCCCGAGCCCCACCGTGACGCCCGACGAGCCGGTCGAGGTGATCGGCCCGGAGGACCCCGCCTCGGTGACGGTCGGTGACCCCGAGCCCGGGATCGCCCCCGGGGACGGGCTCTACTACGTCTCGCAGGTCTACCCGATCGAGCACGAGGGCGAGCTCGCGCAGCCGGCGCTGGTCCGGGTCGTCCTGGACAACGCCGTGCCCGCGCGGACGCCGGTGGTCGCCGCCGCCCGCGACGGCGAGGACGGCCCGTGGCGCTTCGTCTCCGGTCGCCTCGACACCGACCGCCGCCACGTGGAGTTCATCACCCGCGAGCTCGGCAGCTTCGGGATCCTGGCGATGGACCGTGCCAGCGCGGCCGAGCAGCTCGCCGACGCGTTCACCGAGGCCGCCGACCGCCCCGCCAACCCCGAGGACGCGGTCACCAAGCCGGAGTGCACCACGGCCGCCGCCGCCCGCCAGGACGGCTACGAGGCCCGCTCGTGGAAGCGCCGCACCGTCTTCTGGTGCCTGGGCCAGCTCGGTGACTCCCGGGTGCTCAGCGTCACCAACCGCCGCGACGTCCCGGTGCGCGTCAGCGCCCCCGGCGCCGGCTCGCTCGGGGTGACCGGCAACGCGACCGGCGACGGCACCCCCTGGACCGCGTGGACCGCAGCGGTCGGCGAGGGCACCGGCACGCTGCTGCTGCCCGGCCGCACCGCCCGCTTCGACGCCGACCTCGACCCCGGCGCCTCCCTGCTGCTGACGGCCCGCGACGACCAGGCCGGCCGCTCGGTCCAGGTCCTGCGCGCCGCGACGACCGCGATCGCCACCCAGCTCGACGCCTTCGGCGTGGCCAGCCCGCGCGCCGACCGGCTGTTCGCCTCCGTGCTGGCGCAGCGCTCCTGCACCCGGGCGCTCGGCAAGGACGCCGAGGCGCTGGTGGCGGGGTGCCTCGCCGAGGACGCCCTGGTCGACCTGCTCGACACCCCCGGGCTCGTGGTGGCCCCGCTCGTGGAGGCCCCGGCCACCCGGGCCCTGCTCGACAGCGAGCTCACCCGGCTGCGCGACGCGGCCCCGAAGGTCGAGCAGCGGGTGCAGGTCAGCCGCTCCGAGCCGCCCTTCGACGCCCTGGTCGGCCGCTACACCGGCCCCACCCGGGTGCTGACCATCACCGAGGACGGTCTGGCGACCGAGCGCCTCTCCAGCCCGGCCGGCCCGGTGATTGACCTGACCTACCGGCTCGCCAACCCCACGCGCGACGGCCGGACCTGGACCGCGACCTCGACCCTGACGGCGGTGAAGGTCCTGGACCGGAAGCTCGTGAGCGGCGCGCTGCCGCGGGTCGGTGCCCCCGGCATGCTGACCCTGGCCGGGGGGATCGTGACGCCGCCCTACCTGGCGACGACGTACTGCACCGCGGATGCGGCCGAGCAGGGCTCCTGCGGCTGAGGCTCAGCCGGCGCGCAGCACCGCCGCCAGGTCGAGCGGCGGCCGGCCCAGCAGGCGCCGCACGTCGTCGGTGACGGTGTCGAGCTCGCCCGCGGCGATGGCGGTGTAGGTGCTGACCCACGCGTCGTACTGCCACTGCGGCGCGTCCCACGCCCGCCTCGAGGCGTAGGCCTGCTCGACCGTCTCGTCCTCGTAGCGGACCTCGCGGCCCTGCGCCTCGCCGATCGCGGCGGCCGCCTCGGCGAGCGTGAGCGCCTCCGGACCGGTCAGGTCGTACGCCGCCCCCGCGTGCACGTCGGGGGCCGCCAGCACCACGGCCGCCACCGCGGCGCAGTCCTCCCGGGCGACCGCGGCCACCCGGCCCTCGCCGGCCGGGCCGCGGAGCACGCCCTCCTCGCCGGCGAACAGCGGCAGCACGTCGAGGTAGAAGTTGTCGCGCAGGAACGTCGTGGCCGTCCCGGAGGCCCGCAGGTGCTCCTCGGTCGCCCAGTGGTCGCGGCCCAGGGTGAAGGTGCAGGTGGGCGAGGCGCCGTAGAACGACGTGTAGACGACGTGGCGCACCCCGGCTGCTGCCGCGGCGTCGACGAAGGCGCGGTGCTGGTCGAGCCGGTCGGCGCTCTCCGAGCCCGAGACCATCAGCAGCGTCTCGACGCCCTCGAGGGCGGCGGTGCACGACGCGCGGTCGGCGTAGCCGGCGAAGCCGACGACCTCGCTGCCGGGCAGCCGGGGCGCGCGCTCGGGGGAGCGGGCCAGCAACCGGGTGGGCACCCCGGCGTCGGAGAGCAGCTGGGCGACGCGGCCGCCGAGGGCGCCCGTGACGCCGGTCAGGGCCAGCGGGGGACGGGTGGGAGCACTCATCGGCCCATCGTGCCTCAGGAGTAGCGGTGGCTCTTGGCGGCGTGCCCCTTCTCGCGGGTGCAGGAGCGCCCGCCCATGTTCTTGTGGCCGCACAGCTCCTCGGTGCCGGCGGCCCCCTCGGGCGCCGCGGACGGGGTCGCAGCGGCCGGGGCCGCGGTGGCGGCGGCCGGCCCGTCGACGGGCGGTGCGACGGGCGGCCGGGCGTAGCGGCGCGGAGCCGCCCCGTCGGTCCCGGTGCGGGCGGCGTTCTTGTCGAACTTGGCCTCGCGCATGGCGCGGAGGTTGTCCATCTTGCTCATCGGCGGGTCACGGCCACAGCCTACGGCGGGGGACCGACACCCGACGCGGGCGCGCGGGCCCAGCCGTCGCCGTCGCGCACCACCAGGCCCTGGGCCTGCATCTCCTCCAGCCAGCCGGTCATCGGCCACCAGCCCCAGCGCCGGGCGAAGACCGCGCCGTTGCGCAGGATGTCGTCGAGGTGCCGCACGGGCGGGCGCTCGACGCGGTGGTGCTGGTGGTAGGCCCGGGCGCCGCCGAGCCAGCCGTGCTCGAGCCCGCGGGCGCACACGAGGAACCCGAAGTCGGTGTCCTCGCCGCCGTAGCCGACGTACTCCTCGCAGAAGCCACCGACCCGCTCCCAGGCGCGGGCGGACAGCGCGAACGACAGCGACCAGAACAGCTCCGGCGGGGCGCCGAGCACGTGCTGGCCCGGCGGTGGCATCGACCGGGCGGGGTGCGGGGCGTCGAGCTCCCACGGCCGCGCCAGCTGCTCCTCGCCGAGGCCGTCGGGCAGGTAGGTGACCGGCCCGGACCACACCACGTCGGGGTCGTCGACCACCGCCGCGTCGTACGCCGCGACCAGCTCGGGCCCGGCCAGGCAGTCGACGTCGAGGAACACCAGGGTGGTGGCGCCGGCGGCGATCGCCCGCGCCGCGCCGAGGTTGCGGGCCGCGGCCAGCGGCAGGGCGGCGGGGTCGCAGGGCAGGGGGACGACCTCGAGGGCGACCGCGTCGGCCGCGGCGGTCAGCAGCGGCTCGATCTCCTCGTCGTCCATGGCCACGACCACCCACCGGCCCGGGCGCACGGTGCCGGCCGACAGCGAGCGCTGCTGGCGCACGAGGTGCTCGTGGCGACCCCGGACCACGGTGACGACGGCGACCTGCGCTGCGGTGCTCACACCCCGACCTCGCTCCGCTGCGGCGGCACCGCGGGGGCCGTGGTCGGTCGGTCGGGCAGGGCGACCGCGTCGACGACGGTCAGCAGGTGGTCGGCGGCGCCGGGGTCGGTCCAGCCGGCCCAGCGGTCCCCGTCGAGGGCCAGCGCCCGGTCGAGGACGTCGCGGCCCAGGGCCTCCTCGCCGCTGCCGGCGACCACGACCGGCCAGCCACCCTCGGCGAGCACCCGGGCGGTGGTCAGCTGCTCGTCGAACGGACGGGGCGAGGCCACCAGGACGGCCGGGCGCCGCACGGCGGCGACGTCGGCCAGCGAGCCCAGCCCGGCCTGCATCACCACGACGTCGGCGGCGGCCACCAGCTCGGTGGGGTCCTCGACCCAGCGGCCGTGGCCGCCGACGACGGTCCAGGCCAGGTGCGGCAGCCGCTGCTCCAGCTGGTGCTCGTCGAGGGGGGTGAGGGCGGCGCCCCCGCGTCCCTGCAGCACCAGCACCCGGGGGCGCCCGTCCGAGCCGGGCGCGGGGGCAGGCACGGGGGTGCCGGCCAGTCGGGAGATGGCGCCCACGGGCCGGATCCGGGACCGCACGTCGACCGGCAGGCGCGGCGTGAACCCGCCGGCGACGAAGGTCTCGGCGTCGGCCGGCCAGGGCGCGACCAGGGCGGAGGAGGCGCGGTAGCCCGCCAGGTGGGCGGCGTCGTCGCGCTGCCCGGGCTGCACGACGGTCACGACCGGGACGCCGTGCAGCCGCACGAGCAGCGCCACCTCGACCGAGACGTCGACGACCACGGCCCGGGGCCGGGCGGAGGCCAGCCACTCCGACAGCGCGCGGCTGCGGGCCATCAGGCCCTCGTCGCCGCGCGGCACCCAGTGCAGCTGGCCGCCGGCCCGCGGGTCGAGCGCGGCGGTGGGGTCGGTGACGTCCTCGAGCGGGAGCCGCACCCACGCGCCGGGCCAGCCCTCGGGCCGGGGCGCCGACGACAGGCCGGTGGTGGTGCCGCCCTGCCGGGCACGGGCCCGGGCCACCGCGAGCGCGCGGTGCACGTGGCCGCGGCCCTGGTGGTGGACGTAGTAGCCGATCACGCGGCCCCCGGGAGCCCGGCCGCCAGGTGGTAGGCCTGCTCGTAGCGGTCGACCATGACCTCGACGTCGAAGTGGTCCACGGCCCGCCGTCGCGCGGCGTGCCGGTTCAGGGTGCGGGCCTCGCGGATCGCCTCGGCGAGCAGCTCGACGTCGCCGCCGGGTGCGAGCCGGCCGACCTCGGGGGTGAGGATCTCGCGCAGCGCCCCCCGGTCGTACGCCGCCACGGGCGTCCCGCAGGCCAGCGCCTCGGCCGCGACCAGCCCGAACGGCTCGTCCCAGTCGGGCGTCACGACGGCCACGGCGGCGCGGCCGACCAGGTCGCGCAGCTCGGCCGCCGCCAGGTGGCCCAGGTAGCGCACGTCGTCGCCGAGCCGGGGCAGGACCTGCGCCTCGACGTACGCCGGGTCGTGGACCGGGCCCGCGAGGTCGAGCGGGACGCCGGCCCGACGGGCTGCGTCGATGGCCTCGTGGGGTGCCTTCTCGGCCACCAGGCGGCCCGACCACACGGCGCGGTCGCCGCCCGGGCCCGGGCGCCAGGTCGTGGTGTCGATGCCGTTGTGGATGGTCTGCGCGCGGACCACGTGTCCCCAGGAGCCGGCCAGGTGGTCGCTGACGGCCACGAACTGCGCGTCGGGGGCGGCGAACGCCGCCGCCGACTCCAGCCACGCGATGGGCGGGGTGTGCAGCGTGGTGAGCACCGGCGCGGGCAGCGAGCGGCTCATCGCGACGGGCAGGTGGTGCAGGCTGTTGTTGTGGATCACGTCGACGTGCCCGTGGCGGCCCGAGGCGAGCCCGAGCATGAGGTCGAGGTAGGCGTGGTGCTCCTGCATCCACTGCTCCGGACGGCTCCCGACGTCGGCGCGGGCGGCGGGACTGCTGTCGAAGCGGGCCACCTCCAGCGCGGTGACGTCGAGCCGCGGGTCGCTGCCCGCGCCGGCGAAGACGCTCACGCGGTGGCCTCGGCGCAGCAGGGCGGTGGCCAGGGCGTGGGTGTGGGCCTCCAGGCCGCCCATGAACGGCTCGGCGACGGGGAAGCGGGAGGAGGCGACGAGGCAGACGTGCAGGCTCATCGGGCGCCCCGCCGTCCCGGGCACGCCTCCAGGGCCTGCTCGTAGATGCGGCGGTGGGCGGCGGCGACCTCGGCCCGCTGGGAGCGGCGCACGGCCACGGGCAGCGGCGCGACAGGGCCGGCCGCGTGGGCGGCGTGCACGGCCGCGCGCAGGGTGTCGGCGTCGAAGCGGTCCTCGTCCATCCGGAAGGAGTGGACCGGACCCTGGTCGGCGTAGTGCCCGCAGGTCGGCGCCGCCACGGCCGTGCCGAGGTCGCGGCACGCCTCGAGCCAGCCCGAGTGGGTGCCGAAGCGGTAGGGCAGCACCGACAGGTCGAGGTCGGCGAGGTAGTCCCACAGCTCGGCGTCGGTGAAGTAGTCGTGCACGTGGAGCTCCAGCGCGCCCTCCCCGGCGTACGTCGCCAGCTGCTGCGCGAGCGCGGCGTCGTGGCGGGGGCCGCCGGCCTCGAGCACGTCGCGGTGCCCGTCGACGCGCAGCACGGCGTCGGGCAGGGCGGCGACCGCCTCCACCAGCGTCGGCAGCACGGCGGCGGGGTCGAGGCTGGCGCGCAGGCTCTTCAGGTGCAGCCCCACCCGGAACCGGCCGTCGTCGTGCTGCGGGGCGGCGGCACGGCGCTCGAGCTCGTCGAGCTCCACCACGTGCGGGTGCGGCACCACGAGGGGACGTCGGCCGTAGCGGCGCTCCACCTCGTCGGCGGCGCCCTCGGTGAGGGTGATCGAGGCGTCCGCGCGCCGCAGCAGCACGGCGAGCTGCGCGTCGTGCAGCGAGCGCTCGGTGTGGTGCGGGTTGCGCAGGTCGTGGACGGTGTGGACCAGGGCCCGTCCGGTGCGGTGGACGGCGTCGCACACCGCCTCGAGCCGCTCGGGCTCCCAGGCGTCGAAGCCGAACTGCACGTGCAGGACGTCGAACTCGGCCTGCTCGACCCACTCCGGGGAGAGCATCACCGGGGGCCACCAGCGCTGCTGGGTCGACCGGGTGGGGTCGTCGGGGTCCGGGTCGGCGAGGCGCACCACGCCGTCGGGACGGGACTCCGGGGCGAGGTGGCGCACGTACACGTGGGCGGCAGGGACCGAGGCGACGACGATGGTCGACGGCTCCGGCCTCGTCGGGGCACCGACCTGCTGCGCCGGGATCACGGCAGTCGCAGGGGGTGCGGGCAGGGCGGTGGGCATGCTCGCGCTGTACCCGACCACGTCCGGCTCTACCGGCCTCGAAAGGGTGAAAGCAGCCACCTCGACGGTTGCCGCCGACCACTAGCCTCGCGCCATGACCCCCCTCGCCGGTGACACCGCCGTCCGCCTCGTCGAGATCCCCACCGCGGCCGGACCGGTGGAGGCGTTCGTCGCGCGTCCCGAGGACGACGGTGACGCCGCCGACGGAGCGGGCGGCAGCTCCCGCCGGGTGCTGCGGCCCGGCGTGCTGTTCCTCATGGACGCCATCGGGCTGCGCCCGCAGCTGGCCCGGATGGCCCAGCGCGTCGCCGACCACGGCTTCGTGGTCCTGGTGCCCCACGTCCTGCACCGGGAGGGGCCGGCGGCCGACCTCGCGCCCCGGGACGACCTGCGCGAGCCCGCTGCGCGCCAGGCCTTCTTCGCCGAGGCGATGCCGCGGGTGGGCCGGCTGACCGCCGACCTGGCCGAGGCCGACCTCCTCGACTACCTCGCCGCGCTGCGCGGCCTCGACGGCGTCGGCCCGGGCGAGGTCGGGGTCACCGGCTACTGCATGGGCGTGCGGCTGGCCCTGCGGGCCGCGGGCCTCGACCCCCAGGTGGTCGCCGTGGGCGGCTTCCACGGCGGCGGCCTGGTCACCGACGAGCCCGACAGCCCCCACCTCGCCCTGGCCAGCGCCCGGGCCGAGGTGGTCCTCGGCCACGCCGACCAGGACGCCTCGATGCCGCCCGAGGCCGTCGCCCGGCTGGGCGAGGCCCTCGACGCGGCCGGGCTGCGGGGCAGCAACGAGGTGTACGCCGGGGCGGCCCACGGCTACACCATGGCCGACACCTCGATGTACGACCACGACGCCGCGGAGCGCCACTTCACCGAGCTGCTGGCGCTGCTCGACCGCCGGCTGGGCTAGGCGCCGACCACCCCGCCGGACCGGAGCGCCCCGACCGCGCCGGCCGGCCCGGCACGGTCACCCGAGGCCGGTGGGCAGGCGGCCGGTGCGGCGCACGACGTCCAGCGCGGCAGGACGGTAGGCGTCGGGGTCCAGCACGACCGTCCACTCGTGGGTCTGCCGGCCGGTGGAGGAGACCACGCCGGTCACCTCCACGACCAGGCCGCTGGGGGACACCGCCGCGCCGATGAGCTGGCGCGCCGAGGCGTCGCGGCTGTTGACCACCGTCTCGGACCAGCCGCCGACGTCCTCGCGCCGCAGCCCCCAGGTGCGCACCGCCGCGAGCAGCGCGGCCGTCGCGGCGGCGCGGGTGGGGCTGCGCTCGGTCCACCGCACCGCCGCCGCCCGGTCGGCCTCGCCCACGAAGCTCACCTCCAGCCCGGTCGCCGGCACGGTGGTGGTGCCGTCGGGGCCGACCAGGGCCAGGCGGACGGGACGTCCGTCGGTGGTCCGCGCGCGGGGCCGGGCCGGCAGGTCGGGGTCGAGCCCGGTCTGCTCGCGGGTCAGGCGCAGCCGGCTCAGGTCGAGGCGGGCCGCGTGCGTGCGCTCCGCGTGCGCGATCCCCGCCTCGGTCAGCAGGGTGCCGCCCCGGTCGTCGGTCACCGGCTCGGGGCCGCCGCAGCCCGCTGCCAGGAGCGCCAGGAGCGCCGCGAGCAGCAGCCCCACCGCGAGCGGTGAGCGCGGAGACCGTCGCCTCACCAGCCGCCGCCGAAGCAGAGCAGCGGTGCCCACCCGAGGTCCGGCCCGGCGGTGACCTCGGCGAGGGCGTCGGCGGGGGCCGTGCCGCCGGCGACCAGGGCGTGCCAGCGGGCGAAGGCCTCGCACGCCACGTCGTCGGCCACCACGACGGGGGAGGAGACGACCGTGCGGGCCCCGGCGTGCAGCCAGCCGGCCGACATCCCCACCGACTCCTCGCCGGAGCGCAGCGTCGTGGCGCCCAGCTCGCAGGCCGAGAGCACGACCGTCGCGGGGACCCGGCGCAGCTGCTCCACGTCGTGGCCGAACCAGGGGCCGTCGACCAGCCCGAGCCCGGAGAACAGGGGGTTCTGCTCCGCGTGGTGGCCGTGACCGGCCAGGTGGAGCAGGTCGCCGCCCTCGGCGGCCGCCGCGACCGCCCGGGTGGTCGCGTCGGCCCCGCAGAGCACCTGCGGCTCGGGTGCTCCCGCAGTCCGCCAGGCCGAGGCCGCCCGGGTGACCTCCTCCTCGGCCCGCGCGACGCCCGGCCCGGCCACCAGCACCACGCGACCGGGGTCCGAGGCCGACCGGGCCCCGCGCAGCTGCAGCCAGCGGGTGGCCGAGGGGGGCACCGTCAGCGGGCGCCCGCGCAGCCCGGGCAGCAGCGACCACGGCGTGCCGGCGAGGGCACCCGACGGGGTCAGCACCACCCGGTGGCCGTCGAGCAGGTCGAGCACCGGGTCGACCAGCGCCCGCGCGACCTGGGCGAGCCGGGCGGCGACGGTCGCGTCCAGCACCGCGGCGAGCGGGCCGTCGCGGTGCCCGGCGGCCATGTGCAGGTCGCTGGCCAGGCCGTCGAGCAGGTCCCGCAGCGGGCCCACCGGCCCGAGCGGCCGGACCTCGTCGCGACGGCCCCCGACCGCCAGCGCGTGCATCGACCCGTCGACCACGACCGGGGCCAGCAGCACGGCGTCGTCCTCGGCCAGCGCAGCGCGGAGCTCCTCGCGCGAGGCGGGGTCGCCGGCGCGGACGCCCGGACCGTCGGCGTACCACCGCCGCTCGCGGACGCGTCGCCGCAGCTCCTCGGCCCGCGGACCCGGTGACGGGGGGCCGGCGAGCAGCAGCCGGAGCTCGGCGAGGTCGCGCGCGACCTGGTCGTCGGCGGGCGGCCGCACCGAGGGCACCCGCGAGACCAGGGCCCGCGCCCGCTCCGACCACTCGAGCAGGGCGGCCGGGTCCGGGTCGGTCACCGCCTGCCGCAGGCCCAGGACGGCCAGGTCGCGGCCGTGGCCGACCAGGGTGCTCTGCAGGTCCAGGCTGCCGAACGACGACTGCCAGCCGTGCAGCTCGTCCAGCCCGCGCCGGACGTGGGTCGCGGCGCGGCGGCGGTCACCCCGGGCGGCGGCAAGCTCGGCGGCGACCTCGCGCCCCAGCAGTCGGGTGGTCAGCGGCGTCGAGGCCCGCGGGCGGACCCGCTCGAGCCGGGTCCGTGCGCCGGCGAGGTCGCCGCGGCGCACGCAGACGCGGGCGGCGAGCAGCCGGAGCAGCTGGACGTCCTGGCGCAGGCCGTGGCGGTCGAGCCCCTCCGCCAGCTCGTCGCAGCGCTCCAGCACGGCGGCGGAGCGGGCGCCGAGCGCCACCTCCGCGGCCAGCACCACCACGTCGGCGGCCAGCGCCCGCGGCTCGCCGGAGTGCCCCCGGAACCGGCGTGCGGCCCGGCGGGCGACCACGCGGGCGGCGGCGGGGTCCTCGCGCAGCAGCGTGCGGCCCAGCGTCAGCTCGCACTCGGCCTGCGAGAGCCGCAGCCCGCGGGCGCCGTAGCTGCTCGCGGCCCGCCGCAGCGCCACCGCGGCCTCCCGGGGACGCCCGGCGGCGGTGAGCACGGCGGCTCGGTCCTGGGCGACGGTGGCGCGGTGCACCGCGGACAGCGGCTGCAGCACCGGCGCGGCGCCGTCGATGAGCCGCAGCGCCCCGACGAGGTCCCCGGCCAGCAGCCGGGTGCAGCCCAGGTTGTGCTCGAGCATCGCCCGGTCGACGGGGTCGCCGTCCTCGGCGGTCTCGGCCAGCGCCTGCTCGAAGTCGGCCAGGGCGGGGGGCACCTGCCCGGTCTGCAGGAAGACGTTGCCGCGGTTGAGGCGCACGGTGGCCCGCTCGGGGTGGTCGGCCGGCAGCGCGTCGAGCGCGGACCGGAAGGCCGCGAGCGCGTCCGGGACCGCCCCCACCCGCATCCGCAGCAGCGCCAGCTGGCCCCAGGCCAGGCCCCGGGTGACGGCGGCCAGGTCGGCGCGGTCGAGCACCGCGCGGCACCGGCGCTCGCCCTCGGCCACGTCGCCGGCCTCGGCGCAGCGGTAGGCGCGGGTCAGCTCGACGCGGGCCAGCAGGTCGTCGTGACCGGTCCGCCGGGCCTGGGCCTCGGCGCGGTCGAGCAGCGCCCCGGCGCGGTCCGAGGCGCCCGCGAGCAGCGCCGACTTGGCACGCTCGTGGAGCTGCTCGCCACCCCGCATGGCCTCATTGTGGGCCCGACGGCTCCCGGGGGACCAGGTCGGTGAGCCGTTCCAGGGCCGTCCAGGCGCGCGCACAGGCGTCGGCGCGCCCGTCGTGGTCGGGCGAGACGTGGTCGAGCAGCTCGGCGGCCAGCCGGCCCGCGAGCAGCGGCGCGGCGAAGGAGGTGCCGCTCCACAGCGCGAAGCCGCCGGTGAAGTCGTCGGGGTCGATCGCCTCCCGGACCCGCTGGTAGGCCTCCGTGCGCGCGCCGGGCTCCAGGCCGCCCTGGAACGGCGGCACCGTGCTGAGGACCGCCGCCCCCGGCGCCCAGGCACGCACCCAGGGGCCGGCGTTGCTGAACAGCGCGTCGGTGCCGTTGGGGTTCAGGGCGCCGACCGAGACCACCGGCACCCGCTGCGGGGACGCCGCGGCGCCGCCGCCGTCGGCCCACGGGGCGAAGGCCGCGGGGAACATCGGGCGACCGGTGGCGTCGTTGCCGGCGGAGCAGACGACCACCACCCCGCAGTCGCCGAGGTCGTCGAGGATCTCCTGCATCGTCGGGTCGAAGAGCGCGTCCTCCGGGGTCTCGTGGTAGTAGCCGAGGGAGAGGCTGAGCACGTCCAGCGGGTGGCCGCCCTCCTGCCCGTCGCGGTGCCGCCGGGCCAGGTCGCGGATCCTCGACAGCGCGGTGACCAGGTCGCTCTCGAGCACCGGCCCGTCGGAGCCCACGATGCGCCAGGCCACGATGTCGGCGTCCGGGCAGGCCTGGTGGACCAGCCCCGCGATGAAGGTGCCGTGGCCGGCGAGGGGGTCGATGGCGCCGTCGAGGGGTCCGACCTGGTCGAACCAGGTCTCGGGGTCGCTGGCCGGATCGGTGTAGCCGATCGCGAGGTCGTCGAGCGCAGGACCGGGGGAGACGGCCTCGACCAGCCAGTCGTGGCGCCCGCAGCCGCTGTCGAGGACGCCGACGACCGGGCGCCGGCCCTCCAGCTCGTCGTCGGTGTGGCGCACGGGCGCGGGGCCGACGTACGCCACGGGCTGGCGACCGCCGCTGCCCGCGCGGCCGTAGGAGGCGACCACGTCGGACTCGTCGACGCCGTGCGGCTTGTGGAAGGGGTGGGGCTTGTGGAACGGCGTGGGGTCGAGGTCGCGCACCAGCACCACGTGGTCCAGGCCCACCCGGCGCATCGCCTCGGGGGAGGTGGTCGCCCGGGCGTTCTGCAGCAGCACCCAGCCGTCCGGGGCCAGGGCGGCCACCGAGTCGCGGACGGTCAGCTCGAGCCGCACCACGCCGCGGCCGGGCTCGGGCGAGCCCTCCACGTCCGCGTCGTCGGGGTGCAGCCGCGCGTCCCAGCCCAGCGTGGCGGCCACCTCCCGCAGCTGCCGCACGGTCTCGGCGAGCGCGGGCGTGCGGGAGACCAGCAGCCGCGGCCCGACGTACGCCGTGCTGCGCGGCCGGACCCCCGCGACCGCCAGCGCCGTGCCGGGGTCCAGCACCCGTCCCGAGACCTGGTCGAGCACCGGCCGGGGCGGCACGAAGGGCTCCCGCGTCGCCGAGAGCGCCGACTGCCGCCGGGCGGCCGGGACGCCGGGAGGGCCGGCGTCGGTGGCGCCGGCGGAGGACGTCGGGGGTGGTTCAGCGGTCATGGTCGGCCTCCGGTCACGGTGCTCTCGGTGCTCACGGGATCCAGAACGTCGGGGTGGCGCGGGTGCGGCCGTCCTCGCCGAGCAGCACCAGCCGCGCCGCGCCGTGCGGCGCCGCCGCCAGCTCGAGGCGGCCGTGCTCGTCGGCGCGCAGGGCCACCGGGTCGGCGCCCTCGACCTCGAGGCGGGCCTCGGCGCCGGCGCCGGGCACCAGCCACCCGTCGAGGCGGGTGCGCTCCTCGATGCGCACCAGGCGCAGGTAGACGCGGACGTCGGGACCGGCGTACTCCAGGGTCCAGGAGCCCTCCTCGCCCGGCTCGTCGCCGCCGCGGCGCACGCCGGAGAGCGCGTCGGTCTCCACCAGGGTGAGCAGCTCGACGTCGAGGTCCTCGGCCGCCAGCCGGGCCAGCACGCCGGAGGCGAGGTCGGCGGGCGGCGGGTCGAGCGCTGCCCACAGCCGCGCGACCGCGGCCAGCAGCTGCTCGTCGGTCGGCTCCGGGGCCGGGGGCACGGCGCTCATGCGGCACCGCCCGACGTGGCGAGCTCGCGGCGCAGCTTCTCCAGGCAGCGGCCCCGGGTGGGGCCGATGCTGCCCACGGGCATGCCGAGCTGGGCCGACACCACGGAGTAGTCGGGTCGCGACTCGGCCGCCACGATGCGCAGCAGCCGCTGGCACCGCTCGGGCAGCCGGCCCACGGCCGACCACAGCCGGGCGTTCTCGTCGTCGAGGACCACCTGCTGCTCGGGCGCCGGGCTGTCGGGCAGCCGGCGGGCGATGTCCTCGTCCTCGACGGGGCGCTGGCGACCCGCGGCGCGGCCCACCTTCCACGCCTCGCGCCGGGCGGTCGTGCACAGCCACCCGGCGACGGCGCGGGGCTCGCTGATGGCGCTCCCGGAGCGGACCAGCGTCAGCCAGGTCGACTGCACGACGTCCTCGGCCGCGTTGCGCTCCAGCCCGCTGCCGCGCACCACCTGCCACAGCACCGGGCTGAGCAGCCGCACCAGCCCGTCGAGGGCCGCGGGGTCCTGGCCGTCGCGCCAGGAGACGAAGAGAGCGGCGGAGCGCTCCCACACCGTCTGCTCGTCGGTGGGTACCTCGGACATCGTCTGCACACCCTTCCGGAGGCGCCACGGGGGCACCTGATACCAGTCGGGCACGATCCTGCCCCCGTCGGCACCTGCCAGGCGAGGGTGGAGACGACCGGTCTACCCGAAGACGTCGGGCAGCTCGCTGGCGCGGCCGGCGAACCGGGGCGTGCGCTTCTCGCGGAAGGCCGCCACGCCCTCCTTGCCGTCGCCGGTGCTGGCGTGGAACATCGCCAGGCTGTCGGCCCGGTGCGCCTCGACGGGGTGGGCCGAGCCCGCGCCGTGCTGGAGCAGCTGCTTGGCCAGCCCCAGGGCCACGGGGGAGCGGTCGACGACGAAGGAGCGCGCCAGCTCCTGGGCGGCGTCGAGCAGGTCCTCGGGCTCGTGGACCGAGCGCAGGAGCCGGCCGGCCAGCGCCTGCTCGGCGGTGAGGACGTCGGCGGCGTACACCCACTCGAGGGCCTGCTGCAGGCCCACGAGCCGCGGCAGGAACCACGACGACGTCGCCTCCGGCACGATGCCGAGGCGACCGAAGACGAAGCCGATCCGGGCCCGGGTCGAGGCCATCCGGATGTCCATGGCCAGCGTCATGGTCGCGCCGATCCCCACCGCCGCGCCGTTGATCGCGGCGATCACCGGCTTGGGCAGGGCGTGGATCGCCAGGGCGACCTTGCCGCCGGTGTCGCGCACGCCCGACTGGTAGGGCTCCTCGGTGAGGTGCTCGCGCAGGTCCTCGGGCGTGGGGGACAGCGACTCGTCCAGCCCGAAGACGTTGCCCTCGGCCGAGAGGTCCATGCCGGCGCAGAACGCCCGGCCGGCGCCGGTCACCACGACCGCCCGGACGGCGTCGTCCATCGCGGTGACGGTGAAGACGTGCTCGAGCTCGCGCGCCATGGTGACGGTGAAGGAGTTGAGGGCGTCGGGCCGGTCGAGGACCAGGGTGGCCACACCGACCTCGTCGACGGTCCAGGACAGGGTCTCGAACTCGCGTGCGGGCTCGCTCATGGGCGGGGTGGCTCCTCGGGGGTCTCAGTTGGTGCCGGGCAGGCCGGTGGGCGTGCACAGCCGCTTCGGGATGTCGCCGGTGCGGTCCTGCTTGACGTACGCGAGCAGGGCCAGGGCCCGTTCGGAGTCCCAGTTGACCTCCTGGTCGGCGATCGGCATGCCGCAGGTCAGACCGGTGGTGCCGTTGACGCGGGTCATCGCCAGGCCGAACTTCGCGAGCGCGACCGGTCCGGTGCCCTCGCTGATGCGCAGGGACGAGGTGGCCGCCTGGTTGACGCGGAAGTAGCGCCACGGGTTGATGAAGGTCCAGGGCGACTTCACCTCGGCGCCGATGGCGCTGACGACCTCGCGCTGGCGACGCGCGCGGTCGAGGTCGCCGAGCGCGCTGACGTAGCGGGAGCGGGAGTAGCCCAGCGCCTTGACGCCGTCCACCTCCTGGCAGCCCTTGCTGATGCGCAGGTTGGCCTTGGGGTCGACCATCCGCTCGCGGGGGCAGACCGTGATGCCGCCGACGGCGTCGACGGCGTTGACGAAGCCGCCGAACCCGATCTCGACGTAGTCGTCGACGCGGACCCCGGTGTTCTGCTCGATCGTCTGCACCAGCAGCTTCGGGCCGCCGGCCGCGAAGGCCGAGTTGATCTTGGTGCGGCCGCGGCCCGGCACCTCGACCAGGGAGTCGCGCGGGATCGACAGCAGCATGCTCGGCCCGGACCCGGTGTGCAGCAGCATGATCGTGTCGGTGCGCTGCCCGATGTCCTCGCCCACGCCGCCGGTGCCCAGGCGCTTGTTCTCGGCGGGGCTCAGGCCCTTGCGGCTGTCCGAGCCCACCAGCAGGTAGGTCGTGCCCGGCTGCTCGGCCGGCCGCTCGCCGGCCGGGGTGATGTCGACCTTGTCGATGCGCCCGACGGCCCAGATCGGCACGGCCACCAGGAAGACCAGCCAGGCCAGCACGACCAGGGCGAGGATCCTGCCGACCGGCCGCCGTCGGCGGGGACGCCGGGCCGCGGGGGCGGGCCGGGGCACGACCGGGGGCGGCGGCTGCTGCTGCCGGGACGTGGCCGGGGGCGGCGGCTCCTGGCGGGGCCGGCCGAGGCCGTCCTGGGTCGGCTGCTCCCCGACGGGCCGACCGGTGCGGCGGTCGAGCCGGGGCAGCATCCGGGTCGGCTCGGGGTCGTCGGCCCCGGGTCGGCGGTCCTGGCCGCCGTACAACCAGCTGTACTGCGAGTCGTCCTCACCGGGGTCACCCGGTCCTCGACCGCGTCCGTTCCCCGTGGCAGGCATGGCGCGACGCTACCGCCCGCACCCGCGCCGCGGTGCCCGGCGTGCCGTGCCGGGGAGGGCCGCGTCCGCTGGTGATACTGGTCCGCACCCTCCACCGACCACGGAGACGGAGACGCCTTCCCCATGGCTCCATTCCCGACCGAGCCCGCACCCGCCACCTCCCGTGGGCCCGGTCAGCGGCCCCACTTCCGGCGCGCGCTGGTGCTGATGCTCATGACGCTCGTGCTCCCGGGGTCGGCCCAGCTGGTCGCCGGCAACAAGCGCACCGGACGGGTCGCGCTGCGCATCTGGGCCGGTCTGTTCGCCACGGCGGCCGTGCTGTTCGTGCTGGGCCTGGTCTTCGACTCCTTCGTCTTCTGGCTGCTCAGCAGCGGCCCGGTGCTCAACCTGCTGCGCTTCGCGCTGATGGCGCTGGCCATCGGCTGGGCGTTCCTGCTCGTCGACGCCTGGCGCCTGGGCAACCCCCTGGCGCTGCGCCGCAAGCAGCGGCTGGCCATGGTCGGCGTCAACGGGGTGCTCTGCTTCACCGTCGCCGGCTCGCTGCTGTTCGCCTCCCACGTGGTGAGCGTGCAGAAGGACTTCCTCTCCGCGATGTTCGCCGACGGCACCGCGGTCGGGGCCCACGACGGCCGCTTCAACGTGCTGCTGCTCGGCGGCGACTCCGGCTCCGACCGGTGGGGGATGCGGCCCGACTCGATCTCGGTCGCGAGCATCGACGCCGAGACCGGCCAGACGACGCTGCTGGGCCTGCCGCGCAACATGCTCAACTTCCCGTTCCCCGAGGGCTCGGTGATGCACGAGCAGTTCCCCGACGGCTACACCTGCGGCACCGAGTGCGAGCTGAACTCCCTGGCGACCTGGGCCGCGGACCACGAGCACCTGTTCGCCGGGTACGACGACCCGGGGGTCGAGGCCACCAAGGAGGGCGTCGAGGGCATCACGGGGCTGAAGATCAACTACTACGCCATGGTCAACCTGCAGGGCTTCCAGAACCTCGTCGACGCCGTCGGCGGGGTCGAGCTGACGGTGCGCGACCGGATCCCGATCGGTGGCATCGGCGCCCCGATCTCGGGCTACATCGAGCCCGGCACCCGGACGCTCGACGGCTTCCAGACGCTGTGGTTCGCCCGCTCCCGCGTGGCCGCCGACGACTACTCGCGGATGGCGCGCCAGAAGTGCGTCATGAACGCCATGCTCCACCAGCTCTCGCCGCGGACCGTGGTGATGAACTTCGAGAAGATCGCCAAGGCCAGCGAGTCGCTCATCACCACCGACATCCCCCAGGGCGAGGTCGACCGGTTCATGAAGCTGGCGCTCGAGGCACGCAGCCAGCCCGTGCGCACCCTGTCGTTCGTGCCGCCGATGATCTCCACGAGCAACCCCGACATCGACAAGATCCACGCGGCCGTGGAGAAGGCACTGGCCCCGCCCGCGGAGAAGAAGGCCGCCGAGGCCCCCTCGTCCGGGTCGTCCACCGGCTCCTCGACCGGCACCGCGCCGACCCCCGCCCCCAGCACGACGGGGGGCTCGATCGGCAACATGCGCGACGGCTACGGCGCCAACCAGGCCGAGGACCTCTCCTCGGCCTGCTGAGCCGTAGGGTGCCGCACGTGCCAGACGACGACCTCGCCCCCGCCCCTGCCCGGGTGGTGGCGGTGGTGGTCACCTGGAACCGCCGCGAGCTGCTGGCCGAGTCCCTGGCCGCCGTCCAGGCCCAGACCCACGCCCCGGTCGCCGTGGTGGTCGTCGACAACGCCTCCACCGACGGCACCGGCGAGGTGCTGGCCGGTCGGGACGACCTCGACGTGGTCCACCTCCAGCGCAACACCGGGGGAGCGGGCGGCTTCGCCGCGGGCGTCGCGCAGGCGCTGACCCACGACCCCCACCTGGTGTGGCTGCTCGACGACGACACGGTGCCGACGCCCGAGGCCCTCGCGGAGCTGGTCCGGGTGTGGCGCGAGCACGACCCGGGCGCGCCGCGTCCGGCCGTGCTCGCGAGCCGGGTGGTGTGGACCGACGGGCGCGACCACCCGATGAACACGCCCCGCCCGCGCCCGGGCACCACCGAGGCCGAGCGCCGGAGGGCGGCCGCGGTCGGTGCGGTGCCGGTGCGCTCGGCGAGCTTCGTCTCGCTGCTGTGCGACGCCGAGGTGGTCCGCGAGCGCGGCCTGCCGCTGGCCGACTACTTCCTGTGGAACGACGACTTCGAGTACTCCACGCGCCTGGTGCGCGACCGGGTCGGCCTCTACTGCCCGCGCAGCGTCGTGGTGCACAAGACCAAGGTGTTCGGCTCGACCGACGCCGATCCGGGCGAGCGGTTCTACTTCGAGGTCCGCAACAAGGTGTGGCTGTTCACGCGCGCGGAGGGCCTCGCCCCGTCCGAGAAGGTGCTGTACGCCGCGTCCACCGCCCGGCGCTGGGCCCGCACCGTGCGGCGCAGCCGGCAGCGGCCGGTGCTGCGCCGCGCCCTGGCCCGGGGCCTGCGCGACGGCCTGCGCACCGCGCCGCGGCCGACGGCCAGTGTGCTCCACGAGGCCGGCTGGGTGGCCCCCGGCGACGTCGCGCCCGACAGCTGGGACACCGGCGAGCTGGCCCCCGGGCAGCCGTTCGCGCTGCTGCTCTCGACGTACGGCGGCGACCGGCCCGACTACCTGCGGCTGGCCTTCGAGAGCTCGGTCCACGACCAGACCCGTCGACCCGCCCAGGTGGTGCTGGTCCAGGACGGACCGGTGCCGCCCGAGCTCGCCGAGGAGATCGCCCACCTGGTGGCCACCAGCCCGGTGCCGGTCACCCACGTCGACCTCTCGGACAACATCGGCCTGGGGCCGGCCCTCGACGCCGGGCTGCGGGCCAGCGAGCACGAGGTCGTGGCCCGGATGGACGCCGACGACGTGAGCGCGCCCGACCGCTTCGAGCGCCAGCTGCCCCTCATCGAGGCCGGGGCCGACATCGTCGGGTCGGGCCTGTGGGAGTTCGGGGCCGACCCGAGCGACACGGTGGGCCGGCGCACGCCCCCCACCGACCCCGACGAGATCCGGCGCGTCATCACCTTCCGCGACCCCTTCAACCACCCCACGGTCGTCTACCGCCGCAGCGCGGTGCTCGCGGTCGGCGGCTACACCGACATGGCGCTGATGGAGGACTACCTGCTCTTCACGCGGATGCTCGAGGCGGGGGCGGTGCCGGGCAACCTGGCCGAGCCGCTGGTCCACTACCGCGTCGGGGCCGGTGCCTACGCCCGGCGCGGCGGCATGGCGCTGCTGCGCTCGGAGCTGGCCCTGCAGCGGCGCTTCCGCGAGCTCGGCCTGACCACGCGCACCCAGATGGTCCGCAACGTCGCGGTGCGGGGCGGCTACCGGTTGGTCCCCGAGTCCGTGAGAAAGGCCGCCTACCGCCGCCTGTTGGCCAACCGGACCGGCCGCGCGCGTCGCTAGACTGCTCGCGCTCCGGGGACCCCGGGAGCAGGTCCCCGGTTCGAGGAGAGCGTTGCAGTTGAGTGACCAGTCGAGTGCCCAGGTGAGTGCCCAGGCGAGCGCCCAGGCGAGTGCCGAGTCCACCCCCGACCTGGTCGTCGTCGGCTCCGGCTTCTTCGGCCTCACCGTCGCCGAGCGCTGCGCCGAGGAGCTCGGGCTGAAGGTGCTGGTGCTCGAACGCCGCCACCACCTGGGTGGCAACGCCTACTCCGAGTTCGACGAGGAGACCGGCATCGAGGTGCACCAGTACGGCACCCACCTGTTCCACACCTCCAACAAGCGGGTGTGGGAGTACGTCAACCGGTTCACGTCCTTCACCAACTACCAGCACCGGGTGTTCGCGAAGTACCAGGGGCAGGTCTACTCCTTCCCGATGAACCTCGGGCTGATCAACCAGTTCTTCGGCCGCAGCCACACCCCCGACGAGGCCCGCGCGCTGATCGCCGAGCAGGCGAGCGAGATCGACACCGCCGAGGCCACCAACCTCGAGGAGAAGGCGATCAGCCTCATCGGCCGCCCGCTCTACGAGGCCTTCGTGAAGGGCTACACCGCCAAGCAGTGGCAGACCGACCCCCGGGAGCTCAGCGCCGACATCATCACGCGCCTCCCGGTCCGCTACACCTTCGACAACCGCTACTTCAACGACGACTTCGAGGGCCTGCCCGTCGACGGCTACACCGCCTGGCTGGAGCGGATGGCCGACCACGACAACATCGAGGTCGTCCTGGAGACCGACTTCCTCGACCCCGGGCAGGGGTGGCTGGAGCGGTTCAAGGGCAAGGTGCCGATCGTCTACACCGGACCCGTCGACGAGTACTTCGGCAGTTCCGAGGGCCGGCTGTCGTGGCGCACCATCGACCTCGAGGCCGAGACCGTGGACGTCGACGACTACCAGGGCACGGGCGTGGTCAACGCCAACGACGAGGACCTGCCCTACACGCGCACCCTGGAGTTCAAGCACCTCCACCCCGAGCGCACCTACCTGCCCGGCAAGACGATCGTGGTCCACGAGTACTCCCGCTTCGCCGAGGAGGGTGACGAGCCCTACTACCCGGTGAACACCGCCGAGGACCGCGAGAAGCTGCTGCGCTACCGCGAGCTGGCCAAGGCCGAGCCGATGGTGCTGTTCGGCGGCCGACTGGGGACCTACAAGTACCTCGACATGCACATGGCGATCGGCGCCGCGCTGTCGATGTTCGACAACAAGATCAGGCCGCACTTCGCCGACGGGGCAGAGTTCGCGAGCGGCGGCGTCGCCGACTGAGGCCCACCGGCGGCTCCGCCGGGCGACCGCTGCGGCCGTGGACGACTCGTCCCACGTGCCACACCAGGCGCCGCGCGTCACCTACACTCCGCCTCGGGGGGTCTGGTCTCGGGCCCACGCAGTCCTGACTTGGAGAACCGTGAAGAAGACCGTCCTGCTCCTGATGATGCTCGTCCTGGCCGCGGCGGGCCTGCAGCCGACCGCCGCCCAGGCGGCGTGGTCGCCGCCCAACGGCGGCGTGTTCAACGTGCCCGACCCGTTCGGGTCGCGGACCCAGAACCTCGCGATCATCGGCAAGATCGAGGCCGCGATCCAGAACGTCAAGCCCGTCGCCGGGCAGCCGCGGCCGCAGATCCTCATCTCCACCTACTTCCTCGACCGCAAGATCAGCTCCGCCGCCCTCATCGCGGCCTGCCAGCGCGGCGTCTCGGTGCGGGTGGTGCTCGACGGCAAGATCGAGGACGCGCCGGCCCTCAACCTGGTCAAGGCGCTCAACGCCGACAACGTCCCCGACGCCAACGAGGACGGCGTGCCCGACGGTCCGGCCAAGACCGGCCCGTGCAACACCCCGCTGCCGACCCCCACGCCGACCCCCACCCCCACGCCCACGCCGACCCCCGCTCCGGCGCCGGTCGACCCGGGCGCGCGCACGATGACCGAGGAGCAGGCGGCCCGCTCGGCCGCGATGCCGACCGAGGACGCCTTCACCTGGGGCTCCGACGGCAGCTACGTCAAGCAGTGCAAGGGCAGCTGCCGCGGCGGCGGCGGCAGCATGCACGCCAAGTTCTTCCTGTTCTCCCAGACCGGCACGGCCAAGAACGTCGTCATGGTCAGCTCCTCCAACCTCAACGCGGGCGGGGCCAACCGCGGCTGGAACGACATGATCAGCCTCACCGAGCGCCCCAACCTGTTCAACGCCTTCCGCCAGGTGCACCGCGAGATGACCGACGACGTCATGAACACCGGGCAGCGCACCGAGTTCACCGACGGCAACGTGGTGGCGCGCTTCTTCCCGATGCGCAACGCCAACAAGGCCAACGACCCGACCCTGCAGGACCTCAACAAGATCCGCTGCACCAGCGCCTTCGGGGCCACCCAGATCAAGGTCTCGATGTTCTACTGGGCCCAGACCCGCGGCATGTACCTCGCCGACAAGCTGATCGCGCTCGGCCGGGCCGGCTGCAAGGTCTCGGTCATCTACGGTGCCCCCGGCAAGGACGTCCGGGCCAAGCTGGTCGAGGCGGCCAAGGCGCGCCGCATCACCCTCTACGACAGCCGCCAGGGGGCCCTGCCCGACGGCGACTACCAGGTCCGCACCCACGGCAAGTTCTTCACCGTCAAGGGCACCTTCGACGGCAACACCCGTGCCTACCTGACGGTGAGCGGCTCGCAGAACTGGGCGGGCGACTCCATCGCCCTGGGCGACGAGGTCACCATGAACGTCCTCAGCAAGAGCCTGCACGACCAGTACGTCGCCAACTGGGGCAAGATCCGGGCACACTCGTTCGCGGTCCCCAAGCGCTGATCCCGCCAGCGACGCAGCAGCAGACACAGCAGCACCCAGCACGCTCTCTCGGCCTGGCCCCGGTGACGGGGCCGGGCCGAGGTGCGTCACCCCCGATGTCGAACCCAACGAGAGGAGCCCGGCCGTGAGGCGACCGTCGTGGCGACCAGGCAGCAAGCGACGCGGCCGCGAGCAGGGACGGGTGTTCCTCCACGTCGGCGCGCCCAAGACCGGCACGACGTACCTGCAGAAGGTGCTCTGGCGCAACGCCGCCGAGCTGCGCGAGGACGGCCTGCTGTGTCCGGGGCCGGGGGAGGCCGGCCACCACCAGGCGGCCCTCGAGCTGCGCGGGGCCTCCTTCGGCAAGCGCCGCACCGACGGCGCCACCACCTGGCACGACCTCGTCGCCGCGGCCAAGGGGTGGTCCGGCGACGTCCTGGTCTCCTCCGAGCTGCTCGCCTGGGCGACGCCGGAGCAGGTCGAGCTGGCCGTCGAGGCCTGGCGGGGCCGCGAGGTCCACGTGGTGATGACGCTGCGCGACCTCGCGCGCCAGGTCCCGGCCGTGTGGCAGGAGGAGGTCAAGAACCGTCGCACCCTGCCGTACGCCGAGTTCCTGCGGGCCTCCGTCGAGGCCGGCGCCACCGACCCCGGCCCGGGTGGCATCTGGGGCGGCCAGGACCCCCGCCAGGTCCTCGGCACCTGGGCGCGGGGGCTGCCGCCCGAGCGGGTGCACGTCGTGACGGTCCCGCCGCCCGGTGGCTCGCCGACCGCGCTGTGGGAGCGCTTCTGCGCCGTCCTGGGTCGCGACCCCGAGCTCTACGACACCCGCCTCCCCGGCGCCAACGCCGGTCTGGGCCTGGCCGAGGCCGACCTGCTGCGACGGGTCAACCTGGGCCTGCCCGAGGACTTCACCTGGCCCAGCTACGCCCGCATGGTCAAGCACGGCATCGCCGAGTCCGCGCTGGCCGAGGCGTCCTCGGGCCGCAAGGTGGTGCTGCCCGACGAGCACCGTGCCGCGCTCGCGGCCCGCTCCGAGGAGATCGTCGCGCACCTGACCGCGTCGGGCTTCGACGTCGTCGGCGACCTCGAGGACCTGCGCGTGCAGGTGCCCGACGAGGTGGGGGGCCCGGGCCGCACCGAGCCCGACGAGGACTACGTCGCGCAGGCGGCCGTGCGGGCGGTGGTGGAGCTGCTGGTGAAGCTGCAGACCTCGCAGACCAGGGTCGCCTCGCTGCGGGCCGAGCTGCGCGAGCACACCCTGGCCGGTCGCCGGGAGCGCGCCGCGAGCGGCCTCAAGGAGGCCGTCAAGCGGGCCGCGCCCGAGCCGGCCCTGCGGCTCGTGCGCCGCGTGCGCTACCGCTGAGGCTCGCCGGCCCCCTGCGGGGCCGGCCAGCGGGCGTGGAGCCGGGCGAGCGGGGGCAGCCCGGGGTCCCGCACGACGACCTGCTCCTCGACGGTGCCGCCGAGGTCCTCGACGAAGGCCGCCAGGGCGTCCTCGCTGATCCCGCGGCACGACACGCCCTTGCCCAGCTGGGTGCGGGTGGTGTGCACCTCCAGGAAGAGGTCGCCGCCGCGGCGCAGCGCCATCGACACCGTGCGACCCAGGCCGGCCCGGGTGGTGTCGTCGAGCTCGCAGAGCAGCTGCCGGGAGAACAGCGTGGCCGGGTCGCGCCGGGCCAGGTCGGCGCCGAGGGCGAGCGGGGCGCGCAGGTCGACGAGGTTGAGGTCCTCGAAGGTCGCGGGGAGCCCCTCGGTCTCGGCCGTGCCGGTGGCCCGGACGACGGCGGAGTGCACGAAGTCGACGCCGCGCACCGTGCGTCCCTGCCGGGCGAACCACAGGGCGTCGGCCCCGCGGCCCGACCCCAGGTCGACCAGGTCGCGCCCGGAGGCGTCGCGGGCGGCGACCCAGCCCGCGAAGGGGGAGTGCTCGGTGTCGGGGCGCGACGCGGCGTACAGGCTGTTCCACTGGTCGCGGCGACGCCGCAGGCCACCGAGCCAGCCCATCATCCGGCGGTGCCGGGCGGCGTCGCCGGTGAAGGTGAAGGACGGGTCGGGCACCCGCCAGCCCGGGCCGTACGACGCGGCCAGCAGCGCCTCGGGGTCCGCCGGGGCCGGCAGCCGGCGTCCCTCGAGGACGACGGTCGACAGCGGCAGCACGGCCGAGCGCGGCAGCCGCGCCCGCACGTCGTGGACCAGGTAGAGCCAGCCCTCGGTGCGCCAGCAGGTGAAGACGTCCATGTTGCGCGTGGTGCCGTCGGCCTGGGGCAGGAACAGCGCCAGGAAGCCGCCGTTCTCGCGGCGCACGCGCCAGCCGCGGGCCCGCAGCGCCCGCTCGACCGCGAACGACTCGCGGACCACGTCGACGGGGTGCTCGTGCTCGCTGTAGTAGGCGAGGTCGGCGTCGACGTCGTGGCCGATCAGCTCGCCGGAGCGGACCGCGCCGAGCAGCGTGCCCCAGCTGACGAACGCCGGCAGGCCGCACTCGTCGCGCAGCACGGCCAGCACCTCCTCGACCTGGTCGAGGTAGCCCGCCTTGGTGGCGGCGTCGACGGTGTCGAAGGCGTGGTTGAGGCGGCCGTACTTGGTGACCGCGACCGGCCGCCCGGCCTTGTCGACCACCCGCACCCGGCCCTGGCCGCTTCCGAAGGCGACCTCCTCGTCGGCCACCACCTCCCCGGTGTGGTGCTGCCGGACGGTCACCCGTGCGACGCCGTCGAGCAGCGGCCGCAGCACCTTCGGCCAGGCCACGCGCACCCGGCCCTCGTCGTCGAGGTCGCCCTCGGGGGTGAAGCCCCACACGCGGGTGTCGTCGAAGAGCACGTCGAAGACCACGTCCCGGCCGCCGGCGACGGCCAGGCCGTCGTCACCGAGCACCGAGACCTGGACGGGTCGGGCGTTGCGGCTCATCGGCTGCCGCCCGTCGTGCTGCCCGTCGTGCTGCCCGACTTGCTGCCCGTCGTGGCGCCGGACGCGACGCGGCGCCGCACCCGGGAGGCCAGCCGGCGCGGCAGGGACGGGGGAGGGGGCGGCGGCACCGCGGCCAGGGCCTCGTGGGCCGCGGTGGCCTCGGCGCGGGCCTCCCGCGCCCGGTAGGTCGTGTCGCGCACGTCGCGCACCATCTGCTCGATCGCCTGGGCGGCGGCGGCCAGGGCCTCGCCCTCGCCGACGGTGTCGGGGTCGCGCAGGTCCGACCGGTGGACGGGACGCAGCTCCTCCAGGTCGCCGGTCACGTCGTACGCCGCGGCGCGCAGCTCCTCGAGCAGGGCGTCGCTGCGCTCGGCGAGGGTGGCGGAGTGCCGCTCGGCCAGCCCGATGCGCTCGCCGCCCTGGGGGACCAGGACGGTGTGGCCGAGGTACTGGCGCAGCCACCGGTGGCGCACGGTCGCGTCGGAGAACTCGTCGGTCAGCTGCGGGACCACGTGGGTCAGCAGGGCCGCCTGCACAGCGCCCAGCGACTCGTTGGCGGTCGCGGTGCGCAGGTCGAGGTCGGAGTCGTCGAGGCCGGTGACGGCGCACCAGCGGTCCCACAGCAGCGTGCGCGGGGCGCCGGGCTGCGGCACCGTCACCAGGCGGACCCGGTCGGTGCCGGCGGCGGCGGTCCAGCGCTGCATGACCGCGGCCAGGTCCTGGGTGGACCAGCCCCACGCCTGGCGCACCCCGCTGCCGCTGACGGCGTCCTGCTCGTGGGCCCGGCGGACCTCCTCCTGGTGCCCGGGGGCCAGGAGGGCGTCCATGAAGCGGCCCAGGCCGGGGGCGTTGCCCATCTTCAGCGCCTCCTGCCACACGGCGGCGAACTGGCGCTCGTAGTCACGCGCCGTCACCACCACCGTGACCTCGGTGGGCCCCAGCTCGTCGAGCAGCGCGGCGGCCTGGGCGGCGGTGGCCCGGCACAGGAACTCGTGGGACAGCAGCGCGGTGCCGTCCCACTCGCGCGCCGCCGCCACCAGCTCGTGGTGCAGCCGCCGGGACTTCTCCCCGCGGTCGCCCGCGACGGAGCGGGCGAGGTGGAAGTGGTGCATGCGGTCGCCACCCGGGTAGAGCCACCCGCGCTCGCGCAGGTCGCGGCGGTGCGACCACATCGCGGTCTGGAGGTAGGTGGTCCCGGTCTTGGGCAGACCGATGTGGATGATCGTGCGGGCGGCCATCTCGCGCGGTCGCCTCAGAGCCCCGCGCGGTAGCGGTCCAGGTGCTCGCGCGCCCCGGCCTCGTCGCGCTGGGAGAGGGGGAGGAGCAGCTCCTCGACCACGTCGGTCAGCTCGGCGAGCCGCCGGTTGAGGCGGCGGCACTCCTGGACCTCCGCCTCCAGCTCGTCGATGCGGGCGGCCAGGCGGTCCATCCGGGCGTCGGTCCGCTGGCCGGGGCCCGCGGCACGCGACCGGGCCCGGGCCACCGCGTCCAGCGCGCGTCCCGCGCGTGCTCGCACCGTGCTGCTCATCAGGTGTGCTCCTCTACGTGTCCGTGCCGATCAGGCCGCCGGTCGCTGTCACCGCTAGCCTGTGCGCTTGCGCACTCTCCCACACGGGGGTGCCCCGACTGAGGAAGGCAAGGTGCACGACGTGATCGGACTGGTGCTGGCGGCAGGAGCCGGCCGACGCCTTCGGCCCTACACCGACGAGCTGCCCAAGGCGCTGATCCCGGTGGACGGCGACACCACGATCCTCGACATCGCGCTGGCCAACCTGGCCGCGAGCGACCTGCGCGAGGTGGCCGTGGTGGTGGGCTACAAGTCGAACGCCGTCGAGGAGCGCCGCGAGGCGCTGGAGCGCCGCCACGGCGTGCGCCTGACGCTGGTGCACAACGACAAGGCCGAGGTCTGGAACAACGCCTACTCGCTGTGGACCGCGCGCGAGGTGATGAGCGAGGGCGCCCTGCTCGTCAACGGCGACACGGTGCACCCCGTCTCGGTCGAGCAGACCCTGCTGCAGTACCGCCAGCAGGAGGGCAGCGAGGACATCGTGCTCGCGCTCGACACCGCCAAGGTGCTGGCCGAGGAGGAGATGAAGGTGGTCACCGACGAGCGCGGCCACATGCGGCGCATCACCAAGCTGATGGACCCCTCCGAGGCGAGCGGCGAGTACATCGGTGCCACCCTCATCGAGGGTGCGGCCGTGCCGGCGCTGGCCGAGGCGCTCCAGGCCACCTTCGAGCGCGACCCGCAGCTCTACTACGAGGACGGCTACCAGGAGCTGGTCAACCGGGGCGGCACCGTCGGCACCGCGCCGATCGCCGCCGGCACCTCCTGGGTCGAGGTCGACGACCACCGCGACCTGGAGAGGGCACGCACCATCGCATGCCGATACTGACGCGGATGCTGCCGAGCCCCCTGGTCGTCGAGATCAAGCGGGGCGCGGTGGCCGATCTCTCCCAGGTGCTGCAGCAGCGGTTCATCTCGGGCTCGGGCGACGTCGTCATCGCGGTCGGCCCCTCGCAGGGCCAGGCGATCTGGGAGCAGGTCCGCCCGACGCTGCCCGACGCGCTGCTCTTCGAGGTGCCGGACGCCTCGCTGGCCTCGGCCGGCCGGCTGCAGGAGGCCATGGCCGGCAACGGCTTCGACGCGGTCGTCGGCATCGGCGGTGGCCGCACCCTCGACGTCGCGAAGTACGCCGCGACGCGCGCGGGCGTGCCGATGGTGGCCGTGGCCACCAACCTGGCCCACGACGGCATCTGCTCGCCCGTGGCCTCGCTGGAGCACCGCCACGGCAAGGGGTCCTACGGCGTCGCGATGCCGCTGGCCGTGCTGGTCGACCTCGACTACGTCCAGGCGGCGCCGGCCCGGCTGGTCCGCGCCGGCATCGGCGACGTGATCAGCAACCTCTCGGCGGTCGAGGACTGGGAGCTGGCCAACCGCGAGCGCGGCGAGCCCGTCGACGGCCTCGCGCTGGCGCTGGCCCGCACCGCCGCGGAGGCGGTGCTGCGCCGCCAGGACGGCATCGAGAGCGACGACTTCCTCATCACGCTGGCCCAGTCGCTGGTGCTCTCGGGGATGTCCATGTCGGTCGCCGGCTCCTCGCGGCCGTGCAGCGGCGCGTGCCACGAGATCCTCCACGCCGTCGACCAGCTCTACCCCGGCACCTCCAACCACGGCGAGCTCGCCGGTCTCGGCGCGCTGTTCGCGACCCACCTGCGGGGGCAGCACGACCTGCTGGCCGAGATGCGCGACTGCCTGGAGCGCCACGACCTGCCGGTCACCCCGGCGGGCGTGGGCCTCGACGACGAGGCCTTCGTCGCGGCCGTGATGGCCGGTCCCGGGACCCGTCCCGACCGCTACACCGTGCTCGAGCACCGCGACCTCGACGAGGACGCCACCCGGGCCGAGCTCGCGCAGTTCCTCGCCCCCGTCGGCTAGACCGGCCGCGACGCGCCTGGCGGACCCGGCCCCCGCGGGGGCCGGTCCGGCCCGCCGCCACGCGCGGTGGGCCCGGTCCGGGGGCCTCGGGCTGGTACCTTCGACGATGGCCGAACCGGGCCGTTCCACCCCTTTGACCCCCCTCAGGCAGGCACTGTGAGCCCCACCACCACCACGTCCGACGAGGCGGCCACCAGCGTCGGTCTCCGGACCGTCCAGCGCACCCTGATGCGCGCCGACCAGGAGCTCGACGTCCGCGCGCTCTACGTCGGCGGCGTGTCCCACTTCGGCGCGGCCGAGGGCGGTGGCACCGGTCAGGCGGGCGCCGGGAGCGAGGACTCCGGCGGCAAGAAGTCCAAGGACGTCGAGACGACCGAGGTCGCCCAGGGCATCCAGGGCTTCGGCCGGATCACCGACGCCGGCCACGCGGTGGCCGAGCCGACCAAGCGGCTCACCTTCGGCACCTACTTCAACGCCTTCCCGGCCAGCTACTGGCGCCGGTGGACCGAGTTCTCGAGCGTGCACCTGTCGGTGACGCTCAGCGGCCAGGGCAACCTCATCATCTACCGCTCCACCGCCAAGGGCCACGTCGTCCGGGCGGAGAGCGCGCGGGTCGACTCCGCCGAGCCCGTCCACCTCGAGTTCGAGCTGCCGCTGGCGCCGTTCATCGACGGCGGGTGGTACTGGTTCGACATCGAGGCCGACGAGCGCGAGCTCGCCCTCGAGGAGGCGACCTGGGCCTTCGAGACCGACCGCCAGGCCCACGGCCGGCTCTCGATCGGCATCACGACCTTCAACCGGCCCGACTTCTGCGCCGCCCAGCTGGTCAACCTGGGGGAGAGCCCCGAGGTGCTCGACCTGCTCGACGAGGTCATCGTCGTGGACCAGGGCAACCAGCGGGTCAGCGACCACCCCGACTTCGCGCGGGCCTCGGAGAAGCTCGGCGACAAGCTCAAGCTCGTCGAGCAGGCCAACCTCGGCGGCTCCGGCGGCTTCTCGCGCGCCATGAGCGAGGCGGTCTCCAGGGGCAGCTCTGACTACGTGCTGCTGCTCGACGACGACGTCGTCTGCGAGCTGCACGGCATCGAGCGCGCGGTCACCTTCGCCGACCTGGCCCGCCAGCCGGTGCTGGTCGGCGGCCAGATGTTCAGCCTCTACGACCGCTCGGTGATGCACGCCTTCGGCGAGTCGCTGGCGCCGTGGCGCTGGTTCTGGGGTCCCGCCCCGGCCACCAAGCACGGCCAGGACTTCTCGCGACGCACGCTGCGCTCCACCAAGTGGCTGCACCGCCGCATCGACGTCGACTACAACGGCTGGTGGATGTGCCTGGTCCCGACCAAGGTGATCCGCGAGATCGGGCTGTCGCTGCCGATGTTCATCAAGTGGGACGACGCGGAGTTCGGGCTGCGCGCCCGGGCCGCCGGCTACCCGACGGTGACGCTGCCCGGCTCGGCCGTGTGGCACGTCCCCTGGACCGAGAAGGACGACACCCTCGACTGGCAGGCCTACTTCCACGAGCGCAACCGGCTCGTCACGGGCCTGCTCCACTCGCCGTACGAGCGGGGTGGGCGGTTGGCGCTGGAGAGCCTCGAGAACCACGCCAAGCGCATGGTCTCGATGCAGTACAGCACCGGCGAGGTCATCCTGCTGGCGCTCGAGGACGTCCTGGCCGGGCCGGAGCGGATGCACCGCGACATGTCCTTCCGGCTCAAGGAGGTCCGCGAGCTGCGCGAGCACTTCACCGACGGTCGCGTCGAGAAGGACCTCTCCGCGTTCCCGGCCCCGCGGATGAAGAAGCCGCCCAAGCGCGGCCGCGACACGGGCGTGGCGCAGAGCAAGCTCTCGGTGCTCAAGAAGGCGGCCACCGGCCTGGTGCGCCAGACCCGCAAGCCGCGCGAGCTCTCCCGCCAGCACCCCGAGGGCCTGGTGCCGCACGTCGACCAGCGCTGGTGGCGCCTGGCGCAGATGGACTCCGCGGTGGTCTCGGCCGCCGACGGCACCAGCGCGTCGTGGTACCAGCGCGACCCCCAGCTGTTCGCCGACCAGATGCGCCGCTCGGCCGTCCTGCACCGGCGGCTGCTGCAGGAGTGGCCCGCGCTCTCGCGGCGCTACCGCGAGTCGCTGGGCGACCTGACCTCCCCCGAGACCTGGAAGCAGACCTTCGAGGGACTCGACGACGCCGTGGGCCCCGGCACGCTGCAGGGCGGGCGCGTCGGTGACTGACCAGGTCCACCGCCGCGGGGGCCCCGCCGACAAGGCCGCCGCCGCGGCCGCCTCGGAGGAGGTCGACGAGGCCCGCGCGCGCAAGCGCCGGGCCCGTCGCGCGCGACGCCTGGCGGCGCGCAAGGCCGACTCGATGCCGGTCGTGGCCGCCACCGGGCCGCGCCAGGTGCGGGTCGTGGACGCCGAGCTGCGCGAGCCGGCCCCCAAGGGCGGGCTGCGCGAGGTGTTCTCCCAGCCCTACCTGCTGCGCCTGATCGTGCGCCGCGAGCTGGCGCAGATGTACTCCGCCTCGCTGCTGGGCCTGCTGTGGTCCTACGTGCAGCCGGCGATGCGCTTCGCCGTCTACTACGTGGTGATGGGGTTCATCCTCCGGCTGCACCGCGACTTCCCGCACTTCGCGATCCACCTGTTCACCGGCATGGTGGTGGTGCACTACTTCAGCGAGACCTGGAACGGCGGCACCCGCTCGATCTGGCAGAACCGCGCGCTGGTCAAGAAGATGCGGCTGCCGCGCGAGGTCTTCCCGGTCGCGTCCATGGTGGTGGCCGGCTACCACACGCTGCCGCAGATGCTGGTGCTGGTGCTGGCCTGCCTCGTCGCGGGCTGGCACGTCACGTGGACCTCGGTGGCCGCGCTGCTGCTCGGCCTGGCCATCCTCACCAGCTTCGCCGGGGCGCTGGCGCTGTTCTTCTCGGCGCTGAACGTCTTCTACCGCGACTTCCAGAACATCGTCGGCACGATCCTGCAGTTCATGCACTTCATGGTGCCGATGATCTACCCCTTCGAGCGCATCTACGCCGCCCACGCGTCCCACCCGGTGCTCTACCAGATCTACGTCGCCAACCCGGTCGCCCAGGCGGTGATGCTCTTCCAGCGCTTCTTCTGGTACCCCGTGGTCGAGGACAAGGGTCGGGTCGAGCAGGCCTTCCCGCCCGACCAGTGGGTCCGTGGGTTGATCACGCTCGGCATCTGCCTCGTCCTCCTCTACCTCGCGCAGCGGTTCTTCACCCGCGCCGAGGGGAAGTTCCCGGAGCGCCTCTGACATGTCCGTCTCCATCGAGGTCGACCACGTGTCGAAGCAGTTCACGATGGCCTACAGCCGCACCCTGAAGTCGATGGCGGTGGCACGGGCCCGCGGCCTGCCGCTGCGCGAGCAGTTCCTCGCCGTCAAGGACGTCTCCTTCACGGTCGAGCAGGGCGAGTCGATCGGCCTGATGGGCCTCAACGGCTCCGGCAAGAGCACGCTGCTCAAGGTCATCAACGGCGTGATGCGCCCCGACGCGGGCCGCGTCCTGACCCGGGGACGGATCGCCGGCCTGATCGCCACCGGGGCGGGGTTCCACCCCCAGCTGACCGGCCGCGAGAACCTCTACCTCAACGGCGCGATCCTCGGCATGGGGGAGAAGGAGATCAACTCCAAGTTCGACGCCATCGTCGACTTCGCCGACATCGGCAAGTTCATGGACACCCCGGTCTCGCACTACTCCTCGGGCATGTACGCCCGCCTGGGGTTCTCGATCGCCATCCACGTGGACGCCGACGTGTTCCTGGCCGACGAGGTGCTCGCCGTGGGGGACCGGCCCTTCAAGCGCAAGTGCATGGAGAAGATGCAGGAGGTGCGCCAGCAGGGCACCACCATCTTCTACGTCTCCCACGCCGCCGCCTCCGTGCGCGCGATGTGCGACCGCGTGCTCGTCCTCGAGAAGGGCGAGCTGACCTTCGACGGCGACGTCGACGAGGGCATCCGGCACCTGCACTACGACGACGCTCCCGACGAGGAGAACGTCGACGAGGAGCTCGGCGCCGACGTCTGAGGCGCCCCCTCTGCTGCTCCGCCGCCCGGCGGTCCGTCGTACGACGGACCGCCGGCGCCGGCCTGCCCGGACGTCGCCCTGACGTGGCCGGGACGTGGCCCGGACGTCGCCCGGACGGGCGTGAGCCGCGGGACGGAAATCGTTAATCACACCCGTGGAATTCGGCCCAGAATGACACCGGTGGCATTAACGAGGGCATTTAAATACAGATGTGTAATTCGGGCATTTAGGTTGCGGGGGCACCTGTAACTGGTGTGAAACTTGGTACTCGTGTGAATTACTTCCCCTCACTCGGAGACCTGTTGATGCCTTCTCGCCGTGCCCGCTACGTCACCGTGTGCCAGCAGTCGCTGGTCACGGCGGTCGTGCTCGTCGTGGGCGTGTCCGCCGCCGGCGTGCGCACCCTCGACATCGTCCCCGCGCCCTCGACCGGTGCGGCGCAGGCATTCTCGCCGGACGACGCCACGGTGCTGCGGCAGCGTCTCCAGGGCACGGTCGACACCACGCCGGTGACGCCGAAGGTCCGCGAGGTCAAGGTCACCGGGGTCGCCCCGGCGGTCCGGGACGCCCCCCGGCCCGACGCCCCGACCGCCCAGCAGCCCGCGCAGCCCCAGGCCCCGGCCGCGAGCCCCACCGCCCCGGCGCCCGCGCCGCGGACCTCGGGACGCAGCGTGCAGCCGGATGCCCAGGAGGAGGAGCAGCCGGCGCGGCTCGTGGCCCGCTCGGCGCCCCAGCCGGTCAAGGGCTACGCCACCGTCGGCGTGACCTGGAAGCACGGCGTGGAGTACGACGAGGACCAGATCTCCGTGCAGGTCCGCACCGAGACCGACGGCCGCTGGTCGGGCTGGACGACGGCGGAGTACCACGACGAGCACGGCCCCGACGGGGCCGAGGCCGAGACCGCGCGCGACCGCCCGGGGACCGACGCGGTCGTGGTCGGCGACGTCGACCAGGTCCAGATGCGGGCCTCCACCACCGACGGCTCGACGCCGCCCGACCTCGAGCTGGCCGTCATCGACCCGGGCACCGGCCCCACGACCGAGGCCGGGCCCGCGATCGACACCGCGACCCTCCCCGACCCCGCGGGGACCACCGGGGACCAGGGCGGCGCCCGCCCGACGCCGGCGACCACCTCGGGCGACACCGCGACCACCTCGAGCAGCGACACCGTCGCGCTGAGCGCCATGAAGGTCAGCACCAAGCCCACGATCTACTCCCGCGCCCAGTGGGGCGCCAACGAGAGCCTGCGCGACGGCTCGCCCAGCTACGGCACCGTCAAGGCCGGGTTCATCCACCACACGGTCAACGCCAACACCTACACCGAGGCCCAGGTGCCGTCCCTGCTGCGCGGCATCTACGCGTACCACACGCAGTCCCGCGGCTGGAGCGACATCGGCTACAACTTCCTCGTCGACCGCTTCGGCCGGATCTGGGAGGGCCGCTACGGCGGGGTCGGCAAGGCCGTCGTCGGGGCCCACACCCTGGGCTACAACGAGGTCTCCTTCGCGATGTCGGCGATCGGCAACTACGACGTCGTGGCGCCGCCCCAGGCCGTCCTCGACGCGTACGCCGCGCTGTTCGCGTGGAAGCTGTCGTCCTACGACATCCGCGCCGACAGCACCAGGCTCTACGTCAAGGACCGCTACCTGCAGGCCATCAACGGCCACCGCGACGTCGGCCAGACCGCCTGCCCGGGCAAGTACCTCTACGCCAAGATCCCCGCGATCCGCGCGGCGGCGCAGAAGCTGCAGACGGCGGCCCAGAACGGCAACCCGGCGCCGACCCCGACCCCCACCCCCACCCCGACGCCGCCGAGCGACAACGGCGCGGTGTTCACCTCGCCGACGCAGAAGCCGCGCGCCTGGGCCAAGCAGCCCGCCGACATCGACCTGCCGGCCGCCCGCGTGCTCACGACCGGCCGCTTCCCCGACCTGGTGACCCAGAAGACCAACGGCACCGTCCAGGTGCTGCCCACGGCCGGCCAGACCGACTTCACGGGCAGCGTCAGCACCACCGCCAACTGGAAGCGCTTCGACCTGGTGGTCGCCGTGGGCGACGTCACCGGCGACAAGCGCGGCGACGTGCTCGCCCGGGCCGTCTCCGACGGCACCACCCGGGTGTACGCCGGCGACGGCACCGGCAAGGTGGCCACCACGGGCACCGCCCCCACCACGGCGTTCGCCCCGGCCCGCACGGTCATCGCCGCGGGGGACTGGGACCGTGACGGCCGCAACGACGTCATCTCGGTCGGCAGCGCCGGCAAGCTGCGCCTGTTCACCGGTCGGGGCGACGGCACCTTCACGCGGTCCACGCTGCTGAGCAGCGCGTGGTCGTCGTACACCTCGACGGCCGCCGTGGGCGACGTCAACGGCGACGGTCGCGTCGACCTGGCCGCCCGCCGCTCCGACGGCTACCTCTACCTGGTGCCGGCCACCTCCAGGGGCACGCTGGGCACCCCGGTGCGCGACCGGGCCCTCAACACCGGCTTCGACACCTTCGCCGGCAGCGCCGCCGACCTGACCGGAGACGCGGTCGGGGACCTGGTGCTCCGCTCGGCCTCGACCCGGGAGACCAAGATCGTGGCCGGTCTGCCGGGCTCGAAGCCGGCCCTGAGCACCTCCTCGATGGGGCCCTACGACGCCGCCGCCTCGCTGGTCGACCTCTCCGTCGCCCCGATGACGGGCACCCGCGGCGACCTGGTCGGCCTCAACGCGGCCCGCACCGCCCTCGTCGTGGTGCCCAACAACGGCCGCCTCAACCTGTGGGAGACCATGGCCACCACGCTGCGCATCAGCGGCGTCAGCCAGGTGCTCTCGGTCGGCGACTGGAACGACGACGGCCACGCCGACCTGGTCACCCGCGAGGACGACGGCGACCGGCTCGTGCTGCGCCGGGGCAACGGCAAGGGCGGCTTCGGCTCGCCGACGACGATGGCCGACGGCTGGAAGCCGGTCGTGCGCCTGGCCGCCGTCGGCGACGTCACCGGCGACGGCGACCCGGACCTGGCGGGCAAGACCCGCACCGGCGACATGGTCGTCTACCCGGGCAACGGCAAGGCCGGCTTCGAGGCGCCGCGCACCGCTCCGGCGACGCTGCGGACCTTCAACCAGATCGGCTCGGGCAGCTGGGCGCCGGCGGCCAAGGGCTCGCGCTACAACGGCCCCGGCGGCGGCTTCGTCCCGGCCGCCGGTGGCGCCGGGGTCGACCTGTCGAAGTTCGCCTGGGTGATCGGACCGGGTGACGTCGACGGCGACGGCCGCGCCGACCTGGTCGTGCGCGACAAGCTCGGCAAGGTCTGGGTGCTGCCCGGCACCGGCCGTGGAGTCGGCACCAAGCGGCTGATGGGCGAGGGCTTCACCGACCACGTCCGCGCGGACTGACCCGCAGCGGGCACCCCCGCCGGCACTCGCGGGCACCCGTCGGCGCGGGTGGCCGGGGCGGGGCTCAGGCCCGCAGCACCAGGCTGGCCTGCTCCTGCTCGGCCCGGTGCTCCCAGCCCTCGGCGTCGGGGTGGCGGACCAGCACGAGCGAGCCGCCGGCCAGCAGCGGGGCGAGGAGCAGCGGGACGCCGCGCCCGCTCGCGGGGTGGCGGTCGGTCAGCACCCGGGTCCGGCCCGCCAGGGCCGCCTCGGCGGCCGCCTCGACGAGCAGGGCGTGGCCGGGTGCGCCGTCGGCGTCGACCCACGCCGGGGTGTCGGGCGTGACCGGGTCGAGCCCGAGGAAGACGTCGCTCTGGCCGGGCCAGGCGGTGCCGTGGTCGACGACCCCGGGCGGCAGCGGCTCGGCGAAGGGCGTGGCGAAGGGGCGCAGCGAGCAGGCCAGCACGGTGCCGCCGGCCGCGGCGTACGACGCGACGGAGTCGGGCCCGCAGACCACCGCGTCGTGCCCCTGGTCGGGGTCGGTCGTGACGGCGACGCCGGCGCTCCAGGCGGCCCCCAGCAGCACCGGCACCAGCCAGTGGGCGGGCAGGTCGACGAGCAGCAGGTCGCCCGCCGCGAGGTCGAGCTCCTCGACCAGCAGGTTGGCGTTCTTGGCCAGCCAGTTGGCGTAGGTGGTGGCGGACAGCTCGGTGCGCTCGCTGCTGGCGTCGTCGTAGAACGTGACGAGCGGACCACCGGGGTCCTCGGCGAGGCGGCGTGCGAGCAGGTCGGGGATCGTGGTGGTCATCACCGCGAACGGTAGTCGGGTCGGGGGCGTGCCCCGTGGCAGGATGCCCGCGTGAGCGCACCCGTGCCGTCCAGCCCGCCTGCCGGGGACCCGCTCGGACGCCTGTGGGCGGTGGTCCCGGCCGGTGGCGCGGGCACCCGGCTGTGGCCGCTGTCGCGCGCCGGCAACCCCAAGTTCCTGCTCGACCTCACCGGCTCGGGGCGCAGCCTGCTGCAGTCGACCGTCGACCGGCTGGTGCCGCTGGTGGGGGAGCGCGTCGTGGTGGTCACGGGCGCGGTCCACGAGCGCGCCGTGCGCCGCCAGCTCCCGGCCGTCGACCGGGTGCTGGCCGAGCCGGCCCCCCGCGACTCGATGGCCGCCATCGGCTGGGCCGCGGCCGTGCTCGAGCGCGAGGACCCCGAGGCGCTGATCGGCTCGTTCGCCGCCGACCACGTCATCCTCCAGGAGGAGGAGTTCCGGGCCTGCGTGCGCGAGGCCGCGGAGGTCGCCGCCACCGGCCTGGTCGTCACCATCGGCATCGAGCCGACCGGCCCCTCCACCGCCTTCGGCTACGTCCGCGGCGAGGAGGCCGTCGAGGGGTTCCCCACGGCCAGGCGGGTGGGCGAGTTCGTCGAGAAGCCCGACGCCGAGCGGGCGGCGGCGTACGTCGCGAGCGGTGACTACCGCTGGAACGCCGGCATGTTCATCGTCCGGGCCGCCACGCTGCTCGACCTGCTGGCCGAGCAGCACCCCGACCTGGCCGCCGGGCTGCGCGAGGTGGCCGCCGACCCGTCGACGCTGGAGCGGCGCTGGCCCGGCCTGACCCGGATCGCGATCGACCACGCGGTGGCCGAGCCGGCCGCCGCCGCCGGTCGCGTCGCGATGGTGCCGGGCCCCTTCGCGTGGGAGGACCTCGGCGACTTCGCGGCCCTGGGCGCCATGACGCCGCGGTCGACCCCGGGCGTCACCGTCCTCGGCGACGAGGCGCTCGTGCAGGCCCCCGGCAGCACCGGCCTCGTGGTGCCGGCCGCCGGTCGCACGGTAGCGGTGGTGGGGCTGCAGGACGTCGTCGTGGTCGACACCGGCGACGCCGTGCTGGTCACGACGTACGCGCACGCGCAGGAGGTCAAGGCCGTGGTCGAGGAGCTCAAGCGGGCCGGGCGCACCGACCTGACCTGAGCCCGCCCCCTACGGCGCGTTCGGCTCCGGGGCGTCCGTGGCGGGGAAGTCCTCCATGAACTTCTCCAGGACGGCTCCGCTGGGCTGGCCGCAGTACTGCGTGACGCCCTTCTGGTCCTCGGGGCCGGTCCAGTGCGTCAGCGCGACGTGCTTGCCGCTGGGGAAGTCGCCGCCGTCCTCGGAGGTCCACGGGGCCACGATCAGCTTGTCGGTCGGGCCGTCGAACTTCTTCCCGATCGCGCGCAGCTGCTGGTAGGCCTCGGTGCCCGGCTCGACGGTGTCGTCGTACCAGACCAGGGTGTGGCCGTGCTCCAGGCTGTGGACCAGCCGCTCCTTCTCGGGGCGGTCCTCGGTCGTGTAGAACGACCGGATCTCCGAGCCCTGGAGGAAGTTGCCCCAGTGGGGTCCCGAGGCGGGGGGCGCGTCCGGGTAGTCGATCGGCTTGCCGATCGTCAGGTGCTCGTTGTTGCCGGTGGCGGCCTTCTCCTCGACGGGGTCGCAGGAGGCCGCGGAGGCGGAGACGCCGAGCTCGGCGAGCGGGGCGCCGGCGGCCGCGGCCTGCTGGCGCTGGTCGCGGACGTAGTAGAAGACCGCGGACCCGAGCAGGCCGACGACCACCAGCAGGCAGACGCCGAGGATGCCGAAGCTGCGCATCCGCTCCTTGCGCTGCTGCTCCTTGCGGAGCTGCTCGGCCCTGGCACGGCGCTCGTTGTCACGGACGTTCTTCTTGGCCACTCTTCCGCCTTCGCTCGGGTGTGGTCGAGGTGCGCAGTCTACGGAGCGGTCGGTGAGAACCAGACGGAGTCCCCGGGTCCGTCCCCGGGTCCGCCCCCGGTGTCGCTGAAGGGACCCCACGCGTGGGCGTGCGCCACCAGCCGGGCGCGCTCCAGGGCGACCACCTGGTCGCGCACCCCGGAGCCGTGCGGCAGGTCCACCCGCACGACCGGGGTGCCGAGGCCGTCGGTGGCAGGGCCGTCGGTGGCGCGGGCGTCGATGCCGCAGGAGGCGAGCGCCTCGACCAGCTCCTCGGGGGCGGCCGGGGCGCCGAAGCACGCCTGCTCGCGCCCGCGCACGGCGGCCACGACGGCCTCCCGGGCGCCGAGGGCGAACATGTCCTGCTCGCGGGGTCGCAGCAGCGGCCGGGCGCCGGGGCCGTGCTCGCCGGCCGGCAGCACGCGGGCGCCCAGGCCCCGCACCACGGTGACGGGGCGGCCGCCGAGCTTGCCGGTGACCAGCTCGGCGAGGGAGGCGACCTCGTCGGCGACCGCGGGGGCCGTGACGACCAGCGGGTTGCCGTAGCCGTCGGTGCGCCCCGAGAGGTCCTCCAGCGGCAGCAGGCCCGCGAGGCCGAGGGCGAGGTCGGTCTGGCCGGTGCGCCAGGCGCGGCCGGCCGTGTCGGTGACCACCACGGCGACGTTGGTGCCGCGCTCGCGCGCGAGGTCCTCGCGCAGCCGGCGGGCCGACCCGTCGGGGTCGAGCGGCAGCAGCACCACGTGGTCGGCCGCGACGTTCGAGGCGTCGACCCCGGCGGCGGCCATCACCAGGCCGAGGCGGTTCTCCACGATCCGCGTCGGGCCGCGCCTCGCGACGACCCGCACGGTCTCCTCGGTGATCGCCTCGTCGCGGTCCTGCCGGCGCACGCGTCCCTCGGCCTTGCTCACCACCTTGCTGGTCACCACGACGACGTCGCCGTCGTCGAGCTCGACGCCCGCCAGCAGGTCGGGCAGCGGCGTGCCCTCGCCGACCTCGCCGATGCCCTCGACCGGCCAGGCCCGCAGGCCCTGGCTCACGCGTCGGTGCCGGCGCGCCCGGCTGCGGTCCCGGTGGCGACCTGGCTCGCGAGGCCCAGGGCCTCGCCGACGAGGTCGGCCGTGGCGTCGGCGTCGGTCATCCACAGCGGCACCGCGCGGGCGGCGATGCCGGCGGCCTCGATGCGGGGCAGGGCGGGGGCGTCGACCTCGTCGACCAGCCACCCGTCCAGCACGCCGGGGCGACCGGGCTCGGCGGGTCGCGACCGCGCGCCGTAGTGCTCCGCGACCCCTGCCGCCGACACCTCGACGCCGACGACGCCGAGGAGCTGGCGGGCCATGCCGCGCACGTGGTCCTTGCCGATGATCCCCGAGACCCCGACGACGGGGGCCGGCGTCGAGGCCAGCGCCTCGCGGATGCCGGGCACGCCGAGGATGGTGCCGACCGAGACGACCGGGTTGGACGGAGGCACGAGCACCACGTCGGCCTGCGCGATCGCGTCGAGCACGCCGGGGGCGGGGGTGGCGTCCTCGATGCCGATCGGCACGACCGCGTGGGCGGGCACCTCGGCGTGGTGGCGCACCCAGTACTCCTGGAAGTGCACCGCCCGCTGCTCCCCGGTGTCGGGGTCGTCGACCACCACGTGGGTCTCGACGCGGTCGTCGGTCATGGGCAGCAGCTCCACGCCGGGCTCCCAGCGGCGGCACAGCGCGGTCGTGACGGCCGAGAGCGGGTAGCCGGCGTCGAGCATCTGGGTGCGGACGAGGTGGGTGGCCAGGTCGCGGTCGCCGAGGCCGAACCACGCCGGCCCCACGCCGTACGCCGCCAGCTCGTCGCGGGCGTTCCAGGTCTCGTCGCGGCGGCCCCAGCCGCGCTCGACGTCGATGCCGTCGCCGAGGGTGTACATCACGGTGTCGAGGTCGGGGCAGACCTTGAGGCCGTGCAGCCACCAGTCGTCGGCGGTGTTGGTCACGACGCTGATGCGGGGGCTCGCGCCGTGGCGCGCGGCGAGGTGGAGCAGGCCCTGCAGGAAGCGGGCGCCGCCGACCCCGCCGGAGAGCACGGTGACGTGGGTGGGGAAGGTGTCGGGAAAATCGAGACCGGATCGGCGCGGGCGTTCCGCTCCAGAGGCGGGCGTGTCGGGCGAAGAGGACATGTCCACAGTGTGTACCAGTAGGGCCCTCTACCACTGTTCCGCTTGACGGCACGTGCGCGACAGGCATGTAATCACACCAGTGTGGTTATCAACTCGGTCCGTCAGGATCGCAGGGTCGAAGGGGCGGAAACGTGCGCGAACTGTATGTGCTGGACGGCGACGGAGTCGGTGAGGACGCCGGGTGGCAGGAGCGGGGTCTGTGCGCTCAGACCGACCCCGAGGCCTTCTTCCCGGAGAAGGGCGGGTCCACGCGTGAGGCCAAGAAGGTCTGCCTCACCTGCGAGGTCCGCCAGGAGTGCCTGGAGTACGCCCTGGGCAACGACGAGCGTTTCGGCATCTGGGGCGGCCTGTCGGAGCGCGAGCGGCGCAAGCTGAAGAAGCGCGCGGTCTGATCCCACGCCCCGTGGCGGCGGGGCAGGGGAGGAGCGGCGTCGGCCGGGCTCAGGGCTCGTAGTCGGGGTGGACGTCCTCGGGCGGCACGCCGAGGTAGTCGGCGAGCTGCTCGACCACGACGGTGAGCACCAGCGCCTCGAGCTCGACCAGCGTCTCGACGCGGTGCTCGAGCGGACGGCGGTAGAGCACCAGCCGCGGCGGCGTGGCGGCGGTGCCGCCGACGAACGACGTGAGCGGCACCCGCGGTGCGACCCAGCTCGGCGGCACGACCGGCGCGTCCTCGACGGCGAGCTCGACGCGGGACAGCTCCTCGGTCCAGCGCGACTCCACGTCGGCCATCACCGAGACCGCCACCCGGTCGAAGCGCTCGCGACGGCTCAGGGCGGCCGGCACCGGTCCCCGAGGAGCGCCCGGGCCGTACGCCGGTCCCCGCATCCCGCGTCCGCGCCGGTCCCGTGTCGTCACGACCGCGAGCCTAAGGGCGCCGAGGTCCGCCACCGGGTAGCGTCGCCGCCGTGGGTCTCCTCCGTCGTTGTTCGCGCACCGCGTGCGGTCGTCCCGCCACCACCACGCTGACCTACGTGTACGCCGACCAGACCGCCGTCGTCGGCCCGCTGGCGACCTACGCCGAGCCGCACGCCTACGACCTGTGCGACGCCCACAGCGAGCGCCTCTCGGCGCCCAGGGGCTGGGAGGTGCTGCGGCTGCAGCGCGACGACCGGCCCGGTCCGAGCTCCGACGACCTGCTCGCCCTGGCCGACGCCGTGCGCGAGGCGGCCCAGCCCCGGCCGGCCGCGCCGGTCGAGACGGCCCCCTCGCCGCAGCGCGAGGGCGTGCGCCGCGGCCACCTGCGCTCGCTGCGTCCCGAGGCCTGAGCGTCGGGGGTCCGGCCCGACGCCGATAGGCTCGGGCCATGTCGAGCCAGCCGCCCGTCCCGTCCCCGCCGTCCTCGCAGCAGCCGGGGGGCGCCGCGCGCCCGACCCGGACGGTCGCCGAGCTCGACCGGGTCTTCAAGGCCTACGACGTGCGTGGCCTCGTGCCCGAGGAGGTCGACGAGGACCTCGCCCGCGCGGTCGGCAACGCCTTCGTCACCGTGCTCGGCACCGACGCGGTCGTGGTGGGTCACGACATGCGGCCCTCCTCGCCCGGGATGGCACGCGCCTTCGCCGAGGGGGCGGCCCTCGCCGGGGCCGACGTCACGCTCATCGGCCTGGCCAGCACCGACCAGCTCTACTTCGCCTCGGGCCACCTCGACCGGCCGGGCGCGATGTTCACCGCCAGCCACAACCCGGCGCAGTACAACGGCATCAAGCTCTGCAAGGCCGAGGCCGCGCCCGTCGGCCGCGAGACCGGCCTGGTGGAGATCCGCGACCTCGTCGCCGCGGGCGACCTGCAGCAGGCGGCGACGCCCGGCACGGTCGACGAGCAGGACCTGCTGACGGCGTACGCCGACCACGTGCTGGCGCTCGCGCCGGTGCGCGGACGTCGCCTGAAGGTGGTCGTGGACGCCGGCAACGGCATGGCCGGGCTCACGGCCCCCGCCGTGCTGGACCGCCTCGACGTCGAGGTGCTGCCGCTCTACTTCGAGCTCGACGGCAGCTTCCCCAACCACGAGGCCAACCCGATCGAGCCGGACAACCTGCGCGACCTGCAGGCGGCGGTGCGCGAGTCCGGCGCCGACATCGGCCTGGCCTTCGACGGCGACGCCGACCGCTGCTTCCTGGTCGACGAGCGCGGCGAGCTGGTCAGCCCCAGCACCCTCACGGCGCTGATCGCCAGCCGCGAGCTCGCCAAGGAGCCGGGCGCCACGATCATCCACAACCTCATCACCTCGCGCGGGGTGCCCGAGATCGTCGAGGAGCTCGGCGGCGTGCCGGTGCGCACCCGGGTCGGGCACTCCTACATCAAGGCGGAGATGGCCCGCACCGGCGCCATCTTCGGCGGCGAGCACTCCGGCCACTTCTACTTCCGCGACTTCTGGCGCGCCGACTCCGGGATGCTCGCCGGGCTGCACGCCCTCGCGGCGCTGGCCGAGGCCGACGGGCCGCTCTCGCAGGTGCTGGCCCCGTGGGCCCGCCACGTCGCGAGCGGCGAGATCAACTCCACGGTCGCCGACCAGGCGGCCGTCGTCGCCGAGATCGAGCAGACCTGGGGAGCGCTCCCGGGGACCTCGGTCGACCACCTCGACGGCCTCAGCGTCGTCCACGACGACTGGTGGTTCAATGTGCGCGCGTCCAACACCGAGCCGCTGCTGCGGCTCAACGCCGAGGGACGCGACCAGGCCACCATGGAGCGGCTGCGGGACGACGTCCTCGCCGTGATCAGGAGATGAGCATGAACCTCGACCCCCGCCTGCTCGACGTGGTCGTCTGCCCGGCCTGCCGGTCCTCGCTGGCGGCCGACGAGGCCGCCTCGGAGCTCGTCTGTGCCGGCTGCGGCCGGGCCTACCCGGTCCGCGACGACATCCCGGTGCTGCTGGTCGACGAGGCCCGCACCCCCTCCTGACCCACCCACGCGATCCCGAGGACCGGCTGTGACCTTCGACGACGGACTGCTCGACGACGACCAGGCGCTGGCCCGGGTGGACGCCCGCCTGCGGCACCTGGCCGAGGGCGGTGCCCGCGTGCGCCGCGAGGCCGCCGCGGCCGAGGAGGCGCTCGCCGAGGCGCTCTCCTCGCTCTCGGAGAGCCAGCCCCGCGCCGTCGTGGCGGCCGGGCCCGACTCCCGGCTGCTGCGGGCCGTGCTGGAGCCGGTGTGCCCGGTGCCCTTCGTGGCCTGGCCCGCCCCCGGCCTCCCCGGCTGGACCGGCAGCCTCGACCTGGTGGTCGTGCTGGCGCCGGTCGGCGACGACCCCGGCACGGCGGCCGCGGTCGCCGAGGCGGTGCGTCGCGGGGCCCAGGTGGTGGTCGCCGCCCCGACCGGCTCGCTGGTGGCCGACCACGCGGCGGGCCGCTACTCGGTGCACCTGCCGACCCAGACCACCGACCAGCTCGCCGTCGCCGTCTCGGTGCTCGACCTGCTCGACCGGGTGCACCTGGGTCCCCAGACCGACCCGGGCGTGGTGGCCGACGCCCTCGACGAGGTCGCCGTGGCGTGCAGCCCGCACCGCGACCTGGCCACCAACCCGGCCAAGATCCTGGCCATCGGCATCGCCGAAGCCGACCCGGTGCTGTGGGGCGGCACCGTCCTGGCCGCGCGCGCCGCGCGTCGCGTCGCGGAGTCGGTGCGCCGGGCCACCGGCCGCACCGCCCTGGCCGCCGACGCGGAGCAGCTGCTCGCCGTCCTCGAGGCGGCGGCGCCCGCCGACGTCTTCGCCGACCCCTTCGCCGACCCGACCCACGAGCCCCGGCCGGCCCTCGTCCTGCTGGACGACGGGTCGCAGGACCCCGCCGTCGCGGCCACCCGCGACACCCTGGTCCGCGCCGCCCAGGACCACGGGGTCCGCGTCGAGCGGATCACCTCCGAGGCCCCCAGCGACGTCGCGCGGTACGCCGCGATGCTCTCGACCGGCACCTACGCCGCGACCTACCTCCAGGTGGGCCTCGACGGCTGAGCGGGTCTACGCTCCGGTCATGTCGACCGAAGGCGGCACCAAGGCCGTCCTGGCGGCGCTGCTGGCCAACACCGGCATCGCCCTGACCAAGTTCCTGGCCTGGGCCCTGACCCAGTCCTCCTCGATGCTGGCGGAGGCGATCCACTCGGTCGCCGACTCCGGCAACCAGCTGCTCCTGCTGCTCGGCGGGCGCAAGGCCCGCAAGCACGCGGACGCCGAGCACCCCTTCGGCTACGGCCGCGAGCGCTACGTCTACGGCTTCATCGTCGCGGTCGTGCTGTTCAGCGTCGGCGGCCTGTTCGCGCTCTACGAGGCCTACCACAAGTGGCACGAGGTGCAGCAGGACCCGGGCGACCTGGGCCAGCTCGACGGCCGGTGGTGGTGGGTGCCGCTCGTGGTGCTCGGCGTGGCCATCGTGATGGAGGGCTTCAGCCTGCGCACCGCCGTGCGCGAGGCCAACCACGCCCGGGGGGAGGCGACCCTGGTCCAGTTCGTGCGACGGGCCAAGGCCCCGGAGCTGCCCGTCATCCTGCTCGAGGACTTCGCCGCCATCACGGGCCTGAGCTTCGCGCTGCTGGGGGTCGGCCTGACCCTGGTGACCCGCAACCCCGTCTTCGACGTCCTCGGGACCGCGCTCATCGGCCTGCTGCTCGTCGTGGTGGCCGTGGTGCTGGCGCTGGAGACCAAGAGCCTGCTGCTGGGGGAGGCGGCCAGCCCCGAGGCCCAGCGCACCATCCGACGGGCCCTGGAGGAGACCGACGGCATCGACGGCGTCATCCACATGAAGACGCTGCACCTGGGGCCCGACGAGCTGCTGGTGGCGGTGAAGATCGCGGTCACGGCCAGCGACACGGCGGCCGAGGTCGCCGACGCCATCGACCGGGCCGAGGCCGCGGTGCGCGCCGCGGAGCCGACGGCCCGTGCGATCTACCTCGAGCCGGACCTGCGGCGTCCGGCTTTGGGCTCCGACACCGGGGTTGCGTAGACTCCTGCCTGCGCCTTTCGCACGAGATCGTGGTCTGACGCCTCGACGGGTCGCCCCACCCCGCCCGCAGTGCTGCTGCGGGCCGCGTCACCCGACGCGGGCGGTCGTCCGAGACCCGACCCACACCCTCTCCTGACAAGGACCCCCCATGGACTTCAAGGTCGCCGACCTGACCCTGGCCGACTACGGCCGGACCGAGATCGAGCTCGCCGAGCACGAGATGCCCGGCCTGATGGCGATGCGCGAGCGCTACGGCAAGGACAAGCCCCTCGCCGGCGCCAAGATCGCGGGATCGCTGCACATGACGATCCAGACCGCCGTGCTCATCGAGACCCTCGTGGACCTCGGCGCGGAGGTCCGCTGGGCCTCCTGCAACATCTTCTCCACCCAGGACCACGCCGCGGCCGCGGTCGTCGTGGGCCGCGACGGCACCCCCGACGCCCCCGCCGGCGTCCCGGTCTTCGCCTGGAAGGGCGAGTCGCTGGAGGAATACTGGTGGTGCACCCAGCAGATCCTCGACTGGTCCTCGCAGGGCGCCGACGAGCTGCCCAACATGATCCTCGACGACGGTGGCGACGCCACCCTGCTGCTGCACCTCGGCGTCCAGGCCGAGAAGACCGGCCAGGCACCCGACCCCGCCACCGCCGGCAGCAACGAGCAGCGGATCATCTTCGAGGTCCTCGGCGCGCAGCTCGCGAAGAGCACCGACCACTGGGGCCCGATCGCCAACTCGGTCAAGGGCGTCACCGAGGAGACGACCACCGGGGTGCACCGTCTCTACGAGATGATGCGCGACGGCAAGCTGCTCTTCCCGGCGATCAACGTCAACGACTCGGTCACCAAGTCCAAGTTCGACAACAAGTACGGCTGCCGCCACTCGCTCATCGACGGCATCAACCGCGCCACCGACGTCCTCATCGGCGGCAAGGTCGCGGTCGTGGCCGGCTACGGCGACGTCGGCAAGGGCTGCGCCGAGTCGCTGCGCGGCCAGGGCGCGCGCGTGATCGTCACCGAGATCGACCCCATCTGCGCGCTCCAGGCGGCGATGGACGGCTACCAGGTCGACACCCTCGAGAACGCCCTGCCGCACGCCGACATCATCATCACCTCGACCGGCAACAAGGACGTCGTGACGCTCGAGCACATGCGGGCGATGAAGCACAACGCGATCGTCGGCAACATCGGTCACTTCGACAACGAGATCGACATGGCCGGCCTCGAGGCCGACGGCGTCGCGCAGCGCAAGAACGTCAAGCCGCAGGTCGACCTGTGGACGTTCCCCGACGGCAAGGCGATCATCATCCTGTCCGAGGGGCGCCTGATGAACCTCGGCAACGCGACCGGCCACCCGTCGTTCGTGATGTCGAACTCGTTCACCAACCAGGTCCTCGCGCAGATCGAGATCTTCACCAGGACCGAGGACTACCCGGTCGGCGTCTACGTGCTGCCCAAGCACCTCGACGAGGAGGTCGCGCGGCTCCACCTCGGTGCGCTGGGGGTCAACCTCACCACGCTCACCGACGACCAGGCCGCCTACCTGGGGATCCCCGCCGAGGGTCCCTACAAGTCCGAGCAGTACCGCTACTGACGTCGTGGCGCAGCACGAGGTGGTCGAGCGCCCCCGGGTCCTCGTCGTCGACGACGACGCGGCCCTGGCGGAGATGCTGACCCTCGTGCTGCGCACCGAGGGGTTCGTGAGCGAGGTCGTCACCCGTGGCGACCTCGCGCTCGACGCGTTCCGGTCCTTCCGCCCCGACGTGGTGCTGCTGGACCTGATGCTGCCGGGCAAGGACGGCGTCGACGTCTGCCGCGAGATCCGCGCCGAGTCCGGCGTCCCGATCGTGATGCTCACCGCCCGCAGCGACACCGTCGACGTCGTCGTGGGGCTGGAGTCCGGCGCCGACGACTACGTCGCCAAGCCGTTCAAGCCCAAGGAGCTCGTGGCGCGGATCCGCGCCCGGGTCCGCCGCTTCGAGGTGCCGGCGCCCGCGACCCTGCAGATCGGCGACCTGTCCATCGACGTGGTCGGCCACGAGGTCACCCGGGCGGGCGCCCCCATCGGGCTGACGCCCCTGGAGTTCGACCTGCTGGTCTGCCTGGCCCAGAACCCCCGCAAGGTCTTCACCCGCGAGGTGCTGCTCGAGCAGGTGTGGGGCTACCGCCACGCCGCCGACACCCGCCTGGTCAACGTGCACGTGCAGCGCCTGCGCGCCAAGATCGAGAGCGACCCCGAGAACCCCACCATCGTGGTGACGGTGCGCGGCGTCGGCTACAAGGCAGGCTCGACCGATGACCCCGCCGGCGAGGCCTGAGACCCGGCTCGACCGGGCGCTCGCGGCCGGTCGGCGCCTGCCCCGCGCCACCCTGGGGTTCTGGCGCCGCTCGCTGCGCACCCGCGTCGTCACCGCCATCGTGGTGCTCAGCGCCCTGGTGGTCGGCTCCGTCGGGGTGATGGTGACCCGCCAGATCTCCGACGGCCTGGTCCAGGGCCGCGTCGACTCGTCGGTGGCCGAGGCCCGCACCGAGACCGCCATCGTGCGCGAGCGGCTCGGCTCCGCGGGAGGCAACGACTTCGACCCCGAGACCCAGCTGCGGCTGCTGGTCGAGACGCTGGTGGCCCGCGGCGACGCCAAGGGCTTCGAGGTCGTGGTCGAGGGCCCGGTCGGCGACGGGGCGGCGCCGTCGGGCGTGCGGACCACGCCGGAGGTCGACCCGGTCAGCGTGCCGGAGTCGCTCGGGTCGGTCGTCGAGCAGGGCCGCGACGAGCTGGCCTGGACCTTCACCCGGATCCGCTACCTCGGGCTGGACGCGCCCGAGTCGCAGCCCGGCGTCGTGGTCGGCTCGACCGTGGTGCTGCCCTCGGACGGCGGCAGCTACGCGCTCTACTACCTGTTCCCGATGGGGGAGGAGCAGCAGACCCTGACGCTGCTGCGCCAGGTGCTCCTCGTGGCGGGGCTGGTGCTGCTGCTGCTCATCGCCGGGGTGGCGCTGCTGGTCACCCGGCAGGTGATCACGCCCGTGCGGCTCGCGCGGCGCGTGGCCGAGCGGATCGCCTCGGGCCGGCTCGAGGAGCGGATGCAGGTCAGCGGCGAGGACGACATCGCCCGCCTGGCGACCTCGTTCAACCAGATGGCCGAGGCCCTGCAGTCGCAGATCCGCAAGCTGGTCGAGCTCTCCCGGGTGCAGCGCACCTTCGTCTCCGACGTGTCCCACGAGCTGCGCACCCCGCTGACGACCGTGCGGATGGCCGGCGACATCATCCACGACGCCCGCCACGACTTCGACCCCGTGACGGCCCGGGCCGCCGAGCTGCTCCAGGGCGAGCTCGACCGCTTCGAGAACCTGCTCGCCGACCTGCTCGAGATCAGCCGCTTCGACGCCGGGGCGGCCGTACTCGAGGTCGAGGACGTCAACCTCGGCGACATCGCCCACCGCGTCGTCGGGGCGACCAGCCCGATGGCCCGCCAGCGCGGGGTCCCCCTCGAGGTGGTCGACGAGGGCGTGTTCATGGTCGAGGCCGACGTGCGCCGGGTCGAGCGGATCGTGCGCAACCTGGTCACCAACGCCATCGACCACGCGGACGCCGAGGGCGTGCAGCTGCGGCTGGCCACCGACGGCACCACCACGGCGCTGACCGTGCGCGACCACGGCGTGGGCCTGGAGCCCGGGCAGTCGGCCATGGTCTTCAACCGGTTCTGGCGCGCCGACCCCGCCCGCGCCCGCACCACCGGCGGCACCGGCCTCGGCCTGGCGATCGCGCTCGAGGACGCCCGCCTCCACGGGGGCTGGCTGCAGGCCTGGGGCACGCCCGGCGGCGGTGCCCACTTCCGGCTGACGCTGCCCCGGCGCGCCGGTGACGCCGTCACCCACAGCCCGCTGCCCCTGGTGCCCGACGACCTGCGGATCTCGCCCCGGCGCGCGCCCGTGGCCCCGGGGAGCCCGACCGTCCCCGCGACGGGACCCGCGACCGGTCCTGCGACCGGTCCCGCGACCGGCCCCGGCGCCGCCGACCCGGCCGCCGCCGGCCCGTCCCCGCGGAGGCCGACGTGACCCGCCGCGGCCCGGTCCTGCTGACGGTGCTGGTCGCCGTGCTGCTGCTCCTCGCCGGCTGCTCGACGCTGCCCGAGTCGGGGCCGGTGCGACGCCAGGCCGCCGACCGGCCCGACCAGCGCCTGGACGCGCCGTACTTCAACCCGCCGGGGCCCGCCGAGGACGGCTCGCCCGCGGCGATCGTCTCGGGCTTCCTGGTGGCGATGCAGGCCAACCCGCTGTCCACCAAGGTGGCCCGGGAGTTCCTCTCCGAACGGGCCTCGGCGTCGTGGCGGCCCAACCGCGGGACCATGGTCTACGAGGCCTCCACGGTGACCCCGTCCGCCGGCGGCGCCGACGTGCGCCTGTCCGACGTGCGCCGGCTGGACTCGCGCGGCGGGTGGCGCAACGACCCGCCGGGCCGCTCCACCACCCTGGGCCTCGACCTGGTCTCCGAGGGCGGCCAGTGGCGCATCGACAACCCGGTCGACGCGCTGGTCGTGCCCACGTCGTTCTTCAACCGCAGCTTCGAGCGCTTCGACCTCTACTTCTTCGACCAGACCGGTCGCACCCTGCTGCCGGACCCCGTCTTCATCCCGCGGGGGGAGCAGTCGGCCACCAACCTGGTGCGCGGCGTGCTCGCCGGCCCGGGCCCGGCCCTGTCCGAGGTCACCCGCTCCGCCTTCCCGCGCGGCACCGGTCTCGACCTGTCGGTCGTGGTCACCGAGAGCGGCGTGGCCGAGGTGCCGCTGACCCGCGACGTGCTGCGGGCACCCCCCGAGGACCTCGAGCGGGCCGTCGACCAGCTGGCCTGGACGCTGCGGCAGGTGCCGGGCATCGAGCGGGTCCGGCTGACCGTCGGCGGGGCCGCGGTGCCGCTGCCGGGCGGCAGCATCGACGCCTCGGTGCTCAGCGGCGACGACTACGACGCCGCGGGCACCACGGAGCCCGTGCTGCACGGGCTGCGCAACGGCCGCGTCGTGGAGTTCTCCACCGGGTCGGCGCGCTCGGTGCCGGGTCCGCTGGGCAAGCCCGGCTACGCGATGCGCTCCCTGGCCGTCAGCGAGGCCCCGGCACAGGTCTCGGCCGTCTCGGCGGACGGCACGACCGTGTTCCAGGCGCTGCTCGACGGCGCCACCGACGACACCCCGGTCACCCGGGTGGTCGACGGCACCGACCTGCTGCGGCCGTCGTACGACCTGTTCGGCGACCTGTGGATCGTCGATCGGAGCCGCAGCGGCGCGCGGGTGCTGGTGGTCTCCTCGGGCCGGGCCCGGGCGCTGGACGTGCCCGGCGTCAGCGGTCGCGACGTCGTGGCCGCCACCGTGTCGCGCGACGGCACCCGGCTCGCGGTCGTCCTCGGCGGGGACCGGCCCGGCGAGGTGCGGGTCGTCGACGTGCTGCGCACCGACGAGGGCCAGGTCGCCGGCACCGGTCGGACGCGGGTGTTCCGGGCGAGCACCGACGGCGCGGCCGTCGTCGACGTCGGGTGGCGCGACCCCGGCACCCTGGCCGTCCTGACCCGTCCCTCGCGCGAGACCAGCCGGGTCGCCTTCCTCTCCTCCGACGGCTCGCCCGTCGAGCCGGGGCTGGTGGAGCCGAGCCTGTTCCGCGGTGTCGGCACCGCCCTGGCCGTCTCGCCGCAGCTGGAGGTGCCGCTGCGGCTCGTCGACTCCCGGCAGCAGCTGTTCACGCTCAGCGACACCGGCACCTGGCCGCTGACCAGCAGCAAGATCTCGGCCGCCGACTACGCGCCCTAGCCGCCCGCACCACCGTCGTGCCTGCCGCCCCGGCCGTCCACAGCCCCGGGCGGACCGGCTGGTGCGGCCCGGTGCCGCGCCCCACCCTGGTGGGGTGCGCGACGCCTGGCTCGACCTGGTCCAGGGCGGCTGCTGCGTGGGCTGCGGCCACCCGGGCCGCTCGCTGTGCCGGACCTGTCGCGACGCCCTGCCCGACGTCGCGCGCGCGGTGCGCCCGACCCCTTGCCCCGACGGGCTGGCGCCCTGCCTCGCCGCGGGGGAGTACGCCGACCTGCTGCGCGCGCTGGTGGTCGCCCACAAGGAGCGCTCGGTCTACGCCCTGGTCGACCCGCTGGCGCACTGCCTGGCCACGGCGCTGGAGCCGGTCGTGGCGACCGGCGCGACCGGGCCTGCCACCACCGTGCTGGTCCCGGTGCCCTCGACCCCTTCCGTGGTCCGCGCCCGCGGCCACGACCCGGTGCTGCGGATGGCCCGGCTGGCGTCGCGGCGGCTGCGACGGCGCACGGGCGCGGCCGTCGAGGTCCACCGGCTGCTGGTGCAGCGGCTCCCGGTCGCCGACCAGGCCGGCCTGGGGTCGGCCGAGCGGGCGCGCAACCGCGACGGGTCGATGGCGGTCCGGGCCTCCGCCCGGGCCCGGTTGGCCGCCCGCCGCACGCCCGTGACGGTGGTGCTGGTCGACGACGTGCTCACCACGGGCACCACCGCCCGAGAGGCGCAGCGGGCCCTCGAGGAGGGGGGAGTGCCGGTCCGGGCGGTGGCGGTCGTGGCCGCCACGCGCCGGCGTCGGGCGCCGCGGCCGGGCCCCGCGTGAGCCCCCTCCCGCCCGTCCGCCCACCTCCGGGACGACCCGCCGGACCACCCGCCGGACCACCCGCCGGACCACCCGCCGGACCACCCGCGCGTGCCCTACCGAAATGTGGACAGGACGGCTAGCGTCGGTGCATGGAGCCCAGGCGGACACTCCGACTCGTCGCAGTGGTCCGCCCGGGGGCTCCGCTCGTCCCCCCTGGGGCGGGTGTCATCGGGTAACCGACTCATCGAGGCGCACGCCGCCCGCTGGTCGGCTTGCGCCCGAGGACAGGAGGTCAGCGTGGATGTCGTGGTCAGCAGTCGTCACTGCGAGGTGTCGGACCGGTTTCGCGAGCACGTCGAGGACAAGTTGTCGCGCCTGGAGAAGCACGACCACCGGATCATCCGGGTGGACGTGCTCCTCGAGAAGGAGGTGCGGGCCCGCGAGCCCGAGCGCGCCGTCCGGATCGAGCTGACGGCCCGGTCCAAGGGGCCCATCGTGCGCGCCGAGGCCTGTGCCGAGGACAAGATGGCCGCCCTCGACCTGGCCCTGGACAAGATGGCCTCGCAGATGCGCAAGGCCGCCGACCGCCGCAAGGTCCACCGCGGGCAGCACAGCCCCGAGTCGCTGCGCCACGCGATGTCGCGCAGCCTGCCGCCCGAGGCGGAGGAGGTCGAGGACGACGCCACCGGCACCCGCAAGGTCGGGCCCGTGACGGTCACCGGCGACGGGCCGCTGGTGGTGCGGGAGAAGTCCCACGCGGCCTCGCCGATGACCCTGGAGACGGCGCTCTACGAGATGGAGCTCGTGGGCCACGACTTCTACCTGTTCGTCGACAAGGAGTCGGAGCAGCCCTCGGTGGTCTACCGCCGCCGGGGCTACGACTACGGCGTGATCGCCCTCGAGGTGAGCTAGCAGCACCGCTGAGGAGGCGGCGTGGTCCTGCGGGACCACGCCGCCTCGCTGCGCACGGGGTGCCGGTGGCGCCCGGCTCTGCCATGATGGGACACATGGGACAGGGGCCGGCCGGCGAGCAGGAGCGCGACGAGCCGATCCGGGTGGTCGTGGTCGACGACCAGGAGCTCTTCCGCCGCGGCCTGACGATGCTGCTCGGCGTCGAGGACGGCATCGAGGTCGTCGGCGAGGCCGGTGACGGCATCGCCGCCACCGACATCGTGGTCAGCAGCGCCCCCGACGTGGTGCTGCTCGACGTCCGGATGCCCAAGCGCTCGGGGCTGCAGGCCTGCATGAAGATCAAGGAGCTGGTCCCGACCGTCAAGATCATCATGCTCACGGTCAGCGACGAGGAGGGCGACCTCTACGAGTCGGTCAAGAACGGCGCCTCGGGCTACCTGCTCAAGGACTCCTCCATCGACGAGGTCGCCCAGGCCGTGCGCGTGGTCGCCGAGGGCCAGTCGCTCATCAGCCCCTCGATGGCGGTCAAGCTGATCGACGAGTTCAAGGAGATGTCGCGCGCCGAGCGCGACCAGGTGCCCACCCCGCGCCTGACCGACCGCGAGCTCGAGGTGCTGCGCCTGGTGGCCCAGGGCCTCAACAACCGCGACGCGGCACGACAGCTGTTCATCAGCGAGAACACCGTGAAGAACCACGTGCGCAACATCTTGGAGAAGCTCCAGCTCCACTCGCGCATGGAGGCCGTCATGTACGCCGTGCGCGAGAAGCTGCTCGACATCACGTGAGGCGCGGCGCCGAGCTCAGCCGCCCGCAGGCCCGTCGGATCGCGCTCGCGGCCCAGGGCTTCCGGGACCCGCGCCACTCCGTGCCGACGCTGCGCACCTTCTCCCGCACGCTGGCCCGCACGGGGGTGCTCCAGGTCGACTCGGTCAACGTGCTCCAGCGCGCCCACTACGTGCCGCTGTTCTCCCGGATGGGTCCCTACGACACCACCCTGCTGACCCGGGCCGCCGAGCAGCGCCCGCGCCGGGTGGTGGAGTACTGGGCCCACGTCCAGGCGTTCATGCCCGTCGAGCTGTGGCCGGTGATGCAGCACCGGATGGAGGAGTTCCGGGCCAGCCCCCGGTGGGGGGAGTGGCAGCGCCGCAACCACGAGGTCGTGGCCCGGGTGCTGCGCGAGGTCGGTGACCGGGGGGCCGCGACCGCCCGGCAGCTCGACGACGGCGCGCCCCGCAGCCGCGAGCACTGGGGGTGGAACTGGTCCGAGGCCCGCAAGGCGCTCGACTACCTGTTCGTCTCGGGCCAGCTCGCCATCGCCGGCCGCACGTCGCAGTTCGAGCCGGTCTACGACCTGCCCGAGCGGGTGCTGCCGGCCCACGTGCTGGCGCTGCCGGTGCCCTCGCGCGAGGACGCCGTGGTCGAGCTGGTCCGGCGGGCGGCGCGCAGCCACGGGGTGGCCACGCTGCGCTGCCTCACCGACTACTACCGGTTGCAGCTGCAGCGGGGGGCCGGCCAGGCGGCGGCCAGACGCGCCGTCGACGTGCTCGTCGAGTCCGGCGAGCTGGAGCCGGTGACGATCGAGGGCTGGGGGCGGCCGGCGTACCTCCACCACGAGGCGGCGCTGCCCCGCGCGGTGCGTGCCCGCGCGCTGCTCAGCCCCTTCGACCCGGTGGTGTGGGAGCGCGAGCGCACCGAGCGGCTCTTCGACTTCAGCTACCGCATCGAGATCTACGTGCCGGCCGACCAGCGCCGCTACGGCTACTACGTGCTGCCGTTCCTGCTCGACGACCGGATCGTGGCGCGCGTCGACCTCAAGGCCGACCGGGCGGGCCGGCGGCTGCTGGTGCAGGCGGCCTTCGCCGAGCCCGGCGCGCCGTCGGACACCGCGCCCGAGCTGGCCGCCGAGCTGCGCGACCTGGCCCGCTGGCTCGACCTCGACGACGTGGTCGTGCGCGAGCGCGGCGACCTCGCCGGGCCGCTCGCGGCGGAGCTCGCGCTCGGCCCCGCCTGAGCGTCGCCCCCACCCCGGCGCCGGGCGCCGACGCACCCGATGTGCCGGTTGCGAAACTCAACGGCGCGCCCGGCCGTTACGATGGACGACGGGCTCGGGCCGCGTGGGCGGCGCCGGTCCCACCACCCCCGCGTCCACCCATGGGAGAAGTCCGCGTGTCGATCATCGACAAGGTCCTGCGCATCGGCGAAGGCAAGATCCTGCGACAGCTGGAGGCCATCGCCAAGGCCGTCAACGCCATCGAGGACGACTTCGTCGCGATGTCCGACGACGAGCTGCGCGGGATGACCGAGGAGTTCAAGAAGCGGCTCGAGGACGGCGAGACCCTCGACGACCTGATGCCGGAGGCCTTCGCCACCGTCCGCGAGGCCGCGAAGCGGGTCCTCGGCCAGCGCCACTTCGACGTCCAGATCATGGGCGGCGCGGCGCTGCACCTCGGCAACATCGCCGAGATGAAGACCGGTGAGGGCAAGACCCTGGTCTCGACGCTGCCGGCGTACCTCAACGCGCTGGCCGGCAAGGGCGTCCACGTCGTCACGGTCAACGACTACCTCGCCAAGTACCACGCCGAGTGGATGGGCCGCGTCCACCACTTCCTGGGCCTCACCACCGGTGTCATCACCCCGGACATGCGCCCCGACGAGCGCCGCGAGGCCTACGCCCGCGACATCACCTACGCCACCAACAACGAGCTCGGGTTCGACTACCTGCGCGACAACATGGCGACCTCGCTGGACAACTGCGTCCAGCGCGCGCCGTTCTTCGCCGTCGTGGACGAGGTCGACTCGATCCTCATCGACGAGGCCCGCACGCCGCTCATCATCTCGGGTCCCACGCAGGACGAGGTGCACTGGTACGCCGAGTTCGCCAAGCTCTCGCGCAGGCTGACCATCGACGTCGACTACGAGGTCGACGAGAAGAAGCGCACCGTCTCCATCCTCGAGCCGGGCATCACCAAGGTCGAGGACTACCTCGGCATCGAGAACCTCTACGAGTCGGCCAACACGCCGCTCATCTCGTTCCTCAACAACTCGATCAAGGCCAAGGAGCTGTTCCGCAACGACAAGGAGTACGTCGTCATCCAGGACGAGGTCCTCATCGTCGACGAGCACACCGGTCGCATCCTGTCCGGCCGGCGCTACAACGACGGCCTGCACCAGGCCATCGAGGCCAAGGAGGGCGTGACCGTCCGCGAGGAGTACCAGACCCTCGCCACGATCACGCTGCAGAACTACTTCCGGCTCTACGAGAAGCTCTCCGGCATGACCGGCACGGCCATGACCGAGGCCAGCGAGTTCGACAAGATCTACAAGCTCGGCGTGGTGCCGATCCGCACCAACAAGCCGATGGAGCGCATCGACCAGAAGGACCTCGTCTACCGCACCGAGGAGGCGAAGTTCGCCGCCGTCGTGGAGGACATCGCCGAGCGCCACGCCACCGGCCAGCCGATCCTGGTGGGCACCACCTCGGTCGAGAAGTCCGAGCTGCTGGGTCGCGAGCTGAAGAAGCGCGGCGTCCCGCACTCGGTCCTCAACGCCAAGCAGCACGCCGACGAGGCCAAGGTCGTCGCCATGGCCGGGCACCGCGGTGCGGTCACCGTGGCGACCAACATGGCCGGTCGCGGCACCGACATCATGCTCGGCGGCTCGGTGGAGTTCCTCGCCGACCAGGAGCTGCGCGAGAAGGGCCTCGACCCGGTCGAGGACATCGAGGCCTACGACGCGGCCTGGCCCGAGGCCGTGGAGCGGATCACCGCCCAGGTCAAGGCCGAGCACGACGAGGTCAAGGAGCTAGGCGGCCTCTACGTCCTGGGCACCGAGCGCCACGAGTCGCGCCGCATCGACAACCAGCTGCGCGGTCGCTCCGGCCGCCAGGGCGACCCGGGGGAGTCCCGGTTCTACCTCTCCCTCGGCGACGACCTGATGCGGCTGTTCAAGTCCGACTGGGTCGAGCGGGTGCTGATCGCCCTCAAGGTCCCCGACGACGTGCCGATCGAGAACAAGTCGGTCACCAAGTCCATCGCCTCGGCGCAGGCGCAGGTCGAGGGCCAGAACTTCGAGTCCCGCAAGAACGTCCTCAAGTACGACGACGTGATGAGCCGCCAGCGCGAGGTCATCTACGCCGAGCGGCGTGCGGTGCTCGAGGGCACCGACCTGTCCGAGCACGTGCGCGGCATGGTCGACGAGGTGGTCGCGGCGTACGTCACCGCGGCGACCGAGAGCTTCCCCGAGGAGTGGGACCTCGACGCGCTGTGGACCGCGCTGCGCACCATCTACCCCGTCGGCCTCAAGGTCGCCGAGCTCGAGCGCGAGGCCGGGGGCCGTGACGGCCTCGACCGCGACGTGCTGGTCTCGGACCTGCAGGCCGACGCGCAGAAGGCCTACGACGCCCGCGAGGCGTCCATCGGCAGCGACAACATGCGCGAGCTGGAGCGCCAGGTGCTGCTCTCGGTGCTGGACCGCAAGTGGCGCGAGCACCTCTACGAGATGGACTACCTGCGCGAGGGCATCGGGCTGCGTGCCTACTCCCAGCGCGACCCGCTCGTGGAGTACCAGCGCGAGGGCTTCGACATGTTCAACGCGATGAAGGAGGGGATCCGCGAGGAGACCGTCGGCTTCGTGTTCAACCTCGAGGTGCAGGTCGACGAGCCCGCGGCCGACGAGGAGGGCGAGGTCGTCGACGCCGAGACCGGCGAGGCCCGCCCGGTCCACGCCACCGACGAGCACACCCCGCACCTGCGGGCCAAGGGTCTCGGCGAGCCGCAGCAGCCGGCCCACCTGACGTACTCCGCGCCCACCGAGGACGGCGACGTCGAGGTCCGCGGTGAGACGGTGCCCCAGGAGGAGGACCCCTACCTGGGGATGAGCCGCAACGCCGAGTGCCCCTGCGGGTCGGGCAAGAAGTACAAGAAGTGCCACGGCGCCCCCAACGGCCCCACCGGCCAGGTGGCGCGCGCCAACGGCTGAGGCCGTCGCGAGCACGACGGGCCGCCCGGTGACCTGGTCACCGGGCGGCCTCGTGCGTGGGGAGCGGCGTCAGGAGCGGGTGGGCAGCTTCTCGGCGGCGGAGCGGGTGAGCGCGTCGGCCAGCAGGCCCAGGCCGATGCCGAGCATCCAGACGTCCTTGCTGATGCCCAGGCCGTCGGGGGTGGGCCACACGCTGCCCGGCTTGGTGAGGCCGGGGGTGCGCAGGTAGGTCGCCAGCAGGCTGCCCGAGAACCCCGTCAGGGCGGCGCCGGCCACGCCCGTCGACACGGTGGGGGACAGCAGCGCGGCGCCCAGGGCGATCTCGCCGACCGAGAGGGTCCGCAGGAACTCGGTGGGCCTGAGCCCCTTCAGCACCGGGAAGGTGCCGGAGGCCATGCCGTGCAGCGCCTGGGCGGTGGCCTCGTCGCCCCGCCACTTCTCGAGGCCGGAGTGCAGGATGAAGGCGCCCGTCGCGAGGCGGGTCGGCAGGTTGCGCAGCTTCACGGGTCGCTCCTGGAGCAATCGGGGATGGTGGCACCGACCCTACGGCTCAGCCGAACTCCAGGGCGGTGCAGCACCACCGGCCGTCGCGCAGCTCGAGCCGCACCGCCAGGGCGCTGGACCGCTCGCCGCGCCGGACGTGGACGCTCATCTCGGCGGCTCCCGGCGCCGGGCAGCTGACGTGGACGCTGCGCACCTGGCTGCGCAGGCGTCGCACGCGGCGGTCGCCGGGCACGGTCCGGGCGACCAGGGCGGCCCGGCGCTGGAGGTCGGCGTACACAGTCGGGCTGGTCCAGCGCAGCAGCTGGCTGGGCCCGCGGTCGCCGCCGACGACCTCGACGACCGCGTGGGCGAACCGGTGGGCCAGGACGTCGAGCTCGGTGCGGCCGCCGGCGACGAGCCGGAGCAGGGGCGCGGGTCCGGGGTCGGCCGGGGAGAAGTCGAGCGCCAGCGTGCCCTGGAGGCTGGCCACCGGGGCGGCACGGCGCACGTGAGCGGTCCGGGGTCGGGGGGACCGCGGGGCGCGGTGGGGGGTGACGGTCATGACGTCTCTCCTCGTGACGGGGTGGTGGGGTGGTGGGGACGGGGGGAATGAGGTCCGGCCTCCGGCCAGCGGAGCAGCTGCCCCGGCCGGAGCAGGTCGGGGTCGGGGCCGACGACGCTGCGGTTGGCGTGGTGCAGCGCCCGCACGGCCCCGACGAGCCGGGCGGCGTCGGCCGCCGGCAGCCGCTCGTGGGCCAGGGACCACAGGGAGTCACCGGGGCGGACGACGAGCACCGGGCCGTCCGGGGCCCGGGCGGGCCCGAGGTCCGCGGGGCGGGTGTCCGGGCGGTGGGCGTCGAGGGGGCGGGCGTCGAGGGGTCGGGCGGGGACGGGCAGCCACGAGCCGCGGACCGGACCCGAGCGCGTGTCGGTGGTGCGGACGCCCCGCCCCGGGTCGGGCGGGGCGCCGGCGCTGGCCGGCGGGCCGGGCAGCCCGGGTGCCAGCACGGCCACGCCGACGGCGGCGAGCAGCCCGCGGCGCAGCACGGGTGGGCAGCCCACCCACCGCAGGGCGGGCAGATGGCCGCGGCTGGTGGCCTCGACCAGGGCGGCGAGCACCAGCACGACCACCCACGCCACGCACGCGGCAAGGACGACCTCGGCCGCCTGCTGGACCAGGGCGTCGAAGCGGGTGGTGGTCGGGTCTACCGGTGGCTGCTGGGAGTGGTTCACGGTGTGATGCCTTCGTTTGCTTGCGTTTGCATCAGACAACGCCCAGGATCGTGAGGTGTCAACCACGGTGTCCACACCCTGAGGACGCCGGTTTCACCCGGAGGGGGAGCGGGCATGGCTCGTGGACGCGGATCGGGCCGCGGTGATCGGGCGGCCCACGGACGGGGGTCACCATGAGCTGGGAGAGCGCGCTGCTCGACGTCTTCGAGGACCTCGAGCAGCAGGCGGCGGGCCTCCGGCTCGGCGAGCGCGACCTCGAGGTCGCCGACCTGGCCCGCAGCGAGTACGCCCGCGTCGCGCTGGCCGAGCGCTGCCACGCCTCCCGCGGCCGCCGGGTCAGCCTGCGGCTCGTCGGCGGGACCCGCCTGGAGGCGGAGCTGGTGCGGGTGGGCGGCGACTGGCTGCTGCTGGACGACGGGCCCTCGCAGTGGCTCGTGCCGCAGCGCGCGGTCGCCGTCGCGGGTGGTCTCTCCCCGCGCGCCGACGCGCAGGAGGCCTGGTCAGTGGTGGATCGGCTGCCGCTGAGGTCGCTGCTGCGGCGCCTGGGGGAGTCCGGCGAGGCGTGCGTCGTGCACCTGCGTGACGACCACCGGGTCGAGGGCCTCGTGGGTCGCGTGGGCCAGGACTTCCTCGAGGTGCTGGTCGGCGAGGCGGGGGCGCGCGGGGTCCAGGTCGTCGCCGTGGACCAGGTCGCAGCCGTCCGCGGGAGGCTCGGATGAGCCGGGGGTCACTCGGGGGAGACCGAGGACCCCTCGACGAACGGGTGCTCCCTGACGAACTGCTCGGCGTCGGCGTACGCGCGCTGGATGTAGGCCTCGAGCTCGCTGGCCTCCACGCGCCACTGGCCCCGGCCGCCGATCTTGATGGCCCGCAGGTCGTTGCGCCGGACCAGGGCGTAGACCTGCGCCCCGGAGATGTTGAGGATCTCGGCGACGTCGGCCAGCTGCAGGAACCGCGGCGTTGCGCTCATGTGCCTCAGTGTGCCACCGGTGACGTGCGGTGGCGATCGTTCGCCACGCCCGGGCTGTGGACGGCCGCGCGCGACCCGGTCCGCGGGCCCGCCCGTCCCGTCAGCCCCTGCCCCCTGGGAGGAACCGTCCGATGAGCTCCACCACCGTCCGCGGCCGCGCCGACCACGCGCCCACCCCCGACGTGCCCGTCCCGCCCGCCGCCGCCCGCAGCCGGCGCCCCGGGTGGCGCAACCCGCGCCTGGTCCTCGGGCTGCTCCTCGTGGCCGCCTCGGTGGTCGCCGGCGCCCGGGTGGTGGGGGCGGCCGACGACTCGGTCCCCGTCTGGGCCCTGGCCCGCGACCTGCCGGCCGGCGCCACCGTCGCCGACGGCGACCTGGAGCAGCGCCGGGTGCGCTTCCCCGACGCTGCCTCGGCTGCCGGCTACCTGTCCGGCGAGCAGCCCGTCCCGGCCGGCACGGTGCTCAACCGCCCGGTCGCGGCCGGCGACCTGCTGCCGCGCGCCGCCGTGGCGCCCGAGGCGGGCTCGGACCTGCTAGAGGTGCCGATCAGCGTGGTCTCCGACGACCTCCCGGCCACCGTGGAGCAGGGGTCGGTGGTCGACGTGTGGGTGACGCCGCAGGTCGCCGCCGTCGAGGACGCCAGCCGGGTCCGTGCCGAGCGGGTGCTCGCCGACGTCACCGTCGTGGCCGTCCCCGGCGTCGCCGACACCCTGGCCCCGCAGACCACCCGCCAGGTCATCGTCGGGGTCCCGAGCGACCGCGCGGCCGACCTGCCGGCTGCCCTCGGGGGGATCTCCGAGGGCCGCGTCGTCATCGCGCGGAAGGGCTGAGCATGCTGACGGAGCGGGTCCCGGCCCTCGTGGCCGCCGGTGGCGCGGAGTGGGAGGCCCGGGCACTGCGGTCCCTGGAGGCCGACGGCATTGTGGTGGTCAAGCGCTGCGTCGACCTCGCCGACCTGCTGGGCAGTGCCAGCACCCAGACCGCCGGGGTGGCGGTCGTCGACGGTGAGCTGCCCGGGCTCGACGCCGACGCGGTGATGCGGCTGCTGCGCGACGACGTGCGGTGCGTGGCCGTCGGGGGCGAGACCGAGCAGCTGCTGCGCCTCGGCGTGGTGCACGTGCATCCCTCCGGGGAGGCCGACGGGCTGGGAGCGGCCGTGCGTGCGGCCGCCAGCCACGACCTCGTGCTCGACCCGGAGCCCGAGGTCACCGGCGGTCTCGAGGTCAGGGGCGTCGCCGGCCGCGTCGTGGCCGTCCACGGTCCCGCGGGTGCGCCGGGACGCACCACGCTGGCGATCGCCCTGGCCGCCGAGCACGCGCGGCGGGGCAGCCCGGCCGTGCTGCTGGACGCAGATCCCCACGGCGGCACGGTCGCCCAGCACCTGGGCGTCCTCGACGAGGTGAGCGGCCTGCTGGCCGCCGCGCGGCTGGTCAACGCGGGCGCCCTCGACGCCGCGGGGTTCGCCCGCTGCCGGCGGGTCGTCTCGGACCACCTCGAGGTGCTCACCGGCCTGCCGCGCCCCGACCGCTGGGTGGAGGCGCGGCCGGGCGTGCTCGACGCCGTCCTCGAGCGCGCCGCGGAGGTGGGCGACGTCGTGGTCGACACCGGGTTCAGCCTCGAGGACGAGACCGAGCTCGGGCGCAGCCTCTCGCGCAACCAGCTCACCCTGGACGCCGTGGCGGCGGCCGACCACGTCGTCGCCGTGGGCTCCGCCGAGCCGCCGGGCCTGGCCCGGCTCGCCCGCACGCTGGTGGAGCTGCGCGACCTCGCGCCCGTGCCGGTGACGGTGGTCGTCAACCGGATGCGCGACTCCCTGGGGTGGAGCCGGCGCGACATCGTCGGCATGGTCGAGGGCTACGTGCGACCGGCCGGCGTGGTGTTCGTGCCCGAGGACCGCGCCACGACCGACCGGGCCCTGGTCACGGGCCGCTCGGTGGTCGAGCTCGGGGACTCCCCGCTGCGCCAGGCGGTCGCGGAGCTCCGTGCCCTGGTGCTGCCCGACCCGCCGGCCGCGGCGGGGTCCGGGAGCAGGGTCAGGAGGCCATCAGCAGGTAGAGGCCGGTGGCGGTGTAGACGACCATGACGACCAGCATCGCGAGCTGGCCGGTCACGTGGTGCCGCGCGGGCAGCAGCGACAGCGCCCGGTCGTGGGCCGCGACCACGCCCACGACGTGGCCGAGCACGATGGCCAGCACCTTCACCACCGCCAGCAGGGTGGGGTGGAAGGACAGCCAGTAGCTGACCGACCAGTCGGCGGTGCCGAGCAGGTCGTCGCCCCGCACCAGCGGGTCGCTCAGCTGCATCAGCGTGGTCTGGCCCTGCTCGACGAAGTAGGTCAGGTAGTGCGCCGTCAGGTAGCCCACCGCGATCGGCACCACGGAGTGCGCGAGCAGCAGCGGCAGCTCGCGACGGCTCGCCACCCGGGCGGAGCCGCGGCCGGTGCGGGCTCCGGTCTCGACGCCGGTGAGCCGCGCCGCCACGGTGAAGCTGCCGCCCACCACCAGGCAGAACACCAGCAGGGCTGCGGTGTCGACCGGCACCGCGGGCAGGCCGGAGTCGGCCACCAGCCGCTGCCAGAACAGGGTGTCCTTGTAGCTGTCGAACGCCGTCGACCCGAACAGCACCGCCACGACGGCGAGCAGGCCCGGTCGCGGCACGACGGTGGCCAGGTTCGACAGCGGGCTGCGCACCACGAGCCGGCCGGCGTCGTCACGGCCCCAGGGCGACAGGTGCGCGAGCAGGTCGGACCAGACCTCGAAGGGGTCGGCGCGCGAGAGCCAGGTGTCCCCGAAGACGAGGGCACCGACGACCATGGCGGCCAGGTAGACCGCCAGCCACACCCGCACCGAGCCGACGTACGCGCTCTGCGGGTTGACCAGCTCCTGCCACACGAAGGCGAACAGCCCCAGCGCGGCGGGCCACAGGCCCAGCCGCTCGGGGTACGCCGCCAGGCCGCGGGCCGGGTCGCCGCCGGTCAGCCGGGCCAGCAGCAGGTTGAGCGTGCGGACCGGGCTGACCGCCCGGGCCGCACGGCCGAGCAGCAGGGAGGCCGGCACGACGCCGACCCACACCAGCACGTAGAACGTGCCGAGCACCGGGTTGGTGACCAGGTCCGGCCCGGCGACCAGCGGCCAGACGAGGTAGCCGAAGAACAGCAGGCCCAGCACGCGCCAGGTCCAGGCCCAGGCCGCACCGTCGACCACGCGGGCCAGCGCGGCCGGGGCCGGGCGGGAGGGGGCGCCGCCGACGTAGCGGGGCCGGCGCCAGGCCAGCGCGAGGACGCAGAAGGAGACCACCAGGGCCGCGGTGGCACCGGCGACCGCCAGGGGGAGCGGCAGCGGCAGGTTCTGCGCGCCGCCCAGTCCGTGCAGGGGCAGCGGGACGAGCAGGCCCGGCACGGGCTCAGCTCACCTCGACGCGCACGACGAGCTGGTCCAGGGTGTGCGACTCGATGTCGACCACCCCGGGGCGGTCGAGGGTGAGGGTCTTCTCGGTGGTGCCGGCCTCGTAGGCCAGCTCCTGCTCGGGCGTGCTGTGGATGTGCAGCTCGCCGGGCGCGTCGGCCTCGACCCGGAGCGTGAACGGCTCGCCGACGCCGACCTCCACCTGCTTGCCCGCCGGGGTGACCTGGCCGTCGGCGAAGCGGATGTCGATGACCGTGCCGGCCTCGGTCGACGCGCTGGGCGAGCTCTCGGCCGAGCCCGCCGAGGCGCTCGGGGACGCGCTGGCCGACGCGCTGGCCGACGGGCTGGGGGAGGAGGCCGCGTCGTCGGTCGTGCCGCTGCCGTCCGGGGAGCCGCACGCGGTGACGAGCAGCAGGACGGCGGCGAGCGGGACGGCCGGTCGCGCCAGGCGGCGCAGGACGCGGTGCATGGATCCTCCACGTGGGACGGGGGCGAGACGGGACGTGTGGCGCCACGGGGCGCTCTGCCACAATCCCATGTGCCCGGTCGCCACCCAAGGCGACGGCCGGCTCCCCGGCGCAGGTGAGACCGAAGCCACACGGGCGTCCCGAGCGAGGAGCGACGATGAGCGAGCGGCTCAGGGCCAGCGACCTGGCCCTCCTGGCGCAGGAGACGGCCCAGACCCCGCTCCACAACGCGACGCTGGAGATCTTCGACCCGGGCGAGGCGGGCCTGGACTACGACGCCCTGCTGGCCCACATCGACGACCGGATCGCGTTCGTCCCCCGCTACCGCCAGCGCGTGCGCCGCGTGCCGGGCCGGTTCGCCAACCCGGTGTGGGTCGACGACGACCGCTTCGACCTCGCCTACCACGTGCGCCGCTCGGCGCTGCCGCGTCCGGGCAGCCTGGACCAGCTGCGCGAGCTGACCGCGCGGATCATGTCGCGGCGCCTGGACACCGACCGCCCGCTGTGGGAGGTCTACTTCGTCGAGGGCCTCGAGGGCGGCCGGGTCGCGGTGCTGTCGAAGTCCCACCAGGTGCTGGTCGACGGCATCTCGACGGTCGACCTCGGCCAGGTGCTCCTCGACGTGGACCCCGACCCCCGCCAGCTGGTGCAGGAGGGCTACGTCCCACCGGGAGAGCCCACCCAGGCCGCGCTCCTGCTGGGAGCGCTGAGCGAGTCGGTCCGCGACCCCCGGGTCGCGGCGGCCACGGTGCGCAGCAACGCCGAGGCCGTGGCCCGCACCCTGGGCAGCGGCCTGACCCGCGCGGGCGTCGTCGCCGACGGGCTGACCGGCGGCCTGAGCACGAGCCTCGCGAGCGGGCTCACCGGAGGGCTCGCCGGCAGCCTGGGCGCGGCCCTGCCCGGGGGCCTCGGTGGCCGGCCGCTGCCCGAGTCACCCTTCAACGTCGAGCCGTCGGCGCAGCGGCGGCTGGTGTGCGTGCGCACCTCGCTCAAGGACTACCGCAAGGTGCGGCGGGTCCACGGCGGCACCGTCAACGACGTCGTCCTGGCCACCCTCGCCGGTGCCGTGCGCGCCTGGCTGATGACCCGCGCCGAGCCGGTCGGCGCCGGTCGCCGGCTCCGCGCGCTGGTGCCGATGAGCGTCATCGACGAGGACCTCGAGCCCACCTCGCTGGGCTCCCAGGTGGTCGGCCACCTCGTCGACCTGCCGATCGGGGAGGGCTCGCCCGTCGTCCGCCTGCACCAGGTCTCCTACGCCCTGAGGGCCCACAGCGAGACCGGCCGGGCCGTGGCCGCCGACCGGATCGCCGGCGTGGCGGGCTTCGCGCCCACCACCTTCCACGCCCTCGGGTCGCGGGTGGCCTTCGCGGAGGCCCGCGGCCACGTCAACCTGGTGGTGACCAACGTGCCCGGCCCGCAGTTCCCGATGTTCCTGGCCGGGGCGGAGATGGTCGAGACCTACCCGGTGCCGCCGCTGCTCCCGGGGTTCTCGCTCGCCGTCGGGGTCACGTCGTACGACGGGGCCGTCTACTACGGCATCAGCGCCGACCGCGACGCGCTGCCCGACATCGAGGTCCTCGGCCAGTGCGTGCGCGAGGCCCTCGACGAGCTCGTCGACTCCGCCAGCGAGGACCGCCCGCGGGCGCCCCGAGGGCGACGCCGCCCGGAGCGGGACCGGTGAGCGCCGCGCGCGTCTACCTGGCGCTGACCCCCCGGCTGCTGCGGCGGTGCCACGACGCCGGCGAGGTGCCGGCCTCGACCGACCGGGTGGTGGCGACGGGCGACGCCGAGGACGAGGAGTACGCCGCGCTCCAGGACGCCGCGGACCTCGCCGCCGGCCTGCTCGGGGGGCGCCCGGGGCGCCGGGTCGTGCTCGTCGCCGAGGTCGGCGACCCCCGTGCCGCCGTGCCGATGCGCCGGGTGGTGGCCGTCCACGCCGACGACGCCGACGTGGACCCCGCCGACGACGACCCGCCGGAGCTCGGCTGGTGGGCCACCCAGGAGATCCCCGACCTGCTCGCCCTGCTGGACGCCTGAGGGGCGTCGCGTGCGACGATCCGTCGCATGGACGCCATCACCTCGCCTCCGCAGCCGGTCAACGAGCCCACGCTCGACTACGCGCCCGGCAGCCCCGAGCGCACCTCCGTGGAGGCGGCGCTGGCCCACCTCGGTGCCGCGCCGCGCGACCTGCCCGCCACCATCGCGGGCGAGAAGGTGATGGGTGGCGGCGAGGAGATCCAGGTCGTCCAGCCCCACGCGCACGCCAAGGTGCTCGGCGTGCTGAAGAACTCCACCGCCGCCGACGCCCGGGCGGCCGTGCAGGCCGCCGCCGACGCGGCCCCGGCCTGGCGCGCGATGTCCTTCGACGACCGCGCCGCCATCCTGCTCAAGGCCGCCGACCTGCTGGCGGGTCCCTGGCGCGCGACCCTCAACGCGGCGACCATGCTGGGCCAGTCCAAGACGGCCTGGCAGGCCGAGATCGACGCGGCCTGCGAGCTGATCGACTTCTGGCGCTTCAACGTGCACTACGCCCGCCAGATCCTCGAGGAGCAGCCCCCGGCCAACAGCCGCGGCGTGTGGAACCGCACCGACCACCGGCCGCTCGAGGGCTTCGTCTACGCCATCACGCCGTTCAACTTCACCGCCATCGCGGGCAACCTGCCGACCGCCCCGGCCCTGATGGGCAACACGGTGGTCTGGAAGCCCTCGCCGACCCAGCAGCTCGCGGCGTCCCTGACCATGGAGCTGCTCGAGGAGGCCGGCCTGCCCCCGGGCGTCATCAACATGCTCCCCGGCGACGGCCTCGCCGTCTCCGAGGTGGCGCTGGCCCACCCCGACCTCGCCGGCATCCACTTCACCGGCTCGACCCCGACGTTCCAGTCGCTGTGGGGCACGGTCGGCCAGAACCTCACCGGCTACCGCTCCTACCCGCGGATCGTGGGGGAGACCGGCGGCAAGGACTTCATCGTGGCCCACCCCTCGGCCGACGTGGACGTGCTCCGGGTGGCGATGATCCGGGGCGCCTTCGAGTTCCAGGGCCAGAAGTGCTCGGCCGCGTCGCGGGCCTACGTGCCGCGCAGCGTGTGGGGCCGCCTCAAGGACCAGCTGGTCGCGGACACCGAGAACCTCACCATGGGCGACGTCACCGACCTGTCGCACTTCATGGGGGCCGTCATCGACGACCGCGCCTTCGCCAAGCACGACCGGGCGATCGCCCGGGCGAAGCGCTCCAGCAAGCTCGAGGTCCTCGCGGGGGGCCAGACCGACGACTCGGTCGGGTACTTCGTGCGGCCGACGCTGGTGGAGGCCTCCGACCCCGACGACGCGATGTTCTCCGAGGAGTACTTCGGCCCGATCCTCGCCGTCCACGTCTACGACGACGACCGGTTCGAGACCGTGGTCGACCAGATGGAGTCCGTGGCGCCGTACGCCCTCACCGGCGCGGTCATCAGCCAGGACCGGCAGGCGGTCGCGTGGGCCAGCGAGCGGCTGCGCTTCGCCGCGGGCAACTTCTACGTCAACGACAAGCCGACGGGTGCGGTCGTGGGGCAGCAGCCGTTCGGCGGCGCCCGCGCGTCGGGCACCAACGACAAGGCCGGCGCCCCGGCGAACCTGATGCGCTGGACCTCGCCCCGGTCGATCAAGGAGACCTTCGACCCGCCGAAGGACCACCGCTACCCCCACATGGGGTGAGGGCCCTGGACCCGCAGCTCGTGCTCCCGGCGCACCTGGGCCCGCTCCACCCCGCGGAGCAGGGCCTGGTGCTGGTGCTCGCCTTCGGACCGTTCGTGCTGCTCGGCGTGACGGTCTGGCTCAGCCGCAGGCGCGACGCGGCCGAGCCGACCGACGACGTGGATCAGGACGCGAGGTAGTCGCGCCCCACCTTGTTCTCGGCGCGCAGCGCCTTGGCGAGCATGTCGGCGATGAGGCCCTCGATCTTGCCGCCGACGAGCGGGATGTTGACCTTGACGTCGAGGTTGACGGTCTCGGTGACGCCCTGGGGGTCCTCGGTGAGCAGGGCGGTGCCCTTCATCTCACCGGGCTTGCCGGGGATCGAGACGTGGATGTCGCCCTTGACGGGGGAGAGCCAGTCCTCGGTCTGCACGATGTTGATCTCGTCGCCGACGAACTTCTGGGCGAACCCGGGGATCCCCTTGGCCGGCTGCACCTGGTCGATGGTCACCGCCATCCGCTCGCCCTGGCGGTCGACGGTGACGCTGCGGCGCAGCACCTGCTGGTGGTCGCACACCCGCTCCCGGAAGGCCGGGTCGGCCAGCATCTCGTGCACCTGCTCCAGGGTCGCGCCGTCGTAGCGCAGCTCCTCGGTGACCTTCTTCATCCACGCTCTCCTCTCAGCCAGGCCGTGCCGACCTGCTGCTCGGTGTCCATGCTGGCGGCGACCAGCTCGCCGACGAAGGATGCCAGGCGCCCGCCCAGGAGAGGGACCCGGACGTCCACCTCGACCTCCAGCGTCTGCGTCGTACCCGTGCCGACCGCCTCCAGGCGCACCGTCCCGGTGACCGAGACCGGCTTGCCGGGGGCGTCCACCACGGTGCCGCCCGTGTCGTCGGACCACTCCTCCAGGCGGACCAGCCGGACCGTCTCGCCGACGAAGCGGCGGGCCGCCTCCGGCACGCCGCGCGCGGGCTGCAGCTCGTCGACGCGCACGGACATGCCCTCCCCGTTGGGCAGGACCGAGACGTCGGCGGTCAGCACCCCCTGGGCGCGGGAGGAGCGCCGTCGGAACTCCGGGTCGGCGAGCATGGCGTGGACCTGCGCGGGCGTGGCCTCGGCGTAGGTGATGGTGTGGGCGAGCTGCACCCCGCGAATCATGGCACCCGGGATGGCGTCCGGCGGCCCGGCCGTGGTGACGCAGGTCACCACGTCCTAACCTCGGAGGGTGACGGCGTTGGAAGCAAGCAAGTCCGAGCTCCTGTCCACGGTCTGCGACCTGGCGCGGGACAAGCCCCCGGCCCTCGCGGAGGGTGTCGACCTGGACACGCTGCTGCAGCTGTTCTACCGCCACGTCGCCCCCGAGGACCTGCTCGAGCGCGAGCCCCAGGACCTCTTCGGCGCCGTCGTGGCGCAGCTGCGGCTCGCCCAGGACCGGCCGCAGGGCACCGCCGCGGTCAAGGTCTTCACGCCCAGCGCCTCGGTCAACGGCTGGTCCGCCGGCGGCCACACGGTCGTGGAGGTGGTCACCGACGACATGCCGTTCCTCGTCGACTCGGTCTCGATGGTGCTGACCCAGGAGCAGCACGATCTGCACCTGGTGGTCCACCCGCAGCTGGTGGTGCGCCGCGACCTGGCCGGCCGGCTCCACGGCGTGCTCGACGAGCACAGCCGGACCGAGGAGCACGACGTCGCCCGCGAGTCGTGGATGCACCTCGAGATCGACCGGGTGCCCGACGAGGAGCTGCCGGCCATCACCGAGCGGCTGCAGAAGGTGCTGCTCGACGTCCGCGACGCCGTCGAGGACTGGACCCGGATGCACGCCCAGGTCGGGGCGGTGGTGACCGAGCTGGAGGAGCACCCGCCGCCGCTGCCGGCCGAGGAGATCGAGCAGGGCGCCTCGCTGCTGCGCTGGCTGGCCGAGGACCACTTCACCTTCCTCGGCTACCGCGAGTACGCCCTGGAGGAGCACGCCGGGGGCGACACCCTGGTGGCCGTGCCCGGCACCGGCTTCGGGATCCTGCGGGCCGACCCCGGAGCACCGCGACCGCTCCCGGAGCAGGTGGCCGCCCACGCCCGCGACCCCCAGCTGCTGGTGCTGGCCAAGGCCAACTCGCGCGCGACCGTGCACCGACCGGTCTTCCTCGACTACGTCGGCGTCAAGAAGTTCGACGCCGACGGTCAGGTCTGCGGCGAGCGCCGCTTCCTCGGCCTGTTCTCCTCGGCCGCCTACACCGAGTCGGTGCGCCGCATCCCGGTGCTGCGCGAGAAGGCCGCCGCCGTCATCGAGGCCCTCGCCCTGGACCCGATGAGCCACGCCGGCAAGGCGCTCATGGACGTCCTGGAGACCTACCCGCGCGACGAGCTGTTCCAGACCTCGGTGGAGGAGCTGGTGCCGATCGCCTCCCAGGTGGTGCACACCCGCGAGCGCCGCCAGCTCAAGCTGTTCGTGCGGCGCGACCGCTACGGCCGGTTCCTGTCGTGCCTGGTCTACCTGCCGCGCGACCGCTACAACACCTCGGTCCGCGAGCGGATCGCGGCCATCCTGCGCCGCCAGCTGGGCGGCGACAGCGTGGAGTACACCGCCCACGTCGGGGAGTCCTTCTCGGCCCGGCTGCACTTCGTGGTGCGCCCGGCCCCCGGCGAGCTGGTGGCCGAGCCCGACGTGCCCGACCTGGAGCGCCGCTGCGCCGAGGCGGCCCGGTCCTGGCGCGACGACTTCACCAGCGCGGTCGTCTCGGCGTACGGCGAGGAGCAGGGCAGCCGCCACGTCCGCACCTACGCCTCGAGCTTCCCCGAGGCCTACAAGGAGGACTACCCGCCCGCCAGCGGCGCGGTCGACCTGGGCCGCCTGGAGGCCATCACCGGCGAGGAGGGGATCGCGCTCTCGCTCTACGAGGACGTCACCGCCGCCCCCGGCGAGGCACGCCTGAAGGTCTACCGGATCGGGCCGCCGCTCTCGCTCTCGCACGTGCTGCCCGTGCTGTCGACGATGGGGGTCGAGGTCGTCGACGAGCGGCCCTACGAGCTCGTCGGCCTGCCCCGGGCCTCGCACATCTACGACTTCGGGCTGCGCTACCCGCGCCCGCTGCCCGACGACTCGCGCGAGCGCTTCCAGGACACGGTGCTGGCGGTGTGGGACGGCCTCAACGAGAGCGACGGGTTCAACGCGCTGGTGCTGGCCGCCGGGCTGACCTGGCGCCAGGCGATGCTGCTGCGCGCCTACGCCAAGCACCTGCGCCAGGGCGGCACGCCGTTCGCGCAGGACTACATCGAGGGCGCGCTGCTCGGCAACGTCGAGCTCACCCGCACCCTGGTGCAGCTGTTCGAGGCCCGCTTCGACCCCGGCACCCGGCACCACATCGCCGCTGACAGCGAGGCCCGCCAGGCGCAGTGCGCCGAGCTCGAGGAGCGGGTGCTGCGGGGGCTCGACGAGGTCACCAGCCTCGACCAGGACCGGATCCTGCGGTCCTACCTGACGATGGTCAAGGCGACGCTGCGCACCAGCTACTTCGTCACCGGAACCGACGGCCGGCCCCTGGACCGGCTCTCGCTCAAGCTCGACCCGTCCCAGGTCCCCGACCTGCCCCAGCCCCGGCCGCGGTTCGAGATCTTCGTCTACTCGCCCCGCGTCGAGGGGGTGCACCTGCGCTTCGGCTCGGTCGCGCGCGGCGGGCTGCGCTGGTCGGACCGCCGCGACGACTTCCGCACCGAGATCCTCGGCCTGGTCAAGGCCCAGATGGTCAAGAACACCGTCATCGTCCCGGTCGGCGCGAAGGGCGGGTTCTTCGCCAAGCAGCTGCCCGACCCCTCGGACCGCGACGCGTGGCTGGCCGAGGGCGTCGCGGCGTACACCACCTTCATCTCGGGCCTGCTCGACGTGACCGACAACCTGGTCGAGACGCCGGCCGGACGCCAGGTGGTGCCGCCGGAGCGGGTGGTGCGCCACGACCACGACGACACCTACCTCGTGGTCGCCGCCGACAAGGGCACCGCGACCTTCAGCGACATCGCCAACGGCGTCTCGCAGCAGTACGGCTTCTGGCTGGGCGACGCCTTCGCCTCGGGCGGCTCGGTGGGCTACGACCACAAGGCGATGGGCATCACCGCCCGGGGCGCCTGGGTCTCGGTGCGGCGCCACTTCCGGGAGATGGGCGTCGACTGCCAGGCCGAGGACGTCACCGCGGTGGGCGTCGGCGACATGTCGGGCGACGTGTTCGGCAACGGCATGCTCTGCTCGGAGCACATCCGGCTGGTGGCCGCCTTCGACCACCGCGACATCTTCGTCGACCCCGACCCCGACGCGGCGACGTCGTACGCCGAGCGGCGGCGGCTGTTCGACCTGCCGCGCTCGTCGTGGCGCGACTACGACACCTCGCTGATCTCCCCGGGCGGCGGGGTCTGGTCGCGCTCGGCCAAGTCGATCCCCGTCGGCGCCGCCGTGCGCGAGGCGCTCGGCCTGCCCGAGGGCACCGCCCGCATGACCCCCGCCGAGCTGATGCGGGCGATCCTGCTGGCCCCGGTCGACCTGCTGTGGAACGGCGGCATCGGCACCTACGTGAAGTCCCGTGGCGAGACCCACGCCCAGGCCGGCGACAAGGCCAACGACGCCATCCGCGTCGACGGCCACGAGCTGCGGGTGCGCTGCGTCGGGGAGGGCGGCAACCTCGGCCTGACCCAGCTGGGCCGCATCGAGTACGCCCGCGACGGTGGCCCGGGCTCCGCGGGGGGTCGCATCAACACCGACTTCATCGACAACTCGGCCGGGGTCGACACCTCCGACCACGAGGTCAACATCAAGATCCTGCTCGACCGGGTGGTCGCCGAGGGCGACCTGACCGGCAAGCAGCGCAGCACCCTGCTGGCCTCGATGACCGACCAGGTGGCCGAGCTGGTGCTGGCCGACAACGAGGACCAGAACCTCGCCCTGGCCAACGCCCTGGCCCAGGCCCCCGCGCTGCTCCACGTGCACGAGGACTGGGTGCGCACCCTCGAGGGCGCCGGTGTCCTCGACCGCGAGCTGGAGGGCCTGCCCACCCGTCGGCAGGTGGCGCGGATGCGTGAGCGGGGTGAGGGCCTGAGCGCGCCCGAGCTGGCCGTGCTGCTGTCGTGGACCAAGATCGTGCTGGCCGAGGAGCTGCTCGACAGCGACCTGCCCGACGACCCGTTCCTGCGCTTGGAGCTGTTCGGCTACTTCCCGGCCGGCATGCGCCAGGGCTACCGCGGATCCATGGAGCACCACCAGCTGCGCCGGGAGATCGTGGTCACCCAGGTCGTCAACCAGCTGGTCAACAACGCCGGCATCACCTACGTCCACCGGCTCCGCGGCGAGACCGGCGCCGGTGCCGCCGAGCTGGCCAGGGCCAACCTGGTGGCGCGCGAGATCTTCGGCGCCGAGCGGCTCCGGGCCGGCATCGCGGCCGTCGACCACGACGTGGACGCCGCGGTGCAGACGCGGATGCGGCTCGAGGTCCGCACCCTGGTCGAGCGGGCCAGCCGCTGGCTGCTGGAGGGCCGGCGCATCGAGGAGGAGACCGAGGCGCTGGTCGACCGCTACGAGGTGGTGGTCGAGCAGGTGATGGAGGTGCTGCCCGACCTGCTGGTGGGCCTCGAGCGCGAGGCGTTCGAGACCCGGCGCGACGAGCTGCTGGCGGCCGGCGTGCCGGAGCCGCTGGCCGTGCGCGTGGCGGCCTGCCCCGCGGCGTACGTGCTGCTGGGGATCGTGGAGACCGCCCGCCGCGAGGAGCGCGAGCCCGTCGAGGTCGCCCGCACCCACTTCGAGGTGGGGGAGCGGCTCGGGCTGCCGTGGCTGGTGACGCAGGTCCTGGGCCTGCCGCGGCAGGACCGGTGGCAGTCGATGGCGCGGGCGGCGCTGCGCGACGACCTGCAGGCCGTGCACGCCCAGCTGACCGCCGCCGAGCTGCGGGGGACGCCGCCGTCGGGGCGCGACGTCGAGCAGGCCGTCGCCAGCCTGCGCACCATCACCGCCGACGACGAGCCGGACCTCGCCCGGCTCTCGGTCGCCCTGCGGGTGGTGCGGGGGCTGCTCTAGATTGCGGCGGTGACCGACACCGACTCCCCGGGCGCCCTCTCCCCGGACCCGACCGACGCCGACCTGGTGGACCTGAGCGCCACCGAGCTGGTCCGACGGACGACCGCTGGCGAGGTGACCGCCCGGCAGCTGGTCGAGGCCAGCCTGGCCCGGATCGCGGAGCGCGACCCGGCGCTCGACGCGTTCTCGGTGGTGCTGGCCGACGCGGCTCGCGCGGAGGCCGCCGAGCGCGACGCGGCCCGGGATCGCGGCGAGCCGTGCGGACCGCTCCACGGCGTCCCCGTGGCGGTCAAGGAGGAGCTCGACGTCGCGGGCTGCGTCACCACCTTCGGCGGGCGCGGCAACAGCACGCCGGTGCGCGCCGACGGCGAGGTCGTGCGCCGGCTGCGGGCCGCCGGCGCCGTGGTCGTGGGCAAGACCCGGATGCCGGAGTTCGGCCAGTGGCCCTTCACCGAGAGCGAGGCCGGCGGCCTCACCCGCAACCCGTGGGACCCGGGCCGCACCCCGGGCGGGTCCAGCGGCGGCACGGCGGTGGCCGTCGCGGCCGGCATGGTCCCGGTGGCCATCGGCGGCGACGGCGGCGGCTCCATCCGGATCCCGTCGGCCTGCTGCGGGCTCTACGGCCTCAAGCCGCAGCGCGGTCGGGTGACCACGGCCCCGCACCCCCACCTGTGGTGGGCGCTGGGCACGGTCGGCCCGCTGACGCGCACGGTGGCCGACGCCGCGCTGGTCTACGACGTGCTCCGGGGCAACGAGCCGGGCGACCTGTTCACGGCCCCGGACCCCGCGCGCAGCTTCGTCGAGGCGGCTGCCTCGACGCCCCGACGGCTCCGCATCGGGTGGAGCGAGAAGCCGCAGACCCCCTTCGCCCGGGTCGACCCCGCGCACGTCCGCGCCCTGGAGGAGACCGCCGCGCTGCTCACCGACCTCGGGCACGACGTACGCCGGTTCTCGCCGCGGTGGCCGGACGCGACCCTGGCGTTCGTCCCGCAGTTCTTCGCCGGCATGCGGGCCGAGGCCGACGAGGTCGAGCACCCGGAGCGGTTGGAGCGGCGCACCCGCCAGGCCTACCGGCTCGGGGGCTGGGTGCGTCCGGGCGTGGTGCGGTGGGCCGTGCGGGCCGGCGAGCGGCTGGCCGAGCGGGCCGACCGGTTGTTCGACCAGGACGGGTTCGACGTGCTGCTGACGCCGACCATCGCCGAGCGTCCGCGGGCGGTGGGGGCGCTCGACGGGGTGGGTCCGCTCCGGGCGGCCTGGCGCGCGCAGCCGATGATCGCGCACTGCGCTCTGTGGAACGTCACCGGTCATCCCGCGGCCGCGGTGCCCGCGGGCACGGGTCGGGACGGGCTGCCGCTGTCGGTGCAGCTCGTCGGACGACGCCACGACGAGGACGTGCTGCTGGGTCTCTCGGCGCAGCTGGAGGCGGCCCGCCCGTGGGCGGCGCCGGACCCGAGCCGCTGGGCCGGGGCCGCGGGCCGGGGATGAGTTCGGTGCGCTCGGCTTAGATGGTCCGGTGCCCGAAGGTGACAGCGTCTGGAAGCTCGCACGCCGGCTCGACCGGCAGCTGCTGGGTCGCAAGGTGGTCCGCTCCGACTTCCGCACCCCGCGGCTGGCGACCCGTGACCTGTCGGGCCGCACCATCACCGAGCACGCCACCCACGGCAAGCACCTGCTGACCCGGCTCGACGACGGGCTCACCCTGCACAGCCACCTGCTGATGGACGGTGCCTGGTCGGTGACGGGCCCGGGCAAGCGGCTCCCGGCGCGGATGATGCGCGAGGTCCGGCTGGTGCTCGAGACCGACGCGCGGACCACCGCCTGGGGACTGCGGCTGCACCAGCTCGAGATCGTGCGCACCCGCGACGAGCACCGGGTCGTCGGACACCTGGGGCCCGACCCGCTGCACGACGACTGGGACCCCGCGGAGGCCGTGCGCCGCCTGCTCACCGACCCCGCGCGCCCGCTGGTGGCCGCCCTGCTCGACCAGCGGCTGGTGGCCGGCCTGGGCAACCTGTGGGTCAACGAGCTGGCCTTCCTCACCGGCGTCAGCCCGTGGACGCCGGTGGGCGAGGTCGACCTGGCCCGGCTGGTGGACCGGGCGGCCCAGGCGCTGCACCGCTCGGCCACCGTGGAGGGCGCCTACCAGGTGACGACCGGCTCGACCGCTCGCGGCGAGACCCACTGGGTCTCGGGGCGGCAGCGCCGCCCGTGCCTGCGGTGCGGCACGACCGTGCAGATGGTCGAGGAGGTCGCCGGGGACCCCGAGCAGCGGCGCACGTGGTGGTGCCCGACCTGCCAGCCCGGTCCGGTGCCCACCACGAGGACGCAGACCCGGGCGGGCGGCCGGCGCTGACGCCGGCGCCGCGGCGGCGCCGGGGCTCAGCCCTCGGCGGGGCTCGCCGTGCGGACGCCCAGCGGCCGGGCGAACGCCACGACGTTGCTCTCGAACCCCGAGCCGTTCCAGTCGGTGCAGGTGATGAGCACCAGCCGGGTGCGTCGGCGGTCCTGGCCGAAGAGGCTCTGGGCCTGCTGGGCCAGCTCGGCCTTGGACAGGGTCTCGACCCTGGTGGTGCGGTAGACGACCGTGCCGCGGGGCGTGACGACCTTGACCCGCTGGCCGGGGCGCAGGTCGCCGAGCCGGTCCAGGACGCCGCCACCGGTGTGCACGGTGTGGCCGGTCAGCACGGTCTGGCCGCGGCCGGCGCCCGGACGCATGCTGCGCTGCCACCAGCCCATGCGGGTGGGGTCGGCGGGCGGGTCGAGGACACCCGAGGGGCTGACCTCGATGGGCGAGATCGGTGCCCGCACGTCGAGCGCCGGGACCACGAGCCGCGTGGGCTTCGACGGCGCCGAGAGCGGGCGGAAGTCCGCCGCCTCGGCCTCGCCGCCGGGCATCACCGCGCCGTAGCCGATGAGCCCGACCGCCAGCACCATCACGACGGCGCTGAGCTTGCCGACCAGGGAGTCGAGCAGTCCGGACACGGTCGCCGCCTCAGGACAGGTGGCGGCGGAGGCCGGCGATGCCGAGCCCGGCGACCACGAGCCCGACCAGGCCGGTCAGGGCCAGCGGAGCCAGCCCCTGCCAGCTCACGGTCTGCGCCTGCTGGGCGTGCGGAGCGCTCTCGACGCCGGCGGACACGGCCGTCGGGATCTTCGGCACGCCCTGGGGCTTCGGGGCGGCAGCGGGCGCCTCGACCTGCGGGGCGGATCCGGCCGGACCACAGTCGGCGTTGCCGATGCGGACGTCCGCGAGGCTCGCGCCGACCGCGGAGGCGGCGGCGGGCAGCACGGAGGCGTGCAGGGCGGTGACCTCGATGGAGTCCGCCGTGGGGTTGCGCTGCTCGTTGAGGACGACGCTCAGCACGGCGTCACGCAGCGGGGCGAGCTGGCCGTCGAGGTTGTCGCGGACCCCGGCCACGATCTGGTCGCGGAAGGGCGCGATGGCCGTGGCCAGGGGACCGGTGGCGCCGTCGAGCCCATTGCGCAGCTGGGTGGTGGCCGCGTCGAGCACGAGCGCGACGACCTGGCTCAGGTCGGTGGTGACCTCCGTGTTCGGGCCGGGGTCGGCCGGCAGGTCGACCACCTGGAGCTGCCGCCCGCCGCCGCTGAGCACGAGGGAGGCGTTGGCGATGCTGGCCGAGCCGCTGGGGGAGCCGCCCTCGACCCGGCAGCGACCCTCGATGGCGTCGAAGCGCAGGGCCAGACCCAGCGGACCCACCGCCTCGTCGACCGAGCCCAGCGCCTGGGCGAGGATCGCGTCGAGCTGGGCGCGACCACCGCTGACGGCCTCGAGGAGGGGGGTGAGCTCGGCCGGGAGGGGCAGCTGCGCCGGGGGCTCGAGCCCCAGGCCGGCGAGGCTGATGTCGCTCAGCGACCCGGTGACGGTGTCGCCGGGCGTCAGGCAGGACCCGTCGCCGATCTGGACGACGCCGCCGCCGTTGCCGGCGACGCCGGCGCAGGCCGCGGAGAAGCCGTCACCGGCGGTCGCCTGCTGGGTGAGCACCCCGAGGTCGACGAACTGCTGGGGGAACGGGGAGGTGGGCTGGGTCTGCCCGGTGCGGGTCTCGGTGTCGCCGTCGTACGTCGCCCCGGCGGTGCCCGTGCCCTGGTCGTTGCCGGCGATCGAGACGGTGGCGGCGTTGGCCTCCGCGCGCGAGAGCACGGTGGCGGCTCCGGCGGGCGCAGCGGCGAGCGTCGTGAGCGCGAGCGCGCCGGCGGCCGCGGCCAGGCGCGTACGGGTGCTGGTCATGCTGGTGGTCCCTCCCCACGGGCACGCCGGCGTTCGGCGTACGCACCGGTAACGGGCGGGAGGGACCGGGGTTACGCCCTCAGCTGGCCTTCTTGGCCGCCGTCTTCCGGGTCGACGTCTTCTTCGCGGCCGTCTTCTTGGCAGCTGTCTTCTTCGCCGGGGTCTTCCTGGCGGCGGTCTTCCTGGCCGGGGCCTTGCGGGCCGCGCCCTTGCTCTCGGACGAGGACTCGTCGCCCTCGTCGTCGCCCGCGTCGTCGGTGGGGGCCTCGCCGCGGGCGGTGCGGGCGGCGTCGACCGAGCGCTGCAGGGCGGCCAGCAGGTCGACGACCTCGCCGGAGGACTTGCGGGTCTCGGGCGTGCGCTTGACCTCGCCGCCCTCGATCTTGGCCGTCACCAGCGCCTCGAGGGCCTCGCGGTAGTCGTCCTCGTAGTCGTCGGCGTCGAAGTCCCCGGCCAGGGTCTCGACCAGCATCTTGGCCATCTTCACCTCGGCGGGCTTGGCCTCGCTGGTGTCGACGGAGCCGAAGTCGGCCTTGCGGATCTCGTCGGGCCACATCATCGTCTGCATCACGATCACGTCGTCGCGCACCCGCAGCACCGCCAGCGACATCCGGTTGCGCAGCGAGACCGTCACCAGCGCCATCCGGTCGGCGGCCTCGAGGGCCTCGCGCAGCAGCGCGTAGGGCTTCGCGCCGGACTTCTCGGGCTCGAGGTAGTAGGACTTCTCGAACAGCATCGGGTCGATCTGCTCGCTCGGCACGAACTTCTCGACGCTGATCTCGCGGCTGCTGCTGGCCGGGAGGTCGGCCATGTCCTCGTCGGTGAGGATGACCATCTCGCCGTCCTCGGTCTGGTAGCCCTTGGCGATGTCGGCGTACTCCACCTCCTCGCCGTCGAGGCTGCAGACGCGCTGGTACTTGATGCGGCCGCCGTCCTTGGCGTGCACCTGGCGGAAGGTGACGTCCTTGCTCTCGGTGGCGGAGTAGAGCTTCACCGGGACGCTGACCAGCCCGAAGGAGACCGCGCCCTTCCAGATCGCACGCATGGGTCCAGGATGCCCGGCGCCGGCGGAGAGCACCAGCGGCCCGCGCCTCCCGGCCCGTGCTGCCAGGATGGGCGGGTGCTGCCGATGCTCGCGACCAGGGGGGACCACGTGCCCGCGGGGTCCGACTGGGCCCACGAGGTGAAGTGGGACGGGATGCGGGTGCTGGTCGAGGTCGACGGGCCCGTGGTCCGGGTCCGCTCCCGCAACGAGAACGACGTCAGCGTCTCCTTCCCCGAGCTCCAGGAGCTCGCCGCGCTCGCCCTGCCGCGGGTGGTCCTCGACGGCGAGGTGGTGGCGCTCGGCGAGGGCGTCCCGTCCTTCGGGGCGCTCGCCGACCGGATGCACGTGCGCGACGCCGCCCGGGCGCGACGGCTGGCCGAGCGCAACCCGGTGACGCTGCTCGCCTTCGACCTGCTCCACCTGGGCGAGGACGACCTCACCTCGCGGCCCTGGACCGAGCGGCGCCGGCTGCTGGAGGAGCTGGGCCTCGACGACGTCGCCTGGCAGGTCCCCCCGACGTACGCCGACGGGCAGCTGCTGCTCGACGCCGCGGAGCAGCAGGGCCTGGAGGGCATCGTCAGCAAGCGCCGCAGCGCGCGCTACCGGGCGGGGCAGCGCAGCCGCGACTGGCTGAAGTTCCCGATCCGCCCGACCGGGTCCTACGTCGTCGGCGGCTTCCGCTGGGAGACCGGGTCCGACCACCGCCTCGGCGCGGTGCTGGTGGGGGAGCCGACCGCCGACGGCCTGGTCTTCCGGGGCCGGGTCGGCAGCGGCGTCAGCGGTCGGGCCGGCGCCGTGCTCGGCGAGCTGCTGGCCCCCCTGGTGGCGGCCGCGCCGCCCTTCAGCGAGCCGCTGCCGCGGCTGGATGCTGCCGGCACGGTGTGGGTCGAGCCCCGCGTCGTGGTGGACGTGCAGTTCCTCACCCGCACCCGTGACGGCCGGCTGCGGCAGCCGGCGTACCGCGGGGTGCGGCACGACCTGGCGCCCGAGGACCTGGCCCCCGGGCAGGAGGGGGCCTGATGGCCGCGAAGCCGGAGCGCACCGAGACCCGCGTCGAGGTCGACGGGCACGTGCTGACCCTCGTCAACCTCGAGAAGGTGATGTACCCCCGCACCGGCACCACCAAGGCGGAGGTCCTGCACTACTACGCCCAGGTCGCGCCGGTGATGCTGCCGCACCTCGCCGACCGCGCGGTCACCCGGATCCGCTGGCCGCACGGCACCGGCGACGCCAGCTTCTTCGAGAAGAACGCCCCCTCCGGCACGCCGTCGTGGGTGCGCACCGTGGCGGTCCCGACCACCGGGTCCCGCAGGCGCGCCTCGGGGGAGGAGCCCGAGGAGACCGAGCTGCACTTCCCGGTCGTCGACTCGCTGGCCACCCTGACCTGGCTGGTCAACCTGGCCGCGCTGGAGCTGCACGTGCACCAGTGGACGGTCACCCGCACCGGCCGGCCCCGCCACCCCGACCGGCTCGTCATCGACCTCGACCCGGGCGAGCCCGCCGGGCTGATGGAGTGCGCCCAGGTGGCGCTGCTGGTCCGCGACCGGCTGGCCGAGGAGGGCCTGAGGACGGTCCCGGTGACCAGCGGCTCCAAGGGCCTGCACCTGTACGCCGGCCTCGACGGCCGCCGCACCCACGAGCAGGTGCGCGACCACGCCAAGCAGGTCGCCGAGGAGCTCGAGGCCTCCCACCGGTCGCTGGTCACCAGCCAGATGACCAAGGCGCGCCGCGGCGGCAAGGTGTTCCTCGACTGGTCGCAGAACACCGGCTCCAAGACCACGATCGCGCCGTACTCCCTGCGCGGGCGCGACGCCCCCACCGTCGCCGCCCCGCGGACCTGGGAGGAGGTCGAGGCCGGCGCCGAGGACGTGCTGGGCCTGGAGCACCTGCGGTACGACGAGGTGCTGGCCCGGATCGCCGAGCACGGCGACCTGTTCGACCTGTGAGCTAGCGGGGTCCGGGAGGCTGGCCCGCCCGGTCGCTCGGCACCAGCCGCATCTGGGGCCGCGGCTCCGGGGCCCCGTGGGTGAACGCGTCGGCCGGGTCGCGCCGCCACTCCTCGGCGGTCCCCAGCAGGCCCTCGGTGCGACGGTTGACGGCGTCGCGGCGCTCGCCCTCCACGGGGTACGACGGCAGCGGGGCGTCGGCCGGCCGCCCGTCGGCGTCGATGCCGACCCAGCGGGAGTAGGGCGTGGTGCCGGGCAGCACGGTCTCGTAGCCCGCGCGGAACGACGCGAGCACGTCGGAGAACGCCGCCCCGGCGGTGCGGAAGCGCAGCCAGCGGTGGCTGTCCCAGCCCGCGGCGGGCACCACCCCCGGCTGGTCGCCGGCGTAGCGCTCGACGAGCAGTCCGGCGGCGCCGGCGCCCCGCTGGGACAGCGCCAGCACGACGCTCTCGGGCATGTCGAGGTTGAGCCCGCCCTCGGTCTCGTCGTGGAGCACGGTGACGATGCGGTCGCGGTAGCCCGGCATCGCCAGCTGCGCCTCGTCGACCCAGGTGCGGGCGGTCTCCACGATGCTGCCGAAGAAGGTCAGCAGCAGGCCCAGCCCGCTGCCCTCCCAGACCGTCTGGCGCCGCGGCACCTGCTCGTCGTCGGCGGGGAGGTCGCTGTTGGCGCGCTCGTCGGGGCTCTTGGGCCGGTCGGGCGGGAACTCCGCCAGGTTGATCGCGAAGGTGGGGCGGCGGGGGATCGCGGCGTCGAAGAAGTGGAGCGGCAGGTTGGCGCAGATGCCGCCGTCGGAGAACCAGTTGACCACCGCCTCGCGGGGCGGCAGGTCGGCCAGCGCGTCCTCCGGTGCGCAGCCCGGGTCGGCGTCGTAGCGGGCCAGGGTGCGCTCCCGGCAGGTCCGGTTGACCACGCGCTGCTCGTCGTAGGCGTGCAGCGGCACCGCCGCGATCAGCCCGGGGAAGCTGAGGCTCATCCGCACCGCGACCACCACCGGCAGGTCGGCCGGGGCGGGGAAGGGCAGCAGCCGGGGCTCCTGGCCGCCGGCGCGCAGCCGGTCGACCGCGCGGACCCAGTCGTCGCGGTCCAGGGGCGTGCGGGGCGTCGGGTCGGCGTGCTCCATCCGGTCGACCACGGCGGCGGGGAACAGCGTCCGGAAGTGGGCGGGCTCCCACCAGTAGTCGTCGTCGGCCAGCGGCATCGTCAGCGGCTGGCGGCGGGTGAGGTTGGTCGTCATCAGCTGCAGCCGGACCCCGACGGTCTCGAGGTCGCCGAAGGTGACGGGCGGGTCGTCGACAGTGCGGCCGGCCAGGTCCTGGAAGGTCTCGTGCAGCCACGGGGTCAGCGCCGGGGTGCGGGCGCCGGGCGGCGTCGCCCCCGAGGACAGCCCGAACCCGACCTCGGGCAGGTCGGCCACGTCGCGCAGCGCCCCCCACGCCGTGCCGGCGACCAGCCCGACGACCGCCAGCAGCAGCCCGGCCACCAGGCAGGCCCACGCGCCGGCGCCGCCGAGGACGAACCCCAGGACCACGAGCAGCAGGCCCGGGGCCGCGCCGAGGGCGGCGCGGGGGAGCCACGCCCGGAGCGCGGCCACGGCCATGGCCCGGCCGCGGGCCCGGCCCGAGGTGCCGAGCCCGGCCGTGACCAGGCCGAACAGGCGGCGCATCCGCGGCTGGGGGGCGAACAGCGTGAACAGCCGGCTCCGGCCGGGGGCGACGGTCTCGGTCAGCAGCCGCGGGAGCGCGGTCAGCTTCTCGAACCCGCCCGAGGTGCGGCCGAGCTCCGCGCAGGCGGCCGCGGCCGCGGCGATCGCCCCGGCCGACGCCCCGCCGACCGAGCGCAGCCGGTAGACCCGCGAGAGCTCCGTCACGGCCAGCGGGTAGACGACGCCGCTGGTGATGCCGCCCTTCATGACGAGGTCGCACTCCAGCGGCGGGCCGGGCGGCCCCGGTGCGGGGGGCGGCGCGCCGTTGGTCGCGCTGCGTGACTCGGTCTGCGGCTCGCTCATGGGCGGTCCCTTCCGTCACCGACATCCTGGACGAGCCCGCCGACACCCGCCAGATACCTGTCAGGGGGCGGTGCCACGCTGACGTAGGCTTGATCTCTTCCTCGAGTCCGTCGATGAAAGGGCTGATCGCGCTCCATGTCCGCCTCCCGGGACGGGTTCGTCCACCTCCACGTCCACACCGAGTACTCCATGCTCGACGGCGCGGCCCGACTCACCGACATGATGCAGCGCACGGCCGAGCTCGGCATGGACTCCATCGCCATGACCGACCACGGCAACGTCTTCGGTGCCTACGACTTCTGGTCCAAGGCCCGCGCCGAGGGGATCCGCCCGATCATCGGCATGGAGGCCTACGCCACGCCCAACACCCCGCGCAACGAGCGCAAGCGGGTGCGGTGGAACGACGGCGGCGACGACGACGTCTCGGGGTCGGGCGCCTACACCCACATGACCCTGCTGGCCGAGACGACCGAGGGCATGCACAACCTGTTCCGGCTCTCCTCGCAGGCCTACATCGACGGGTTCTTCTACAAGCCCCGCATCGACCGCGAGCTGCTGGCCCGCCACGGCAAGGGCATCATCGGCACCACCGGCTGCCCCTCGGGCGAGGTCCAGACCTGGCTGCGCATCGGGCAGTACGAGAACGCCCGCCAGGCGGCCTCGGAGTTCCAGGACATCCTCGGCCGGGACAACTACTTCCTCGAGCTGATGGACCACGGCCTCGACATCGAGACCCGGGTGCGCGACGGCCTGCTGCGCCTGTCCAAGGACCTCGGCATCCCGCCGATCGCGACCAACGACTCCCACTACGTGCGCCAGGAGGACGCGGGCGCCCACGAGCACCTGCTCTGCGTCTCCTCGGGCAGCACGATGAGCGACCCGAAGCGGTTCCGGTTCAACGGCGACGGCTACTACATCAAGTCGCCGGCCGAGATGCGCCACCTGTGGCGCGACCTGCCCGAGGCCTGCGACAACACCCTGCTGATCGCCCAGCGCTGCGAGGTGGAGTTCAACGAGGACGCCAACTACATGCCGGCGTTCCCCTGCCCCGAGGGCGAGGACGAGACCTCCTGGATGATCAAGGAGGTCGAGAAGGGCCTGCGCTACCGCTACCCCCAGGGCATCCCCGACGACGTCCGCGCCCGCGCCGACTTCGAGGTCGGCGTCATCACGCAGATGGGCTTCCCGGGCTACTTCCTCGTCGTGGCCGACTTCATCAACTGGGCCAAGGACAACGGCATCCGCGTGGGTCCGGGCCGCGGCTCCGGCGCGGGCTCGATGGTGGCCTACGCGATGCGGATCACCGACCTGGACCCGCTGGTCCACGGCCTGATCTTCGAGCGGTTCCTCAACCCCGACCGCGTCTCCATGCCCGACTTCGACATCGACTTCGACGAGCGCCGCCGCGGCGAGGTGATCCGCTACGTCACCGAGCGCTACGGCAGCGAGCGGGTCTCGATGATCGTCACCTACGGCACCATCAAGGCCAAGCAGGCGGTCAAGGACTCCTCGCGGATCCTCGGCTACCCCTTCGCCATGGGCGACCGGGTCACCAAGGCGATGCCGGCCGCGGTGATGGGCAAGGACATCCCGCTCAAGCAGCTCTTCGACCCGGCCCACAAGCGCTACAGCGAGGGCGGTGACTTCCGCTCGCTCTACGAGGGCGACCAGGACGTCCGCACGGTCGTGGACACCGCGATCGGCATCGAGGGCCTCAAGCGGCAGTGGGGCGTGCACGCCGCCGGCGTCATCATGTCGAGCGAGCCGATCCAGAACGTCATCCCGGTCCTCAAGCGCGAGGCCGACGGCGCGATCATCACGCAGTTCGACTACCCGACCTGCGAGAAGCTCGGCCTCATCAAGATGGACTTCCTGGGCCTGCGCAACCTGACGGTCCTCGACGACGCGCTCATCAACATCGAGAACAACCGCGGCGAGAAGGTGGTCCTCGAGGACCTCGAGCTGACCGACCCCGCGACGTACGCCCTGCTCCAGCGCGGCGACACCCTGGGCGTCTTCCAGCTCGACGGCGGCCCGATGCGGGCGCTGCTGCGCAGCATGCAGCCCGACGTGTTCGAGGACATCTCGGCCGTCGGTGCCCTCTACCGACCCGGCCCGATGGGCGCGGACTCCCACAACAAGTACGCCCGCCGCAAGACCGGCCGCGAGCCGGTGGTCGCGATCCACCCCGAGCTCGAGGAGCCGCTGGCCGACGTCCTGGGCGAGACCTACGGGCTGATCGTCTACCAGGAGCAGGTGATGGCGATCGCGCAGAAGCTCGCCGGCTACTCCCTGGGCCAGGCCGACATCCTGCGGCGCGCGATGGGCAAGAAGAAGAAGGAGGAGCTGGACAAGCAGTTCGCCGGCTTCTCCGCGGGCATGCAGGAGCGCGGCTACTCCGCGGCCGCGGTCAAGACGCTGTGGGACATCCTGCTGCCCTTCTCCGACTACGCGTTCAACAAGGCCCACTCCGCGGCGTACGGCGTGGTGTCCTACTGGACCGCCTTCCTCAAGGCCAACTACCCGGCCGAGTACATGGCCGCGCTCCTGACCTCGGTCAAGGACGACAAGGACAAGATGGCGATCTACCTCAACGAGTGCCGTCGCATGAAGATCCGGGTGCTGCCGCCCGACGTCAACGAGTCCCAGGCCAACTTCACCCCGGTCGGCTCCGACATCCGCTTCGGCCTCACCGCGGTGCGCAACGTCGGGTGGAACGTCGTCGAGCAGATCATCGCCAGCCGTCGCGAGCAGGGCCGCTTCACCGACTTCGCCGACTTCATGAGCAAGGTGCCGGCCCAGGTCTGCAACAAGCGGCTCATCGAGTCCCTGGTCAAGGCCGGCGCCTACGACGAGATGAAGCACGGCCGGCGCGCGCTGCTCGCGGTCCACGAGCAGGCCGTCGACCAGTACGTCGACATCAAGCGCAACGAGGCCATCGGGCAGGACTCGCTCTTCGGCGGGCTCGACGACGACGACGCCGGCGGCTTCGGGGTCACCGTGACCGTCCCCGACATCCCCGAGTGGGACAAGCAGACCCTGCTCGGCCACGAGCGCGAGATGCTCGGCCTCTACGTCTCCGACCACCCGCTGACCGGGCTCGAGCACGTCCTGGCCACCGCCGCCGACTGCACCATCGGCCAGCTCGTCACCGACGAGGACCGGCCCGACGGGGCCTTCGCGACCATCTGCGGGCTCATCACCACGGTCACCCGCAAGATCACCAAGACCGGCAACGCGTGGGCGATCGTCACCGTCGAGGACCTCGAGGGCGCCATCGACGTGCTGTTCTTCCCCAGCGACTACCAGCTCGCCGCGACCCTGCTCGTCGAGGACACCGTGGTCGCGATCCAGGGCCGGCTCGACAAGAGCAAGGACCAGCCCGAGCTGCGCGGCAAGACGGTGTCGGTGCCGGCCATGGAGGACCGCAGCGTCGGTCCCGTGACGCTGACCATGCCCTCCACGCGCTGCACCCCGCCCGTGGTGGAGCAGCTCAAGGAGGTGCTGCGCACCCACCCCGGCACCACGGAGGTCCGGCTCAAGCTGGTCACCCGGCGCGGCACCCAGCTGCTCCGGCTCGACGACCGGCTGCGCGTGCACGCCTCGCCCGCGCTCTACGGCGACCTCAAGCACCTGCTCGGCCCGGGGTGTCTGGGATGACCGACGAGGGGACGCGCCGCTCGGCCGGCGCGGTGGCCGACGTGCTCGTCACGCTCGTGTGGTTCGCGCTGGTCGGCGTGCTCGGGGCCGTCGCGTGGTGGCAGCTGACCCCGCTGCCCGAGGCGACCAGGACCGCCCAGGGAGCCGCGCTGACCGCGGTCGCGCTGACCGGCGAGGTGGCCGTGGACGGCTGGTACGTCCTGGTCGCGCTGGTCGGCGGTCTGCTCAGCGCCCTGGTGCTGATGGCCTGGCGCCGCCGCGACCCGCTGCTGATGGTGGTGCTGGTGACCGCCGGCGCCGTGGTGGCGGCGCTCGTCACCTCCCGGCTCGGGCGGGTGCTGGGCCCGGCCGATCCCGAGCAGGTCCTCAGCGGTCGCGCCGAGGGGGCCCAGGCACCGATCCAGCTGGTGCTTCACGCGACCGGGGCGTTCTGGGTCTGGCCGCTCGCCGCCGCGCTCGGCGCCCTGGTCCACCTGTTCGTGCTGCGCCGGGACTGAGCCCGCACTACCCTTCTCCCAGTCGTCGAGAGCCTCGGGGGAAGCCATGTCCGACCACGCCACCGCCCTGCCGGTCCCACCCGCACCGGAGCCCGCGCACCGCCGCGGCCGCAAGGGCCTGGTGGCCGCCGCGGTCGCCGGTGTCGCGGTCCTCGCCGTCGCCGGGGGCGGGTACGCCGCCTGGCAGGCCTTCTCGGGCAGCGGCCCCCGTCCCGCCGACGTGCTGCCCCAGGAGACCTTCGCCCTGGTCAGCATCGACCTGGACCCCGCGGGGGGCCAGAAGCTCGAGGCGCTCAGGACGCTGCGCAAGTTCCCCTCGATCCGCGAGGACGCCGGCCTCGACGAGGACACCGACCCCGTCCAGGCGATCTTCGAGCAGGTGCAGCAGGAGGGCACCTGCCAGGACCTCGACTACGCCCAGGACGTGGAGCCGTGGATCGGCCAGCGCGCGGGCCTCGGCGGCGTCACGCTCGACAAGACCCCGGTGCCGGTCGCCGTGGTCCAGGTCAGCGACCCCGGCAAGGCCAGGACCGGCGTCGAGAAGCTGCTGGCCTGCGGCGACGCGGAGGACCAGGCCGCCTACGTGCTGACCGACGACTACCTGGTGCTCTCCGACACCGAGGCGCACGCGCGGACGATCGTGGACGCGGGCGAGAAGTCCCCGCTGACCGAGGACCAGACCTTCCAGGAGTGGCGCGACGAGGTCGGTGGCGAGGGCATCGTCGAGATGTACGCCGCCCCCGAGGCGGCGGCGTACCTCGAGGACACGGTGGCCACCTACGGCCGCGAGATCCTGGGCCAGGACCCGACCGCCGCGGGCGGCGAGGAGCTGACCCAGGCGCTGGAGGACTTCGAGGGTGCGGCGGCCGCGCTGCGCTTCGCCGACGGCGGCGTCGAGCTGTCGTTTGCCGGCGGCGGCCCCGAGGGCGGGTCCGACCAGGTCGGCGAGCACGTCGCGGCGCTGCCGGCCGACACGGCCGCGGTCCTGGCCTTCGCCGTGCCGGAGCAGCTGCGCACCGCGCTCCAGGACAGCGCCGGCGACGGCGGCGCCTCGCCCGAGGGTCCGTTCGGGTTCGTCGCCCAGGCGCTCGCCGGGATCGGCCTGAGCTATCCCGACGACGTGCTGACGGTGCTGGGCGACTCGGTCAGCCTCTCGGTCGGCGGGGACGCCCCGGCCTCCACCGACGACGTCACGCCCGCCTCCGTGCCGGTCGGGCTGCTCGTGCACGGCGACGCCGACGCGATCTCCGAGGTGATCGCCAAGGTCGAGAAGGGGGCCGGCTTCTCGCTGTCCGACCTCCCGGCGTACGTCGAGCAGGGCGACGACGAGGTCGCGCTCTCCACCCAGCAGGAGTACGCCGACCAGCTCGTCGACACCGGCGAGCTCGGCGACGACGAGGTCTTCTCCTCGGTGGTCAGCGAGGCCGACGACGCCCAGGGCGTGTTCTTCCTGCGCCTCGACGACGAGTGGCGCGCGCTGCTCCAGGACGTCGCGAAGCGCGACGAGTCGGCCCGTCCGGTCGTGGAGGACCTCGACGTGCTCCGGGCCGTGGGCCTGAGCACCTGGGTCGACGGCGACACCGGCCACCTCGAGCTCAAGGTCGCCACCCGCTGACCCCGCGCGGCGGGTGGGGCCTCAGGCCCGGCCCACCGCCGCCACCACGGCCCCGCACTGCGCCACCAGGTCGGCCGGGGCGAGACCGAGGTCCAGCCCGCGGCGGCCACCGCTGACGTAGACGTGGTCGTGGTCGAGGGCGGAGGCGTCCACCACGGTGGGCAGCCGCCGGCGCTGGCCCAGCGGCGAGATGCCCCCGACGACGTAGCCCGTGGCCCGCTCGGCCGCGGCGGGGTCGGCCATCACGGCGCGCTTGGCGCCGACCGCGGCGGCCAGCGCCTTGAGGTCGAGCTGCCCGGCCACGGGGACCACCGCCACCACGAGCCGGCCGTCGGCCTCGCACAGCAGCGTCTTGAGCACGGTCACGGGGTCCAGGCCGAGCGCCGTCGCCGCCTCGAGACCGTACGACGCGGCAGCCGGGTCGTGGTCGTAGGCGTGCGCGCTGAACTCCACCCCGGCCCGCTCCAGGGCGAGGGTGGCCGGGGTGCCGCCGGGGGCTCGTCTGCGCGCCACCGCTGGTCCTAGTTGGGCGACCAGCGGGTGCGGGCGACCTCGGTCGCCGGCAGCGAGGGCAGCGCCCGCATGGCGCGCATCTCCTCGTGCAGGGTGCGGCGCAGCATCGTCAGGCGCACCGTCGCGGTCTCGGCCTCGAGCAGCGCCTGGCGCTGGGGGAGGGTGAGCAGGCAGGTGCTGGCCAGCGCGTAGGACAGGTACGCCGGGTCGTGCGGCATCGCGCCCGCCAGGACCGGCCCGCCGCGGAGCTCGGAGAGCTGCAGGCGGTACTTCTCGAAGGCCGCCAGGGTGCGCTCGGCCTCCAGCACGGCGTCGGCCTCGTCGTCGTCGGTCAGCAGCTCGACCTCGCCGCGCAGGAACGGACCGCTGGAGTCGTGCTCGAGCACGCGCAGCCGCTGCCGGCCGATCACCTCGATGTCGAAGCGGCCGTCGTCGTACGCCTCGGCCTCGGTGAGCTGCACCAGCGTCCCGACCCGGTGCACCGACTGCGAGCCGTGGTGGCCCACCTCGTAGCCCTCCCGGATCGCCACGATCCCGAAGACCCGGTCGAAGCCGGTCTCGACGGCGAGCAGCTCGCGCACCAGCGCGCGGTAGCGCTCCTCGAAGATGTGCAGCGGCGTGGCCACGCCCGGGAACAGGACCGCGTTCAGCGGGAACAGCGGCACCGACGTCACGTGCCCAACCTACCCACCTGGCGCGACGGGCGCGGGGCACTAGCGTGGTGACCTCGTCCCGGGGCCCTCCCGGTGCCACCCCACCTGTTGGAGGAACCCATGGAGACCCGTCGTCTCGGCCGTCTCGAGCACCGCTCCTCGGTGCTGATCTACGGCGCCGCCTCCCTGGGCGAGGTCGACCAGGACACCGCCGACGCGTCCGTCGCCGAGGCGCTCGCCGCGGGGATCAACCACGTCGACGTCGCCGCGGCGTACGGCGAGGCGGAGCTGCGGCTGGGCGCGATGATGACCGACCTGCGCGACCGGGTGTTCCTGGCCACCAAGACCGGCCTGCGCACCGAGGAGGAGGCCTGGCGGCAGATCAACGAGTCGCTCGAGCGGCTGCAGACCGACCACGTCGACCTGCTCCAGCTGCACGAGGTGGGCAAGCTCGCCGACCTCGACCGGTGCACCGCCGAGCAGGGCTCGCTGGCCGCGGCCGTCCGGGCGCGCGACGAGGGGCTGGTCGGGGCCATCGGGATCACCGGCCACACCCACGACGCGCCCGCCACCCACCTCGAGGCGCTGCGGCGCTTCCCCTTCGACACGGTCCTCACGCCGCTCAACCGCACCCTGGTCCGCGTGCCCGGCTACGCCGAGGACTACGCCGCCCTGGTCGAGGCCGTGAGGGCGGCCGACGTCGGGCTGATGACGATCAAGACCGTCGCCCGTCGCCCCTGGCCGACGCCGGAGCACCGCTGGGCGACCTGGTACGAGCCCTTCGACGACCAGCCCCACGTCACCGCGGCCGTCGCCTGGGTGCTCGACGGGCACCCCGAGGTCACGGGCATCGCCACCGCGGGGGAGACCCGGTTGCTGCGCCAGGCGATCCGGGCCGAGCAGGAGCGCCACGACCTGGCGGCCGGCGAGGCCGAGCGGGTCCTCGACGCCCTGCCCGACACGGACTACTCGTCGCCCTTCGTGGGCGCCGACGCCTGAGGGTGCCGAGGAGGTACGCCGGCCCGCTGGTCGTCGCCCTGCTGCTGGTGCCGGTGGTGCTGCTGCTGGTGCACGCCGCCCGCGCCACGCCCCGCCCCCACGAGGTCCCGGTCGCCGTGCAGGCGCCCGCCGTGGTGGCCGACGCCGTGGTCGCGCGCCTGGACGCGCTGGCCGGCTCGCCGGTCCGGGCACGGGCGATCCCCGAGGACGCCGACCCGCGCGAGCCGTTGCGGCAGGGCACCGCGGCGGCCGTCGTGGTCGTCGACCTGCGGGTCGCGCAGGACGTGCTGCTGGTCCCTGCCGTCGGAGACCCGGAGCTGACCCGGTTGCTGGAGGGCCTCTCGGACCGGGTCGGCACCCCGCTGGGCCGCACGTCGCGGACGGTGGAGGTCGCGCCCGTGCGCGACCCGTCGCTGGGCCGCGGAGCGCTCGCGGCGTCGGTCGGGGCCTGGGTCCTGGTCGGCGTCCTCGTCGGGGTCGCCGCGGGGCTGGTCGTGCCGCTGCTGCGCCGCCGTCGCGGACGGGCCGCGCCCTCGGTCCGGGTGCGGGTGGCCCGGGTGCTGCTGGTCGCCGGGCTCGCGGGGGTGGCCGCCGGTCTGGTGGTCGCGCTGGTGGCGTCCTGGCAGGGCGGCCTGGCGCCGGGGGCGGTGCCCGCGTGGTGGCTGCTCGGGGCGGGCGTGGTGGCGGCGACCGCGCTGGCCACGGCCGGGCTCGAGGCCGTCGGCGGCCCCTGGGGGACCGCCGTGGCGGGCCTGCTGGTGCTGGCGCTGACCGGTCCGCTCGTCACCGGACGCGACCCGCGGGTGCTGCCCGAGCCCTGGCCGGTGCTCGCGGGGTCCACGGTCCACGGCGCGGGCCTGGCGCTGGCCCGGGCGACCGCGTGGACCGGCGGGCTCCCCGCGGGGAGCGTGCTGCTCCTGCTGCTGGTCGCGGTGCTCGGGGTGGGGCTGCTGGCGTGGGACGCGGCCCGCTCCGCCGGTCGGCCCGCGACCCCCGCCGACCAGCCGCGGCGGCTGCCACTGCTCGGTGCGCTGGGTGTGCCCCTGGCCGTGGCGGCGCTGGGGGCGACCCTGCTGGCCCCGCGACAGACCGACGGGCTGAGCGCCGCCCCGGTGGCCCGGGCGGCCCAGACCGAGTGCCTCGAGGTGCCCGACGTCTCGGACCTGGCCGGTCTCAACCGGTTCGCGGGGCGGGTGCGCGGGGGACCGTCGTTCCAGGGCGCCGACGTCGGGGCCGACGTACGCCTCCAGGACGGGCGGCGGCTGTGGGTCTTCGGCGACACGCTGCGCTCCGCGTCGTTCCGCGGCCAGCGGTTCGTGCGCAACTCGATGCTGGTCTTCGGGCCGGGCTGCGTGCGCAGCGTGCTGCCCGCCGACGGGGGCGCGCTGGTCCCCGACCGGGCCGACGGCGTGGGCTACTGGCCGATGTCGGTCGCCCGGGTGCAGCGGCCCGGCTACGACCTGGTCGGGGTCGCCACCCAGCGGGTGCGCTCGACCGAGGCCCCCGACGGTGCCGGGGCCTTCGACAACCTCGGTCCCTCGATGGCCGTCTTCGTGGTGCCGCGGGGCGGCACCCCCCAGCTGGTCGAGCAGCGCGACCTCGGCCCCGACAGCGCCGACCCGGCCCGACCCGAGTGGGGCGCCGCGGCCGTGGTGCGCGGCGGCTGGGTCTACCTCTACGGCACCGCCCGGCCCGACACCCCGGGCGTGTTCGGCTTCTCGCTGCGGGTCGCGCGCACCCGGCCCGAGCAGCTGCTGCGGCAGCGGTCCTGGCGCTACTGGGACGGCGAGCGGTGGCAGGCCGACCCGGACCGGGCCGGCGAGCTGGTCCCGGCGCGCGGCGGGGTCTCCCAGACGCTGAGCGTGTTCCCCCGGGGCGACCGGTGGTACGCCGTGAGCAAGCGCGACGAGTTCCTCGGCACCGACCTCGTGGTCTGGTCGGCGCCCTCGCCGACCGGTCCCTTCGACGGGGGCACCACCGTGGCGCGGATCCCCTCCGACGTGGCCGCGGGGGAGCTGCGCTACATGCCGCTGGCCCACCCCGACCTGCTGCCGGAGCCCGGCTCGGTGGTGGTGTCCTACAGCCGCAACGACACCGACGTGGCAGCGGTCGAGGCCGACCCGTTCCGCTACCGCCCCGCCTTCCTCCGGGTGCCCCTGCCCGCCGCCGGAGCGCGCTGACCGGCGCGCCCGGACCCGGCTCTAGAATGGGTCCCATGATTCGCCGGATCGACCTCCGGGACGGCGCCGCCGGCGCCGATCCCGACTACCGCACCCTCGTCCCGCGCGCCGACTTCGACGTCGAGGCCGCGGTCCACGTGGTGCGCCCGATCTGCGACGACGTCCGCGACCGCGGCGTCGAGGCGATCCGGGAGTACACCGCGCGGTTCGACGGCGTCGAGCAGACCGAGGTCGCCGTGCCGCGCGAGGCGCTGCGCGACGCGCTCGCGGCCCTCGACCCGCAGGTGCGCGCCGGTCTGGAGGAGTCCATCCGCCGGCTGCGGCTCACCTGCGAGGCCGAGCTCGAGTCCGACGTCGTCACCGAGGTCGCCGCCGGCGCGCGGATCACGCAGCGGCTGGTCCCCGTCGACCGGGTCGGGCTCTACGTCCCCGGCGGGCTCGCGCCCCTCGTCTCCAGCGTGGTGATGAACGTCGTCCCCGCCCAGGTGGCCGGGGTGTCCTCGATCGCGCTGACCAGCACGCCCCAGAAGGCCTTCGGCGGGCTGCCCCACCCCACGATCCTGGCCGCCTGCGAGCTGCTCGGCGTGGAGGAGGTCTACGCCGTGGGCGGGGCCCAGGCCATCGCGATGTTCGCCTACGGCGCTGGTCCCTGCCGCCGCGTCGACCTCGTGACCGGGCCGGGCAACATCTACACCGTCTCGGCCAAGCGGCTCCTCAAGGGCGTCGTCGGCATCGACTCCGAGGCCGGGCCGACCGAGATCGCGGTGCTCGCCGACGACACCGCCGAGGCGGGCCACGTCGCCGCCGACCTGGTGAGCCAGGCCGAGCACGACCCGATGGCCGCCTCCGTGCTGGTCACCGACTCGCTGCGGCTCGCCGACGAGGTCGAGGCCGAGCTCGACAAGCAGGTGGCCGCCACCCGCCACGTCGACCGCGTCCGCACCGCCCTGGACGGCGTCCAGTCCGGCATCGTGCTGGTCGACGACGTCGAGCAGGGCCTGGCGGTCATCAACGCCTACGCCGCCGAGCACACCGAGATCCAGACCGCCGAGGCCGCCTCGGTGGCGCGCCGGGTCCGCAACGCCGGGGCCGTGTTCGTCGGCCCGTGGGCGCCGGTCTCGCTGGGCGACTACTGCGCCGGGTCCAACCACGTGCTGCCCACCGCCGGCTGCGCCTGCCACTCCTCGGGGCTCTCCGTGCGCTCCTTCGTGCGCGCGGTCCACCTCGTCGAGTACACCCGCGAGGCCCTGGCCGAGGTGGCCGGCCACGTCACGACGCTCGCGCACGCCGAGGACCTCCCCGGCCACGCCGCGGCCGTCGACGTCCGGTTCGACCGGTGAGCACGAGCACGCAGCCGACCTCCACCGAGCGCTCCTGGGTCCCGCTGCGCGAGGAGCTCCGCGGGGTGGAGCCCTACGGCGCGCCCCAGCTCGACGTGCCGGTCCAGCTCAACGTCAACGAGAACCCCTACGCGCCCTCGGCGGCCGTCGTCGAGGACGTCGCCGCCTCGGTGGCGCGGGCGGCCACGACGCTCAACCGCTACCCCGACCGCGAGTTCACCGAGCTGCGCGAGGGCCTGGCGGCGTACCTGGGTCGCGAGGCGGGGGTCGTGGTGGACCCGGCGCAGGTGTGGGCGGCCAACGGCTCCAACGAGGTGATGCTCCAGCTGCTCCAGGCCTTCGGCGGCCCGGGCCGGACCGCGATCAGCTTCGCGCCGACCTACAGCATGTACCCGGAGTACGCCCGCGACGCGATGACCGGCTGGGTCGCCGGGCGCCGCCACGAGGACTTCAGCTTCGACCTCGACGAGGCCCGCCGGCTGGTGCGCGAGCACCGCCCCAGCGTGGTGCTGCTGCCCTCGCCCAACAACCCGACCGGCACCGCGCTGCCGCACGACGTCATCGGCACCCTGTGCGAGCTGGTCGGCGACGACGGCGTCGTGGTCATCGACGAGGCGTACGCCGAGTTCCGCCGCGCCGGCACGCCCTCGGCCCTCGAGCTGCTCGCCACCGCGGACGGGCAGGGTCACCGCAACCTGGTCGTCACCCGCACCATGAGCAAGGCCTTCGCCCTGGCCGGTGCCCGGCTGGGCTACCTGGCCGCGGCGCCGGAGCTGTGCGACGCGCTGCGCGTGGTGCGGCTGCCCTACCACCTCTCCGCCGTCACGCAGGCGACGGCGCTGGCCGCGCTGCGCCACGCCGACGAGCTGCTCGGCAAGGTCGAGGAGCTGCGCGCCGAGCGCGACCGCACCGTCGCCTGGCTCGAGGAGCAGGGTCTCGAGGTCGCCCCCAGCGACGCCAACTTCGTGCTCTTCGGCCGCTTCGCCGACCGCCAGGCGGTCTGGCAGCGGCTGCTGGACGACGGCGTGCTGATCCGCGTCACCGGCCCCGAGGGCTGGCTGCGGGTCTCGATCGGCACGGCCGCGGAGATGCAGGCCTTCCGGAGCGCCCTCACCGGAGCGCTCGCCCACCCCACCACCGAAGGAGCCGGCCGATGAGCCGCACCGCCCGCATCGAGCGCCAGACCAAGGAGTCGAAGGTGCTCGTCGAGCTCGACCTCGACGGGTCGGGCCGCACCGAGGTCTCGACCGGCGTCGGCTTCTTCGACCACATGCTCACCGCTTTCGGGCGCCACGGCCTGTTCGACCTGACCGTGCAGACCGAGGGCGACGTCCACATCGACGGACACCACACCGTCGAGGACACCGCGATCGTGCTGGGCGACGCGCTCCTCGAGGCGCTCGGGCCGAAGTCCGGGATCCGGCGCTTCGGCGACTCGCTGGTGCCGCTCGACGAGGCGCTGGTGCAGTGCGCCGTCGACGTCTCGGGCCGGCCCTACTGCGTCCACACCGGCGAGCCCGCCGGCCAGGAGTACTTCCAGATCGGCGGCAGCGGCGTGCCGTACGCCGGATCGCTCACGCGCCACGTCCTGGAGACGCTGGCCCACCACGCCCAGATCGCGCTGCACGTGCGCGTCCTCGGCGGCCGCGACCCCCACCACGTCGTGGAGGCGCAGTTCAAGGCCGTGGCCCGGGCGCTGCGCGACGCGGTCGCCCTCGACCCGCGCGAGACGGGCGTGCCCTCCACCAAGGGCACGCTCTGAGCACCGCAGCGCCCCGGGTCACGGTCCTCGACTACGGCTCGGGCAACCTGCGCTCGGCCGTGCGTGCGCTGGAGCGGGCGGGGGCCGAGGTCACGCTGAGCGCCGACCGCGCGACGGCCATGGACTGCGACGGCCTCGTCGTGCCGGGCGTGGGCGCCTTCGCCGCGTGCATGGAGGGCCTGCGGGCGGTCCGGGGCCACGAGGTGATCGGTCGCCGGCTCGCCGGCGGTCGTCCCGTGCTGGGCATCTGCGTCGGCATGCAGATCCTCTTCGAGCGGGGCGTCGAGCACGGCGTGGAGACCGCCGGGTGCGACGAGTGGCCCGGCGTGGTCGAGCGGCTGCAGGCGCCCGTCGTGCCGCACATGGGGTGGAACACCGTCGAGGCCCCCGAGGGGACACGACTGTTCTCCGGGCTGGAGCAGGAGCGGTTCTACTTCGTGCACTCCTACGGCGTGCGCGACTGGACCCTGCAGACCAACGACCGCACCCGACCGCCGCTGGTCACCTGGGCCGAGCACGGCGGCGACCGCTTCGTGGCGGCCGTCGAGAACGGCCCCCTGACGGCCACCCAGTTCCACCCCGAGAAGTCCGGTGACGCCGGGGCTGCGCTGCTGCGCAACTGGGTCGCCTCGCTGCCCCGCCCCTGACGACCCACCCGGAGGACCACATGACCCAGCACCCCGCCAGCCAGATCCCGGCGCCCCACCTCGAGCTGCTGCCCGCCGTCGACATCGCCGGCGGCCAGGCCGTGCAGCTGGTCCAGGGGGTCGCCGGCTCCGAGAAGCGGTTCGGGGACCCGGTCGAGGCGGCGCTGCGCTGGCAGCAGGCCGGGGCGGAGTGGATCCACCTCGTCGACCTCGACGCCGCCTTCGGGCGCGGCCACAACCGCGAGCTGCTGGCGCGGATCGTCGGCACGCTCGACATCGACGTCGAGATGAGCGGCGGCATCCGCGACGACGCGTCGCTGGAGTCGGCCATGACGGCCGGCTGCCGCCGGGTCAACATCGGCACCGCGGCGCTGGAGCAGCCCGAGTGGTGCGCCTCGGCGATCGCCTCGCACGGCGACCGGATCGCGATCGGGCTCGACGTGCGCGGACGCACGCTGGCGGCCCGGGGCTGGACCCGCGACGGCGGCGACCTGTACGACGTGCTGGCCCGTCTCGACTCCGAGGGCTGCGCGCGCTACGTCGTCACCGACGTCAACAAGGACGGCATGCTCCAGGGCCCCAACCTCGACCTGCTGCGGGCCGTGTGCGCCGAGACCGACCGCCCGGTGGTGGCCTCGGGCGGCATCACCGAGCTGGCCGACCTCGAGGCGCTGATGGGCCTGGTGACCCCGGCCGACCAGCCGGGCGGCGTCGAGGGCGCCATCATCGGCACCGCGCTCTACGAGGGCCGCTTCACGCTCCCCGACGCCCTGGACCTGACGTGGCCGGAGCGGCCCCGCCCGGTGGACCAGCCGGTGCCGCAGCCGTGAGCCTGGCCGTCCGCGTCATCCCCTGCCTCGACGTCGACGCGGGGCGGGTCGTCAAGGGCATCAACTTCCAGTCGCTGCGCGACGCCGGCGACCCGGTGGAGCTGGCCAAGGTCTACGACGCCGAGGGCGCCGACGAGCTCACCTTCCTCGACATCTCGGCCTCCCACGAGGGTCGCTCGACCACGATGGAGATCGTCTCGGCCACCGCCGAGCAGGTCTTCATCCCGCTCACGGTCGGAGGGGGCGTGTCCAGCGTGGCCGACGTCGACCGGCTGCTGCGGGCCGGCGCCGACAAGGTCGCGGTCAACACCGCCGCCATCCGCCGCCCCGAGCTGGTCGCCGAGATCGCCGACCGGTTCGGCAACCAGGTGCTCGTGCTCTCGGTCGACGCCCGCCGCGCCGCGGGCACCGACTCCGGCTTCGAGGTCACCACCCACGGCGGGCGGACCTCCGCGGGTCTCGACGCCCTGGAGTGGGCCTCGCGCGCCGCGGAGCTGGGGGCCGGCGAGATCCTGCTCAACGCCATGGACGCCGACGGCACCCAGGACGGCTTCGACCTCGACCTGGTCCGCGCCGTGCGCCGCGAGGTCGCGGTGCCCGTCATCGCCAGCGGCGGCGCCGGGGCCCTGGACCACTTCGCCCCGGCCGTCGACGCGGGCGCCGACGCGGTGCTGGCCGCCACGGTCTTCCACTTCGGCACGCTGCGCATCCCCGAGGTCAAGGACACCCTGCGCGCCGCGGGCCACGCCGTCCGCTGACCCCGGGGCCCGCCCTCAGGCGGCGGGGACCCAGCACCACCCGTAGCGCTGGCCGGCGTCCCACCGGGTGCGGGTGGGCCACTCGAAGGACCAGGAGAACTCCAGGTCCCCTCCGGCGCGGTCGGACGCGACGGCACGGCAGCGGTCGTCGCCCTGGGCGGTGAGGTCGGCGGCGAGGTAGCGCGCCCCCTGCGGCAGCGCCACGACGTCGACCGCGCGCCAGGTGTGCCCCAGTGCGCAGGCCACCCGCTCGAAGCGGCGGGCGTCGGGGGCGGCGGTGCCGCAGGTGCCGTAGGTGTCGAGCGCGCCGGCGCCGTCGAGGAGCCCGCGGGCCCGGCCGGGCAGGCGCTGCAGGCGGTCGGAGGAGGCGACCGAGACCAGGTCGCAGCGGAACCAGTCGGCGCCGGCGTCGGCCTGCTCGAGCGTCGGGGTGAACCACACGACCTCGAGCCGGCTCAGCCGGCGGGCGGTCTCGTCGCCGCCCGCCCAGCTCGCCAGGGAGGCGGGGCACGCCGCGGCGACCCGGGCCCGGGTGGTGCGCGAGTCGACCGACAGCAGGTGTCCGTCGGCCAGCGAGGACAGCCGCCCGACCCTGACCGTCACCGAGGTGTGGGGACGGGCACAGCCGACGGCCTCCCCGTCGTCCACCGGCCGGGTCGCCGCGGTCAGGGTCAGGTCGTGGCAGCTCCCGACGGCGGGGGCGCGCGGGGCCGTGGCAGCCGCCGTGACCGAGGCCGTGGGGGAGGGCGAGGCGGAGCGCGAGGTGACCGGGGCGTCGCCGGCGGTCCCGGGGCCCCCCGAGCTGCAGGCGCCGAGCAGGAGCACCAGGGGGACCAGCAGGACCCCCAGGCGCCGTCCGCGCCCCGCCGTCATCGTGCCGGCCTCACCGGTCGGTCCTCGCCCAGCAGACCGAGCGCCGGTTGCCGGCCTGCCACTCGGCCTCCTTGAACCACGTGTAGCCGTACTCGTAGTCGACCGGGTAGTTCATCCAGGCGCCGACCGAGTCGGAGCAGAAGTCGCGGGTGCGCACCTGCACCAGCCGCTCGCCGGGGTACTCGTCGTCGGGCTGGCCGAGCTTGATGGTGGTGACCGCGCGCCAGTCGTGGGGCTCGGTGCAGGGCAGCTTCTCGGCCTCCAGCACGGTGGGCCCGGAGGCGCAGGTGAGCCACTGCTCGGGTGGCTTGGCGGCGAACAGGCCCTTGGCGTCCTGCGGGAGCGGGCGGTACGCCGTGGCCTCGGTGCTGCCGCCGACGAGGTCGCAGCGGTACCACCGTGCGCCCTTGTCCCAGCCCTCCTGCGAGGGCCGGAACCACGCCCAGCTCAGCTGGATCCGCATCGCCAGGCTCTCGTCGACGCCGAGGAACTTCTCGAAGGCGGCCTCGCAGCGCGGGTAGATCCAGCGGCCGTGCGCGCGGTCGTCGTACGCCGCGCCCGTCGACTCCGGCAGCGTGCCGACCGCGAAGGTCTGGGAGGTGTGGGCGGCGCCGCACGCGACCGGGTCGGTGTCGTTGCTGCTGCTCCCGACGTCCTCGGGGGTGAGCGGGTAGCAGGCGCCGAGCTCCGGCGGCGAGGTCCGGTCGGAGGCCTCCGGGCGGGCGAGCGGGGCCGACGAGCAGCCCGCCAGCACCACGAGGACCGCCAGCAGGGCGGCGACCGGGCCCGCGAGCACGGGCGTACGCCGAGGACGCACGGACTCTCCTCCCCACCCCTCGGGCCCCTGCCCGACGAGCGCTGGCCGCGATGCTACCGCCGCCGGCCGTCCTCGTGCGGCCGTTCGCGGCCGCGAGGGTGGCTAGACCAGGACACGCCTGGGTGGACGGTTGTACTGATCGTTCGCGCCGCCTTCACTAGCCTCCCAACCGGAAGGTTGTGGCCGCGGACTCCTGGGGGCCTCGTAGTGAAGGGCGTCATCTTGAACCTCGTCGAGGAAGCCGTGGTGCTGCAGCACGGCGACGCGGTGTGGGACCGGATCCTGGTGGACGCGGACCTCGACGGCGTGTGGACCAGCCTGGGCAACTACCCCGACGACGCGCTCCCACGCCTGGTGGGGGCGGGGTCGGAGCTCCTGGGCGTGGCGGAGGCCGACCTCTGCGTCGAGCTGGGACGCCACGCCACGCAGGGACTGTCGCAGCGCTACCCGGGTCACTTCGCCGCCCACGACGACGTCCGGTCCTTCCTGCTCACGCTCGACGACCTCGTCCACGCCGAGGTGGTGCGCCTGCACCCCGACGCCCAGCCGCCCCGCTTCTGGTTCGACGACGGTGAGGACGGGTCACTGCTCGTGCACTACCGCTCCCACCGCTCGCTCTGCGCGCTCGCCGAGGGCATGATCGAGGGGGCCGGCGTCGTCTACGACGAGCCGACCGCGGTCCACCACGAGGCGTGCCAGCTCCACGACGCCCCCCACTGCTCGCTGCGCGTCACCTTCGAGACAGGCTGAGGACCCCATGGAACTGGTCTCCGACACCGTCGAGTCGACGGACCCCGTCGCCGAGGTGCGACGGCTCCGTCGGCAGCTGCGCCGCGAGCAGGCGCGCCGGCAGGCGGCCGAGTCGATCGGGGAGCGGGCCACGGCCGACCTCTACGACTCCGTGCGCGAGCTGCGCAACGCCCAGGCCGAGCTGCTGGAGCGCGCCGACCAGGCCCGCGTGGTCACCGAGCTGGCCCGGGCGCTGCGCCAGGACTTCGACTCCGCCCAGCTGGTCAACCGTGCGGCGGAGTCGGTCGGGCAGGCCACCCAGGTCGACCGCTGCGACGTGCTGCTGGTCGACGCCGAGCGCTACTCCGCCGTCCGGGGGGCGTGGTCGGCCGGCCCCGAGGCCGCCCGGCTGCCGCAGCCCGCGTCGTTCGTCGACCTCCCCGAGTCGCTGACCTCGCTGCTGCTCGAGGCCGCCCAGCAGCTCGAGCCGCTGCGCATCGACCACGTCGGCGACGACCGCCGCCTCGACCCGGTGGGTGCGGCGGAGATCGTCGAGGCCCTCGGCGTGGTGGCGCTGGCCGCGGTCCCGGTCGCGGTGGGCGACGAGGTCGTCGGGTGGCTGCTGCTGTCCTCCATCCGGCCCCGCGCCTGGCAGCCCCGCGAGCTGGCGATCTGCCAGGGCGTCTCCCACGACCTGGTGGCCTCGCTGGTGCAGGTGCAGGCCTTCGAGCAGCAGCGCGAGTCGATGCGCCGCCTCGAGGAGCTCGACCGCGCCAAGGACGCCTTCATCTCGACCGTCTCCCACGAGCTGCGCACGCCGCTGACCAGCATCGTCGGCTACCTGGAGCTGATGAGCGAGGGCGGCATGGGCGAGCTGACCTCCGACGTCGCCCAGAGCGTGACCATCATCGAGCGCAACGTCGGACGGCTGCGCGCGCTGGTCGAGGACCTGCTCTCGCTCTCGGCGTACGACGCGGAGCAGGTCCACCTCGACCTGCGCGCCCTCGACCTGGCGCCGGTCGTGGCGGAGTGCCAGCAGACCCTGGCGCCGTCGACCGCGGCGAAGGACATCGAGGTGACCGTGGTCTCCGACTCCGAGGTGCCCCTGGTCCTCGGCGACCGCCGCCAGCTCGAGCGGGTGCTGCTCAACCTGCTCAACAACGCGGTCAAGTTCAGCCACCCGCACGGCGCGGTGACCGTGCGGCTGCACGCCGAGGGCGACGACGTCGTGCTCTCGGTGGTCGACACCGGCATCGGCATCCCGGCCGCCGAGCAGGACCGCCTGTTCTCCCGCTTCTTCCGCTCCTCCCTCTCGGTCGCCGACGAGATCCAGGGCACCGGCCTGGGCCTGGCCCTGGTGCAGTCGGTGGTCGAGTGGCACGGCGGCAGCGTCGAGATCGAGTCGCAGGAGGGTCGCGGGACCACCGTGCTGGTGCGGTTGCCGCGGGCGCCGCAGGAGGACGTCGCCACATGGGCCTAGTGTGACCCGGACCACAGCCCGCACTCGGAGGTCTCCCGTGAGTCGTCACGTCCACCGCTCCTCCGGACGCCGGTTGCTGCCGGCCCTGGCCCCGTCCCTCGTGCTGGCGCTCGGCGTCACCGGGCTGGCCCTCCCGGCCGCCGGGCCGGCCGTCGCCGCCCCGTCCGAGCGCAGCAGCGGCGAGGCGGGCTCCGGTGCCGCTCGCACCGTCCGCTCCGCCGTGGCCTACGTCGACCCGCTCATCGGCACGGCCAACGGCGGCAACACCTACCCGGGCGCCGTGCGCCCGTTCGGGATGCTGTCGTGGTCGCCCACCAGCACCAGGGGCGACCAGACCGACACCGGGGCGGCCAACGGGTACCAGTACGACACCACCCGGCTGCGCGGCTTCGCGCTCACCCACGTCAACGGCGCCGGGTGCCACCCCGGTGCGGCCGGCGACGTCCCGGTCTTCCCCCACGTGGGCGACATGACGGTCTCGCCGAGCGCCGACAGCGCCGATGCCACCTACGCCAGCGACTTCTCCCACGACGACGAGGTCGCCGAGCCCGGCCGCTACGCCCTGGGCCTGGCCAACGGAGTGCGCACCGACTTCGCGGCCACCACCCGCGCCGGCATCGGCACCTTCCGGTTCCCCGCCGACGAGCCCGCGCACCTGCTCTTCCGCGTGTCCAACTCGCTCAACGGCAGCGAGGCGGCCGACGTCCGCATCGACCGCAGGGCGCGGATGGTCACGGGGTCGGTGCTGACCGGCGGCTTCTGCGGTCGGCGCGCCAACGGCGGCGGCAGCAACAAGTTCTCCTACTACCGGCTCCACTTCACCGCCCACTTCGACCGCGCCTTCGCCTCGACCGGCACCTGGGTCGACGGGCAGCTCCGGCCGGGCACCACCACGGCCAGCGGGGGAGAGGGCTACGAGACCGGCGACCTGCGCCGCGGCCGTGGCTCGGGCGGCTACGTCGGGTTCGACACCTCGGGGCGCAACCGGCCGGTGACGATGCGCGTCGGGCTGTCCTACACCAGCGCCCGCGCCGCCGAGGCCAACCTGGCGGCCGAGCTGGGCCGCCGCGCCACCGTCCGCACCGTGGCCGCGGCCGGCACCCGCGCCTGGGAGCGGCAGCTGCGCAAGGTCGAGGTGGCCGGCGGCACCCGCGACGACCGCACGGCGTTCTACACCGCGCTCTACCACGCGGCGCTGGAGCCCAACGTCGCCAGCGACGTCGCCGGCACCTACCTGGGGGCCGACCGCTCGGTGCGTCGACTCGCCCGCGGCCAGGCTGCGCAGTACGGCAACTTCTCCGGGTGGGACCAGTACCGCGCCCACACCCAGCTGCTGGCCCTGCTCGACCCGCGGGTGGCCGGCGACTTCGCGCAGTCGCTGCTCAACCTCTCGCGCCAGCGCGGCGGCGTCTGGGACCGGTGGGTCCACGTCAACGGCGCCACCCGCGTCATGACCGGCGACCCCAGCGCCCCGACGCTCGCCGGCATGCACGCGCTGGGCGTGCGCAACTTCGAGGTCGGCGCCGCCTTCGACTCCCTGGTGCGCCAGGCGAGCGTGCCGCACCCCGACAGCCTGTCCGACTACGGCTGCCCCGGGCAGTGCGCGGGGATGCGCCCCGGCCTCGCCGAGTACCTGCGCCTGCACTACGCGCCGCAGGACGACTGCCACTGCTGGGGCGGCGCGGCCGAGACGCTCGAGGACGCCACCGCCGACCAGGCCCTGTCCGACTGGGCCCGCCGGCTGGGGCGGCCGGCGACCGAGCGCCGCTTCGCCGACCGCGCGGGCTGGTGGGAGAACACCTTCGACCCGGACGCCACCCCCGAGGGCGGCTACCAGCGGGCGCGCAACGCCGACGGCTCCTGGCTGGAGCCCTTCACCCCGGCGACCGGTGACGGCTTCGCCCAGGGCACGTCCGCGACGTACACCTGGATGGTGCAGCACGACGTGCAGCGCCTGGCCGAGCTCATGGGCGGGCGGAGGGCGGCCGCGAAGCGCCTCGACGCGTTCTTCCACACCGAGGACGGCTCGTGGTCCACGACGGTCGACCCGCTGCGCTACGACCCCACCAACGAGCCCGGCATCCACGTGCCGTGGCTCTACAACGCGCTGGGCCAGCCCTGGAAGACGCAGGAGACGGTCCGGGCCTACCAGCGGCTGGTCTACGGCACCGGCCCCACCGGCCTGCCCGGCAACGACGACCTCGGCACCATGTCGGCGTGGTACGTCTGGGCCGCCCTGGGGATGTACCCCCAGACCCCGGGCCGCGGCGAGGTGCTGCTCTCGAGCCCGACCTTCACGCTGGCCCGCATCCACCGCGGGGGCGGTCGCACCCTCACCGTCCGCGCGCCCGAGGCGTCCGCGCGCGCGATCTACGTCGAGGGCCTGCGCGTCGACGGCCGCCGGTCGACCCGCAGCTGGCTCCCGGCCTCGGTGCTCGTTCGGGGCGGCGAGCTGCGCTACGACCTCTCCACCCGGCCCGACCCCGACTGGGGGACGGGGGAGGGCGACCTGCCCGTGGACCACGGGCGCTGAGGGTCGGTGCCCGGGGTCTGGGCTAGGGTGGCCCCGATGACGTGCAGCCTCCTCCTTCGCTGCCGCAGCGAGGTCTGACCCGGCCGGACCCCTCGCCTGCGGAGAGCTCGACGCGCCCGGCTCGCACCCCGCAGCGACCCCGAGGATCCCCGATGACCCTGCAGCACTCCGGCTTCACCAACACCCAGCAGCCGAGCGGCATGCCGTTCCAGCGCTACCGCGCCTTCCCGCCCATCGACCTGCCCGACCGCACCTGGCCCTCGGCGCAGATCACCCAGGCGCCGCGGTGGCTCTCCACCGACCTCCGCGACGGCAACCAGGCCCTCATCGACCCGATGTCGCCCGAGCGCAAGCACCGGATGTTCGACCTGCTGGTCAAGATGGGCTACAAGGAGATCGAGGTCGGCTTCCCGTCGGCCAGCGAGACCGACTTCGCCTTCGTGCGCCAGCTGATCGAGCGCGACAAGGTGCCCGAGGACGTGACGATCTCGGTGCTCACCCAGGCCCGCGAGGACCTGATCGAGCGCACCACCCAGTCGCTGGTGGGCATCCACCACGCCAACATCCACCTCTACAACGCGCTCGCGCCGCTGTTCCGACGGGTGGTGTTCCGGGCCAGCAACGACGAGGTCAAGGACATCGCGGTGCGCGGCACCGAGATGTTCATGAAGTACGCCGAGCAGAACCTCGCCCAGACCGTCATCGGCTACGAGTACTCCCCGGAGATCTTCACCAGCACCGAGCTGCCGTTCTCGCTCGAGGTCTGCGAGGCCGTCTCCGACGTGTGGCAGCCCGAGGACGGCCGCGAGATCATCCTCAACCTGCCGGCCACCATCGAGGTCGCGACGCCCAACGTCTACGCCGACCAGATCGAGTGGTTCTCCCGCCAGCTCACCCGGCGCGAGCACACCACCATCAGCCTGCACCCCCACAACGACCGCGGCACCGCGGTGGCGGCCACCGAGCTGGCCCAGATGGCCGGCGCCGACCGCGTCGAGGGCTGCCTGTTCGGCCACGGCGAGCGCACCGGCAACGTCTGCCTGGTGACCCTGGGGATGAACCTGTTCAGCCAGGGCATCGACCCGCAGATCGACTTCTCCGACATCGACGAGGTCCGGCGCACGGTCGAGTACTGCACCCAGCTGCCGGTCCACCCGCGCCACCCGTACGCCGGCGACCTCGTCTACACGGCCTTCTCCGGCTCCCACCAGGACGCCATCAAGAAGGGCCTCGAGGCGCTCGAGCAGGAGGCCGAGCGCGCGGGCCGTCCCGTGGGCGAGCAGACCTGGGAGGCGCCGTACCTGCCGATCGACCCCAAGGACGTCGGCCGCACCTACGAGGCCGTGATCCGCGTCAACAGCCAGTCCGGCAAGGGCGGCGTGGCCTACGTGATGAAGTCCGAGCACAAGCTCGACCTGCCGCGCCGGCTGCAGATCGAGTTCAGCCGCGTGGTGCAGGAGCGCACCGAGTCCACGGCCGACGGCCAGGGCGGCGAGATGACCTCGGCGGCCATCTGGGAGGCCTTCCGCAGCGAGTACCTCGACCGTGACGCTCCGCTGGCGCTCGACTCCGTGCACACCTCCTCCGCGGCCGGCGAGCAGGACCAGCTCGACGTGCGCGTGAGCATCGACGGCGAGCTGCAGCAGCTCCACGGCGCGGGCAACGGCCCGATCGCGGCGTTCGTGGACGCGCTCAACTCGCTGCCCCAGGAGCTCGACGTGCGGGTGCTCGACTACGCCGAGCACGCCCTGTCCTCGGGCGGCGACGCGATCGCCGCGGCGTACGTCGAGTGCGCGGTGGGCGAGCAGGTGCTGTGGGGCGTCGGGCTCGACGCCAACATCGTCACCGCCTCGCTCAAGGCGGTGCTCTCGGCGGTCAACCGGCGCTGAGCCCCGCGGCCGGCGCCACCGCCGGCGCCGCCGCCACCGGTGCCGCCACGGCAGCGGGGGCGGCGGCCAGCGGCAGCCGCACCGTGAACGTGGTGCCCTCCAGGTGGGCGGAGCGGACGCCGACGTCGCCGCCGTGGGCCCGCACGATCGAGTGGATGATCGACAGGCCCAGGCCGGTGCCCTGGATGGCGCGCTCCTGGGCCGTGGAGGACCGGAAGAACTTGGTGAACAGCTCGTCCTGCTCGTCGAGCGGGATGCCGATGCCGGTGTCGCTGACCTCGAGCACCGCGGTGCCCTCGTCACGGTGCAGGCGGCACCGCACCCGGCCGCCGTCGGGGGTGAACTTCACGGCGTTGCTCAGCAGGTTCATCGCGACCCGGTCGAGGTGGGCCGCGTCGCCGCTGACGAGGACCTCGCCCCAGGAGACCTCGACGTCGACGTCGAGGTCGCGGTCGGCGAGCAGCGGGTGGATCGCCTCGCGGGCGTGCTCCACGACCTGCACCAGGTCGACCGGCACCCGGGTCCACGACGCGCTGTCGCCCGACTCGAGGCCGGCCAGGGTGAGCAGGTCGCTGGCGACCGAGATCAGCCGCTCGCCGTTGCGCGCGATCGCGTCGAGCATCACCTCCTGGCCGGGGGAGACCGGCCCGGCGGCGCCCTCGCGCAGCATCTCGGTGTAGCCGACGATGCTGGTGGTCGGGGTCCGCAGCTCGTGGCTGACGGTGGAGACGAAGTCGTTCTTGGCGGCATCGAGGCGGCGCAACCGGTCCACGACGTGGCGCTCCTTCTGCAGTGCAGCGACCAGCATCTCCTGGCTGCGGCGCTGCTCGGTGACGTCGCGCCCGACGCACAGGTAGCCCGTCACCCGGCCGACCACGTTGGTGACGACGCTGATGGTGGTCGAGACGACCAGCTCGGTGCCGTCCGCGTGGCGCCAGGTCCAGTCGTGGGTCTCGGGCACGCGGGCCGGGCAGTGCGAGGGCTCGAGCGGGCCCAGCTCGCCGGGCGCGGGGCCGTCGGCGCCGGGGCACACCGGCGTACCGCTGATGAAGGCGTGGGGGTGGCCCGAGGTGACGACGGTCGAGACCGGGCGCGAGACGAGGTCGGCCTCGCTGCGTCCCAGCAGGGCTTCGGCGCCGTGGTTGAGCAGCACCACCCGGCCGAGGTCGTCGAGCGCGACCAGGGCGGTGGCCACCGGTGCCTCGAGCAGGTGGCGGACCAGGCCCGAGGTGCTGCGCTCGCTGGTGACGTCGGTGGCGGTGCACACCACGCGGACCACCTGGCCGGCGGCGTCGCGGACCACGTTGTTGCTCCAGACCACGCGCAGCCGCTCGCCCGAGGCGGTGAGGACGTCGGCCTCGCGGAACTCCGGCACGCCCGACCCGTCGGGGTCGGCGAAGATCCGGCGCACCGTCTCGGCGCGCTCGGGCGGGACCAGGGGGCACTCCCAGAACCGGAGCCCGAGCACGTCCTCGGGGGTGAACCCGGCCAGCCGGGTCAGGGTGGCGTTGCACTGCAGGATCGTGCCGCCGGCGTCGCTGACCACGATGATCGCCGAGGTGGTGTCGAGGGTGGTGGCGCTGAGCTCGCGCTCGGCGGCCAGGCGCCGGGTCAGCTCGGCGCGCTGCGCGGAGGCCAGCGCGGTCGGCACGGCCAGCAGCGCGGCGCAGACGAGGTAGCCCTGGACCGACGCGCCGGCCTGGAGCGGGTCGAGCAGGCCGTCTCGCCCGGCGAAGGGTCCGGCGCCCAGGGTTGTGCTGGCGGTGGCGACCACGGCCAGTGCCCCGACCTGGAGCGCGGCGAGGTACGGCGTGAGCCGCAGCGCCGCCCACACCAGCACCGGCAGCGGCAGGAAGGACAGGCTCAGCGGCCACGAGGGCCAGAACACGGCCACCACCGCGAGCACGAACAGCGTGCCCTGGGCGAGCGCCTCGACGCGCTGCCCCGCCGGCACGCGCAGCCGCACCGGCATCAGCAGCAGCGGCACGATGACCAGGGTCGCGGCCAGGTGCGAGGGAGCCACGGTGCGGGCGCTGGCCCACGCCGGCTCGCCCACCAGGGCGGTGGCCAGCGCGGTGCCGAGCCCGATGGTGAGCGCGGCGGCGCAGGCGGCGGCGAGGACGCCGGCGTACCCCTCGGGGGCCTGCAGGCGCAGCCGACCGGCGCCCCGGCCCAGGTGGGTCAGCACGGTCGCCGCCACCAGCGCCTCGAGCGCGGTCGCCGCGCCCATGAGCAGGCTGATCGGCACCGCCCTGCCCGCCACCAGCGAGGACACGCCCGTGCAGGCGCCGACGGCGAGCAGCAGCAGCGGCCACGAGGAGCGCCGCGACAGCGCGAGCAGTGCCACCGCGAAGCCCGCGGCGGGCCACCACGTGGCGACCGCCTGCGGGTCCGGCCGCCACAGCAGCGAGGTCAGGGAGGCGCCGAGCACCGCCGCCAGGAGGGCCACGGCACGCAGGGCCCTCCGGGGATCGGTGCTCACGCCCCGATTCTGCGCCGGATCGGACCGAAGATTCTCACAAATCGGACTTTTAGGTTGGGGGAGCGCTGCGGGTGGAGCGGTGGGCGAGCGGCAGGGTCAGCGCGAAGGTGGTGCCCTCGCCGACCCGGGAGCGCACGGTGATGCTCCCGTCGTGGCTCTCCACGATGCTGCGGACGATCGACAGGCCCAGGCCGGATCCCTGGATGGCGTGCTCCTGGACGACCGAGGTGCGGAAGAACCGGTCGAAGACGTGCTCGAGGTCGGCCTCGGGGATGCCCAGCCCGGTGTCGGCGACCTCGACGACGACCGAGCGCCGGTCGGGCAGCGGCCGCAGGCCGACCGTCACGCGGCCGCCGTCGGGGGTGAACTTCACGGCGTTGGTGAGCAGGTTGGTGACGGCGCGCTCCAGGTGGGAGGCGTCCCCCGAGACGGTCACGGGCTCCTGGGGCAGCTCGCAGCCGGTGGCGAGGTCGCGCCCGGTCAGCAGCGACTCCACCGACCGCACGCTCTCGCGGACCACCTCGACCAGGTCGAGCTCGGCGCGCTGCGCCGGCCACGCCTCGCGGTCGAAGACGGCCATCAGGAGCAGGTCGTCGGCCAGGGCGAGCAGCCGGTCGCCGTTGCGGGCGATCACCTCCACGAGCTGCTGCTGCCCGGGCTCGAGCTCGCCGGTGATGCCGTCGGCGAGCATCTCGGCGCTGCCGATGATGCTGCTCATCGGGGTGCGCAGCTCGTGGCTGACGGTGGAGACGAAGTCGTCCTTGGCCCGGTCGAGGTCCTGCAGCCGGGCCACGACCTCGCGCTCGCGCCGCAGCGCGTTGACGAGGATCTCCTGGTTGCGGCGGGTGTCGGTGACGTCGCGGGCCACGAACAGGTAGGCGAACACCTTGCCGAAGCCGGTCGCCACCGGGCTGCTGGTGAGCGAGACCCGCACCCCGGAGCGGCCCTGCGGCAGCATCGTCCAGTCCTGGGTCTCGGGGGTCAGCTCGCCACCCCGCCGGCCGAACAGGTCGACCAGCTCGAGGGGGGTGCCGGGCTCCGGGCCCTCCTCGTCGTGGACCGGCGCCAGGAAGTCGACCAGCCGGCGGCCCTGGGCCTCGGCGGAGGTCAGCCCCAGCAGCCGCTCGGCGCCGGTGTTGAACAGCGTGATCCGGCCCTGCAGGTCGGTGCCGACGAAGGCGATGGTGGTGGCCGACTGCAGCACGTGCTGGACCAGGCCCGCGCTCTCGCGGGCGTCGGTCACGTCGGTGGCGCTCAGCACCAGCGTCACCGGCCCCTCCGGGTCGCTGCGGTGGACCACGTTGGAGAACACCACGGTGCGGTGCTCGCCCGAGCGGGTCATGACGGTCGCCTCGCCCTGCCGCGGCAGCGAGACCAGGTTGCCGATCAGGTCGCTGACGCCGGCGCGCAGGTGCTCGGGCATCAGCGTGTCCCAGAACGACCGGCCCACCAGGTCGCCCTCGGCGTACCCGGTCATGCGGGTGGTGGCGGGGTTGGCCGCGATCACGGTGCCGCGGTCGTCGGTCACCAGGATCATGCTCGACGCGGTGTCGATGACAGCGCGGGTGTAGGTGCGCTCGGCCTGCAGCCGGGCCTGCAGCTCCAGCGTCTCGGTCAGGTCGGTCAGGTGCAGCGACCAGCGCCCCGCGCCGGGACCGGTCTCCAGCTGCGAGAGCACCGCGTCGAGCCGGGCGCGCGGGCGGTCGTGGAGGCCGACGCGGCCCGACCACCCGCCGTCGACCTCGCCCCGGGCACCGGCCGCGGCGACCCGGTCCCAGCCGTCGAGCAGGTCGGGTGCGGTCACCAGGTCGCCCAGCCGTCGCGCGGGCAGGTCCGCGAGCGGCTGCTCGAGCAGGACGGCGGCGGCCTCGTTGCCCTCCTCGACGACGAGGTGTCCGGTGTCCTCGCGGACCAGCAGGATCGGGACCCGGGACGCGGTGAAGGCCTGGCGGGCGTGTCGCTCCCGGCTGGCCAGGCGGCGCAGCGCCTGCTCGCGCTCGCCGACGGCCAGCGCCAGCGGGAGCCCGATCAGCCCGGCGCAGGTGAGGTAGACCTGCGAGACCACCGCGCTCACCGTGCCCGGGCCGGCCATGGTGACGAAGGGCCCCCACTCGGCAGCGGTGCCGACCGAGACGACCACGGCCAGCGCCACCAGCTGCAGCGCCACCGTGCGCACGGGGAAGCGGCTGGCCGCCCACACCACGAGGGGCAGCGGCACCAGGCCGAGCCCCTGCAGCGACGCCCCGAGGGGGCCGAAGGCCAGCAGCGCCACGACCAGCAGCAGCGTGGTGTGCAGCGCGACCTCGCGACCGCGCTCGTGCGACCCCGGGCGCCACGCGACCATCCCCAGCGGGGCGATGAGCACCACCGACGCGAGGTGGGCCGGGGCGATGGTCGCCAGCGTCGCGGCGTACGGCCGGTCCAGGAGCAGGGAGTACGCCGCCGCGACGCCGACGCCGGCCACCACGGCGCCGCAGACCGCCGCCAGCACCAGCCACCAGGCGTCCTGGAGCCGCCTCAGCCGTCCGCCGGACCAGCGCTGGAGCAGCGCCATCACCACCGCCGCCTCGACCGTGTTGGCGGCGCCCAGCAGCAGGGCGGCGAGCGGCGGCCGCCCGGCCGTCAGGTTGGCGCCGACCCAGGCGACCAGCAGCGCGAGCAGCACCACCCGGCGCCGGCGGGGCGGGGCCAGCAGCAGCGCGACGATCCCGAGCCCCGCGGCCGGCCACCACGAGACGGTGACCTCGACGGTGTAGGCGGCCCACAGGCTGGCCACCGCGGCGACGTAGCTGGCCAGCACCAGCGCCACCACCGGCCCGCGCCCGGTCGTCGTCTCGGAGTCCACGCGGTGATTCTGGTCCCTGCCGCCGGCCGCTGTCGCGCGGCCCGCGTGCCCGTGATGCGGACGCGACCCCTGCACCCCGACCGCGCGCCTGCCAAGGTGGCCCCATGAGCCTGGTCTCGGAGCGCATCGGTCAGTTCTTCCACGACGGCCACCGCCTGGAGTTCACCGAGTACGGCGGCGGCGACCGCTGGGTCGTGCTGCTCCACGGCCAGCTGATGCCGCGCCGCATGCACCAGCCGCTGGCGCGCCACCTGGCCTCCCAGGGTGCCCACGTCATCACCCTCGACCTGCTCGGCCACGGCCGCTCGGACCGCCCCGACGACCCGCTGCTCTACTCGATGACCGCCTTCGGCGAGCAGGTGATCGCGCTGCTCGACGAGCTCGGCATCGAGCGCGCCGTCATCGGGGGCACCTCGCTGGGCGCCAACACCTCGCTCGAGGTGGCCTCGCTGGCCCCCGAGCGGGTGCAGGGCCTGATCTGCGAGATGCCGGTGCTCGACAACGCGCTCGAGGCCGGGATCCTGGCCTTCGCCCCCCTGCTGTTCCTCTCGCGGTTCGTGCCGCTGAGCGTGAGCGCCCTGCGCACCGTCACCCGCGCCGTCCCGCGCGGGCTGGTGCCCTTCTGGACCGGCATCGCGCTCGACACCATGGACCAGCGCCCGGCCCCGATGGCGGCCGCCATCCACGGCATCTTCTTCGGTCGGGTCGCCCCCTCCTCGCGGCTGCGCCGCCGGATCCAGGCCCCGGCGCTGGTCGTGGGCCACCCCAGCGACCCGATCCACCCGGCCGCCGACGCCGCCATGCTCGCCGGCGAGCTGCCCGACGCCCGCTTCGTCGAGGCCCGCTCGATCCTGGAGTGGCGGGTGCGGCCGGCGCGGCTCGACGGGCTGACCAGCGACTTCGTGGCCGAGTGCTTCGCCCGCGAGGCGGTGCCGCGCTCCGTCGGGAGCTGAGGGGACAATGGGCCCATGCCCCTGTACAGCGACGAAGCGGTCGTGCTCCGCACGCACAAGCTGGCCGAGGCCGACCGCATCATCACGCTGCTGACCCGCCAGCACGGCGTGGTGCGCGCCGTGGCCCGCGGCGTGCGACGGACCTCGTCGCGGTTCGGCTCGCGCCTGGAGCCCTTCACCCACGTCGACCTGCAGCTCGCCGAGGGGCGCAACCTCGACACCATCACGCAGGCCGAGACCCGGGCGCCGTTCGGGGCCACCATCTCGGCCGACTACGACCGCTACACCGCCGCCTGCGTGATGCTCGAGACCGCCGAGCGGCTGGTCGTGGAGGAGCGCCAGCCCTCGGTGCAGCAGTACCTGCTGCTCGTCGGGGCGCTGCGGGCGATGACCGCGGGGGAGCACCGCCCCGGCGACGTGCTCGACTCGTTCCTGCTGCGCTCGCTGGCCGTGGCGGGCTACGCGCCGTCGTTCGTGGCCTGCGCGAGCTGCGGGCTCGAGGGCCCGCACCGCGCCTTCAGCCCGGCCGCCGGCGGCTCGCTGTGCACCACCTGCCGCGTCCCCGGCTCGGCCAACCCGGCGGGGGAGACGCTGACCCTCATGGGCGCGCTGCTCGCCGGTCACTGGGACGTCGTCGACGAGGCCGAGACGCGGCACCGGCGCGAGGCGCGCGGCCTGGTCGCGGCGTACGTCTCGTGGCACCTGGAGCGCGGGCTGCGCTCGATGCCCCACCTCAGCGAGACCTGGGACGCCCGCCCCGGCGTGGCGGGCGCCTGATGCGCCGTTCCCGCCGGTCGGCACCGGACCGCGGTCCGGTCCGGCCCCCGACCCCCCACGCCAGCGGCGCCACCGCGCCCGACGTGCCGCTCGACCTGGTGCCGCGCCACGTCGCGATCATCATGGACGGCAACGGCCGCTGGGCCCAGGAGCGCGGGCTGCCCCGCACGGCGGGCCACGCCGAGGGCGAGTCCTCGCTGTTCGACGTGGTCGAGGGCGCGATCGAGGTCGGGGTCAAGGCGATCTCGGCGTACGCCTTCTCCACCGAGAACTGGTCGCGCTCGGCCGACGAGGTGAAGTTCCTCATGGGCTTCAACCGCGACGTCATCCGCCGCCGCCGCGACGAGATGCACGAGCTCGGCGTGCGCGTGCGGTGGGCCGGCCGCGCCCCCCGGCTGTGGCGCTCGGTGATCAAGGAGCTGCAGGTCGCCGAGGAGCTGACCCGCGACAACGACGTGCTGACCCTGACCATGTGCGTCAACTACGGCGGCCGCGCCGAGCTCGCCGACGCCGCCCGCGCCCTGGCCCAGGACGTCGCCGCCGGACGGGTGGACCCCGACCGCGTCGACGAGCGCACCTTCGCGCGCTACCTCTACGTCCCCGAGCTCGCCGACGCCGACCTCGTCTGGCGCACCTCCGGCGAGCAGCGCCTGTCCAACTTCATGCTCTGGCAGGCCGCCTACAGCGAGCTCGCCTTCACCGACGTCCTGTGGCCCGACGTCGACCGCCGCCACCTGTGGGCCGCGGTCGAGGAGTACGCCGGCCGCAACCGCCGCTACGGCACCGCCTGACTCCTCCCGGTCCCTGAGGAACGACGGAGTCGTGTCTCGAAGGGCGCCGCCCGTCCGCCGGACGCGGGGGCTGACGGGTGTCGGTGGCCGGGGTTAGCGTGCCCCGGTGAGACGCGCACCCCACGAGAACGTCGCCACCGTGCTGGTGGAGCCGGGCGTGCTCGCGGACCTCGAGCTCACGCTGATGGCGCTCGACCTGCGGCTGTGGCCGGTGCGGACGGCGCCGATCGTGGAGGACGGCCCGCGCCAGGAGTTCCAGGTGCGGCGGCGGCTGCTGGTGGCGCAGCGGGGGGCGTGGGACCTCGCGCAGACCTGGACGCCGGTGTGGATCGGGTTCGGCCCCTCGTGGCACCACGACGGCGACCCGCTGCCCTGGGCGGCCCACGTCGCGCTGTGGCGCTCCCTGGAGGCGTACGCCGACCACGTGCGCTTCCACAAGCGCCTCGGCGGGGTGCAGCGGCTGCCGCTGCCGGCCGACATCGACGTCTGAGGCACGGCCCCGTCCCGGCCCCGTCCCGGCCCTCGACCGCCCGGCCGCCACACTGGACGGGTGCGCATCGCCGTCCTCGCCGACACCCACTCGCCCCGCTTCTGGAAGGGCTGCCCGCCGGCCGTGGCACGGGCGCTGGAGGGGGTCGACCTGGTGCTGCACGCGGGCGACGTCTGCCGCGCGGAGACGCTGGACGAGCTGGCGGCGCTGGCCCCGGTGCGGGTGGTGCTCGGCAACAACGACGGCCCGGACGTGGCCGCGTGGGGGGCACCGGAGGTGCTGGAGCTGACGCTGGCGGGCGTCGCCGTGGCGATGCTGCACGACAGCGGGCCGGCCAGGGGGCGCGGTGCCCGGCTGCGCCGGCGGTTCCCGCACGCCGACCTGGTGGTCTTCGGGCACTCGCACGTGCCGTGGGACGAGGTCCACGAGGGCCAGCGGGCCTTCAACCCGGGGTCGCCGACCGACAAGCGGCGCCAGCCGCACCGCACCATGGGCGAGCTGGTGCTGGAGGACGGCGAGGTCCGCAGCAGCCGGGTCCTCGTGCTGGACTGAGGCTCAGCCGATCCCGACCGTGCGCAGCAGCCAGTCGGTCTCGGCCTCCTGGGCGCCCCGCTCGACGGGGTCGGGTCGCACGTCGTGGACGGCCCGCAGGTCCTCGAAGCGCACGGCCGGCGGCAGCTCGGCGTACCTGCTGCGCGGTGCGGGTGCGACGGGCCGGTCGGCGTCGGCGGGGTGCGTCATGGCGACCTCCAGGGATCGCTCCCAGCGTACGCCGCGCCGCCCGCGACGGCGACGCTCAGCGCACGCATCCGCCGCTGCCGCTGACCGCGGCGAGGCCCTTGTCCTCGAACACGGTCACGCCCATGGTCACCTCGCCCTTGCGGAACACGGTGTTGTCCGAGCCGCGGGGGCGCACCTCCCAGCCGTCCTGCTCGTACTGCTGGGCGACCTCGGAGCGCACCCGCTCGAGGGTGCCGGGCTGCACGGTGACGCGGACGTTGTAGATCAGGTCCTTGCCGGAGTCGCGGTCGCCGGGCACGCAGTCGGTGATGGTGTCCTGCTGGACCTCGGGGTCCTGGCCGACCCGGCCCGCGAGCTCGTCGATGAGGGTGCGGGCCTCGGCGGCCACGGTCTCGATGTCACGGTCGGGCACGGAGGGCTCCTTGCTGCTGGTGCAGGCGGTGAGGGTGGTCAGCAGGGCGACGAGCACGAGGGCTGCTGCGCGGGTCACTCGATGTCCACCTGTTCCCCGGGTCCCCACCCGGTCTGGTAGGACGACACGCCACCGTAGGGGGAGGTGACGTAGTCGTACTCGGGCGCCCGGTAGGTCGTCACCTCGCCGCCGTTGAGCACCTCGACCATGTTGTACCAGGCGTCCGACTGCTCCTCGAACACCGCGCTGTGGGAGTCCGTGCCGGTGTTGAACTCCCCGTCGGCGGTGTTGCCGGTGTCGAGCCGGACGGTGCCGGGGAAGCTGTCCGGGTCGGCCCCGTGGCCGATGTTGTCGCCGGCCTGCGTGCCCTGGGAGAGCTCGATGACGTCACCGGGGGCGGTCATCGAGTAGCGGTCGACACCGGCCTGCGAGGCCGGCAGGTCACCGGGGTCCTGCACGTCGTGGCCCATGCCGGCGGACTCGACGTGCAGCACGCGGTCGGCGTCGAGCCCGGCGAGCTCGGAGCGCCCGACGACGGCGCCGCCGTAGGAGTGGCCGAGGTAGGTCGTCTGCGCGTCGTTGCCCGCGGCCGCCGAGTGGTCGATCTCCTGGCGGACGTCGTGGGAGAAGTCGGCCAGCCGGGGACCGAGGTCGCGGGCGTAGTTGGCGAACGGGGCGTCCTGCACGACGCTGTCGGGCAGGTCGCCGCCCATCCACGAGATCATCGCGAGCTCGCCGGGCGGGCTGGCGTTGACGAACGACTCCGAGCGGTCCGCGACGCCCTGGTAGCCCGCCAGGTCGGTGCCGGTGCCGGGCACGCTGACCCCGACGTTGCGGGTCTCGGCGCCGATGTCGCCGTGCAGCTCGGCGATGGCGCCGTCGCCCGCGGGGTCGAAGTAGAGGATCTGCCGGTCGTCGCCCAGGATCGACTCGTAGAGGTCGATGCGGCTCTGCGCGTCGGACAGGGGGCCCTCGAGGTCGTCGTTGTTCAGCCCGAGGAAGTCCCAGTCGTCCTGGTTCTCGGCGTGCTGGTCCTCGAGGTCGGACAGGTGGGCCCGCTCGTCGGCGAGGGCGACGACCACGGCGACGGTGTTGGCGTCCGCGCGGTTGCCGAAGGGGACGCCGTCGAGGTTGCCGACCACACCCGGGTAGAGCATCGCCAGCAGCGCGGCGTCCTCGGGCGGGAGGCTCTCGAACAGCGCGCGGGCGTCCTCGCGCCGCTGCTCGTGCAGGGCCGCGGAGCCGTCGGGGGTGGTGAGCGCGGGTGCGAGGATCGCCGCGAGCTCGGCGGCGGGACCGGTGCCGGGCGGGGGCCGCCGCTCGAGCAGGGCGGCGGCTGCCTCGGGGTGGTCGATGATCCAGGCCCGCAGCTCCTCGCTGGTCATCCCGGCCGCCCCGGGGGGCAGCGTGCCCCGTGCGACGAGGTCGGCCACGAGGGCGTCGAGGGAGCTCGAGCGGGAGGCGACGTACTGCCCCGCCTCGGCGGGCGTGTCGGATCCCTGCAGCACCGCGACCAGGGTGTCCTCGGCGCGCGTCGTGTCGTCCTGCCAGGTCTGGACGCGCTGCACGAAGGCGTCGACGTCGGCCTGCAGCGCCTGGGCGCGCTGGCGCAGGTCGGCCTCCTCGTCCTCGGTGTACGACGCGCCGTCGGCCGCCAGGGTGCGCTGCCGGTCGGCGAGGCTGCCGCGCTCCTCGACGAGGTCGGTGCGGCGCTGCTCGAGGGTGGCGACGGTGTCGAAGAAGGTGTCGAGCGCCGTCGCGACGCGGTGCAGCACGGCGACGGCGGCGTCGAGGTCGGTCGCGAGCGCGCTCATCGCGTGGCCGGCCGCCTCGGAGGCGTCGCCCTCCCACCCGGGCGGCACGCCGTCGGCCGCGGCCCAGTCCGACACCTCGCCGGTCGTGGTGGCGGCGTCGCGCACCGGCCGCACCATCGGGGAGCCGGTCGAGCGGGGCTCGAGGAGGGGCACCTCGGGCGGCGGCGCCGGGATCACGACGGCGGCCATCAGGACCCCTCGGGGCGGCTGGTGCGCTGGTCCCAGGGCAGCAGGGCGGCCATGGCGGCGTGGCTGGCCTCGTCGGTGGCGTCGTACGACGCGGCCGAGGCGTCGAGGTCGTCGGCGTGCCGCTCCGCGGTGTCCGCGTGCAGCGTGAGCGCCTCGACCCAGGTGTCGAGGAAGGCCGACAGGGCGGGCTCGACGCGGGGTCCCGCGGCGGTGGCGGTGCCCTCGGCGCCGGCCAGGCCGCTGCGGGCCGAGCGCAGGGTGGCCTGCTGGTCGCGCCACGCGGTGGCGGCGCCGCGCAGGCTCGCGGTCCAGGCGGTGACGTCGGTCATGACCCTCCCGGTGGTGTCGGCACGGATCCTAGGGCGCCGACGGACGCGGCGGGTCAGTGTTCGTCGTAGTGCTCGTCGTGCGCCGCGTGCCGGTGGCCGCCGTGGACGTAGTCGAGGTGGTCGCCGTGGCTGACGGCGACGTGGCCGCAGTCGGGCCCGTGGTCGTGGGGGTGGGGGTCGGTCTCGAGGTGCTCCGGCGGGTCGACCTCGGCGAAGGGAGCCCGCAGCCGGGCGCGGTGGCGCACCCACACGCCCAGGGGCCAGGTGGCCACGAAGCCGGCCAGCGAGAGCAGCACGATCGCCGGTCCGGGCGCCACGGCGGTGGTCGAGGGGGCCAGGGCCGAGAGCACGAGGCCGCCGACCGAGGCGAGGGTGCCGAGCACCATCGCCGCGGCCAGGGTGGAGCGGAAGGTGCGGCTGAGCTGCTGGGCGGTGGCCACCGGGACCACCATCAGGGCCGAGACCAGCAGCAGGCCGACCGTGCGCATCGCCACGGTGACGGTGACGGCGGCCAGCACCGCGATCAGCACGTTGTAGGCGCGGACCCGCAGGCCCGCGACGCGCGCGAACTCCTGGTCGTGGGCGATCGCGAACAGCTGGGGCGCCAGGCCCACGCAGCACAGCACCACGACCGCGGCCAGCACCATGGTGACCAGCACGTCGGGGATCGCGATGGTGGTGATGGCGCCGAAGAGGTACTCCTGCAGCCGGGCCGCGCTCTGCCCGCCGAGGCCAGTGAGCAGCACGCCGCCGGCCAGGCCGCCGTAGAACAGCAGCGCCAGCGCGACGTCGCCGTTGGTGTGGCCCCGCTCGCGGATCACCTCGATCAGCACCGCGCCCAGCACCGCCACCACGACCGCGGTCCAGGTGGGGGAGGTGCCGGTGAGCAGGCCCAGCGCCACGCCGGTCACCGCCACGTGGCCGATGCCGTCGCCCATGAGGGCCATCCGGCGCTGCACCAGGTAGGTGCCGATGGCGGGGGCGGCCAGGCCCACGAACAGCGCGGCGATCAGCGCGCGCTGCATGAAGCCGTAGTCGAAGATGTCGGGCATCAGTGGCGCTCCAGCGGGGCCGCGACGTGCGGGACGTGGTCGTGGCGCGGCGGGTGGTCGTGGACCTGGCGCGGGTGGTGGTGGTGGGCGTGCAGCTCGCCGAACGCCGCGTCGTGCACCTCGTGGTCGCCCAGGGGGGCGCCGTCGTAGGCGACCCGGCCGTCGCGCATCACCACGGCGCGGTCCACGAGCGGCGCCAGCGGGCCGAGCTCGTGGGCGACCAGGACGATGGTGGCGCCTCGCTGCTTGAGGGTCCCGAGCGCATCGGCGAGGGCCTGCTGGTTGAGCGCGTCGACGCCGGCGGTGGGCTCGTCGAGGAAGAACAGCTCCGGCTCGCCGGCCAGGGCACGGGCGATGAGCGCGCGCTGCTGCTGGCCACCGGAGAGCTGGGCGATCCCGTCACGGGCCTTGTCGGTGAGGCCCACCACCTCCAGGGCCTCGCGGACCGCGGCGCGGTCGGCCCGCGAGAGCGGCCGCAGCAGCCGGCGGCGGGTCAGCCGCCCGGAGGCGACGACCTCCCACACCGAGGCGGGGACGCCGGAGGTCGCGCCGGTGCGCTGCGGCACGAAGCCGACCCGCTGCCAGTCGTGGAAGTCGGCCACCGGCTCGCCGAAGACGCGCAGCTCGCCGGAGGTGAGGGGCAGCAGCCCGGTCAGCGCGCGCACCAGCGTCGACTTGCCCGACCCGTTGGCCCCCATCAGGGCGAGGAAGTCGCCGGTGCCGACCGCGAGGTCGATGCCGCGCAGGATCGGGCGCCCGCCGATGGCGACCGACCCGGCGACGAGGCTGACGGGGACCTCGGCGGGGGTGCTGCGGGGGGTGGGGTTCACGAGCACCCGTTGGCCTTCTCCAGCGCCGCGAGGTTGGCCTCCATCAGCGAGAGGTAGTCCTGGTCGGCGGTCTGGTCGCTGAGCCCCTCGATGGGGTCGAGGACGGCGGTGCCGACCCCGGCGTCGCGGGCCAGCGAGGCGCTGAGACGCGGGCTGACCAGACGCTCGGAGAACACGGTGGTGATGCCGTCGCGCGCGATCAGGTCCTGGAGCCGGGCCAGGTCGGCCGGCGTGGGCTCGGCGCCGGGGGACAGGCCTGCGATGGGCTCCATGACCAGACCGTACTTCGCCAGGTAGTTGAACGCGTCGTGGGAGACGACCACGGTGTCGCGCTGGCAGGACGCCAGGCCCTGCTCGTAGGCGCGGTCCAGGTCCTCGAGGTCGCCGCGCAGGTCGGCGGCGTTGGCGGCGTACTCCTCGGCGTGGTCGGGGTCGACGTCGGCCAGCTGCTCCGCCACGGCGTCGCCGAGGTCGGCCATCCGGGCCGGGTCCTGCCAGAAGTGGGGGTCGAGGTCGGAGTCGCCGTGGTCGTGGCCGTCGCCCTCGGTGTGGTCCTCCCCGGTGTGGTCCTCCCCGGCGTGGTCCTCCCCGGCGTGCTCCTCCTCCGCGGCGTGCTCGGCGGCGAGCTCCTGGAGGTCCACGACGTCGGCGGCGTCGAGGGTGTCGCCCTGCGCGTTCTGCTCGACGGCGTCGTCCACCGCGGGCTGGAAGCCCGACTCGTAGACCACGAGGTCGGCGTCGACGATCTCGACGGTCTCGGCCGGGGGATCTCCAGGTCGTGGGGCTCGCCGCCCGGCTTGGTGAGGTTGGCGACCTCGCCCCGGTCGCCGACCACGCGCTGCGCGACGTACTGCAGCGGGTAGAAGGCCGCGACCACCTGCACCTGCCCGTCGGACGCGGCGGCGCCGGGGCCGCCGTCGTCGCTGAAGGCGGCGCAGCCGCTCAGGGCCAGGGCGCCGGACAGCAGGCCGGCGGCGAGGGGGAGCCGGGTCGGTCGGGCCGGGCGGGACGGTCGGGGGAGGTGCATGAGAACGATTCTCATTGAGCCTGAGAATCATTGTCAAACCGAGCGGCGTACTGTCCGGTCCGTGCTGGTGGTGAACCGATTCCGGGTGGACGAGGACGACGCCGAGGCGTTCCGGCGCGACCTGGAGGCAGCGCACGCGGTGATGGCCGCGCAGCGCGGCTACGAGTCCGGCGACCTGGGGCGCAACGTCGACGACCCCACGCTGTGGACCATGGTGACGCGCTGGCGCGACGTCGGCAGCTACCGCCGCTGCCTGTCGTCGTACGACGTGAAGGTCGGCGCCGTGCCGCTGCTGAGCCGGGCGCTGGACGAGCCGTCGGCGTACGAGCCCCTCGACGGGGAGCTCAACCGGTGGGAGGCCCGCGAGCGCGGCTGAGCGTCGACCCGACTCCTCGGTAGGGTGTCCACTTCGCCCTGACCCGGGCGGACCGAACCCGTGACCGGCGCAGCCAGCGACCGGCAGAAGATCCCAGGAGCTCCACCCGTGGCCAAGCCGCCCCCGTCGACCGTCGACCACGTCGTCTCCCTCGCCAAGCGGCGCGGGTTCGTCTTCCCCTGCGGCGAGATCTACGGCGGCACCAAGTCCGCCTGGGACTACGGCCCGCTGGGCGTCGAGCTCAAGGACAACATCAAGCGGCAGTGGTGGCGCCAGACCGTCCAGGCCCGCGAGGACGTCGTCGGCCTGGACTCCAGCGTGATCCTGCCCCGCCAGACCTGGGAGGCGTCGGGCCACGTCGCGACCTTCTCCGACCCGCTCACCGAGTGCCAGTCCTGCCACAAGCGCTTCCGCGCCGACCACCTCCAGGAGGCGGTGGCGGAGAAGAAGGGCATCGACGACCCCGACACCGTCGACCTCGCCGAGCTCGCCTGCCCCAACTGCGGCACCCGCGGCGCCTGGACCGAGCCGCGGCAGTTCTCGGGCCTGCTCAAGACCTACCTGGGCGTGGTCGAGGACGAGTCGGGCCTGCACTACCTGCGCCCCGAGACCGCGCAGGGCATCTTCCTCAACTTCGCCAACGTCGTGACCAGCTCGCGCAGGAAGCCGCCCTTCGGCATCGCCCAGATCGGCAAGAGCTTCCGCAACGAGATCACGCCGGGCAACTTCATCTTCCGCACCCGCGAGTTCGAGCAGATGGAGATGGAGTTCTTCGTCAAGCCGGGCGAGGACGAGGAGTGGCACCAGTACTGGATCGACGAGCGCACGCGGTGGTACACCGACCTCGGCATCGACCCGGCCAACCTGCGCCACTACGAGCACGCCCAGGAGAAGCTCTCCCACTACTCCAAGCGCACCGTCGACATCGAGTACCGCTTCAACTTCGCCGGCTCGGAGTGGGGAGAGCTCGAGGGCATCGCCAACCGCACCGACTTCGACCTCAAGACCCACTCGGAGCACTCCGGCACCGACCTGTCCTACTTCGACCAGGCGGCCGGCGAGCGCTACCTGCCCTACGTCATCGAGCCGGCGGCCGGGCTCTCGCGCAGCCTGATGACCTTCCTGGTGGACGCGTACACCGAGGACGAGGCGCCCAACACCAAGGGCGGCGTGGACAAGCGCACCGTGCTCAAGCTCGACCCGCGGCTGTCGCCGGTCAAGGTCGCCGTGCTGCCGCTGAGCCGCAACGATGCGCTGACGCCGAAGGCCCGCGACCTCGCCGCCGAGCTGCGCCGGTCGTGGAACATCGAGTTCGACGACGCGGGCGCCATCGGCCGCCGCTACCGCCGCCAGGACGAGATCGGCACGCCCTTCTGCGTCACCGTCGACTTCGACACCCTCGAGGACGGCGCCGCCACCGTGCGCGAGCGCGACACGATGGCGCAGGAGCGGATCAGCCTCGAGGGCCTGCACCGCTGGCTCGGGGAGCGACTCGTCGGCTGCTGAGGCCGCAATGCGGCCCGGGGAGGGCGGCCGGCTGGCACGATGTGCGGGTGCTGCCGCCTTCCCCCTCGCGCCGGTCCTCCCGGACCGCCCTGCTCGCCGTGCTGGTCTCCTCGGGGCTGCTGGTCGCCGGCTGCGGCGGCGGTGACGCCTCCACCGGCGCGTCCGCCTCGGCCTCCACGTCGCCGTCCGCCTCCCAGCCCACGACCGACGTCGAGGTCCCCGACGGCGTCGAGCTCACGGCGGCCGGCACCGGCCTCGACCTGGGCCAGGACGCGGTCGTCCCCTACGAGCCCGGGGGCGCCGGGTCCGACGGGTCGGTGCTGTCGCTGCGCGTGGCCTCGGTCCGCACCGGCACCGTGAAGGACCTGGCGGCCTACCAGCTCGACGCCCGCACCCGCCGGTCGACGCCCTACTACGTCCGCTGGTCCGCCGAGAACGTCGGCACCGGCGACCTCGGCGGTGCGCCGGTCCCGCTGTACGCCGTCGACTCCGACGACAGCCTGGTGCAGCCCTCCTCGTTCACCAGCAGCTTCACCACCTGCCCCTCGACCCCGCTGCCGAAGAAGTTCGGCCAGGGCCGGAAGACCTCGGGCTGCCTGGTCTACCTGCTGCCCGACCGGGGGAAGCTCACCGGTGTCAGCTTCCGACCCGTGCAGCAGGTCGCCCCGATCACCTGGACCGGCGAGGTCCAGCCCGTGGCGAAGAAGAAGGGCTGACCCCGCCGGCGATTTGGGCGGCCCCGCGCCGGCGTCGCACACTGGTGCCGTGACGACCGCCGCCGCTCCCGTGCTGCCGCCGCTGCGCCTGGGGCCCCTCGAGGTTCCCACGCCGGTGGTGCTGGCGCCGATGGCCGGCATCACCAACGCGGCGTACCGCCGGCTGTGCGGCGAGCAGGGGGCGGGCCTCTACGTCTGCGAGATGATCACCAGCCGCGGCCTGGTGGAGGGCGACGAGACCACCCGCCGGATGCTGGTGTTCGACGAGGCCGAGACGGTGCGCTCGGTGCAGCTCTACGGCACCGACCCGGCGTACGTCGGGAAGGCGACCGAGATCCTCGCCACCGACTACGGCGTGGCCCACGTCGACCTCAACTTCGGCTGCCCGGTGCCCAAGGTGACCCGCAAGGGCGGGGGAGCGGCCCTGCCCTGGAAGCGCCGCCTGCTCGCGGAGATCCTCGAGGCCGCGGTCACCGCCGGCGAGCGCCACGGCGTGCCGGTGACGATGAAGACGCGCAAGGGCATCGACGAGGACCACCTCACCTACCTCGACGCCGGCCGGATCGCGCAGGAGTCCGGCGTGGCGGCGATCGCGCTGCACGGCCGCACCGCCATCCAGGGCTACTCCGGCACCGCCGACTGGGAGTCGATCGCCCGGCTCGTCGAGCACGTCGACATCCCGGTGCTGGGCAACGGCGACGTCTGGGAGGCCTCCGACGCGCTGCGCCTGGTCGCCGAGACCGGCGCCGCCGGCGTCGTGGTGGGACGCGGCTGCCTCGGCCGGCCGTGGCTGTTCCGCGACCTGGCCACGGCGTTCGCCGGCGAGCCGACCACCACCCTGCCCTCGCTGGGCGAGGTGGCGGTGATGATGCGCCGCCACGCCGAGCTGCTGTGCGCACACCTCAGCGAGGAGTGGGGCTGCAAGGAGTTCCGCAAGCACGTCGCGTGGTACCTCAAGGGCTTCCCCGCCGGCGGTGACCTGCGCCGCGCGCTGGCCCTGGTCAGCAGCCTGGACGAGCTGGACCGGCTGCTCGCCGAGCTCGACCCGGCCGCGCCGTTCCCGGTGCTCGAGCTGGGCTCGCCGCGGGGTCGGCAGGGCGCTCCCCGCAAGGGCGTCGCGCTGCCCGAGGGCTGGCTCGACGACACCGACGGGACCGCCGGACTGGCCCGCGAGGACGTCGCCGAGACCACCGGCGGCTGAGCGCCCGACCGGCGCCGGACGTGTCCGAGGTCACCCCCGGACCCGGGAACCTCGATTGGCCAGGCGGGGTCCCGCCATGTTTGTGTGGTGCGAATGCCCTGACCCCGACGTGAGGAATCCTCGTGCCCCGAGGCCCCCGCCGCCTGGTGCCCGGCTCTGCCCGCACCCGCACCATCGCCCTTGTCACCGCCCCCCTCCTGACCGCCGCCGTCGTCGGCGTCGGGGTCGCCGCCGGCGACCCGGAGCGCGCCACCCCGGCCGCCACGGCCTCGATCTCCGACGCCGCCGCGACGCCGTCCGCCGAGGCCTCGCCCACCGAGGAGCGCACCCTCGGCACCTCCCGCTCCGCGGCCCGCGTGCCGCTCGTGAGCACCCGGGTGCCGAAGGCCACCGGCAAGCTGTGGACCACCGCCCCGCTCAAGCTGCGCGTGCAGCCGCGCGAGCAGACCCGCAGCGTCGGCACCGCCGCCGAGGACACCCGCGTCGCCGTGACCGGCGAGCGCCGCGACGGCTACGCCGAGGTCGTGGTCGGCAGGACCGCCCGCTGGGTCACCGCGTCGTACCTCAGCCGGACCAAGGTCGTCGACCCGCCGCCCGCGGCCGCCTCGGGGAGCGGCAGCGCCGGGAGCAGCTCGTCGGCGTCCGGCACGAGCAGTGCGCCGTGCCCCGACGGGTCGAGCATCGAGTCCGCCCTGCAGCCCGGCGCGGTGAAGATCTACCGGGCCGTGTGCGCCGCCTTCCCCGAGCTCTCGGCGTACGGCGGCCAGGACGGCCACGGCGAGCACGTCAACGGCGAGGCCATCGACTTCATGGTGCCCAGCGGCGACGTCGGCGAGCGGGTCAAGGACTACCTGTACGCCAACCGCGCGGCGTTCGACCTGTTCGACATCATCTGGGCCCAGCACATCTGGACCATCGAGCGCTCCGCCGAGGGCTTCCGGCCGATGGAGGACCGCGGCTCCGCCACGGCCAACCACTTCGACCACGTCCACATCAAGATCAACTGACGCCCCGACCGGGCGGCGCGGCCGCGCGGGCGGCGACCGGGGACGCTAGAGGCCCAGGTCGCTGCCGCGCAGGCGTCGCACGCCGTCCGGCGGGCCCTCGACCGTCACGCCGCGGTGCTGGTCGCGACCGAGCAGCAGCATCGCCACCTCGCTCGGCTCGCCGCTGACGACCACGGGATCGGCGCCGCTGCGCAGCGTGGTCGCCCCGGTGCCCTCGGGGGCCCCCGGCCAGCGCAGCTGCACGGGCACGCCCGAGGAGCGGACGGCACCCCGGCCCGCCACCGCGAGCGAGCGCCACAGCGCTCCCTGCTCGGTCGTGGTCAGCTCCCGCGGCTCCCACGACGGCGCCGCCCGGCGCACGTCCTCGTGGTGGACGAAGAACTCCAGGGTGTTGGCCGCGCGCTCCACCGGGGGCAGCGCCATCGGCGACCACACCGGCGGACCGCTGCGCACCCGCTCGACCAGGGCCGTGAAGTCCTGGCGGGCCAGCGCCCGCGAGGTGCGGGTGGTGAGGAACGACAGCGGCGGCGCCACGATGCCGGTGGCGCCGAGCGGGTGGCGCTCGCGCACCACCAGGTGGACCACCAGGTCCTTGACGCTCCAGCCCTCGCACAGGGTCGGGGCGTCCTGTCCCGCCTCGAGGGCCGAGTTGCACAGGGCCGAGCGCTCCGAGCGGGACATCGGTTGCATGACCACGATCCTAGGACGGGCGGCGCGACCGGTGTAGGCGCTGTCGGTGGTGGTGCCTACTGTGGGGGAGTTGTGTCGAGCCCCTCACCCGCCCCGTCCCCACCCACCGCCCCGACCCGCGCCCCCGCCGCCGCCGCGGCCCCGGGCCGACGCCGGGCCTCCAGCCTGTCCGCGGGCTTCCGCGTCCTGGGCGTCGGCATCCGCCGCGAGCCGTGGGTCTTCACGCTGTCGGCCATCGGCAGCGTGCTCTTCGGAGCGCTGACCGTCGCCGACGCCTGGGTGCTCGGCTGGGCCACCGACCACGTGCTGCTGCCCGCCTTCGACACCGGCACCACGACGACCAAGGGGCTGCTGGCGATCCTCGCGCTGTTCCTCGGCGTCGCGATCCTGCGGGCGGTGGGCATCGTCGCGCGGCGCCTCGGCGCCGGCATCATGCAGTACCGGATGCAGGCGGCCTACCGCCGCGAGGTGACTCGCCAGTACCTCACCCTGCCGATGGACTGGCACCAGCAGCACCCCACCGGCGAGCTGCTCTCCAACGCCAACTCCGACGTCGAGGCCGCCTGGGCGCCCATCGCGCCGCTGCCGATGGCGGTCGGCACGCTGGCGATGATGGTGATCGCGGTCGCGCAGATGCTGTTCACCGACCTGCTGATGGCGGTCGTGGGGCTGCTGGTCTTCCCGCTCGTGATGGTGGCCAACGTCGTCTTCCAGCGGCTGTCGTCGCCCATCTTCACCCGCATCCAGTCGCTGCGCGCCGAGCTCAGCGAGGTGGCCCACGAGTCCTTCGACGGCGCCATGGTCGTCAAGACCCTGGGCCGCGAGGAGCAGGAGACCGAGCGGTTCGCGGCCAGGGCCCGGATGCTGCGCGACGAGGGCATCCGCGCCGGTCGCATCCGCGCCGCCTTCGACCCGCTGCTCGAGGGCCTGCCCAACCTCGGCGTGCTGGCCGTGCTCGGGGTGGGCGTCGCCCGCGTCGGCTCCGGCGCCGCCGACCCCGGCGACGTCGTCACCGTGGCCTACCTGCTCACCATCGTCGCCTTCCCGATCCGCTCCATCGGCTGGCTGCTGGGGGAGTTCCCGCGCTCGGTGGTGGGCTACCAGCGCGTGCACCGCGTGCTCGACGTGGTCAGCACGACCACCCACGGCGAGGCGCGCCCGGTCGTCGACGACCGGGGCGCACGCCTCGAGGTCGAGGGGCTCGACTACCGCTACGTCGCCGACCAGCGGCTCCTGGAGGGCCTCGACTTCGAGCTCGCCCCCGGGCGCACGGTCGCGGTCGTGGGCGCCACCGCGTCGGGCAAGAGCACCCTGACCTCGCTGGTGACCCGGCTCGTCGACCCGGTCGGCGGCCGGCTGCGCCTCGACGGCCACGACCTGCGCGACCTCGCGCCCGGCGAGCTCGCGCGCCACGTGGCGCTGGTGCCCCAGAGCGCCTTCCTCTTCGACGACACCGTGCGCGGCAACGTCACCCTGGGGGCCGAGGTGCCCGACGAGGACGTCTGGGAGGCGCTGCGCACCGCCCAGGCCGACGGCTTCGTCGCCGCCCTCCCGCACGGCCTCGACAGCCGGCTGGGTGAGCGCGGCACCTCGCTCTCCGGCGGCCAGCGCCAGCGCCTGTCGCTGGCCCGGGCGCTGCTGCGGCGGCCGCGCCTGCTCGTCCTCGACGACGCCACGTCGGCCGTCGACCCCGAGGTCGAGGCCCGGATCCTCGCCGGGATGCGACGCACCGGCGGCGGCACCACGATGCTGCTCGTGGCCTACCGCAAGGCGACCATCGCGCTGGCCGACGAGGTGCTCTTCCTCGAGCACGGCCGCATCGCCGACCGCGGCACCCACCAGGAGCTGATCGCCCGCAACCCGGGCTACGCCCACCTGGTCAACGCCTACGAGACCGAGGGGGCCGCGTCGTGAGCACCAGCACCGACTCGGGCACCGACCCGACCGCGGACCCCACGACCGACCCGGTCGAGCAGCTGGCCGCCGAGGGCACCAGCGTCGAGAGCGGCGACGAGATCGGCGCCTGGGCCACGATGCGCCAGGGCCTGGTCCACTCGCCCGAGCTGGCCGAGGGCTTCGGCCTCACCCTGTTCCTCGCGCTGGTCGGCACGGGCGGCCGGGTGGTGGTGCCGGTCGCGGTGCAGCAGACCCTGGACCGCGGCATCAACGCCCCCGGTGGCATCGACTACGGCTTCGTGGGCCAGATGGCGCTGCTGGCCGGTCTCGCGATCGTGCTGACCGGCGCCTCGTCGTACCTCATGACGGCGCGGCTGTTCACCTCCGCCGAGCGCGGCCTGGCGACCCTGCGCACCAAGGCCTTCCGCCACGTGCACGACCTGCCGCTGCTCACCCAGAACACCGAGCGCCGCGGCGCGCTGGTCTCCCGCGTCACCAGCGACGTCGACCAGGTCTCGCAGTTCGTCGTCTTCGGCCTGGTCTTCGGCATCATCAGCGTCGGCCAGGTGCTGCTCGCCACCGTGGTGATGCTCGTCTACTCCTGGGAGCTGACGCTGCTGGTGTGGGTGTGCTTCGCGCCGCTGTTCATCTCGCTGCGCTACTTCCAGCGGCGGCTGTCGCTGGCCTACGGCGTGGTGCGGCGCTCGGTCGGCAGCATGCTCTCGGCGATCTCCGAGCCGGTGGTGGGCGCGGTGACCGTGCGCACCTACGCCATCGAGGAGCGCACCCAGCAGCGCATCGACGAGGCGATCCGGGTCAACCAGGCGGCCTCCACCCGCGCCCAGGGGCTGACCGCGTTCTCGTTCTCGCTCGGGGGCGTCTCCGCCGGCCTGGCCAACGCGGGGGTGCTCATCCTCGGCATCTGGCTCGGCCTCGACGGCGGCATCACCTCGGGCCAGGTGCTGGCCTTCGCCTTCCTGGTGACGCTGTTCGTGGGGCCCGTGCAGATGGGCACCCAGGTGCTGACCGACGCCCAGAACGCCATCGCCGGCTGGCGACGCGTCATCGGCATCCTGGACACCCCGGCCGACCTCGACGACCCGGGCCCCTCGGGCAGCTCGCTGTCCCGCGGCGCGATGGACGTCACCTTCGAGGACGTCTCGTTCGGCTACCCCGGCGGCACGCTCGTGCTGCGCGAGGTCGACCAGCACCTCGCCTCGGGCAGCCGGATCGCCGTCGTCGGCGAGACCGGCTCGGGCAAGACCACCTTCGCCAAGCTGCTGACCCGGCTGATGGACCCCACCTCGGGCCGGGTGCTGCTCGACGGCGTCGACGTGCGCGAGGTGGAGTTCGCCTCGCTGCGGCGCCGCGTGGTGCTGGTGCCCCAGGAGGGCTTCCTGTTCGACTCCTCGCTGCTGGACAACGTCCGCTACGGCGACCTCGACGCCACCCGCGCCCAGGTGGTCGCCGCGGCGACCGAGCTCGGCCTGGGGGACTGGCTCGAGGGCCTGCCCCACGGCCTCGACACCCGGGTCGGGCAGCGCGGGGAGTCGCTCTCCGCCGGCGAGCGCCAGCTGGTCGCGCTGCTGCGGGCCCACCTGGCCGACCCCGACCTGCTGGTGCTCGACGAGGCCACCAGCGCGGTGGACCCCGCCCTGGAGATGCGCATCGGCCGGGCCCTGGAACGGCTGATGAGCGGGCGCACCAGCGTCACCATCGCCCACCGGCTGTCCACCGCCGAGCAGGCCGACGAGGTCATCGTCTTCGACCGCGGCCGCGTCGTGCAGCGGGGCCACCACGCGGCGCTGGTGCAGGAGCGGCTCGAGGGCGACGAGCCGTCGGTGTACGCCCGCCTGCACGCCTCCTGGGTGGCCCAGCAGGCCCTGTAGGCCCCGGCCGTGCCCGCGGCAGGGATACTGGACGCGTGACCCGGCAGCAGACCAGCGACCTCGACCCGGCCGTGGCCGGCCGCCTCAAGCGGACCTCCGACGGGCTGGTCCCCGCCGTCGTGCAGCAGCACGACACCGGCGAGGTGCTGATGCTGGGCTGGATGGACGACGAGGCGCTGCACCGCACCCTCACCACCGGGCGCGGGACCTACTGGTCGCGCTCGCGCCAGGAGTACTGGGTCAAGGGCGAGACCTCCGGCCACGTGCAGCGGGTCGTCGACGTCCGCCTCGACTGCGACGGCGACACCCTGCTGGTGCAGGTCGACCAGACCGGCCCGGCCTGCCACACGGGCGACCGCACCTGCTTCGACGCCGACCGGCTGCCGCTGGCGCCTGCCCGTGGCTGAGCGCAGGCGCAGCTTCGGTCCCGTCGTGCTCGCGGGCCTGGTCACCGCCGGGCTCGCCGCGCTGGCGGCCGGCCGCTCCTGGGTCGGCGGCGCGAGCACCGGCGACGCCCGCACCAACGGCTCGCTCGCCGGCGCGGTCTCCGACAGCAGCACCACCTACCCGCTGGCGTCGGCCCTGAGCCTGGTGCTCCTGGCCTGCTGGGGCGTGCTGCTCGTCACCCGGGGCCGCGTCCGCCGCACCTTCGCCGTGCTGGCCGCCGTCGCCGCCGTCGGGCTGGTGGCCGCGGTCGTCGTGGGCGGGCTCACCCTGCCCGGGGACGCCGGCAGCTCCTACGACCGGCTGATGGGCCGCTCGGTCGACACCGGCCTGACCGCGTGGTTCTGGACCGCGGCCGTCGCCGCCGTGCTGGCCGTGGTGCCCGCGGTCGCCGCCGTGCGGCTGGTCCCGTCGTGGCCGGAGATGGGCTCGCGGTACGACGCCCCCACGGCGTCGGCCGGGGCGGGCGAGACCACGCGCCGTGGCCCGGAGCGGGCCGACGCCGGCCCCCCGACCGAGCAGGAGCTGTGGAAGGCGCTCGACGAGGGCCGCGACCCGACCGACGTCCCGGCCGACGTCCCGGGCGACCTCCCGGACGACGTCCGGGGCGAGGTCAGGGCCGACGTCCGGGGCGACGCAGGAGGCCCCCCGGACCCGTCGGGGCCGTCCACCGGCGGGCAGCGCGACCCCTCTGCCTAGAATGTGCGCCACGTCCACCCACGAACCGAGGAGCTCCATGTCCGACAACCACGGCAACACCCCGGCAGCCTGGTCGGCCGTGGTCGTCGGCCTCGCCGCCTTCGTCGTGGGCGGGATCGGGCTGATGATCGGCAGCATGCTCACGTTCTGGATCGGGGTCGCCCTGGCGCCGATCGCCCTGGTCGTCGGCGCCGTGATGTCCAAGCTGGGCTTCGGCGGCCGTGACCACAGCAAGGAGCGCGCCGAGGCGCGCGGGCGCGAGCACGGCGAGGAGCCGGCGCGCTGATGCCGCCGTCCGCCGGGCCCTCGGCCCCGGCGGTCCCCGGCTGGGCCCGGGCCCGCCAGCCGCTGCTGGTCGGCGCCGGCGTCGCCGCGCTGACGCTCGCGCTGCGGCTGCGCGACCCGCACCAGCAGGGCAGCTGGGGCGTGTGCCCCTACCTGCTCACCACGGGGTTCTACTGTCCCGGCTGCGGGGCCCTGCGGGCGGTCAACGACCTCGCCCACGGCGACGTCGCCGGCGCGCTCGGCAGCAACCTGCTGCTCACGCTGCTGGTGCCCGTCGTGGTGGTGCTCTGGGCCCGCTGGCTGCTGCGCTCCTGGCGCGGCGCGCCTCCCGGCCCGGGCCCGGGCCGCGCCGGCCGGGTCGCCCTCGTGGCCGTGGCCGCCGTGGTGATGGTGACCTTCACCGTGGCGCGCAACACCCCCCAGGGCGCCTGGTTGGCTCCCTGAGGGGTGTGGCACGCCTCAGCCGAGGTTGATCTCGCCGCTGTTCCAGCCGAAGACGATGTTGAGCACGAACAGCACCACGCCCAGGACGAGGCCGACGATGCCGAGGACCAGGCCGGCCTTGGCCAGGCCGTCGCCCTTCTGCCGGCCGCCCGACTGCGCGATCTGCTTGCGGCCGATGACGCCGGTCACCACCGCGGCGATGCTCAGCACGAAGAAGTTGCAGCACAGCACCCCCAGGATGCCGGTCACCAGCGAGACGATCGCCAGCGGCGAGGTCTGCTGGGGCTGCGGGTAGCCGTCGGGCGCGCCGTACGGCCCCGGCGTGCCGGGCGGCGGGGGCGGTGGCGGGGTGGCGCCGTACCCGGGCTGGTCGACGGGCCGGTCGCCCGGGCGGGTGGGGTCGTGCGGGCCGCCGGTGGGCTCCTGCCCCGACCCGTACGGGGGGTAGTCGTTGCTCATCTGGACCCTCTCGCGGTCTGGTGGGAGACGCCGAACCTACCGACACCCGCCCCTGCGGCCTGTGAGAACCTGGTACCTGCACCGGACCGTGTCGCACCGACCGGTCCCGCACCACTGCTGGAAGGCCTCGCATGTCCGTGCTCGACGACATCGTCGCCGGCGTGCGCGAGGACCTCGCCGCCCGCCAGGCGCAGGTGGGGGAGTCGCAGCTGCTGGAGGCGGCCGCCGTCCTCCCGCCCGCGCTCGACCCGCTCCCGGCGTTCCGCGCGCCCGGCCTCTCGGTCATCGCCGAGGTCAAGCGCAGCTCGCCCAGCAAGGGCCACCTCGCCCCGATCCCGGACCCGGCCGCGCTCGCCGCGGCCTACGCCGCGGGCGGGGCCGACGCGATCTCGGTGCTCACCGAGCAGCGTCGCTTCGGGGGCAGCCTCGACGACCTGCGCCAGGTGCGCGCCGCCGTCTCGACGCCGCTGCTGCGCAAGGACTTCGTGGTCACCGGCTACCAGCTGCTCGAGGCGCGCGCCGCCGGCGCCGACCTGGTGCTGCTGATCGTCGCCGCGCTCGACGACGCGCTGCTCCACGACCTGCACCAGCAGGCCGGCGAGCTGGGCCTGACCGTGCTCACCGAGGTGCACGACGAGGCCGAGACCGAGCGCGCGCTGGCCGTCGGAGCCCGGCTCGTGGGCGTCAACGCCCGCAACCTCAAGACCCTCGAGGTCCACCCCGAGGTCTTCGGACGGCTCGCCGGGCTGCTGCCCGACGACGTCGTCACCGTCGCCGAGTCCGGGGTCACCGGGCCCGACGACGCCGCCAGGTACGCCGCTGAGGGTGCACAGGTCATCCTGGTGGGCGAGGCCCTCGTCAAGGACGGGGATCCCCGTGGCGCCGTCGCGGCGATGCGGGCAGCAGCACCAGGAGGAGAGCGATGAGCACCACCGTCAACCGCCCCGAGACCACCCCTGCCGCAGGAGCCCCCGGCTCTGCCGGCGGCCCCGACGAGGCCGGCCGCTTCGGCAGCTTCGGGGGCCGCTTCATGCCCGAGGCGCTGATGGCGGCCCTCGACGAGCTGACGCTGGCCTGGCAGGACGCCATGGGCGACGCGGCGTTCGTGGGCGAGTTCGAGCGCATGCTGCGGGAGTACGCCGGCACGCCGAGCCTGCTCTACGACGCCACCAAGCTCTCGGAGAAGGCCGGCGCCCGGATCCTGCTCAAGCGCGAGGACCTCAACCACACCGGCGCCCACAAGATCCGCAACGTGCTCGGCCAGGCGCTGCTGACCAAGCGGATGGGCAAGACCCGGGTCATCGCCGAGACCGGCGCCGGCCAGCACGGCGTCGCGACGGCCACCGCCGCGGCGTACCTCGGGCTCGACTGCACCATCTACATGGGCGAGGTCGACACCCAGCGACAGGCGCTCAACGTGGCGCGGATGCAGCTGCTCGGCGCCGAGGTCATCCCCGTCACCTCGGGCGCGCGCACCCTCAAGGACGCCATCAACGAGGCGATCCGCGACTGGGTCTCCACGGTCGAGCACACGGCGTACTGCTTCGGGACCGCCGCCGGCCCGCACCCCTTCCCCGCGATGGTCCGCGACTTCTGCCGCGGGATCGGCGACGAGGCCCGCGAGCAGACCCTGGCGCTGACCGGGGCCCTTCCCGACGCGGTGCTCGCGTGCGTCGGTGGCGGCTCCAACGCCATCGGCATCTTCACGGCGTTCCTCGACGACACCGGTGTCGACCTGGTCGGCCTCGAGCCCGGCGGCGACGGCGTCGACACCCCGCGCCACGCCGCGACCATCCACGCGGGTCAGGTCGGCGTCCTCCACGGCGCGCGCACCTACGTCCTGCAGGACGACGACGGCCAGACCTCGGAGTCGCACTCGATCTCCGCCGGTCTCGACTACCCCGGCGTGGGTCCGCAGCACGCCCACCTCGCCGAGACCGGCCGCGCGACGTACCGCCCGGTGACCGACGCGCAGGCCATGGACGCGATGGCGCTGCTCTCGCGCACCGAGGGGATCATCCCGGCCATCGAGTCGGCCCACGCCGTGGCCGGCGCGGTGCAGCTGGCCGCCGAGCGCCCCGGGTCGACGATCCTGGTCAACCTCTCGGGCCGCGGCGACAAGGACATGGGCACCGCGATCGAGTGGTTCGGCCTCGGGCAGACGACGCCCGACGGCGAGCCGCGACCGGCCACCGAGGAGCAGATCGCCGAGGGGGCCAAGTGAGCCACTCCACCGCCACTGCGTTCGAGAAGACCCGCGCCGACGGCCGGGCCGCGCTGGTGGGCTACATGCCCGCCGGCTTCCCCGACGTCGACGGCGCCGTCGAGGCGATCGGCGTCATGGTCGAGCACGGCTGCGACATCATCGAGATCGGGCTGCCCTACAGCGACCCGGTGATGGACGGCCCCACCGTCCAGGCCGCCGCCCAGCAGGCCCTCGAGGCCGGCACCCGGACCACCGACGTGGTCCGCACTGTCGAGCGCGTCGCGGCGATGGGCGTGCCCACCGTGGTGATGACCTACTGGAACCCCGTCGAGCGCTACGGCGTCCCGCGGTTCGCCGCCGACCTGGCCTCGGCCGGGGGAGCAGGGCTCATCACCCCCGACCTGACCCCCGACTCCGCCGAGGAGTGGATCGCCGCCGCCGACGAGCACGACCTCGACAAGGTCTTCCTGGTGGCGCCGTCCTCCACGGACGCACGGCTGCGCTACACCACCGACCACTGCCGCGGCTTCGTCTACGCCACCGCCGTCATGGGCGTGACCGGCACCCGCACGTCGTCCTCCGACCTGGCCGGACCGCTCGTCGGGCGCACCCGCCAGGCCACCGACCTGCCCGTCGGGGTGGGTCTGGGGGTCTCCAACGGCGACCAGGCCGCCGAGGTCGCGGCGTACGCCGACGCGGTGATCGTCGGCTCGGCCTTCATCCGCGTGCTGCTCGACGCCCCCGACCGCCGCACCGGCCTGGCCGAGCTGGCCCGCGTCACCGCCGACCTCGCCGACGGCGTGCGACGTGGCTGAGCGCCGCGCCCGCCGGGTGGTCTCGGGCCTGCTCGCCGCCGGCCTGCTCGGGCTCACCGCCGCGTGCGGGGGCGGCGGCGAGAGCGGCGCACCCGTCACCGGCATCACCAGCAGCGACGACGACGGCTACCGGGGCATCTACTTCGCGCCCGACGAGGCCTACCAGGTCCCCGACGTGACGCTGACCGACACCGAGGGCCGGCCCTTCGACCTGGCCACCCAGCAGAAGCGGACGCTGGTCTTCTTCGGCTACACCAACTGCCCCGACATCTGCCAGACCGTGATGAGCACCATCGCCTCGGCGGTGGCCAAGCTGCCCCAGGCCGACCAGGACAAGCTCCAGGTCGCCTTCGTCACCACCGACCCGGCCCGCGACACGGCCTCGGTGATGCGGCGCTACCTGGACCGCTTCGACCCCGACTTCGAGGGCGTCACCGGCTCGCTCGCCGACATCGACCGGCTCGGCACCCCCATGGACATCTACGTCGAGAAGGGCCGCAAGCTGCCCAGCGGCGGCTACGAGGTCGACCACTCCACCGTCGTGGTCTCGGTGTCCGACGCTCGCGGCGACCTCGTCTGGACCGGGGCGACCTCCCCGTCGGACATGGCGGCCGACCTCGAGCAGGTGCTGCGGGACGACGCGGCGTGAGCGGCACCGTCCTGGCGCTGCTGCCGCTGTCCATCCCCAGCCCGTCGCAGGGCGTCTGGTACCTCGGCCCGGTCCCGATCCGGGCCTACGCCCTGTGCATCATCCTCGGCGTCGTGGTGGCCGTGTGGCTCGGCGAGCGTCGCTGGGTGGCTCGCGGCGGCGTGCGCGGCCAGGTCGGCGACGTCGCGCTGTGGGCCGTGCCCGCGGGCGTGGTCGGCGCCCGGCTCTACCACGTGGCGACCGACCACGACCTCTACTTCGGGCCCGGCCGCGACGCCTGGCGGGCGCTGGAGATCTGGAACGGCGGGCTCGGCATCTGGGGCGCCATCGCCGGCGGGTTCCTGGGCGCGTGGTTCTACTGCCACCGCCACGGGATCCTGGTGCGCCCCTTCGCGGACGCCCTGGCCCCGGGGCTGCTGCTCGCCCAGGTCGTGGGCCGCTTCGGCAACTACTTCAACCAGGAGCTCTACGGCCGGCCCACCACGCTGCCCTGGGGCCTGGAGATCGACCCGGCCAACTGGCCCACGGGCCTCACCTTCGCGGCCGGCACGACCTTCCACCCGACCTTCCTCTACGAGGCGCTGTGGAACCTCGCGGGCGTCGCGCTGCTGCTGGTGCTCGACCGTCGCCTGCGCCTGGGCTTCGGGCGGGTGTTCGCGCTCTACGTGATGATCTACACCGCCGGACGCGGTTGGATCGAGACCTTCCGCATCGACACGATCGAGCTCGACGACGTGCTCGGCCTGCGCTGGGGGGTGTGGATGTCGCTCGTGCTCTTCGTGCTGGCGGCGCTCTACTTCGTGGCCGCCGGACGCCGGCACCGGTCCCCGCAGACCCGCGAGCCGGTGCCCTACCGGGAGGGCGCGCGCGCCGCCCAGCCCGTCGCCGACTGAGAGATTCCACGCACCGTCCGCGGAGGGTGGCGCACGCCACGCCTGCGGTAGGCTCAGGGCTCCGCCTGGGCCAACGTCGTCCCAGCATCTGCTCACCACCGCCGCACCGTGCGGGCCCGGGTCGGACGTCGAGTCCCACCTCGGTCCCTGCTGTGCGCCGACCGACGACGGGAGAGGGCACGTGCAGGCATTCCCGCCGCCCCAGGGCCTCTACGACGGAGCCCACGAGCACGACGCGTGTGGCGTCGCCTTCGTGGCCACCATGACCGGTGTGCCGAGCCACGACATCGTGGCCAAGGCGCTCACCGCGCTCCGCAACCTCGACCACCGCGGCGCCGCGGGCGCCGAGATCAACTCCGGCGACGGCGCCGGCATCCTGATGCAGGTGCCGGACCGCTTCTTCCGCGAGGTGGTCGACTTCGAGCTGCCCAAGAAGCACGCGTACGCCGTCGGCACGGCGTTCGTCCCCGGTGACGAGGAGCAGGTCGCCACGACCCGCCGCCGCATCGAGGAGATCGCCGTCGAGGAGGGCCTGACCGTCCTCGGCTGGCGCGAGGTCCCCACCGACCCGTCCTCGCTGGGCCGCACGGCCGTCGACTGCATGCCGTCGTTCAGCCAGCTCTTCGTGGCCTCCGCCGGCAGCCGCCTCATGGGCATGGGCCTGGAGCGTCTCGCCTTCTGCCTGCGCAAGCGCGCCGAGCGCGAGACGGACGTCTACTTCCCGTCGCTGTCGAGCCGCACCATCGCCTACAAGGGCATGCTCACCACCGACCAGCTCGACCACGTCTTCCCCGACCTGGTCGACGAGCGCGTCGAGAGCTCCATCGCGGTCGTGCACTCGCGGTTCTCGACCAACACCTTCCCGAGCTGGCCGCTCTCGCACCCGTTCCGGTTCATCGCCCACAACGGCGAGATCAACACCGTCATGGGCAACCGCAACTGGATGCGGGCCCGCGAGGCGCTGCTCAAGTCCGACCTGATCCCGGGCAACCTCGACCGGTTGTTCCCGATCTGCACCCCCGGGGCCAGCGACTCGGCGTCGTTCGACGAGGTCCTCGAGCTGCTCCACCTCGGCGGGCGCAGCCTGCCGCACTCGGTGCTGATGATGATCCCGGAGGCCTGGGAGAACCACACCGAGATGAGCGCCAAGCGGCGCGCGTTCTACGAGTTCCACTCCACCCTGATGGAGCCCTGGGACGGCCCCGCGTGCGTGGTCTTCACCGACGGGTCCCAGGTCGGCGCGGTCCTCGACCGCAACGGCCTGCGCCCCTCGCGCTACTGGGTGACCGACGACGGCCTGGTCGTGCTGGCCAGCGAGGTCGGCGTGCTCGACATCCCGCAGGAGTCGATCGTGCGCAAGGGCCGGCTGCAGCCGGGCCGGATGTTCCTCATCGACACCGAGGAGCACCGCATCGTCGAGGACGAGGAGGTCAAGGAGGCCCTGGCCGCCGAGCACCCGTACGACGAGTGGCTGCACGCCGGGCTGATCAAGCTGCCCGACATCCCCGACCGCGAGCACGTCATCCACAGCCACGCCTCGGTGACCCGCCGCCAGCAGATCTTCGGCTACACCGAGGAGGAGCTGCGCGTCCTGCTCACCCCGATGGCCAACACCTCGGCCGAGCCGATCGGCTCCATGGGCACCGACACCCCGGTCGCGGTCCTCAGCGACCGTCCGCGGCTGCTGTTCGAGTACTTCGCGCAGCTGTTCGCCCAGGTGACCAACCCGCCGCTGGACGCCATCCGCGAGGAGCTGGTGACCAGCCTCAACGGCAGCATCGGCCCCGAGGCCAACCTGCTCGACCCGACGCCCGCGTCGTGCCGCCAGGTGGTGCTGCCCTTCCCGGTCATCACCAACGACGAGCTGGTCAAGATCCGCCACATCAACCGTGACGGCGACATGCCCGGCTTCATCGCCCACGTCTCGCGCGGGCTCTACGACGTCAACGGCGGGGGCGAGGCGCTGGCCGCGCGGCTGCAGGAGATCTGCGAGGAGGTCAGCGCGGCGATCGCCGAGGGCGCCCGCGTCATCGTGCTCTCGGACCGCCACGCCGACGCCACCCGCGCGCCGATCCCGTCGCTGCTCATGACGGCGGCCGTGCACCACCACCTGGTGCGCGAGAAGACCCGCACCCAGGTCGGCCTCGTGGTCGAGGCCGGCGACGTCCGCGAGGTCCACCACGTCGCCCTGCTCATCGGCTACGGCGCCGCGGCCGTCAACCCCTACCTGGCCATGGAGACCGTCGAGGACCTCGCCCGCGACGGGTTCTACGTCAAGGTCGAGCCCGAGAAGGCCGTGGCCAACCTGGTCAAGTCCCTGGGCAAGGGCGTGCTCAAGGTGATGTCCAAGATGGGCGTCTCCACGGTCGCCTCCTACACCGGCGCCCAGATCTTCGAGGCCCTCGGGCTCTCGCAGGACCTGGTCGACCAGTACTTCACCGGCACCACCTCCAAGCTCGGGGGCGTCGGGCTCGACGTCATCGCCGAGGAGGTCGCGCTGCGCCACCGCACGGCGTACCCCGTCGGCGGCATCGCGCCCGCCCACCGCGAGCTCGAGGTCGGCGGCGAGTACCAGTGGCGCCGCGAGGGCGAGCTGCACCTGTTCGACCCCGAGACCGTCTTCCGCCTGCAGCACTCCACGCGGGCCGGCAAGTACGACGTGTTCAAGCAGTACACCTCCCGCGTCAACGAGCAGTCCGAGCGGCTGCTGACGCTGCGGGGGCTGTTCCGCTTCAAGGACGGCGAGGCCACCGGTCGGCCGCCCGTCGACATCGACGAGGTCGAGCCGGTCTCGGAGATCGTCAAGCGCTTCTCCACCGGCGCCATGTCCTACGGGTCGATCTCGCAGGAGGCCCACGAGACGCTGGCGATCGCGATGAACCGCCTCGGCGGCAAGTCCAACACCGGCGAGGGCGGCGAGGACGCGGAGCGGCTCTACGACCCCGAGCGCCGCTCGTCGATCAAGCAGGTCGCCTCGGGCCGCTTCGGCGTCACCTCGGAGTACCTCACCAACGCCGACGACATCCAGATCAAGATGGCCCAGGGCGCCAAGCCCGGCGAGGGCGGCCAGCTGCCCGGCCACAAGGTCTACCCGTGGGTGGCCAAGACCCGCTACAGCACGCCCGGCGTGGGCCTGATCTCCCCGCCGCCGCACCACGACATCTACTCCATCGAGGACCTCGCCCAGCTGATCCACGACCTGAAGAACTCCAACCCCTCGGCGCGGGTGCACGTCAAGCTCGTCGCCGAGGTCGGGGTCGGGACGGTCGCGGCCGGCGTCTCCAAGGCGCACGCCGACGTGGTGCTCATCTCCGGGCACGACGGCGGCACCGGCGCCTCACCGCTGACCTCGCTCAAGCACGCGGGCGGACCCTGGGAGCTCGGCCTGGCCGAGACCCAGCAGACGCTGCTGCTCAACGGACTGCGCGACCGGATCGTGGTGCAGGCCGACGGCCAGCTCAAGACCGGGCGCGACGTCGTCGTGGCGGCGCTGCTCGGGGCCGAGGAGTACGGCTTCGCGACCGCACCGCTGGTGGTCTCCGGCTGCATCATGATGCGGGTCTGCCACCTCGACACCTGCCCGGTGGGCGTGGCGACGCAGAACCCCGTGCTGCGCGAGCGCTACTCCGGCCAGGCGGAGTACGTCGTCAACTTCTTCACCTACATCGCCGAGGAGGTCCGCGAGCTGCTCGCCGAGCTGGGCTTCCGCAGCCTCGACGAGGCCATCGGCCACGCCGACGTCCTCGACTCCACCGAGGCGGTGAACCACTGGAAGGCCGCGGGCCTCGACATCAGCCCGATCTTCCACGTGCCCGAGCTCCACGAGGACACCGCGCGGCGCCACGTGCGCCCGCAGGACCACGGCCTCGACAAGGCGCTGGACAACGAGCTGATCCGGCTCTCGGCCGACGCCCTCGAGCGCGGCGAGCCGGTGCGCGCCCAGGTGGCGGTCCGCAACGTCAACCGCACGGTCGGGACGATGCTGGGCCACGAGGTGACCAAGCGCTACCGCGGCGAGGGCCTGCCCGACGGCACCATCGACCTGACCCTGGTCGGGTCGGCCGGCCAGTCGTTCGGCGCCTTCGTGCCCCGGGGCGTGACGCTGCGCCTGGAGGGCGACGCCAACGACTACGTCGGCAAGGGCCTCTCCGGCGGACGGATCGTGGTGCGGCCCGACCGGGCGGTCACCTTCGACCCGAGCAAGCACATCATCGCGGGCAACACGATCGCCTACGGGGCCACGTCGGGGCAGATCTTCATCCGCGGCGGCGTCGGCGAGCGCTGCGCCGTGCGCAACTCGGGTGCCCACCTGGTCACCGAGGGCGTGGGCGACCACGGCTGCGAGTACATGACCGGCGGTCGCGTGGTCGTGCTCGGCAAGACCGGGCGCAACTTCGCCGCGGGCATGAGCGGCGGCGTCGCCTGGGTCCTGGACCTCAAGGACTTCCGCGTCAACCAGGAGCTGGTCGAGCTCGGTCCCGTCAGCGGGGACGCCGAGGTCGAGCTGCACGACCTGGTCCGCGCCCACTTCGAGGAGACCGGCTCGGCCGTCGCCGAGGCGCTGCTCGAGGACTGGGAGACCGCCCTGACGCGGTTCACCGAGGTGATCCCGCGTGACTTCCGGATCGTCATGGACGCCAAGGCCAAGGCCGAGGCCGACGGGCTGGACGACCACGAGATCGCGAACAAGATGATGGAGGCCCTCCATGGCTGACCCCAAGGGATTCCTCAAGGACGGGCGCCAGGTCGCGGACCGGCGTCCCGTCGAGGAGCGCACGCACGACTGGAACGAGGTCTACCCCGGTGGCCCCGGTCGCGCCCTGCTGCCGATCATCACCACCCAGGCCGGTCGCTGCATGGACTGCGGCATCCCGTTCTGCCACCAGGGCTGCCCGCTGGGCAACCTGGTCCCCGAGTGGAACGACCTGGTCTGGCGCGACGACTGGGACGCCGCGATCGAGCGGCTGCACGCGACCAACAACTTCCCGGAGTTCACCGGCCGGCTGTGCCCGGCCCCCTGCGAGACCGCCTGCGTGCTGGGCATCAACCAGGACCCGGTGACGATCAAGAACGTCGAGGTCGCGATCGCCGACCGCGCGTGGGAGTCGGGCGCCGTGCGCCCGCAGCCGCCGGAGTGGCTCACCGGCCGCACCGTCGCGGTCGTCGGCTCGGGCCCGGCGGGCCTCGCCGCGGCCCAGCAGCTGACGCGGGCGGGCCACACCGTGGCCGTCTACGAGCGGGCCGACAAGATCGGCGGGCTGCTGCGCTACGGCATCCCGGAGTTCAAGATGGAGAAGAAGGTCCTCGACCGGCGCCTGGACCAGATGCGGCGCGAGGGCACGGTCTTCCGGGCCGGCGTCGACGTCGGCGGCTCGCTCACCGGCGACCAGCTGCGCGAGCGCTACGATGCCGTCGTGCTGGCCATGGGCGCCACCGAGGCGCGCGACCTCGACATCCCGGGTCGCGACCTCCAGGGCATCCACCAGGCGATGGAGTTCCTGCCGCAGTCCAACCGGGCCTCGCTCGGCGAGCCCGCGACGGCGGACGGCTCGGAGCAGATCCGCGCCGACGGCAAGCACGTGGTCATCATCGGCGGCGGCGACACCGGGGCCGACTGCCTCGGCACCTCGATCCGCCAGGGTGCGGCGTCGATCACCCAGCTCGAGATCATGGACCGTCCCGGCGACGAGCGGCCCAGCAACCAGCCGTGGCCGACGTACCCCATGACCTACAAGGTCTCCTCGGCCCACGAGGAGGGCGGCGAGCGCGTCTACTCGGTCTCCACCCAGGAGTTCCTCGGTGACGACCAGGGTCGGGTGCGTGCGCTGCGCCTGGCCGAGGTCCGCTACGAGGACCGCCAGTTCGTCGAGGTCGAGGGCAGCAGCCGCGAGATCCCGGCCGACCTGGTGCTCTTCGCCATGGGCTTCACCGGCCCCGAGAAGGCCGGACTGGTCGAGCAGCTCGACGTCGCCCTGGACGAGCGCGGCAACGTGGCGCGCGACGACGGGTACGCCACCTCGGTGGACGGCGTCTTCGCCGCCGGCGACGTCGGCCGGGGCCAGTCGCTCATCGTGTGGGCCATCGCCGAGGGCCGCGCCGCCGCGGCCGCGGTCGACGTCTACCTCTCGGGCAGCACCACCCTGCCGGCGCCGATCCCGCCGACCGCACGGCCGCTCACCGCCTGACCCGGACGCCCCGGACCCCCACGGGTCCGGGGCGTTGGATCGTTCAACTCGGGAGGGCTAGGCTCGACCCGTGCGAAGAGCAAAGATCGTGTGCACCCTGGGTCCGGCCACCTCCAGCCCCGAGCGGATCCGAGAGCTGGTGGCCGCCGGCATGGACGTCGCCCGTCTCAACCTCTCCCACGGGGCGTACGCCGACCACGAGGCCATCTACCGCCAGGTCCGCGAGGCGGCCGAGGAGTCGGGCCACGGGGTCGGCGTCTTCGTCGACCTCCAGGGCCCCAAGATCCGGCTGGCGAAGTTCAAGGAGGGCTCGGCACGCATCACCGCCGGCCAGGCCTTCGTCATCACCACCCGCGAGGTCCCGGGCAACCACGAGATCGCCGGCACGACGTACGCCGGGCTCCCGGGCGACGTCGGCGTGGGCGACCAGATCCTCATCGACGACGGCAAGGTCCGCCTGCGCGTGAGCGAGGTCGACGGCCAGGACGTGCACACCGTGGTGGTGACCGGTGGCCGCATCAGCGACCACAAGGGCATCAACCTGCCCGGCGTGCCGGTCAGCGTGCCGGCGATGTCGGAGAAGGACATCGAGGACCTCCGCTGGGGCCTGCACCTCGGGGTCGACTTCATCGCGCTGTCCTTCGTGCGCAACGCCCGCGACGCCGAGGACGTGCGCGCGATCATGCGCGAGGAGGGCGTGATGCTCCCCGTGATCGCCAAGATCGAGAAGCCGCAGGCGATCGAGAACCTCGACGAGGTCATCAAGGCCTTCGACGGCTTCATGGTCGCGCGCGGCGACCTCGGCGTGGAGTGCCCGCTCGAGGACGTGCCGTTCCTGCAGAAGCGGGTGGTCACCAAGGCCCGCCGCAACGCCAAGCCCGTCATCGTGGCCACCCAGATGCTCGAGTCGATGATCTCCAGCCCGGCGCCGACCCGCGCCGAGGCCTCCGACGTCGCCAACGCGGTCCTCGACGGTGCCGACGCGGTGATGCTCTCGGGCGAGACCAGCGTGGGGGAGTACCCCATCGAGACGGTCCAGACGATGGCGCGCATCATCGAGTCGACCGAGAACCACGCGCTGCACTCGATGGCCGAGATCGACTGGCAGCCCCGCACCCGCGGTGGCGTCATCGCCAAGGCCGCGGCCGAGGTCGCCGAGCGCACGGGCGCCAAGTTCCTGGTGGCCTTCACCCAGAGCGGCGACTCCGCGAAGCGGCTCGCGCGCTACCGCGGCTCGATCCCGGTGCTGGCGTTCACCCCCGACCCGCAGGTGCGCTCGCAGCTGTCGATGACGTGGGGCGTGGAGACCTTCCAGACCGACGCCGTCGAGCACACCGACGAGATGGTGCGCCAGGTCGACGAGCAGCTGCTGCAGACCGGCCGCGTGCAGGAGGGCGACCTGGTGGTCATCATCGCCGGCAGCCCGCCCGGCATCCCCGGGTCGACCAACGCGCTGCGCATCCACCGGATGGGCGACGCGATCAACGAGGTCGCTCCGGCGTACCGCCGCTAGCTGGTGCCCCGGGTGGGATTCGAACCCACACTGGACGGTGTTTGAGACCGCTTCCTCTGCCGTTGGGATACCGGGGCCACGAGGGCGGGCACACGCTATCCCAGAGCGGGGTTTGTCCAGTCAGCAGCCCGCGCGACCCCGACCGGTCCAGGCCAGTACGTGCGCAACATGTCCGAATCGTCGCGATCGGGGCGGGGTTGGTCACGACTTCGCAACGAGGCGCGTGGGGTGCTGCCCCCTGACCTGCGGCGGAACCTATGTTGTGGGCACTCCGGTGCGGCACAGGTGTGGGTGCACATGTCACGGAGCATGAATCGCGATCACGGAGGTCACATGTCCCGTCCCAACCGCTTCACCCGCCTCGCCGTGCTGGCGGTCGCCGGCACGTTCGCCCTGTCCGCGTGCGGCAGCGGCGACGACTCGAGCAGCGACTCCAGCGGTGGCTCGTCGAGCAGCAGCGGCAGCTCCTCGGAGAAGGCCGGAACGCAGCTCTACTTCGTCGACGGCAACACCGCCAACTACTCCGAGGACTTCGACCCGGGCACCCTCAAGGGCGTCAAGGCGACCTACCCCGGTGCCGAGCTCGGCGACGCCTTCAAGGAGCGCCTGCTGGGCGTCAACAAGAACCTGAAGGACTTCACCTACGGTCCCGAGTCCTACGACGCCACGATCGTGACCGCGCTCGCGGCGATCGCGGCCGACAACGACTCCGGCAAGGCGATCGCCCAGGAGATGGCCAACGTCTCCGGCGGCGGCGAGAAGTGCACCGAGTTCAAGCAGTGCGCCGACCTCCTGGCCGACGGCACCGACATCGACTACGACGGCGTCTCGGGTCCCATCGACCTGAACTCCACCGGCAGCCCCTCGGCCGCCACCATCGGCATCTTCCAGTACGGCGAGGACAACAACTACAGCAACCTCGACTACGTCACCGGCGAGATCCCCGACGAGTCGGACGTCAAGGACAACCAGAAGGTCTCGGGCGGCGCCGGCAACGGCGACGGCACCCTGACCGTCGGCACGCTGCTGCCGGCCACCGGCGACCTCGCCTTCCTCGGCCCCCCGGAGTTCGCGGGCGTCGACCTGGCCGTCAAGGAGATCAACCAGGGCGGCGGCGTCCTCGGCAAGGACGTCAAGCAGGTGAAGGCCGACTCCGGTGACGGTTCGCCCAACATCGCGCCGTCCGAGACCGACAAGCTGCTCCGCGGTGGCGCCGACGCCATCATCGGTGCGGCCTCGTCCTCGGTGTCGCTCTCGGTCATCGACAAGATCACCGGTGCCGGCGTCGTCCAGGTCTCCCCGGCCAACACCTCGACGGCGTTCGACACCTACGCCGACAAGGGCCTGTACTTCCGCACCGCCCCTTCCGACGTCCTGCAGGGCCAGGTCATGGCCCAGACGGTCTCGAGCGACGGCTTCCAGAACATCGCCATCCTGGCCCGCCAGGACTCCTACGGCGAGGCGCTGGCGCAGAACGTGCGCAAGTTCTACGAGGAGGCCGGCGGCAAGGTCGTCAGCTACACCCTGTACGACGCCAACGCGGCCAACTACACCGCCGAGGTCGAGGAGATCAAGGGTCAGGACCCCGACGCGATCGTGCTGATCGCGTTCGACGAGACCAAGAAGATCGTCCCCGAGCTCATCAAGGCGGGTCTCGGCCAGAACGGCTGACCCACCCCGCTCCACCTGCTCCATCCCGACCCCCCGGACCGCTCTGGTCCGGGGGGTCGCGGCGTCCGTGGCCAGCTCGTACCGGCGGCCCGACGTACCGGCGGCCCGACGTGCCGGCGGACGTCATGCGGTGTGGTCACCAGGGCGACCGTTTCGCATGACCTCCCGGGGGACGTCGTGCGGTGTGGTCGCCGGGGCGACCGGCTCGCATGACGTCCCGGACGGCGTCATGCGGCCCGGTCGCCGGTCGACCAGCTCCTACGACGTCCGGGTGGACGTCGTACAGCCTGTTTGCGCGGCCGGCCCGGACGTCATGCGGTGTGGTCGCGGGGGCGACCTGCTCGTACGACGTCCCGGCGGACGTCATGCGCTGTGGTCGTCGGGACGGCCGGTTCGCACGACGTCCACGTGTCGGGCCCCGGACGCGACGACGCCCCCGGCCGAGGGCCGGGGGCGTCGAAAGGTGGAGCAGAGGACCTACTTGTTCGACTCCGCCAGCGTGCCGAGGTAGAGCTCGATGACCTTGGGGTCCTTGGCCAGCGAGGCGCCGGTGGCGGTGTAGGCGTTGCGGCCCTGGTCGAGGACGTAGCCGCGGTCGCAGATCTGCAGGCAGCGGGCGGCGTTCTGCTCGACCATGATGACCGAGACGCCGGCCTTGTTGATCGCCCGCGTCTGGACGAAGACCTCGTCCTGCATGGCGGGGGACAGGCCGGCCGACGGCTCGTCGAGCAGCAGCACGGACGGCTCCATCATCAGGGCGCGACCCATCGCCACCATCTGGCGCTCGCCACCGGAGAGCTGGCCGGCGCGCTGCTTGCGCCGCTCGCCCAGCGCCGGGAACAGCGTGGTGACGAAGTCGAACCGCGAGGCGAACTTCTTGGGGGCCTGGTAGCAGCCCATCTGGAGGTTCTCCTCGATGCTGAGCGAGGGGAACACGTTGTTGGTCTGGGGCACGAAGCCGATGCCCTTGGCGACCAGCGTGTCCGCCCGCTCGTTGGTGACCTCCTGGCCGCGCAGCGTGACGGTGCCGGAGTTGATCCGGACCAGGCCGAACAGCGCCTTGAGCAGCGTCGACTTGCCGGCGCCGTTGGGGCCGATGATGCCGACGAGCTCGCCCTCCTGGCAGTAGAGGTCGGCGCCGTTGAGGATGTTGACGCCGGGCAGGTAGCCCGCCAGCAGGTCGTCGGCCCGGAGGACGGCGCCCTCGGCGGCCTGCAGGTGGACCTTGCGGGCCTCCTGGTCGACCTTGGGGGCGTAGGGGTCGGCCTCGGCGACGATCTCGCCGTCCTCGGAGACCACCGGCTCCTCGGTGGGCTTGTTGGCCGCCGCCAGCGGGTCCTCGGCGGCCGCGGCGTCGTGGTCGTGGGGTGTCTGGCTCACGCGGAGTGGTCCTTTCCGTGCTCGGCCTCGACGACCTGCTCGAGCTCGCTGATGTCGGTGTCGTGGTGCGCGCCGAGGTAGGCGTCGATCACGCGCTGGTCGGTCATGATCGAGCGCGGGGGACCCTCGGCGATCACCTTGCCCTGGGCCATCACGATGACCCAGTCGGAGATGTCGCGGACCATGTCCATGTCGTGCTCGACGAAGAGGACGCTCATGCCCTCCTCGCGCAGCGACTTCACGTGGGTCAGCAGCGACTGCTTCAGCGCCGGGTTGACTCCCGCCATCGGCTCGTCGAGCATCACCAGCTCGGGCCCGACCATGAGGGCGCGGGCCATCTCGAGCAGCTTGCGCTGGCCGCCCGACAGGGAGCCGGCGAAGTCCTGCTCCTTGGCGTCGAGCTTGAAGCGGCCGAGCAGCTCGCGCGCCCGCTCGGTGATCTCCTGCTCCTGGCTCTTCCAGAGGAAGGGCAGGGCGCCGGCCCAGAACTTCTCGCCGCGCTGGGAGGTGGCCCCCAGGCGCATGTTCTCGAGCACGGTCAGCTTGGAGAGCACCTTGGTCAGCTGGAACGTGCGCACCATCCCGAGGCGGGCCACGCGGTAGGCGGACTTGCCCTTGAGGGAGGTGCCGTTGAAGCTCCAGGACCCGGAGTCGGGCTGGTCGAAACCGGTCAGCAGGTTGAAGAAGGTCGTCTTGCCGGCGCCGTTGGGGCCGATCAGCGCGGTGATGACACCGCGCTGGATCTCGACGTGCTCCACGTCGACGGCCGTGAGGCCGCCGAAGGTGCGGCGCACGTCGGAGGCGACGACGATCGGGTCCTTCTTCTTCACGCCGGGCTCGGTGGGCAGGCCCTCGAGGTCGGCGCGGCCCTGGTCGGCCACCGAGCGCGTCGGGGTCGAGGTGGGAGAGGTGTCAGCGGGCATCGAGCGCGATCTCCTTCCGGTCGCCGAAGATCCCCTGGGGTCGGTAGATCATCAGCAGCATCAGCACCAGGCCGACCAGCATGAGCCGGACGTTGGAGGCCTGGTCGGCGTTCATGAACTGCGCCACGGTGGGGTTGGACGAGAGGTCCGAGAGGATCGTGCCGAGGAACGACAGCACCGCCCAGAACAGGATCGCCCCGACGACCGGCCCCAGCACGCGCGCGGCGCCACCGAGGATGAGCATCGTCAGCGCGATGAAGGTGAAGTCCAGGTTGAAGGTGTCGGCCTGGACCGAGGCGGCGCCGAAGGCACCGACGAAGCCGCCGATGCAGCCGATGACGCCGCCGAGGACGAGCGCCTGCATCTTGTAGCCGTAGACGTTCTTGCCCAGCGAGCGGACGGCGTCCTCGTCCTCGCGGATGCCGCGCAGCACGCGGCCCCACGGCGAGCGCATCAGGGCCCACACGAGCACGCAGATGAGGATCACGACGGTCCAGCCGACGATGATCGTCCACAGCTCGTTGCGGCTGAAGGTGAGGAAGAACCCGTCGTAGTCCGGCAGCGGGTTGAGGCTGCGGAAGCCGTCGGCGAAGCCGGTGACGCCGTCCTTGCCGCGGAAGTACTCGCGGAAGGAGGTGCCGAAGACGAGCCGGAGGATCTCCGCGGCCGCGATGGTGACGATGGCCAGGTAGTCGGCGCGCAGCCGCAGCGTGGGCACGCCGAGGATCAGCGCCAGCGCCACCGCGAAGAGGATCGCGATGAGCATGGCCGGGATGGTCGGCAGGCCGCTGGTCGCGATGGCCGCGCCCATGATGTAGCCGCCGATGGCGAGGAAGGCGGCCTGGCCGAAGTTCAGCAGGCCGGCGTAGCCGAACTGGATGTTGAGTCCGATGGCGGCCAGGCAGTAGGAGATGGCCACGTAGCCGAACCCGTCGTGGAGGGCTCCGGTGATTGCGTCGAGCATGTCGTGTCCTTCCTCAGCCGATCCTCTGGGCCCGTCCGAGCAGGCCTTGTGGCCTGAACAGCAGCACGATGATCAGCAGGATCATGGCGCCGGCGTACTTCAGCTCGGAGGGGATGAACAACGTCGAGGTCTCGACGAAGACGCCGATGATCAGCGAGCCGACCATGGCGCCCCAGATGGAGCCGAGGCCACCGACGCAGGTGGCGGCGAAGATCAGCAGCAGCACCTGGGCGCCGAGCTGGTAGGTCACCGACTGGGAGAAGCCCAGGAACGCACCGCCGAGACCTGCGAGCGCGGCCCCGAAGATCCAGACCGTGGTGATCACCCGGTTGACGTTGATGCCCGTCGAGGCGGCGAGCGCGGGGTTGTCCGAGACCGCGCGGGTGGCCCGGCCCAGGCGGGTGAACTGCAGCGCCATCGTGACGGCGACGAGCGTCAGGAGGCTGACGGCGATGATCACGATGTCGCGGGTGGTGTAGGTGAACAGGCCGAAGGCGTCCTGGCCGACCGGGGTGACGTACTCGCGGTAGGTCAGCGAGCGACCGCCGGTGAAGTACTGGTAGAGGTTGCGCAGCAGGAACTGCAGGCCGATGGAGACGATCATCATCGCGATCAGACCGGTGCCGCGGCGGCGCAGCGGGGCCCACAGGCCCTTGTCGTTGAGCCAGCCGAAGGCCGCGGAGAGCACGACCGCCATCAGCACGGAGACCACGATCGGCAGCCCGAAGACGCGGTTGCCCATGTAGGTCATCACGGCGCCGAAGGTGACCAGCTCGCCGTGGGAGAAGTTCGTCAGGCCGGTGGTGCCGAAGACCATCGACAGGCCGAGCGCGCCCAGCGACAGCACGATGCCGAAGAGCAGGCCGTTGTAGAGCAGCTGCGGCACCTGGTCCCACTTGGTCGACACCTGGCGGTTGTCGGGGCCGAGCGCGAAGTTGGCCGTGATGGTGCTCAGGCTGCCCGTCGGCTTGAGGGTGTCGGGAGCGCCGGGACGCAGGTCGACGCCGTCGGGGAGGGTGTCGGTGTCGAGGACGACGCTGAGGGTGCCGTCGTCGGAGGCCGGCACCGAGATCTCGAAGCGGCCCTCGTCGTTGCTCTCCCCGGTGTAGGTCTCGCCCTTGCTGGACTCGACGTTGATCGTCACCCCCGGCACCGGGTTGTTGGCGTCGGCGGAGTTGCGCAGCGTCCCGATGACGGTGCGGTCACCGTCTGCGGCCTGCGCGGGCGACCCGAGGGCCAGGACGGCGAACACGCTGGACATCACCAGCAGCAGCAGGGTGGCGGCGGGGCCGCGACCACGGGTGCGGCCGGTCGCGCGGGCGGTCCCGCGGTGGGGCGCTCGTCGGCTCGAGGGCGGCATGGTCCTCCATTCACGGATGGCGCCGGAGGGTCCCGGCAGGGGCAGACCTGACGCCGTCGGACGGCGTCCGACGGCGGGGTGGGGGTGAGCATAAGGCGTGGCGTGACCTGCAGCACGTCACCGCCGATCGTGGAGCATCCCCGTTACCGGACTGTTTCCTCGCGACGTCTTCCGTGATCGGGCCGGGGTCCCCGAGCGCGGGGCGCTAGCCTGCTGCCCGTGAGCGAGCAGACCCCTCGACCGCCGTCGGGCGCGACCCCCGGGAGCACCCCCGGGACGGGCGCAGGCGCGGCCCCCCGCGTGGTGATCGCCGAGGACGAGGCGCTGATCCGCATGGACCTCGCCGAGATGCTCGAGGAGGAGGGGTACGTCGTGGTCGGCCAGGCCGACGACGGCGAGAAGGCCGTCGCGATGGCCACCGAGCTGCGCCCCGACCTGGTCATCCTCGACGTCAAGATGCCCCGGCTCGACGGCATCGCCGCGGCCGAGCAGATCGCGCGCCAGCGGATCGCGCCGGTCGTCATCCTGACGGCGTTCAGCCAGCGTGACCTGGTGGAGCGGGCCCGCGACGCGGGTGCGATGGCCTACCTGGTCAAGCCCTTCGACCAGACCGACCTGGTGCCGGCGGTCGAGATGGCGCTGAGCCGCTTCGCCGAGCTGCGCCAGGTCGAGGCCGAGGTCGCCGACCTGCAGGAGCGCCTGGAGACCCGCAAGGCGGTCGACCGCGCCAAGGGCGTGCTGCAGGAGCGCCTGTGCCTGACCGAGCCCGAGTCGTTCCGCTGGATCCAGAAGACGGCGATGGACCTGCGGCTGTCGATGCGCCAGGTGGCCGACGGCGTGGTGCTGCACGGCCCGGGCGGCTCCGGCCCGGCCCGCAGCGGCGGGTCCGGCGGCCCCGACGTGGTCTAGCGCACCACCACGACCAGCTGCGTCAGCAGCGGTGCCACCACCAGCGCCGGGAGCAGGTCGGCGACCTTGACCTGCTTGAGGTCGAGCAGCCGCAGCGCCACCCCGACGAGCAGCAGCCCGCCCGTGGCGGTGAGAGCGGCCAGGTGGGCGTCGGGGACGAAGCTGCCCAGGCCCGCACCGAGCACGGTCAGCCCGCCCTGCACCACGACCAGCGAGAGCACGCTGGCGCCGACCCCCCAGCCGAACGACGCCGCGAAGGCGATGGCCGCGAAGCCGTCGAGGGCGCTCTTGAGGAGCAGCTGGTCGGCGCCGTTGCCCAGCCCCTCCTGGAGCGAGCCCAGGATGGTGAGGGGGCCGACGCAGAACACGAGGGAGCTGACGACGAAGCCCTGGACGAACCGTGCCCGGGCGCGCTCGGCGGCGTCGTCCTGGTCGGGGCCGCGGCGCGCACGTCGGGTGGCGGCGCGCTGCAGCAGGCCGCCCAGCGCCTCCAGCCGGTCCTCGATCCGCAGCAGCGAGCCGGTGATCCCGCCGACGAGGACCGAGCCCAGGACGACCAGCAGGGGAGCGGCGTCGCCGACCGCGTCCGACAGGGCCGCGTCACCGACCGCGGCGGCGGAGCCGGCCGCGATGAGCAGCGTCACCAGGCCGAGCCCGTCGGTGACCACGGTGCGGGTGCGCTCGGGGAGGCGGTGGCCGACGGAGGTGCCCACGAGGGTGCCCAGCAGCACCGTCACGACGTTGACGAGCGTGCCGACCCCCGGGAACATCCATCTCCTTTACAACGCAACTACGACGGCGGATAGTCTCTCACCGTCCGGGTCCGCCGACGGGTCCGGCGTCTCGGGTCGAGTGTGTCCACGCATCCTGCGTCTCGTCCGTGTCCACAGGAGGTCCGATGCCGCGCCAGGCGCCACAGATCCGTGATGCCGTCCCGGAGGACGCCGAGCGGCTGCTGCAGCTGTGGGCGGAGACGACCCGCACCGGCGAGGGCAGCGAGCAGGCCCGGCGCGACGCCGAGCAGTCGCTGGCCAACCTCGCGCTCAACCCCGACGAGCGGCTCCTGGTCGCCGAGTGCGACGAGCGCATCGTCGCGGCGCTGCACCTCCAGCGCGGGCCGATCTCGCCGCTCTCGCTCGACACCGCGGTGCACACCTCCTACCTGGTGGTGCTCCCGGCCTACCGCCGCCACGGCTACGCCCACGCGCTGATGGAGGCCGCGGTCACCTGGGCCGAGGAGAAGGACGTCGAGCAGCTCAGCGCCTTCACCGACGGCAACCGCGAGACCAACCGCTTCTTCGCCCGCCTGGGCCTGCAGACCGTGGCCACGGTGCGGCTGGTGAGCACCCCCGCCCTGCGCAAGAAGCTCTCGGTGGAGCGCGCCCGGGCCGGTGCCGGCACCAACCGCCACCTCGTCGAGGTGCTCGCCCAGCGGCGCTCCGCCCGGCGTCGCCAGGCCGGCGCCTGAGCCTGCCGACCGGCGCTCGACGGCTCCACCGCGCCCGCGGCGCTGTCGGTGCCCCGCGTTAGGGTCGGCCCGTGGCCGAGTCAGCTGAGATCACCCGCCCGCGCCTGCTCCTGCTGGACGGGCACTCGTTGGCCTACCGGGCCTTCTTCGCCCTGCCCGTGGACAACTTCTCCACCACCACGGGGCAGCACACCAACGCGGTCTACGGCTTCGTCTCGATGCTCATCAACGTGCTGCGCGACGAGCAGCCCACCCACCTCGCGGTCGCCTTCGACGTCTCGCGCCAGACCTTCCGCTCCGAGGCCTACGTCGACTACAAGGCCAACCGGTCGACCTCGCCCTCGGAGTTCGGCGGGCAGGTCTCGCTGATCAAGGAGGTGCTCAACGCGCTGCGGGTGCCGTTCCTGGAGAAGGACGGCTTCGAGGCCGACGACATCATCGGCACCCTGGCCACCCAGGCCTACGCCGACGACTTCGAGGTCCTCATCTGCTCGGGCGACCGCGACTCCTTCCAGCTGGTCAACGAGCGCACCACCGTGATCTACCCGATGCGCGGCGTCTCGGAGATGAAGCGGATGACGCCCGAGGCCGTCGAGGAGAAGTACGGCCTCGCCCCGGCGCGCTACCCCGAGCTGGCGGCGCTGGTCGGGGAGACCTCCGACAACCTGCCCGGCGTGCCCGGCGTCGGCCCCAAGACCGCCGCGAAGTGGATCGCGACCTACGACGGCCTCGAGAACGTCATCAACCGCGCGGAGGAGATCAAGGGCAAGGCCGGCGAGAGCCTGCGCGAGCACCTGGGCGACGTGATCCGCAACCGCCAGCTCAACGCGCTCGTGGTCGACCTCGACCTGCCGCTGGTGCCCACCGACCTCGCCGTCCAGCCCTGGGACCGCCAGGAGGTGCACACCCTGTTCGACGGCCTCGAGTTCCGGGTGCTGCGCGACCGGCTCTTCGAGACCCTCGAGTCGGTCGAGGACATCGACGACTCGGGCTTCGCCCTCGACTCGACCCGGCTCGAGCCCGGCGCGGTGGGTGCCTGGCTCGCCGAGCACGCCAGCGACGGCCAGCGCGTCGGGGTGCACGTGGAGGGGGAGTGGCGCGCCGGGTCGGGCGAGGTCCTCACGCTCTCGTTCGCCACCGCTGCGGGCACCGCCGCTCACCTGGTCGTCGAGCAGCTGGCGCCGGAGGACGACGCCGCCGTCGTGACCTGGTTCGGCGACGCCGGGCAGCCCAAGGTGCTCCACGACGCGAAGGGCCCGCTGCTGGCCCTGGCCGCCCGCGGCTGGCAGCTGCGGGGCCTCGAGCGCGACACCGCCCTCTCGGCCTACCTGGCCCGGCCCGACCAGCGCTCCTACGACCTGGCCGACCTGACCGTGCGCTACCTCAAGCGCGAGCTGAAGCAGAACGTCGTCGACGACGGCCAGCTGAGCCTGGACGGCCTCGACGGCGACGCGGGCGACGCGGGGGCCGAGACGGCGATGCTGCACGCCGGTGCGGTCCTCGACCTGGCGGCCGCGCTCGACCAGGAGCTCGAGGAGCGGGGCGGCACCCAGCTGCTCGCCGACGTCGAGCTGCCGCTGATCGACGTGCTCGTCGCGATGGAGCAGGTCGGCATCGCCGTCGACCGCGAGCTGCTCTCCGAGCTGGAGGCGGGCTTCGGGGTCGGGGTCCGCGAGGCGGCCGACGACGCCTACGGCGTCATCGGCAAGGAGATCAACCTGGGCTCCCCCAAGCAGCTGCAGACCGTGCTGTTCGACGAGCTCGACATGCCCAAGACCAAGCGCACCAAGACCGGCTGGACGACCGACGCCGACGCGCTGCAGGGCCTCTACGAGAAGACCGAGCACCCCTTCCTGCTCCACCTGCTGCGCCACCGCGACGTGATCCGGCTGCGCCAGACCGTGGAGGGCCTGCTCAAGACGGTCTCCGACGACGGGCGCATCCACACGACGTTCAACCAGCTGATCGCCGCGACCGGACGGCTGTCGAGCACCGACCCCAACCTGCAGAACATCCCGGTCCGCACCGAGGCCGGGCGCCGGATCCGCGAGGGCTTCGTGGTCGGTCCCGGCTGGGCCGAGCTGATGACGGCCGACTACTCCCAGATCGAGATGCGCATCATGGCGCACCTGTCCGAGGACGAGGCGCTGATCGCGGCGTTCCGCTCGGGGCACGACTTCCACTCCGTCACCGCGGGGCGCGTCTTCGACGTCGACCCGACCGACGTCACGGGCGAGATGCGGGCCAAGATCAAGGCGATGAACTACGGCCTCGCCTACGGCCTGTCGGCGTTCGGCCTCTCCCAGCAGCTGCGCATCGACACCAGCGAGGCCCGTGGCCTCATGGACGAGTACTTCGAGACCTTCGGCGGCATCCGCGACTACCTCGGCGGAATCGTCGACGAGGCCCGGCGCAGCGGCTTCACCGAGACCATCATGGGGCGCCGCCGCTACCTGCCCGACCTGACCAGCGACAACCGGCAGCGGCGCGAGATGGCCGAGCGGATGGCCCTCAACGCACCCATCCAGGGCTCGGCCGCCGACATCATCAAGGTCGCCATGCTCAAGGTCGACGCGGCGCTGCGGGCCGAGGGGCTCACCTCGCGGCTGCTGCTCCAGGTCCACGACGAGCTGGTGCTCGAGGTGGCCCAGGGCGAGCGCGAGCAGCTCGAGGCGCTGGTGCGCCGCGAGATGGCCGCGGCCGCCGACCTGACCGTGCCCCTCGACGTGTCCGTCGGCACCGGCATGAGCTGGCACGAGGCCGCGCACTAGCCGACCGGCGCTAGCCGACCCGGGCGTCCTCGCGCACGACCGTCCGGCTGCCCCGCAGGCCGTGCACGCTGGTGGCGAGCAGGGCCAGCATGACCACGGCGTCGACGGCCACCACGACCAGCGCCAGCGACGTCGCGTCGTCGACCGCGCGGGTGGCCAGCACCAGGGCGACCAGGCCGCCCCACAGCAGGTAGACCGACCGGCGCGACTGCCGGGCGACCACGCTGTAGACGAGCAGCTGCACCACCGACAGCACGGTGCCGAGGATCGCGAACAGCCAGAGCCGGTCCTGGATCTCGGCGTATTCCGGGCCGCCGACGAAGACCAGCGCCAGGCCGCTCAGCACCAGGGCGCCCAGCGTCGAGACCACGCCCAGGACCAGCACGACGCCCACGCTGCCGGCCAGCGCACGGCCTCGGCTGCGACCGTCGGACATCGACGGGAAGGCGACCACGACCACGAACTGCGGCAGGAACAGCACCGCCTTGACGAGGATCAGGCCGCCGGCGTAGAGCCCCGACTCGTGGCCGCCGAGCACGTCGCGCGCGATGATGACGTCGGCGTTGGAGAGCGCGAAGAACGCGAGCAGCGCGTGGGAGTTGCGGAAGGTCTCGGCCAGGATGCTGCGCTCGTCGTGGAGCCCGGTCGCTGCCTGGCTGCGACCCGGCGCGGAGCGGCGCAGCGCCCACCACCCGACCACGACGGGGGCGACGAAGGCGACGGTCACCGCCAGCACGGCCATGGTCTCGGTCGGGCGCCACGCCAGCAGCGCGCCGCCGAGGAGCAGGCGAGGCACCCCGGCCGCGAGGTAGAGCGCCGCGAGGGCCCGCCACCGCCGCTCGCCCTGGAGGACCCCGGCCTGGCCGCCCATCACCGTCATCGGCAGCGCGGTGAACGCCACCAGGACCGCGGTGGGCAGGCTGCCGAGGTGGAGCAGCCGGTCGACCAGCGGCGAGAGCAGCAGGCAGACCAGGGCCAGGACGGCGGCCGCGCCGTAGGTGACCCGCATCAGCGCCCGCTCGACCTCGGCGACGCTCTCGGGCTGGGCCGCGATCCGGCGCGCGCCGGTGGTCTGCAGGCCCAGCTGGAGGACGCCGATGACGAGCAGCAGGCCCATCACGGCGGCGAAGGCGCCGTAGCTGCCGGGGCCGAGGAGCCGGGCCGCCACCATGGTGTAGCCGTAGGTGGTCACGTTCATGACGGCCATGGCCACGGCGATGACCCCGCCGTTGCGCGTCCAGTCGCCGCGCGTGCTGCCCTCCGTCACCAGGTGAGCCTACGGGGCGCGGTTCCGGGTGGTTTGATCTGGTGTCGCTCCGACGAACCGCGCCGGGGCGCCGCAGCCGGGGAGGCCGAGACGTGGGGTCGACGTGGCGTCGCCGGCTGCCCGTGGTGTGGGTGCTGGTGCTCGCGGTGGTGCTGCTCGGACCGGCGCTGCTGCCGGGCCACGTGCTGACCTACGACATGGTCTGGGTGCCCGACCTGGCGCTGACCCGCGACGCCCTGGGCGTGGGCAGCGCGCTCCCGCGTGCGGTGCCCTCCGACGCGGTGGTGGCGGTCCTCGACGAGGTGGTGCCGGGCCAGCTGCTGCAGCACCTCGTGCTGCTCGGGACCCTGGTCGGGGCCGGTCTCGGCGTGCTCCGGCTCGCCGACCGCGGCTCCCTGGTGGCGCAGCTGGTGAGCGCCACGGCGTACGTCTGGAACCCGTTCGTGGTCGAGCGGCTGGTGATGGGGCACTGGCCGGTCCTGGTGGGGTACGCCGTCGCCCCGTGGGTCGTCTCGGCGGTGCTCGCCTGGCGACGCAGCGGCGTGGTGCCCGCGTCCCTGTGGGGGCTGGTCCCGCTGGGCAGCCTGAGCGCCAGCACCGGGCTGGTGACCGCCCTGCTCCTGCTGGCCACCACCCTCACCGTCGGGCCGGCCCGTCGGGGGCGGGGACTGCTGGTCGTCGCGGCGACGCTGCTCGTGGCGAACGCGCCGTGGCTGGTGTCGGGGCTGCTGCACGCGTCGGTCGCGACGACCGACGCGGGCGCGTCGAGCCGGTTCGCCCTGCAGGACGAGGGCGGGCTCCCGGGCCCGCTGGCCGCTCTCACGCTCGGCGGCATCTGGAACGCCGAGGTCGTCCCCGCCAGCCGGCTGGGCGTCCCGGGCTGGCTGTGGCTGGCGGCCGTCGTGGTGCTGGTCGTGCTGGGCGCCACCGGGCTGCGCCGCCGGCTCGGGACCCCGCTGGTCGCGGCCCTGGCGGGGTGTGCCGTTCTCGGCTGGGGCGCGGCGACCCTGTCCTGGGTCGCGCCGACGGCGCTGGGCTCGCTGGCCGCGTCGGTGCCCGGGGGAGGGGTGCTGCGCGACAGCACCCGGCTGCTCGCCCTGGTCGCCCCCGGGCTGGCGCTGGTCCTCGGGGAGGGAGCGGCCCGGCTGGTCCGGGCGCTGCCGGCGGCGGCGCGCCCGGGACTGGGCGTGGCGCTGGTGCTGCTCCCGGTCGCCACGCTGCCCGACGCCGGCCTCGGCGCGGGCGGTCGGCTGGAGGCGGTCGAGCTCCCCGCCGACCTGGCGGCGGCCCGCGCGGTCGTGGCGGGGCTCGACGGCGACGTGGTGCTGCTGCCGTTCAGCAGCTACCGCCAGCCGGCCTGGAACGGCGACCGCAAGGTGCTCGACCCGACCGGGCGCGCCCTGGGACGCGACTTCGTGGCCGACGACGCGCTGTCCGTGGGCGGTCGCGTCGTGCCGGGGGAGGACCCCCGCGCACGGGCCGTCGGCGAGGCGCTCCGACAGGGGGACGAGCGCGCCCGCGCCGACGCCCTGCGCGACCTCGGCATCGGCGTGGTGGTCACCGAGCGCGACGCCGGCGAGGCGCCCGCGGTCGCCGGCCGCACGGCGTACGACGGCGACGTGCTGCTCGTGCAGGCCCTGGGCGACGTCGCCCCGCCGGTCGTCCCGCGCACCTGGGTGGTGGCCATGACCCTGGCCTGGGCGGCGTACGTCGGGGCGCTGGTGGCGGGCACCGTCCTGGGCCTGCTCCGGGCCGTGGGCGCCCGACGAGGGCGGCGTCACGAGGGCCGGACCAGCCCACCGCGCGGCGCGACCCCGCCGATGCGGTGATCGGGCCTACCTGTTGGTAGGGTCACCGGCGACTAGGGAGGTCCACATGGTGGGAACGTCGATCGTGACGACCATCGCCAGCGTTGTCGCCGGCGGAGCAGTAGCAGCGGTCAGCATCGTGGGGCTGGTGAGCTCGCAGACCAGCGCGCCCAGCGAGTCGCCGGCCGACGTCAACGCCCCCGTCGTCATCGACTACGGCAGCAACTGACCTCCCGTCCCGCCCGCTAGGACTCGTCGGGGTCCTGGCTCTCCACGCGTCGGCCCGCCAGCACCTCGCGCAGCACCACGGCGAAGGACTCCTGGGCGTGCTCCCAGGTGAAGAGGTGGCTCATCCGTCGTGCCCCGGCCGAGAGCCGTGAGCGCAGCTCCGGGTCGCGCAGCAGCGCGCCCAGCGCGGCCGTGAGCTCGTCGGGGTCGTCGACCAGCAGCCCGGAGACGCCGTCCTCGATGGACTCGCGGGTGCCGCCCGCGCTGGCGTAGGCCACCGTCGGGGTGCCGTGCATGCCGGCCTCGCCGACGACCAGGCCCCAGCCCTCCTTGAGCGAGGGCAGGGCCAGCACCCACGCCTGCTGGTAGACCTCGTGCTTGCGCTGCTCGTCGACGTGGCCCTCGAAGACGACCGAGCCGGCCGCGTGGGTCTCGGCGTGCTCGTGCAGGCGGCCCTCCCACCAGCCGCCGCCGACGACGTGCAGGCGCAGGTCGGGGAACTCCTCGCGCAGCGCCACGGTGGCGTCGATGGCGTGCTCGACCTGCTTGTGGGGGACCAGCCGCCCGACGACCGCGACCAGCGGGTGGTCGGCCTCGGCGGTGCCCGTGGGCACGGCCGGGTCGGTGCCGTTGTGCACCACGGCCACGCGGCGCCCCCGCACCCCGAGCTCACGCAGCTCCGTGCGCGTGGCGCGCGACACCGCGACGTACTGCGAGCTCCGGTAGAGCACGGGGGAGAGCCGGTGCTCGATCCACCAGCCGACGCGGCCCACCAGGCCGGGGTAGACGACCGGCCACTGCTCGCGGTGCACGTGGTGGACCAGCACCACGACGGGCGCGCGGGTGACCAGCCGCGAGAAGAACGGCAGGCCGTTCTGGACGTCGACCACGAGGTCGGGCTCGCCGAGGTCGCCGCGCCGCAGCGCGCGCATGCCGGCGGGGTAGACCGAGAGCTTGGAGCCGCGGCGCACGAACCGGATGCCGTCGCGGGTCTCGTCGGGCGGTGCGGCAGCGTGCGCGGCGCAGAAGATGGTCACGTGGGCGCCGCGGGCGACCAGCCCGGCGGCCATCTGCTCGAGGTAGCGCTCGGCGCCGCCACCCTCCGGGTTGTGGGTGTCGCGCCAGCTGAGGAAGACGATCCGGGCGCCGTCGAGGGCGTCGCTCCCGAGCGGCGGACCGGGGTGGGACGAGGCGTCGGGGCGGGGCATGCGGGGCACCCTAGGCCCACGGGTACGCTCGCCCGCGTGTCCGCCCCCCGAGACGGCGCCCCCCGGTGGCGCGCCACCCTGCAGCGGGCGGTCCGGTTGCTCGGCGAGTTCCGCCACGAGCAGACCGACCCGGCACGCTTCTACGGCGCGCTGGCCGAGGACTCGGCCGAGCAGCTGCGCCACTTCGTGGACCTGCGCGGGGCGCTGATGCTCGACGTCGGCGGCGGCCCGGGCTACTTCCGCGACGCCTTCCAGCGCGAGGGCGCCTCCTACCTGGCGCTGGACGCCGACGCCGGCGAGCTCGCCGGTCTGGGCGACATCGCGACCGGCACGGTCGTCGGCAGCGGCATGGAGCTGCCGTTCCGCGACGCCGCCTTCGACGTCTGCTACTCCAGCAACGTGCTCGAGCACGTGCCCGACCCGTGGCGGATGGCCGAGGAGATGGTGCGCGTCACCCGCCCCGGCGGGACCGTCTTCCTCAGCTGGACGGTGTGGTTCGGGCCGCACGGCGGCCACGAGACCGCTCCGTGGCACTTCCTCGGCGGCCGCCGGGCACGGGCGCGCTACCGCCGCACCCACGGGCACGAGCCCAAGAACCGCTTCGGCGAGTCGCTGTTCGCCGTCACGGTCCGCGACGGCCTGCGGTGGGCCCGCCGCCAGCAGGACGCCGACGTCGTCGCCCTGCTCCCGCGCTACAACCCGCGCTGGACCTGGTGGCTGCTGCGCGTGCCGGTCGTGCGCGAGGTGGTGACGTGGAACCTCGTGATCGTGCTGCGCAAGCGGTGAGCGAGCGGGAGACCCCCGCACCCGAGCAGGAGGGCGGTCACCGCACCCGGCTGCGGGTGGCGGCCGCCTGCCTGCTGCTCGTGGGACTGGCCTTCGTGCAGGACCCCGGGCTGCTCGCGGCGGACACCAAGTTCGACCTCGTCGTCGACCCCGGGCGCTTCCTGCGCCGCGCCCTGCACCTGTGGGACCCGGCCGGTGCCTTCGGCCAGCTGCAGAACCAGGCCTACGGCTACCTGTGGCCGATGGGTCCCTTCTTCTGGCTCGGCGACCTGCTGCAGCTGCCCGGCTGGGTGGTCCAGCGCGGGTGGTGGGCGCTGCTGCTGTGCGTGGCCTTCGTGGGGGCCGTCCAGGTGGTCCGGGCGCTCGGGGTCCGCTCGGACCTGGCCGCGCTCGTCGCCGGGGCGGCGTACGCCCTCTCGCCGCGGATCCTCACCGTGATCGGCCCGATCTCGATCGAGGCCTGGCCCAGCGCGCTCGCGCCCTGGGTGCTGCTCCCGCTCGTGCTGGGCTCCAGGACCGGGTCGGCCCGCCGGGCCGCGGCGCTCTCGGCGCTGGCCGTGGCCATGGTCGGCGGCGTCAACGCCGCGGCGACCTTCGCCGTGCTCCCGCTGGGGGCGGTGTGGGTGCTGACCCGCAGCCGGGGCCCGCGCCGCCGCCAGCTGCTGGTCTGGTGGCCTCTGTTCACGCTGCTCGGGACGCTGTGGTGGCTGGTGCCGCTGTTCGTGCTCGGCGCCTACAGCCCGCCCTTCCTCGACTTCATCGAGACCAGCTCGGTGACGACCTTCCCGACCACCGTGCTCGACGCGATGCGCGGCACCTCGGACTGGGTGCCCTACCTGTCGCTGGAGTCCCGGGCCGGCAACGACCTGGTCTCGCAGGGCTACCTGGCCCTCAACAGCGGCGTGCTGCTCGCGCTCGGGCTCGCCGGCCTGCTGGTGCGCCGCCACCCGCACCGGCTGTTCCTGTCGCTGTCGCTGCTGGTGGGCCTCGTCATGGTGACCGCGGGCCACCAGGGCAGCGTGCAGGGCCTGTTCGCCGACGGGCTCGGCGGCCTGCTCGACGGGGCCCTGGCCCCGCTGCGCAACGTCCACAAGTTCGACCCCGTCGTCCGGCTGCCGCTAGTGGTCGGGCTCGGCCTCGTGCTCCAGACGCTGCTGGACGCCGGCCGGGCGCGGGCGGGCGCCGCCCACCTGCGCGTGGACCGCACCGTGGCGCTCGGGCTGGCGCTGCTCGCCGTGACCGTCTGCGCCGGGCCGGCCCTGGCCACGCGCCTGGCCCCGGGCAACGCGGTCCTGGAGGTGCCCGGCTACTGGCGCGCGACGGCCGCCTGGCTGGACCGCAACGCCACCGACGGCACCACGCTGCTGGCACCGGGGTCGGGCTTCGCCGACTACGCCTGGGGCTCCCCGAAGGACGAGCCGCTGCAGTACCTCACCGGATCCTCGTGGGCGGTCCGCAACGCGATCCCGCTCGCCCCGCCCGGCAACATCCGGGCCCTCGACCGCGTGGAGCAGTCGTTCGCCCGGGGGGAGGGCTCCGCGGGCCTGGCCGAGCAGCTGCGCCGCGCGGGCGTGCAGCACCTCGTGGTCCGCAACGACCTCGCGCCCCGCGAGGACGTGCCCGACCCGGTGCTGGTCCACCAGGCCCTGGCGCGGACGCCCGGACTGAGCCGCGTCGCGACCTTCGGCCCCAGCGTCGGCGGCGGTGCCCACCTCTTCGACGGCGACCGCCGGCTGGTCGTCAACGGCGGCTGGCAGGCCGAGCGACCCGCGGTCGAGGTCTTCGCGCTGGACGCGGCGCGCGGGGACGCGGCGGCGACCACCGCTCCCACGGTGGTGGCCGGCGGCCCCGAGGACCTGGCCGACCTCGTCGACGCCGGCGTGGTCGGCGACGGGGCGACCGTGCTGGCCCCCGACGTGCCCGACGGCGACCTGGCGTCCCTGCCGGCCGGCACCGGCGTGGTGCTCACCGACGGGCTGCGGGCGCGGGAGCGGTCCTTCGGCCGGATCCACGACGGGGCGTCCGCGACCCTGACCCCCGGTGACGTGCGCCGCACCGGCAACCCGACGCGCGACTACCTCGACGCCGGCCAGGACGCCTGGTCGACCACCGCGTCGCTGCAGGGGGCCGCAGCCGTCGCCGCGTCGTCCTCGGCCAGCGACGCGATCGCGTCCGGCGGCGCCGACCGCGGCCGGCTGCCGTACGCCGCCCTCGACGGGGACGCGCTGACCGAGTGGGTCGCCAACCGGGGCGGGGACCGCCCCGACCGCTGGCGGGTCACCTTCGACCGGTCCCGGCCCCTCGGCACCGTGACCCTGCTCGGCGGGAGCTCGGCGGGCGAGCGCCAGAGCGTCCGGGTCCGCACCCAGGCGGGCACGACCGCGCCCGTGCCCCTGGCCGCGGGGGTGCGGGCCGAGGTCGACCTCGACGGTGCGCGGACGTCGTGGCTCGAGGTCGAGGCGGTCGGCTCCGGGCCGCCGCTGGCGCTGGCCGACGTCGGCACCGACGGGCTGTCCGTGGTGCGACGCCTGGACCTCCCGACGCTGCCACGCGCCTGGGGTGCCCCCGACGCCGTGGTGCTGCGACCCGACCTCGACCCGCGAGACGGCTGCGCGGAGGTGGGCGCCGCGGTCCCGTGCCGTCCCTCGGTGGTGCGCAGCTCCGAGGAGCAGGCCGGGGCGGCCCGGGGCTTCGCCCTGCCCGCCGCCGCGGCGTACGACGCGCAGCTCACCGTCCGCCCGCAGCCCGGTGCGGCCCTCGACGAGCTGCTGTTCCGCGAGCAGCCGGTCAGCGTCGCGGTGTCCTCGACCGGGGTGGACGACCCGCGCGCGGGCGGACTGGCCGCCGTCGACGCAGACCCCGGGACGGCCTGGCTCGCCGACGTCGACGACCCGCGCCCGACGCTGACGGTGGGCTGGCTGCAGCCCCAGCGCGTCTCCGGGCTCTCGCTGGCGCTCTCCGACGACCTGCCGGCCGCGCGTCCCACCGAGGTCGTGCTCACCTGGTCCGGCGGCCGGCGCGTGGTGGAGCTCGACGACGACGGCGAGGCGAGCTTCCCGGCGCTGCGCACCCGCCTGCTCCGGATCGCCGTCACGGCCACCGCCCCGACCGAGGACCTGGACCCGGGCGCCCCCTCGGGGCAGGTCGGTGCCGGGGTGGGGGAGCTGCGGCTGCGCGGAGCCGCCGGGCTGCCCCTGACGCCCTCCGCGCGCGTGGTCGAGCGCGGCTGCGGCAGCGGCCCGATGGTCGAGGTCGACGGCACGGCGGTGCCGACGTCGGTGCGCGCCTCGGACGCCGACCTCTACGCCGGCCGCAGCCTGCCCGCCACGCTCTGCACGGCCGGCGCCCGCGCCGGGGGCACGCCGACCGGTGACGACGCCGGCCCGCTGTCCCTCGCCGCCGGCACGCACGAGGTCGTGCTGCGCCCGGGCGGCGGGTTCGAGGCGACCAGCCTGGTGCTGCGCCGGGAGGGCGGCGTCGCGCTGCCCGCGGTCGCGGCCGACCCCGTCACGGCGACCCGGCCCGGCCCCACCGAGCTGCACACGGGTGCAGCCGCGGCGGGCCTGGTGACGGTGCGCCAGAACCGCAACGCCGGCTGGTCGGCCACCGCCGACGGCCGGTCGCTGACCGCGGTGACGGTCGACGGCTGGCAGCAGGGCTGGCTGCTGGAGGAGCCGACCGACGACCTGCGGGCCCGGTTCGGCCCCGACACGGTCTACCGGGCCGGGGTCGGCGCCGGGCTGGTGACGCTCGTCGGGCTGCTGCTCGGCGCCGCGCTGCTCCGCCGGCGCGGCGACGGCGCGCGCCTGCCCGGGCTGCACGAGGTGCGCGCACCCCGGGTGGTGGGCGCCGCCGCGGCCGTGGTCGGTGGCACCCTGCTCGCCGGGTGGTGGGGGGCCGGGCTGGCCGTGCTGTGCGTGCTGGCCGACGCGCTGCGCGCCCGCCGCGGCTGGGACCCGCCGGTGGTGCCGGTCGCGGGGCTCGCGGTCGTCGCCTCGCTGGCCTACCTGGCCCGGCCCTGGGGGAGCCCGTCGGGCTGGGCCGGCGACCTGGCGTGGCCGCACTACCTCGTGCTGGTGCCGGTCCTGCTCGCCCTGGTCGGGAGCGCCACCGAACGCAGCCGCATCGCCGGGCGCTCGACCAGGCGGTAGGCGAGCTCGGCGGCCACCAGGCTGAGGACGACGGTGAGCACGAAGATGCCCAGCAGGTGCCCGTCGAAGAGCTCCCAGCCGGTCAGCCACATCACCAGGTGCAGCACCGGCAGGTGGAGGCAGAACAGGCTGTAGGAGACCAGGCCCAGGTGGCGGGCGGCGGGGTGGGAGAACGCCCGGGTGAAGCGGCCCTCGGGGGCGAAGACGCCCGTGAGGACCAGCAGCAGCCCGACCCCGGCGTACGCCAGGTGCTTGAAGGTGCCCTCGGCCGCGGTGGCCGGGGCGAGCATCGAGGGGCCGGCCAGCGGCGTCGCGCTGACCAGCAGCAGCGCGCCGGCCATCGCCCAGCAGACGCCGGGCTGGCGCCCGAGCCGGACCAGGGGAGCGGTCCACCGGTCCCAGCGGCCGCGGCGGCGCAGCTCGACGAGGAGGGCCACCAGGATGCCGCACGCGAACCACGAGAGGTACGCCGGCAGCCACTGGCCGGGCTGGCCCGCGACCCGGCCCTCGAGCGCGGGCGTCGCGACCAGGTGCCACAGCAGCGAGACCGCCACCAGGCCCACCAGCACGGCCAGCACCCGGCCCGGCGCCCAGGGCCGGACCCGCCGGCGACGACCACCGGTAGCCAGCAGCATCAGGGCCGGGAGCACCAGGTAGAACGCCGCCTCGACGGCCAGGCTCCACATCTGGGTCAGGCCCGCGGGCAGCAGGTCGTGGACGTAGGTGTCGAGGAGCAGCAGCGAGGCGATCCAGTCCAGGACGCCGCGGTCGCGGTTGTCGGCGATGAGGGACAGCGCGAGGACCACCGTCACGGCGTACACCGGGAGGATGCGCAGGGCCCGCTTCCACAGGTAGCGGCCGGCGGCCGGCGCGGGTCGCTCGTCGGCGGCCGAGGCCAGCCAGGGGCGGGCGAGCAGGAAGCCCGAGAGCACGAAGAACACCGCGACGCCCACGTCGAGCCGCGAGAGCAGCGTGCCCCAGACGCCGTGGCCGGTGTAGGCGCCGGCCCAGAAGGCGGTGTGGGTCGTGAGGACCGCCAGCGCACCGACGGCGCGCAGCGAGTCGAGGACCGGGAAGTGCGCGCCGGCGGAGACGCGGCCGTCGAGGTCGGCGAGGCCGGGGTCGGACGGGGTCTCGGCGGCGCCGGGGGGCCGGGGACCGGCAGTGGCGCTCACGGCGCGGGCACCGCCGACACGTCGCCCACCGACACGCGGTCCAGGCAGAGCGCGGTGCCGGGCCGGTCGGTGCGGATGCTCACCCGGTCGACCGGGCCCTCGCCGCGGACGTACCAGCGGTGGAGCCCGGCACGGACCTCGCCGCGCAGCTGCTGGTCCCCGACCGTGATCGTCATGGCCCCATCCTGACTGGCGAGGTAGGCGACCTCCAACCACCAGAAGAAGCGCTGCGGCTGGCCGGACATCGGCAGGTCCACCGGCGTGGTGCGCACGGCGTACCCGCAGTCGCGCAGCGGCCCGGGCTCGGAGACCGCCCCGGCCACCTCCGGCACGGCCGGCGCCCCGTCGTCGTCGAGGATCCCGAGGTCGGTCCCGGCGTCGCTGGCCGCCACGCGCTCGCGCCCCAGGGGCGCGAAGACGCGGCTCGGCAGGTTCTCGGGGAAGCTGGTGCCGGGCACGACCCGGCCCGGCACCGGCTCGTCGAGGAGCTCCAGGCGCTGCGTCTGGCTCTCGCCCACCACGCGCTGCACGTAGGCGCGTGTCGGGAAGTCGGCCGTCCAGTGGCCGGCGTAGCGCACGCTGGAGACCGCCGTCCCCGCCACCAGGGCCAGCACGAGCGCCGCGCCACCCAGGGTCTCCCACCGTGCCGTCCGCGGGTCCCAGGCCGCGCGGGGCGGGAGCGAGGGCAGGTGCGGGCCGTCGTGACCCGGGGCGGGCGCCAGGGGCCGGCGGCCGACGACGACCAGGCCCAGCGCCAGGGAGAGCACCGGCGCGAGGTCGGCCAGGTAGCGCAGCTCGAGGCCGGAGTCGACGCCCAGCAGGCTCGCGCGGCCACGGGCGACGAGCACGACCGACACGACGAGGTAGGGCAGCACCACCGCCGCGGGCCGCCAGCCCGGCCGGAAGGTGCGCCACAGCCCGACGAGGACGCCGAGCAGGACCAGCCAGCTGAGCGCGACGGCCCACCCCGGGGCGGCGGACACGGCGAGCGGCGGGTTGCGGTCGTCCCAGGTCCAGGGGCCGCCGAGCAGGGCGGGTCCGAGCGAGCGACGGACCAGGGTGTCGGCCAGGCCGAGGTACGGCGTGGCCTCGCCGGTGGCGACCGGGTTCGGCACCCGCAGCAGGTAGTAGGCGAGGTAGCCGCCCACCGCCACGGCGTACGCCGCCCACAGGACCAGGTGCGCGCGCAGGTGGGCGACCGCCCGGGCGAGGGGGCGGCGGCCCGGGTGCTCCTCGAGGCCCCACCAGAGCACGCTGAGCGCCAGCAGCGGCAGCACCACCAGGACCGCCTTGACGTAGCAGGCCAGGCCGAGGAGCAGCGCGGCCACCGCCAGCACGCCGTCGCGCCGTCGCCCCGAGCGCAGGTGGCGCACGTGGAGCAGCACGACGAGGAAGAAGCACAGCTGCACCGGCACCTGGTTGAGCGCGGCGGCCCACCAGAAGAACGCCGTGAGGGTCAGCGGGCTGAACAGGTAGAGGGCCAGGGGGGCCAGGCACCACCAGCGCACCCCGAACAGCTCGCACAGCATCGCCCAGCAGGCCGTCCCGGCGAGCGCCTGGAGCACCAGCACGCTGACGGCGGCCGCGGCCCACGGGTAGTCGCCGACCCGCTCGACCAGCCACGTGAGCGCGATGCCGCCCGGCATCAGCTGGCTGTCGTGGGGCGCGAGCAGGTAGGACAGGCTCAGCGGACGGCCCTGGGCCTGTCGCAGGAACTCCAGGTCGTCGCCGTAGAACCAGCCCTGGACCAGACCAGTGCCGCGCAGCAGCAGCTGCAGCAGGACGAGCCCGGCGGCCGCTGCCACCGCGGGGTGGTGGGCGTCACGCCAGCTCGACGTGGGCGTGGCGGCGGCGTGGGACACGACCGGGACTATCTCACGCGGCTAGTCTGTGACGGCCATCACGTTTACCGGGTGGTAACCGAGATGCTGCGGGTGGGTTACGGTTCCGCCGCAAGGATTCCTGGGGAGGGACGAGAAAAGATGCGCAAGCTCGCGCCAGTGCTGTTCGGTCTGGGCGGTTTCCTGCTCGTGGCGGGTCTCATCGCCGCGTTCTGGGCGCCCGGAGCCGTGAAGAAGACGCCGCTCGACGTCGACTCGACGACCCGCCTCGCCGGCCAGGTCGAGAAGCTCGACACCGCCACCGGGGAGCTCGAGGGCAACCCGGTCAAGGCCACCAGCATCACCAAGGCCGACAGCGAGCGCTCCTCCGACTCCACCGTGCTGTTCACCAACAGCCAGTGCCTGGTCATCGACACCGACGACCCGGGCGACTGCGTGGACGGCGAGGACCCGCGCCTGATCACCGCCAGCACCGACGTGTGGGCCGCCAGCCGCAGCACCGCCCTGGCCGTCGACTCCGACCAGCTGCCGTCGGACGCCGTGCCCCACGAGGGCCTCACCAACAAGTGGCCCTTCGGCGCGGAGGAGAAGACCTACCCCTACTGGGACGGCACCACCGCGAAGGCCGTGCCGGCGAAGTTCGACCGCACCGAGACCGTGCGCGGGCTGGACGTCAACGTCTACCAGGTCGACATCCAGAAGGCGCCGATCGAGATCGGCGAGGGCATCCCGGGGACCTACGACGACCTCAAGGAGATCTGGATCGACCCGGCCACGGGCGCGATCATCAACCAGGTCGACGACCAGCAGCGCTACCTCGAGGACGGCACCAAGGTCCTGGACCTGCAGCTGTCGTTCACCGACGAGCAGGTCGCGACCAACGTCAAGGACACCGAGGCCAACGTCAGCAGCCTCAAGCTGATCACCTTCTGGGTCCCCGTCGTCGGCATCGTCCTGGGCCTGCTGCTCCTGCTCGGCGCCGTGCTGGCCCTGCGCAGCGCCCGTCGCCCCGGTGACGGGTCGGCCGCCACCACCAGCGCTCAGGTCGACGAGCCGACCCCGAGCCGCGCCACGTAGAGCGCGGTCCCGGGGGTCAGCACGCCCCGGACGCGGCTCCAGCCACCCCAGGTGCGCTCGTGGTCCGGGGGCCACTCCGGCTCGAGCAGCCCGGTGATGACGAAGCCGGCCTGCGCGAGCGCCGCGACCCAGTCGCCGATCGTGCGGTGGTGCTCGACGTACCTCGTCTCGCCGGTCTCGTCGTCCACCTCGACGTACGGCGTGCGGTCCCAGTAGGACTGCGAGGCGACCAGCCCCTCCTCGCCGGGGTCGTCGGGGAACATCCAGCGCGTCGGGTGGGTCACCGAGAACGCGAAGACACCTCCCGGGCGCAGCACCCGGGCGGCGTCGACCACCAGCGCCTTGGCGTCGGCCACGAACTGCAGCGCGCCGAAGGCCGAGAAGACGGCGTCGAAGCTGGCGTCGCGGAAGGGCAGCCCCGCGGCCGACGCGCACACCGTCGGCACCACGACGCCGTGCTCCTCGTCGATGCGGCGGCTGTGCTGCAGCTGGCGCATCGACACGTCGATCCCGACGGGCCGCCCGCCGTGCTCGAGCACCCAGCGCGAGCACTGCCCGGCGCCGCTGCCGATCTCCAGGACGTCCCTGCCGGCGACGTCGCCCAGGGCGTGCACGTGGTCCTCGCGCATCCCCTCGGGTCCCCACAGGAACCCGCTGTCGCCGAGGAACTCGCCGTGGGTGGACTGGTACTCGTCGGCGTAGGCGTCCCAGTCGGCGCGGTTCGCGCGGAGCGACTCCTGCTCGTCGACGGGACGGCGCTCTGGGCGGACTCCGGACACGGGCCGACCCTAGCCCCGCCGCGGCGGGGCCGGGGTCCCGTCCCCGGCGTGGGAGGGTCGGGCCATGGACGCCTTCGCGACCTCGCTGCGCCCGCTGGCCGGGGGCCACAGCGGTGAGACCTTCCTGGCCGGCGCGGGCGACGAGCAGCTCGTCGTCCGGGTGTACGCCGCCCGCTCGCGCGCCCGGGGCCCGCTCGCGCCGGAGGTCGACGCCGCCGTCCTCGAGCTGGTCCGCGGCCTGCTGCCGGTGCCGACCGTGCTCGAGGTGCGCCGCGGCGACCCGGACACCGACGTCCCGGGCCTGCTGGTCACCTCCCTCGAGCCGGGGGAGCGGCTCGACCTGGTGCTGCCCGGTCTCGACGACGCGGGCCTGGCCGCCACCGGTCACGCGCTCGGGATCGTGCTGGCCCGGCTGGGCCACGTGGTGCAGCCGCGGGCGGGGTTCTTCGGCGACCGGTCGCTGGTGCCCGTCGCCCCGCTGCCCGACCTGGTGACCTTCCTCGACGCCCACCTGGACGCGCTCGACCGGGTCCTGGGCGCCGAGGCGGTGGCTGCGCTGGAGCCCGTGGTCGGGGTGGCGCAGGACCTGCTCGACGCGGACCGCCGCACGGTGCTCGTCCACGCCGACCTCGGGCCGGGCAACGTCCTGGTCGACCCGGCGAGCGGGGAGGTGACCGCGGTCGTGGACTGGGAGTTCGCCCACGCCGGGAGCCCGTGGTCCGACCTGGGCACGCTGCTGCGCGACGAGCGGCGGCCGGCGTTCGTCGGCGCGGTGCTGGCGGCGTACGCCTCGTGGGTGCCGGACGTGCCCGACGACGTCCTCGACCGCGCCCGCTCGGTCGACCTCGCCGCCCTGGTCGACCTGGCGGTGCGCGACGGGGCGAGCGCGCCGGTGCTGCGCGCCCGCGACCGGCTGCTCGCGGTGGCGCGCACCGGTGACGTCCACGCCTGCTGACGACACGTCGGCGGCACGTGCCCACCTGAGCCCCACGCGGCGCGGGTGGGGCTACGTTGCCCGGAGGCGTTCGTCCCGCCGTCACCGGCAGGTTGCACCCGCGTCGTCTCCTCTCCCGAAGGTTGGCACATGTTCACTCGATCCTCGTCCGCTCGTCGGACCCCGCTCCTCCTCGCCGCCGCCGCGATGGCCCTGGTCCCGCTCGCCGCCTGCGCCCCGCCCCAGTCCGACAGCACGTCCGCCGAGACCGACTCGGGGGTCAAGGTCGACGAGGCCACCTCCGCGCAGGACTTCGGCGGCATGGACAAGCTCGTCGCCGCCGCGAAGAAGGAGGGCGAGCTCAACACCATCGCCCTGCCGCCCGACTGGGCCAACTACGGCAACATCATCTCGGCCTTCTCCGACAAGTACGGCATCAAGGTCAACTCCGCCCAGCCCGACGCGGCCAGCCAGGACGAGATCAACGCCGCCAACCAGCAGAAGGGCAAGAGCTCGGCCCCCGACGTCTTCGACCTCGGGCAGTCGGTCGCGCTGGCCAACACCGCCATGTTCGCGCCGTACCAGGTCACCGACTTCGACCAGATCCCCGACGAGTTCAAGGACCCCGACGGCGCCTGGGTCAACGACTACGGCGGCTACATGTCGATCGGCTACGACTCGAGCAAGGTCTCGCCGATCACCAGCGTCGACGACCTCCTCCAGCCCGAGCTCAAGGGCAAGGTGGCCCTCAACGGCGACCCGACCCAGGCCGGCGCCGCGTTCTCGGGCGTCGTGATGGCGGCGCTGTCCCAGGGCGGCTCGGCCGACGACGTGGCCCCGGGCGTCGACTTCTTCGCCAAGCTCAAGGACGCCGGCAACTTCCTGCCCGTCGACCCCACCCCCGCGACCATCGAGTCGGGGCAGACCCCGGTCGTCATCGACTGGGACTACCTCAACGCCGCCGAGACGGCGAAGCTGCCGTCCTGGAAGGTCGTGGTGCCGGAGAACGCCGCCGTCGCCGGCTACTACTTCCAGGCCATCAACAAGGACGCCCCGCACCCGGCGGCCGCCCGGTTGTGGCAGGAGTTCCTCTACAGCGACGAGGGCCAGAACCTGTGGCTCGCCGGGGGTGCCCGGCCCGTGCGCGCCGACGCCATGGTCGAGGCCGGCTCCATCGACCAGAAGGCCTACGACGCGCTGCCCGAGGTCTCGGGCGACCCGGTGATCGTCAGCGAGGACCAGGCCGCCACGGCGACCAAGTACCTCCAGGCCAACTGGGCCAAGGCCATCGGCTGACCTGACCACCTCGACGCGACCCACCGAGAGACCCCGATGACGACGAGCAGCACCAGCCGCAGGCTCCGCGAGGGCCTGCCGCTGGTGCCGTTCGCGCTGTTCCTGCTGGTGTTCCTGGTCGTGCCGACGGTGACGGTGGTGACCCACTCCTTCTACGAGGGCGGCGTCCTCACCACCGAGCGGCTGCGCGCGCTGGGCAGCGACACGGCCGTGGCGGCGCTGTGGCGCTCGCTGGTGCTCTCGGGCAGCACGGCGCTGATCGGCGCCGTGCTGGGGGCGGTGCTGTGCTGGCTGGTCACCGCCAGCCCGCCGACCTCGCTGCTGCGCCGGATGGTGGTCTCGGTCTGCAGCGTGCTCGCGCAGTTCGGGGGCGTGGCGCTGGCGTTCGCGTTCCTGGCGGTGCTGGGCCTCAACGGCGTGCTGACCGTGTGGGCCCAGGACCTGCTGGGGTGGGACCTCGCGGGTTCCGGCTGGCTCTACTCCCTGCCCGGGCTGGTCCTCGTCTACACCTACTTCCAGATCCCGCTCATGGTGATCGTCTTCCTCCCCGCCCTGGAGGGCCTGCGCGAGCAGTGGCGCGAGGCCGCGGTCAGCCTGGGGGCCACCCGCTGGCAGTACCTGCGCGAGGTCGCGGTGCCGCTGCTGCGGCCGGCCTTCCTCGGCTCGTTCCTGCTGCTGTTCGCCAACGCCTTCGCGGCGTACGCCACCGCCGCGGCGCTGATCAGCCAGGGCAGCAGCATCCTGCCGCTGCTCATCCGGGCGGCCCTGACGAGCGAGGTCGTGCTGGGCCAGGCCGGGTTCGCCTACGCGCTGGCCACGGAGATGATCGTGGTGGTCGCGATCGCGATGGTCGCCTACGCCGCCCTGGTGCGTCGTACGTCGCGGTGGCTGCGGTGAGCGCCGTCGGTGCCGGCTCGACCGGCGGCCGCGTCGGCCGCGGCGTGCTGCTCGTGCTGTTCTGCCTGTTCTTCTTCTTCCCGCTCTATGCCATGGCCGACTTCAGCACCCGCGAGCCCGGGGGCGACGGCCGCACGCTGGACGCGTGGCGCAACCTGATCGCCGACCAGACGCTGTTCTCCTCGATCGTGGTCTCGCTCTCGCTCGCCGCGCTCACCGTGGGGCTGATGCTGCTGGTGCTGGTGCCCACGATGATCTGGACGCGGCTGCGCGCCCCGTGGGCCCGGGGCACCATCGAGTTCCTGTGCCTGCTCCCGCTGACGATCCCGGCCCTGGTGATCGTGGTCGGGCTGCGCGACGTCTACCTGTGGGTGACCTACTTCTTCGGCGAGTCCGCGCTCACCCTCACCTTCGTGTACGCCGTGCTGGTGCTGCCCTACTCCTACCGGGCCATCGACGCCGCGCTCTCGGCGATCCCGCTCACCACCCTCGCCGAGGCCGCCCGCTCCCTGGGCGCCGGCTGGACCACGGTGATCGCCCGCGTGGTGGTGCCCAACATCTGGTCGGGCATCCTCTCGGCGGCCTTCGTCTCGGTGGCCATCGTGATCGGGGAGTACACCATCGCCTCGCTCAGCGGCTACACCAACCTGCAGGTCACCATCGTCCAGATCGGCAAGACCGACGGCGCCACCTCGGTGGCCGCGTCGCTGGCGGTGCTGCTCCTCGGCTTCGTGCTGCTCTCGCTGCTGGCGCTGCTCACCCGCAGCCGGCGCCGCAGCGGCCACGAGACCGCGGCGGCGGTCACGGCTGCCGTGGCCAGCCCGGCGCCGACCACCCCCACCACGACAGGAGCCCACCCGTGAGCGCCAGCCCCGCCCCCGCCGGACGCGACGGCGTCGCCGTCGAGCTCACCGAGCTGACCCGGGTCTACGGCTCGGTCCGCGCGCTCGACGGCCTGACGCTGCACCTCGAGCCCGGCGAGCTGGTCGCCCTGCTCGGCCCCTCGGGCTGCGGCAAGACCACGGCGCTGCGGATCCTGGCCGGCCTCGACGAGGCCACCTCGGGCACCGTCACCGTCGGCGGCCAGGACCTGACCCGCGTGCCGGCCAACAAGCGCGACATGGGCATGGTCTTCCAGGCGTACTCGCTGTTCCCGCACCTCACGGTGACCGACAACGTCGCCTTCGGGCTCAAGCTGCGCGGCACCGACACCCGCGCCCGGCGGGCGCGGGCGATGGAGATGCTCGAGCTGGTCGGGCTCTCCGCCCACGCGGACAAGTACGCCGACCAGCTCTCCGGCGGCCAGCAGCAGCGGGTGGCCCTGGCCCGCGCCCTGGCCATCGAGCCGCGGGTGCTGCTGCTCGACGAGCCGCTCTCGGCGCTGGACGCCAAGGTGCGGGTGCAGCTGCGCGAGGAGATCCGCCGGGTGCAGCTCGAGGTCGGCACCACCACGCTCTTCGTCACCCACGACCAGGAGGAGGCGCTGGCCGTCGCCGACCGGGTCGGGGTGATGAGCCAGGGCCGGCTGGAGCAGCTGGCCACGCCGACCGAGGTCTACGCCCGGCCGGCCACGCCGTTCGTCGCCGAGTTCGTCGGCCTGCACCACAAGGTGCCGGTCGAGGTCGTCGACGGCCGGGTGCAGCTGTGGGGGAGCGAGGTCGAGGTGCTGGCGGGCTCGCCGACCTCGGGCCCGGGCCGCGCGATGCTGCGCCCGGAGTCGGTCTCGCTGCGCTCGGACGGCCAGGACGCGGTCGTCGGCTCCATCGCCTTCCTCGGCCCGGTGTCGCGGGTGCGGATGACGCTGCCCGACGGCTCCGAGGTGGGGGCCCAGCTCGGCAGCACCCAGGCCCGTGGCCTGCGGGTGGGCGACCACGTCGGCCTCACCGTGGACCCCGCGCCGGTGCTCGTCGTCCCCGCCTGATCCGGGCGGGGCTCACGCCCGGGCCCGGTTGGACGCTCGTGCCGCCGCGCGCGTAGACTCGGACACTGCGCCAGAAGTCTGCGTCGGTCTCAGACAGAGCAGGCTCACGCTCGCTGTCAGTCCAGCGATGGTCCCCGCGGCCGCCGATCTCGACTCCAGATGGTGAAACCAGCTTCTGCGCGTGCCCGCACGACTTCTATCCACCCGAAGGTTTCCCTCTCCCTATGACCATCACCCCCACCCTCTCCGACGCTCCGCAGGTCGCCGTCAACGACATCGGTTCGGAGGAGGACTTCCTCGCCGCCATCGACGCGACGATCAAGTACTTCAACGACGGCGACATCGTCGAAGGCACCATCGTCAAGGTCGACCGCGACGAGGTCCTGCTGGACATCGGCTACAAGACCGAGGGTGTCATCCCCTCGCGCGAGCTCTCGATCAAGCACGACGTCGACCCCAACGAGGTCGTCGAGGTCGGCGACCGGGTCGAGGCCCTGGTCCTCCAGAAGGAGGACAAGGAGGGTCGGCTGATCCTGTCCAAGAAGCGCGCCCAGTACGAGCGCGCCTGGGGCACGATCGAGCAGGTCAAGGAGGAGGACGGCGTCGTCGAGGGCACCGTCATCGAGGTCGTCAAGGGCGGCCTGATCCTCGACATCGGCCTGCGCGGCTTCCTGCCCGCGTCGCTGGTCGAGATGCGCCGCGTGCGCGACCTGCAGCCCTACGTCGGCCAGACGCTCGAGGCGAAGATCATCGAGCTCGACAAGAACCGCAACAACGTGGTCCTGAGCCGTCGTGCGTGGCTCGAGCAGACCCAGTCCGAGGTGCGTCACGGGTTCCTCACCCAGCTGCAGAAGGGCCAGATCCGCAAGGGCGTCGTGTCCTCGATCGTCAACTTCGGTGCCTTCGTGGACCTCGGTGGCGTCGACGGCCTCGTGCACGTCTCGGAGCTGTCCTGGAAGCACATCGACCACCCGTCCGAGGTCGTCACCGTCGGTGACGAGGTCACCGTCGAGGTCCTCGACGTGGACATGGACCGCGAGCGTGTCTCCCTGTCGCTGAAGGCGACGCAGGAGGACCCGTGGCAGCACTTCGCCCGCACCCACCAGATCGGCCAGATCGTCCCGGGCAAGGTCACCAAGCTGGTGCCCTTCGGTTCGTTCGTCCGTGTCGAGGAGGGCATCGAGGGCCTGGTGCACATCTCCGAGCTGGCCGAGCGCCACGTGGAGATCCCCGAGCAGGTCGTCCAGGTCAACGACGACGTCATGGTCAAGATCATCGACATCGACCTCGAGCGTCGCCGGATCTCGCTGTCCCTCAAGCAGGCCAACGAGACCGCCGCTGCCACCGAGGTCGAGGAGTTCGACCCCACGCTCTACGGCATGGCCGCGACCTACGACGACCAGGGCAACTACATCTACCCCGAGGGCTTCGACCCCGACACGGGCGAGTGGCTCGAGGGCTACGAGGACCAGCGCAAGACCTGGGAGGACCAGTACGCCCAGGCCCACGCCCGCTGGGAGCAGCACGTCAAGCAGCAGGCCGACGCCAAGGTGGCCGAGGCCGAGGCCGGCGAGGCCACGTCCTACAGCTCGGGTGGCGACGACACCGGCGCCAGCCAGGCCGAGGGCGGCTCGCTCGCCTCGGACGAGGCGCTGCAGGCGCTGCGCGAGAAGCTGACCGGCGGGGGCGCCTGACCCGCACGCACCACCTGTCCGGAGCCCGGTCCCCTCGTGGGGCCGGGCTCCGGCGCGTCCGGGGGACCTTCCGCCCCGTGCTCGACCCGCAGCCCCTAGGGTCTGCCTGGACCGCAGCAGGGGAGGGGGCCCGGTGAGCCACGTGCAGCTGCGCCCGCGCGCCCCGCTCGCGCCCGGTGCCCGGGGACTTCTGGCGCGCCTGGACCGGCTGGACCGGACGCCGTACGCCCTCGCGGTCGCAGCGCTGCTCGTCGCGGTGGTCGCGGTGCGCCTGTGGTCGGTGTCCCGGTGGACCTGGGTCGACGACGACTGGATCTACCTCGAGCGGGCCGGCTCCACCGGCCTGGGCCCCTACCTCGTCCAGAACTACAACGGGCACCTGATGCCGGGCGAGTTCCTGGTGGTGTGGCTGCTCACCCGCCTGGCTCCGCTGGCCTTTCTGCCGGCGGTGGCGCTGGTCGCCCTCACCGCCGCGGGCAGCGCCGCGCTGTGGTGCCGGGCGCTCGCCGAGCTCGTCGGTCCGCGGCTGCGCGTGCCGGCCCTGGTCGCGCTGATGACCCTCTCGCCGCTGCTGCTGCGCCCGACCATGTGGTTCGCCTCCGCGCTCCAGGTGCTGCCGCTCCAGCTGTGCACCGCGCTGGTGGTGCTCTTCGCGGCCCGCGTGGCGCGTCGCGGGGAACGGGCGGACCACCTGGGGCTGGTCCTCTCCTTCGTGCTCGGCCTGCTGTTCTGGCAGAAGGCGCTGCTGCTGCTGGTGCCGGTCACGGCCGTGCTGGTGTTCACCTCCGGCGACCGGTTCCGGGTCACCGTGCGACGCCACCTCGGCGTCGTCGCCGTCCTGGGTGGGGTCACGGCCGCCTACCTGGCGCTCTACCTGTGGCTCACGGCCGTCGACCCCGGCCAGCGCGACATGCGGGCCTCGCTCGCAGCCGACCGCAGCGTGGGCGACGCCGTCACGGTCTTCGCTCGCGCCGCTGGCGACCTGCTGCTGCCGGGCCTGCTCGGAGGCCCCTGGGGGACCATGCCGGTCGAGGGCGACAAGGGGGCTCGCCCGCCCCTGGCGGTCCTGCTGGTGTGTGCGGTGCTGGTCGCGGGGACGGTGGCGGTGCTGGCCGCACGGCGGCGGCGCGCCTGGCAGCCGCTCGCCATGGTGGTCGTGCACGCCGCCGTGTCGTGGTCGCTGGTGCTGTTCAGCAACCGCTTCGACATGCTCGGGCCCGAGGCGATCAACGACGAGAGGTACCACGCCGACGTGCTGACGGTGGCGGTCCTGGCGCTGGCGATGCTGAGCACGCCGACGGTGGCCGAGGACCCGGCGGGCGCCTGGCGCCGGCCCTGGCCGGCCTGGTCGGGCTCGGGCCGGCTCCGCGTCGTGGCGGTCGGGGTGCTCGTGCTCTCCCTGGTCGTGGGCAACGTGAGCGCCCTGGTGCGCATCGGCACCCACCCCGGCAAGGCCTGGCTCGCGCACGTGCGGACCACCCTCCCCGAGGGCGAGGTGGACCTGGTGGACGCCTACGCCCCCGACGACGTGCTGTCCGCCGCGTTCTGGGCGCGCAGCGCGCGGGTCTCGGCGATGCTGGCGCCGCTGGGCGACCGGCTCGACTTCGCCGGCACGGGGAGCCCGCTGCACGTCGTGGCACCGGACGGGCGGGTGCGGACGGCCCGGGTGGACCCGGCCGTGAGGGCCGAGCCCGGACCGGTGGCCGGCTGCGGCTACGCGGTCGGACCCGCGACGCCCAGCCGGGTCCCGCTCACCGGGGAGCTGTTCGACTACGACTGGGCGGTGCAGGTCGACACGGTGGCCGGGTCGTCCGGTCGCCTGGTGGTGGAGCTCGACGGCCAGGACCTCGAGCTCGAGGTGCCGCGCGGGCTCGGGGCCGTCCAGGTGGCGTTCACGGGCCCGGTCACCGAGGCGGTGCTGCGGGTGCCTCCCGGGGAGCCGACGCTGTGCGTCGCCGGTCTCGTGGTCGGCCCCGTCCGTCCCGCGGGCTAGAGGCTGGCGTACCACGCGGGCGGCGGCCCGTCGTGCGCGTGGCTGCGGGGCGGGGCGAGGTCGGGGCGCCGCGGGTCGTGGCGCCAGGCGTGCGCCACGGCGTACGTCGTCAGCAGGAACAGGGCCAGGAGCAGGAGGAGTGCGGTCATGGCAGCAATCCTGCGCTCGCTCGGATCCAGCCACCAGTGGCAGAAGAGTCATGCTCCGTCGATTTCCTGCCGGTGGCATGGCATGCTGACGGCGTGCTGACCAACGTGGCCGTCGTCGTGGACGAGGGCGTCGCCCCCTTCGAGCTCGGTCTGCTCTGCGAGGCCTTCGGCGTGGACCGCAGCGACGACGGGGTGCCGCTCCTCGACTTCGCCGTGTGCGGGCCCGGGCGGGCCACCGTGCGCACCTCGGGCGGGTTCACCGTCACGCCCGACCACGACCTGGCCCGGCTCGCCGAGGCCGACCTGGTCGGGGTGCCGGCCTTCGACGGCCACCTGCGGGCCTCGCCGCCGGTGGTGGAGGCGCTGCGGGCGGCGCACGACCGCGGGGCGCAGCTGCTCTCGGTCTGCTCGGGGGCCTTCGTGCTCGGCGACGCGGGCCTGCTCGACGGCCGTCGCTGCACCACGCACTGGCGCCACACCCAGGAGCTGGCCGAGCGCTTCCCGCTGGCCGTGGTGGTGCCCGAGGTGCTCTACGTCGACGACGACCGGGTGGTGACCAGCGCCGGCACCGCCGCCGGGCTGGACGCGAGCCTGCACGTGTGGCGCCAGGAGCACGGGTCGGCGGTCGCCTCCGCGGTGGCGCGCCGGATGGTGGTGCCGCCGCAGCGCGAGGGCGGCCAGGCCCAGTTCGTGGCGCGTCCGGTCGTCGACTGCGACGCCGAGACGCTGGCCCCGCTGCTGACCTGGGCGCTGGGCCACCTCGAGGAGGACCTGGGCGTCGAGGCGCTGTCGCGGCAGGCGCTGCTGTCCCCGCGCACGTTCGCCCGCCGCTTCCGCGAGGAGACCGGCACCACCCCGCACGCCTGGGTGACGGCCCAGCGCCTGGCCGAGGCCGAGCGGCTGCTCGAGACCAGCGACCTCTCGGTGGAGCAGGTCGCCCAGCGCGTCGGGATGAACGGCGCCGCGACCCTGCGCCACCAGTTCCAGCGGGCCCGGGGGATCAGCCCGCAGACCTACCGCCGCGCCTTCCGCCGGCGCGACGACGAGGCGGCCGCGTCGTGAGCGCCGTCGAGGTCACGGTGCGGGGCGAGCACGTCGTGCTGCTGCCCCCCGAGCGCGCGACCGTGCGCGCCGAGGTGTCGCTGGAGGCGGGGTCCGCCCAGGCCGCGCTCGCCGACGCCCGCTTCGTCGTCGGCTGAGCCTCAGGGGAGCAGGCCGGCGGCGCGCCCGACCTCGGCGTACGCCGCGGCGAGGCTGACGACCGTCTCGTGGGCGTTGAGCCCGCTCGGGTTGGGCACCACCCACAGCTCGCAGTCCTCGAAGCGCTCCGGCTGGCGACCCGCGCTGGCGCGGCGCAGCCCGAAGGCCTGGCGGTACGCCGTGACGCCCGCGACCGCGACCACCGCGGGTCGGCGCAGGCGCACCAGGGCCCGCAGCTGCTCGCCGCCCGCCTGCAGCTCCTCGGTGCTGAGCTCGGAGGCGCGGGCGGTGGCCCGCGGGGCGAGGTTGGTGATCCCGAGACCCCGGTCGGTGAAGCGACGCCGGTCGTCGTCGGTCATGCCGCGGCTGGGGTCGACCGGCTCGTGGAGGATGCCGGCGCGCAGCAGCGCGGGGTAGAACCGGTTGCCGGGGTGGGCGAAGTGGGTCTGCGTCGCCGCGGTCCACAACCCCGGGTTGATGCCGACGAGGAGCAGGCGCAGCGGTCGGCCGTCGGGAGGGAGCAGGTCGGGGACCAGCGCCCCGACGTAGGACTCCAGCTCGGCGCGGGTGAACCCCATCAGCCGCGCCCGGCAGCCAGGTCGGGCAGGTCGAGGCGCCGCACCTTGCCGGTAGCCGTGCGGGGGAGGGCGTCGAGCCGCAGGTAGTCCTTGGGCCGCTTGGCGGGCGCCAGGTGCGTCCGGGCGTGCTCGCGCAGCGCGGCCTCGGTGGCCGGGCCGACGACGGCCGCGCAGACCCGCGCACCCCAGCGCTCGTCGGGCAGCCCGAAGACCGCCACGTCCGTGACGCCCTCGACCTCGGCGAGCACGCGCTCGACCTCCGCGGGGTAGACGTTGACGCCGCCGCTGATCACCAGGTCGTCGCGGCGACCGTCGAGGAAGACGTGCCCGTCGTCATCGATGCGCCCCAGGTCGCCGACGGTGAACGCGGGGCCCAGGGGGGTCTCGCGCCACGCCGCCGCGGTCTTCCCCGGAGCCCGCCAGTAGGAGAAGCGCGCGTGCTCGGGCACGACGCACCACAGCCGACCGTCGGGGTCGACGGTCATGGTCCGCCCGGGGCGGGCCCGCCCGAGCGTCCCGGGCCGCTCGAGCCACTCCTCGCTGCGGCACGCGGTGAACTGCCCCTCGGTCGAGCCGTAGAACTCCCACGTCGAGCCGGCCGGGAACGCCGCCACCAGCTCCCGCTTGACGTGGTCCGGGCAGGGAGCGCCGGCGTGGGCCACGAGGCGGAAGCCCGACAGGTCGGGGCGACGGTGCTGCTCCCAGTGGGCGAACAGGCGCTGCAGGTGGGCCGGCACGCAGAACATCGTGGTCGGACGCTCGGCCTCGATCGCCGCGGTCACCCGCGCCGGGTCGAAAGGGCCGGGCACCACGACCCGGCCGCCGGCCAGGCGGGTGCCGACGGCGAAGCGCAGCGGCGCGGAGTGGTGGATCGGGCTGAGCACCAGGTTGACGTCGTCCTCGCGAAAGCCCCACAGCTCGCGCTCCTCGGCCACCAGCGCCGCCGCGGCACCGGGCTCGAGCAGGCCCGAGAACACGCCCTTCGGCCGGCCGGTCGTGCCGCTCGTGAGGTGGACCGGCCTGCCCAGCGGCGGTCCGTCGACCGGGTCCGCGTCGAGCGCGATCCGCAGGTCCTCGAGCTGCTCGGTCGTGGTCACGACCAGGGCGGGCTCCAGCTCGGCCAGCAGCGGCTCGCGCTCGGTGGGGGTCAGGCCGAGGTCCATCGGCACCGGGAAGACGCCGCGGCGCAGCAGAGCGATCACCAGGTCGACGTACGCCGGGCTGCCGGGGACGAGCAGCGCCACCCGCTCGCCGGGGCGGGGAGTGGTGCTCACGCGGCGATCCTGCCAGGCGGACCGAAGTCGCGGACCGCCGGACAGGGGCGGGTCGGCTGCCCCACACTGCTGCCCATGGTGCGCGTGGAGCTCTTCCTCGGTCTGGCGGTCCTGGCGCTGTGGATCTACTCGCTGATCGACGTCATCGGCAGCGACGAGGGCGGCATCCGGCACCTGCCCAAGCTGTGGTGGCTGCTGATCGTGCTGCTGTTCCCCTTCGCCGGGTCGGTGGCGTGGCTGGTCGCCGGTCGTCCGACCGGCGCCGGGCGCGGCCGCTCGCCGCACGAGCGTGCGGTGCCGGAGTTCCCGGAGTACGACCGCCCCGGCCGGATGGCGGCGACCGACGCGCGCGCCGACGAGGAGTTCCTGCGCGGGGTGCGCGAGCGGGCCGAGGAGCAGCGCCGGCGCCACCGCGAGGAGCAGCGCAGGCGCGAGCAGGAGGGTCCCGGCGCGGGCTGATCCCGGCCGTGTCGTGTCGGTGGCGGTGGGTACTGTCGAACACATGAGCGAACAGACCCCCACCCACGACCAGCCCAGCGGCGAGACCCTGGGCAGCGCCACCCCCGAGACCGGCGCCCAGCGCGACCCCGAGGAGTGGGTCACCGGCGACGAGCCGATGACCGGTCCCCAGCGCAGCTACCTCGACAACCTGGCCCGCCAGGCGGGCGAGGAGCTGCCCGCCGACCTGACCAAGGCGCAGGCCTCCGAGCACATCGACCGCCTCCAGTCCAAGGTCGACGGCGCCGGTGCCGGCCAGCAGGACGACGCCACCACGCGCTGACGCACCCGCTGCGGGCCACCCCGCCTGCGATGATCGCCCCGTGAGCACACGGGTGGGTCTGACGGGCGGGGTGGCCTCGGGCAAGAGCACGGTCACCGCGATGCTGCGCGACCTCGGCGCGGTCGTGATCGACGCCGACGTCCTCGCCCGCGAGGTCGTCGCCCGCGGCACCCCCGGGCTGACCGCCGTCGTGGAGGCCTTCGGCGAGGAGCTGCTGACGCCCGAGGGCGACCTCGACCGACCGGCCATGGGCCGCCTCGTCTTCGGCGACGCCGAGTCCCGGCGTCGCCTCGAGGCGATCGTCCACCCGCTCGTCTACGAGCGCATCGCGGCCCTCGAGGCCGAGGCGCCGGCGGGTGCCGTCGTGGTGCACGACATCCCGCTGCTCGCGGAGAACCGTCGCGCCGGCGACTTCGACCACGTCGTGGTCGTCGACGCGCCCCGCGAGCTCCAGCTCGAGCGGATGCTGCGCGACCGCGGGTGGACCCGTGAGGACGCCGAGTCGCGGATCGACGCCCAGGCCTCCCGCGAGGACCGGCTGGCGGTCGCGACCCACGTCGTGGAGAACACCGGGACGCGCGAAGACCTCCGCGACCGGGTCGCGGAGGTCTTCGCTGACGTGGTCTCGGCGGGTTCCGGAGCACCTGGACGCCCCTGAGGGTCGCCTGGGTCGTTCCGGAACCGGCCGAGCGTCGGTGGGCGGGACGCGTGTCCCGCGCGGGTCAGGCCGCCAGGTCGGGGTCGGCGATCTTGCGCAGCTTGGTGATCGCCTCCCGCTCCAGCTGGCGCACGCGCTCGGCGGAGATGCCGTGGCGGGCGCCGATGTCGGCGAGCTTGTGCTGGCGTCCGTCCACCAGGCCGTAGCGCGAGCGCACGATGTCGGCCGAGCGGTCGTCGAGCAGGCCCACCAGGTTGTTGAGCCGGTCGCGGGACTCGGTGTCCAGCACGGTCAGGTCGGGACCCGGGGCGCTCTCCTGGGCGATGAGGTCGCCCAGCGAGGTGTCGCCGTCCTCGTCGACCGGGGTGTCGAGGCTGACGTGGTCGCGTCCCCACGACATCAGGTCGAGCACGCGGTCGACGTCCATGTCGAGCTCGGCGGCGATCTCGGCCGGCTCGGGGTCGCGGCCGAGCTGCCGCTCCAGGGTGCGGCGTGCGGAGCCGACCTGGTTGAGCTCCTCGACCACGTGGACGGGGAGCCGCACGACGCGGGCCTGCTGGGCGATGCCGCGGGTGATGGCCTGGCGCACCCACCACGTGGCGTACGTCGAGAACTTGTAGCCCTTGGCGTAGTCGAACTTCTCGACCGCGCGGATCAGGCCGGTGTTGCCCTCCTGGATGAGGTCGAGCATCGGCATCTGCGAGCGGCCGTACTTGCGCGCTATGGAGACCACGAGGCGGAGGTTGGCGTTGATGAAGCGCTGCATGGCGCGCTCGCCCTCCTCGACCAGCCAGGTCAGCTCGGCCTCGTTGGCCGACTTGGGGGCGCCGCCCTTGCGGCGTCCGATGCGGCCCTCCTCGAGGAGCTTCGCGGCGAACAGCCCGGCCTCGATCGTCTTGGACAGCTCGACCTCGGTGATGGCGTCGAGCAGGGGGGTGCGGGCGATCTCGTCGAGGTAGAGGCCGACGCTGTCGCGGCCCTCGATCTCACGCTCGTTGCGGACGGTGGTGGTCATACCTGACTCGTTCCCTTCCTACAGGTGGGTCGACACAGGACCCTGTGCTGTCCAACGCCTGCGAGGTGGTCGGGATTCCCGCCGGGTCGGCCGCGTCACGTTCGTGAAGCGTCATCGGTTAGGACGTCCGGGTACCCCGCCGAGTTGCTGCTCAGCCCACTTCTCAGCCACTTCTCAGTGACGTGTTGCCGCCATCCCCGCAGGTCGCCGCGGAGGTCGCGCGGCCACGTCGCGCGGGCGGCAGACTGGGCCCATGGGCGAGCCGCGACACGTCGACCTCAACGCCGACCTGGGGGAGGGCGTCACCGACGACGACGGCCTGCTCGACCTGGTCACGAGCGCCAACCTGGCCTGCGGCTTCCACGCCGGCGACGAGGAGACGATGCGCCGGGTGTGCGCGGGCGCCGCCCGGCGCGGGGTGGTGGTCGGGGCCCAGGTGTCGTACGCCGACCGCGCGCACTTCGGGCGCCGCCACCTCGACGTGGCCCCCGACGTGCTCGTCGGCTGGGTCCGGGAGCAGGTCGGGCTCCTGGGGTCGCTGGCGGTGGAGGCGGGGACCGAGGTCGCCTACGTCAAGCCGCACGGTGCGCTCTACAACCGCGTGGTCGACGACGAGGAGCAGGCGGCGGCGGTGCTGGCCGGCAGCGGTGACCTGCCGGTGCTGGGCCTGCCCGGGTCGGCCGTGCTGCGGCTCGCGGCCGGGGCCGGGCGGGTGACGGTGACCGAGGGGTTCCCCGACCGGGGCTACACCGACGACGGCCGGCTGCTGCCGCGGGACCGGCCGGGCGCCCTGGTGGAGGGGGCCGAGCAGGTCGCGGCCCACGCCGTCGCGATGGCCCGCACCGGCGAGGTGAGGTCGCTGTGCGTGCACGGCGACTCCCCGGGTGCGGTCGCCACCGCGCGGGCCGTGCGCCGGGCGCTGGAGGCCGCCGGCTGGGCCCTGCGCCCGTGGTGGCCCGGGGACGGCCGGGCACCGCGCCCCGGCGAGGACGGCTGAGGCGTGCCCGCCCCGGAGGCGCGTCGCGTCGGTCAGCACGCGCTGCTGCTCGAGTGCGGCTCGACCGACGCCGTGCGGGCCGTCCACGCGGCCGCGCTGGAGCGGCGCGAGGCCGGGCTGCTCCGGTGCGTCGACGTGGTGCCGGGCGCGACCACGGTGCTGCTGGACGGGGTGGCCTCGCCCGAGGAGGTCCGCTCCGGGCTCGGGGGGTGGGAGCTGCGTCCGGTCGCCGACCTGGAACGGCGGGTGGTCGAGCTCCCGACGGCGTACGACGGGCCGGACCTCGAGGACGTCGCCCGGCTGTCCGGCCTCGACGTCGACGGGCTCGTGGCCCGCCACCGGGCGGCCGAGCTGGTGGTCGCCTTCTGCGGGTTCGCCCCGGGGTTCGCCTACCTCGCCGGTCTGCCGGCCGAGCTGCACGTGCCGCGCCGCGACGAGCCCCGCAGCCGGGTGCCCCAGGGGGCGGTCGGGCTGGCGGGGGAGTTCTGCGGGGTGTACCCGCGGTCCTCCCCGGGCGGGTGGCAGCTGGTCGGGCGCACCGAGGTGTCGCTGTGGGACGCCGCCCGCGACGAGCCGGCCCTGCTGCTGCCGGGGACGACCGTGAGGTTCACCGGTGCCTGAGCGCGTGCTGGAGGTCCTGGACGCCGGGCCGCAGGTGCTGGTCGTGGACCTCGGCCGGCCGGGCCTGGCACACCTCGGCGTGCCGCGCTCGGGGGCCCTGGACCTCCCGGCGCACCGCCTGGCCGACCGCCTGGTCGGCAACCCCGAGTCCGCCGCCACCCTCGAGGTGCTCGGGGGCGGGCTCCGGGTGCGGACCAGCGCCGCCGTCACGGTCGCGGTGACGGGGGCGGTCGTGGCGGTCGCCGTCGACGGCCGTCCGGCCGCGTGGGGGCAGGCGGTGGCCGTGCCCGCGGGGGCCACCGTCACGCTCGGTCCGGCGACCGCCGGGCTGCGGGCCAGCGTGGCCGTCTCGGGTGGCGTCGCGGTCGCGCCCGTGCTCGGGTCGAGGTCCAGCGACGTGCTCTCCGGACTCGGCCCGCGGCCGGTCACCGCGGGCGACCGGCTGCCGCTCGGCGACCCCACGGGCGATCCCGTCCCCGTGGACGCCGTGGCGCCGGTCCCGGCCCCCGGCGTGCTCGACCTGGTGCTCGGTCCGCGCGACGACTGGTTCGTGCCGGCGTCGGTGCGGCGGCTGGGGACGACGGCGTACGTCGTGGGCGCCGCGTCCAACCGGATCGGGCTGCGGCTCGAGGGCGAGCCGGTGGTGTGGGAGCGCACGGGCGAGCTGGCCAGCGAGGGCATGGTGCTGGGGGCCGTGCAGGTCCCGCCCGGCGGCCAGCCGGTGGTGTTCCTCGCCGACCACCCCACGACCGGGGGCTACCCCGTGGTCGGCGTGGTGGACGAGGCGTCGCTGGCCCGGTGCGCCCAGCTGCGGCCGGGCGACGAGGTCAGGTTCCGGGTGCGTCGGGGCTGAGCGGGTCGAGGTCGTCCTCCGGCGGCACCAGGGAGAAGCGGTGCAGGGCCGGGTCGTCGGCGGCCAGGCTCAGCACCCGTCCGGGCGGGGTCTCGGCGGTCTCGAAGCGCACGGTCACCACCCCGCGCCCGGCGCCCCAGACCCAGCCGCGCCCGTGCACGTCGTGCTCGACGTCGAGCCCGGGGGACCAGCCCTGGCCTCGCGAGGCGGCCGCGAAAACGGCGGCGGCCATGGCCTCGTCGACCTCGGGCTCGGCCTGCACCTCGTCGGCGAACAGGTCCTCCTGGATCCAGTCGGCCAGCCCGGAGACCCCCACGCCCAGCAGCCGCACGCCGGCCGAGGTGTCCAGCTCGCCGAGCAGCCGGCGGGCCACCCGGGCGATCAGGCGCCCGTCGTCGCTCGGCTCCGGCAGCGTGGCCGAGCGGCTCACGGTCGAGAAGTCGTGCAGCCGCACCTTGATCGACACGGTGCGGCCCGAGAGCCGGGCCTTGCGGAGCCGCTCGGTCACCTTGGCCGACTGCCGGTCGAGCAGCGCCGACAGCAGGCCGGCGTCGACGTGGTCGGTCTCGTAGGTGTCCTCGACGCTGATCGACTTCGCCCCGCGGGCGTGCTCGACCGGACGCGGGTCCTGGGCTCGGGCCATCGCGAACAGCGAGCCGCCGTGGGCGCGACCCAGCAGCCGCACCAGCTCGTCCTCGCCGAGCTGCTCCAGGTCGAGCACCGTGTGCACGCCCGCGCGCCGCAGCCGCTCCGCGGTCGCGGGGCCGACGCCCGGGATGACGGTCACCTGCATCGGCCGCAGCAGGTCCTGCTCGAGGCCCGGGGCCACCACGACCAGGCCGTCGGGCTTGTCGAGGTCGCTGCCGATCTTGGCGACCAGCTTGGAGGTGCCGATGCCGACCGAGGCGGTCAGGCCGCCGGTCGCCTCGGCCACCCGGGCGCGCAGGTCGCGGGCCAGGGCGCTCACCGAGGCCACGGAGTGGTCCGGCAGGTCGGCGGCCTCGAGGTCGACGTACGCCTCGTCGAGGGAGAGCGGCTCGATGACCGGGCTGGTCTCGCGCAGCACCCGCATCACCTGACGGCTGGCCTCGCGGTAGGCGTCGAAGCGGCCGCCGAGGAAGGCCGCGTTGGGGCACCGCCGGCGGGCCTCGGCCGTCGACATCGCCGAGTGGACGCCGAACGCCCGCGCCTCGTACGACGCGGTGGCCACCACGCCCCGCCCGCCGGTGCCGCCGACCACGACCGGCCGGCCCCGCAGGCTCGGCTTGTCGCGCTGCTCCACGGCGGCGTAGAAGGCGTCCAGATCCAGGTGGAGGATCGTCGGCTCGGCACGCACCCCCGGATCGTGCCACGCACCCCGCCTGCCCGCCGTCCACAGGGGGCCGGTGCGACCGGCCTGCTCCACAGGCCCGCTCCTGCCCCTGCCCGCGGCCCCGGCGGCGTCCGAGGGTGGGCGCCATGTCGAACCGTCGCCGCTCCCGTGCCGCCCGCCGCGCCTCCCCGCACGACTCCCTGCGCGCCGTGCCTCCGGTGCCCCCGCCGTCCCCGCGCCCGCCCTACGTCGCCCGGTCCACCACCGACCTCGTCGCGATGGTGCCGCTCGTGCTGGGCTTCCACCCCGAGGACTCGGTGGTGGTGCTCAGCTTCGGCCACGCCCGCGGGCCGTTCTCGGCCCGCGTCGACCTGCCGTCCGGGCGCGAGGAGCAGGCGGAGGTGGCCGAGCTCCTGACCGGGGCGTGCACCGCCAACGGCGTCGACCGGGCGGCCGTGCTCGTCTACACCGACGACGTGGTGCGCGCCCGCACCCAGGGCCTGCTGCTGCTCGACCGGCTGCTCGAGGTGGGCATCGAGGTCATCGACGTGGTCCGGGTCGAGCCGGGTCGGTGGTTCGCCGTGCTGGAGGACGACGCGCACGCCGGCGCGGCCGGGACGGCGTACGACCTCGGCTCGCACCCGTTCACCGCCCGCAGCGTCTTCGAGGGCCAGGTCGTCCACCGGGGCCGCCGCGAGGTGGTGGAGAGCCTGACCGCCGGCGACGAGGTGGAGCGGGCCGAGGCCGTCACGCTCGCCGGGCTCGCCGCCCAGCGGGCCGGGCTCGCCGACGCCGCCGCCCACCCCGCGCGGTTCTGGGCCCGCGAGGCCCGCTGGCTGCAGCAGCGGGTCCGGGAGCAGGTGGCGACGGGGGAGCGGCTCGACGCGGTCGACGCGGCCCGGCTCGTGGCGCTCGCCAACGAGGTGCCGGTGCGCGACGTCGCCTGGGCCGAGATCGACCGGGAGGGCGCAGCGGCCCACGTCGAGCTGTGGCGCGACCTGGTCCGGCGCTGCCCCGTCCACCTGCTGCCCGGCCCCGCCAGCCTGCTCGCCTTCGCGGCCTGGCAGGCCGGTGACGGGGCGCTGGCGTGGTGCGCGATCGACCGCTGCCACGAGGCCGACGCCGACTACTCGATGGCCGCTGCCGTCGCCCGGCTGCTGGTCGAGGCGGTGCCGCCGCAGACCTGGACGCGGATCCCGCAGGAGGCGCTGCAGGTGCTCGACGACGTGGGCTGAGCCCGGCTGCGCCCCGTCCGGCGTCCGCGGGGATCCCGGGGGCCCGGGCGGTCTAGTGTCAGGCCCATGGGAGAAGAGGTCGACCTGCAGGAGTTCACCCGCGCCGACCGCACGCGGCACCGGGAGAAGGTCCGCCGCTGCCTCGACGTGCTGGCGCGGATGCTGCGCGAGTCCCGCTTCGACGTCGAGAACCCGATGACCGGCATGGAGATCGAGTTCAACCTCGTCGACGACGACGGGCACCCGTCGCTGAAGAGCGCCGAGGTGCTCGAGGCCATCGCCGACCCCGCCTTCCAGACCGAGCTGGCGCAGTTCAACCTCGAGATCAACATGCTGCCCCGGCCGCTGGGCGACCGCGGCGCCACCGGCTTCGAGGACGACCTGCGCGCGAGCCTCAACGAGGCCGAGACGCGGGCCAACGAGGTCGACGCCCACATGGTGATGATCGGCATCCTGCCGACCCTCGAGGACGGCCACCTCAGCCCGTCGAGGATCAGCCCCAACCCGCGCTACAAGCTGCTGAGCGACCAGATCCTCGCGGCCCGTGGCGAGGACCTCGTCATCGACATCGCCGGCGCCGAGCGGCTGAGCACGACGTCCGAGTCGATCATGCCCGAGGCGGCGTGCACGAGCACCCAGCTCCACGTCCAGGTCAGCCCGGACAACTTCGCGGCGTACTGGAACGCCTCGCAGGTGATCTGCGGCATCCAGCTCGCGATCGGCGCCAACTCGCCCTACCTGCTGGGCCGCCGGCTGTGGGCCGAGACCCGGATCCCGCTCTTTGAGCAGGCCACGGACACCCGCAGCGAGGAGCTCAAGGAGCAGGGCGTGCGTCCCCGGGTGTGGTTCGGCGAGCGCTGGATCACCTCGATCTTCGACCTCTTCGAGGAGAACGTCCGCTTCTTCCCCGCGCTGCTGCCCATCACCGACGAGGAGGACCCGCTCGAGGTGCTCGAGGCCGGGGGCACCCCCGCGCTCTCGGAGCTCAAGCTGCACAACGGCACGGTCTACCGCTGGAACCGCCCGGTCTACGACGTCGTCGACGGCGTGCCCCACCTGCGGGTCGAGAACCGCGTGCTGGCGGCCGGGCCGACCGTCGTGGACACGCTGGCCAACGCCGCCTTCTACTTCGGGCTGGTCCGGGTGCTGGCCGAGGACGACCGGCCGATCTGGTCGCGGATGTCCTTCCAGGCCGCCGAGGAGAACTTCCACGTCGCCGCCCAGCACGGCATCGACGCCAAGGTCTACTGGCCCGGCGTGGGCGAGGTGCCGGCCACCGAGCTGGTGCTGCGCCGGCTGCTGCCGATGGCGCGCGAGGGCCTGGCGCGCTGGGGCGTCGCCGACGACGAGGCGGAGCGGCTGCTCGGCATCGTCGAGCAGCGCTGCGTGCTGCACCGCAACGGCGCGTCCTGGTACGTCGACCGCGTGGCCGCCCACGAGGCCGCAGGCGAGGACCGGGCCGAGGCGCTGCGGCTGACGCTGCTGGAGTACCGCCGCCACATGCACTCCAACGAGCCCGTGCACACCTGGCCGCTCTGAGCCCACCCGATCACGTGCACGGCCCCGCGCTACCGGGGCGCGGCGCGCACCCGGGACCACCGGCGCTGGTCGCCGCCGACGAGGTCGACCCAGCCGTGGCGGTTGAGCACCACGAACGCCGCCACCTCGAGACCGTGGCGGCCGAAGCCCGCCCGAGCCGCGGCGTGCCAGGCCAGCTCCTCGTCGCCGGCCAGCAGCGGGCCCGACCGCGCCACCCAGGCGAGCGCGCCGCGGGCGTCCTCCAGGCCGTCGAGGGCGCGCTCCACGAGGTCGGCCCGCAGGCCCGCGTCGGCGTCGCTCCCGGGGCCGGGCAGCAGCAGGGAGGCGCCGCCCGGACGACCCACCCGGCAGGTCGCGGGCACCAGCCGACGGGTCCCGGCCTCGGTCACGAAGCGGCGCACCTCGGCGCGCAGCCCCGCCACGACGGCCGGGGGCAGCGCGCGCGTCGCGTGCGGGGTCACCGGTCGGGTCACGGGGGCATCCTGCCCACGTCGCGGCGACCGTGCTCGTCGTCGTCCACAGGGGGTGGGAGCATCGGTCCATGGCGATCCACATCACCGGCGACGACCGCGCCGACCAGGTGCTCCAGGACGACCCCTTCGCGCTGCTCATCGGCATGCTGCTCGACCAGCAGTTCCCGATGGAGCGCGCCTTCGCCGGGCCGGCCACCATCCTCGAGCGCCTCGGCACGCTGAGCCCCGCCGAGGTCGCCGCCGCCGACCCCGAGCAGTTCGCGGCGCTGGTGGCGCAGACCCCGGCCGTGCACCGCTTCCCGGGCTCGATGGCGGCGAAGGTGCAGGCCGTCGCCCGCATCGTCACCGAGGAGCACGACGGCCGCGCCGAGCGGCTGTGGACCGAGGCCACCGACGCGCAGGACCTGGTGAAGCGGATCACCGCCCTGCCCGGCTTCGGCCAGCAGAAGGCCAAGATCTTCGTCGCGCTGCTGGCCAAGCAGCTCGGTGTGCGCCCCGAGGGGTGGGAGCGGGCGGTCGGTGACTACGCCCTCGAGGGGTATCGTTCGGTCGCTGACGTGGTCGACACCGCTTCGCTCGAGAAGGTCCGGGCCTTCAAGAAGGAGCAGAAGGCGGCCGCGCGCGCCGAGCGATGACCTGCGCTCCGGAGGGGTTCCGGAGCGTGGACACCAGCGCCCACGGCGGTTTCGGCCCGGCTTGGTCCTCGTGCCACAATGGACGAGCAGCGTTTGACACCAGCGGGTCGAGTCACGCCCCCTCGGTTTCCTGAACGTTCCCTGAATGCTTTGGAGAGTTGGTTTTGTCCCCTACCTCGGCAAGTTCGACCGTCAAGAAGACGGCGGCGAAGAAGGCCCCCGCGAAGAAGGCTCCGGCCAAGCGGGCGGCAGCCGCCAAGACCGCTGAGCAGATCCAGGCCGAGGCTGCCGCCGTCGGCCCGGACGGCAAGAAGCTGCTCGCGGACGTCCCGGACGAGGTGTTCGAGGCCGACGTCAAGAACGACCCGACCATCAAGGAGGACGAGAAGGAGGCCACCTTCGTCGTCTCCTCCGCCGACGAGACCGACGAGCCCGAGCAGCAGGTCATGGTCGCCGGTGCGACCGCCGACCCGGTCAAGGACTACCTCAAGCAGATCGGCAAGGTCCCCCTCCTCAACGCCGAGATGGAGGTCGAGCTGGCCAAGCGCATCGAGGCCGGTCTCTTCTCGGAGGAGAAGCTCGCCAAGGGCGGCAAGATCACGCCCAAGGTGCTCGACGAGCTCCAGTGGATCGTGCAGGACGGCCGCCGCGCCAAGAACCACCTGCTCGAGGCCAACCTGCGGCTCGTGGTCTCGCTGGCCAAGCGCTACACCGGTCGCGGCATGCTCTTCCTGGACCTCATCCAGGAGGGCAACCTGGGCCTCATCCGTGCGGTCGAGAAGTTCGACTACACCAAGGGCTACAAGTTCTCGACGTACGCCACCTGGTGGATCCGCCAGGCCATCACGCGTGCCATGGCCGACCAGGCCCGCACCATCCGCATCCCGGTGCACATGGTCGAGGTCATCAACAAGCTGGCCCGCGTGCAGCGCCAGATGCTCCAGGACCTGGGCCGCGAGCCCACCCCGGAGGAGCTCGCCAAGGAGCTCGACATGACCCCCGAGAAGGTCATCGAGGTCCAGAAGTACGGCCGCGAGCCCATCTCGCTGCACACGCCCCTGGGCGAGGACGGCGACTCGGAGTTCGGCGACCTCATCGAGGACTCCGAGGCCATCGTGCCGGCCGACGCCGTGTCGTTCACGCTGCTCCAGGAGCAGCTGCACGCCGTGCTCGACACCCTGTCCGAGCGCGAGGCGGGCGTGGTCTCGATGCGCTTCGGCCTCACCGACGGCCAGCCCAAGACGCTCGACGAGATCGGCAAGGTCTACGGCGTGACCCGCGAGCGGATCCGCCAGATCGAGTCCAAGACGATGTCGAAGCTGCGCCACCCGAGCCGTTCCCAGGTCCTGCGCGACTACCTGGACTGACGTAGGTGTCGCCCGCTGGGTGTTCATGCAGGCCAGAGGCTTGTGAGGCATCTGGTGGGCGACACGCTACCCCCGCACAGCGCTCCTAGTCCAGATATCGCAGTAGACTGCGTGCCGTGGACGAGCCAGCAGCGCCCTCAGGCTGGCGGAACCGTGCGTGGCACGGGTTCAACGGCCTCGGCGTCGTGCTGCTGGCGCTCGCCCTGTTCGACCTGTGGCACCCCTGGACGACCCTCGCCATGGTGGTCGCCTTCGCCGCTGGCCCCGTCGTGCGCGGCGACTTGAGCCGTCGTGTGATCGACCTGCGAGACGAGGCGTCACGCCTGGGCCGCCGGCCCCGGACGGCACGAGAGCTGGCTTGGCGCGAGTTCACGGCGGGCTTCTGGGCCGGCCACCGCAAGTGGTTCGCGCTCGCGGTCGCGGTCGGTGGCCTGCTCACCGGCTCAATGCTGCTCTGGGGCGGTTCGGCCCCGTTGTGGCTGGTCAACGTCGGCTTCCTCGCCAGCCTCGTCCTGCTGGGGTTCGGGATCCTGGGCCACGAGATCTCGGAGGTCCGCGCCCGCCGGCGTGCCCAGGTCGAGACGGAGGGTCCAGCCCGACCATGACCCTCACCGTCGCCGACCTCGAGTCCTTGGCCGTCTCCTGGCAGCTCTCCCTGCGCGCCGAGCGCAAGAGCCCCCAGACGCTCAAGACCTACGGCGACGGCGTCCGCTTCTACCTCGCCTGGTGCGACACCAGCGAGGCTGGTCCGTTGACCCAGACGTCCCTCAACGGCTGGATCGCTGGCCTCATCGAAAGCGGCTCGGCAGCGTCGACCGCACGCTCCCGCCAGCTCGCCGTCCGCCGCTTCACCGCCTGGCTGGCCGAGGAGGACGAGCTCCCCGCCGACCCGTTCCTGGGCGTCAAGGCGCCCAAGCTCGACGAGCGGGTCATCGAACCACTGACCGACGACGAGCTCCGCCGGCTCCTCAAGGCGTGCCAGCCACCCAAGGGCGCCGACCCCAAGGTCGCGATGCGGTTCCGGCGCGACGAGGCCATGGTCCGCGTCATGTTCGAGACCGGCACCCGGGCAGGGGAGGTCGTCGCCATGGAGGTCGACGACCTCGACCTGGTCGCTGGAACCGCCACCGTCCGCCGCGGCAAGGGCGGGAAGGGGCGCGTCGTGCCCATCGGACCCGACGCCACCCTCGCTCTCGACCGGTACCTCCGGCTCCGACGCGGACACCGACTCGCGCAGACCTCGGACCTGTGGCTGGGGGACCGGGGCAAGCGGTTCTCCTACGACGCCCTCCACAAGACCCTCGCCGAACGCGCCGAGGCCGCGGGCATCACGGGCTTCCATCCCCACAAGCTGCGCCACACCGCCGCGCACCGCTGGCTCGCGGCCGGCGGCTCCGAGTCCGGACTGATGGCCGTCGCCGGCTGGACCCGCCCCGACATGCTGATGCGCTACACCAAGGCCCAGGCTTCTGCCCGTGCCGCCGAGGAAGCCAAGAAGCTTAACCTGGGGGAGTTGTGACCGAAGGCGACCTATCCACGGTGCGCGCGGCAGTGCGTCAGCAACAGACTCGAGCAGTTGAGATCGAACGGCGACGCAAAGCCCTCCTTGGGTCCGAGGATCGCAACGGCCGAAGCCTCACGCTGCGCTGCACGAAAGGTCACGGCGGTGGCAAGCAGCCCATGGTCGCCGAGGTGCAAGCCACAAGCCAGGGAACATTTTTCCACTCGACACTGCCCTGGGCTCGGTCGGACGCGGGTCAACTCCGGCCGTGGGTCGCTGACGTCTACTTGGCTCGCGTCTTGACCGGGTCGTCGTTGGACGACGACGAACTGCTGAGTAACGCTCTCGACAACCTTGCGGAGATGCGGAAGTCCGGTCCCGGCGATCTGAGCTGGATCGCAGACCGCGCTGGCCGCGCCCACCAGATCCTGGAGGTGATCGACCTGCCCTTCGCCGAGGGACGTATCCCGCTCTGGGTGCGTTGCCCGCTCCATCTCGAGGACTTCGAGGTTGTCGACCCCCGGCGTCTGGTGGACAGGCTGCGGTAGTCCGCCCTACTCAACTGGTATTGTTCTGTTGGTTAGCAGTACACCGCTCCGCAGGGAGCGGCGGGGCCAGGATGACTCGTCTCCAGACCACCGCACCAGTGAACGGGCGTTCGGTGCACCTTCTTCGTGAGGTGCATCATGCCCGAACTGACCCAGGCCGAGCGTTCGCTTCTCGGCACCATCGCAGCCCACCAGTCGTGGGCGAACACGAGCAATCGCGCCGCGCGCACGGCACCGGCTCGCGCAGCGCACGATCGCAAGTTTCTCGAGCAGGCGGATTGGGACCCCGTTCGGGCCGCTCACCTTCGGAAAGCTCACTATGCGCGCCTGGCATTGAAGTCGGCGCAAGCCCGCCGTAGGGCTCGAGAGGCTCTCGCGTCTGCTGAGGCCGCAGAGACTGAGCTTGAGTCGCTCGGGGGCGCAGATGACGCTGCCTGAACGGCACGAACGCCGCCCCCTGGCAGAGACGGCGCCCGAAGTTATCCACGACGACAACATGGCCATTGTAGCAACTGCTACAGAAGATCCCGTGCGTTGCCGACGGTGCGGGCACGCCCTGACGGCGGAACGCTCGGTTGAGCTCGAGGTCGGTCCCCACTGCCGGCACCTCTTGGGGCTCGAGCGGGTGGTCGCATGATCACGGGCAACGTCTACGTCGATCTGCGCAAGAGCAGCGACGATCCCTACCAGGAGTGCCGAGCTGACCGACGTCGGCTCGCGGTTCTCGAGCGCTGTCCAGATGGCGCCAGTGTCCTGGTGGACATCGGCAGGCGCCAGTACATCTCGGAGGACGCGGCCCGCCACCTGCACGAGCAGGACCACCGGCTCGCCATCACCATCCAGGGCGACCTCCCCGAAGCGGTGGCTCGCTTCGTGCGTGCCGCTCGGGATGCCGAGTGGAGCGTGGTCGCATGACCGGGCTGGGCTACTCGGACTTCCCAGACGTGGATGTTCCCCCGCCCTACGACGACGACCCGGTGTTCCGCCGGATCAAGCTGACCAGTGCCGACACCATCAAGATCCGCCCGGTGCATTGGCTCTGGACCGACCGGATCGCCTTGGGCACCCTGGCCCTCTTGGGTGGCCGCGAGGGCATCGGCAAGTCCACGGTGGCCTACCAGCTGGCGGGCGACATCACCCGTGGGCGCCTCGCCGGTCGGTTCCACGGCACACCGCGCGCGGTGATCGTTGCAGCGACCGAGGATTCTTGGAAGCACACCATCGTGCCGTGCTTGATCGGCGCCGATGCAGACCTCACCCGGGTCTACCGGGTGGACGTCGAGACGGTCACGGGAGCTGAGGTGGGGCTCAGCCTCCCGCGCGACCTCGGTTCGCTCGCGGATGCGGTCCGGGAGGTCGACGCCGCGTTGATCCTGCTCGACCCCCTGATGAGCCGGCTCGACGCCAAGCTCGACACCCACAAGGACGCAGAGGTCCGTCAAGCCCTTGAGCCCCTTGTCCGGATCGCCGATCAGACCAACGCGGCGATCCTGGGGCTCATCCACCTCAACAAGTCGCTGAGCACCGACCCCTTGACGATGCTGATGGGCTCGCGGGCGTTCGCAGCGGTGGCCCGTGCGGTGCTGTTCGCGATGGTCGACCCCGAGGACGAGACCAAGCGGATCCTGGGGCAGCCGAAGAACAATCTGGGGCGCACCGACTTGCCGACACTCGCGTTCCAGATCGTCTCCGCCCACGTCGCTGACACCGATGAGGGCCCCGTCTGGACGGGCCGCGTGGACTGGCAGGGTGAGTCGACGCGTCTGCTCGGTGAGGTGCTCGAGGCGGCGTCAGACGGCCCCGATGCCCGCACGGCGACCCAGGAGGCAGGAGAGTGGCTGGGCGACTGGCTCGTCTCTGTCGGGGGCGTGGACGATTCGGCGTCGATCAAGAGGAAGGGGCAGAAGGCCGGTCACTCGCAGGACTCGCTCAAGCGAGCTCGGCGCCGTATCGGAGCGCTCATCCACAGCGAGGGCTTCCCTCGGCGGACGTTCTGGTCACTGCCTGACTCACAGCCAGTTGGAGCACCCTCTGGGGAGACTGCTCCAACTGCACCAACTACACCCACTGCACCGACTGGGGCTCAGTGGGAGCAGTTGGCGCAGTCAGTGCAGTCGGCTGAGGCTCCAGGGCGGTGCTCCGAATGAGGCGCCGCAATCAAGTGGTGTCAGGACGGCTGAGCCGGCGCTGCGTCCGGAAGCGGGTCGGGGGCCTCGTTGGGCTGTTCGGCCGGCTGCTGCTCAGCAGGGTCGATGCCGGGCTCGATCGGGTCAGGGGTCTCGGGTGCAGTGGTCATGTTTGCTGTCGTACCCGGATGGGCGGGGGTCCCTCCACCCCCGGCACGCGACGCCCCTCTCGGCATAGGCGGCGATCTCTCCGGGTCGTTTTTTTCGCATCGGGGGGTGAGATGCGATGAGCGCCCGGATGGACACCTCGCCCTTGGTCCTGCGGCTGTCGGGAGAACTTCTGGCATACGTCGTCGACGCTCTTCGGAACCACGCTCGGCTCTACAAGGCGAACGGGATGTCGCAGCCGTCCGGCGTGGACGGGTTGGTGTCCGCACTCGCTTTTCGCGCCAGCGAGGGCCAGCCGGGGACGAGCAATGCAGGCGGTTGCGATCACGGGCAAGTTGAGGCTGTGAAGCCACGACTCGTCTCCTACGACACCGCCGCCAGCATGCTCGATTGCTCGACGCGGCAGGTGAAGCGGCTGGTTTCCGACCGGACGCTGCGGCCCGTTCTGGTGGGCGGGCTGCGGCGTCTGCGGATCAGTGACATCGACGCGTTCATCGAAGGGCAGGCGTGACCATGGTCAACTCTCAGCAGATCCTCGAACTGGCTGGCACTAGCCGGTGGACGCGGATGACCCACGGCAAGCTGGACGCTCTGGAGCGTTTCGCCTCGACCACCCGAACCTGGGAGACCGCTAGCCGCCGAAAGATGCTCGACGACCTCCGGCAGGTGCCGCTGGCCCCCCGCAGTGCTGGTTACGTCCATCCCGAGCAGACCGCTGGGGTTCAGTCCTACCGGCGCGAGTCCGGCGCCACAGAGCTGACGCCGGCTGAGTTGGTATGGCTTCAGCGGCTGCCGCTCGAGCCCGAGCGAGTCAGCCACGGCGACGCGGTTCGTCTGGCGGGGATGGCCGCCACGATCGACCGACAAACGAGCCCGTCAAGCCACCAACTCGTCCAGTCGGTCTGGGGCCCCGTCAAGGAGCTACACGACCACCAGCAAGCCGCACACGAGCTCGAGGTGCTACGTGCGTCGCCCCCGCCCAAGCTCCCCGCCTCGGTCCTGGACGCCCTGACCGAGGCGTTGACGGAGGAGAACCCCGACTGGCCCCTAGCGGGTGCGCAAGAGCGAGCCCTTGAGCTGCTCGGCCAGCAGATCAACGAGCGCGATCGATACCTCGCGGCTGCCGAACGGGCTCTCCAGGAGCGCATCACCGCCGTCGAGAACGCGGCGTCGGAGCGAACGGCGCTAGTTCGATGAGCGCCCGCGAGGAAGTTGCTGGCATCCACCGGCCCTGGGGCCACAGCTATGTGCGGCATCGGGCTTCCTTTCACACGGAGATCGAAGGCCCTCGACGCCCCGAGCGGAGCGACTCCCATGGCTGAGGTGGCATCTGCTTTCGTCAGCATCCTCCCCAGCACCCGGGGTTTCGGGACGGCGCTCGAGGGCGACATCGGAGCCGATGTCGACAGGGTCGGCAAGTCGGCCGGTGGTCGCTTCGGTTCCGTGTTCGGCACCGCGTTGAAGCTGGGCGGGATCACTGCGGGTGTCTCGTCGGCGCCGCTGTTCCGTGCTGGTCCTGAGGTGGTCGCATGACCCTCATCGCCTTCGCCGCCTACGGCAAGAAGCGGGCCGAGTTCGTCACCGACACCTGGGCCTACAACGCCGTCGCAGATTGGTCGGGGCAGTGCACCAAGCACCTCGTCCTCAACCACCTCGACGCGGCCGCGCTCAACACCGGTCCGATCGACTTCTGCCACATGTTCCGAGCGGTTGTCCTCGAGGCCAGCGTCGGTCTTGCGAGCTTCGACGAGCTGGCCGATGGTGCGCCGTCGATGCTGCTCGAACTTCGACGGTTCTGGCGTGAGCACAGTCCAGCCGGGAGCCGGACTGGCGCCCACTACCAGCCGACCGTCGCTCTGGTCGGCTGGTCTGACCGAGCACAGGAGTTCGCCGGTTTCGTGTTCGCGGCGGCGTCTGACTTCGATCCCACCGTGCCCGAGGGGCTCTGGGTGTCGACATCGACCGAAACGCAGAGGGCGAATCCTGCCCGCCTCGACGACTGGCGCGCACTGGCCCTCAAGGCCCGCCGCGACGCGTCCGAGGTGGGCGGCATTCCTGTCGGCGGCGACGTCGTTCACACCAAGATCGAGCGCGGCAGCGCGATCACCAAGCGGATCCACACCTTCAACGACGGCGGTGAGGAGTTCGCCAAGATGGTCGAGGGCACAGCCCATCCCGTGGCCCTGGCCCGGGACTGCTACTGCGGGAGCGGAAGCTCCTTCGGCGACTGCCATGTCTCCGACCTCCTCGCCAAGCCCTGCTACTGCGAATCAGGCAGCCCGCTCGGACAGTGCTGCCTGCACGCGCTCGACAACGCCCAGCAAGTCGACCAGCGCACTGACGAGCCGATCCGCGAGCCCGACATCCCGATCTTCCGCACCTCGACAGCCGGCCGCTCGTGACCGTCCACGGCTGCCGTCACCGCACCTCATCCACTTCCTAGGAGTCTCCGTGCCGATCCCTGCCCCAGACCCCACCGTCGACGGTGACCTCGAGCCCGACCCGACAGCACCTGTCGGATCCGCGACCATCGCCGGGTCCGTCAAGCTGCCCACCGACGACATGCCCGTCCGAGGCACCTGGAGCGTCCGCCTCCACTCCAACGTCAACGCTGCGATCAACCCCGACGGCACCATCCGGGCAGGCATCTCCCTGGCCACCGACGCTGGCACCGGCGCAACCATGACGCTCCCCGTCGGCCACTACGAGGCTTCCTTCGCCTCGTCCACGACCCCCGGCGGACACCCGGTCAACCTCGGCCCCTATCTCTTCGAGCTCACCGAGGACTGCTCGTGGGGCGACGTCATGACCACGCCCTACATCGCACCCGTCACCCCCCAGGACGTCGACCTCGCTCGCGAGGCCCGGGACGAGGCGGTCGCGGCTGCGGCTCAGGCAATCACGGTGATCGGCTCCGTCCAGCGCGAGCAGCCCGGTGGTGTCGCTGGCCTCGACGCGAACGGCGACATCCTGCCCGAGCGTGTGCCGGACATCTTTGGACGCAAGCCCGCCAGCACGGACGGCACCGTCTACCTGTCCAAGGCCACCTCGGCCAATGACAGCAACGACGGCCTCTCGGCGGGTAGCGCAAAGGCAACCCTCCAGGCCGCCTACGACGCCGCCCCGAACGGCGGCTCCGTCCTGATGCTGCACGGCACCTGGGACCTGGGCGCCGGTGCGATCGGGTTCAAGCACGCCCCGGGCAAGCGGGTCCACTTCCGCGGCTACGACGAGCGCATGACGACCCTGACCTACAACGGCACCGGGGTCGCCTTCCAGGTCGGCGACGGCCGCACCATCACCGACCTCGCCATCAGCAACACCAGCGTCAGTGTCGCCACCTCGGCGACCGCGAACTTCACCCAGGACGACGTCGGCCGCACCATCTACACCCCCGAGGGCGAGCTCGGCGCCGACACCAAGATCCAGTCGATCAACAGCCCCACCTCGATCAACCTGTCCAAGCCGTCCCAGTCCGGGACCAGCGGTGCCACCGCCCACATCGCCACCCCGCACCTCCAGTGGGGATCCATGAGCGGCTTCCAGATCGTGTGCACCGCGTTCGGTGCTCAGACCGCGGTCAAGCTTTGGGACGCCCACGACGGCGACGTGTCGATTCGTGCGCTCGGGAACTCCTACAGCGCCGGCTCCCGCGGCATCCACGCCATCAACTGCTTCACCATGCGCTACACCAAGGGCGGCACCGTCCAGAACTTCGAGACCGGCATCGACCTCGACGGCGGATGCCACGACTCCGGCATCTACGACTGGAACATCGGCGCCAAGAAGGTCTGCGTCCGGGTCAAGAACTCCACCGACGTCCGCACCTGGGGCGGCCAGCACTCCACCACCGGAGCGGCCAACGGTGGCATCGGCTACATGGCGATCTGCACCTACGCCGCGTCCACCGATGGCGGCTGCGACAAGCTGTTCCTGGGCCAGGTCCACTACGAGGGCAACGGCACCGGCCTCGACATCGCCATTGGCCGCGCAGTCGACGGGTCCACGTTCAAGATCCGCTGCCCCGAGATCGACGGCGGACTCCCTGCCGGCGGCACCCTCGACAAGGTCACCAGCCCCATCGTCAAGCGGCTCGATGTCGCGTTCAACGGCGCCTGGAACGTCACCAACCAGTGCACCGACCTGCTCTACGTCGGCGAACCGTCCCTCAACGGCACCTTCACCGACAGCGGCATCCGATCCTCGAAGGCATCGGACCGGCTGACCCTGCGCAACGGCGGCCGCATCGACCTCTCGCTCCTCGGATTTCCCTTCGGCGTCGGGCAGGGCGACTGGTCCACCGTCACCCAGGACTCCGGCGCGTTCCACGGCGGGTTCCGCACCAACGCCGGCGGCACCCCGGCGGTCAATGACCGGATGAGCCACTCCATCTACCTGCCCGCCGGGACTTACGCCGTCGACCTGTTCTTCAAGAAGGGGCCCGACGCGGGCGACGTCACCGTGACCCTCGCCGGCACCACGTTCCCTGGACAGGCGACCGGCTACGCCGCCAGCCCGGCAGGCGCGATGGTGACGCTCCAGCCCGTCGTCGTGCCCACCAGCGACACCCAGGGCGTCGAGTTCAAGGTCATCGGCAAGAACGCCAGCTCGAGCGGACTCGTTGTCCGCTTGTCGCACGCGCTGTTCCGGCGCGTCGCGTGACCGGGTACTGCGCAGACGGTGGCTGGGTCCTTGCGTCGCTGCCACTCGTCATTCTCTGGCACACGGTTTGCACTCTGTTGGCGACCACTTCTCGGCTGCGTGCGCTTGCGGCCGCCTGCACAGCAGTAATGGTGTGCGTCTTCAGCTTGCTCGCCCTGCTGCGGTGACTGCTGGCTACCTCTGGTCGCTTCTTGGGAACCACGATGACGTGGGCGGTGCGCCATGGCATCGCTTGTACTTCTTTTTGCTCCCGCAGGGGCACGGGGCGTTGCGGGGCGCCTGGGGCACGTCGTCGTTCGCCGACTGCAGTTCTCGCAACTGCTCGCGCTCAATGCGGATGATCTCGTCGATCTGAGACTTCGTAGGTTGCTCTCCCGACTGCTGCTGTTGAATCAGGAAAATCACAACGGTGATGAGAATGCCGAGCAGCCCGATCACGGGACCGCTCCAGTTCGTCCACTGAGACGCAGGGGCACCGCTCAAGCGGGTAATGGCCCTCTCGGCGCCCTGTGCGTCGCCCGTCGCTCGTAGATTCTCGAGTTCGGCTCGGAGCTCTCGTAATTCGTTGAGGTCAGCCTTCGCGAGGTAATCGACAACGCGTCGCAGCCGGCCGTCATGCCCAGTGCTCCACACTCCGTCTCCCGGTGCCCCGTCGAAGCTGTGCCCGCACTTGGGGCAGGGCATCATGACGTTCGTCCGGTTGTTCCGAAAGTCGACGCCTTCGAGCGTGACGGAACGCGTGTACGTGTGCTGGCATTTGGTGCAGGTCAGCGTCGTGGGCACCGCTAGACAGTATGTGACGGCGCTGAGAACAAGGCTCACGTCGGCCGGGTACGTTTCGAGTTCGTCTGCCAGCACGGAGGTTGCCGGAATGAGCAAGTACGTCGCTACCGCTCTCCGCTGGGAGAGCGGCTGGGAGCTGCACGTCGAGGGCGAGGGTGTGACTCAGGTCCGCACGCTCGACAACGCGGTGGCCCAAGTCCGTGACTACCTCGAGACCGTCCACGACCGGAGCTTCGACGACGCCGAGGTCGAGATTGTCCGAGGCTGAGCTCCGCTAGAGGGCTATACCGCGAAATCTCACCTTCCCGGCATTGACCTCGAAGGTGGCCTTGCAAGGGGCAATACGGAGGACGCTGCGAACAGAGCTGGCCGGCCGGGGCCTGCAACGTCGAACGGGGTCGTCATGTCGTCACTCGCGCAGTCACTGGTGTACCTCGGCGGGTTTTTAATCCTGATGCTCACCGTGTTGCAGGGGATGCGGATCTTGAAGGGCGGCAAGTTCTCGTCCAACTTCGCCAAGCTCTTCGGGCTCATCACCCTCGCCGTCTTGGCGACGATCATCGCCGTCCAGGGGATCCCCGAAGAGGCCCGGACTCCACTGTTCACGCTCTTCGGAACGATCGCGGGATACCTCGCTGGCTCAAAGACGAGCGCTGCGACCGTTCCCGACGGGGCAAAGATCAACGAGAACGGGCTGTAGCCAGTGCGTTGCCCGCGAGTTGTGCGTGATCTGCCCGCACCCAATCTCGAACCCCCTGGCGCATGTGGGGGATCGTGCCCTTTCGGGCACGCTTGCCTTCCGCCAAGTGTGGGCTCTAGATGTAGCTAGGCTGCACCCGTGAGTTCGCAGACTTCTCGGCTAGCAACAACCGCAGTCATGTGTGCGGGATTATTTGTCGGTGCTGGCGCCGCGCCTGCCCATGCCGCCGAGTGCATGTCAAGTGCGGAGTTCTCCAGCGCCAGGACCGCTTGGCAGTCGGAGGGGCTGACCCGTGCAGGCGTGCGAGCCCGGTTCGACTTCGACGGCAAGTTCGTGTCCCAGAAGGACGGCACTCTTACCCGTCGCTACGTCGCCTGCTCCGGAAAGCCGGGGATCGTCAGGTACCGCCACTTTCAAGCAGCTCCGGGACCCTCGTCGGTTTGGTGGGTCGTCCAAATGAAGCGAGGTTGAGGTCCAGAGCCGCACAACCGTGAGTGCTCAGAATCGGGCCACCCATGGGTGCATCGACTTTGGGCCGGGGCTGTAGTCCTTGTTTCCGCCTGACTGTGTAGCAACGCGGACACGGACCTTCGAGTACTTCCCAAGGCACTTCGGTCCGGTAGTCCACCGGATGACGTCCGACTGGTAGTTCAGCCCCTGCTCGATAGGGCAGTTCAGTGGCTCGTTGCCGCCGACCTTGAAGATCTGCCAGTCCGAGTCGTAAAGCCCGCTGCCGATCTGAAACTCCGCTCCGGGCTGATCGGGGTTGGTGTCAAGCAAAGCGCTCGCCGACCTGCCGGCCTTCTTCTGCAGATCGTCCACCACGATGCGCACCGTCAGGCGCTCCTCGTTCACCAAGGTGACCTTCCAGATGTCCATAGGGCCAGCCGTGGTCTTCCCGTCAGAGAAGGTGCGGGTGTCGGCAGATGCAGGCGCTGCGGTCGCAGCGACTAGGCCCGCGAGCATGAGTGCTGCCAGGGTGACGCGGGTTGCTGACCGGGACACGACTCTCCCCATTCACTCGAGACACCGGGACGGCCTCAGCCTCGCTTTGGACCGGTGCGTTGCGCAAGGGCGGCCAACCTCCACGTCCGCATCTGCGGGTCAAGGTGCCGCCCGGTCCGCTGGGCTCGAGCGTAGGACATGTGCGGGGGAGTTCAGCTGCTGAGGAAGGCGACCAGTGAGTGCACGGCGTGATCGTCGAGATTTGATCGATTGCGGTCGTACTGCATTGTCGTTCTGGGCTCAGCGTGTCGGGCGAGATCCTGCACTTTGCGGAGTGACGCCCCCGACTCCAGTGCGTTTGTGATGCAGCTGTGCCGCAGCAGGTGGGGGTAGGTGCGACCCGGGATGCCGGCTCGTCGCGCGATGCCTCGGACGATGGTCGCGGGCCCGCGCCTGACGATCCGGGCGGTTACGCGGGTCGGGTAACAGGCCCCGCAGCGGGCGAGTTGTTGCCCGCGATCCCACATCATCGGTCGGCACCTACATCCGCACCCCGTCCCAAATGTCAGGGTCGCGCCCTCGAGACGGACCTTGTCACAACCCGCATGAGGAGCTGCTGCGGGTTGAGGAGCGGCATCGCCCGTGCCCGTTCGCCCCCGCAACCCTGGGCTCAAGGTCCAAGAGGAACCGGCCTCTTTGGCGTCCAGCCGGACCGGTGCCACTCCGGTATGGGTCATGTGCCAGGAGCGATGTGCAGGAACGCTGCTGGGTATTCGGCGGTGCCGGGCGTAAGTACTCTGCGCCCGCTACCGATGTTGTAGCTGGACTCCGTAATCCAGACACGACCACCCTCAACCCGTTCCACAACTGCTACGTGGCCCGACGGACCAATGCCGTAACCCCACCAAGCGATTGATCCGACCGCAGGGGTGCCATTGACTCTCGCAGCACCGAACTGGTTGACGGTCCGTTGTCGCCAAGTGCTGGCGTTGCCCGATCCCGAAAGGCGGGTAGCACCCCGTCTGCTGAGGCTGTATGCCGCATAGTTCGTGCAGTTCCCCAGGGGGTTGACATCCTGGCCCCAGACGGAGACGTTGGGGTTAAAGCCGGTGTAGGCAACGCAGGCGTTGCTACGGGCCGTGCAGGGGAACGGGCTGGGTAGAGCCGATGCGGAGGTCAGAATCTGCCCCTTGGCCCAGAGCGCCCCGCCGGAGCCGTAGATGACGAGATTCCCATCGTCTTGCATCGCCAGCTGGGCTCCGCTGCTGGGAGCCGTGCCGCTGGAGTAGATGGCGCGACCACCGGGGGCGTAAAGCACGAGGTTGCCGTCGGTCTGCATGATGGCGACGACGCCAGGTCCCACTCCTCCGGTGCCCGTCGACCAAGTCGCGCCATTCGGGCCGTAAACGACGAAGTTGCCGTCCGATTGCATGATGGCCGTGTACGAGCCATTCCGGGATCGGACAGATTGACCGGTGTTGAGAACACTGCCTGCGGCCAGGACGTCCTCTCTGTTTGGCGTGCGCCCTCCGCGGCTAGACCAGAGCGGTAGCCCTCCCGACGAGTAGATGACGAGGTTTCCATCGTTCTGCATGACGAGCGTGTTGCCCCGGCTGGGGGCCGTATCTGAACTGAAGGTAGCGACCCCTCCTGCGCGATATACGACGAGGTTTCCGTCGTCCTGTAGGACGACGGACGCCCCATCGCCGGTTCCACCCGTGCCGCTCTGCCATACAGCTCCGTTCGCTCCATAAACGACAAAGTTGCCGTCGTGTTGCATCTCGGCTCTGAACTGACTGTCCGGCGACGAGATCCGCTCACCCGCGCTCATGCGTTGTCCGGAGAACAATGAGCTGGACTCAGCAGCGGTCGCGTCTGGCGCGCTGGCTACGCCAGCCAGCATCATGACGAACACCGCGATAAATCTGGTAACCCAGTGGGTCCTCATAACTGGCCGGCTTTCCGGTTGGTGCGGACACATTCCTGTTGGAACGGTGATGGGTCATGTGGGTGAAGCGCAATAGTGGTCTAAGAAATACAGGGCCGCCCCTCCCGATTGGGTGTGAGAACAACGAAGGCCAGGGATTGCCACTGCGCCTCTGGCGCGACCTGGCCGGCTAGTCGCGACAGCTTCGTGCCCGCCTTCGGCATGATCGAACGTATGTTCTAACGTGAGACCATGCCGCGTCAGCCCCCGTTCCACGTCTGGGTGGACATGACGGGGAAGTGGTCCCTCCCGGTGCCGGGGGTGCTGCTGTCTTGGCGGCGCACCGATCGTCGCGGGTGGGAGGCGTGGGTCGTCCGTGTCGAGTCGTACTCGACAGGGACGGGCTCAGAGGTGCTCGTGTCGCAATCGTGGGTCCCGACGGCGTTGGTGCGGCCTGCTGATGGGTCTTAGTTCAAGGCCAGACCGTCCTGGGTAATGCAGAGAGCGGGTCTCGGGCGGTTGGTAGCTCTGCGTCCGCGGAGTCGTCGATGAAGACTTGGGCCTCGGGTCGGTCAGCGGGTTGGTCGACGCGCTGCCCGGGCGCGTGGCGCCCGGTGCCACCGGGCGCCGACAGGTAGGGCGATGAGGGGGCGGTTGTCACTGCGGTGATCCCTCTCGCGAGGAACCTGGCGGAGCGGAGAGATCGCGGTAAGCGTTCATCGGGTGTGCCGACATGATCCGCCGGAAGACTGTCCGCAAACGTCACGCGCAGCCGGCGTCCTCCAGCCTCTTCAGGGCAATGTGGTATCGCCTCGTAGCGTCACCGCGCTGGCTCTTTAGAAACCCAGCACCCGACCCCGTTACGAGCCCGCCCGCTCCGGTTACGAGGGCGTTAAATGTCGCCCCGGAGCGTGCCAACGTGAAGGCGGCCCAAATCAGAAGAAGCAGCGCAACTCCCGCCAATACGGCTACGAGGACCTGATAGAACATCATGAAACGGTATTGATCATCTACTTCACGTTCGTACTTGGCGCACGTGCTGCGGCTCGGTCCGGCGACGCTTCGTGTTGACGGATCTCCCTCGATGCTCCAGGTCAGGGCTTCCGCATACTCCGTGTCTGTTAGCTTCCCGCTTCTCTCCATGCGACGCGTCTACTCGCTGCGCTCACCGCGTGGCCGGCTTTCCGGGATTGAGTCCACATAGTGGTACGCGCAAAAGTCCCATTAAGGGACTTGGTGACACCAAGCTCGCAAAATGAGGCGGAACTGGTATAGACGCTTCAATACGTGGGCGCCCTGCGAATCTCGCCGCTGAGTCTCGACATTCGGACCTTGACAGCACGCCATTTGGTGGGCACTTCGAATCGCCGCAACGTCCCTAGGCGGGGCGCAGGATCTGCCGGGCAGTGCGGGAGTTGGCCGCAATCTGGGCGTGGTCTGCCCGCACCCATACGCGGACCCCTTGACGCACATGCGGGATCTTCCCCCTCTTGGCCCGCTTGCCCACCGCCTGCCCGCTGATGCCGATGACCTCGCCGGCCTCTTCGAGCGTCAGCCACTCGTGGTCGTCGTCAGGAGGCGCTGTAACGGGTCGTGGGGGAGGGGCGGCCTCCTGCCCGGCCTTGGCCCGGCGGCGCTCCCTGCGACGCTCGAGCACAGCCTCGACGTCCGCACGCAGCAGCGAGGCGTGAGGGCCGCGGGTGCCCCGGGACCGGATCTCGCCGCGGGTCACCAGCTTGGGGACGTTGGAGACGTGGACGCCGAGGATCGCTGCCGCCTGGGCATACGTCACGAAGGCGCCCGTGGTCGCGGCCGGCGTCGACGTTGTGCGGCATGGGACGAGGGTAGTTAAACCCGTGGTGCTCCGACGCAGTTGTCGTGGTGGTTGCGCCCTAGAGGTCACTGCACATAGCGCCGACCTGGCCAAGTATGTCCACAATGGCGCTACGACCGCCCCTAGATCCACCGCAATGGCCTAGGGTCCGCTTGCATGTCGTCCTCGGGTGAAGCAGCGGAAGTCGAAGCAAACGAGTTGTCGCCCTTCGTGGCGGACATCGTTGAGGCGTACGGCCAGTTCGCTGGGCTACAGCAGCAGAAGTTGCGCATGGTCAAATTTGTTGCTGGCCGTGAGGCCGAGATTGACGACCCGGTTGCCACTACAAGCGCCATCCTGCGGGAGCGTTACACGCACGTCGATGGCGACAAGATAGACGCTGTCTTGAACGAAGTAAGTCAGCACCTAACTGTCAAGAAGGGAACCGGAGGGGCGGACCCCACGGTTGCCGTGACCGACCAGATCGAAGAGGTGATGCAGCGATGCCTTTCGATCTTGCCTGCCCACTATGTCTCAACGTGCTTCCTTGAGTTCCTGCAGCAGTCTCTTGAGGCTGCTCGTCGTCCGGGCCAGGCACGCGATTTCCGGACCTCAGTGTTTGCTTCCATGATAGCAGACTTTGAGGCCCTTATGGTCAATGTTGCAACGCGGATGTATTCCGAGAACCCGCTTGCGCTATCGGCAAAAGAGCGCGCGGTAGCGTGGTCCGAAATCTTTAAGCTCGTTGACATTGACGATTTTCGCGAGCAGTTGATTGACGAGGCAGTCGTGGATCTGATGAGAGGGTCCTTTAGTGACTGGATGTCAACTCTTAAGAGAGATCACGGTATCGACCTTGCCAAGTACGCCTCGTCTCCCCAGATCATCGAGGTGTTTCAACGACGTCACGTCCTGATGCACAACGGGGGGATTGTCTCATCTCTTTATCTTCGCAACTGCCCCAAGGTCACGGCGCAGCGCGGTGACAGGCTCGATGTGACCGACGACTATTTCGCTCAGTCCGCCGATCTACTATCCGTTGTGGCCCTCGCACTTTCAGTGCAGGCGTTATTCAAGTACTCGAACGAAGAACGAGTGCAGACCGAGTTGCGCATGGCGGACTGGGTTTACCAACTGCTCTTGCGCCGTCGATACGGTGCGGTGCACGACTATCTGGTCGAGGTTCCGTTTGACAGGATGGCTAGCCTTTCCTCGAAGGAGATCTGTCGGATCAACATGTGGCTGGCGCTCAAGCGTCTAGGGCGCTTCGACGAGTGCCGGTCAGAAGTCGAAGCCTGGCAGGTCGGACACCTCGAGGATCGGTTCAAGCTGGCTCGGCATTGCCTTCTGGGCGAGGTCGAGGAGGCAGCTCAGTTGTGTGCGGAGATGCGGACCAATGGGTCGCTCCCCCTAAAACACTGGGCAGAGTGGCCGATTCTCGAAGAGGTGCGTGAGTACGAAGCAGAGAGGCCTGACGATCCGGTCATTCCAGAGGTGCCTGCCCTCGAGCCCGAACCCGAACTCGACGGTCCTAACGGCCTTGCCGGGGAACATGACAGCCATCCCTGATCGTTGTATCTTTGAGGCCAAGAGAGACGGAAGGACACCCTCATGAGCACCGAGAGCCACTGACCCAAGTCACATCACCGCGAAGGGGCCGCCCGCTGGGGCTGGTCCCTTCGTCTTTCTCCGCTCCTCCTACCCCGGCTCCGGAAAATTCTCCGTCGTGAGGCCGCCGCGCGGCAGTTGTAGCTTGCTCCGCGTCTCCCCAGCCCGCCGCGCGTTCCAAGCCATCACCACGAGCGCCATGCTCTCGGTCTCATTGACCCGCCCCCCTCCCACGCGCATCTTTACGATGCGGTTGCGCAGCGCGGCAATCGGGTCGTCGGCCGCGAGCCCGTCCCCATCCGCGAGTCGGGCGAGGAACCACAGCGCCTCGTCGGGGTCCAGGTCGCTGAACAGCCAGTGGCAGAGCCCGATGATGCTGGCCGGCAGCATCGTCTTGGGCGCGAGCTTGGAGGCGACCTCGGCGGACCCGCGAAGGCGCTTGTGCTGCTGCAGGAACGCTGACATCTCGGTGGCAGTGGGGCTCAACGAGCCCGTCTTGGTGCGGTAGCCCTTGTCCCACAGGATCGCCCGACGGGTGACCGCTGCGAGCGCGGCGGTGTTCTCCTCGCCCTGGATCCGCAGCGCGTCGGCGTAGGTCCGCTTGGCTCCCGCGTCGACGGTGGGCATGACCTCGGGAGGGATGTCGCGGACCACGATCATGGGGACGGTCGTGCCGGCCGCTACGACGGCGCTGAGGCGGTGCTGGCCGTCCAGGAGGTGCCCGGTGGTCGAGATCTTGATGGTCTCGCCGTTAGTCACCCAGGAGCCCGCAGCCATGTCCCGGGCATACGACGCGATGACCTGGCCGCGGAGGTTGCGGTTGTTGGGGTTCCTTGAGAGCCACTGCTCGGCCATCTCGGGGGAGACGTCGAGGATCTCGACGGTGGGGGTGGGGGGCACTTAAGTCTTTCGGTGTTGGTGGCGGTAGGGGTGGACCAGCGACGGAGGCTGACGGGTGAAAGCCCCGCGGCGTTGGTCGCGGATGGGCACACTGGCTGGATGAAGTTGAAACCCTGGGAGGTTGCCGTACTTCTGGCCGCGGCGGTGTTCCTGCTGGCCTTCAAGTGGATGGGCCGCGGACAAGCAGTGCCGCCGGCATACATGTGGTTCGGTCTGCTCGCCTTCATGCTGGCTTGCTTCTACATAGCCTTCTCGAAGGGGAGGGGGCGTGGGCGAAGGGCCCACTCGAACCCTCCTCGTGCAGATGAGTCCTCCACCCGCACGGAACCCCCCGCCCAGTCCGGCGGGCGTGATGGTGGGGAGCGGCCCGGGGGATAGGTATGGTTCACCGAGCCCCCTCGTCCTCGGTGATCCCGGTCTGCTGCGGGTCGGCTTGGGCCGTCATGAACTGAGGTCCAGGAGGTCGGCGAAGTGCAGCAGCTGCCGCGCCAGGACTCGGGCTTCGCCACCAGTCATGTTGAGCACGATGTGCTGGCGGGTCTTGTGCCCGTCGTACACGTCGAGGTTCACCGCGGGCGTACCCCAGCAACGCTTGTCGCCGGGTGCCTGGAGGATCAGGTCCCAGCCGGCGCTGCGACCTTCGCGCACGACCTGCCCCGTGACCGAATTCCGCAACTCTTCGAGCCGACCCACCAGGTCCGCGGTGCTGTGTACGGCGGCGGCCTCGGCCGTCACGCCTTCATCCACGGCGCGGTGATGCTCGCTGTTGCACCATGCCGGGCACGAAGGGATCAGCTCCTCGAGGAGGGTGTGTTCCCGAGCGAGCTCGCCAGCGGTCTGCTGAAAGGTCTCACGGGTGGCTGTCGTGTCGCTCATGCCTGGCCCTCCAGCAGTTCGCAGGCCAGCAGGAGCGCACGGCCGAGTCGTCGGGCGTCGGCAACGCCCAGGTCCACGCCGTCGTCGAAGCCGGGGTTCGTCTGACCCAGTACCTCGATCGTGTCGGGCCAACGCTCGGCATCGCCTGTGTCGAAGCGGGTGCCGGAGATCCGGACGACGATGGGGTCCTCCGTGTCGGCGGGGAGCCAGCGGTCGATGTCGGGGCTGCTGTGCCAGACGCAGGCATCGTCGGGGTGGCGGTCGCGGTCGATGACGTGTTGGCCGCCGCACCATGTCGGGCAGCCGGTCACCTCGACGGGGGAGGCGGTCACTGTCTGGCTCGTCACGAGTGGGCCTCCATCCACTCAGCGGCGGCAACGGCAGCAGCCGCGAGCCGGCGCAGGTCGTGGGGTGACATGTCGCTGAGCGGGGTCGAGATCAGCCCGCGCGGTGCGCCTTCACCGACCGCCTGAGTGCCGAGCACGCCGAAGTCGGGGCCGTAGTGGTTGGGCGGGTTGTTCTCGTCGACCACGTCCGCGTCGTGGTCGTAGCGCATGCACCACGGCGGACAGACGATGGCTGGGGCTTCGGGGGAGGAGATGAGGGTCATGACGGCTCCGGCTCAGTCGGGGATATTTCACCCCACACCGCTCCTGACCTGCGCGCTTACCTCGCTGAACCGAACAGCGCTCATCCGGTTCTAGTGCGCGACTACCTGGACTGACGACCGTCGGGACCCCCACCAGGGTCCGACGCACGACAGCCCCCGACCACCAGGTGGTCGGGGGCTGTGGTGCGTCGAGACCGGCGTCAGCGGGCGGTGCGGCCCAGCAGGCGGCTCAGCGTCTGTCGCAGCGGCGAGAGGCTGACGATCGAGCGGTCGTGGTCGGCGGAGTGGGCGAGCTCGAGGTCGAGCAGGGTGTGCATGATGGTCCTTCGTCGAGGTGCGGTGCCACGTCGTCGTGGCTCCGGTGCAACCTCGCCGGTGCCCCGCCCCATCCCGGTCGTGCGCCGGGAGGGCCGTGACGTCCGACACCCCGGACCGCCGGGGCGCCGGCCGTCGGCGGCGGGACTGCTCAGGGCTCCATCGGCATGGTGGTGTCCGGCAGCTCGGGAGCCTCGGGGCCCTCGGGGACCTCGACCTCGGGCGTCTCGACCTCGGGGGCCTCGCACGCCTCGAGCGCGCCCTTGGCGTCGCGCAGCGCCTTCTTGGCGGCGTCCCACGTGGCCTTGAGCTCGGCCCGGTCTGCCTTCACGGCGTCGCGCAGCGCCCGGTCGCTGGCGCGCTTGGCGTCGCGGGCCTCGCGGGCCTGCTGCTTGGCCAGGCGGTCGGCGGCCTTCGCGGCGTCGCGTGCCTCCTTGCCCTCCTTGCCCTTCGACGCCTCGGCGGCGTCCTTGGCCGCCTCGCGGGCCGCCTTGGCGGCCTCCCTGGCCTCGCGGGTCTCCTTGGCGCGGTGCGCCTCGGCCTGCTCGTGGGCCGAGGCCTTGGTGTGGCTCGTGTACGCCTGCTGGGCGGCGCGGGCGGCGGTCTGCGCCGTCACGACGGAGGCGGTCAGCGCGGTGGTGTCGCAGGAGTTCGCGCTGGGCGCGGGGGCGTCGGCGAGGGCCGAGGTGGCGGTGCCGCCCAGGACGAGGGCGCTCAGGGCGCCGGCGGCAGCGAGGCGACGGACGGTGTGGCTCATGGGGATCCTCCAGGATGACGGTGCGCCGAGGGAGCGCTCCTGCATCATCACAAATCCGACATATCACCGCATCGGTTTTGGTCGAACGGACGGGCGGGGACGCGGGTCCCGCCCGGGGCCAGGCTCAGTCGTCGAAGGCCTCGACGACGTCGCGGTCGATGGTGACCTTGGGCCCGGTGAACCAGTGTCGGGCCGAGAGCCGCCACCACACCGCGAGGACGAGCAGCGAGCCCAGCGTCAGCACGGGGGCGTAGTTGACGAACTTGAAGGAGAAGTCGTCGCTGAACGGCACGGCCGCCGGGGTGAAGGGGAGCACGAAGTAGACGCAGATGATCGCGATCTCGGCCACGGCGAGCAGGTTCATCCAGCGGTACTTGCGACCCAGGGTCCACGAGCCGGGCTCGAAGGCGTCGCCCATCCGCCAGCGCAGGAAGATCGGGATCAGGAACGACAGGTAGAGCCCGATGACCGCGACCGAGGTGACGGCGTAGAACGCCACCGGCACGGGCGCACCGGCGATGTCCACCTCGATGAGGGCCGGCAGGGTGATGACCACGCCGACCGTGGCGACGAAGACCACGGCGTGGGCGGGGATCTTGGTGCGGGGGTTGACCTGCGAGAGCCAGCGCGAGCCCGGGATCGCGCCGTCGCGGCTGAAGGCGAACGACATCCGCGAGGCACTCGTCAGGCAGGCCACGCAGCAGAAGAGCTGCCCGGCCGTGGAGATGAGCAGCACCAGGAAGTGCCAGCCCTCGGGCAGGGCCTGGCCGAAGATCAGGTCGACGCCGCCGCCGCCCTCGGTGACGGCGGCGGGGTCCTGGACGGCGAAGACGAAGGCGAGCAGCAGCACGTAGCCGCCGATGGCGGAGTAGAAGATCGAGCGCCAGATGCCCTTGGCCGCCCCCTCGGCAGCGCCCTGGGTCTCCTCGGAGAGGTGGGCCGAGGCGTCGAAGCCGGTGATCGTGTACTGCGTCAGCAGGAACCCGAGCGGCAGCACGAGGAACCAGTAGAAGCCGCTGTCGTAGCCCGAGTTGTTGATCCGCTCGGTGAACACGAAGTCGGCGCTCTGGTGGGTCGTGGGCACCAGGACGAGCACGGCGATGACGATCGCGGCGCCGGCCACGTGCCACCACACCGAGATGTTGTTGATCATGGCCAGCAGGTGGCCGCTGAAGATGTTGGCCAGCGAGGCCAGCACGAAGATGGCCACGAACAGCAGGAACACCCGGGTCAGCGAGTAGCCGTCGGCCCAGCTCGAGCTCACCGTCGAGATGGTGAGGTCGAGGAAGGTGGCCGCGCCGTACGCCACGGACGCCGTGACGGCGAGCAGGCCGATGAGGTTGAGCCAGCCGGTGAAGAAGCCGGCCGCGGGGCCGCCCATCTTGGCCGCCCACCAGTAGATCCCGCCCGAGGTGGGGTACGCCGAGACCAGCTCGCTCATGGTGAAGCCGATGATGAGGATGAACACCGAGATGACCGGCCAGCCCCACGAGATCGCGACCGGCCCGCCGTTGTTCCACGCCTGCCCGAAGGTGGTGAAGCACCCGGCCAGGATCGAGATGATCGAGAACGAGATGGCGAAGTTGGAGAAGCTCGACCAGGAGCGGCTGAGCTCCTGCTTGTAGCCGAGCTTCGCGAGCAGCTGGTCGTCGGCGGACAGGCCGTCGGCGTCCCGGGTCGCATCGGTCATGAGGCACTCCTGGCGTGGGGGAGGGGCGCGGGAAGGGGGCGGGCTGCTCGGAGGCTAGACCCGGCCGCAGACCGAGTCCATAGCCCTGTCCGGTTTGGTTTGAACTCAGACCATTGACAGTCCTGAGCAGGGTGCGAGACTGACCCTCGTGCCCCCGTCCGCCCCCGCGCCGCTCGCCGTCGGCCACACCCTGGGCGAGGCGGTGCTGCGTCCCGTCCGGGGCCAGCACGCCTTCGAGTCGTGCGTGGAGCAGCTGGCGACCGCGATCCGCCTCGGCGCCTACCCTCGGGGCAGCGTGCTGCCGCCCGAGCGCGAGCTCGCGGAGCGGATGGGCGTCTCGCGTGCGACGCTGCGCGAGGCGATGGCCGCCCTGCGCGAGGCGGGCCTGGTCGAGACCCGGCGCGGCCGCGGCGGCGGCACGGTCGTCATCAAGCGCCCCGACCTGCGCACCCGGACGACGGCGCGCCAGCAGGCGTCGCGGCGGGCCGGCTGGCTCGACGCGCTGGACTTCCGACGCGTCGTGGAGCCGGGCGCCTGCGCCCTGGCGGCCACCCGGGCGGCCGGGGACCCGGGTGCGGCCGCCGGGCTGGAGGACGCGCTCGCGGCGGTGCACGCCGCCGGCGACCCCGGCTCGCACCGGCAGGCCGACTCGCGCCTGCACCTGCACCTGGCCGCGCTCAGCGGCTCGGACCGGCTGATGGAGGCGGTGACCTCGGTGCAGGCGAGCCTGGACGAGATGCTGCGCGCGATCCCGTCGCTGGAGACCAACATCGCGCACTCGCACCGCCAGCACGACATGATCGTGCGAGCAGTCCTCGCCGGGGACGGCCCACGGGCGCGCCGCGCGATGGAGCACCACTGCGACGACACGGCCGCGCTGCTGCGCGGCCTCCTCGGCTAGGGACGGAGACCCCATGACCCGCAACGACCGACACCTCACCAGCGAGGACCTCGTCACGCGCATCGACGCGGGCAGCATCGACACGGTGGTGGTGGCCTTCACCGACATGCAGGGCCGGCTGCAGGGCAAGCGCCTGCACGCGGCGTACTTCCGCGACCACGTGCTGGGCCACGGCACCGAGGGCTGCAACTACCTGCTCGGGGTCGACGTCGACATGAACACCGTCGAGGGCTACGCCATCACCTCCTGGGAGCGGGGGTACGGCGACATGGAGTTCGTCCTCGACCTCGACACCATCCGGCTGCTGCCCCACCTGCCCGCGACCGCGCTCATCCAGTGCGACCTGGCCTGGCCCGACGGCTCGCCGGTGGTGCAGAGCCCGCGCTCGATCCTGCAGGCCCAGATCGACAAGGCCGCCGAGCGCGGCTGGAAGGCCGTGGCCGGCACCGAGCTGGAGTTCATCGCCTTCGAGGACACCTACGAGCAGGCGTTCACCAGCGGCTACACCGGCCTGACGCCGGTCAACCAGTACAACGTCGACTACTCCATCGCCGGCACCACCCGGGTCGAGCCGCTGCTGCGGGCGATCCGCAACGCGATGTACGACGCGGGCATGGACGTCGAGAGCGCCAAGGGCGAGTGCAACTTCGGCCAGCACGAGATCGGCTTCCTGTTCGCCGACGTCCTGGAGACGGCCGACAACCACGCCGTCTACAAGACCGCCGCCAAGGAGATCGCCGCCCAGCACGGCCAGTCGTTGACCTTCATGGCGAAGTACGACGAGCGCGAGGGCAACTCGTGCCACATCCACCTCTCGCTGCGCGGGCTCGACGACGAGATCGTCTTCTGGGACGACGACGCGCAGGGCCGCACCGCCCTCTACAGCTCGTTCGTCGCCGGCATCCTCGACGGCCTGGCCGACTTCACGCTGCTCTACGCCCCCAACGTCAACTCCTACAAGCGCTTCGCCGACGGCTCCTTCGCGCCGACCGCGATCGCCTGGGGCGAGGACAACCGCACCTGCGCCGTGCGGCTGGTCGGCCACGGCGCCGGCGCCCGGATGGAGAACCGCGTGCCCGGCGGCGACGTCAATCCCTACCTGGCCATCGCCGCCATGCTGGCCTGCGGGCTCGACGGGATCGAGCGCGGCCTCGAGCTGGAGCCGCCGACCGAGGGCAACGCCTACACCTCGGGCAAGCCCACCGTGCCCCGCACGCTGCGGGCCGCGCGTGAGGCGTTCGCCACCTCCGAGCTGGCCCGCCGGACCCTGGGTGACGAGGTCGTCGACCACTACACCAACATGGCCGACGTCGAGCTGAAGGCCTTCGAGGCCACGGTCACCGACTGGGAGCGCCGGCGCAGCTTCGAACGCATGTGACCGCACCGCTCCCACCCCGCCCCACCACCGGCCCGCCGGCCGGCCGCACCCCGTTCCCCGCTGCCCCAGGAGACCTCACCGTGTCCACCCACGCCGTGATCGACCCCGCCACCGCCACGACCTTCGCCGAGGTCGAGATGGCCGACCTGGCCGCCACCGACGCCGCCATCGAGCGCGCCCACGCGGCGTCCGCGAGCTGGCGGGCGGTGGCGCCCGGCGAGCGGGCCAGGCTGCTGCGGGCCTTCGCGTCGGTCGTCGACGCCCACGTCGAGGAGCTGGCGGCCCTGGAGGTCCGCAACGCGGGCCACACCCTGGGCAACGCGCGCTGGGAGGCCGGCAACGTCCGCGACTGCCTCAACTACTACAGCGCCACCCCCGAGCGGCTCTTCGGCCGCCAGATCCCGGTGCCGGGCGGCATCGACGTCACCTTCCACGAGCCGCTGGGCGTGGTCGGCATCATCGTGCCCTGGAACTTCCCGATGCCGATCATGGCGTGGGGGATGGCCCCCGCCCTGGCGGCCGGCAACACGGTGGTGCTCAAGCCCGCCGAGCTGACGCCGCTCACCGCCGTCCGCATCGGCGAGCTCGCGCTGGAGGCCGGGCTGCCCGAGGGCGTCCTGACCGTCGTCCCGGGCGAGGGCCCGGTGGTGGGGGAGCGCTTCGTCACCCACCCGCTCGTGCGCAAGGTCTGCTTCACCGGCTCCACCGCCGTCGGCAAGCGCATCATGGCCGGCTGCGCCGACCAGGTGAAGCGGGTGACCCTCGAGCTCGGCGGCAAGAGCGCCAACATCGTGTTCGCGGACGCCGACGTGGCCGCGGCGGCCGCCAGCGCGCCGTACGCCGTGTTCGACAACGCCGGCCAGGACTGCTGCGCCCGCTCGCGGATCCTCGTCGAGCGGTCGGCGTACGACGAGTTCCTGGGCCGCCTCGAGACCGCGGTCGCCGGGATGCGCGTGACCAACCCGGCCGACGACGACGCGAGCGAGATGGGGCCGCTCATCTCGGCCCTCCAGCGCGACCGGGTGCAGGCCCACGTCGACGCGGCGCAGGTCGCCTTCACCGGCAGCGTGCCGGACCTGCCGGGGTTCTGGGTGCCGCCGACCGTGGCGCTGACCGAGGACACCACCGCGCCGATCTGGCGCGAGGAGGTCTTCGGACCCGTCGTCGCCGTGATGCCCTTCGACGACGAGGCCCACGCCGTGGCGCTGGCCAACGACTCCGACTACGGCCTGTCCGGGTCGATCTTCACCCGCGACCTCGGCCGCGCGCTGCGCGTGGCCCGGGGCGTCGAGTCCGGCAACCTCAGCGTCAACTCCCACTCCGCGGTCCGCTACTGGACCCCCTTCGGTGGCTTCAAGCAGTCCGGCCTGGGCCGCGAGCTGGGGCCGGACGCCCCCGAGGCCTTCACCGAGACCAAGAACGTCTTCATCGCCGACGCCTGAGCGCGTCCACCGACTCGGAACCCACCCCTAGAGAAAAGGACCAGATCACCATGGCAGGACGTCTCGACGGCAAGGTCGCCGTCGTCACCGGCGGGTGCAGCGGCATCGGCCTCGCGACCGTGCAGCGCTTCGTCGAGGAGGGCGCCAAGGTCGTCATCGGCGACATCGACGACCGCCGCGGCCACGAGGTCGTGGGCCAGCTCGGTGGCACCGACCTGGTCACCTACGTCCGCGTGGACGTGACCGACAAGGAGCAGGTCGACGCGCTGTTCAAGACGGCCAAGGACACCTACGGCTCGGTCGACGTGGCCTTCAACAACGCCGGCATCAGCCCGCCCGAGGACGACTCGATCCTCGACACCGACCTCGACGCGTGGCGCAGGGTGCAGGAGGTCAACCTCACCAGCGTCTACCTGTGCTGCAAGGCGGCGCTGCCCTACATGATCGAGCAGGGGCGGGGCTCCATCATCAACACCGCGTCGTTCGTCGCGGTCATGGGCGCGGCCACCAGCCAGATCTCCTACTCCGCCTCCAAGGGCGGCGTGCTCTCGATGAGCCGCGAGCTCGGCGTGCAGTTCGCCCGCCAGGGCGTGCGCGTCAACGCGCTGTGCCCCGGACCGGTCAACACCCCGCTGCTGCAGGAGCTGTTCGCCAAGGACGCCGAGCGGGCCGCGCGCCGGCTCGTGCACGTCCCCATGGGCCGCTTCGGCGAGCCGGAGGAGATGGCCAACGCCGTGCTGTTCCTGGCCTCCGACGAGTCCAGCTTCATGACCGCCTCGACGTTCCTCGTCGACGGCGGCATCAGCGGCGCCTACGTCACGCCCCTCTGAGCCGGTGAGCGCCCCGCTGATCGGCCTGACCACCTACCGCGAGCCCGCGCGCTGGGGGGTCTGGGACCAGCTGGCCGACCTGCTGCCCACCTCCTACGCGCTGGCCGTGGAGGTGGGCGGCGGGGTGCCGGTGCTGCTCCCGCCCGCGATGCCGTACGACGAGGCCGCCATGGCCGTGGTGCGGCGCCTGGACGGGCTGGTCGTCTCCGGCGGGGCCGACGTCGACCCCGCGCTGTACGACGAGCCCGCCCACCCCGCGACGGGGGCGCCCCGCCCCGATCGCGACGCTTGGGAGCTGGCTCTGCTGCGGGCCGCCGAGGACGTCGACCTGCCGGTGCTCGGGGTGTGCCGCGGCCTGCAGGTGATGGCCGTGGCCGCCGGTGGCTCGCTGGTCCAGCACCTGCCCGAGACCCTCGGGACGGCCGCCCACGACCCCGGCGGCGACGGCTTCGGCGACGTCGCGGTGCGCCTCGACCCGACCAGCACGCTCGCGCGCCTGCTCGGGGCCGAGCGCACCGGCGTGCGGTGCCACCACCACCAGGCCGTCTCCACCCACCCCGGCCTGACCCCGGTGGCCTGGGCCGACGACGGCACCGTCGAGGCGCTCGAGCGCCCCGGCGACGGCTTCTGGCTGGGCGTGCAGTGGCACCCCGAGGTCTACGGCGACGCCGACCTGTTCCAGGCGCTGGTGCGGGCGGCCTCGGGGACGGTCTAGACCGTCTCACCGCCGGGTCCCGAGGGGTGGGCCGGCGCCCCCGAGCTCCTTGTCGAGGTGTGGCGCCGGTCACAGACTCCGGGGGCCTCCTCGGGTGAGCCACCCGGTCGCGACGTCGTCGCAGGGGGCCTCACCCCAGGGGGAACCTTGCAGATCCGCACCCTCGGTCGCCTGACCGCAGCCGTCGCCGGCCTCACCGCCGCGCTCGTCACCGGTCCCGCCCTCGCAGCGGGCGCCGGCACCATCTCCGTCCCGGACGACTTCGCCAAGCCGCTGTCCGACACCCGCGCCACCGGCCACTACCAGGTCGTCGGCACCGGGCTGCGCGTTTGGACCGAGGGCAGCACCAGCACCGACAAGGTCGCGGAGTACGTCGCCACGTCCACGCCACTGGCCTCGGCCGGGGAGCCCAGCCTGGAGCTGACCAACAACACCGACGGCACGATCCCGCCCGGGTTCCAGCTGGTGACCGACTTCGACGGCGACGGCAGCGCCGACGGCATCCTGGTGGGGGAGAGGGTCTACGGCGGCGACTGGTGGGCGAGCAACAGCTCCAAGCCGTTCGTGAAGGCCGGGGCCCCCGTCACGGGCGCGGGTTCGGGGACGCCCTGGCACGGCAGCCTGGACCAGTGGCGCGCCGCCTTCCCGCAGGCACAGGTGCAGGCCTACGGCTTCTCCCTCGGCTCCGGCGTCAAGGGCGACTGGACCATCGACGCCCTCACCTTCGCCGGCACCCGCTACACCTTCGCCACGCCGGTCGTCCTGACGAGCAGGGACCAGTGCAAGAACGGCGGCTGGGCCACCAGCACCAAGCCCGTCTTCCGCAACCAGGGCGAGTGCGTCAGCTCCTTCGCGTCCGCGAAGTAGCCCGGCCCTCACCTCACTCCCCGCAGCCCCCGGCCGACCGGTCGGGGGCTGTCGGTCGTCCGGGGCACGCGCGTGTGTGGCAGGTTGGCGCCCGTGAGCGAGCCCACGACCTCCGGCACCACGTCCTGGGACGACTGGGCCGCGGCCCGCCCCCGCGGGGCGACGCTGCACCTCGACAGCGCCTCGGCCGGCCGGTCGTCGGCGGCGGTCCTCGACGCGGTCGCCGCGCACCTGCGCGCCGAGGCCCGCGACGGCGGCTACGTGGCCGCCGAGCACGCGGCGCCGGTGGTCGAGCAGGCGCGGGCCGACACCGCCGCGCTGCTCGGCACCGATGCCGCGGGGGTGGCGTTCGTGGAGAGCGCGACCGCCGCCCTCGACGTCCTGCTCGACGTCTGGCCGCTGCCGGAGCACGCGCGGGTGGGCACCACGGCGTCGTCCTGGGGGCCCAACGTGGAGCTGGTCGAGCACCGCGGCCACCGGCCCGAGCTGCTGCCGGTGGACGACCTCGGGGTGCTCGACCTCGACACGCTGGAGGTCCGGCTCCGGCAGGACCCGCCCGACGTGCTGCTGCTCGACCTGGTGGCGGCGCACCGCGGGCTGGTGCAGCCGGCCCGGGAGGCGGTCGAGGTGGCGCACGCGCACGGCGTGGCGGTCTGGGTCGACGCCGCCCAGGGCATCGGGCACGTCGACGCGACCAGCGGGGCCGATGCCTCGCTGGCCACCAGCCGCAAGTGGCTGACCGGTCCGCGGGGCGTGGGCATGGTGGCCGTCGCCCCGTCCTGGCGCGACCGGCTGCGGGTCCGGCCCCTGGCCAAGCAGCCCGGGTCGACGCCGGTGCAGCGGCTGGAGTCGGGGGAGGCCCACGTCGCCGGACGGGTCGGGCTGGGGGTCGCGCTGCGCGAGCTCCACGACCTCGGTCCGGCGCGGGTCCACGCCCGGCTGGCCGAGGTCGGCGCCCGCGTCCGCGAGGCCGTGGCCGGTCTGCCCGGGTGGGAGGTCGTGCTGCCCCAGGCCCCGGCCGGGGCGCTGACGGCCGTCGCGCCGACGGCGGGCCAGGACGTCGTCGCCGTCCAGGCCCGGCTGCTGCACGACCACGGCGTCCTCACGACCGTCTGCCTGCCCTGGCGGGCGCCGTCGGACGACGCGGTGGCGGCCTGGCCGGTGCTGCGGGTCAGCCCCCACCTCGACCTGTCGGACGACGACCTCGAGCGGCTCGTGGCCGGACTGCTCGCAGCAGGGCCGGACCGCGGCGCTCGCCCCTGACCCGTCCCCGGCCGGGGCTTGGGTGCCCGGCCCTCGTGTGCGAGGCTTGCGACGTACGTCGTGCCGCCCCGAGCGGGTGGCCCTCGTGCTGACGAGGACGGTCTTGCGGGACCGGCCCCGCACCGACCCGCGGTCGTGATCAGGCGACCGGTCCGGACCAGGAGGGGCAACGATGACGACCCAGGAGCAGGCCCACGAGCGGCACGCACCCGACTGCGGTGCAGCGGCGCCGGAACGGGTGCTCGCCCGGCGGACCCTGCCGCACGCCGACCTGCTGCTGACGGCCGACGACCCCGTCGCCGCCGCGCTCGACCACGTCGCGTCGACCGCGCTCACCGAGGACACCGGTGGCCGGGTGGGGCTCGAGCTCGAGCTGCACCTCGTCGACCTCGCGCGCCCGTCGCGCCGCCCGATCTGGGGCGAGGTGCGCCACCTCGTCGACGGGCTCGACCCGATGCCCATGGGCAGCAGCGTCACGATCGAGCCCGGCGGCCAGGTCGAGCTCTCGACGCCCCCGGGCGACGACGCCGTGCTCGCGATCGCCGCGCTCGGCCTCGACCGGGAGTCGCTGCGCACCCAGCTGGCCGAGGCCGGCTTCGGAGCGGCGCCGATCGGCACCGACCCGGCCCGGCCCTCGCGGCGCATCAACCCCGCCCCGCGCTACAGCGCGATGGAGCGCCACTTCGACGCCCTGGGCTGCGCCGGCGCCGGCAAGCAGATGATGACCTCCACAGCGGCCCTGCAGGTCAACCTCGACGCGGGTCCGGCGGCCGAGTGGTCGTGCCGGCTGGCCCACCTGCGGGCGCTGGTGCCGGTGCTGGTGGCCGCCTCCTCGACCTCTCCCTGGCTGGCCGGCGAGACGTCGGGCTGGCACTCGATGCGCCAGGGCGTGTGGGACGGCATCGACCACGGGCGCAGCGACCCGTTCCCGGCCGGTCCGCCGGCGCAGGCCTGGGCGGCGTACGCCCTCGACGCGCCGCTCATGCTGCTCCTGGACGACGGGGTGCTGCGCGGCGTCACCGAGCGGGTGAGCTTCCGCCAGTGGCTGGAGGGCACGGCGCCGTTCGACCGCCGCCCGGTCGTGGCCGACCTCGACTACCACCTCACGACGCTGTTCCCGCCGGTGCGGCCGCGCGGCTACCTCGAGGTCCGCTGCCTCGACGCCCTGCCCGACCGCTGGTGGCCGGCGGTCGCCGCGATGACGGCCACCCTGGTCGACGACCCGATCGCCGCCGACGCCGCGCGCGAGCTGTGCGAGCCGGTGGCCGAGCAGTGGGAGGTCGCCGCCCGCGACGGCCTCGCCGACGAGCGGGTGCGCCGCGCCGTCCTCGGCTGCGTGGAGGTCGCCGTCCGGCGTGGGCCGACCGAGCTCTCCACCGAGCTGGAGGCCCTGCACGCGCTCTTCGACTCCGGGAGCAGCCCCGCCGACGAGCTGCGCCGACGCGTCGAGCAGGTGGGCCCGCTCGCCGTCCTGCGGGAGGAAGCCGGTGCCTGAGATCCGCCCTGGGACCCGACCCGGGACCGCCCCCGACACCGCCGAGCTGACCTTCCGCGCCCTCGACGCCGCCCGCTCCCGCACCCTGGCCCTCACCGACCTCGACGAGGCCGAGCTGACCGCCCAGCACAGCCCCCTGATGAGCCCGCTGGTCTGGGACCTGGCGCACATCGGCCAGCAGGAGGACCTGTGGCTGCTGCGCGGCGGCAACGCCGCGGCCCAGGGGCTGCTGTCGTGCCGCGTGGAGCAGCTCTACGACGCCTTCGAGCACCCGCGGGCCTCCCGCGTGGCGCTGCCGCTGCTGGGACCGGGGGAGGCGCGCGCCTACCTCGCCGACGTCCGGGGCCGCGTGCTCGACGGGCTCGGGCGGCTGCGCGGCGACAGCGCCGAGGAGCTGTTCCCCGCGCGGATGGTCGAGCAGCACGAGCAGCAGCACGTCGAGACCATGCTCGCCACCCACCAGCTGCGCCGGGGCGCGCCGCTCCTCGGAAGCGGCGCTCCGCTGCCGCCGGCGCGGCCCGTGCCCCACGACGCGGTGCTGGTGCCGGGCGGTCCCTTCGAGCTCGGCGTCGACGGCCACGACGAGCCGTGGTCGCTGGACAACGAGCGCCCCGCCCACGTCGTCGACGTGGCGACCTTCCGGATCGGGCGGGTGCCGGTCACCAACGCCGAGTGGGCGCAGTTCGTCGCCGCCGGCGGGTACGACGAGCCCCGGTGGTGGTCCGAGCGCGGCTGGGCGCACCGCCAGGAGGCCGGCCTCGAACGCCCCCTGTTCTGGCAGCCCGACGGCTCGCGCCGCCGCTTCGGCCACGTGGAGGAGCTCCCGGCCGACGAGCCCGTGCAGCACGTCGACCACTTCGAGGCCGAGGCGTACGCCGCGTGGGCCGGCGCCCGGCTCCCCACCGAGCAGGAGTGGGAGAAGGCCTGCGTGTGGGACCCCGCCCTCGGTCGGCGGCGCCGTTGGCCGTGGGGCGACGAGGACTGGACCCCCGAGCGGGCCAACCTCGGCGGCACGGCGCTGCGGCCGGCCCCGGTCGGCAGCTACGCCGCAGGCGCGTCGGCGTACGGCGTGGAGCAGCTGATGGGCGACGTCTGGGAGTGGACCAGCTCGTCGTTCGAGCCGTGGCCCGGCTTCGAGACGATGCTCTACGCGCAGTACAGCGCGCCCTTCTTCGGGGGCGACTACCGCGTGCTGCGGGGCGGCTCCTGGGCCGTCGACGCGGGTGCGGTGCGGCCGTCGTTCCGCAACTGGGACCACCCCTACCGGCGCCAGATCTTCACCGGCGTGCGCCTGGCCTGGGACGCCTGAGTGTGCCGACACCTCGCGTGGCTGGGTGAGCCGCGCTCGCTCGCGGACCTGGTGCTCGCGCCGGAGCACGGCCTGCTGCGCCAGAGCTACCAGCCGCGGCGCCAGTCCCACGGCCTGATGAACGCCGACGGCTGGGGCGTGGGCTTCCACGTCCCGGGACGCGACGAGCCGTCGCGGTGGCGCTCGTCGCGGCCGCTGTGGAGCGCGACGTCCTTCGCCTCGGTCGCCCCGGTGCTCTCCTCGGGCTCGGTGCTCGCCGCGGTCCGCTCGGCCACCGCCGGCATGCCGCTCGACGAGTCGGCCGCCGCGCCGTTCGCCCGTGGCCGGTGGCTGCTCTCGCACAACGGCCGGGTCGAGCGCGCCGTCCTCCCGTCCAGCGCCGAGGCGGAGTCGGTGTGCGACTCGGCCGTCCTGGCCGCCCACGTGCTCGCCGAGGAGCCGACGGCCGCGCGGCTGGGCGAGGTCGTGCGCGACGTCGCCGGGCGCGACCCCGCCGCCCGGCTGAGCCTGCTGCTGCTCGACGGCGAGCGCATCCTGGCCACGACCTGGGGCGACGCGCTGTCCTACCGGCTCGACGACTCCGGCGTGCTCGTGGCCAGCGAGCCCTCCGACGACGGCCCGGGCTGGGTCGACGTGCCCGACCACCACCTGGTGGAGGCGACCCGCGAGGGCGTCGTCGTCACCCCCCTCGACCCACCGGGAGACCAGCCGTGACCGTGACCGACCCGCTCGTGCTGCTCGACCCGGAGGCGCTGGCCGGCCAGCTGGCGGTCGACGTCCGGGCCGGCCTGCTGGCGCGGCCCCGCACGCTGCCGCCGAAGTACTTCTACGACGCCCACGGCAGCCGCCTGTTCGACGAGATCACGCGGCTGCCGGAGTACTACCCGACCCGCGCCGAGCGGGCGGTCCTCGAGGAGCACGCCGACGACGTCGCCGCCGCGACCGGGGCGCAGTCCCTGGTCGAGCTCGGCAGCGGCACCTCGGAGAAGACCCGGCTGCTGCTCGACGCGCTGGACCGCGCCGGCACGCTGCGGCGCTTCGTGCCCTTCGACGTCGACCCCGCCATCCTGCGCGAGGCCGCAGCCGCCGTCTCCGCGGAGCTCCCGGGCGTCGACGTCGCGCCGGTCGTGGGCGACTTCGAGCACCACCTCGACCAGCTGCCGCGCGACCCGCGGCGGCTGGTGGCGTTCCTCGGCTCCACCATCGGCAACCTCGACCCCGACCAGCGGGCCGGCTTCCTGGCGGGCGTGCGCAGCACCCTCGTCGACGGCGACGCGTTCCTGCTCGGCACCGACCTGGTCAAGCCGGAGGCCCGGCTGGTGGCGGCGTACGACGACGCGCAGGGGGTCACCGCCGCCTTCGACAAGAACGTGCTGACGGTCATCGACCGGGAGCTCGACGCCGACTTCGACCTCGACGACTTCGCGCACCGCGCGGTGTGGGTGCCCGAGCACGAGCGGATCGAGATGCGCCTGGAGTCGCTGCGCGACCAGCGGGTCCGCATCGGCGCCCTCGACCTCGAGATCGACCTGGTGGCGGGGGAGCAGATCCGCACCGAGATCTCCTCCAAGTTCCGCCGCGAGGGGGTCGAGCGCGAGCTGGCGGCCGCCGGGCTGCGGCTGACGCACTGGTGGACCGACGCGCCCGGTGACTTCGCGCTGTCCCTTTCGGTGCCCGTCTGAGGCAGCGACCCGGTCGGCTCAGCCGACCGCGACGCAGACCACGGAGACGGCGCACAGCGCGAGCCCGGCTCCCTGCACCCGGTGGACGCGCTCGTGGAGCAGCAGCGCCGCCAGCAGCACGGTCGCGGCGGGGTAGAGCGAGGCCAGCACCGCCGAGACGGTGAGCAGGCCCTGCTGGGTCGCGAGCAGGAAGCCCACGACCGCCACCACCGAGAGCGCCCCGGCGCCCGCACCCCCGGCCAGTGCGGTGCGGTCGCGCGGCACCCAGGCGCCGCCCAGCAGCGTGGCCAGGACGACCACGGACAGCACCCCGACGCCCTGGCTGACCGCGACCGGCCAGTAGCCCGCGCCGTCGGGCACCTGGCCGAGCGCCGCGAACAGCAGCCCGAACCCCGCTCCGGCGAGGAGGCCGTCGACCAGGCCCGCGCCGGCCGGGGAGGAGCCGGGGGAGGAGGCGCCGTCGTCGGCCGCTGCTGCCGGCTCGCGGGCCACCAGCCAGATGCCGGGGAGGGCGGCCACGATGCCCAGCCACACCAGGGCGGCGGGCCGCTCGCCGCCGAGGACGCCCACGGCCACCGGCAGCACGGCGGCCCCGACGGCCGAGACCGGCCCCACGACGCCCATCCGCGCCCGGGAGAGACCGCGGTAGAGGAAGGCGCCGCCCAGGCCGTTGCCGACGCCCGCCAGCGCGCCCCACGCGAGGTCGTCGACGCCCGCGCGGCCGGGCAGCACGAGCGCGAGCCCGACCGAGAGCAGGCCGCCGACGGCCGACCCGACGACCGCGACCGCCCACGCCGAGGTGCGCCGCGACGCGACACCTGCGACGAAGTCCGACAGCCCGTAGGCGACCGCGGCGCCCAGGGCCAGGAGCACGGCCGTCACGTCAGCACCACCCCGGCGACCCAGGTGCTGGCCGCGAGCAGGCAGGCCGTCAGCTCGATCAGCATCGAGAGCCCGGCCGCCTCGAGGGCGTGGACGGTGGACGGCCACGCCCGCGACGAGCCGACCCGCGCCAGCTCGCTGAGGTAGACACCGCCCAGGAAGCCGACGAACAGGCCCACGACGGGGATCACGAAGAAGCCGACCACCCCGAGGGCGGCGCCCAGGACCAGGGTGCGGCCGGGGACGCCGGCCGCCCGGAGCCGCCGACCCGGGACGAGGTACATCGCGACCTGGCCCGCGGCGAGCAGCACCACCGCCACCGCGAGCACGACCCAGGCGGTGGTGGTCCCGACGTAGGCCGCCCAGACGAGGATCGCGCCGCCGACGGCGAGGGAGCCCGGCAGCACCGGGACCACGACGCCGACGAGCCCGAGCAGGACGACCAGCGCCACGAGGGTCTCGACGACGGCCAGGGTGCTCATGCGGGGACGATCTCACGACCCCCGGGACGCGACGAGACCCCGGTCGGCGACCGGGGTCTCGTGCGGTGCGTCAGGTGGGTCAGCCGGCGCTGGGGGCCGGGTTGCCCAGCTTGGAGGTCTCGTCCTGCACGTGCTCGGCGACCTCGCGGAGCTTCTCGCCGTGCTCGCGGGCGTGGTGGGCGCAGAAGAGCAGCTCGCCACCGCCCTTGAGCTGGACGCGGAGGTAGGCCTGCGCGCCGCAGCGGTCGCAGCGGTCGAGCGCGCTGAGCGGGGCGGTCGGGGCGGTCGCAGTGGTCACGGGGGCCTCACTCTCGTTCAGGGGTGACTGGGAGGGGGGAAAGACAGGCAGGGTGCCCAGGTCGTTCGATCTCGACAGTCACAACAGTCAACCACGGTGGATGCTTCCCGTTACCCAGGTGTCCACCGCCTACTCGCGGTGGTGTGCCTCACAGGTCCTGCGTCGAGTGTGCCTGCTCCCCGGGACTGCAGGAGCAGAACGGACAATCTCGTCACTCGTGGATCTCGTCGTTCCGTCCCTGTCAAGTGGAGCACACCGCACAAGCCCGGGGTGGCAGCACGGCGCTGTCGGCGCGGCTCGGTAGATTCCGAGCACCGCCCCGCAGCCCGTCACGACACCAGAGGTCACGGTCATCGACAACACCTACAACGCCCAGCACCTGCTCGTCCTCGAGGGCCTCGAGGCCGTGCGCAAGCGCCCGGGCATGTACATCGGCTCGACCGACACCCGTGGCCTGATGCACTGCCTGTGGGAGATCATCGACAACTCGGTCGACGAGGCGCTCGGCGGCTTCTGCTCCCACGTCGAGGTCCTGCTGCACCCCGACGGCTCCGCCGAGGTCCACGACGACGGCCGCGGCATCCCGGTGGACAAGGAGCCCAAGACCGGCCTCTCGGGCCTCGAGGTCGTCTTCACCAAGCTGCACGCGGGCGGCAAGTTCGGCGGTGGGTCCTACGCCGCGACCGGCGGCCTCCACGGCGTCGGGGCCTCGGTCGTCAACGCCCTCTCGGCTCGGCTCGACGTCGAGGTCGACCGGTCGCCGGCCACCCAGGCGATGTCCTTCCAGCGCGGCGTCCCCGGACGCTTCGCCTCCGACGGCCCCGGCACCCCCTTCGAGGCGGCCTCCGGCCTGACCAGGGGCGCCCGCGTCAAGAAGGGCGTGACCGGCACGCGGGTGCGGTTCTGGCCCGACCGGCAGATCTTCACCAAGGACGCCGCCTTCACCTGGGACGAGCTGGTCACCCGGGCCCGGCAGACGTCGTTCATCGTGCCCGGCCTCGAGCTGCGGCTCACCGACGCCCGCGGCGCCGAGCCGGTCACCGAGTCCTTCCGCCACGACGGCGGGATCACGGAGTTCGCGACGTTCCTGGCCCACGACGAGGCCGTCACCGACGTGCTGCGCCTGCAGGGCTCCGACGTGTTCACCGAGACCGTCCCGCTGCTCGACGAGCAGGGCCACATGACCCCGCAGGACGTCGAGCGCGAGCTCGGCGTCGACGTGGCGGTGCGCTGGGGGACCGGCTACGAGACCGAGCTGCGCTCCTTCGTCAACGTCATCTCCACCCCCAAGGGCGGCACCCACGTCGCCGGCTTCGAGGCGGCGCTGACCAAGACCTTCAACGACGCCATGCGGGCCTCCCGGGTGCTCAAGGTCGGTGACACCGACGTCCTCAAGGAGGACGTGCTGGAGGGCCTGACCGCGGTGGTCACCGTGCGCCTGGCGGAGCCGCAGTTCGAGGGCCAGACCAAGGAGGTGCTCGGCACCCCCGCCGCGCGCTCGGTGGTGCGCAAGGTGGTGGCCGCCGAGCTCAAGGAGTTCCTCACCTCGACCAACCGGGCCCAGAAGGCCCAGGCCAAGCTGGTGATGGACAAGGTCGCCGGCGCCGCCAGGACCCGGCTCGCCGCCCGGGCCCACCGCGAGAACCAGCGCCGCAAGAACGCCCTGGAGTCCTCGGCCCTGCCCGCCAAGCTCAACGACTGCCGCACCAACGACGTCGACCGCTCCGAGCTGTTCATCGTCGAGGGCGACTCGGCCATGGGCACGGCCAAGGCGGCCCGCAACTCCGAGTTCCAGGCGCTGCTGCCCATCCGCGGCAAGATCCTCAACGTCCAGAAGGCCACCGTCGCCGACGTGCTCAAGAACGCCGAGTGCGCCTCGATCATCCAGGTCCTCGGCGCCGGCTCCGGGCGCACCTTCGACGTCGAGGCCCGCCGCTACGGTCGCATCATCCTCATGGCCGACGCCGACTCCGACGGCGCCCACATCCGCTGCCTGCTGGCCACGCTGTTCTTCAAGTACATGCCCCAGATGGTCACCGAGGGTCGCCTGTTCACGGCCGTGCCGCCGCTGCACCGCATCGAGCTGACCAACCCCAAGAAGGGGATGGACAGGTACGTCTACACCTACTCCGACCCCGAGCTGCAGCGGAAGCTGGCCGAGCTGACCAAGAAGGGCGTCCGCTGGAAGGACCCGGTCCAGCGCTACAAGGGCCTCGGCGAGATGGACGCCGACCAGCTGGCCGAGACCACCATGGACCCCCGCCACCGCACCCTGCGCCGCATCACCGCCGACGACGCCGCCCGCGCCGCCGAGGTCTTCGAGCTGCTGATGGGCTCCGAGGTCGCCCCCCGCAAGGACTTCATCGTCGCCGGCGCCTACGAGGTCGACGCGGACCAGATCGACGCCTGAGGCCCGGGCTGCGGGGCCATCACGGGCTAGCCTGCGGGGGATGAGCCGGATCTTCACCACGAGCGTCGCCTCGGTCTACCCGCACTACGTCGCGAAGGTGGAGCGCAAGGGGCGCACGCGGGCCGAGCTCGACGAGGTGATCACCTGGCTGACCGGGTACGACGCCGCCGAGCTGGCGCACCACCTCGAGGCGGGGACCACGTTCGAGGACTTCTTCGCCGGGGCGCGGCTCACGCCGCACGTCGACCTCATCACCGGGGTGGTGTGCGGGGTGCGGGTCGAGGACGTCGAGGACCCGCTGATGCAGCGGATCCGCTGGCTGGACAAGCTCGTCGACGAGCTGGCGCGCGGCAAGGCGATGGAGAAGGTGCTGCGGGGCTGAGCCGCGCGGCGGACCTCAGCCCTGGCGCTGCGGTCCCGCGCGGGTGGGCGTGATCCGGAGCACGACGCGCTGCTCGCGCTCCATGCCGGCGCGGTACTCGTCCCAGTCGTCGGCCTCGCCGCTGATGTCGCGGTAGTAGTCCACGAGCAGGTCCATCGCCTCCGGCAGCGAGACCACCTCGGCCTTGCCCTCGAGGTAGACCCACTCGCCGAAGAAGCCGTCGGGGAAGACGCAGAGCTGGGCCCAGGGGTCCGCCCGCAGCTGCCGGGTCTTGTACGCCGTCTCCCGGCTGCTGACGACCAGCCGGCCGCGGTCGTCGACACCGACGAGCACCGGGCTCTGGTGGACCCGCCCCGGGCTGCGGGTGGCCAGCACGGCGCGGTGGTGGGTGCGGACGAAGTCGACCGCGGCGTCGAGGTCCACGGCGCTAGACGAGCTGCTCGAGCAGGCCGCTGTCGACGTCGTACAGGAAGCCGCCGACCTTGACCTCGTCGGGGATCAGGGGGTGCGAGCGCACGGCGTGGACGTCGTCGGCGAGCGAGGCGCGCTGGTCGGTGACCACGCCGAAGGGCTGCCAGGTGGCGTCGAGGCCGGCGGACTCCGAGACCCGGGCGCGCAGCTCCTCGAGCGTCGAGGAGGCCATGGCGCAGCGGGTGTGGGGCACCACCAGGATCCGCTCCACGCGGAGCAGGTGGGCTCCCAGGACGAGCGCCTCGAGCGCCTGGGGCGTCACGCGGCCGCCGGGGTTGCGGAAGATCTTCGCGTCGCCCGGCTTGAGCCCGAGCATCCCCAGCGGGTCGATGCGCGAGTCCATGCACGTGACGATGGCGATGCCGGCGTGGGCGACGCCGTCGAACCCGCCGAGGTCGAACGTCTCGGCGAAGGCGCGGTTGGCGGTGAGCAGGTCGTCGAAGTCTGCGGAAGGCACGCCCCAGACCGTAGTGGGTGCGCCCCGCTCCCGCGAGGGCGCGGCCGGGCGACGTGGGTCACTCGGTCGTGCTGCGCCCCGCCCGGGGCACCCGCAGCGTCAGCAGGGCCAGCACCGCGGCCACCACCGCGCACACCGCCGCCCCGAGGAAGATCGCCTGCAGCTGCTCCAGGCCGGCCAGCTCCAGCAGCCGGGTGTACGCCGCGCAGCGGGTGCTCGTGCCGCCGCAGACGTCGACGGGGGCCGGGATGTCGCCCTGGACGGCGTAGTAGCGCCGCAGCCCGATCGTGGTCAGCGCGGAGATGCCGACCAGCATCCCGACCATCCGGGCCACCACGAGCAGCGCGCTGGCGACGCCGTGCACCGCGTCGGGCGTGGCGGCGAGCAGCGCGGCGTTGACCGGCGCCAGGGCCAGCCCGAACCCCAGACCGGTCAGGGCCAGCACCGCGACGGCCACGGGACGGCCCATCGAGTCGGGTCCCCAGGTGGTCATCACGGCGAAGCCGGCGGCGGCCAGCAGCATCCCGCCGGCGGCGACGAGGGCGACCGGCACGCGGCGCACGGCGTACCCGCCCACCAGGGCGCCGACCGGCAGCGCCACGAGGAACTCCACGAGCACCAGCGCCGCCCGCAGCTGGTCGCCGTCGGCGACGGTCAGCCGGGCGAAGATCGGGATGTCCACCAGGGCCGCGATCAGGGCCGAGCCGACGAAGAAGCTGACCAGCACCGCGCCCCACGCCGGCCGCTCGCGGAAGGCGCCGTGGGGGACCAGGGGGGCCGCCGCGCGCCGGTTGTGCAGCACGAAGAGCACGGCCGCCAGGGCGGCGACGCCGAGGTAGACCGGTCCGGCCTCGGAGAAGACCTGCACCTCGGGGTCGGCGGTCGCGAAGGCCAGGATCACCCCGCCCAGCGCGACCGAGAGCAGCGCGGCGCCCACCAGGTCGGCCTCGCGCACCGAGGCCCACCACCCGCGTGCGTCGAACAGCGGCCGCGGCGCGAGCACCGTCCAGGCCAGCGTCGCGAGGCCCAGGAGCACCACGACGGTGCCGACCGGGGACAGCCAGACCGACCCGCCGTCGGCGTACGGCACGAACGGCCCGCCCCAGGCGACCGAGGTGACCAGGGCATCGGGCTGGCGCATCACGAGCAGCAGCCCCACCAGCGACAGCGCCACCAGCAGCAGCCCGACGACGTCGGGCCGGCGCCGACGCGCCGGGTCGGGGCCAGGGTCGGGGCCTGGGTCGGGGCCAGGGGCGGGGCCGGCGGCCGGACCGGCGAGGGCGGCGCGCCGGGTCACGAGCACGCGGATCGCCGCGGCCAGCAGCAGCCCGACGGCCAGGTTGAGCCAGAAGATGTCGCGCCAGTCGCCGACGGCCAGCACCACGGCCCCCAGCAGCGGCCCCAGCACGCTGCCGAGCTCCTGCACCGCGCCGACCACGCCCAGGGGCACGCCGCGACGCTCCGCGGGGTAGAGGTCGGCCACCAGCGCCAGCGTGACCGGCACCAGCCCACCGCCGCCGACGCCCTGGAGGAAGCGCCCGGCGACCAGGCTCGGCAGGTCGTACGCCGCGGCGGTCACCAGCGAACCGAACGAGAACACCACCAGCGAGGCGAGCAGCACCGGGGTGCGGCCGCGCAGGTCGGCGATGCGGCCGATGAGCGGCAGCATGGCGACGTAGCCGAGCAGGAAGCCGCTGACGATCGGGGCGGCCCGCTGCAGCTCGTCGACCGAGAGGCCGACCGAGCCCATCATGTCGGGCAGCGCGAGCACCACCACGTAGGTGTCGGCGGCGGCGAAGGCGACCGCCACGGCCGCCAGGCCCAGCAGCAGCCGCGCGACGGGGTCCGGGGTGGGGTGCTCGGGTGCCGCCCGGACGGCGTCGCTGGCCACGGGTCAGGTCAGGAGGTCGGCTTGGCGATCGTGACGTCGCGGTCGTACTGCGAGAACCCCACGTCGTAGGTCACGTCGGCGCCGTCGGAGAAGAACGGCCCGGTGATGGTGACCGAGGTGGCCTGGCCGGAGTCGTCGACGCCGACCTTGGTCGGGTAGTCGGACCTCGCGTCGGCGCTCGGCACGATCCGCTTGACCGAGGCGCCGGGCAGGGTGCCGGAGTAGGTGGTCAGCACCTGGTCCCCGTCGCGGGTCTGCTCGCCCTTCTTCGCGCCCTCGACCTCGGTCAGCAGCGAGGACAGGCCCTGGTCGGGGTCGCCGAAGTCGGCCGGGTCGGGGGCGCCGTACTCCTCGGGGTCGATCGCGGCGTACTTCGTGGTGAGCGGCAGCTTCGCGTAGACCGTGCCGCCGACGGAGGTGACCGGCACGGTCGCGGTGATGCCGCTCAGCAGCACCTTGACGTCGCCCTCGAAGGCCGGGGCGTCCGTGACCACCCCGCTGGCGCCCAGGACGCCGTTGCCGGCCTCGGGCACCGAGTCGGTGCTCAGCTCGATCCGGACGCTGGCGGCGTCGTCGAACTGCTTCTTGGCGGCGGCGAGCACCTGGGTGGGCGTCTTCTCGGCGGCGGCCTCGTCGCCGCCACCGCACGCGGCGAGCGAGAGGGTGGCCAGCACGGCGACCGCCGCGACCAGGGGACGGGCACGACGGGCCGGGCGGCGGGCCGGGGAAGGGGGCAGCATGCGGCTCAGCCTGCCACGTCGCCCGGCACGGCCGGGGGCAGCAGCGCGGACACGGGACCCGAGACCGCGACGACCGGCTGGCTGGCCGGCACGCCGGAGCCGTCGCGGCGCTCCACCGGCTCGGGCAGGTCGACCGGTGCGCCGCTGTCGGCCGCGGCCGCCGGCGGGGAGGGCACCACGGCGGCCAGCACCAGGGTGTCCTCGCCCCGCAGGAACCGGTGGCACCGGACCCCGCCCGTGGCGCGGCCCTTGGCGGGGTACTCCGAGAACGGCGTCACCTTGACCGAGCCGGCCTCCGTGCCCGGCAGCGCCGACGAGGCGCCCGAGACCGAGACCAGCACGGCGCCCTCGGGGTCGACGGCCCCGAAGGACACGACCCTGGCCTTCGGGCCGAGCTTGATGCCGGCGATGCCGCCACCGGCCCGACCCTGCGGGCGCACCCCGGAGGCCGCGAAGTGGAGCAGCTGGGCGTCGCTGGTGACGAAGCACAGCTCCTCCTCGCCGGTGCGCAGCTCGACCGCCCCGACGACCTCGTCGCCGTCCTTGAGGCCGATGACCTCCCAGTCGTCGCGCGCGGCGAGGAACTCGGGGTTGACCCGCTTGACCACGCCCTGGCGGGTGCCCAGCGCCAGCCCGGGGGAGCCGGGGTCGAAGCCGGTCAGGGCCAGCACCCGCTCGCCGTCGAGCGTGACGAACTCGCCGACCGGCGCCCCGCCCTGCAGGTGGGGGTGGCTGGCGGTGCTGGGCAGGGTGGGCAGGTCGAGGACGGGCAGCTTCACCACGCGCCCGGCCGAGGTGACCACGCCGATCTCGCCGCGGGCCGTCGTGGCGACCGCGGACACGACGACGTCGTGGCGCACACGGCCCTCGCGCTCGCCGGGGGCCTCGAGCGAGGTGGTGCGGGCCAGCAGCCCCGAGGAGGACAGGAAGACGTAGCAGGGGTCGTCGGCGACCTCGAGCGGCGTGCTGGCCGTCGCGGTCTGGCCCGAGGACTCCAGCAGCACGGTGCGCCGCGGGGTGCCGTAGGTCTTCGCGACGTCGGCCAGCTCCTGGGAGACCACGGCCCGCAGCTTGGTGTCGTCGCCGAGGACCTCGTCGAGGGCCTCGATGGTGGCGCGCAGCTCGGCGGCCTCCTGGTCGAGCTCGAGCGTGGAGAACCTCGTCAGCCGGCGCAGCGGCATGTCGAGGATGTAGGTCGCCTGGACCTCGCTGAGGTCGAACACCGTGGTGAGCCGCTCGCGCGCCTGCTCGGCGTTGTCGCTGGAGCGGATCAGCGCGATCACCTCGTCGATGTCGAGGATCGCGGTGAGCAGGCCCTCGACGAGGTGGAGCCGGTCGTGGGCCTTGCCGCGGCGGTACGTCGAGCGCCGACGGACCACGTCGAAGCGGTGCCCCAGGAAGACCTCGAGCATCTCCTTGAGCCCGAGCGTGCGGGGCTGGCCGTCGACCAGGGCCACCGCGTTGATGCCGAAGGACTCCTCGAGCGGGGTGCTGCGGAACAGCTGCTCGAGGATCGCCTCGGGGTGGAAGCCGTTCTTGACCTCGATCACCAGCCGCAGGCCCTGCTCGCGGTCGGTGAGGTCCTTGACGTCGGCGATGCCCTGGAGCTTCTTGGTCTGCACCAGCTTCTTGATCGCGGCGATCACGCGCTCGGTGCCCACGCCGTACGGCAGCTCGGTCACGACGATGCCCTTGCGGCGGGCGGTGACCGACTCGATGCGGGTGGTCGCGCGCATCTTGAAGCTGCCGCGCCCCGACTCGTAGGCGTCACGCACCCCGTCGAGGCCGATGATCTTGCCGCCGGTGGGCAGGTCGGGCCCGGGGACGAAGCGCATCAGGGCGTCGAGGTCGGCGCCGGGCGTCTTGACCAGGTGGCGCAGCGCCTGGACGACCTCGACCAGGTTGTGCGGGGCGATGTTGGTCGCCATGCCGACCGCGATGCCGGCGGCGCCGTTGACCACCAGGTGCGGGATCGCGGCGGGCAGCACCGAGGGCTCCTGCTCGCGGCCGTCGTAGTTGGGGCGGAAGTCGACGGTGTCCTCGTCGATGCTGCCGGTCATGGCGACGGCGGCCGGGGCCATCCGGGCCTCGGTGTAGCGCATCGCGGCGGGCGGGTCGTCGGGCGAGCCGAAGTTGCCGTGGCCGTCGACCGTCGGCAGCCGCATCGAGAAGGACTGCGACATCCGCACCAGGGCGTCGTAGATCGCGCCGTCGCCGTGCGGGTGGAAGCGGCCCATGACCTCGCCGACGACGCGGGAGGACTTCACGTGCCCGCGGTCGGGGCGCAGCCCCATGTCGTGCATGGCGTAGAGGATCCGGCGCTGGACGGGCTTGAGCCCGTCGCGGGCGTCGGGCAGCGCCCGGGAGTAGATGACGGAGTAGGCGTACTCCAGGAAGCTGGTGCGCATCTCGTCGCCGACGTCGATGTCGACGATGTGCTCCTCGAAGTCCTCCGGGGGAGGCGCTGCTGTGCGACGGGCCATGCGGGCGATTCTCCCCAACGCCCGCCGCGCTGCTCGACCGGGCGCGCCGTCGAGCCCCGGACGGTACATTTCAGCCGTGACCAGCCTGGAGACCGAGACGCCGTCTCCCGCCCCCCGGGACTACCCCGAGCACTGGGAGGCCGACGTCCTCCTCCGCGACGGCCGGACCGCCCACCTGCGCCCGATCCTGCCCAGCGACGCCGAGGGGCTCGTCGAGTTCTACGCCCAGGTCTCCCAGCAGTCGAAGTACTACCGCTTCTTCGCCCCGATGCCGACCCTCTCGGACCGCGACGTCGCGCGCTTCACCACCGTCGACCACCGCCAGCGGGTGGCCTTCGTGATCACCCTGGCCCAGAAGATCCTCGCCGTGGGCCGATACGACCTGCTCGACGCCGAGCGCGCCGAGGTGGCCTTCCTCGTCCAGGACCAGCACCAGGGCCGCGGCATCGGCCAGGTGCTGCTCGAGCACCTCGCCCAGGCCGGTCGCGAGCGCGGCGTGAAGCGCTTCGTGGCCGAGGTGCTGCCCGACAACCGCCGGATGATCCAGGTCTTCCGCGAGCAGGGCTACTCGGTCAAGGGCGGCTGGGAGGAGGGGGTGATGCACCTCGAGTTCGACATCGACCCCACCGAGACCTCGATCGGCGTGATCGCCGCCCGCGAGCACCGCTCCGAGGCCGCCTCGATCGCCGCCTTCCTCAACGCCGGCTCGGTCGCCGTCATCGGCGCCTCCCGCCGCCGCGACACCATCGGCGCCACGCTGGTGCGCAACCTGGTGCTGGGCGACTACGCCGGCCGGGTGTACGTCGTGAACCCCGCGGCCGACTCGGTGGCCGGCATGCCGTCGTACGCCACGGTCGGCGACATCCCCGGCGACGTCGACGTCGCGATCGTGGCGGTGCCGGCCGACAAGGTGCAGGACGTCGTGCTCGACTGCGCGGCCAAGGGCGTGCACGGCCTCGTGGTCATCTCCAGCGGCTTCGCCGAGACCGGCGAGGAGGGTCGCAAGCGGCAGCGCAAGCTGGTCGGGCTGGCCCGCTCCTACGGCCTGCGGCTGATCGGCCCCAACTGCCTCGGCGTCATCAACACCGCCTCCGCGGTGTCGCTCAACGCCTCGCTCGCGCCGGTGATGCCGCCGCGGGGCCGGGCGGGCTTCTTCTGCCAGTCCGGCGCGCTCGGCACCGCGATCCTGGAGAAGGTCCGGGCCCGCGGCCTCGGCCTGTCGACCTTCGTCAGCGCCGGCAACCGCGCCGACGTCTCGGGCAACGACCTCCTGCAGTACTGGGAGGAGGACGAGGCGACCGAGGTGATCCTGCTCTACCTGGAGTCCATCGGGAACCCGCGCAAGTTCTCCCGGATCGCGCGCCGCGTCTCGCGCTCCAAGCCGATCATCGCCGTCCGCTCGGGGCGCACCACCCAGGGGGTGCCGATGGGCCACGCCGTGCGCCAGATCGCCGCGCCGCCCGAGGCCGTCGACGCGATGTTCAAGCAGGCCGGCATCCTCCAGGTCGACACGCTCGAGGAGATGTTCGACGTCGCCCAGCTGCTGGCCCACCAGCCGCTGCCGTCCGGCTCCCGGGTGGCCATCGTCGGCAACTCCGACGCGCTGGGCCTGCTCGCCGTCGACGCCGCGGTCGCCAACGGGCTCACGGTCACCAGCGCCACCGCCCTGGGGGCCGACGCCACCGCCGAGGACTTCGAGGACGCGCTCGACGCCGCCATCGACGACGACCACGTCGACGCCGTCGTCGCGGTCTACATCCCGCCGCTGGACGCCGGCGGCGAGGAGGTCGCCAACGTGCTGGCCGCGGTGGGGGAGCAGTCCGACAAGCCGCTGGTCTCGACCTTCCTGGGCCGCGAGGGCGTGCCCGAGCTGCTCCGCGTGCCCGACCTCTCGGGCGACACCGCCGGCCGCGGGTCGGTGCCGTCCTACCAGGCGGTCGAGGCCGCGGTGCGCGCGCTCGCCCGCGTCGTGGAGTACGCCGCGTGGCGCGACCGCGACGACCAGGACGGCGCCGTCCTCGAGCACGTCGACCTCGAGGCCGCGACCCGCCAGGTCAACGAGCTGCTGATGCACCACCCCCAGGGCAAGAACCTCTCCGACGTCGAGCTGCAGGCGCTGCTGGGCCACTACGGGGTCGACCTGTGGGAGCGCGTGCACGTCCACTCGGTGGAGGAGGCGCTGGCCGCCGCCCGTCAGCTCGGCTGGGACGTCGTGCTCAAGGCGACCGCCGAGCGGCTGCGCCAGCGTCCCGACCTGGCCCACGTGTGGCGCAACATCGACGACGAGGACGACATGCGCGACGCCTGGGCCTCGCTCATGGAGCTGATCGCGGACCCGGCCGACGCGGAGTTCGTGGTGCAGCGCACCGCCTCCCCGGGCGTGCCGATCGCCATCGGCGGCCTCGAGGACCCGCTGTTCGGCCCGGCCGTCTCCTTCGGCATCGCCGGGGCGCTGACCGACCTCGTCGGTGACAAGGCCTTCCGGATCCCGCCCATCAGCGCGGTGGACGCCGCGGAGACGGTGCGCTCGGTCAAGGCCGCGCCGCTGCTGTTCGGCTTCCGCGGCAGCGAGCAGGTCGACGTGGCCGCGGTCGAGGACCTGATCCGTCGGGTCGCGCAGCTCAAGATCGACCTGCCGCAGGTCAGCCAGCTCGACCTGGTGCTGGTGCACGCGACCGCCGGGGGCGTCACGGTGCTGCACGCCACCGGCCGGGTGGCGCCGGTCGCCGACGCCCGCTCGGACCTGTTCGTCCGGCGGCTGACGGCCCCGGCGGGCGACACGCTGCCCGGCTGAGGCCGTCCACGGGCCGTGACAGACTGACCCGCATGCGCACCGTCACGTCCCCGGACCGGTTCGGCGCCCTCGTGGCCGCCATCGAGAAGACCGGGTACTACCCCGAGGTCGTGGCCGCGGGCGTCCGCGCCGCCGTCGCGGGCGAGCAGGTCGACGCCTTCCTCGTCCACCACGAGCCGACGATCGACCGCGACGAGGTGCGTCGCCACATCACCGTCGTGGTGCTCACCGACAGCCGGCTGATCCTGTGCCACACCGACGAGCACGCCCCCGACGACCTGCTGCCCGAGCCCTACACCTCGACCTCCACCGAGGCGGTGCGGCTGTCCTCGGTGCGCTCGGTCGTGGTCAACCGGATGGTGGCCAACCCCGAGTCGTTCGCCGGCCGCGGCCAGCCCGTGCCCAGCGAGGCCGTGCTGACCGTGGGCTGGGGTGGCCTCAACCGGCTCGACCTGGAGCCGGCGGGCTGCGCCGACCCCGAGTGCGAGGCCGACCACGGCTACACCGGCGTGCTCGCCTCCGACGACTTCTCGCTGCGGGTCAGCTCCGCCGCCGACGGCCAGCAGGCGGTCGACGACCTGCTCGTCTTCGCCGAGAGCCTCTCGGCCCGCACGCACGGCTGAGCGCCCCGGTGACGCAGGGGGCGTGGGGGTCGGGCCCCGCCACGGGGTTCCTCGCCCCGGCGTGGTCCTCCGCCGACGCCGCCGGCCGGACCCTGGCCGACGTGCTGCCGGCCGTCGCGCGGGCGCTCGGGGTGGACCTCGGCGGCCACGCCAGCAGCCTCGAGCTGCCACCGGCCCCGGCGTACGTCGTGGTGCTGGTCGACGGCCTCGGCCACGAGCTGCTCGCCGAGCACCGCGCCCAGGCGCCCTACCTGCACTCCCTGCTGGGCACGCCGCCCGCCACCTGCGGGGTGCCCTCGACCACCGCGACCTCGCTGACCTCGCTCGGCACCGCGCTGGCGCCCGGCCAGCACGGCCTGGTGGGCTTCACCTCGCGCGTGCCGGCCACCGGCGAGCTGCTCAACGCGCTGTTCTGGGACCGTGACGTCGACCCGCTCGACTGGCAGCCCCACCCCACCGCCTTCGCGCGCCTGGAGGCGCTGGGGGTCCGCACGACCGTGGTGAGCAAGCGCGAGTTCGCCGGGTCCGGGCTCACCCGCTGCGGCCAGCGGGGCGCGGCGTACGTCGGGGCCGACGACATCGCCGAGCGGGTCGCCGGCGCGGTGGCGGCCGCTGCCCACCGGCCCTCGCTGACCTACGTCTACGACGGCGACCTCGACTGGCACGGCCACCGCGCGGGCGTGGACTCCCAGCGGTGGCGGGGGCAGCTGCGCGACGTCGACGAGGACGTCCAGGAGCTGCGCGACGCACTGCCGCCGGAGGTGCGGATCGTGGTCGTGGCCGACCACGGGATGGTCGACTGCGGCCCCGAGACCCGCGTCGACGTCGACGTGCTGCCCGGGCTGCGCGACGGCGTCACGCTGCTCGGCGGCGAGGCCCGGTTCCGCCACGTCTACTGCCACGACGGGGCCGTCGACGACGTCGCGGCCACCTGGCGCGAGGTGCTGGGGGAGCGCGCGACCGTGCTGACCCGCGAGCAGGCCACCGCGCGCGGCTGGTTCGGCCCGGTCGACGCGGGCGTGCGGCCGCGCATCGGCGACGTCGTGGCCGCGGCGCACGGCACCTGGGGGCTGTTCAGCACCACCGACTTCGCCTACGAGACCACCCTGGTCGGCCTGCACGGCTCGCTGACCCCGCAGGAGATGCTCATCCCCCTCCTGGTCTGCTGAGGGGGCCCCGCCGGGCCCCTCTGCCGGCGCCCGTCGGGGCTCAGGCGAAGGGGAGCGGCTCGGCGATCATCGAGATCGCACGCGCGCGGGCGGCGGTCATCCGGCGCCGGTGGTGGGCGCGGCAGAGCACCTCGTAGACGACCTCGGCCGGCGGCGCCGACTGGTCCTCGACGTCGCCGACCACGACCTGCTCGCCCTCGACGACCATGGTGCCGTCGACCGAGCGGGCGTTGTGGGTGGCCCGCTTGCCGCACCAGCACAGCGCCTCGACCTGGAGCACGTGCATCCGGTCGGCGAGCTCGACCATGCGGCGCGAGCCCTCGAAGAGCTGCGTGCGGAAGTCGCTGAGGATGCCGAAGGCGAACACGTCGATCTGCAGCTCGTCGACGACCTTGGCCAGGTCCTCGACCTGGCGGCCGGAGTAGAACTGCACCTCGTCGCACACCAGGTAGTCGATGCGCTGCCCCCGGGTCAGCTGGTCGACGACGTAGCGCCAGAAGTCGAAGTCCTCCTCGACCTCGAGCGCGTCGTGGGTCAGGCCCAGCCGGGAGGAGATCAGCGCCTGCCCGGCGCGGTCGTGGGTGGTGAAGATCCGCCCCAGGCGACCGCGTGCGGCGTGGTTGTGGTTGGTCTGCAACGCCAGCGTGCTCTTCCCCGAGTCCATGGTCCCGGTGAAGAACTGTAGTTCGGCCACGGGGCAGGATCATGCCATGCAGCCGACCGCCGCCCCGCACCCGCTGATCGCCGTCGACGAGCTCGCCCGCCTGCTCGAGGACGAGCCGGCGCCCACCCTGCTCGACGTCCGCTACCGGATGGGCGGGCCGCCCGGCGGGGCGGAGTTCGAGCGCGGCCACGTGCCCGGCGCGGCGTACGTCGACCTGGACGGTGCGCTGGCCGCTCCGCCCGGCGACGGCGGTCGGCACCCGCTGCCGGACCCGGCCGACCTGCAGGCCGCGCTCCGGGCCGCCGGGGTGCGGGAGGGACGTCCGGTCGTGGTCTACGACGACTGGCAGGGGCGCGCAGCCGCCCGCTGCTGGTGGCTGCTGCGCTGGGCCGGCCACGGGTCCGTGCGGGTCCTCGACGGTGGCTGGGGCGCCTGGGTCGGCGCGGGGCACCCGGTCGCGACGGGCGCCGGGGCTCCCGAGCCCGGCGACCTCGTGGTCCGCCCGGGGTCGGTGCCGACCGTCGGGCCCGAGGAGGTGCTCGACGTCGCGGCGCGCGGCCTGCTGCTCGACGCCCGCGAGGCGCCCCGCTACGCCGGCGAGACCGAGCCGGTCGACCCCGTGGCCGGCCACGTGCCCGGGGCGGTCAACGCCCCCACCAGCGCCAACCTGGCCGACGACGGCCGGTTCCGCAGCCCCACCGAGCTCGCCGAGGTGTACGCCGCGGCGCGCGGCCGCGAGACGGCCGTGTACTGCGGCAGCGGGGTCACGGCGGCCCACGACCTGCTCGCGATGGCGGTCGCCGGCCTCGACGGCGCGCTCTACCCCGGCTCCTGGAGCGAGTGGGTGCGCGACCCCGCGCGGCCCGTGGCCACCGGGCCGACGCCGTCCGGGGGCGTCGCGGAGCACTAGGCTCCGGGCATGAGCGACTCGGCGTACACCGCGGAGGACTTCGACCGGTGGTACGCCGACCTCGACGCCTCGACCGCCCGCGACGACCTGGAGCAGCGCCACCTCGGGCTGTCCCCCGAGCTGTCGCGCACGGTCACCGGGCTGGTGCCCCTCGACGGCCTGGCCGCGGTCACCAGCGCGCTCTGGCTGGCGCCCGACGAGCTGCTGCTCGACCTGGCCTGCGGGCAGGGCGGCTACGGCCTCGAGGTGGCCTCGCGGACCCGCGCCCGGCTGCTCGGGATCGACTTCTCGGCCGAGGCGGTGCGCCAGGCCACGGCCGAGGCGGCCCGCCAGGAGCGCGACGCGACCTTCCGGGTCGGCTCGCTGACCGACACCGGGCTCGAGGACGCCAGCGTCGACGCCGTGATCTGCCTCGACTCGGTGCAGTTCGCCGAGCGGCCCGACGCGGCGTACGCCGAGGTGGCGCGGGTGCTGCGCCCCGGCGGGCGCCTGGTCCTCACCGCCTGGGAGCCGCGCGACGCCGCCGACGAGCAGGTGCCCGCCTCGATGCGCCGGCTCCGGCTCGCCGACGGCCTCGTGGTCGCGGGCTTCGAGGACGTCGAGGTCGAGGAGTGCGACGACTGGGCGGCACAGGAGCGGGCGCTGTGGGAGGAGGCCCGCGGCACCGACCCCGGCGGCGACCCGGCGCTGGAGGCGCTGCGGGACGAGGCGCTCAGCGTGCTGGCGACCTTCGACCGCGTCCAGCGGGTGATGGCCAGCGGCACCCGCCGCGCCTGAGCCTCAGCGCCGGCGGCGCAGCACGACGACGAACACCACGACGCCGAGCGCCAGCCCGGCCAGCGCCCCCACCAGCGGGGCGCCGTCGGTGCCGCTCAGCCCGGCGAGCTGCGCCCCGAGGCCGGCCAGCAGCATCGCGACGACCGCCAGCCCGACCCGCCACAGCATCTCGCCGACGAACAGCCGCGTGAACGACGGCAGGCTGCCGTCGGCCGCGAACGGCTGCGCGGCCACCACCGCGTCGGGCGACAGCGGGCCGTAGATGTGGGGGAACCGGTCCTGGCCCACCTCGTCCTCGCGCCACGGCACGTCGAGGCGGTCGGTCTCGATGGTGAGCAGCACCAGCGGCTCGCGGGCATCGGCGTAGAAGGCCCGGTAGGTGCCGGGCACCTGCTCGCGGCGCGAGGCGTGCAGGAACCCCTCCTGCTCCAGCGTGCGGCCGCGCGTCGAGGTGGTGTAGGCGCCCGAGCGCCGGGCGGCCGCCCAGTCGGCGGCGGTGGCGATGTGGAAGACCTGCACGGGCTACCAGTGCACGCCCTGCAGCAGCCGGGCCAGCAGCAGCTGCTCGCTCTCAGACTTGCCGGCCGGGGTGGTGCCGGCCTTGGCGGCGGTCGAGTCGGGGAAGACCTGGTAGGCCAGGTGCAGGATCCGGAAGGCCGTCTTGGGCGCCAGCGTGTGGGCCAGCGCGCCCAGGTTGCCGGTCTTGGTGTTGATCTCGTGGGGCCGGTCGACCAGCGCGGTGATCACCTTGCGGGCCGCCTGGCCGGGGCTGATGGTCGGGAACCGGTCGTAGAGCTTGGTCGGCGCGATCATCGGCGTGCGCACGAGCGGCATGTGGATCGTGGTGAAGGAGATCCCGTCGCCCACGAGCTCGCTGGAGACCACGTTGCTCCAGGCGTCGAGCGCGGCCTTGGAGGCGACGTACGCCGAGAACCGGGGCGGGCTGGTCAGCACGCCGATCGAGGAGACGTTGACGATGTGGCCCGACTGCTGCTCGCGCATCGCCGGGAGCAGCCCCATGACGAGCCGGATGGCGCCGTAGTAGTTGAGCTGCATGGTGCGCTCGAAGTCGTGGAAGCGGTCCTCGCTCAGCTTCAGCGACCGGCGGATCGAGCGGCCGGCGTTGTTGACGACGAAGTCGACGTGGTCGAAGTCCTCGCGCAGCTGCTTGGTGAGCGCGTCGATGGCGTCGAGGTCGGACAGGTCGCAGGGATAGGCGTGTGCCGTGCCGCCCTGCGCCTGGATGAGTCGCACCGTGTCGTCGAGCTTCTCGCGGCCGCGCGCGACCAGGACCGGCACGCCGCCGGCCCTGGCGACCTGGACGGCGGTGACCAGGCCGATGCCGGAGCTGGCGCCGGTGATGACGACGGTCTTGTTGGCCAGCGCCCGCACGGCCGCGCCGTCGTCCTTGATCGAGTCGTCGAGCTTCTCCTCCCACCACGACCACAGCGCCGGGGCGTAGGAGTCGAGGTCGGGCACCGAGATGCCGGAGCCGGCCAGCGCCCTCTCGGTGCGGCGGGAGGCGTAGACCGACGAGAACGACACGTGGCCGAGGACCTCGGGCGGGATGCCGAGGCGCCCGATGGTCTGCGCCAGGGCCAGCTGCACCGGCGGCAGGTGCAGCGCCCGGCCGAGCAGCGCGGCGGGCCGCAGCGCCCGGGGGAGCAGCTGGGTCGGCAGCAGGCCGGTGACGGTGCGGTCGACCGGCACCGCGAACCGCGGTGCGTTGGCGGCCGCGGCGAAGGTGTTGACCAGGCCGACGGTGTTCATGGGCTCGGGGTTGACGAGGTGGAAGGCCTCCCCGTCGTGGCCGGGCACGTGGGCGAGGTGGTCCATCGCCTTGGCGACGTAGTCGACCGGCACCACGTTGGTGTCGCCGAGGTCGACGCCCACCAGCGGCACCCAGCCGGGCAGGGCGTCGCGCATCCGCTTGAGCAGCGGGAAGAAGTAGTAGGGCCCGTCGACCTTGTCCATGGCCCCGGTCTCGGAGTCGCCGACGACCACCGCGGGCCGGTAGACCCGCCACGGGACCTCGCACTCCTCGCGCACGATCCGCTCGGACTCGAACTTGGTGCGGTGGTAGGGCGACGGCAGCCGCTGGCCCTCGTCGAACATGGTCTCGTCGAAGACCCCGACGAAGTCGCCGGACGCCGCGACGGAGGAGACCTGGTGGAAGCAGCCGGCGCCCAGGTGCTCGGCCAGCGCCACCGCGTTGCGGGTGCCGCCGACGTTGAGCTGCTCGTTGAGCTCGTCGCTCGCGGTCATGTCGTAGATGGCGGCGAGGTGGAAGACGTGGTCGACGTCGCCGCGGTGCTCGGCGATCCACTGCGGGTCGACGCCGAGGTCGGGCTCGGAGAGGTCGCCGACGACCGGCACCACCCGGTCCTCGCCCCACTGGTCCACCAGCGCCTGCAGCCGTGCCCGGGAGCCCTCGCGGCACAGCGCGTAGATGGTGCCCTCGCGGTTCTCGACCAGCTCGGTGACGAGGTAGCGGCCGATGAAGCCGGTCGCGCCGGTGACGAAGTAGGCCATGCGGGTGCACCACTCTCTCGGATCGTGCCTGCGGATCGTGCCTGCGGGGATCGGCCGAGATTACCGTCAGGTAACGGCAAAGGGCGAGGGCTCGGGACTAGGAGTCGGACCCGCCGCCGCCGAACATGATCTCGTCCCACGACGGCACCGACGCGCGCTTCCTGCGGGCCGTGCGCTGCTTCTCCTCGGCCGACTGGGGCGGGACGCCCAGGTCCAGCTCGTCCTGGTCGGGCTCGGGCCCGGACCGGGCCTCCAGCTCCGCGTCGACGACCTCCGGGTCCGCGGCGGGGACGACGGGCTCGTCGTCGGCCTCCGGCTGCTCGTCGTGGGGCCCGTCGTCGGTGCGGGGGACGGCGACGGTGTCCTCGAGGTCGGGGTCGCGCTCGTCGGCGTGGTCGTGGCCGGCGTCGTCGAGGCCGTCCTCGTGGGCGGGTGCGCTGGTCGGCTCCTCGACGGGGGCGGCGCCGTCGGCGATCCAGTCGGCGTCGGCGGTGTCGGCGCCGGGGTCGAAGGCCTCGGCGGTCGACGACGGCTCCTCGCGGTCGCGGACCAGCTCGATGGCGTCGTCGCCCAGCGGCAGGTCCTCGCCCGGCCGCAGCGCGGTGAGGCGCCGGGGGGCGGCGGCGACGGCGCCGGTGCCGCGGTCCTCGACGAGCTCGCCGGTGAGCAGGCGGGCGTCGTCGTTCTCGGCCAGCACGTAGCGGCCCGGCAGGTCGGCGGTGAGCTCGGCGTGGCGGTCGCGGCCCGCGACGGTGACGTCGGCGGTCAGCGCCCACCGGCCGTCGGGCCGGCGCCAGGCGTCCCACTCGACGTCGTCGTCGTGGAGGCGGTGCTCGGCGAGGAACTGCTCGACCGCCTCGCCGAGGGTCCGGGCGCCGCCGGTCGGACCGCCGGGGCGGCGCACGGAGGCCTTGAGCGCGGTGTAGGCGACGTGGGCGCGCTCGGCGAGCACGGGGGAGGCGTACGGCATGATCGTCTCGACCGGGGTGCCGGCGGCCTGGGCCACCTGCTCGGCGGACTCGCCGGCCCGGATCCGCGCCTGGATGTCGCGAGGTCGCAGGGCGCTGTCCATCGTGTTCTCCTGCTTCTGCCCGGTGCGGGCGGCCCGTGAGGTGGAGGGTGCACCTGCTGGTCGGTCGCGCAGCACCTCGCGCAACCGGGCGTCCACGTCGACGGCGTACTCCTCACCCGAGTCGCTGACCAGGATCAGCCGTGAGCCGTCCTCGCTGCGCCCCGTCGGGGTGAGGTGCTGCATGTGTCCGCTGCCCCTTCGTGTCCACCTGGGGGGCGAGCCTACCTAGGCTGTCGGCCCATGGGCGATCCGACCGGCGGGCCGAGCACGCTGCTCCTGGTCCTCGACCTGAGCGGCATCTTCGTGTTCGCCATCTCCGGCGGCCTGGTCGCGGTCCGCAAGCAGCTCGACATCTTCGGCGTGCTGGTCCTGGCCGGCACCACCGGTCTCGGCGGCGGCTTCCTGCGCGACGTCCTCATCGACGCCACCCCGCCCGCCGCGCTCGCCGACTGGCGCTACCTGCTGGTCCCCGTCGCCGCAGGCCTGCTCACCTTCGTCTTCCACCCCATGCTGGGCCGCCTCGAGCGCGTCACCACCGTCTTCGACGCGGCCGGGCTCGGCCTGTTCTGCGTCACCGGTGCCCTCAAGGCCCTGGACTTCGGGCTCGGCCCCGTGCCCGCCGCCCTCATGGGCATGGTCACCGGCATCGGCGGCGGCATCGCCCGCGACCTCCTGGCCGGACGCGTGCCCGTCATCTTCTCCAGCGAGCTGTACGCCACCCCCGCCCTGCTCGGCGCCACCTGGGCCGTCGTCGCCGCCGGCCTCGGCGCCCCCGAGTGGGCCGTCACCTTCCCCGGCGTCGCCCTGTGCTTCGGCTTCCGCATGCTCGCCCTGCTCCGCAACTGGCGCGCCCCGCTGCCCAGCGGCTCCGCCAGCGTCTGACGCGACGGCGCCCTCCGTGGCCGTCTCCGGGCGTGCCGGCGGCCGGCCGGGGTCAGGGGCCGAGGACGCGGTCGAGGTAGGGGTTGGCGAACAGCCGGTCGGGGTCGAGGCGGTCGCGGGCGGCGAGGACGTCGTCCCAGCGGTCGTACGCCGGGGCGAGGTCGGCCGCGGTGCGGGTGTGCAGCTTGCCCCAGTGGGGCCGGCCGTCGTGGGCGCGGAGCACCGCCTCGACGCCGGCGAAGTAGTCGGTGTGGTCGCTGGCGGCGTTGACGTGGACGGCGATCCAGGCGGTGTCGCGGCCGTGGGCGGGGGAGAGGGGGACGTCGTCGGCGGGGGTGACGCGGTACTCCACGGGGAAGCCGATGCGCCAGCCGGAGCGCTCCACCAGGCGGCGCACGTCGCGGAGCGCGTCGAGGCCGGCCTCGCGCGGCACGGCGTACTCCATCTCGCGGAAGCGGACCGTGCGCCGGGTGGTGAACACCCGGTGGGGCACGTCGCTGTAGCGGCGCTCGCCCAGGGCCCGGGCCGAGAGGTCGTTGATGCGGGGGATCGCCCGGGGGACCCGGTTGCCGACGCGGTTGGTGAGCGAGAAGACCCGGTTGGACAGGAACTGGTCGTCCCACCACTCGCGGAACCGGGACAGCGGTGCGGGGTCCTCCAGGACCCGGTCGTTGACCTTGGACAGCAGCCGGTCGGTGTGGGGGAACCAGTACATCTCGACGTGGTGGTGCTCGGCGGCCCGCTGGTCGAAGCCGCCGAGCGCCTCGTCCCAGCGCAACGGGGCCTCGTGGGCCTCCAGGGTGAACAGCGGCTCGACCTCGACGGTCACGGAGGTGAGCACCCCGAGGGCGCCGAGTCCGACGCGGGCGACCGCGAGCAGGTCGGGGTGCTCGTCGCGGTCGAGGTGGAGCACCTCGCCGGTGCCGGTGACCAGCTCGAGGCCGACGACCTGGGCGCTGAGCGAGCCGCGGGTGCCGCCGGTCCCGTGGGTGCCGGTGGAGATGGCGCCGGCCAGGGTCTGCTCCTCGACGTCGCCCATGTTGTGCAGCGACAGGCCCAGGCGCACCAGCCCGGCGTTGAGCTCGCGCAGCGGGGTGCCGGCCAGGGCGGTGACGGTCAGGGCGGCCCGGTCGACCGCGACGATGCCGGTCAGCCCGCCGGGGTGCAGCAGCACGCCGTCGGTCACCGCCACGTCGCTGAAGGAGTGTCCCGAGCCGGGCATCTTCAGGTGCAGGCCTCGCTCGCGCGCCGAGGCGACCGCCGCGACGACGTCGTCGAGGTGGTGCGGCGTGCGTGACTCCACGGGCCGGGCGGTGCTGAGCCCCGACCAGCTGGTCCAGGAGGTGGTCACCCGACGAGGCTAGTCCGGGTGTCGGCGGGCGTGCGGACCGCGAGGCCCGACACGGCGGCGAGGACCGCGGAGACGGTGCAGACCCAGAACGCGGTGGACCCGCCGGCGGCGTCGGCCACCACCCCCGCGCCCCACGCGCCGGGGGCGATCCCGGCACCGACCCCGGTCTGGACGACGCCCATCGCCTCGTTGAGCCGGGCCGCCGGCACCGCGGCCTCGATGAGCGAGAACAGCGAGATCAGGGTCGGGGCCAGGGCCAGGCCGGTGAGGAAGAGCGCGACCGTGACCAGCAGCAGCCCGGGCAGCAGCGGCAGCGCCACGGTGCCGACCGCGAGCACGGTCATGCCGATGCGGGCGCGGGTGAGCGGCGGTCGGCGGGTCGGGGTGGCGCCGGCGACGACCCCGGCGACCAGGCTCCCCAGGGAGAACGCCGCCAGCATCAGGCCGGCCACCGCCTTGGTCCCCTCGTCCTCGGCCAGCGCGACCGTGGCGACCTCGAGCGCCCCGAACAGGCTGCCCAACGCGACGGCGCCGAGCGCGAGCGGCACCAGCAGCAGCCACGGCATCGGCGGCCGGGTCGTGCCCGCGACGGGTCGGTGCGGCGGCGGCTCGGTGCGGCGCTGCGCGGCCAGGGCGAGCGAGCCGACGGTGCCGGCCACGATCGCCACCACCAGCCCCGACTGCGGGGCGAAGCTGGTGGCCAGCAGGGTCACCAGGGCCGGCCCGGTCACGAACACGACCTCGTCGGCCACGCCCTCGACCGAGAACGCCGTGTGGCGCTCCTGGTCGTCGGTCAGCAGGTGGGCCCAGCGGGCGCGCACCATGGTCCCGACCTGGGGCACCGACATGCCGGCCAGCAGCGCCAGCAGGTGGGGCCACGGCAGCGACCAGTCGGCACTGACGGCCACCACCGTGAGGCTGGAGGCGAGCCCGAAGACGACCGTGTCGACCCGGAGCACGCGGCGCTGCCCGAAGCGGTCGGCCAGGCGGCCGTGGGGGACGGCGAACAGCGCGTTCCCCACGACGTACGCCGCCGACACCTGCCCGGCGAGCGCGTAGGAGCCGGTCAGCGCGCTGACGAGCAGCACGATCCCCAGCGTCATCATCGAGATCGGGAGCCGCGCGACGAGACCGGTGGCGGAGAAGGCGGCCGCACCGGGGTGGGCGAACACCCGGCGGTAGGAGGTGAGCATCGGGTCGAACTCTAGGCTGGGCGGCATGCCCGACCCCACGCCGTACGACGCCCTGCTGCTGGTCTCCTTCGGGGGGCCCGAGAAGCCCGAGGACGTGGTGCCGTTCCTCCGCAACGTGACCGCCGGGAAGGACATCCCCGACGCCCGCCTCGAGGAGGTCGGCGAGCACTACTACGGCTTCGGCGGCCGCAGCCCGATCAACGACCAGAACCGCGCGCTGCTCGAGGCCATCCGCGGCGACCTGGCCGCCAGCGGGGTCGACCTGCCGGTCTTCTGGGGCAACCGCAACTGGGACCCCTACCTGGCCGACACGCTGGTCGAGATGCGCGAGGCCGGCGTCACCCGGGCCCTGGCCCTGGTCACCAGCGCCTACTCGTCGTACAGCGGCTGCCGGCAGTACCGCGAGAACCTCGCCGGTGCCGTCGCCGAGGTCCCCGGCGCCCCGCAGCTGGACAAGCTGCGCCACTACTACAACCACCCGGGCTTCATCGAGCCGATGGTGGACGCCACCCTCGCCGCCCTGGCCGAGCTGCCCGAGGACGCCCGCCGGAGCGGCCACCTCGCCTTCGTGACCCACTCCATCCCGACCTCGATGGACGCCGCGAGCGGGCCCGAGGGCCACGCCTACGTCGCCCAGCACCGCCTGGTGGCCGCCGAGGTCGTCGACCGGGTGCGCGAGGAGACCGGCCACCGCTACCCGTGGGAGCTGGTGTTCTGCTCGCGCTCGGGCCCGCCCCACGTGCCGTGGCTGGAGCCCGACGTCAACGACCACCTGCGTGGGCTCCGCGACGCCGAGGTCGCGGGCGCGGTGGTGGTGCCGATCGGCTTCGTCTCGGACCACATGGAGGTCATCTACGACCTCGACACGGAGGCCCGTGCCACGGCCGAGGAGATCGGGCTGCCCTTCGCCCGGGCCGCCACGGCCGGTGTCGACCCGCGGTTCGTGGCCATGGTCCGCGACCTGGTGCTGGAGCGGGCAGCCCAGGAGCGGGGCCAGGTGGTGGAGCAGGCGGTCGTGTCGGGCCCGCCGTCCTGGAACGTCTGCCCCGCGGGCTGCTGCGCCAACCCGCGCGGCCCCCGTCCGGCGCTGTGCGGGCAGGACTGAGCCGGTGAGCCACGAGGACGAGCAGCTGCTGGCCCTGGCCCTGGAGGTCGCCCGGGAGGGCGGTGCCCTGGTCGAGCGGATGCGGCGCGAGGGCGTCTCGGTCGCCGACACCAAGAGCAGCCAGGTCGACATCGTCACCGCCGCCGACCGGGCGTGCGAGGACCTGGTCCGCGCCCGGGTGCTGGCCGCCCGGCCCGACGACGGCGTGGTGGGCGAGGAGGGCGACGACGTCCGCGGCAGCTCCGGCGTGCGGTGGGTCGTCGACCCCATCGACGGCACCGTCAACTACCTCTACGGCCTGCCCCACTGGGCGGTCTCGGTGGCGGCCGCCCGCGGCGACGAGGTGGTGGCCGGCGTGGTGCTGGCGCCCGCGCTCGGGGTCACCTACACCGCCGTGAGGGGTGGGGGCGCGTTCCGCGACGGGTCCCCGCTGCAGGTGCGCGAACCCGTCGAGGTGGCGCAGAGCCTGGTCGCCACCGGGTTCAGCTACTCCCCGGAGGTCCGCGCCCGGCAGGGACGGGCCGTGGCCCGGCTGCTGGCCCGGGTGCGCGACGTGCGCCGGATGGGGTCGTGCGCGCTCGACCTGTGCGGCGTCGCCGAGGGCAGCCTGGACGGCTACGTCGAGGAGGGGCCGCACTGGTGGGACCACGCCGCCGGCGCCCTGGTGGCCCAGGAGGCCGGCGCCGTCGTGGAGGTCACCCGCGGCCCGGCGCTCGACCTGGTCCGAGCCGCCCCGCGCGGCGCCTGGGACCAGTTCGCCGCCCTGGTCGAGGAGTGCGGCTTCCTCGAGGCGAGCACCTGAGGAAACCGTCGGCGAGGCGCGTGGGAACGGCGCGATCGGGCACGGGAACAACCTGCCCGGACCCCCTGTTCACGTGAGGTCCACCACGGGTGGGCCGCCCGGTACCTCCCGGGTGTGCTTTATGACGGTGACTGGTGCACAATCGCGCCCGTCACCGTGGGACGACAACGGGCATCGGGGCTCGTCGACGGGCGATGACGCCCGACCGATCACCCGGGACCACACTGGGACTTGGGAGCAGGAGACACGCACATGGCAACCGACTACGACGCACCGCGCAAGACCGAGGAAGAGCAGAACGAGGACAGCCTCGAGGAGCTCAAGGCACGACGTCACGACAAGAACTCCGGGAAGGTCGACGAGGACGAGGCCGAAGCCGCCGAGTCCTTCGAGCTCCCCGGCGCGGATCTCTCGCACGAGGAGCTGGCCGTCGAGGTCAAGCCCAAGCAGCTGGACGAGTTCACCTGCATGAGCTGCTTCCTGGTGCACCACCGCAGCCAGCTCGCGGACGAGAAGAAGCTCATCTGCCGCGACTGCATCTGACGCCACGCCCGGCCGGACCCGTCCGGCCGTCCCGGTCCGCACCACGACGAAGGGCCGCCTCCCACGTGGGAGGCGGCCCTTCGTCGCGTCTGCGTGCGGTCCCGCGGGACCGGGTGGCTCAGGTGGTCGCGGGGTCCGACTTGCTCGGGTCCTGGTTGTCCCTGCCCAGCCCGGGGGGCAGGTGGCCGGTCGAGCGCGCGTAGTAGTGCGCGGCCCGGCGCGAGAACAGCATCCGCGCGATCTGGATGATCGTGCCGCTGGCGGCGGCCCACAGCACGGCCTCCCACAGGTCGACGTCGGGGTCGGCCGGGTTGGCGGGCGGGTTCTTGCCGGTGGCGGCCTGCCAGGACTTGGTCACGGTCTTGCGGGCGACGGTGGCCCCCAGCAGGGCCGCGCCCAGGGAGAAGATCGACCAGACCTTCGAGCTGTCCTGCTGCTGCGTGTCCTTCTTGGCCATGTCCTGCCTCTCGCTCGTCGTGACGGGTCGTGGGTTCGCCGTCACGGTCCTGCTCGCCGTACCCCGTCACCCTAGGACCTATCGCGGGGGCGGCTGCTCCGTGGCCCGCCCGAGCGCCGCGGCGAGCCGGTCGGGGCGCCGCGAGGAGATCAGCCAGTACGGCGTGGGGTCGCGCGGGTCCTCGACGGGCACCCGCACCGAGCGCTTGAGGTAGGGGCGGGTGAGCAGGAAGGCGCGGGCGTCGGCCTCGACGCCGTGCACCCGGCGGGTGCCCTCGGCGTCCAGGGGCTCCGCGGGCCCGAGGAGCGCGACCTCGATCCGGGCGCGGCCGGCCTGCAGCACGCCGTCGCGCACCGACACGGTGGTGCCGCCCACCCAGGCGAACAGGCCGTAGACCCCGGCCAGCAGCGCCCCGGAGATCGCGAACGCCGCCCACGCCGGCATCGCGACCACGAAGGCCAGCCACAGCGTCGCGAGCAGCATGGTCGCCTGCACCCACCAGCGCAGCGGCACCGTCAGCCGCTCCTGGTAGACCGGGCGCGGGGCGCTCGGAGCAGGTGAGGGGGAGCGCTCGGGCACGGGGCAAGCCTGTCACCTCCGTCGCGCCCCCGGGCGTCCGGCCCCGCGGGTAGGGTCGGTCGCCATGGTCCGCATCCCCGTGACGAGGCTCGACCCCGGTCTGCCGCTGCCGTCGTACGCCCACCCCGGCGACGCCGGCGCCGACCTGCACGCGAGGGTGGAGACCCGCCTCGAGCCGGGTGAGCGGGCCCTGGTGCCGACCGGCATCGCGCTCGCGCTGCCCGAGGGGTACGTCGGCCTCGTCCACCCCCGTTCGGGCCTGGCCGCCCGCCACGGCATCTCGATCGTCAACGCCCCCGGCACCATCGACGCGGGCTACCGCGGCGAGGTCCAGGTGTGCCTGGTCAACACCGACCGCCGCGAGCCCTTCGTCGTGCGCCGCGGCGACCGCATCGCCCAGCTGGTCGTGCAGCGCTGCGAGACCGCGACCTTCGTGGAGACCGACGACCTCGGCGCCTCCGCGCGCGGCGATGGCGGCTACGGTTCCACCGGAGGTTTCTCCACCGCTCCGAGGGAAGGCACAGCATCGTGAGGTTCGGCCGCAAGCGTGCGCACGACGACGAGACCCCCGAGGGTCCCGAGGAGGTCGCCAGCGACGACGTCGTCGACCCCCAGGCCGCCCCGCCGCCCTCGCGCACCCGCGACGCCCCCGAGTCGGGCCCCTTCGACGTCTCCGAGGTCGACCTCGAGGACACCGACATGGTCGACCTCGGCAGCCTGCTGATCCCGCGCCCGATCGACGTGGAGCTCCGCCTCCAGGTCGACGACGCCTCCGGTTCGGTCATGGCCGTGCTGCTGGTGGGGGAGGACGGCGCGCTCGAGCTGCGTCCCTTCTCCGCCTCCCGCGGCGGCGGCGCCTGGGAGGAGCTGCGGCCCCGGATCGCGGCCGAGACCACCCGCGTCGGCGGCACCGCCACCGAGCAGGAGGGGGTCTTCGGCGCCGAGCTGCTCTGCCTGGTCCCGGTGCAGTCCCCCGAGGGCGAGCCCGCCACCCAGGCCAGCCGCTTCGTGGGCCACGAGGGTCCGACCTGGCTGCTGCGCTCCAACCTCATGGGCAACCCGGCCGTCGACCCCGGCGTCGCCGGTGGCTGGGACGACATCATCCGCGCGGTGGTGGTGCGACGCGGCACCGAGGCGATGCCCCCCGGCAGCCCGCTGCCGCTGACGCTGCCGCCCGACGCGGTGCCCTCGGCGGAGTGACCACGGTGGCCGACGAGCACGACGGGGCGCGCCACCGCAGCCGGCTGCGCGCGTCCATCTCGCGCTGGGCCAGCAGCGACCGCGAGGAGGCCCGCGAGCTGCGCAAGGACACCCGCAAGGCCGGTCTGGTGACCATCGAGGACGCCGTCGACCGCGAGCGGGTGATCCTGCAGGGCACCCTCAAGACGGTCTCGCTGCGTCCCCGCGGCGGTGTCCCGGCCCTGGAGGCCGAGCTCTACGACGGCTCCGGGTCGATCTTCGTGGTGTGGCTGGGTCGACGCCGGATCGCCGGCATCTCCCCGGGCCGCGGCATCCGGGTGGTGGGCCGCATCGGCGTCCAGGACGGCCACCGGGTGATGTACAACCCGCGCTACTTCCTGCGGCCCACCTGATGGCGGCGCCCTCGGAGCAGGCGGCGTCCCCGTCGCACCCGGTCCCCTCGGAGCAGACCGTCGAGGAGGTCGTCCGCAAGCAGCTCGGCGACGCCCTGGGCGGGGTCCGCGGCATGCTCGAGGCGGCGGTGCCCACGATCGCCTTCACCGTGCTGTTCCTGACCCTGCACGACCTGCGCCTGGCGATCACCGTCAGCCTGGCCGCCGCCGGGGTGCTCCTGGCCGTGCGGCTGGTGCAGCGCTCCTCGGTCCAGTTCGTGCTCAACGCGCTGTTCGGCATCGGCATCGGTGCGCTCTTCGCCTGGCGGGCCGCCCGCGGGGGCGGCGACGAGGGGGAGCAGGCGCTGGCCTACTTCCTGCCCGGCCTCATCTACAACGCGGCGTACGCCACCTTGATGGTGCTCACCATCGTGGTCCGGTGGCCGCTCGTGGGGTTCATCGTCGGGAGCGTCGCCGGCGACCCGACCGCCTGGCACGCCGACCGGTCGGTCGTGCGGCTGTGCACGAAGCTGACCTGGCTGCTCGCGCTGCCGTGCGTGCTGCGGGTCGCCGTGCAGGCGCCGGTCTACCTCGCCGGCACCAACGGCTGGTGGTCGACGGGGTCGGCCGTGGCGGCACTGGGCGTGGCCAAGCTGGTGATGGGCTGGCCGCTGCAGGTGGCCTGCCTGGCCGGGATGGTGTGGGTGCTGACCCGCAACCGCACCCCGGTCGCCACCCCCGCCCCCTGAGGGACCCGCCCGGGCCTCAGCCCTTGCTGCGGTGCTCCACCGGGGCCAGCAGGCTCTCGAGCTGGTCCTCGATCTCCGCGGAGACCACGAACAGCAGCTCGTCACCCGCCTCGACCGGCTGCTCGGCGTCGGGCACGTAGACCTGGCCGTCGCGCAGGATGGTCACCAGCGCGCAGTTGTCGGGGAAGGGGATCAGGCCCGAGGGCTTCCCGACGTACGGCGAGTCCGCCGGCAGCGTCATCTCGACCAGGTTGGCGTTGCCCTGGCGGAAGGTGAACAGCCGCACCAGGTCGCCGACCGTGACGGCCTCCTCGACCAGCGCCGACATGATGCGCGGGGTGGACACGTTGACGTCGACGCCCCAGGCCTCGGTGAACAGCCACTCGTTGTTGGGATGGTTGACCCGCCCGACCGTGCGCGGCACGCCGAACTCGGTCTTGGCCAGCAGCGAGGTGACCAGGTTGACCTTGTCGTCCCCGGTCGCGGCGATGACGACGTCGCACTCCTGCAGCCGCGCCTCCTCCAGGGAGGACAGCTCGCACGAGTCGGCCAGCAGCCACTCGGCGTCGGGCACCCGGTCGGGCTTGATGGAGCGGGGCTCCTTGTCGATGAGCAGGACGTCGTGGCCGTTGCCGATCAGCTCCCGGGCGATCGAGCGGCCGACGGCCCCCGCCCCTGCGATAGCGACGCGCATCAGTCGGCCTCCGGCCCCTTCGTGAGTACGTCGTAGACCCGCGTGGCGTTCTCCTCGCGCATCACCAGGTGGAGCACGTCGCCCTCCTGGAGCACGGTCTCGCGGGTCGAGAGCATGCCCTCGCCGAGACGGTCGATCCAGGCGATCCGGCTCCCGGACTGCTCCTGGAAGTGGATCGTGCGCTGGGCGACCCAGGGCTCCGGCACGGGGATCTGGTCGACCCGGATGGTGCCCGAGGGGTCGCGGAAGTCGGGCTCGGCGCCGACCGGGAGGATCCGGCGCAGCACCTGGTCGGCCGTCCACTTGACCGTGGCCACCGTGGTGATGCCGAGCCGCTGGTAGACCTCGGCGCGGCCGGGGTCGTAGATGCGGGCGACGACCTGCTGGATCCCGAAGGACTCGCGGGCCACGCGCGCGGCGATGATGTTGGAGTTGTCACCGCTGCTGACGGCCGCGAAGGCGTCGGCCCGCTGGATGCCCGCCTGGGTGAGCACGGCCTGGTCGAAGCCGTAGCCCGTGACCTTGGTGCCGTTGAACGACGGACCCAGCCGCCGGAAGGCGTCGGGGTTGGAGTCGATGACGCTGACGGTGTGGTTCCGGTCCTCGAGACTCCGCGCCAGCGTCGAGCCGACGCGGCCGCATCCCATGATCACGACGTGCACACGCTGCACAGTAGTGGAGGTCGCCCGCAGCGGTGGGCCGGTGTGCTCTAGCCTCAGTCCGTGGGCGTCGGAAATGTCAGCAAGCGCATCCTGCTCGGGCGCAAGCTGCGGAGCTCGCAGCTGGGGGAGACCCTGCTGCCCAAGCGGATCGCGCTCCCCGTGTTCGCCAGCGATGCGCTGTCCTCGGTCGCCTACGCGCCCGACGAGGTGTTCATCATGCTGGCCATCGCCGGCACCTCGGCGTACGTCTGGTCCTGGAAGATCGCCCTGGCGGTGGCGCTGGTGATGCTGACGGTGGTCGCGTCGTACCGCCAGACGGTGCACGCCTACCCCTCGGGAGGCGGCGACTACGAGGTGGCCACGGTCAACCTCGGCGTCGCGGCGGGCAAGACCGTGGCCAGTGCGCTGCTCGTGGACTACATCCTCACCGTGGCGGTCTCGATCTCCTCGGCCTCGCAGTACGCCGGGGCCGCGCTGCCCTTCGTGCACGACCACCAGGTGGTGGTCGCCTCCGCGCTGGTCGTCGTCCTGGCCTCGCTCAACCTGCGCGGCGTCCGCGAGTCCGGCACGTTCTTCGCGGTGCCGACCTACCTGTTCATGTTCGCCATCATCGGGATGTGCGTGCTGGGGCTGTTCCAGCTGGTCACCGGGTCGCTGCCCGACGTCGAGAGCGCCGGCTACGAGATCACGCCGAAGCCGGGCTGGGAGCAGCCGCTGACCACCATCGGCCTGGTCTTCCTGCTGGCCCGGGCGTTCTCCTCCGGCTGTGCGGCGCTGACCGGGGTCGAGGCCATCTCCAACGGCGTCCCGGCCTTCCGCAAGCCCAAGAGCCGCAACGCCGCCTCCACGCTGCTGCTGCTCGGCCTGATCGCGATCACGATGATGGTCAGCGTCATCACGCTGGCCCGCCAGATGGGGCTGCGCTACGTCGACCCCAACGACCTGGAGAACCTCCGCCTGCCCGGCGGGGCGCCGGTGCCGGACGGCTTCGTCCAGGACGCCGTCATCGCCCAGCTGGCGCGCGCGATCTTCGACCAGTTCCCGCCCGGCTTCTACTTCGTGGTCGTGGTGACCGGCGTGATCCTGGTGCTGGCCGCCAACACCGCCTTCAACGGCTTCCCGGTGCTGGGCTCGATCCTGGCCAAGGACGGGCTGATGCCGCGCGCCTTCGGCTCCCGCGGCGACCGCCTGGCCTACAGCAACGGCATCGTCTTCCTGGCCTTCATGGCGATCGTGCTGATCGTCGCCTTCGACGCCCAGACGACCAAGCTGATCCAGCTCTACATCGTGGGCGTCTTCGTCTCCTTCAACCTCAGCCAGCTCGGCATGATCCGCCACTGGACCCGCCACCTGCAGACCGAGCGCGACCCGGGCGTGCGCCGCAAGATGATGCGCTCGCGGGCGATCAACACCTTCGGCCTGGGGCTGACCGCGGTGGTGCTGGTGATCGTGCTCATCACCAAGTTCCTCGCGGGCGCCTGGATCACGATCCTGGCGATGGGCACCTTCTACCTGATCATGTCGGCGATCCGGCGCCACTACGACCGCGTCGAGGAGGAGCTGGTCGTCGGCGACAGCGACCCGGTCCTGCCCACGCGGGTGCACGCCATCGTGCTGGTCTCCAAGCTCCACAAGCCGACGATGCGTGCCCTGGCCTACGCCAAGGCGACCCGGCCCAACGTCCTGGAGGCGGTCTTCGTCGACGCCGACAGCGACCGCACCAACCGGCTCGTCGACGAGTGGGACGCGATGCGCATCGACGTGCCGCTGAAGATGCTCTACTCGCCCTACCGCGAGGTGATCCGCCCGATCGTGCAGTACACCTCCGAGATCCGCCGCTCCAACCCCCGCGGCGTGGTCGCGGTCTACATCCCGGAGTACGTCGTGGGCCGGTGGTGGGAGCAGCTGCTCCACAACCAGACCGCGCTGCGGCTCAAGGGGCGGCTGCTGTTCAGCCCCGGCGTCATGGTCACCTCGGTGCCCTACCAGCTGCGCGGTGCCGAGCAGGCCAAGGCCCGCACCGAGCGCGAGTTCGCCCGGGTCCACCCCGGCGACGAGCGCCGCGGCCGCACCCGGACGCAGCGGTGAGCGCCCCCGAGGGCACCGCCCCGGCCGTGCCCGAGGCCGGTCGTCCCGCCGTCGGCGACCGGCTCGAGCTGGTGGCCGGCCCGGTCGCCCACGGCGGCCACGTCGTCGCCCGCGTCTCCGAGGGCGGCCTGGTCGTCTTCGTGCGCCACGCCCTGCCCGGGGAGCGGGTGGTCGTGGAGGTTACCGAGGACGACGGCCGGTTCCTGCGCGGCGACGCCGTCGAGGTGCTCGACGCCTCGCCCGACCGCGTCGTCCCGCCCTGCCCGTACGCCGGCCCCGGCGCGTGCGGCGGCTGCGACTCGCAGCACGCCTCGCTCGACGCCCAGCGCCGCCTCAAGGGCGCGGTCGTCTCCGAGCAGCTCGCCCGGCTCGCCGGCATCGACCGCGAGGTGGTCGTCGAGCCCGTCCCCGTCGGTGGGGCCGGCGGGGTCGACGACGGCCAGCGGTGGCGCTCGCGGATGCAGTACGTCGCGCTGCCCGACGACCAGGTCGGCCTGCGCTCGCACCGCTCCCACGACGTGGTGGCCGTGGAGGACTGCCTGATCCAGTCGCCCGAGGCGGTCGTGACCGTGTCCACCGGCCTGGACCGCCGGGCCGGCTCCGGCGGCTCGGGGGCCGCGGCCCCGACGGTGACCGAGACCGTCACGACGTACGCCGGCACCCGGACCTTCGAGGTCGCCGCCGACGGCTTCTGGCAACCCCACGTCGAGGCGCCCCGGCTCCTGGTCGAGACCGTGCTCGAGCTGGCGGCGCTGCAGCCGGGCGAGCGGGTGCTCGACCTCTACGCCGGGGTCGGCCTGTTCGCGGCGTACCTCGGGCAGGAGGTGGGGCCCGAGGGCTCCGTCGTCGCCATCGAGGGCGACGGCGCGGCGTCCCGGCTCTCGCGCCGCAACCTGGCCGACGTGCCGGCCGCGGAGGTCGTCACCGGCCGCGTCGACCGGGCGCTGCACCACGGGGTCGGCGCCGCCGACGTCGTCGTGCTCGACCCGCCGCGGGTCGGCGCCAAGCGGCAGGTCGTGCGCCACCTCACCGCGCTGGCCCCCCGCGCGGTCGTCTACGTCGCCTGCGACCCGGCCGCCCTGGCCCGCGACGTCGCCTACTTCGCCGAGCAGGGCTACCGCCTCGACGCGCTCCGCGCCTTCGACCTGTTCCCGATGACCCAGCACGTGGAGTGCGTGGCGCTGCTCGTCCCCGCCTGACTGCGGCCTCCCCACCTCTACCATCACGCCCGTGCGCCTGCTCTCGTCGATCTTCGGGTTCGCACTGCGCAAGGCGGGCCTGTTCGTGGCCCTGCTGCTCTCGCTGTTCCTCGTGCTCCTGCTGATGTCAGCCCTCGTGCCCGCACTCCGGGAGGCCGAGGCAGGTCGGGACCGCCTGGTGCAGGTGGTGGAGGAACGACGCAGCCTGGAGCGTGAGCTCACGATCCAGCGGACGGAGGTCGGAGCGGCGCGGAACGCCACGGTGCAGCGGGTCCGGGCGAGCGCCGAGCAGACGTTCGAGACGACCCGCCGCGAGGTCGTTGATGGGAAGTCGGAGGTGAGCGACAAGCAAGGCCAGCGGGACGACGCCTGTGGGTTCTTTGCTTCGCTGCCCGAGCGGCTGCCTGTCGGCCCCAACCCTTGCGCGACCGCGCAGGCAATTCTGGACGAGGCGGACGCGGCGCTGAAGACCGCCGAGGCGACCCGAGACGAGGCTCAGGCCCGGCTGGGGACGCTGCGTGACGGGAAGCTCACCAGCACCGAGAAGCTGGACCGGCTGGGTGAGCAGTCCGACCGGCCTGACCTCGAGCGACGTCTCGACAGCACGGAGTCGGACCTCGCCCGGACACGTGCAGAGGAACGCAGCTTGCGGGCCGACGAGAACTCCTGGTCGGGGCGAGTGGTCTCGCTGTGGGCAGGGTCGTGGAAGTGGTTGGCGATGGCTGCTGCGCTCGCGATCCTCCTGCCCGGCCTGCTCCGTCTCCTCAGCTACTTCGTGCTGATGCCGCTGGTCGCCCGCGCGGGCGCACCCATCGAGCTGGAGGACGAATCGGACCACGGTTCGGCTCGCATCAGCACGTCTCCCGCCGTGCGGACCCTCTCGGCTCGGTTGGGAGCCGGCGAAGCCCTGTCGGTGCGGTCGGAGCACGTGCGCTCCGTCCCGGGGCGGGTGGGCAGTCGGCTCCTCTACTCACCGAGGTCTCCGTTCATCAGCTTCGCGGCCGGGCTCTACGGGCTCAGCCACGTCATCGGCGAGCGGGACGGGACGCCGGTGACGTTGGCAGCGCCCAACGATTCTGACTCCTACCTGATGCGCATCGACTTCGAGAGGCACCCGGGACTGGTGATGTACCCCAAGCACGTCGTGGGCGTCATCGGGTCGCCGCGGTTGACGAAGAGGTGGCGGTGGGGCATCCAGGCTCTCGCGACGGGGCAGGTGCGGTACGTCATGTTCGCCGGCACCGGCAGCCTGATCGTCCAGGGCAGCGGCGACGTGGTCTCGGTGGTGCCCGACGGCGGTCCGACGCGGATGGACCAGCACCTGGTCATGGGTTTTGACTCCCGCACGAGCATCCGGGTGCGCCGTACCGAGAGCCGCTGGGGCTACCTGTGGGGCAAGACCGACCTGGTCGTCGACGAGTTCACGGGGCCGCACCCGTTCTTCTGGCAGAAGTCGAGTGCTGAGCGACCCTCCAACCCCGTCGCCAGGACGTTCAACACCTTCTTCTCGGCCATCGGGAAGCTGCTCGGCTTCTAGTCGCGGGGTCGCGCCGAGTCGAGGCCGTCGATTGAGGGGCGGGTGGAGGGTCGGGCCGCCGGGACGCGACGTGGTCGTCGTCACCGGAGTGGGTTGTCGGGCTGGACGTGTCTGCGAGCGATAGGTCTGGCGCAGGGCGCCGACGTGCGGGACCTGGTGAACGACCTCGACCGGGCGCGTGGCACTGCCATCGTCACGGTCCTGCACGACCCCGACCTCGACCTCGACCTCGCCCCAAGGAACGCCGACCACCTCGTCGCTGCGCGAGACGGCCCAGAGCTGCCGATGGGCCGTCACCACTCGGGCGCTGCGGTGGAGACTGAGGCATGCCCACCACGGACGACGCCCTCGCCCTCGTCGCGCAGCTCGACGACGTGGTCGTCCACCAGAACGCCCGCTACCGGGTGATCCAGGTGGCGGGCCGCACCTTCGGCTACCTGTGGGAGCCCACCCGCACCGTCGGCCTCAAGCAGACCCTGGTGGAGCAGGCCGCACTGGTGGGGGAGCGCCCCGAGGTGTTCGAGGTGCAGTTCACCGCCGGCGGCTTCGGCTGGGTGGTGGTCCACCTCGAGGGCGTCGAGCGCTCCGAGCTCGCCGAGCTGGTCTTCGAGGCCTGGCGCCTCACCGCCCCTCCCGAGCTCGCCCTCGCCCGGGGGGACCGGCTGCCGGTGTGAGGGGGACCCGCGGTTTCCCAGGGGCCCCTGGGAAACCGCGCTGTCCGTACGCCCCGCACGCGACACGCCGTACCCCAGGTGCCGTGCGGTCGGACAGTGGCCCTCAGCTGGCCGCGATCGCCACCCAGGCCCGGTCGAGGTCGCCGTCGAAGCGGCACCGGGCGCGGGCCTCCAGCAGCCGTCGCACCACCAGCGCCCGGTCGGCGAGGTCGGGCCCCGAGAAGCGCGCCACCTCGAGCCCGACCCGGCGCAGCCGGTCCTCCCGTCCCAGGTCGGCGGCCTGACGGCGCGAGGTCCGGTGGTCGGCCCCGTCGTACTCCGCGACCAGCCCGGCCACGGGGTCGAGGAGATCGGCGATCCCGAGGAACCGACCCGCCCGGTCGCGGATGGTGGGGTTGACCAGGGGCGCGGGCAGGCGGGCATCGAGGAGCCACGCCAGCCGCAGCCGGCTCTCGCGGGGCGACCGGCTGTGCGGCGTCGCGAACCCGGCGGCGCGGAGCACCGTCCGGCGGTCGCGCGGCTGCTGGTCGGCGTACGCCGCGAGCTGCTCGAGCGTGGTCAGCCCCGCGGCCAGGGCCATGTCGAGGGCGACCACCGCGCCCCGCGGCCCCGCGGCCAGCCGGACCGCGTCGTACGCCGCCCGCACCGGCACGACCGTCGCGATGCCGTGGAGGTGAGCACGGTCGGACGGGAGGAGGACGTGGTGCACGGCCGTGGCCCCGGGGTCACCGCGCAGCCGTCCCGACGGCCCCACGGCGAGCGGGACCGGGAGGCGGGTCCGCCCGTCGTCGGCGAGACCGTCGAAGAAGGCCGCACCGTGCACCCGGCACGCCGCCCAGCCCGTGACGGCTCCCGCAGGTGGCAGCCGCTCGGCCTGCTCGAGGACCCGCTGCTCGGCGCGTGTCCGGTCGGTGTCGGCGGGGACGTAGCGGGCGGTCGAGGTACGCACCCAGTACGGTCCGGCGGCCTCGCGCCTGGTCGGTCCGGCCACCCCGAGCGGGTCGACCGCGACCGGTCGCACGAGGTCGGTGGGCCAGGGGGCGGTGGGTTCCCAGCGATGCGGCACCCCCCGACCCTGACGCCGGAGGGCCGGTGCGGCCAACGGCCGTCCACAGGGCCGGCCCCGTGCCCGGTCGTCCGACCACACGGCACCCGGCGTACGGCGCGTCACGTGCGGCACGTCCGGACGACGCGGAACCCCAGGGGACCTTGGGAAACCGCGGGCCGGCCTCGCGCGCCTACCCGCCCGCCAGCTCCCGCGACCGCTGGTCGATGCCGAGGGAGCCGTAGGGGTAGTCGGTGGCGTGGAGGTCGCTGGCGTCGTCGAGGCGGGCGGTCTCCTCGGGGGTGAGGCGCACGTCGGCGGCGCCGAGGTTGTCCTCGAGCTGCTCCACGGTGCGGGCGCCGAGGATGGTGGAGGTGACGCCGGGGCGGTCGGTGACCCAGGACAGGGCCACCTGGGCCATCGAGACGCCGCGGGCCTCGGCGACGGCCTGGACGGCCTCGACGACGGCCCAGGTGCGCTCGGTGCCGCGCCGCTCCCAGGCCTCCATGCCGCGGCCCGGGTCCTCGCCGAGGCGGGTGGTGCCGGTGGGGCGCTGGTCGCGCTGGTACTTGCCGGTCAGCCAGCCGCCGCCGAGGGGGCTCCAGGGGAGCAGGCCCATCGAGGCGTCGAGGGCGGCCGGGACGACCTCCCACTCGATCTCGCGGACGATCAGGCTGTACTGCGGCTGCAGGGTGACGGGGGCGGCGAGGCCGAGGGCGCGGGCGAGGTGGACGGCCTTGGTCAGCTGCCAGCCGCTGAAGTTGGAGAAGCCGTAGTAGCCGATCTTGCCGCTGCGCACGAAGCCGTCGAGGGTGCGCAGGGTCTCCTCGAGCGGGGTGTGGGGGTCCCACGCGTGGGCCTGGTAGAGGTCGACGTGGTCGACGCCGAGGCGGGTCAGGGAGGCGTCGAGGGCGCGGCGCAGGTGGCGCGTCGAGGTGCCGACGCCGTTGGGCTCGGAGGCCGTCGCGAAGCGGCCCTTGGTGGCGAGCACGACCCGGTCGGTCACCTCGGCCGGGCGGTCGGCGTACCAGCGGCCGATGATCTCCTCCGAGACCCCCGCGCTGTAGACGTCGGCGGTGTCGACGAGCGTGCCGCCCGACTCGACGAAGCGGTCGAGCTGGGCGTGGGAGCCCGCCTCGTCCGTCTCCGCCCCGAAGGTCATCGTGCCGAGGCAGAGCTCGGAGACCGAGCAGCCGCTGTTTCCCAGGGTCCGGTAGCGCATCCGGCCACGCTAGCCGCCCGCATCAGGGGCGCTGCCACCCCCGCCGTGGTATCTTGACGTCAAGATAAATGTCCCGCACACCCCCGGGTGAGGGTCACCTTCGCTTCCCACCGCCACGGCGCGTGGGCAAGATGGACCGGACACCACACGCAACGCGAGGAGAACCATGGCTGGCTCAGGCGAGCGACAGGACAGCTTCGGTGCCAAGGGCACCCTGGACGTCGACGGCAAGTCCTACGAGATCTACCGCCTCAGCGCGGTCGAGGGAGAGGGCCTCGACGTCGACTCGCTCCCGTTCAGCCTCAAGGTGCTGCTGGAGAACCTGCTGCGCACCGAGGACGGCGCGGACATCACCGCCGACGACATCCGGGCCCTGGCCGGGTGGGACGCCGACGCCCACCCCGACAAGGAGATCCAGTTCACGCCCGCGCGCGTGATCATGCAGGACTTCACCGGCGTGCCCTGCGTGGTCGACCTGGCCACCATGCGCGAGGCGATGAGCGACCTCGGCGGCGACCCGTCGAAGATCAACCCGCTCGCGCCCGCCGAGATGGTCATCGACCACTCCGTGATCGCCGACGTCTTCGGCACCCCCGAGGCGTTCGAGCGCAACGTCGAGATCGAGTACGAGCGCAACCGCGAGCGCTACCAGTTCCTGCGCTGGGGCCAGGGCGCCTTCGACGACTTCAAGGTCGTGCCCCCGGGCACCGGCATCGTCCACCAGGTCAACATCGAGCACCTCGCCCGCGTGGTCTTCACCCGCGAGGTCGACGGCGAGCTCACGGCCTACCCCGACACCTGCGTCGGCACCGACTCCCACACCACGATGGTCAACGGCATCGGCGTGGTGGGCTGGGGCGTCGGCGGCATCGAGGCCGAGGCGGCCATGCTCGGCCAGCCGGTCTCCATGCTGATCCCGCGCGTGGTCGGCTTCAAGCTCGGCGGCGACCTGCCCGAGGGCGCGACCGCCACCGACCTGGTGCTCACCATCACCGAGATGCTGCGCCAGCACGGCGTGGTCGGGAAGTTCGTGGAGTTCTACGGCCCCGGCGTCTCCGCGCTGCCGCTGGCCAACCGCGCCACCATCGGCAACATGAGCCCGGAGTTCGGCTCCACCATCGCGGTCTTCCCGATCGACGAGGAGACCACCAAGTACCTCGAGCTCACCGGCCGCACGCCGGAGCAGATCGCGCTCGTGGAGGCGTACGCCAAGGAGCAGGGTCTGTGGCACGACCCCGCCGCCGAGCCGCGCTACTCCGAGAAGCTCGAGCTCGACCTGGCCACGGTCGTCCCGTCGCTGGCCGGGCCCAAGCGCCCCCAGGACCGGGTCTCGCTGTCCTCGGCCAAGGAGGCCTTCCGCACCTCGCTGGGCGACTACGTCGACGGCGAGGCCGGCGACTCGGTGCGCTCCAAGGTCGACGAGGCCTCGGCCGAGTCCTTCCCCTCCAGCGACGCCCCCTCGGTCTCCGAGGGCGGCAACGGCGAGGGCAAGCCCGACGACTGGCGCAACCACCCCGCCGGCAGCGGTGACGGACGTCCGTCCAACCCGCAGCACGTGCGGCTCTCCGACGGCACCGAGTTCGACCTGGACCACGGCGCGGTCGCCATCGCGGCGATCACCTCGTGCACCAACACCTCGAACCCCTCGGTGATGATCGGCGCGGCGCTGCTGGCCAAGAAGGCCGTCGAGAAGGGCCTCACCACCAAGCCGTGGGTCAAGACCACGCTGGCGCCGGGCTCCAAGGTCGTCTCGGACTACTACGAGCGCGCCGAGCTGACGCCGTACCTCGACAAGCTGGGCTTCAACCTCGTCGGCTACGGCTGCACCACCTGCATCGGCAACTCCGGCCCGCTCATCCCCGAGGTCAGCGACGCCGTCAACGCCGGCGACCTGGCCGTCACCTCGGTGCTCTCGGGCAACCGCAACTTCGAGGGCCGGATCAACCCCGACGTGAAGATGAACTACCTGGCGTCGCCGCCCCTGGTGGTCGCCTACGCGCTGGCCGGCTCGATGGACGTCGACCTGTTCAACGACCCGCTGGGCACCGACGAGGACGGCAACGACGTCTTCATGCGCGACATCTGGCCCTCCGCCTCGGAGGTCGAGGAGGTGATCGCCTCCGCGATCACCTCGGAGATGTTCACCGAGGACTACGCCGACGTCTTCGCCGGCGACGAGCAGTGGCGCTCGCTGCCCACCCCCGAGGGCGACACGTTCGAGTGGGACCCGCAGTCCACCTACGTCCGCAAGCCTCCCTACTTCGACGGCATGCCCGACGAGCCGAGCCCGGTCGAGGACATCACCGGCGCCCGGGTGCTGCTCAAGCTGGGCGACTCGGTGACCACCGACCACATCAGCCCGGCCGGTGCCATCAAGAAGGACAGCCCGGCGGGCAGCTACCTCGCCGAGCACGGCGTGGGCCAGCGCGACTTCAACTCCTACGGCTCGCGCCGCGGCAACCACGAGGTCATGATCCGGGGCACCTTCGCCAACATCCGGCTGCGCAACCAGCTGGCCCCGGGCACCGAGGGCGGGTTCACGCGCGACTTCACCCGGGACGGCGCCGACAGCACCGTCTTCGAGGCCAGCGAGAACTACCTCGCACAGGGCACCCCGCTCGTCGTGCTGGCGGGCAAGGAGTACGGCTCCGGGTCCTCGCGCGACTGGGCCGCCAAGGGCACCGCGCTGCTCGGGGTCAAGGCCGTCATCGCCGAGTCCTACGAGCGGATCCACCGCTCCAACCTCATCGGCATGGGCGTGCTCCCGCTGCAGTACCCCGAGGGCGAGAACGCCGAGTCGCTCGGCCTCACCGGCGAGGAGGAGTTCTCCTTCAGCGGCGTCACCGAGCTGAACTCCGGGTCCACCCCCCGCACCGTCAAGGTCACGGCGGGGGACACCGAGTTCGACGCGGTCGTCCGCATCGACACCCCCGGCGAGGCGAACTACTACCGCAACGGCGGCATCATGCAGTTCGTCCTGCGCAACCTGCGCAAGGCCTAGCCGCTCGTCCCGGGGCCCGTCACCGCGAGGTGACGGGCCCCGTGGCACGTCCGGGTGCCTCCGGCGCCGCCAGCGGCAGCCGGACCGTGACGGTGGTCCCGGCACCCGGCTGCGAGGCGATCGCGACCTCGCCGCCGTGCTGCTCCACGATGGCGTGCACGATGCTCAGGCCCAGGCCGGTGCCCTGGATGGCGCTGTCGGTCGCCTCGGCCGCGCGGAAGAACCGCGTGAACAGCTGCGCCTGGTCCTCCTCGCTGATGCCCATCCCGGTGTCGCTGACCTCGAGCACCGCGGCCCGGGGACCGCCGGCGCCGGCACCGCCGTCCGCGGACACGCACACCGCCACCCGGCCCCCATCGGGGGTGAACTTGACGGCGTTGCTGACCAGGTTGGTCACCACCCGCTCGAGGGCGACCGGGTCGCCGACGACGGTGACGGGCGCGTCGGGCAGCGTGGTGGCGACGGCCAGGTCACGGCTGCGGACCAGCTCGTCGAGCAGCTCCACCGCCTCGCCGGCCACCCCGACCAGGTCGACCTCGTCCTGCACCAGGTCGAGCTGGCGCGCCTCGGCCCGCGACAGCAGCAGCAGGTCCTCGACGAGCAGTCCCAGGCGCGCGGTGTTGCGCTCGATCCGGTCGACCGCGTCGCGCTGCGAGGGGCTGAGCTCGCCCAGGCTGCCGTCGGCGAGCAGCTCGACGTACCCGGAGATGCTGGTGATCGGCGTGCGGAGCTCGTGGCTGACGTTGGAGACCAGCTCCTGCTTGACGTGGTCGACCTCCTGGAGGCGGACCACCGACTGGTGCTCGCGGTCCAGGGCGGTCACCAGCGCCTCCTGCGCACGCAGCCGCTCGGTGATGTCCTCGCCCGAGGCGATGTAGCCCAGCACCCGCCCGCCGGGGGCGGTGATCTGGTTGAGCTCCAGCGAGATCATCCGGACCTCGCCGTCCTGGCGCACGAACTCCCAGTCGCGTCGCTCCCGGGAGGCGACCTGGGCCATCACGACGGCGGTGTGGTCGGGCGGGGTCGCGAAGTGCGCGGCCTGGCGGGCGACCTCGGCGGCGGTGTGGAACATCACGGGGCTGCGACCGAGCACGTCCGCGGCGGCGTACCCCAGGGTCTGGTGCGCCCCGTCGTTGTAGTGCGTCATCCGGCCGAGCTCGTCGGTGGCCACGAAGACCGTGCGGGTGGCGGAGTCGAGCATCCGCTCGACGGTGGTCTCCGAGCGCTCCTGCTGGCGGGTCACGGCCGAGAGCCGGTCGACGGTCCGGGCCAGCGGCACCACGAGGTAGGACAGCGAGGCGATGAACAGGAACAGCGTCACGTCGGAGAAGGCGGGCGGCAGGTTGCCCGGGAGGTCGGCGGCCAGCGGGCCGTGGCCCGCCAGCGTGAGGACGTACG